>JAFYVN010000001.1 GCA_017549105.1 Clostridia bacterium
ATTTGTTTCCTTTTCGTAACATTCCGTTGCTGTAAATTTGTTTTCAATAGTATATTCAGTGCCTACGGAATAATCGCCCCACCAATCGCTGACTACAATATAGTATTCTCCGCCGCTTATCATTCCCACTGTCGGAAGTTTAACCGTTTCGCTTCCAAGCAATCTTATTGCAGTATAGCTGAGTTCAACATATTCATTTCCATCATAATAATATGTTCTTACATGCCAACCATTGTCTTCGTCAACAGATGTATGTTTAAAAGTGAGTTCAAGCTTGCCGTTTTCTTCTGCAACTACCTTGTAATAATCAGAATCATTTCCTCTGTTTATCGTTCCGCCATATGTCTGATTCAATTCTGTTTTAGTCGAAGTTGACCAACTGTCATTTGTTTCCTTTTCGTAACATTCCGTTGCTGTAAATTTGTTTTCAATAGTATATTCAGTGCCTACGGAATAATCGCCCCACCAATCGCTGACTACAATATAGTATTCTCCGCCGCTTATCATTCCTACTGTCGGAAGGTTGACTGTTTCACTTCCAAGCAATCTTATTTCAGTATAGCTGAGTTCAACATATTCATTTCCGTCAAAATAAAATGTTCTTACTGCCCAGCCATTATCTTTATCAACAGATGTGTGCTTAAAGGTAAGTTCAAGCTTACCTTGTTCATCTGCAGTTACTTTATAATAATCACAATCATCCCATACCGATAGAACACCATTAATTTTAGCATTAACGCTTACAACATTTGCACTTGCGTAATCATCATTTGACTCTGTTTCGGAAATAACTGTTTCTGCATTTGCAACATAGCAGGCAGTAAAAAGCATTATCGCCGTAAGCAAAATCGAAATTGCTGCTTTGAATTTTTTCAATTTCATCACCTCATAATATCAATTTTTATAATTATACACCACATATGATGTAATTGTCAATACATCATATATGATGTATTAATATTGTATAGGGTGATAAAATGAAGGAATATCCCGAAATTCTCAGGGAATTGCGTGAGGATAACGACCTCACTCAACAAGAAATTGCCGATATTCTTGGCACAACACAGCAGGTATACTCACGATACGAAAAAGGCATCAACGAAATTCCCGTGCGCCATATCATTACATTATGTAAATATTATAAAATCAGCTCCGATTATGTTCTGGGGCTGACGGATGAACAAAAATAAAACGGACTGCTCGTATTGAACAGTCCGTTAATCTTTTATTTAGCCTACCTTGCCGGGTTTTGACACCTTCGGGGGCGGGGCAAGCTTTGCGCGCTTGCTGTTGGGGTTGCGTTCAACGAGCGGCTCTGCACCGTCGTTTACGCTTGCTGCGGTTATGCAGACTCTTTCAACCGTTGTATCGGAAGGAACATCATACATAACTGGCATAAGCACTCCTTCGATAATTGAGCGCAATCCTCTTGCGCCCGTCTTCTTTTCGAGTGCTTTATCGGCAACCGCTTCAAGAGCAGAGTCGTCAAATTCAAGCTCAACGCCATCGAGTCTGAACAGCTCTTTATACTGCTTGACGATTGCGTTCTTGGGGGTTGTGAGAATCTTTATAAGTGCATCCTTATCAAGCTCTCTGAGCGTTGTGATTACGGGCAAACGACCGACAAGTTCGGGAATAATACCGAACTTCACAAGGTCCTGCTGAATAACCTTTTCAAAAAGGTTTTCCTTTGCAGACTCCGCCTTACTCTTGACCTGTGCACCAAAACCGAGAGCCGAACCCTCGGAACGCTTTTCGATTATCTTATCGATGCCGTCAAACGCACCGCCACAGATGAAGAGAATATTTGAAGTATCGATCTGAATGAACTCCTGCTGGGGATGCTTTCTGCCGCCCTGGGGTGGAACGTTCGCAACCGTACCTTCGATTATCTTAAGAAGCGCCTGCTGAACGCCTTCACCGCTGACATCTCTTGTTATTGACGGATTTTCGCTCTTGCGGGCAATCTTATCAATCTCGTCAACATAGATAATGCCTCTTTCGGCACGTTCGATATCGAAATCAGCCGCCTGAATAATTCTCAGAAGAATATTTTCAACATCTTCGCCTACATAGCCTGCTTCGGTAAGTGTTGTTGCGTCTGCAATTGCAAAAGGCACATCAAGAATCTTTGCAAGAGTCTGTGCAAGCATCGTCTTACCGACACCGGTAGGTCCGAGAAGAAGAATATTACTTTTCTGGATTTCAACATCGGTTGCGCCCTTGCTTGCGATACGCTTATAGTGATTATAAACAGCAACGCTGAGAGCAACCTTTGCACTGTCCTGACCGATGACATACTCATCGAGCATAGCCTTGATTTCGTGAGGCTTGGGCAGTGAACCCGTATCAATGTCGCTGTGATTATGAACAGGTTCGGATTCGATTATCGAACAGCAAAGGTCAATGCATTCGTTGCAGATATATACATTGGGACCCGCGATAAGCTTCTCTACCTGGTCCTGCGTTTTATAGCAGAACGAGCAGGAAACAAGCGGCTTTTCGCGTCTTTCATCGTCTCTGGGCATTGGTTATTCTCCCTTATCTTCTATCTATAACCTTATCAACAAGACCGTACTCCATAGCTTCCTGAGCTGTGAGATAATTGTCACGCTCGGTGTCTCTTGCAATCTCTTCGATTGAACGGCCTGTGTTTTCAGCAAGGATTCTGTTGAGTCTTTCTCTGGTCTTGAGAATATGATCAGCAACAATCTTGATTTCGGTTGCCTGACCTCTTGCACCGCCAAGGGGCTGATGAATCATAATTTCGCTGTTGGGAAGAGCAAATCTCTTGCCCTTTGCACCTGATGAGAGCAGGAATGCGCCCATTGACGCTGCCATACCCATACAGATTGTTGAAACATCGCACTTGATGTACTGCATTGTGTCATAAATTGCCATACCTGCGGTAACTGAACCGCCGGGGCTGTTGATATAAAGGCTGATATCCTTATCGGGATCCTGACCTTCAAGATAGAGGAGCTGAGCAACAACAATGCTTGCAGTTGCGTCGTTAACCTCATCGGAGAGAACGATAATTCTGTCGTTCAGAAGACGTGAAAAAATATCGTATGAACGCTCACCTCTGTTTGTCTGTTCAACAACATAAGGTACTAATGCCATTTTAATTCAATCCTTTCTCCGCAATAAATATTGTTTTTTAGAATGAACAAACCGGCTTTGACACCGGTTTGTTCTGCTCATATTTAAGTATAGTTAAATTAAGGAAGAATTATTCAGCAGCTTCTTCTTTCTTCTCTGCAGCCTTCTTGGTTGTCTTCTTTGCTGCGGGCTTCTTTGCGGGCTTTGCTTCTTCAGCTTCGCCTTCAGCTGCTTCCTTCTTCTTTGTTGCTCTCTTTGCAGCGGGCTTCTTTGCCTTTGCTGAATCAATTACAAGCTTGATTGCCTGCTGTCTTGAAATCTCTGCTGCAACTGTTGCCTCGGGAACGAGTTCCTTAATCTTTTCAACGTCGAGATTGTACATCTCTGACATCTTTGTGAATTCTTCTGCGATAGCTTCGTCAGTTGCCTTAAGACCTTCAAGCTCAATGATCTTTTCAACAGCAAGCTCAATCTTAACGTCTGCAACTGCACGCTCTCTCATCTGGCTCTCGAAGATTGCCTTATCCATACCCATATACATAAGGTATGTGTCAAGGTCGATGCCCTGCTGACCGATTCTCTGTGCAAATGAATCAACATTTTCCTTAGCCTTGTTGTCATACATGCATTCGGGGATTTCGCCCTCAACATTTTCAACAAGAGCTTCGATAACTGCATCTTCGAATGCATTCTGAGCGCTCTCCTGCTTTCTCTTGAGCATATCCTCTTCGATGCCCTTCTTAAGCTCGTCAACTGTTTCGTATTCGCCCATATCCTTTGCGAATTCGTCATCAAGCTCGGGAAGTTCCTTAACCTTGATTTCGTGAAGCTTAATCTTGAAAACAGCGTCCTTTGAAGCAAGCTCGGGAGCATACTCTGCGGGGAAGGTAACGTTTACGTCGAACTCTTCGCCGATTGAGTGACCGATAATCTGATCTTCAAAACCGGGGATGAATGAACCTGAGCCGATTGTAAGCTCATATTTTTCTGCCTTGCCGCCGTCGAATGCTACGCCGTCAACAAAACCTTCAAAGTCGATAACTGTGATATCGCCAGCCTGAGCTGCTCTGTCATCAACGTTAACGATTCTTGCGCCTCTGTCGAGCATATGCTCGATTTCGTGGTCGATTTCTTCCTTGGCAACTTTAACTTCTGCCTTTTCAGCGGTAAGACCCTTATAAGCCTTAAGAGTGATTTCGGGCTTAACAGTTACGTTGAAGGTCATAACAACGCCTTCTTCTTTGCTCATTGTCTTAACGTCGAAATCCTTGGGTGAATCTACGGGAACGATGCCTGCTTCTTCGTAAGCAGCCTGAACTGCTTCAGGGAACACGATATCAAGAGCGTCTTCGAAGAAAACTTCCTGACCGTAAAGCTTCTCGATCATCATGAGAGGAGCCTTGCCCTTACGGAAGCCGGGAATCTGAATTGACTTTCTCTGCTTGAGATAAGCCTGCTGGATTGCAGCTCTGAAATCTTCTGCCGCAATAGCGATTTCAACCGAATAAGTGTTGGTTTCTGTTTTGTTTGCTGATACTAAGCTCATTTGAATTCCTCCAATTGTTCTTTTGACGATTAGAATTATAACAAATAAATTTTAAAATTTCTATATATATTTGTATTTTCTTATGTTTAGTTAAATTTTCCGTATTTTTCCGCTTTCTTTTGTGTATATTGACAACAAATCAGTACACAAGAGCAGGGCAAAACTGCAAAAAGTCGCTTGAAATAAGCGAAAAACGGATTCCGTCCTTCTCTCCGATAAACGCACCTGCGTGGGAATAAGAGTGAAGATGACCGTAATAACAGCGGGTAATCTGCTCTTCAACAAGCACATTATAAATTTCATCGCATTTCTGCGTGATGTTGATTGGCGGATAATGAAGGAAAACAACGGGTTCAAGGCCTGTTTCTTTTGCTGCCGCAATCGAAGCGCGGAGTCGGCCCGCTTCACGGAGAACAACCTTTTTATCCGCATCGCTTTCGGCATCAAAAAACCAGCCTCTTGTGCCGCAGATTGCAAAGCTATCTGCCGTGTATGTATTATTATGCAGAATGTTGAGTGTGCTTAAAGAATATTTTTCAAAAAATTCATCCGCTTTTTTCTTTGTTGCCCACCAATAATCGTGGTTACCTTTGAGAATTATTTTTCTACCCGGCAGTGAATCAAGAAATCTGAAATCCTCAAGCCCCTGCTCAAGATTCATACACCAGGATATATCGCCCGCAATAACAACGGTATCTTCGGGTCTGATGAGTCTTCGCCAGTTTGTTTCGAGGCGCTTCTCATAGTCGCTCCAGCCGCCGAAAATATTCATCGACTTGCCCGTGGCGAGCGAAAGATGCGTATCTCCGATTGCAAAAAGAGCCATAGACATATCCTTTCCAAAAATAATTCTGAATTTGCTTCACATAATATAGTTACGGAGTTCTTCCGATAAAAACCGAAAGGAGAAATAACGATGGATAAAAAGATTGGTGCAATCACCTGCTTTGCGAAAAACTGCGTTTACCACAAGGGCAACACAGACTGCACAGCAGGCACAATTGAGGTTGGTAACTCAACTGCTTGCAAATGCGGCGAAACACAGTGCTCAACCTTCAGACTCAACGATAACGCTGTCGGCGGAGCACGCGGATGCTGCGATTAACAGTTAAATTCCAAGCATATTAAACACTACACCGTCCATGCTGTCCTTTGAACAGCAGCCGTCAAATCTGACCGCCTTATCACGAAGATTTGCAAGCTGTTCGGGGCAGCATTTGCCTGTTACTTCAGCAAGACGCTCAACCATTTCAAACTCATCAAGACCGTCGTTCTTGCCGTCAACGGCTTCAAGAACTGCTGCGCTGAACTTGAAGGGGCTTGCAGTCGAAGCAATAACCGCAGGAGTTGCATCGCCCGTCTGCTCTTTATAGTCATAGTATACCTTGACTGCAACAGCTGTATGAGTGTCGCAGAGATAATTCTTTTCATTGAATACCTTGGCAATTGTTGCCTTGGTTTCGTCATCGTTGCAGCAGCCTGCAGCAAAGAGAGCCTTGATTGCCTCAAGAGTTGCGGCATCAACCTCGTACTTACCGTCTGCGGAAAGCTGCTTCATCCATGCGGTAACATTTTCGCTGCCCGCTACGGAATAAAGAAGTCTTTCAAGGTTTGAGGAAATAAGAATATCCATTGAAGGAGAAATTGTTGTGAAAAATTCACGGTTTCTGTCATAAACACCGGTGTTAAGGAACTCAGTGAGAACAGAGTTACTGTTTGAAGCGCAGATAAGCTTCTTCACGGGGAGTCCCATTTCCTTTGCATAGTATGCTGCAAGAATATTGCCGAAGTTACCGGTGGGAACAACAACGTTGATTTCATCGCCCGCATTGATTTCACCGCTTGCAACAAGATCGCAGTATGCGGAGAAATAATAAACAATCTGAGGACAGAGTCTGCCCCAGTTGATTGAATTTGCAGACGAGAAAGCCATTGAATTCTCTGCAAGCTTTTCACCAATCGTCTTGTCGGTAAAGATTCTCTTAACACCGCTCTGAGCATCGTCGAAGTTACCTTCGATTGCACAAACCGCAACGTTATTACCCTCCTGGGTGCACATCTGAAGCTTCTGCATGGGACTTACACCGTCGCTGGGATAGAATACAAGAATCTGAGTGTTTTCAACATCCTTGAAGCCTTCAAGAGCTGCTTTACCGGTATCGCCCGAAGTTGCAACAAGAATAACTATTTTTGTGCCGGGAGCTGCCTTACCGCTTGAAACGGTGAGGAGTCGGGGAAGAATCTGGAGCGCCATATCCTTAAAAGCGCAGGTGGGACCTTTGAAAAGTTCAAGAATATGAACTCCGTCCTCAATCTTTGCGAGAGGAGCAACCTTTGCGTCGGAGAAGCCTGTTTCATAAGCACCTCTTACGCACGAATCAACCTCAGCTTCGCTGAAGTCGGTGAGGAACAGAGAAAGAATCGACTTTGCTCTGCCAATATAATCAAGACCTGCAAGTTTTTTGATTTCATCAAGAGAAACAGCAGGAAGATTTTCGGGAACGAAAAGTCCGCCCTCAGATGAAATACCCTTGGTGATAGCCTGCGAAGCCGTAACCTTGACCGCAGTGTCTCTTGTGCTTACATAATTCATTTTCATCATCCTTTTTCGGAAAATAATTCATAATATTATATCATATTATTTTAGTTTTGTAAAACATTTTTAAAGAAGTTATATGCATTTTTATAAAAAATCTTTTCTGCAAGTTCTTTTCCGATACCTTTTTCAAGCAAAAACGCTTCAAGAGCGGGTATTTTATCAACACCCGAAAGCTCCGGATTGATTTCGCATCCGTCAAAATCCGAGCCGATTGAAAGTACGTTTTCGCCACCCAGTTCAAGGATATGCGACATATGCCGGTAAACCGCCTCAAATCCGTCGTCGCCCTCATCACCAAGAAAACTTTTGCAAAAATTGATTCCGATGAGACTGCCGCTCTCAACAAGCAATTTTATCTGCTCATCATCAAGACTACGTCTGCACGAAAAAAATTTATCCTCACTGTCGGCTCTCGTCTTTTCGAGCACAGATTTACTGTTTGAATGGGATGCGATAACCCTCGCACCGCTTGATACAGCATCATAAAAACCCGCCGTGTTGAGATGCGAAACATCAGCAACGATATTCAGCCTCTCCATATCACGCAAAAGGCGCTTTCCGAGCGGTTTAAGACCCGAATCACACCCGGACTGACATCCGTATCCTATCTCATTTTCGCTGTTCCACGTCAAGGTGATAAGCTTTACACCAAGTTCTTTCGCGCGTTCAATTCCACCGTCATAAGCAAACGGTGATGCTCCTTCGCAAGTCAGAATTGCAGCGCATTTACCGCTGTTTTCAGCCTCTTTCAAGTCCAAAAAGTCTTGACACAGCTTGATTTTTGAATCGTATAGCGAAATTTCGTTTTTGAAATTCAAAAGCACGTTTTCGAAATACTCAACAGCATCGTTACCACGCAATTCATCGGGAATCCAGATTGCAAAAAGTCTGCACTCTTTGTCAAGTATATTACCTTTACATAAGTTGTAATGTAAGTTGCCGTTATAAAGCGACATTTTTCGGTTAAAGCACTCGCCAGCCGTGTCACAATGGAGGTCGAAAAGGTTCATTTTATCACCTCAGAAAGCGTTTTCGATATAATTTATTCGAACAAGATTATTTTAAAAACTTCGCACACATCAAATCTGATTCTTCCCGTTATTTTAGCATAAGCGAAGAAACTTTTCGTTGTCGCTTCAAGACGCTCTCTTTTCCCTTTATCAACAGCTTCTTTGGGACTGATTTCGCTTTTTATGTTTCGGGTTTTCACCTCGGTGACACAGTATATTCCGTCCTTTGCGGAAACAAGATCAAGCTCACCGAAACGGCTGACAAAATTTCTTTCAATCACCTCATACCCATTATCTCGCAGATAGCGTGCCGCATAAATCTCGCCCCATACACCTGTTTTATTCTTTATCATTTCTTTTCAAAAAAACTTCTGAGAAAGCTCATACGGTGGCAATCCGAAACTCCGTGCTCTGTAAGCATTTCATAGTGGAGCTTTGTGCCGTAGCCTTTGTGCTGAGAAAATTTATACTGCGGATATTTTTTATCAAGTTCGAGCATAAATCTGTCTCTGCTGACCTTTGCAAGAATCGATGCTGCCGCAATTGACGGACTTTTGGCATCGCCCTTGACAACGGTTTCTCCGTCAATCGAAATCGGAGGCATACGGTTGCCGTCAATCAGAGCGTAATCCGCAGGCACGTCAAGACCTTCAACCGCATTTCTCATTGCAAGATATGTCGCCTGAAGAATGTTGATTTCGTCAATCGTCTTTTCATCGACACTCGCTATACTGTAGCTCACTGCTTTCTCTTTTATAACATCAAAAAGAGCTTCTCTTTTCTTTTCTGTTAATTTTTTTGAATCGTTAAGACCTGCAATTTCACAGTTTTCGGGCAGAATGACAGCCGCAGCAAAAACAGGACCCGCAAGAGGACCTCTGCCCGCTTCGTCAACACCGCAAACCGCAGTATATCCCTTGTTTTTTGCGTTTATTTCAAACTCAAAATCCATATTTTCCTCCTATTAAAAACGGGCGACCACAGGTCGCCCCTACGTTTTATTATTTGAGAAATCGCTTATCCACAACCTCATTTACGATATCGTGAAGATATTCAAGACTGAATGAGGATGTTTTGCTGATTACACCGTGCTTCGACGCAAGCTCCTCGGTATAATCCTCAAGTGGGTAAACCCTGATATTCGAATAACCCTGACCGTAATGAGTAACAACACCGTTGAAGGTAACATTTTCGATAGCAACGCTGCCGGTTGTGTTGTTTTTCACAATTTCAAAGTTAAGTCTGCCGCCAAGCATTCTCGGTCCTCTGTTCTGCGCTGAAATGAAGTTGCCGAGTGAATAAGCAACAAGTGTTCTTCTGCCGTCGGTATTTTCAATATATTCAACGGGCTGAATTACGTGAGGATGATGACCGATTATAACATCCGCACCCCAGGATGCCATTTTTTCGGCAAGCTGACGCTGATTATCCGTTGGCTCGTGGGTATATTCGTTACCCCAATGCGCATTGACGATAACAACATCCGCCTGCTGCTTTGCCTGGGCAATTCTCTGCTGAATACGCGATTCTTCACTCGCAAGAACAAGGATAACATCACTGTCATCAGGCAGTTTGAGACCGTTTGTGGACTCTGTAAGTCCGATATATGCAATCTTAACTCCATTAACCTCGTGTATCGGAAGGTCGGCATAATCGTCGCTGTTGAGGTATGCACCCGCAGTTATTGCGCCCTTTTCCTTCCAGTAATTTATTGCAGAAACAAGACCCTTTTCGCCGCAGTCGAGCGAATGGTTGGTTGCAATATTGAACACATCAAAACCGATTTCAAGCATTTCTTCACCCACTTCAACAGGCGAATTGAACATCGGATAGCTTGAAACATTATGTTCGGTTGATATTATTGTTTCCTGATTGAGAATCGCAACGTCGGGTTCTGCAATAAGATGCGCTATACGCTCATAGGCATCGGTAAAATCATAACCCGTGCTGCTTCTTGCCTTTGCCTGTTCATAGACCGTATCGTGAATAAGATTATCGCCGACAGCAACAAAACTGACTCGCGAAAAAAGCTCCTGCTGAGTTGTGGGAGGAGCGGTTTCTTCGGCTGAGGTTACAGCCGGTGCCGTTGCACTGACGGGTGTGCGGTCAATATCACGGGTAAAAAACATCACTCCGAGCGCAACGATATCAAGCACGATTATAACGGCAAGAAATATAAGTAGTTTCTTTTTCACATTATCAACTCCCCGGTTGATTAATCCAAAGTGAGTTTACCGAGCTTTCCGCTGCGGTATTCATCAAGCAGCATAACCGCTGCACGCTCTGTATCGGTTTCGCCGCCCTTGATGAGCATTCCTCTTTTTGCACCTATAAGTTCAAGAAGCTCATAGGGTTCGAGGTCAGCAAAATCTTTGATTTTATATCTTTCTTCGAGACGGTCGGGATAATTCTTCTGAAGAACAACGAGAAGTCTTACCGCAATCTCCTGGCTGTCAAGAATTTCATCCTTGACGGAGCCGATAAAGGCGAGCTTGAAGCCGACCTCTTTATCTTCAAACTTGGGCCAGAGCACACCCGGAGTATCGAGAAGCTCAATTCCCGATCCGATAGCGAACCACTGATTGCTTCGGGTAACACCCGGCTTGTCCGCAACCTTGGCACGGTTTTTACCTGCCATACGGTTGATAAATGAGGATTTACCCGTGTTTGGAATTCCGACAACCATAACACGCAAAGATTTGCCTGCCATACCTTTTTCGGTGTTTGCTTTTATTTTTTCTTTCAGCACTTCCCTTACGGCAGGCTGAAATTTTTCAAGGCCTTTACCGCTTCTGCAGTCAACCGGCAGAGCGGTTATTCCTTTTTCGGCAAGTTCTTTTATCTTTCTTGCCGTTGCACCCGGGTCAGCAAGGTCGCATTTGTTGAGCAGAACTATTCTCGGCTTTGAACCGATAATTTCGTCAAGCTCGGGGTTGCGGCTGCTCTCGGGTATTCTTGCATCAACAATTTCACACACGGCATCAACGAGCGAAAGACTCTCTTTGATGAGTCTTCGGGTTTTTGCCATATGACCCGGAAACCATTGAACCACTAAATTTTCATTCATAATTTATTCCACTCTCCCGAAAGAAGGCATCATTCGGAAAAGAAGCTCTCCGAGTATATATTCTTCTCTGATAAGACCGACTCTGTTGTCACGGCTGTCGGTCGAATGATTTCTGTTGTCACCCATAACAAAAACATATCCTTCGGGAACGGTTACGGGAGCAAAGAAATCCTCTTTGTCGCGCGTAGGCTCATTGATATAGGGCTCGTCAAGAGCAACACCGTCAACATAAACGATGCTGTTTTCAAAGTCGATATCAACTGTCTGACCGCCCGTTGCGATTATTCTTTTGACAAGCACATCTTCAATTGCGGGAGATTTGCTCGGCTGACAGGTAACAACGATATCTCCGTTTTCGGGTACATAATCAAAAGCGGAGAGAATTATTCTGTCGTAATTGTGGAGAGTCGGATACATTGAATTACCTGAAACACCAACTGTTCTGAAAAGAAAAATAAACGAGAATGTTACTGCAACAACAGCTGTTGCAACAATAGAAACAATATCATAAATCCCTGAAAACGGCTTCTTTTCTGCATTTTCTTTGCTCATTATAACATCCTCCTTTATCCTTCAAAATTACTGTAAATATCCCATTCTTCGATGGGGTAGATTCTGACGAGCGCCTTGCCGAGCACATATCTTTCGTCAATAAGACCGATTTCACTCGAACGGCTGTCAATCGAATCGTTTCTGTTATCACCCATAACAAAAAGCTTGCCCTCATCAACAGTCAGAGGGAACTGAACATCATAACTGAGTTCGGTAGGCTCAAGAATATAGGGTTCATTCAGCTTTACACCGTTGACATAAACCTCATGTTTTTCAAAATCAATATTGACCGTATCTCCGCCAACCGCAATAACTCGCTTGATGATGGGAACATTACGTCTCCATGGCTGATTGATGATAACAATATCGCCGTATTCAAATTCGGTAACAGCACCCGCAACTCCGACCCAATCCTTATCGTGGAGAGTAGGCATCATTGAACCTCCGTCAACACCGACCGCTCTGAATACAAGCGCAAAAACAAGGAAAACAACCAGGACTGCGCCCTTGACGGAATCTGTTATATCAAAAAGAAACGATGCAATGAATGGCGGCTTTTTTTCTTCTTCTGCCTTGCCGGCATCGGGATTAAATTCAATCCAGAATTCTTCTATGCGGCGCATTGGTGTTCTCCTTTCTCAATAAACTGTAATTAATTAATAAAATAAGAATAAAGGTGTAACAACAGAAAAATTGTTACACCCTCAAGCTTTTTTATCTGATCTGTTCCTTAACTTTAGCAGCCTTACCTACTCTGTCTCTGAGGTAGTAGAGCTTGCTTCTGCGTACACGACCGTGTCTTACTGTTTCAACCTTTGCAACGTTGGGAGAATGAACGGGGAATACTCTTTCAACGCCTACGCCGTATGATACACGGCGAACAGTGAAGGTTTCAGAAATGCCTGAACCCTTGCGAGCGATAACAGTACCTTCAAAAAGCTGAATTCTTTCTTTGTCACCTTCGCGAATCTTAACGTGAACCTTAACAGTGTCACCTACTTCGATTGCGGGTACTTCGGACTTAAGTGAGTCCTGTGCGATAAGTTTGAGTGCATCCATTGTAAATTTCCTCCGATTTTTTCAGAAGTTCGTATCTGCCGTCAGGCAAAAAGAGGAACGTCCTTTTTAATGTTATTGGCATTAAATCTCGTCTTTGAGCGCAATTACTCTAATGACGGCACAAATGCGAGTAATATGATATCATAAGAAAGTGAAGAATGCAAGTGTTTTTTTGCTTATTTCAAATATTTTTAACATTTTGAGAGTTATGCACCAAAACGCCTGCAAAAATCACTCTTCAATCATTCAAAAATGCTTAAATCACTGCGTAAAAGTTTTGTTCTGACGATGTTTCTGTCCGTTTCCTCAAGCGAAAGTTCACTCAGAAGCGAGTTCACAAGCAGCTCCGCATTAAGATTGACGGTGTTGCCGGCAGCAAGGATTGTTTTGATATACACCTTGTTTTCGCAAGCCGAAACATCGAACGAACGGACAAGCTCGCAGAGGTTAACGGTCTTTATACCCTTCTTGCTTCGCTTCTCTGCGTTAAGCACTCCGCCTTCTATAATTTTTGACGCACCCAGCGAAAATTTCTCTGCATCTGATGCGTTTTCAAACCACAAATCAACTTCATATTCCGCAGCATCAATCTCGTTCGGCTTATGCTCGGGCTTTGCAACATCAACAATTTCAATGCCCTCGGGCATAACGGAATTGAGTCTTTTTTGAATTTCTCCGAAAGACATTTCGCCCTCAATTCTGATATCAAGAGGTTCTCTCATGCCCGACTGACCGAGCGGAAGAGGCATAAGGAACGTCATATAAGGATGGGGGTTGAAGCCTTCAGTATACCAAAGCGGGATATCCGCACGTCTTACTGCTCTGGTCATGCAGCGGTTCATATCAAGATGTGAAATGTAGACGGCAAGTCCGTCTTTTTTAAACCACAGTCTTACCGGTTTCATCGCACACACCTCCGTTGAGTCTGTTTGCACCGCATCCTGCACATTTTTCACGGCAGCTTGCAGTTGTTTCGCCCTTATGAGCCTTGACATTTTCATTCATAAGGAACTTCTTTGTAACACCGTAGTCCATATGGTCCCACGGAAGAATTTCATCGTATTCACGGCGTCTTGCAGTATAGAAATACGGGTCGATTCCGTTTTCCTTGAAGCTCTCTTCCCAGACTTCGGGTTTGAGGCATTCTGCCCATCCGTCAAACTTGCATCCCTTGCGCCAAGCGGTTTCGATAACATCGGCAAGACGTCTGTCGCCTCTTGCAAAAACGCCTTCAAGGAAACTTGTCCAGGGCACGTGTCTTGAAACGGTAACCTTTCTTGTCTTTACGCAGGAGATGAGATAATTCTGCTTATCGATAAGCACATCGGGTTTATCCTGAGGCTCCCACTGGAAGGGAGTGAACGGCTTCGGCACAAGCGATGCAACGCTGATGCTGACATTGACACCCTTTCCCTTGGGTTTGTCGGGATTCTTATAGAATTCGTCAACAACCGCCTGAGCAAGATTTGCAATGCCCTCGATATCCTCTTCGGTTTCAGTGGGCAGACCGATCATAAAATAGAGCTTAACAGCAGTCCAGCCGCCCGCAAAAGCCTGTGCAGCGGTTGTAAGCACTTCTTCTTCGGTTATGTTTTTATTGATAACGTCACGCAGACGCTGTGTACCTGCTTCGGGGGCAAAGGTAAGACCGCTTCGTCTTACGGCATTGAGCTGCTCCATAAGCTCCTTGGGGAAGTTATCTGCACGGAGCGAAGGCAGAGCAATATTGATTTTTTGCTCAACTGTCCACGGAAGCATATTTGTTATGAGTTTCTCAAGACCCTTGTAGTCGCTCGTGCTGAGTGAGCAAAGCGAAATTTCATCGTAACCCGTGCTGTTACAGATTGCTTTGCACTGAGCCTCAACGGTTTCGGGCGACTTTCTGCGCAGAGGTCTGTTGAGGAAGCCTGCCTGACAGAAACGGCATCCTCTGATGCATCCTCTGAAAATTTCAACGGTCGTTCTGTCGTGCACAACCTCAAGGAACGGAACAACAAATTCCGTAGGCGAAAACATACTGTCAAGGTCGGCAACGTTGCGCTTTTCAACCTTTTCGGGTGCTCCGCAAGTGGGAGTGACCGACTTAACCGTATTATCTTCATTATATTCGACTTCATAAAGTGAGGGAACATAAACACCCTTGATCTGAGCTGCCGCAGCAAGAAATTCCTGCTTTGTTGCGCCCTTTGCTTTATATTCCTTGAGCAAATCGATAAGCTCGTTTGTTACCTCTTCACCGTCACCCGGAAGAGTGATATCAACAAATTCGGCAATAGGTTCTGCATTGCATACGCAAGCACCGCCCGCAACCACAATCGGAGTCAGAGAGGTTCTGTCCTTCGCTCTTACGGGCAGACCCGCAAGGTCGAGCATATTGAGAACATTGGTGTAGCTCAGTTCATACTGCATCGTAAAACCGAGAATATCAAAATCTTTTATAGCGTCACCGCTTTCGAGACCGAAGAGCGGAATATTGTTTTCACGCAGAACTTCTTCCATATCTGTCCATGGCGCAAAAACGCGCTCGCACCACGCATCTTCTCTTGCGTTGATGAGAGAATAGAGAATCTTCATTCCGAGATGAGACATACCGATTTCATAAGTATCGGGGAAGCAGAACGCATAGCGGATATCAACGGAATTTTTATCCTTGACAACGCTGTTGAGTTCGCCGCCCGTATATCTGCCGGGTTTTTGTACCTTAAGCAGAAATCTTTCAAGTTCCTTGGGATACATAGACTTTCTCCTGTTCAAAAATCATATATGGATATGTTATCACAAATTTACCGAAAAATCAATTGCAGGAAATGAGACCGATTTATTTGCGGATATTCACTGCCGTTAAGATTCTTTTTCGTTTTTTATTTCTTTTTCTGAATTTCTGAATCTGTAAAGCGCAATCAGTGACGAGATGATTCCCGCAATCTGTGCAAAAACAGCAGTTGATCCGAGAATTCCGTGGTAAACGGTCCAGGTTGACAAATTAACAAGCAGAAACATTCTGATACGCTGTTCTTTTTTCTGAAACACGGCAAGCATATAGAAAAGTGCCGCAAAGGTTGACAGCAAATCAATCGGAGCTTTTATTCCGATTATTCCTCCGCCTGCATAAAGAATGAGGAAGATTATTTTTTCAACCGTACCCGGCTGAGTTCCTTTGAACTCGTGCCAGATTGAAAAAATGAGCTGAAAAACAGCAACAAGACAAACCACAACGCCAGAATTGAAACCGTCAAGCAAAAGAATATTGGCTGCCGAAAAAAGGTTGACAAAAACAGACAGTATAAGCATCTGCTTTTTCTTCTTTAACTGTTGATTTATAATTACTCCCGCCGTAACGAGAATTCCGAAAAACTGAGCTATATAGTATTCCATAATTTCACCTGTGAATTTCAAGCTAAAACGGAGTTATGCCATCATTTTGCATTGTTTTTTGCTTTTGTTTTGGTGATGAGTCTTTTGGTTATCAGGCTTGCAATGAGCATAAACACAACAATAACCGCAACGGGAATTGCCGCAACCCAGGGCTTTTCACCGACACTTCTTAATGTTACACCGAAGAAGGTGTAAACGATAACAAGCGGAAGATTTCCGAGGTTTGCACCGATTGTGTAATTCTTGAACGAAATACCCATTGCACCAAAAAGAAGGCTTGAAAGGTCGCCCGGCATAATGCCCGAAAGCTTTATCGCAAAAGTCATTTCAACCTCGTTCGCCCCTGCAAAATCATCAATCTTTTTGATTGCTTTAAACTTACCTTTGAGAGTTTCGACCATACCGGCACCCGTGAATTTTCCAAGAAAATACGGAATCGAAAGACTGAGAAAAACCGAGACAATATTGACCAGAAGCGCAACCCAGAAATTGGGCATTATGTAAGCGCAGACCGAAAAAACAACAGCGGGCGGAAAAACAAGTGCAAAAGATTTTACTACAGAAAAAAGAATGATTCCGAACGCAAGAGTAAGAGTTCCTCCGGTGAGCTTTTCACTCAGTTCGGGAATATTGGAAACTTTGATATTGTATTTCTGCGTAAGAAAAACGCAGAGAATAACCATTGCAATCATAAAAATTCCCGCTGCAATCTGCAGGATTTTGATGAGCTTTTCATAGTTTTTGTTTGCCATAAAGCAACTCTCCCTAACTGTATTTTCGAATTAAAAAATCAAGCCGTTTTTTATCGCAATTCTGTATCCGCGTTCTGCGAACCGTAATATTCAAATCATATAACACTATCCCTTAAATGTCAACATCGGCAATCCGGTAACTTTTTCGTTTTTATGGAATATTTGCATAAATAAATGTTTACTTTTTCAAAAAATAATGTTAAAATTATTAAAATGAAATTACTGAAAGAGGTAATATTATGAAAAAAGCTGTCAAAATCATTATTTCTCTGGTTTTGTGCATCTGTTTTATGATGCCTTCGGTTGCTTTTGCTTCCGAAAGCGAAAAGACCTATGACTCCGTTGCCGAGTATGTTGCGGAATCCGAATCGGAAAGCAGCGGTTCGTCAGACTTCAAAATCGGATTTTCAAGAGCTGTAAACGCTCTGAGCAACTTTGTTATCAACGGTCTGCTCGGCACAGCTCTCAAGCTCGTCATTCCCGATTCTGCCGCAGTTGCCGACTACGAAAAGTTCGATATCAACGAATATGACAACTTCTACCCTGGCACAGAAAACTTCATCGATGAGCCTCAGGGCGACAAAGTCTGGAGCCTCGGCTACGGCAAAGCATCCGTTCTCCCTGCCGATTTCGGTGAAAAGCAGTATGCAAAAGGTGCATATATCCCTTATGTTTTCGGCAACGATATGTATACCGATGAGGATGGTAATAAAGAAGACCTTATGGTCAGAGCCGTTGTTATGAATGACGGTTCAGGCAGAGGCAACGTTGTTTTTATTGCTCTTGATGCAATGGGATTTGCTAACTCAGACGTAAGAAAAATCCGCGAAGCTCTCAAGGATATCGCAAAGAAACACAACATTGTCAGCATCAACGTTTCATGCACCCATATTCACACGGGCATTGACTCCCAGGGTGTATGGACCGACCCCGTCGGATGCATTGTCAACAATATGTTCAGCGGTCTTACCCGCAACGTGAGATACGGTGTTGAGCGTTCGTTCATCGAATCTGTTGTTTCGGGTTCAAAGAAAGCGGTTGAAGATGCTCTTGCGGATATGACAACGGGTAAGCTCTACTATTCACAGCTCAACGTTGAGGAATATGTTTATGACAGAACCGCTCCCATTTCGCTCGACACAAACTTATATAAGCTCGAGTTTGACCCGTTTGCAAAAGATAAGACTCCCACAATCATTGCAACTTTCGGATGCCACCCCGAATCCGCAAGCTATGACTGGGCAAACGCAGACCCCGAAAAGACTCTTTCATTTGATAAAAAATTCTCGCCCGACTTCATCTGGAGCGCTGAAATGATTATGAACGACGCAGGCTATAATTTCATCTTCATTCAGGGCAACGTTTCAACCGTCACATCCGCAAGACGTCTTACCGGTGACGGAGTTGATGAATTCCCCGGCAACGCTCACTACACCTCCATCCGCTACGGTTACGAAATTGCATATCTTCTTCTCGGTATGAATATGACCGAAGCAGAAAGAATTAAGCTCAACGAAGCAACGGGCGACAGACTCGAAATTTCAAAATACAACGGTCAGGAAAATTACAGCGTATGGTACGAAAACCTCGAAACCGTTGAAGCTGTTGAAGTGAAACCTGTTCTCAACATCAAGACCAAACAGTTCACCGTCAAGATTGATAACAACATCATCGTTCTTCTCGGCAAAACATCCGTTGCAGATAACTTCATCCTCAAGGATAACTGGGGCAGATACTACACCGTTACAGAAGTAGGCTACCTTGAAATCGGCAACAATATGAAAGTATATATGAGTCCCGGAGAAACCTTCGGTGAACTTGTTTTCGGCGGAAAAGGAGCAGAAGGATTTGAGCTTCTTCCCGTCAGAGAATACACCGGTGAGGACATCATCGTTATGGACCTTATGAACGATGCGGCAGGCTATGTTGCAAACCCCGCAAACTATTGCCTCGCAGGTATTCAGTATAACGAAGAATCCGACGCTTACGACAGCGATACATGGTGTCTCATCTCTTACGGAAAAGGCGCTGCGCCCGCATTCATCGGCAACTTCTACGATGTCTATGACAGCGTAAGATAAGTTTAAGGAGAAATGATAAATGAAAAATAAGATTAAGAAAGCCGTCGCTCTTGTTCTTGCTCTTACAATGATGCTTTCGGGCACAACCCTTGCAACCGCATCCGACGGTGAAGCAATGGATAACAGCGGAATCATGTTCTGCACCAACGCAATCAACGGATTGCTCAACGCAGTCTTTATGGGATTCGGCGCACTTTTTCCAAAAGATTTTGATAACATTGATGATTATGTAAGCGAGAATTTCTATGAAGGTACCGAAAATTTTCTTGATGAACCCGCAGCAGATGCAAAATGGTATCTCGGATTCGGTAAGGCAAGTATGGTGCCCGAAAATCTCAAAGACGGTTCAAAAGAATATTACACAGGCGGTTATTTTACCCAGAAAATCAACGGTGTTTATGACGACCAGGGTGCAAACGCAGTTGCACTGAGCGATAACTCGGGCAGAGGCACTGTTGTTATGGCGGCGATTGACGGTATCGGCGTGTGCAATGCGGATATCAGAACAATCCGTGCCGAAGCTGAAAGAAAACTTGCAGAAATGGATGTTGAAAGCGATATCGTTGCAATCAATATCAACAGCACTCATTGCCACACAGTTATCGATACACAGGGTTTCGGTCTTGAACCGCTTCTCAAAACCGTTTTCCAGAATCTTTTCTCTTTCCTTCCCTTTGTTGAAAAAACAAGAAGCATAGACCCCGAATTCTATGAACTTATGATTGACGGCGCATCGGATGCTGTTGTTGAAGCTTATCTCAACAAAGAACCGGGCGAGCTTTATTACTTTGAAACCGAAGGTATCGGCAGAAGCGAAAGAAACAACAACTATATGGATGATAAATACGACTATCTTTTCAACAAGCGTTACGATATGGAAGGGTATCAGCACGTTATCGCCTGCTTCAAGTTTGTGCCCGATAATGCAAAATCCGCTCCCACGGTGCTTGCAAATGTCGGAGGACATCCAACAACAATCAACAGGGAAACCAAGCTTCTTTCAGCCGATTTCCCCAACTATATTGAGTATAAAATGAATACCGACGGTATGAACTTCATGTTCATCCAGGGTGCACAGTCACCCATTTCGGTTAATAAAGGCGCTGTTAAAACCGAAGAAATCCTTGCCGAGATCGAAGCTGAAATCGAAGCTGACCCCGTAACCAAGGACTATGAGAGTGCAAAATCACTCGGCTATGAATTCGCAAGAATCATAAAAGAAGCCGAGAAAAACGCAAAGCGTGTAGAACCGATGCTCAACGTAAGAATGTCGGAAGTTGCAATACCTCTTGAATACGGTCTTATGGAGCTTGGTGCCGTTTCGGGTCTTCTCGGAATGACAACCGTCAAAGATAAATCCGCACCCGCAGGATATTCAATCATTTCTGAAGTCGGCTATCTTGAAATAGGAACCGATATCGTTATGCTCACTGTTCCCGGTGAGCTTATTCCCCAGCTTGTTTACGGCAACGTTGTTGATAAAACGCAGTCATATACAGGCACGGATTGGGACTTTGAATACACCTCAGACCTTGTTCCCGAAGGCAAAACAGTGCTTGTTATGGGTCTTTGCAACGATGCAATCGGCTATATTGTTCCCGATAACGACTATGCTCCTTTTATTGCCGATTCCCTCTGGAATACCGACCTTGGTGAAAAACTCTGGGGCAAACCTCAGCGACACTATGAAGAAATGCTCTCTGCAGGAAGCGAAGCGGGTTCAACCGTTATCGGAGCACTCAATACAGTTGTTAAGGAATACAACTGAAAAATTTTTCAAGGAGTAAAGTTATGTCACCAAAAAATGACCTTCAATCAAACGCAAAAGCGTATGAAGAACTCCGCCGGATGCAAAAACAACGTGAAGAAGATTCCGTTGCATCAAAAACACAAGACCGACGATATGTAGGCACCAAGGAATCTGTTGGCTTCATCATATGGGATGCCGCGCAGAGCTTCAACATCAATATTTTTGCAACCCGATTTATCACGAGTATCGTAGGCGTTGACCTCGGATTGCAGACAATCGTCAACACAATCAACAGCGTTTGGGATATTGTCAACGATATTTTCTTTGGTGCAGTTGTTGATAAAACCCGTACCCGTTGGGGCAAGTTCAGACCCTTCCTTCTTTTCCTTGCCGTTCCGGGTTGCGTTCTGACCTGCCTTTATTGGCTGATGCCCCATCTGTTTGAAGGCACAAGCCAGACAGATGTGACAAAACTCATTTTCTACCTTCTTCTCACCGTCGCCCGTGAAGGCGTGACAACCTTCCAGACAATTTCGAGAACGGGACTTATGTCAACAATCACTCCCCACCCCAACGACAGAACAAGACTCATCACCCTTGCAAACTTCGCATCCGGTTTCTTCGGAGAAAAACTCCCCGAACAAGCGGTAACAATCCTTATCGACGTTCTCAGAAGTATGTATCTTCACGATGCGGGCAAGCTTGCAAAGGCATATACCAACCTTTTTGTGGGTATGGGTTGTTTCACCACCATAGCGTCAAGCGCATCTTCATTCTGGTTCTTCTATAACACAGAAGAAAGAGTTATGCAGTCAATAAAAACACCGAGCGTTCTTATGTCGGTAAAATCCGTTATAAAGAACAAACCCCTTCTGCTGATAACTCTTTCGGATTTCCTCAGCGGCTTTGCAATCAAGGGAACCGCAGACGATTATTATACCGATGTTCTGCATTTCTCATCAATGACCCTTGTTGCGGGCATTCCCGCAGCTCCAATCAGCCCCGCCAGCTATGCCTGGGTACCCTGGATGAGAAGACGTTTTTCGAGCAGACTTCTCTACATACTCGCAAAAGAAATCGGCAATATACTCTATATCCCTGTCTTCCTTTTCGGCTGTATCGGCATGAAGAAGGATTTTTCGGGCGGTATGTATCAGAAGGTTATTCCCATGGGATTTGCAATGGCTATCTGGGAAATTATCTGGACCCTCTTCTTCGGTCTCAAATCCGTTATCGGAACCGAAATGTATAACGAAGCAATGGACTATTGCGAATGGAAAAACGGCTACCGCACAGAAGCAATGGCTTCCGTTGCAAAAGGCATAGCCGCCAAAGTTTCGTCAAACACAAGTGCAGTTGTAACAACCGCAATCAAAAAAATGATAGGCTACGAAGCAAACGCATTCAGAACAGGTGCAGAGCAGACAGATAAAGTTAAATTCTTCCTCTTTGCAATGTTCACCATCATCCCTGCCGTAACCGGCTCACTCGGAATTATTCCGATGCTTTTCTATGACCTTGATAACGACAAAAAAGAAAGAATGTATGCCGAGCTTCTCGAACGCCGCAAGCTTATGAGCGATGCGGTTGAAAGCGATAACGAAGAAATGCTCAGGCTTGCAACAGAAGCACAAATTAATCTCTGATCAGGAGCAAAAAATGGAAGTAAGATATATCACACCTGAAGAAGCGGCAGATTACCAGAAGATCTCCGCAGCATCATTTATCTGGAAATTCAATGCCGAAGAAGACAGCACCGTTGAAATGCCTGTTCTTGCGGCTTTCGAAGAAGGTAAACTTATTGCAGGAGTTGAAATTTTTGATTTCAGAGTCAACTATTGCGGAAAGTTTCTCAATTCCGTTGTTGTCAGCGGAGTCTGCAGCCAGCCCGAATACCGCAGAATGGGCGGAATCCGCGAAATTATGAAAAAAATCGGTGAAACCGCAATCGAAAATGATTGGACTCTCGCATTTCTGCATCCCTTCTCGATTGAGTATTACGAAAAATTCGGCTACGCAAATCTCAACCGTATGTTTGCAATAAAAGTACCGTTTGAAAACCTCAGACACATCCCCCGCAATACCGATGTTATTCTTTACACGGGCGAGCAAATCGATGAGCTGAGTGAGCTTCACGCAAAATGTGCCCTGCGGGAAAATCTTATGACTCTGCGTGAAGAAAAAAAGCATTTCTGCGATAAGCCTTTTGAAGAAGCTGACTACACTTATTTCAGACGTGACAAAAACGGCATTGCCGACGGATATGTCCGTTTCAACGTCAAAAGACCCGATGTGCTTCACGTTGAAGAGCTTTTTGCACTTACACCCGAAGCGGTTTACGGCTTAATCGGTTTTCTTCGCAACTATGACGGAATCGTCAAAACCCTCAGAGTAAAAAAACAGTATCAGGGCAGCGACTTTGCCTGCATTGCAGACCGCATCGACGATGTCATCTATGAATATGACCACGGTGCTGCAGGCAGAATTTACAATATGCAAAAGCTTCTGGAAAACAACATATATCCCGAAAAACACGGTAGATTCCGTATGCGTATTATTGATGAATTTGAGCAAAACAACGGAATATTTGATGTTGAATATCAAGACGGTAAAGCAACCGTAACCCGCCGATCAGACGGAGACTATGATATTTCTCTGACTGCCTGTGCCGCCGCAAGACTGATGCTTGCGGGTGAAGGTCATACCGCACAGACCGCTGTTTATATTGACGGAGTTGAAATCAAAGGAAATGCCGACGATTTCTTCAGAGCCTTCCCCTACCGTGCCACACGTTTTGTTGACAGCTCCTGGTCGATTTAATCCGAACAAAGAAACACATTTTTACACACAAAAAACCTGCCAAAGCAGTTTGCCTTGGCAGGTGATTTTTTACTGTGAAATTTTAGCCTACGAATTTGATTGTGAGAATCTTCTTGCCTGTGATTTCGAAATCAACGAAGCCGTCGGCATCCATTGTAAGAGGAGCGGAATCAAGCTCTTCAAGAGTAACAAGCTTGACTTCCTTCCAGGCCTTGCCCGAGTATGCGGGAAGCTCGAATTCAGCCATCTGTCTTTCAACGGGTGACTGTGCCTTCTCGATGGGAGCTATGCCGCCGTTAAGACGAATCTTGTTCTTGACTGTCTTATCCGAGGGATTGAAGAGTCTGACGATATAACCTTCACCGTCTTCGCTCTTCTTGATTGCGCTGACGGTAAGATTTTCTTCGCCGAGTTCAATGAATGAATGAACAAGACCGTTCTTGCCGTGTGCTGTGGGTGCAATCTGACCTGCTGTGAGGTAGAGGTTGAAACGTTCGCTCTCCTGCCATACGTTTGCATCCTCCCAGTTGCCCTGATGAGGCATAAATGCATAGCGGAATGTGTTTACGCCGATGCACTGTGAACCCTTGTCCCAGTCGCTGTAGTTCTGCATATCCTTGGTAACGCAGATGCGGAGAGGATATGCACGGATGAGTGAAAGGAAGAGAGTGCCGTCTTCGTCGTCTGCAGCTTCATAAGCCTTGAGACCTGTGTTGAGAAGAGCTGCACCGTATGTGCCGTCATTAATACTTACAAATGAATTCATGGGATGCTCGGTCATGGGAGGCTCATCGTAAAGTGAGTAGTCAGGCTTCTCGATAGGTCTTGAAACAACATCGAACTGACCCTGAGCATCTGCGTGGGTTGCCTTGATTCCTGTGGGGAATGCAACCTGGAGATAGTGGTCTTCGCAGCGGTTGTTGATTGTTGTTTCAATTTCAACAAACTTTGCACCCTTACGAAGAGTTATGAGGCTTTCGATATCAACGGGAAGCTTGTGCTCGCTTCTTGTTTTTTCATCGAATGCTCTCTTTTCGGGAAGTTCCCAGCGCATTGAGATTTTGTATGTTGTTTCAAATTCGCCATGGCGGAGAAGAGTGATTCTTGCCTGCTCACCGAGAGTTGTGAATGTTTCGTCGCATTCGGGAGCAACGTGCTGCCAGGGATTGCCGATTTCTCCGCTGTCCTTGAAGTAGCCGAGGTTCTTGTATTCCTTGCCTGATGCTTTGTCGATAACATTGTATGTACCGTTGTGGTTGAACGAAACCTTGAGATATTCGTTTTCCATAACGTTGGTTGTCTTAACGAGAGTAACGGGAGTGGTTGCACGGACATTATAAAGAGGACGGATTTTGAGAGTCTTGTAGCCCATTGCGGGAACATCAGAAACCTCTGCCGCAATAAGATACTGCTCTGTGTGGAGCACGTTTGCAGTATCGTTGGGATTCTGGATAATCTGTGCGTTTGCTTTGTTGGTTGAGAGAATCTGATATTTAACAGCCTTGCCGTCAACATCAAGAATTTCAAAGCTGTCAGCCTTCCACTCTGCGGGAATTTCAACTCTGAGGTTGACTGTTTCTGTTCTCTTGAAGGGAGCGGGGTTGAACACTACAACCGCAACATCGTCGCGGCTGAATGACTTGAGGTCGATATCGCCTGCGATGTCCATAAATGCACGCTCGAATACGCACATTGAAAGCTCTCTTGACTGTCTGTAACGTGACATAACGTCTTCATAAACAACGTCTCTGCCGCAAGAACCGATGCTGTCGTGGCCGTGGTTCTGAAGAAGATAGTTATATGAAAGGTCAATGAAATTCTGAGGATAGGGTGCGCCCGAAAGGGTTGCGAAAACTGCGAAAGGCTCAGCGTAGTTGATGAGTCTTCTTTCGGTGTCAAAGTTTTCCTGCTTGATGTATGTTCTTGCAGAAAGAATCCAGCCGCAGAGCTCACTTACGCTTCCCTTGGTGTAAGGATCTCGCATTTCGCCCTTGAGAACGGGTGAGTTGGGATCAAAGTTATCGATGATGCCCTGCTCCATTTCACGGAGTGTGCTGTGGAACACTTCTGCTTCGGGAAGAGCATCGTTAAGATCTTTGATAAGCTGAACTTCACGGGCATCGGGGCATGATGAGTCGTGACCCGCTGACCAGAAACGGTGGCTTGTTGTCCAGTCGTTGTCCTGCTCTTTGACAGCCTGCTCTGCTCTTGCCTGAATATTTTCTGTGTGGTACTCATAGAACGGATGTGTGTACTGATAGTCAAGCTTCCAGTCACGGTCAATCAGTTTGAAAATACCGTTGTTCTGATTCCAGAGCATATCGCGGTTGTTTTCGTCGGACTGATTGAAGTAAACGGGTCTCTGAACAA
The DNA here is from genome assembly GCA_017549105.1 of Clostridia bacterium. Lineage (GTDB taxonomy): Bacteria > Bacillota > Clostridia > Oscillospirales > Acutalibacteraceae > CAG-177. Next base: position 26,084 of record JAFYVN010000001.1, read on the forward strand.
CGTACCAGATGTTGTAACGGGGTCTTTTTGCAAGACGTGAAGCCCAGATGCGTGTGCCGTCGGGGCTTTCCCAATAGAACTCCGACTTGGGAGCCTTATATTCGTTAATGCCTCTGTAAAATGAAGCAAAGTTGATGCCGAAGCCTGCATAAATCTGGGGAAGCTGTGAAATCTGACCCCAGCCGAAGGGTGAATAACCTGTCTTGCTGATGCCGCCCATTTCCTTGCCCTGCTTGTGGCCGAGAAGGAGGTTACGGATAAGAGCTTCGCTTCCGACTGTGAATTCATCGGGCAAGCAGAACCAGGGACCTGCTGCAATTCTGCCCTCTTTGATATATTTCTGAAGCTTTTCTTTCTTTTCGGGATAAACTTCGAGATAATCCTGCATAGGCATTGTCTGCGAGTCAAAATGGAAATGCTTGTATTCGGGATATTTGTCGAGAATATCAAGAAGCATATCTACCATATAACCGAGCATATGCTGTGTGCGGCGTGCTGAGAAACGCCATTCTCTGTCCCAGTGTGTGTTTGATATAAAATGACACTGGAGCTTATCTTTTTTGTCCATATTCATTCTCCTTATCCTTTTATAATTTTCATGATTTCGGCAAAGTTGTTGCAGAAGTGCGAGCAAACTGCCTTTGTGCCGCTCGATTCGATGTTGCCGCCTGCGATACCGATTGTGGTATAACCTGCAAGACGTACGGAGCAAGCGCCTGCGCCGCTGTCTTCAATACCGACAACTCTGTTTCTGTCTGCAAATGCTTCGCCGAGACCGACGATTGATGTTTCTGAATAAAGCCAGGGATGGGGCTTGGGCGAAAGCTCGCCGAGAGTACCTACACTGCCCTTGCGAAGGGGGAAACCTGCGGAGATGATTGCATCATAGAAATCCTTGGGGTCGCCCATTCCGAGGGTACGGAATGCGGAGAGAATTTCGGGCCATGCTTTTTCGTAAAGTCCCGATGTAACAAGACCGATTTTTACGCCCATATCCTTGAGTTCAAGAAGAAAATCCTTGACACCCTCTGTGGGAGTGAATGCGCCTTCTTTGCCTCTGCCTGCCATAATTTCTTCCATTTCTCTGTGAGTATGTTCAAAGTAGAAATTACGTGCCTTTTCAAGTGACTCACCGGGGCAGTATTTGTCGATGCAATACTGAAGATGCTCGGATACGCTGTGACCCGAAACAAAAGGAAGGTCGGCATCTTCAAGCTCAAACTTGGGGTTACCAAGCATACTTGCGGTGCTCATCTGAATAATCCAGATCCAGAAATCCTCACTGCGTACGGTTGTGCCGTCGAGGTCCATAAGCACTGCATTGAGGGGATACTCGGTCTTGACGGGATAAACGGGATAGTAAACGGGGTAAGCAATCGCTGACTTTACACCTGCAAGAGTGTGACTGCCGAATGAAACAAATTCAACCTTCTTATCGCCTGTTGCAACGATGCAGTCAACGCCGTTTTTGCCGGTTACGAACTTGCCGTCCTCGGTTGTTTCGAGGAGGTGAAAACCGCTCTCGGGGCCGACAATGCCGAGGTCGGGGATATTGATTTTTTTGTCAAGAAGCATTTCTGTTATTCCTTTCAAGAATTAATCATAAAAATACATTTTATTTTACCATATATGTGCTGATAAGTAAATAATAAAAAAATATTTTTTGTGTTGAAAAGTATAAATATTAATGATATACTTATTATGAATGATTTTGATTTTATTCGAATTCACATAAGAAAGGACGATAAATTTGGCAGAAATCAAAAATTTCGATGCGGTTGCAGCGCTTGACGCAATGGATGCTCACGTTGACGACTGGCGCGATGCGACCAAAGGCAAGCAGAGAGGTATCTTTTCGTTTGACGACGTTGTCAACGTAAAGCTCAAAACTCTCAAAAAAAGAATTTATACCGATATCGAATCACTCGATGCGTGGAAGATGAAGGAATGCATCTACAAGGGCATCGGCGATTACGAATATTTTTATGATGAGTGGAAGGAACTCAACGTAGGCGATAAATGGGGTAACAACGGCTGGAGCGCATTCTTCAAGAACTCCTTCGATATACCCGAAAGATTCGCAGGCAAGAAGGTAACTCTCAACGTTTACTTCGGCGGCGACTCGCTTCTTTCGCTCAACGGTGAACCCTATCAGGGTCTTGACCCCTTCCGCAACAGCGTTCTTCTTTCAGACTGTGCAGAGGCAGGCAAGCACTACGACGTTGATATCGAGTCATATTATGTATGGCACTCAAACGAGTCAACAGTAAAGACCCTTTCATGTTCATTCATCGGTGTTGTTGACCCCGTAATCGAAGAAGTTTACTGGGACTTCAAGGCTGTTTTCAACGCTCTCTTTATGCCCGTTCTCGACACAGGTCTTGCAGAGCTTATCCGCTCCGCTCTTAAAGAAGCATTCACTCACGTTAACTTTGACGTTACAGGCGACGAGTTCAAAGCAGGTCTTCTTGAAGCTCAGAAGGTTCTTAAGGACAGAGTATACAACAATCCCAACTACAAGACCGAAGGCACACTCTCTCTCGTTGGTAACTCCCACCTTGATATCGTATTTATGTGGGCATACAAAGAGTACGTCCGTAAGCTCGGCAGAACTCACGCAACAATGCTTCGTCTTATGGAGCAGTATCCCGATTTCATCTTCTCACAGAGCACAGCTCCCACCTATATCGAAATGGCAGACAAATATCCCAACCTCTTCGATCAGGTCAAGCAGAGAATTGCAGAAGGCAGATGGGAATACATCGGTGCAATGTGGGTTGAACCAGACTGTAACCTTGTTTCGGGCGAATCCTTTGTTCGTCAGCTTCTTCACGGCGTAAGATACGCTGAAAAGACATTCGGCATCACTCCCAAGACCTGCTGGGTACCCGACGTATTCGGCAACGGCTACGCTATGCCCCAGATTCTCAAGAAGGCAGGTGTTGAATATTTCGTTACCCATAAGATGGGTATCTGGAACGATACAAACCCCTGGCAGTATAACACATTCTGGTGGGAAGGTCCCGACGGCTCAAAGATTTTCTCAATCGTTCCCCCCACCCACTTCATCGGCACAGTTGAGGCTGACTCACTCAAGATGAACTGGAAGAAGTATACCGACAAGGCAACAATCGGCGAATCAATGTATTGCTACGGTTGGGGCGACGGCGGCGGCGGTGTTGACACCGAAATGCTCGAATATGCAAAGCGTTATAAGAGCTTCCCCGGTCTTCCCGAAACAAAGCCCAGCAAGATTGAAGATTCACTTGCAAGAATGAAGGCAAACGCAACCGATACCAACATCCCCACATGGAAAGACGAGCTTTACCTTGAAGAGCACAGAGGCGTTCACACAACAAAGGCTCTCCTCAAGAAGCTCAACAGATACAGCGAAAATCTCTACCGTCAGGCAGAAATCTTCGCATCAATCGCAATGAAGAACGGCTACGAGTATCCTCTTGAAAAGCTCAACGAAGGCTGGCAGATGATTCTCACAAACCAGTTCCACGATTCACTCCCCGGCTCACATATCACAGAAGTTTTCGGCGACCTTTGCGCTATCTATGATGATATCATCAAGATCGGTGAAAGCGTTCGTGACGAAGCTCTCAACATAATTGCAGGCAACATCAGCGGCGAAGCAAAATACGGCAAGCCCTTTGCACTCTTCAACTCACTCGGCACAGCTGCAACCTCAAAGGTTGAGCTTCCCTACAAAGATGTTGAAATTTACGACGCAGACGGCAACAAGGTTCCCGTTCAGGCATATACAAAGCTTGACGGCACAAAGGTTCTCGTCTTCGTTGCAAAGGATGTTCCCGCAGTAGGTTATAAAGTATATTATACAAAGGATGCAGCTGTTGCTCAGGCAAAGGCTGTTGACTGCGCAGATATTGAAAACGACTACTTCAGCCTCAAGTTTGACGCAGCTGCAGAGCTTGTTTCAATCTTTGACAAGAAGAATGACCGCGAAGTTCTTGAAGGCAAGGGTAACGTATTCCGCATTTACGAAGACCTTCCCGGTAAGTACGATGCATGGGATATCGTTGCTACATACACAGACCGTGAATTTGAAACCGAAGCAGGCAAGGTTGAATCTGTTGTTATCGGCGATGTATTCACCTGCGTAACAATCACAAAGAACATCATGAAGTCAAACCTCAAGCAGAACATCATTATTTATAATGAGCTTGACCGAATTGATTTTGATACCTTCATCAGCTGGCACGAGCAGGAGAAACTCCTCAAAGTTGGTTTTGACGTTGATATCAAGGCTCAGAAGTTCACAAGAGATATCGCATATGCAACAATCGAAAGCTCCAACTACCGTCATAATCCCTATGACAAAGCAAAGTTCGAGGTTTCGGCTCACAACTTCATCGATTTGTCAGAAGACGATTACGGTCTTTCAATCCTCAACGACTGCAAGTACGGTTATGAAGTAAACGAGCAGAGAATGATTATCACCCTTCTCAAGGCTCCTATGAACCCCGACCCGAAGTCAGACAGAGGCGACCACTACTTCACATATTCTCTCTATCCCCACGCAGGAAGCTGGAAGGATGCAGATACTCTTGCAAGAGGTCTTGAGTTCAACAATCCCATGCTTCCCGTTGAAATCGCAGAGGGTGCAAAGGGTGCAGAAAGCGCATCGTTCATCGCTGTTGACGGCAAGAATGTTACTCTTGAAGCTGTCAAGAAGTGCGAAGACGAAGATGCTTACATCGTTCGTTTCGTTGAAAAGTCAGGCAGAAGAGCAAAGGTCAACGTTGAATTCTTTGCTGAAATCGCAAGCGTTGCAGAATGTAACCTTCTTGAAAGAGAAGATGTTGCAGTTGACATCGCAAACGGCAAGGCAATGAACTTCGAAATCAAGCCCTTCGAAATCAAGTGCTACAAAGTTAAGGTTAAATAAGATATAAAAAATCAAGGGACTGTGCTTCGGCACGGTCCCTTGTTCTTTGTGAAAAAGCTCCCTCTGATAGGAGAGCCGAAATGTTTGTTTTTATCCCCAAAAATGAATCCCTTTGTTTTGGTTTCGCTCCACTTAAGGAGAAGTTGTTTTTATCCGTTCAGGGATAACCCCTCTTGCAACAAGATTGTTAAAAATATCCTGACAAACGCTATCGAATGAGTAGTTTACATCATCATTGGAATACCTTAAAACAGTCAGTCCGATTGATGATAAATAATCATCCCTTACCATATCTTCTGCTTTGCCTTTGTCAAGATAATGCTGTGTTCCGTCAATCTCAATTACCAGATTCGCACTTGCACAATAAAAATCAACAATATAGTTGTTAATCACCTTTTGACGGTGAAATGTCACTGGCAATTCTTTCAGAAATTCATACCAAAGCTTACGCTCTTCTTTGGTCATATTTTTTCTTAATGCCTGAGAGTTTTTTGTTAACTTTTGATTGTGAATTTTATTCATAAAATGAATCCCTTTGTTTTGGATTGTTATGAGGAAACAATAAGCCTTCTCCTTGAGGAGAAGGTGGCGGCGAAGCCGTCGGATGAGGTGGTGCAAAACGATTGCTTCGCAATCACCTCATCAGTCACTTCGTGACAGCTTCCCCTCAAGGGGAAGCCTTTTTTATACAGTGTAGTTATAATGAATCTTTGCATCAGTGAAGCGGGCATTGTTGTCTTCAACGGTAATTGCGTTCCACTGCTCCTGAGTGCCTGCATAGTAAACATCGGTTATGCTTGTGCAACCTGCAAATGCCATTTCGCCTATTAATGTTACCGATTTGCCAATTGTCACGGTTTTAAGATTTGTGCAGTTGTAGAATGTTTTCTCACCTATTGTTTTCAAGCCATTTCCGATTGTTACACTTTCAAGACTTGTGCAACCTTCGAATGCATAATTACCTATGCTTGCTACGCTGTCGGGAATTGTTATGCTCGTGAGACTTGTGCAACCGGAGAATGCATACCAGTCTATGCTTGTTACGCTGTCAGGGATTGTTATACTTTCAAGACTTGTGCAACCGCGGAATACAAACATGCCCATGCTTGTCACGCTGTCGGGGATTGTTACGCTTGTGAGACTTGTGCAATCGGAGAATGCATACCAGTCTATGCTTGTTACGCTGTCAGGAATTGTTATACTTTCAAGACTTGTGCAATTCACGAATGCAGCATCGCCTATACTTGTTACACTATCGGGGATTGTAACGCTTTCAAGATTCGTGCAATATTCGAATGCAGAATTGCATATACTTGTCACCCCGTCTTCAATGACAACTGTTTTGATTTGACTGCTGTAACTACTCCACGCAGGTGTTGCGTCATACATTGCGCCCTTGCCCGAGATAACGAGTTTTCCGTCGGAATAAAGTGTCCAGGTTGTGTAATCTCCGCAGTAACCGCTGTCAACAACATATACCGCTGTTGTCGGTACTGTTATGGGTACCGTTGTGGGAACGGGTTTTGTTGTGGTTGGCTTTGTGGTTGTGGGCGCAGGCTTGGTAGTGGTCGGTGCCATCGTGGTCGGGATTGCGGTTGTCGGCGCCTGTGTGGTTGTGGTGGTCTGTGCCTCGGTTGTAACAGGAATTGTTGTTGTGGGTGCTTCTGTTGTTGGCGGAAGGGTTGTGGGCATTTCGGTTGTCGGGGGTATCGGCTGAGTTGCGTGTACGTGATATCTTGAAATATCACCCCTGAGCATCGAAACTTCGCTTTTGAGAGCGATAAGTTCGTTTTCAACGGTTGTTACCCTTGTTTCAATCGCTGTGTCAACGATTGTGTAGCCGAAAAGTCCGACCATTGCAGATAGGATTGTTGCGATTATTCTTTTCATTTTTTACACCTGCTTTTAAAAATCCTTTATTTAATTAAATCTGCAAACAGTCTGATATTGGATGCTTCGAGCTTGAGTTCGCCTGCCTGCTCCTTCTTGATAACTTCAACGATTCTGTCGTTGACGGGAGTAGGCACACCGCACTTTCTGCCCCATTCGCAAACAACACCGTTGATTGCATCAACCTCACAGGGTTTGCCGTTGCGAAGGTCCTGGAGCATTGAAGGGATAATATCAACGTGCTTTTTCATTGCAACGGGAATAAGAAGCTCGCCGATTTTGCGTTTGAATGCGTTTTTATAATAGAAAAGGCTTGTGATATTCTTGCCCTGAACGGGTGCAAATTCCGCACCTGCAGCATGACCTACATCAATGCACTCCTTCATGCAACGGATTGCAACCTTGCGTGCAAAAGCATCACCCGTAACCGAACCGAAGGTGCCGCCCATAACTGTGCCGAGACCCGAGAAGGTTGCGTTGATGAGGAGCTTTGACCATCTTGTGCCGATAAGATTTTCTTCAAAATGAACGGGACACATCTTTTCGAGAAGCTCGGTTACTCTTGCAACCTGCTCATCGGTGATGCCGTCCATCTTGCCCATATGATATGAAAGACTGTCAGGTTCACTGGTGAGAACGCATTCACCGGGAGCTGCAAGATTTGCGCCCCATTCAACAGCACAGCCCATAGTATGCTCTTTGCCTACGATTTCTGCAATACCGGGTTCGGGAATGCCGTTCTGAAGAGTTACGATAACACCGTCATCGGTGAGGAAGGGCTTGAGGAAGGTAACAACTTCTTTGTTGAAAAGCTGCTTTGTCATGAGAAAAATAACGCTGTATTTTCCGCTCATTTCATCGGGTGTGATTGCCTTTACAGGAACTGTCATTTCAACCGTACCGGTAATGTGAGCACCCTTTTCGTTGAGAGCTGAAACGTGAGCCTTGTTGCGGTTGACGAGTTCAACATCAACACCGTTTTTTGTCATATAGGCTCCAAGTACCGTACCGAGAGAGCCTGCTCCGTAAATTGCACATTTCATAAATTTATCCTCCAAAATTCAAATTATTCACTGATACCAAATGCTTCGATAAGTCTGTTATATTCTTCGTCGGACACCGCAACAACCGAACCGTGGCGGGGTCTTACGCCGTTGAAGCTGAAATTATCGGATTTTACAGGTCTGAAGTTTTCCATATCCTTTGTCTGCTGCATAAAATAATTGCCAGTGCCGTATTCGTCCATTATCATTATCCACGAATCCGTACCCGTAATTTTATACATCGAACTGCCCTCAACTCCGTGAGGAGAAAGCGAAACAACAACGCTCGGCTCTTCGTAAGGGCCTGTGAGAGACTTTGATTTTACATAAGCGATCGTCTGGTCTTCATCGTGCTTGAAATACAGATAATAATATCCGTTATCTTCGTTGAAAATAATGTCACCGTCAATCGTCTGGATTCCGGGTCTTTCGTAGAGAAGCTGAGGCACAGTCATTGTTTTGAAATCGGTTGTGTAGGCATAATACATAGCCGCAATATCGTTCTCAACCGTTGAATTTGCCCAGTAGACCATATACGCCTGCTTTTCGGCATCCCAGATTGCCTGAGGCGCCCATGCGCGGGTTGTGTTTTTAAATTCGCCTCCGAAATCACGGATATCGATTATTGTTTCGTCAGTCCAATTTACAAGGTCAGCGGATTTCCAGGTAACAAGAGCGTGGTTTGAAGTCCAACCCTCTTCACATTTCATATCCGTACCGATTATGTAGAAAAATCCGTCCTCACCCTTGAGAATATAAGGGTCTCGCACACATTGCTTACCCTTTGTCTGAAGAATAACCGGTTCATTATTGTTGAGCGGTCTGAAATTGTAGCCGTCTTTGCTCAGAGCAAAATGAATCCTTTCTTCGCCCGGTCCGTTGCCCACAAAATGGCAGAAAAGATATCCGCCTTCACTGCTGACAGCAGGGTAGGCATATCCGCCGAAAATGAAATTAAAAAGATTGATCGCCACAGTAATCACCGCCATTATACGTTTAAAAATATCCATAAAAATTCTCCTATTCTATAGTATTTTATCACATTTATTATTGATTTGTAAATGAAATACACAACACTTTTAATGTGCAGTTCCGCCAAAATTCACCGCTCATTTTTGTGCATAACATCAATTTTAATTTAATTCTTGTTTGCAGAATAATCAGATGATATAATATAAAATGAAAATTTATACAAAAGGAGAATATACCTATGAAAAAATTTGTTTCGGTTATGCTTGTTTTGGTTATGGCACTTGCAATGCTTCTTCCCGCAAGCGCATCTGTTCAGAACGCAGATAACAAGCTTCAGTTCAATGCAGACGGCAACTTCCGCATTATGCAGATTGCCGACATTCAGGACGGCCCCTTCCTTCTTGAAATCGTAAGAGATTTCTTCAAACACGTTATCCCCGCAGAAAAGCCCGACCTCATCGTCCTTACAGGCGACAACATTTCTGCAGGCGGTTCATCAATCGGCATTCACGCAACTGACCTTCTTCTTGTTGAAACCGCTATCGACAGATTTATGTCAATCTTTGAAGAAAACGATGTTCCCGTCGCTGTTGTTTTCGGCAACCACGATGCAGAAGAAATTGTTACAAAAGAAGAGCAGATGGCATTTTATCAGAAATATGACAACTGCGTTGCAATCGACGAGGGCGACGATGTATACGGTTGCGGTACATACAATCTGCCTATCTACTCATCAAAGGATGCAAGCAAGATTGCATACAATCTCTGGATGTTTGACTCAAATATGTATGACGAAGAAAACGGCGGCTACGACTACGTTCATAAGGATCAGATTGACTGGTATGTCAACAAATCAAACGAGCTCAAGGCTCAGAACGGCGGCAAGGTTGTTCCTTCAATGATGTTCCAGCACATTATCGTTAACGAAATTTACGATGCACTTCTCGAAGTTCCTGCAGGAACAAACGGTGCTGTTGAGCGCAACGGCAAATACTACGCCTTCAACCCCGAAAACACAAAGTCAGGCATCGCTCTCAACGAAGCTCCCTGCCCCTCAACTATCAACGGCGGTCAGTTTGATGCTGTCAAGAACCAGGGCGACGTTGTTGCAATGTTCTTCGGTCACGACCATGTCAACAACTTTGTTGTTGAACACGAAGGCGTTGATCTTGTAAACACTCCCGGTGTCGGCTTCAGTTCATACGGCGACGAAAACAGAGGTGTTCGCATCATTGATATCAAAGAAGGTACAACCGACTACGAAACAAGGGTTGTTACTTACAAAGATTTCTATGAAGGCGACGCTGCTGCAGATGCACGTTTCGTGCTCTACGGAAGTGAATTTGACGTTGCAAACAGAATCGCAGCATTCTTTGAATATATCCTTCGTTCCGTTTCCGGCATCCTCGGACTTATAAAATAAATTATAATCGGCGCAGCCTGAAAATTGCTGCGCCGTTGATTTTGGGAGAAAAAAGATGAAAAGAAAAATATTCCGCAGAATTTTTTCTGCATTTATGGCTCTGCTGATTGCTTTTATCGGCATCACAACTGTTATCACGGTTATCGGTCTTAATCAAAACCATAAAAAAGCCAAAAGCTTTTCGCCCGTTGAAACCGAAGAAATCAAAATTGAAAATGTCGGAAACGGAGTGTGGAATATTCATTCCGACCGTGAACTCAAAGTTATGCAGCTGACCGATATCCACCTCGGTGGCGGCTGGATGAGCATAAAAAAAGATGCTATGGCACTCAATGCGGTTGCGGCAATGATACAGGCAGAAAAACCCGATTTCGTTGTTGCTTCGGGCGATATCGCTTATCCTGTGTTCTTCCAGGCAGGCACTTTAAACAACATGTCCGGCGCAAAGCTTTTTGCAGAGCTTATGGAGACTCTCGGGGTTTATTGGACTGCCTGCTACGGCAACCACGACACCGAGGCCTACAGCTATTACGGACGTGACGATATTACCGAACTTTACGAGCAGTATCCCCATTGCCTTATGCGCAAAAGCGCTGAAGGGATTGACGGCTACGGCAATCAGGTGTTCAATATAGTTAACTCAGACGGAGTTATAACCCGCTCAATTTTCACCGTTGATTCGCATTCATATGTTGACGGTGACATCTTCGGCATTTTCTGGAAATACGACAGCGTTCACAAAAATCAGATTGAGTGGTACAGAAAAACCGTTGAAGCAAATAAGAAACACAACGAAATGAAGCTTCTTGAATCAAGCAACAGTGATTTTTCAGCGAACAACCCGACCGTATTCAATCCCAAATCAACGGTATTTCTTCACATCCCCTTTGCCGAATACAAAACAGCGTGGGATGAATATGTGGCAAACGGCTATGCCGACACAGAAAACGTTAAGTATAATTACGGTGCCGCAGGCGAAAAAGACCCTACAGTTTATCACGGCATTTACGAAGATGATTTCTTTGAAACAATGCTTGAGCTGAACAGCACAGACAGTGTTTTCTGCGGTCACGACCACCTCAACAACTTCTCGCTGAATTATAAAGGCATTGACCTTGCATATTCACTGAGCGTGGATTATCTTGCTTATATCGGCATCAGCAAACTCGGCACTCAGAGAGGATGCACCGTTATGAACATCGCTCCCGACGGCACAATGGAAACCTCGATTGAAAACTATTATCAGGATAAATACGTTTCTCAGTACGAGAAAGAAGAAGTAACGATGCAGGAACTCGGGAAATAAAATCAAAGGTGATAAAAATGGCAATTTATAAAAACAGAACAGACCTTCATATGCACACATCAAGCTCATTCGACGGCAATTATTCTGCCGAAGCGATGACAGAATCTGCTATCGACCACGAGCTTTCAACAATCGCATTTACCGATCATTTTGACGTTGATTTTTACGAAAGACATAATCTCGGCTTACGTCAGCAGACAAGCTACGAAGATATCTGCCTTGCAAAAGAAAAATATTCCGATAAAATCAACATCCTCAGAGGCATTGAAATGGGTCAGCCGACCTATGAAATCGCCCTTACCGAAAAATCGCTCGCAAAATATGAATACGATTTTGTTATCGGTTCAATCCACAATCTCAGAGAAATGCCCGATTTCGGTGATCTTAAATACAGAGAAATGCCGCTTGACGAGATTTATTCGTTGCTTGACAGATATTTTGAAGAGATGCTTCTTCTTGCAAAATGGAACGGTTTTGATACCCTTGCGCATCTCACATATCCCATGCGTTATATTGTTCAGGCAGGCAGAAACGAGGTTGACCTCAGCCGCTATGACGAGATAACCGATGAAATTTTCAAAACCCTCATCGCAAACGGCAAAGCTCTTGAAATCAATACCAGCGGACTTCGCCAGCCCATCGGCAAAACAATGCCCACTGAAAATTATGTGCACCGTTTCAGAGAGCTCGGCGGCGAGTTTCTCACCCTCGGTTCAGACGCTCATTTTACCGAGCATACCGGAGCAGGAATCGACGAAGGCTATGCAATTGCCGAAAGATGCGGCTTTGAGTATGTGACATATTTCAAAAACCGCAAACCCGTTCAGGTAAAAATAGAAAAATAATAACAAAAGAGCTGATTTTTCAGCTCTTTTTCATTAAAAAACAGTAAAAATAAAAAGTTCACAAAAAGTTCACAAAAAAATATATCACATTTTGTCGTTTTCAGGTGTATTATAGGTAAGGATAATATCGGATATTATCGGAAGGGGGTTTTACTGTGTGTGCAGTGACCGCTCAATACAATGATGAATTACGGCATATTGAATATGCGGTTGAAAAATACAGTCAGATGCTTTTCCGTATCTGCTACAGCATTCTTAACAATAAGCACGATGCAGAGGATGCACTGCAGGAAACCTTTCTGCGCTATATGCTCAAAGCTCCGCTTTTCAAGGATTCCGAACATGAAAAAGCATGGCTGATAAAGGTTGCAACCAACATCAGTAAAAATATGTGCCGATTCAACGCCCGTCATGCTGCCGAAAATTTTGATGACCTCAAAACAATCGGTATCAAAGACAGTGACAGGGATATTTTTGAACTCATAATGCACTTACCTTCAAAGTACAAAATTGTGCTTGATTTATACTATATCGAGGGTTATAAGGCAAATGAAATCGCTGACATAACCAATACTTCACCCGTGACAGTGAGAAAACGTCTGCAGTACGGACGTAAACTTCTCAAAAAAGAACTTGAAAGGAATGATTTGAATGACACCTAACAGCATAGTCAACGAATACAAAAGGGTTATGTGCTGCGTTGATGTTGAAGATGCGGTGAAACATCAGATCATCACAAATTGCGCCCGTTACAGCACAATGAAAAAACTCAGATCAGGCAAATACCGCCTCACTGTAGTAATCAAAGAAAACTCAACCGAAAAAATCTGAATCCACTTCTCATCTCCTTGATTTTTTAAAGAACCGTCGCTGAAAATAAGCGGCGGTTCTTTTTTATATAGAGACTTTAGTGTCAAAAAAATTAAACCAAATTTATATAAAATTAACAAAACGGAGGGCAAAGTGATGAAAGAACCCATGTTTTACAGGGTAATAAGACGTCCGCTCGGAGCCGCTTTCAAAGCAATCTTCAAACCCACCATCGTCGGAAAGCGCTACATTCCCGAAAGCGGAAGAATAATTCTCGCAGGTAACCATACAAACTATCTTGACTGCATTCTTGTAGGATGCGCAACCAAAAGATGCGTTCATTTTCTTGCCAAAGACGAACTGATGAAAGGACCGCTTAAAATTATTTTCAAAGGTCTTGGCATCATTCCCGTCAACAGAAGAACAAAAGATAAAGCGGCTTTCGAATCCGCAATCGCAACCCTCAATGACGAAAAGCTTATCGGCATTTTCCCCGAGGGTACAATCAACAGAACCGACGATATTATTATGCCGTTCAAATTCGGTGCGGTAAAAATGTCACGAGATGCAAAGACGGATATCGTTCCGTTTGTTATCACCGGTAAATACAAGGCGTTTGAAAGAAGCGTAAAAATCAGATTCTTCGAACCCATAAAACCCAACGACAATCTTGAAGAAGCAAACAACAACCTTATGAAAATCGTTTCAGAAGAACTTGAGAAGGAGAATATTAAAAAATGAGTAAAAAGCCCGAAGAAAGAGAGCTTGGCTACAAAATTCTCACTCCGCTGATGAGAGTTGCATTCAAGCTTTTTTATTCGCCCGAAATCATCGGTGCAGAAAAAATCCCCAAGGATTCTTCAATCGTTATTGCAGGCAACCACAAGCACGTATATGACCAGTGCTTGACAATTATGGCAACAAAAAGAGTTATTCATTATATGGCTAAAAAAGAATATTTTGACGGTTGGCTTGCTCCCCTTTTCAGAGCAGTAGGATGCATTCCCGTTGACCGTTCAAGAAAAGACTTTTCGAGCGCAATGTCTGCAATGAAGGTTCTTAAAAAAGAAGGTGCAATCGGCATTTTCCCCGAAGGAACAAGAAACAAAACAGAAGATTTTCTTCTCCGTTTCAAGACGGGTGCCGTTTCAATGGCAAAGAAAACCGATTCATACATAGTTCCCTTTGGTCTGACAGGTGACTACACCTTCCGCAGCAAAAACCTTAAAATACGCTACGGTGAACCCTTCAAAGTAGGCGATATGACAATCGAAGAAGCAAACACAAAACTCCGCAACGAGGTTGAACGTCTTATGCTCGAAAACCTCAGCGAAGAAAATGAAAACCGTAAACACGCATAGGAGAACAAAAGATGAGAATAGGTATGGATGTCGGCTCAACCACTCTCAAGTGCGTTGCAATCGACGATAACAACAACATAGTTTATAAGGCATATGAGCGCCACTATTCAAAAATTGCAGAAAAAAGCGCTGCAATGCTTTCCGAAATTATAACCAAACATCCCCAGTTTGAAAAATCTTCACTCACCGTTTCAGGCTCTGCAGGTATGGGCTTTGCAACAGCTCTCGGTCTTGAATTTGTTCAGGAAGTATACGCAACGAGAGTCAGCGTTTCCCGCCTTCTTCCCGGCACTGATGCTGTTATCGAGCTTGGTGGTGAGGATGCAAAAATCCTCTTTTTCACGGGCGGTGTTGAGGTAAGAATGAACGGCTCGTGCGCCGGCGGTACAGGTGCTTTCATCGATCAGATGGCTTCACTCCTCGGAGTTGATCCCACTCAGATGAACACTCTTGCCGAAAGCCACGAAAAGATTTATTCAATCGCTTCAAGATGCGGTGTTTTTGCAAAATCTGATATTCAGCCTCTGCTCAACCAGGGCGCAAGAAAGAACGATATCGCCGCAAGTATTTTCACCGCAGTTGTCAATCAGACTGTTGCAGGTCTTTCTCAGGGCAGAAAGATTGAAGGCAATGTTGTTTACCTCGGCGGTCCTCTCTATTTCCTTTCAGAGCTTCGCAAGGCATTTGACAAGGGTCTCGGAGTAACCGGAACCTGCCCCGAAAACGGACTTTACTTCGTTGCACTCGGTGCGGCTTATTCATCCGAAGGCACTGTGCTTGATATGAAGGAAGTCAAAGAAAAAATCGCAAACGCAAAGGAAAGCGGCGAATACCTCGGCGCAACTCCCCTTTTTGCGGATGAAAAAGAATATAAAGAATTTGCCGTTCGTCACGCAAAGAACACCGTTGCAACCGATGTTAAAATTCAAAAAGGCGAAGAGGTTTATATCGGTATCGACGCAGGCTCAACAACCGTCAAGGCGGCTGTTATCAACAAAAACGGTGAAATCGTTACAAGCAGATATATGCCCAACAGCGGCGACCCCGTATCGCTCATCAAGAATTTCCTTGTAGAGTTTTATGAAGAATTCCCCGATGCTGTTGTTGCATCGAGCGCTGTTACCGGTTACGGTGAAGACATAATCAAGAACGCTTTTGCGGTTGATTTCGGTCTTGTCGAAACCGTTGCACACTTCACAGCTGCAAAGAAATTCAAGCCCGACGTTGATTTCATCATCGATATCGGCGGTCAGGACATCAAGTGCTTCAAAATCAGAAACAACGCAATCGACAACATCTTCCTCAACGAAGCGTGTTCATCGGGTTGCGGCTCCTTCCTTCAGACATTTGCTGCTGCATGGGGATACGGAATTGAGCAGTTCTCAAAGCTCGGTCTTTTTGCAGACAGACCCGTTGACCTCGGTTCACGCTGCACAGTCTTTATGAACTCATCTGTTAAACAGGCACAGAAAGACGGCGCAACAATCGAAAACATTTCAGCAGGTCTTTCGATCAGCGTTGTCAAAAATGCACTCTATAAAGTTATCAGAGCATCAAGTGCAGATGAACTCGGCAAAAACATAGTTGTTCAGGGCGGTACATTCCTCAACGATGCCGTACTCCGTGCATTCGAGCAGGAAATCGGCAGAGATGTTGTGCGTCCCGCAATTTCGGGCATTATGGGTGCCTACGGTGCGGCTCTTTATTCTATGGAAAGAGCGACTTCAAAGAGCACTCTCATCTCCGCAAAAGAGCTTGAAAGCTTTGAGCACAAGGTTAAGGCTGTTACCTGCGGAAAGTGCAGCAACAACTGCCGTCTTACCGTCAACACCTTCTCCTCGGGCAGAAGCTTCATCGGTGGCAACAGATGCAGCAAGCCCCTCGCAAAGGCTAACACCAATGCGGGCGACAATATGTTTGACTACAAGCGTGAGCTTCTTTCAAAATACGCACCCGTCAAGGGTAAGAGACCGACAATCGGTCTGCCGATGGGACTGAATATGTTTGAACTTCTTCCCTTCTGGCACACTTTCTTCACACAGCTCGGATTCGGAATCGCGCTCTCCGAAAAATCAACAAGAGAGCTTTACGTTTCGGGTCAGCACACAATTCCTTCGGATACCGTCTGCTACCCTGCAAAGCTTCTTCACGGTCACATTGAATCACTCCTCGCACAGAAGGTTGAAAATATTTTCTACCCTTGTATGACATACAACCTCAACGAAGATCTCGGCGACAATCACTATAACTGCCCCGTTGTTGCATATTATCCTGAGGTTATCCGTTCAAACGTAGGCGACCTTAAGAAAATCAATTTTATGTGGGATTACGTAGGTCTTCATAGACCCAAAGATTTTGCAAAGAAAATCCACGGAATCCTCTGCGAACACTTCAGCGGAATTTCAAAATCCGAAGTCAAAGCGGCGGCAGACAAGGCATATACCGAATACAACAGCTTTATGAACAGAATCCATGTCAAGGGTATGGAATATATTGAAAAAGCCAAGAAGGCTGACCGTCCCGTTATCGTGCTTTGCGGCAGACCCTATCATCTTGACGAAGAAATCAACCACGGCATCGACAAGCTCATCTGCGAATGCGGTGCAACCGTTATCACCGAGGACAGCGTAAGTCCCCTTGTTGAAAAATTCCCCACAACCGTTCTCAACCAGTGGACCTATCATTCAAGACTCTATGCGGCGGCAAAATATGTTGCAAAAGCAAACGATAAGGACCTCAACATCGTTCAGCTTGTTTCATTCGGCTGCGGCGTTGACGCAATCACAACCGATGAAATGAGAACAATCCTCGAAAAAGACGGCAAAATTTATACCCAGATTAAAATTGACGAAATCTCAAACCCAGGTGCGGTTAAAATCAGACTCCGCAGTCTGTTTGCTGCAACAGGAAGATAAGGCGGTGCAACTATGAGTAAAAAAATTATTGAAGACAGAGTTGAATTTACAAAAGATATGATGGATTACACCATTCTTGCACCCAATATGCTTGAAATCCATTTCAATCTGCTTATCAACATTTTCGGTCAGTACGGCTACAAAACCGAACTTCTCAAAAACGACGGCAGAACTGTTATAGACGAAGGTCTTAAATATGTTCATAACGACACCTGCTACCCTGCGCTTCTCGTTATCGGTCAGCTTATCGATGCGCTGAACACAGGTAAATACAATCCCGACAAAACGGCTCTTCTCATCACCCAGTCAGGCGGCGGTTGCAGAGCTTCAAACTACATTCACCTTCTCAGAAAAGCTCTTAAAAAGGCGGGATATCCCCAGGTGCCCGTTATCTCGCTCAATCTCTCGGGTCTTGAAAAGAACAGCGGCTTCAAAATCCGTCTTTCGATGGCTCTCAAGATGCTCTCCGCAGTTATCTACGGCGACCTGATTATGCTTCTTAAAAATCAGGTTGAGCCTTACGAAGTCAACAAAGGCGATGCAGAAAGACTCACTCAGAAGTGGATTGAAGATCTCAGTGCGGAAATGCAGAAGGGCAAGGGATATTCATTCTTTGAAATCAAAAAGAATCTCCCCAAAATCACCGAGAGTTTCTCAAAAATCCCTCTTGATAAGAGCATATCAAAAACCAAGGTCGGCGTTGTAGGTGAAATTTATGTTAAATATTCACCCCTTGCAAACAACCATCTTGAGGAATTCCTTTTCGGTCAGGATTGCGAAGTTATGGTGCCCGGTCTTCTCGGCTTCATCAACTTCAAGGTTGACAACCGTCTTGAGGATATCAAGCTTTACGGTGGAAATCCCTTCAAGAAAATCGCAATGAGAATTGCAATGTGGTATCTTTCAAAGGTTGAAAAGAACCTTCTTGATGCCGCAAGCGCATACGGTGATTTCAATGTGCCCGCACCCTATGCACACATCAAGGAAATCTGCACCAAAATTATCGGACCCGGCTGCAAAATGGGTGAAGGCTGGCTTCTGACCGCTGAAATGATGGAACTTATCGAAAGCGGCTACGGCAACATCGTTTGCGCGCAGCCCTTCGGCTGCCTGCCCAACCACATCGTCGGCAAGGGTATGATAAGAAAGCTCAAAGAAATGTATCCGCAGTCAAACATCGTTCCCATCGACTATGACCCCGGCGCAACCAAGGTTAACCAGGAAAACAGAATCAAGCTTATGCTTGCCATTGCAAAAGAAAATTCGGGCTGCACAGGCGACTGCTCCTGCTGTTCAAATCATCACTAAAATAAATTAATCCCCGTCAGAACCATTTGGATTTGACGGGGATTGTTGTTTTTTATGCCTTTTTCTTCTTGTTAATCAGAATAATAGTGACTGCCGCAGTGAGAGCAATGATAACCGCACCTGCACCGCAGAATATTGCAATCTGGGTGGGGGTAAAGCTGTTTTTCTCTGTGTTTTCTTCGATTTTTTCAGCTTCAGTTTCAGCCTCTGTCAGCATTTCAGAAACAGCCTGAGTTGTCGGCTGGGCAATTGTTTCGGGAAGAGTTGTTTCTTCTGCTTTTCTGCCCGCAAAATAATCATCAAAACTGTAATTATCTGCCTCGTATTCTTCCCATGTCTTTTCAACTAATGAGTTTGCCGTTACATATCCCATTTTTCCGTCATAATCGACGAGGATGTAATCTTCAGTTTGGGCAATGGCAATAACAACGGTGTTGGCGGGAATGGTTGCAATTACATCGGAATCCTCAGCCATCTTGCTGAGAAGATTCACTTCCTTGTTCACCGTATTTATGGGACCGAAATCCCAGTACATCAAAGACATATAACCTTCGTCTTTATCGGTGCAATCCGAATAAATCCAGCCGAGTTCACCGTCAATCTCAACGCCGTACCAACTTTTATCCACCAACATAGTCTCGTTATAGATACTGTCGTTCGGGTTGTCGTCTGCGTCAAGCCATTCGTCGTTGTATGCAACATATTTTGTTTGGACAAAGTCGCCTTTTTCAAGTTTGCCGATAACCTTGCTCGAGGTATCGCCCGCTTTGCTGTAAACCGGGAATCCATCCTTCTGCCATACATAATATGCACCGTTCATACCGATTGCGGTTGCATTATAGCTTCCACCGTTGCCGCCGGTATCCGTTTCGATCCATCCCTTTACGCCGTTATATTCGGTATAAACCCAAATTGATTTAGCGTTCTTATAGTAGTAATTATCAAACTCAAGTCTTGTGCCTACGGGAATTTCTTTTGTAACATATTCAGCACCGGTTTTTTCATCTTCGTCACGGTACTGTTCATATTCAGGGTTTTCGGGAATATTGGTCAGCCTTACGCCGTCAAGCACAACATAGAGGTCACCAGAATAAACCGAATCTTCTTCAAACAGAGTTGCGCAATAAAATGCCACACCGTATTCATAAATATACACCCAACCACTGACTCCGTTATAGGTTACATATGCCCAAGGCGGATCGTACTGAGCGTTGGCATATCTATATGTAAGAACAGTACCTACAGGGATTTCTTCACCGAACTTCTCAAACTTTTCCGAAGGTCCTTTATACATATAAAGACCATTTGAAATTACAATTGATTTTGTTTCTTTGTCAAGCTTATATCCCTTTTCGGGCGCATAAATATCTTCTGTCAAAGCAGTATCAGCAACTTTGATGTAGCCGTACTTTTCATTGTACTCGATGCTATAATACTCTTCGTCATCCATCTCATATTCACCGTTGATTGTTACCACAGTATCTTTGGGAAGAAATCCGTTGACTTCTTTTAAATCATAACTAAACATATAGGTTCCCAGAAGATTTGTTACAACAACATCAAAATTTGTAAATGCCGGACCGTCCATATCCGCAAATGCCAGCGATGAAAAACTGAAAGCAACAACAAATACAAGGATAAGCGATAAAAACTTTCTCATAAAATATTTCTCCTTTTAATAAATGATTTTGTTTATAACCAAACCCGAAAGATATGACGTTGCATTAAGAATCAACGACAGAAGGAACGGGTTCAATCGCCTGAATGAAAGAGTTTTTCGATAAATGAGAGCTTCGCTGATAAATGCGAAAAGCTCAAGATAAAGCGTTGCGCCTATGCGTGCATCACTACCGTAAAAGAAGCCTGAAAGAAAAGAGAAACAGACAACAAGCGGATTAGTGAACACATTCACGAGCGCAACATTAAGCATATCTTTTTTATCTCTGACTTTTAATGCCCAAGCCATTGAGCATTCGATTATGAGCGTCAGGATAAGCGATATCGCCATATACTTAGGGAGTTCGTTAAGCATCATTTTCTCCTCTACCGTTATTTTTCAGCTCAATTCCGACAAAAACAGCGGTGACGGCGATAATTGCAACTGCAATGATTCCGAGAATAATCAGCGGTTCTCTCACTCTTGAAAGAAGGAAATCACTGACAAGTATTTTGAAGCTGTCCATGCTTGTTTTCTTCCTTTCTTATAATAATCTGAAACACCGCAACACAAACGGCAGACAGCACCGTAATAAGAACACAGTTTGCCTGAACAGTTGTGAACTTAAAGAAAAA
The DNA here is from genome assembly GCA_017549105.1 of Clostridia bacterium. GTDB lineage: Bacteria > Bacillota > Clostridia > Oscillospirales > Acutalibacteraceae > CAG-177. Next base: position 47,164 of record JAFYVN010000001.1, read on the forward strand.
TATCGGAACAGTGCCAAGGAAAAGTCCGATCGTCGTAAGCCCGAAGGCAAGACCCGGTGAATTATTCAGAACAGACACAAGAAGAGCAAGAGTAATTGACATCGTCATACTGAAAATCATTACACCGATAATGGAAACCATCATTATTTTGTCTCCGAAAATCAGGAACGGCAACGCTCCGATAACGCTTATCATTGCCGTTTTCTTTACGCCGATTTTGTCGCCAACAATTCCGCCCGCCATCTTTCCGATACCCATGGTGACATAAAAAATGACATTCTGGATAACGGTTTTGTTCCACGAAGTCGGAATTCCGTAGCCCATATAACCTCTTACCATAACAACAAACACCGTTAGAATTATCACGAGTACAGGAGATATATTCTTTGAATGATAATCAAATCCCGCACACGGGCACACACTTTCGGCATCCGCTTTTTTTCTATAGGTTTCTGCGAGCAGAACAAACGGAATCATTGTGAACGCAAGAAGAATCACCGCATAGAACGGTATGGGTGTTTTTGAAAGCAGCTTACCCGCAATAACGCCGAACGAACCGCCGCCCACAAAAATTGCGCCGTGAGAAAGTCTTCCACCCGAGCATCTGAGAGCAACCTCTGCGCCACCGATATGCATACACGCATTACCGATACAGAGAATCACAAGCGCTGTAAAATCACCGGGCAGAACATCAACATTGCAGAACAGAACTCCTGCCGCAAGCAGAAATGTTCCGATAACTCCCATGTTGATTTTCGGAAATTTGTCGCTGATGTAACCGATTATCGACTGCGGAGCGAACGCAAGCTCATCATAGATAAACGGAAACAGCCACAGAAATGCGCTGTCACCAAGCTTTCTGCCCAAAACATAGAAGCAGACAATCTCGGTTATGAAGTGGACATAAGCATAAAGCCAGCCCACTTCAATGTTGGTTTTCTTTTTCATTTTGTCCCTCCTGAAAAACATAATCGTTCTCCATAATTACAATATAGCACACAAAATTCCAAAATCAATAGAATAAATCAAATCTTAATCGAATCTTAAACAATTCTGAATAATTTTAATTGTTTTGTTAACTTTATTAATTTTTATGTAAATTTTGTACATAAGAAACAAAAAAGGTACCTTCGAAAAATGAAGGTACCTTTGACTTATTTCTCATCTGTTATTCCGCAGCAACCGCCTTTGCATCCGCTGCAACCGCCCGAGCAAGCGCATGAACTCTTGCCTTTTTTACGGCTTCTGACCGAAGTAAAAATAATTGCGAAGAAGATAACAGCGATTACCGCCGCAACCGCAAAGGTTGCAAAATCCATACTTCTCACTCCTTTTTTATTTTGTATTTACGTATTTATTCTTTCTGAAAATAAAGTAGATGAAGGCAACAAGAACTGCAATTGCCGCCGCTGTGCCGACTGTGAATCCCGCTCCGGTAAAGAACATACCGAACTGATAAAACATAAGTGAAACAGCATAAGCGAATATTGTCATATATCCTATTGCTGCCGCAGTCCATTTGCCGCTGTTCATCTCTTTTTTGATTGCACCCATAGCCGCAAAGCAGGGAGCACAGAGAAGGTTGAACACCATAAAAGAGAATGCACTGAACGGATTGCTGCCAAAGAATTCCTGGCCGATGATTGCAAGAGAACCTTCGCCCGATTCAATCATTTCAAAGGCAAGGTCAGCATTTGCCATTGACGAAAGCGAACCGAACACGCCGACAACCTCTTCCTTTGCAACAAGACCGAGAACGGTTGCAACCGCTGCCTGCCAGCTGTCAAATCCAAGAGGAATAAAGAGATTGGCGATAAGTTCACCAAGTGCGTTAAGAATCGACTTCGCATCACCGTCGCCGATATAATGGAGTCCGCCCTCAAACGACAGACTGTTGAGAATCCATATGATAACGCTTGCAGCAAAAATAACAGTGCCTGCACGCTTGATAAAGCTCCAGCCTCTTTCCCATGTTGTTCTGAGAACATTTCTTGCAAGGGGTGCGTGATATGCAGGAAGCTCCATAACAAACGGAGTGGGTTCGCTTGCAAGAGACTTGAACTTTTTAAGAATGATACCCGAAATAATAACTGCAGCGATTCCTATGAAATATGCAGCAACGGCAACCCAGGCTTTTCTGCCGAAAAGAGCGGCTGAAATAAGACCGACAATCGGCATTTTTGCTCCGCAAGGAACAAAACCGGTGGTCATAATTGTTATTCTTCGGTCACGTTCGTTTTCGATTGTTCTTGAAGCCATAATTCCCGGCACGCCGCATCCCGAAGCAACAAGAATGGGAATAAAGCTCTTGCCCGAAAGACCGAAACGTCGGAAAATTCTGTCCATAATAAACGCAACTCGGCTCATATATCCGCAGTCCTCAAGAATTGAGAGAAGGAAGAAAAGCACAAGCATCTGAGGAACAAAACCGAGAACCGCACCGACACCGCCGACGATACCGTCCATAATAAGGCTGTAAAGCCACTCAGCAATAACGGGAGTTCCGTCTGCCGAAAGAAGAACTCTGTCAAGAAGTTCAGGGATACTCGGAATATGCTGAAGCACCGAATAGCCGAAAAATCCGGGATCAAGATCCTTGAAAGAGCCAAAAAGACCGTCGTTCATAAAGCTTACGGTCCAATCTCCGACCGTTCCGATTGAAAGCGTATAGACAAGCCACATAACAAGTGCAAAAAGCGGAAGTGCAAGAATTCTGTTGGTTGCAATCATATCAATCTTATCCGAAACCGACATTTTACCAGCACGTTTTCTCTTGCTGTTTTTCATTGCACGGTCTGTTATGTAATTATATCGCTCGTTGATGATAATGCTCTCTGCATCGTCATCCATTTCAAGCTCAACATCCTTGATATCCTCTTCGATATGAGCAAGAAGTTTGGGGTCAAGATTAAGCTGTTCGAGCACCTTGGGGTCACGTTCAAAAATTTTAACCGCATACCATCTCTGCTGTTCAATCGGCATATCGTGAACAGCCGCTTCCTCGATATGGGCAAGCGCATGTTCAACGGGTCCCGAAAAAATGTGGCGATGCTCTCTTTTATCCGATTTTGCCGCCTCAATTGCCGCTTCGATTGCTTCATCAATACCCGTTCCTTTAAGTGCGGAAATTTCAAAAATCTTGCATCCAAGCGCTTTACCGATTTCTTCGGTATCGATTTTATCGCCGTTTTTTCTGACGATATCCATCATATTTATCGCACCGACAACGGGAATACCAAGCTCGATAAGCTGAGTTGTGAGGTAAAGATTGCGTTCAAGGTTTGTGCCGTCGATAATATTCAGAATCGCATCGGGTCTTTCACCGATAAGATAATTACGGGCAACAACCTCCTCGAGTGTATAGGGCGAAAGTGAATAAATACCCGGAAGGTCGGTTACAATAACCCCTTCCTGCTTTTTGAACTTGCCCTCTTTTTTTTCAACGGTTACACCCGGCCAGTTGCCTACATACTGATTTGAACCTGTAAGTGCGTTGAAAAGCGTTGTTTTGCCGCTGTTGGGATTGCCTGCCAGCGCAATTTTGATATCCATATAAAACCCTGCCTTCCAAGGTTAGCCAATGCTAACCCGAACTTCGAAAAAGTCGGGGATAAATCCCCGGATAATATATTTATTCAACCTCAATCATTTCGGCATCGCCTTTTCTGATTGAAAGCTCATAGCCTCTTACTGAAATTTCAAGAGGATCTCCGAGAGGAGCAACTTTACGGACAAAAACCTCAACGCCTTTGGTAATACCCATATCCATAATTCTGCGTCTGAGAGCACCTTCACCGTGAAGCTTGACAACCTTTGCGTTTTTTCCTATTTTTACATCTCTTAAGGTTCTCATAAAAACATAACCTCCGCCACAGCACACCGTAACGGTATGACATATTTGGTTAGCATCCACTAACTATCATCAGTTTACTTGAATTTTCCTGCTTTGTCAATCGGATTTTCAAATATATTTTTAATTTTGGCGGTTTGCACAAACAGTTAGTTCCGGCTAATTTTCAGGTTGTATATTTTTCTTACGCCATTTCTTTTGCCGTTTTCAAAAAAGCCGGGGCAGTATCATCTGAAGATACTGCCCCGTATGGAGGAATTGAGCGGCAAAGCCAAAACTCTGCCGAGGAGTTTTTCTGATTTATTTCTTGTTGATGATTTTTGCTCTGATACCTCTTGTTGACTTTGCAAGCTTCTGTGCGGCATTGACCGCAACAAAACCGAGCTTGTCAATAACAAGGTCTGCCTCACCCATCAGCTCCATATAGTCGTTGCAGAAGCCTTTTTTGAATTTGAAGATTCCGTGAAGCGGATTGCTTTCGTCAGGATAACCGCCTCTGAAATCATAGTATTTGCAGCCTCTTTCGATTGCCCATCTTATCATTTCCCACTGAACAAGATAGTTGGGCATAACGTTGCGGTATTCGTTTGAGCTTGCGCCGTAAACATACCACTCTTTATCTCCGCATACAACATTGAGCGCACCTGCAATGGTTTTGCCTTCGTACTTTGCAAGATAAATTCTTGCATCATCACCGAATGCATCCATAATGCGTTTAAAATATGATGTGTCACGGGTTGCAAAATTATCTCTCTCGCCGGTAACAAGCATAAGATCGTGGAATTCTTCGCAGGCTTCGGCACCCTTGATTTCGATTGTTACACCTTTTCTTGCGGAAAGACGGGTATTATAACGTGTTTTGGGATGGAAGGAAGCCATAACCTCTTCTTCGGTTTTGCCGCCGATATCAAGACGGAAAATATATCTCGCCTGAATGGTGTCAAATCCCGCACCGTGCTCCTTGAATGTAAATCCAATTTCCTTGAGAAGCGAAATATATTCGGAGTTTGATGCAAGGGTATCGGTATCTATTTTAAATGTATATGCCTTATTCTTTATGCCGTATTCCTTAACAGCGGTGAGAATTTCTTTAACGGTTTCTTTATCCGCAAGGTCACAGACGGGGCCTCTGGGAGCATACATCATCTTGAACGGAGTCATCGGTATCTGGCGCAGAAGAACACCGCACGCACCTTTGATTTTTCCGTCGGCATCACGGCAGATAAAACCTCTCCATTCCCATTCCTTTTTAACTTTACCCCAGGCAGATGTCTGCATCATATGTCCCTTCGGATGTGAACGCACAAAGCTGTCAAACTCCTGCGCATTCTCAATTTTTACAGTTTCCATTGTCTCTCCTTTCCTGCTGCTTTATCAGCTGCAATGCTCTTTCGTTCAGAGCTTCATGTGTATTTTCAATCTTTTCATCCATAACTTCATCAAGAAGGATTTCAAGAATTTTTCCCGTTTTGGGTGACGGCTTCAGTCCGAGTAAAACCAGTTCTCTGCCGCCGATTGCAAGGTCGGTTATTTTAAAACATTTTTCTTCCGATGATATTTCTTCGAGAATTTTAAGTCCCGATTCATTTCTCACAAGTTCTTCTGCAAGAAACTTCGGATTCTGAGCCGATATATCGGATTTTCTTATTTCAAAAAGATCTTTTACGGTGTCATATCCAAGCTTGGCAATATATTTTTTATAGGTTTTTTTGCTTATCTTATCGGGCAGAAAATCGTGATATTCAACAAGATCGCAAATGCGGTTTCTGAACGCTGTTGACGTTTTGAGTTTCAGAAGCACATCCTCTGCGATTTTTCTGCTAACTTTTGAATGCCCGTAAAAATGGTCGGTTCCGTTTTCGTCGGTTATTTTGCAATGAGGCTTTCCCGAATCGTGCAGAAGCATCGCAAATCGCATTTCGGGAACGGGTTCAACGCTTTCAACCGCCTTCACCGTATGTCCCCACACATCAAAAATGTGCCTTTCGTGGTTCTGCAAACAGTTTTTCATCGGCTTGAGTTCTGGCAAAATGAAAAAGAATATATCCTCGTATTCACGCAGTATTCTGCCCGCATCCTTTCCGCAAAGAAGCTTCGAAAGCTCAACAAAAATCCGCTCAACAGAAATATTTTTCAGTGAATTGCAGTTGCGGTGAATGCTTTCAGCAGTTCCGGGTTCAATTTCAAATCCGAGCACAGACGAAAACCTGAGCGCACGCAGAATTCTGAGTGCATCCTCACCGAACCGTCGGTCTGCTTCACCGACACTGCGTATCAATTTGTTGTCTATATCTTTTTTTCCTCCGAATGGGTCTGCAAATCCCCTCTTCGGTGAATAAGCAATCGAATTCACAGTAAAATCCCGTCTCGAAAGATCAACTTCAATGCGGTCGGTGAAATCAACTCTGTCGGGGTGGCGGTTATCGGAATAACCCGTTTCAATTCGGTAGGTTGTTATTTCGAGCGGTGTGCCGTCCACAATAACCGTAACCGTACCGTGCTTTATGCCCGTTTCAATCACTCTGAATCCGTTAAACGCTCTTACTGTTTCTTCAGGAAGGGCGCTTGTTGTTATATCCCAGTCATCGGCGGTTTTACCCATTATTGCATCACGCACCGCACCGCCCACAACATAAGCACTGTGACCGTTTTCTTCAAGAATTTCGATTGCTCTATTGACTTGCGGTGGAATTTTTATTACCATAATATTATTATCACCACTTTTCGGAGGAACTTTATGAATATTCAGATTTTCGGAACAAATAAATGCTTCGACACCAAGAAGGCCCAGAGATATTTCAAGGAAAGAGGAATTAAGTTTCAGTTCATTGACCTCACCCAGAAAAATCTCAGCAAAGGCGAATATCAGAGCGTTAAAACGGCAGTAGGCTCAATGGAAGCTCTCATCAATGAGAATTCCAAGGCTTACGAAAAACACTTTATCAAATATCTCGCAAGCAAAGAAGCTGTCGAAGAAAAGCTTCTTGAATTCGGTGAGCTTTACAAAACCCCGATAGTCCGCAACGGAAAAAAAGCAACCGTCGGTTATTGCCCCGAAATCTGGAAAGAGTGGGATTAATAAGCCTCAAACTTTGAGATTGTTGCAAAGCATCTTGCTTTTTCAATAACCAATTTAAAATATTGTGCACGGATTTCTTTGAATCTGCAGATACGCTTGTAGCCGATTGTTGTACCGGCTGCAAGCTTTTTCCATTTACCGTTCAGCTTTGCATAAAGAGTGAATTTTTCAATCTGCTGACCTGTTCTGATGTGTTCACCGAGAACAATTTTGTCGATATCGTAATCGTCACCGAGATCAATAACAAGCTCTGCGCCCTCGGGGTCATCACCCGAATGCCAGTAATCCTCGGGGTCATGACTGAGCGCCATCTGACCTGTGTGCTTTTCATCAAGGTGCTGACTGTCGGTCATCACCGAATCATCTGCAAGGTTTTCGTTGAAGTCTATTTCAAGCTGTGCGCCCATCGAAAGAAGGGTTTCGATATCCTTTTCGTGAATCTTACCCTCGGTTGTGGGCGGAATGTTGAGAAGGAAGCTTGCGTTTGCGCCGACGGAATTATAATAAATCTCCATAAGTTTTGACAGCGGCTTTACGGAATAATCCTCTTCGGGATGATAGAACCATCCTTTTCTGATTGAAACATCAACTTCTGCGGGATACCAGATAAGCTTGCTGCACTTTTTGATTGCTTTCCTGCTGCCCAGATCAAGAGCAGTAGGATTTATCTTTTTGGGCGGTTTGGAGACATCCTTCTGACTTGCAGCCGCAATCAGTTCACTGTTTGAGTGCCAATACGGCACAACGCTCCACTCGCTGCTTCTGCAGACACCCGCTTCGTTACCGCACCATCGCACATCGGGTCCGCTTATGCTGATAGCCGCATCCGGCTGAAGTTCACGGATAAGTTTATAATAACCTTCCCAATCGTACTGCTGAACTTTTCCGTTCGGACCTTCACCGCAAGCACCGTCAAACCACACGCAGAAAAGATCGCCGTATGCAGTCAGAAGTTCCCGAAGCTGATTTTTGAAGAATTTATTGTATGCATCGCCTGAACCGTATGAAGGTTCGTGTCTGTCCCACGGGGAAAGATAAACACCGAACTTAAGTCCGAATTCCTTACATGCCTTTGCGCATTCGGCAACAACGTCGCCCTTACCGTCCTTCCACTTGCTTGAACGCACGCTGTGGTCAGTATATGCGCTCGGCCAGAGACAAAAACCGTCGTGATGCTTTGCGGTAAGAATAAGACCCTTCATACCCGCAAGCTGACACACCTTCACCCACTGGCGGCAGTCAAGTTTTTCGGGGTTGAAAAGCTCGGGGTCTTCGTTGCCGTTACCCCACTCCGAATTGGTAAAAGTATTTATTCCAAAATGAATAAAAGCGTAAAATTCTGTTTCTTGCCATTTAATCTGACGTTCGCTCGGAACAATCGAGGCAGCATATTTCACAAAATCAGGTGTTTTGCTCATGATGATTCTCCTTTAGTAATATTTTGCAGCATCGAGCCCCAATAATCATCCGGAATACTGTTGCTCATCGCGAAATTTATAAGCTGTATCAAGGTCTGTGACTCCATCACATATCTGAACATCTCGGGCGGAAGCATACCTCTGTCTGCATAAGCGAGGAGCCTGAACCTGAGTGCATCATCATCGTCAAGGCACAGCCGTTTTATCAGTTTCTGCAAATCCGCATCATCGGGCGGTGAATTATTCTTGCCCTTTTCGATGTTGCTTATGTATTGCGCAGTTTTGCCGAGTTCCTGAGACAACTCGCCTTGCGAAAGCTTTGAATTCTCCCTTTTTTCCTTAAGCATTATGCCGAAGGGTGTGGGAATAAACATCGGACTCCTCCTTTCTGCAGTATTACAAGCCAATCCGAATTGAATTTTTCGGATATGACCCGAATTATTCGGGCTATCCTCCCGTATTTTATTGAATAAATAAACAAATTTGTTTATTTATAAATATACAACAGTAGAATATCACATATTCCTGTCGGTGTCAAGTTGGAAAATGTATTGATAAATGTGAATTGTTCAAAAAATTTGTTACAAAAAGTAAACTTTACATCTGTCAAAACATACTGACATTTATAAATTGCACCGTTAAAATTTTTGACAGTCAGATATTTCGTGAATTTCCTTTTGCGCAAAACTAAAGGGACGACACAGTGGCCGTCCCGTACAGTATAAATTTCAACTTGTATTTTATTCATCATCAAGGGTCACAATTACCGCAAGGTGTATATCCCCTGCCCATAATTTCATCACGAGTACCATCGAACTCCGCATAATTTTCTGCACTAATTTTGGCAGCTGAATGACACGACGGATAATGGAACTTTTTTGACTTTGTGTTTAATACATATCTTGCATCTGTTGCAATATAGCTTGCCTTTTTCGTCGTCACAACTTTTTTCTTCGTAGTTGTTACCTTCTTGGTTGTGGTTGGCTTTTGTTTAGTTGTTGCCTTTTTGGTAGTTGTGACTTTCTTTGTTGTTGTCGGTTTCTGCGTCGTAACAACCTTCTTGGTTGTTTCAGCCTTTTTTGTAGTTGTAGCTTTTTGAGTTGTGGTTTTGATTTCGGTAGTTGTTTCTTTTTGGGTTGTGGTTTTCTGCTTGGTTGTTGTAGGTTTTGCTGTCGTTTGTTTTTCTGTTGTGGTTTCTATTTCTGTTGTTGTTTTTGTAAATGTTGTTGCGGGTTTAAGAGTTGTTGTTTCGGCAACTGCAGAAGCAATCACCGCAACTGTTGTCGGAGCAGTTGTAACTTCTTCCGATATGACCTCTTCAGATATTGTTGTGAGTACGGTTGTTGATGCCATATCAGTGCTGTCTGTTGCACAAGAGCCTATAATCCCCGCAATAATAAGCGAAATTATCACCGCAGGCAAACAACCCTTTTTCTTTGACTTATTTTTCACCTTTGTATCACCTTCAGATTCGATTAAATAATCATTTTTTTGATACTTCTTTTTCGGCTTTTCGCCTCCGCTTGTCGCACTGTATGATAATCCTGTCCCAGGGATACCCATACTTGCAGTGCGTTTTCCCTTATTGTTGACGGTATAGTGAAATCCTTTCCCACCAAAAGTGAGACCCGTTGATTTTTTATTAAAGTTAAGTTTTATACCGGGTGCAAGTTTTATGCTTTTTCTGAATCTGAACCCCATATCTACCCCTCCCAAATCGGAGTATACCACAAATGCCAAAAAATTGCAATACATTTGCAATGCATAAATATATATTTTATGTCAATACAATAGGATATATATTTGCATTGCGGAGTTGATAAAAGATGAAAAAATTCAAAATCCCCGCCATACCTCCAACAACAAACAAATGCATAAGATTTCCCAACGATATAATTGAAGAGGTTGAAAAATCAATTGAGGGAAAACAATGCACTTTTACTGCTTTTGTTGTTGAAGCGGTGAGAGTAGCACTCGAAAATCTTAAAGAAGACGCAGAAAAAGACGGCTGAGTTTTTACACTCAGCCGTCTTTGGTTATATGTTTGAATTATTTAACTTCAAAAATTGCGGGGTAGGTTACGGTCAGACCGAAGAGCTTTTTGAAGAATGCGATTATCTTCTGGAAGAAGCCTGCCTTTGCGCTCATCATCTGTGTATCGTGGCAAACTTCTCTGCCCTCTGCGTCATAAACTGTTGCGGTAATCACTGTGTCACCTGTTGC
>JAFYVN010000002.1 GCA_017549105.1 Clostridia bacterium
ACCGCACCTTGTTCGTGAGCCGAAAGAACGTGGGTGATTTCATCCTGATGCAAATAAAGCGAATCATAAACGTTGAGTATCTGACCGCCCGGATAACCGAAAACTCTGTCGCACCCTTGTTCAATCAATGTTCGGACGATTATATCCGCACCTGATAATTTCATCTTCTCACATCCTTGAGATAATAAGATTTCCCATTTCGGAGCAGCCGACTTTCTTACAGCCGTCGCTCATAATATCCGCAGTTCTGAATCCGTCATCAAGAACGGCAGATACTGCGTTTTCAATGGAGTCAGCTTCGTTCGGCATATCAAAGCTGAAACGAAGCATCATTGCAACCGAAAGAATTGTTCCGATCGGGTTTGCAACGTCCATACCTGCGATATCGGGAGCAGAGCCGTGAATCGGCTCATAAAGTCCGCAGGAAGTTGCACCGAGACTTGACGAGGGAATCATACCGATTGAGCCTGTTATCATCGAAGCTTCATCGGAAAGAATATCACCGAACATATTCTCTGTTACAATAACGTCAAACTGAGCAGGATTCTTGACTATCTGCATTGCGCAGTTATCAACGAGCATATCCGAAAGCTCAACGTCGGGATATTCTTCTGCAAGACTGTGCATAACCTTTTTCCAAAGACGGCTTGAATCAAGAACGTTGCTTTTTTCAACAGAGCAGAGTTTTTTGTTTCTCTTTCTTGCTGTTTCAAAACCGATTCTGCCGATACGCTCGATTTCTTCTTCGCTATACTGAAGGATGTCGGTTGCAACGTTACCCGCTGTTTTATGTTCGCCAAAATAAATTCCGCCGATAAGTTCACGCACAATAATAAAATCAATGCCTTTTTCAACAATCTCCTTTTTCAGCGGAGATGCTTCGGCAAGTTGCTTCCAGATTTTAGCAGGTCTGTTGTTTGAATAAACACCCATTCCTGCACGAAGGCGGAGTAGACCTTTTTCGGGTCGCATATCGCCTGCAACGTTGTTCCATTTTTCACCGCCTACAGCGCCGAGCAGAACGCTGTCGGATTCAAGGCATTTCTGAAGTTCTGCTTCGGGCAGGGGATTGCCCCATTTATCAATGGCGCATCCGCCCATATCAACGTCAGTAAAACTGAATGTATGACCGAATTTTTCTGCCGTTTTTTCAAGCACTCTCAGTGCCTGCTCAACGATTTCGGGGCCGATTCCGTCACCCCTGATAACAGCTATATTTTTATTCATTATCTTCGCCTTCTTTCAGGGATTTCAAAAGTCCGCCGCACTTGATAATGTTCTGAATAAAGGGCGGAAACGGCTGTGCTTTATAGGTTTTGCCGCTTGTGTGGTTGGTGATTAATCCCGTATCAAAATCAACGCTTACTTCTTCACCTGCATTGATTTCTTCTGCCGCATCTTCACATTCAAGGATGGGCAGACCGATATTAATAGCATTTCTGTAAAAAATTCTTGCAAAACTCTTTGCGATAACACAACCCGTACCGCAGGTTTTGATAACGAGGGGAGCGTGTTCTCTTGATGAGCCGCAACCGAAATTCCAGCCTGCAACCATAACATCACCCGATTCAACTTTTTTTACAAATTCAGTGTCAATATCTTCCATGCAATGAAGCGCAAGTTCTTTTGCATCGGGAGTGTTAAGATATCGTGCAGGGATGATAACGTCGGTATCAACGTTATCGGGATATTTGAAAACTTTTCCTTTAGTATTCATAAATCAGACCTCCTTGGGGCAGGTTATGTAACCCGTCAATGCACTTGCCGCCGCTGTTGCAGGGCTTGCAAGATAAACTTCACTTTCGACGTGACCCATTCTGCCGACAAAATTACGGTTGGTGGTTGCAATACACTTTTCGCCTGCGGCAAGAATGCCCATATATCCGCCAAGGCACGGGCCACAGGTGGGAGTTGAAACAACTGCGCCTGCATCGATAAATGCGGTGTAATATCCTTTTTCAACACACTCACGGAGAATCTGCATTGTGCCGGGGATGATGATGCATCTCACACCATCGGCAACCTTGTTACCGTTAAGAATTTTATATGCGGTTTCCATATCTTCCATTCTGCCGTTTGTGCAGGAGCCGATAACAACCTGATCTATCTGAATTTCGCCAAGTTCATCTGCAGGATGAGTGTTTTCGGGAAGATGAGGACAAGCAACAGTCGGCACGATTTCGGAAAGATTGATTTCGATTGTCTGCTCATATTCGGCATCTGCATCCGCTTCAAAAACAACGGGATCTCTTTCACATCTGCCGTTCATATATGCTTTTGTAACGTCGTCAACGGGGAAGATTCCGTTCTTTGCTCCTGCTTCGATTGCCATATTGCATATGCAGAGTCTGTCATCCATTGAGAGATTTGCAACGCCTTCACCCGAGAATTCCATGCTTTTGTAAAGTGCACCGTCAACGCCAATCATACCGATGATTGTGAGGATAACGTCTTTACCACTGCAGTTTGAGGGAAGTTTGCCCGAAAGATTGAACTTGATTGCAGAGGGAACTTTGAACCACGCTTTACCCGTTGCCATACCTGCCGCCATATCCGTTGAGCCGACACCCGTTGAGAATGCACCGAGTGCGCCGTAAGTGCAGGTATGAGAATCCGCACCGATAATGCAGTCACCTGCAGTAACAACTCCCTGCTCGGGAAGAAGAGCGTGTTCAATGCCCATTTTACCAACGTCATAGAAATGGCTGACACAATGCGAACAAGCAAATTCACGGCAGGTTTTACTCTGTTCAGCCGCTTTTATATCTTTATTGGGAACAAAGTGGTCGAGAACAATAGCCACTCTGTCCTTATCAAAAACCTTGTTGAATCCTGCTTTTTTGAATTCGTTGACTGCAACGGGAGTTGTGATATCGTTACCGAGAACGATGTCAAGTTTTGCGTTTATAAGCTGACCTGCCGCAACCGAATCAAGACCTGCGTGGGCGGCAAGGATTTTTTGAGTCATCGTCATTCCCATATCAGTTTTCTCCTTTTGTCATATTATAGAAAGCGTTCAGAAGTGCATTTGTACTTGCCTTGATAATATCTGTATCCGTGCCTGCACCCCAGAACATTTCGCCGTTTTCTCTTTCAAGACCGACGTAAGAAGCCGCAACGCTCTGCGAACCCTGACCCTGCATACTGTGCTGAGTGAAAACCTGAAGAGTATAGTTTTCGCCCGTGTAGGCTTTGAGTGCATTGTTGACGGCATTGAGAGAGCCGTTGCCCTCTGCCTGCATATCGGTTTCTTCACCGTTTTTGCAGAAAGTAACTTCGATTTTCACCGTGTCATTCTCACGCATAAAATCGAAATATGAGATTGAAATCGGAGTTTCATCGCAGAGATAATTGCTCTTGAAAATCTCAAAAACTTCGTCTGCCTTAAGTTCTCTGTGTTCGCTGTCGGAAATATGTTTGCAGCGATAACTTAACTCTTCGCTCATCTTCTTGGGAAGAATGTAACCGTAATTCTGCTCGATAAGATAACCGATTCCACCCTTGCCACTCTGTGAATTAACTCTGATAACATCTGCATCATAGGTGCGGCTGATATCGTGGGGGTCAATGGGAATGTAGGGAACGCTCCATTCGTGAAGTCTTTTCTTATTTCTGTATTTCATACCCTTTGCAATCGCATCCTGATGGCTGCCCGAAAAGGCAGCAAAAACAAGTGCACCTGCGTAGGGGGAACGTTCATAAACGTGCATTCTTGTGCATCTTTCGTATGTTTCAACAAGTCTCGGCATATCCGACAAATCAAGTTTCGGGTCAACGCCGTGGGAATACATATTCATCGCAAGAGTAACGATATCAACGTTGCCCGTTCTTTCACCGTTGCCGAAAAGTGTGCCTTCAATTCTGTCTGCACCTGCGAGAATTGCAAGTTCCGCATCGGCAACACCCGTTCCTCTGTCGTTATGAGGATGAAGAGAAATGGTAACGTGCTCACGGTATTTCAGGTTTTCGTGCATATACTCAACCTGACTTGCGTAAACGTGAGGACTGCTCATTTCAACAGTTACGGGAAGATTGATGATAACGTTGTTGGTTTCGCTGGGTTCAAGAACGTCAAGAACCGCATTGCAAACTTCAAGAGCGTATTCAGACTCCGTTCCCGTGAAACTTTCGGGTGAATATTCAAAACGGAAGTTGCCTTCGTATTCGGAAGCAAATTTCTTGACAAGCTTTGCGCCGTCAACGGCAATTTTCTTGATTTCTTCTTTTGATTTGCCGAAAACCTGCTCACGCTGTGCAACGCTGACGGAATTATAGAAATGAATTATCGCACTCGGTGCACCTTTGCAGGCATCAAAAGTTTTACGGATAATATGCTCTCTGCATTGAGTGAGCACCTGAACGGTGACATCATCGGGAATCATATTGTTATCGATAAGAGTGCGAAGGAATTCATATTCCGTTTCACTTGCGGCAGGGAAACCAACCTCGATTTCTTTGAATCCCACCTCTAAAAGCAGATTATAAAATTCAAGCTTTTCTTCAAGGCTCATCGGGATAACAAGGCTCTGATTGCCGTCACGCATATCAACGCTGCACCATTGCGGTGCTTTTTCGATATGGTCTTTATTGACCCATTTATTATATTTTTTATCAACGGGATAATATCCCACTTTGTATTTGGTTGAATCCATCATTTTGCAACCTCCGCTACTGTATCAATTTCAACAAGAACATTCTTCGGAAGTTCTTTTGCCGCTACGCATGAACGTGCAGGTTTGCCGACGAAATGTTTTGCATAAACTTCGTTAAATGCACCAAAATCTGCCATATCTTTAAGGAAGCATGTTGTTTTAACAACGTTTTCAAGATTGCTTCCCGACGCTTCAAGAACGGCTTTGATATTCTTACAGACCTGCTCTGTCTGTTCAGCGATTGTCTGCGCTTCAACCATACCGCTTTCGGGGTTTATTGCTATCTGACCCGATGTGAAAACAAGTCCGTTTGTAACAACTGCCTGCGAGTAAGGACCGATTGCATCGGGTGCATTTTTTGTATATACAGTATTCATAATAATCTCCTTTATTCAACTATCTTGAAGCCTTCTTTGCGAAGTGCTTCCTTAATTTCAAGAACGTGGTCGTAGTTTCTTGTTTCCATCGTGATTCGCAGATAACAGCCGTTGACGCTTTCAGTGCTTCCTGCTCTTTCGTGGTGAACACCCGTAACATTGCCTCCACAATCAGCGATGATTCTTGAAACATCTTTCAGCTGACCCGGTTTATCGATAAGTTCAATGAGCATACTTGAAGTTCTGCCCGATTTGATAAGACCTCTTTTAATAACTCTTGAAAGGCTTGTAACGTCAATATTGCCACCCGAAACAAGGCTCACAACTTTCTTGCCCTGAATGGGGAATTTGTTGAACATTGCCGCCGCAACGGAAACTGCACCTGCGCCCTCGGCAATCATTTTTTGCTTTTCGATAAGTTCAAGAATCGCACCTGCGATTTCATCCTCTGTCACAAGAGCAATATCATCAACATATTTGTTAATCAATTCAAATGTGTGTTCACCCGGCTGTTTTACGGCAATGCCGTCTGCGATTGTTGAAACACTTTCAAGGCACTCGATTTTTCCGCTTTTCAGCGAATTGAACATACTCGGTGCGCCTGCCGCCTGAACACCGTAAACCTTGATTGAGGGTCTGATTGATTTTAGTGCATATGCAACGCCCGAAATCAATCCACCGCCTCCGATAGGAACGATTACCGCATCAACATCGTCAAGGTCACTTGCAATTTCAAGACCGATTGTTCCCTGACCTGCAATAACGGCTTCATCGTCGAAAGGATGAACAAAGGTGTAACCCATTTCGTCTTTGAGTTGAAGTGCCTTTGCATAAGCATCATCGTAGCATCCGTTGACAAGGCAAACGTCTGCGCCGAAATTCTTGGTTGCTTCAACCTTTGAAATCGGTGCACTGTCGGGCAGACAAATCAATGATTTGATTCCATGCTTTGTTGCCGCAAGAGCAACTCCCTGCGCATGGTTACCTGCCGAGCAGGCTATAACACCGTTTTTCTTTTCTTCATCGGAAAGAGTTGCGATTTTATAGCCTGAACCTCTCAACTTGAACGAACCTGTTTTTTGTAGGTTTTCGGGTTTAAGATATAGCTGGCAATCTGCGGCAATTCCGTTTGACTGAACAACCTTTGTTGCCCTTATAATGTCCTTTAGCACAACCTGTGCTTCAAATATTTTGTCAAGAGTTAACATTTCACAACACTCCAATCCGAATAAAATAAAAAATCCTGCCTCTTTAAAAATAATTAAAGAGACAGGATTTATGATACAAAAATAATCAAAAATCTTGCGGTACCACTCTTTTTGCCGCCTAAAATAAGGCGACCACTCACTGCGACCAACATCGCGCCCTGCTGTAACGGTCAGGCTCCGTCCTCCCTATGTATCATAAAGATTGGTTCGGGTAGGCTGCTCAGAGGAGAGCTCGCAAATAAGACCATTCGTTGACTCGCACCATCCGTCAACTCTCTGAAGCTGGTTCAAACCGCTTATTCCTCATCATAGCTTTTAAAGTAGTTACACTACATACATCACGACTAACATCGCTCTCCGCTATAACGGTCGGATTCCGTCTGCCTTACTCAAAAATTTTCAGGCGCGCCGCTCGGAGGTGATTTAGCCTTGATAAATCCATCCGCCGATTTTCACCAACCATCGGCTCTCTGAAGCAGGATTAATCTGCCGCTCCTCGTCATCGCGTTTATTTTGCGTTATTCAATTTTTGTCATTATATCACCGTGAAAAAACACAGTCAATTGCAATTTTTAACCAAATTCATATGCTTTATCAGTTTAAAGTTTTGCACTTTTAACAAGATAATGCAGTAAATTGTTTTATAAGAATTAACAAAGGAGCAGTCACTGATCTTCGCCTAAATCTGCGATGTTTGTTTTAATCTTCCTTGTAGCAGGTGAAGATTTCTTCAACTCTCTTGCTGTCCTTGTTCTTTGTCAGAGCACTTACAACGGGCACAACGATAAGTGAAACTGCCATTGCAGCAACACCCATTTCAGGAGACTTTGCAGCTGCTGCGCTGAAGCCGGACTGAAGTGAGATAACCAATGTTGCACCGCCAACTACGAGCAGACCGGAAATGATACCGGAGAAAGCACCGATCTTTGTAATCTTCTTTGAGAAGAGACCCCAGATGTACGGACCTATGAAGCAACCGGAAACAAGACCCCAGGAGAAAGACATAAGGCTTACAATGATGGGGATATTACGGGTTGCAAAAATAAAGGAACAAGCTACGAAGACGAGGCAGAGAACTCTTGTGAGAACCATCTGTGATTCGGGCTTGATTTTCTTCTTGGTAACCGCAGGGATAAGATCGACTGCAACTGCTGAAGATGAAGTAAGAACAACAGATTCAAGAGTTGACATAGAAGCGGAAAGAAGGAGAATCATAATAACCGCAAGAAGGATAACGCCGAGTGTTCCACCGCCTAAAACCTGCATAAGAACAGTGGGGATTACTGAATCAACACCACCCTCGGGAAGATTGTTGCCGAGGATAAGTCTTGATGTTGAGCCGATAAGGTAAGCACCGCAACCGATGACGATACAGAAGATTGTTGAAATAACTGTACCTCTTTTGATAGCTGCTGTGTCCTTGATAGCGTAGAACTTGCCGATCATCTGAGGAAGACCCCATGTACCGAATGAAGTAAGCATTATGTTGAAGCACAAGAATTTAAACGATGAGCCGCCCCAGATGTTGGTGAGCTGATCACCTGCTTCGGGAACTGCCTTGAGGTTTTCAACAAGGCCGGTGATACCACCGACTGCATCGTTCTTGAGAACAACGGCAACAAGACAGATAACACCGAGAATCATAACGACACCCTGAACAAGGTCTGTGTATGCTGTAGCAACGTAACCGCCGACAACGAGATAAACTGCAGTGAGGCAAGCGATGATAAGCATCCATACCCAAGTTTCAACTCCGGGGAAAACAGCGCTGAACAGTGAGCCGAGACCCTTATAAACAGCTGCTGAATACGGAACAAGGAATACGAAAATGATAACGGAAGCGATAATCTTCATAGCTTTTGAATCATATCTCTTCTCGAAATAATCGGGCATTGTTCGTGCCTGAAGCTTCTTGGTCATCTTGCGTGTCTTGTTAGCAAAGAGAAGCCATGAAAGCAGACAACCGAGAACAGCATTACCGATACCAATCCAGATACTGCCAAGACCGATGTTCCAACCGTGCTGACCTGCATAACCAACAAAAACAACAGCGGAGAAGTATGTAGTACCGTAAGCAAAGGCTGTAACCCAAGCGCCGATGTTTCTGCCGCCGATAAGGAAGCCGTCAAGTGTTTTGGATTTACCATAGCTCAGGCAGCCGATAAGCGCCATTGCAATTGCATAAACGCAAAGAGCAACTATGGTGTACGTCTGTGCATTTGTCATTTTAAAACCTCCGTTTCAAGTTCTTAAAAATTTTGTTGCGAAAGAACTTGTTTTCTGATGGTTTTTATTATAAAATGCAAATTGGTATCAGTCAAACGAATGGTTTCAATCTTTACTATCGATATTTTCGATAATAGGAGCTATATATGGAATTTAGAAATTTAACTACTTTTATTCACGTTGCAGAGCTTGGTAACTTCACAAAAGCAGCAGATCAGCTCGGTTATTCGCAATCGACAGTATCATTTCAGATTAAACAGCTTGAAGAAGAACTGGACTGCTTATTGTTCGAAAGAATCAACCACACGATTACACTCACAGAGCGTGGCCACGAGCTTGTTGCTTATGCACACAAGATTCTCGGACTCACCGATGAATTCAAAGAAAACATTTCACAGGAGCAAAGCTACAAAGGGCACGTTCATATAGTTACGCCTGACTCTGTGTGCGATGAAATGATTTCTTGCAGATATATTGACTTTCATAAGGAGTATCCCGGAATTTCAATTAAATTCACTACTGCTGACACAACTGTAATGTTTGATATGCTCGACCATAACGAAGCGGATATCATCATCACGCTTGATGCGCATTCTTATAACAAGGATTATGTTATTGCAAAAGAAGAGCCGCTGTCTATGCACTTTGTGGCACATACTGATTCGAAATTTGCAGGTGTGAAGAATCTTTCTGTTATGGATATTATCAACGAGCCGTTTATTCTCACCGAATACGGTCAGGGCTACCGAAGAGTTTTCGATAAAGAGCTTGCTAAAAGGTCTTTGGATATTACACCAGTACTTGAAATAGGTAGAACAGACATTATTACTCAGGTCATAGCCGAAAGCGATATGATTTCCTACCTGCCCGATTTTGTTACGAAAGATATGGTTGCAGAAGGTAAGTTGTGCTATCTCGACGTGTGCGATTTTGACACCGAAATATGGAAACAGCTTATTTATCATAAAAACAAGTGGATTTCCAACTGTATGAATGCTTTTCTCGAATATGTAAAAGAGCATGAGTTCAACAGATAACAAGAAACTGCGGCTGTTCAAACAACCGCAGTTACATAACTTTTTTCTTTCTCTATTACGAACCTGGAAAAATCTGATTTTTATTCTTTTTGGTTTGCTGTAAAATTATATAAAATCATTCTCTAAACTGTTGAAAATTTTATTTTATCCGTTTGGTTATTCCTGAACAACACTACATCGTAAAAACAAAATCTATCTGATAAAAGCTAATCTCACACGGTTTAGACCGATGGAAATTATCTAAAAACATATGGTTTTGAAAAATTAAAACTTTTTTGCCTTCCCGATTTCGGGAGGGCATTTTTTATTATCTAAAACATTTTTATGAGGGCAATTCTGCCGTCACTTTGTAAAGGACAAAGAATGATTTTGAAATGTTGACAGCACTTTTGCCGTCGCAAAGGATTTTTTAAAAAACTTTTCAGAATAGGGTGTAATTTTGCCTTCTCCCTGTGCAAATAAGTGAAGGCTATTTTAAATTTTTTCGTAAAACACCCTACAATTTGCCCTCTCCCAGTTCATACATAGTGAAGGGCTTTTTTAAATTCTTTATGAACTTTTCCGGAAACAGCCAAATTTGGGTGTACGTTTCGGGGGTGTTTGTTCAAATAAGTGAAAGGTGTTTTGCCCTTCATTAAAAAACAAGGAGATGATGTCTATGATTTAGTACTCGCCAAAAGGCAAAACAAATTTAAAGGAAAGGAGGAAATTGATGTCAGATAAAAACAAAATCACACCGCTTGACACAATAACAATGCAGGAACTTTTTGAAAATGTTTACTGCGGTAACGCAGCGGTCATCAAGGATTTACTTTACCCCGGAACATATCTTTTTGCAGGTTCACCGAAGATTGGTAAAAGTTTTTTCGTAACTCAACTTGCCTATCATGTGAGCACAGGCACACCGCTTTGGGACTTGCCGACAAGAAAAGGAAAGGTTTTGTACCTTGCTCTTGAAGATACTTACCGCAGACTTCAGGAAAGAATGTACCGTATGTTCGGAACAGAAACAACCGATCTTCTGCACTTCTCCGTTTCGGCAGGTAAACTCACAAACGGTCTTGAAGAACAGATACAAATATTTCTTGATGAGCATCCCGATACCACTCTCGTTATGATTGACACTCTGCAAAAAATCCGTGAAGAAGAAAGCGACAGCACCTATGCAAATGACTACAAGGTTGTCACTCAACTGAAAAATCTTTCGGACAAGCACGGCATTTGCATTGTAGTTGTTCATCACACACGAAAACTGAAAGCAGATGATAAGTACGATATGATTTCAGGCACCAACGGATTGTTCGGTGCGGCAGACGGTGCATTGATTCTGCAAAAAGAAAAACGCACAAGCAACAAAGCAACGCTCAATGTTTCAGGCAGAGACCAACCCGATTTGCTTTTTCGCATAACAAGAAACGAAGAACGGTTGGTGTGGGAACTTAATGAAATGGAAACGGAACTCTGGAAAGAAAAACCTGACCCGCTTCTTGAAAAGGTTGCGGAAATAATTACAACCGACAATCCCGATTGGGAAGGAAGTGCATCCGAGTTCGTTGCACTTCTCGGCGTTGACCTGAAAGCAAACACGCTCTCGTTAAAGCTGAATGTCAACGCTTCACGACTGCTGAATGAGTACGGTATTTCTTACAGCAGCAGTCGATGTCACGCAGGAAGAAAGCTGAGTTTTCATCTTCAGCGTGACGATCGTGTCGATGGTGACGATGATTTAGGGGGCATATAAAAGACCGTCACGGTCGTCACCATCGTCACGCAAGACGGTGCATTTGTGCCGTCTTGGTGTACCTCGTAGAGCGCAACAGCATCTTTTGATATACAAAGTGTGTCAAAAGTGCTTTTGCGTTACTTTTGACAAAAGTAACAAAATAAAATACTGCGCTTTGCTTGTATTTTGCGGTGTTACCGCAGTCGCTGACGCGACATAGAATTTTGTTGAATGACGGTGCTTCGCACCTTATTGAACAAAACCATATTAATTACTGTTTCGAAAAGTATAGAAAGGAGTGGATTGAATTAAAAGAACGATAAGCGCAATGGTAGGCAAAGGCTCGGTCAATCACAACAGCAGAGTGTTCAATGCCAAGAACACAGACCCCGAAAGAACTCACCGAAACATTGAATACTGCAACGAAAAAATAACGGATGTGTATCATCAGCTTTTCGACGAGGCACAGAAAAGATACAACGCTAAACAGAAACGTGCCGACAGAAAAATCGAAAACTACTATGAGAAAATCCGAACGGGTAAGCAGGAAAAAACATTTCACGAAATCATTTTGCAGATTGGTGACCGTGATGATATGAGTGCAAAAGATGAGAACGGTGAGCTTGCCGAGAGAATACTCGACGAATATTTTCGGTCGTTCCAAGAACGCAATCCGTATCTGAAAGTTTTCTCCGCACACCTTCATATGGATGAAGCAACACCGCACCTTCACATCGACTTTGTTCCGTTCACAACGGGAAGCAAAAGAGGAATGGACACAAGAGTATCACTCAAGCAGGCTCTCGCAAACCAAGGCTTTGTCGGAAACTCAAAGCACGAATCCGAGTGGAGTCTTTGGGTACTTGCCGAGAAGAAAGAGCTTGCAGCCGTGATGCAAAAGTACGGCATTGAATGGGAACATAAAGGCACTCACGAAGAACACTTATCCGATTACGATTACAAAAAGAAGATGCGGGCTGAAGAAGTTGAAGCACTTGCGAAAGAATCCGAAGAGCTGAACATAAAGGTTGATGACCTCAGAGAAAGAGTTTCAAACCTGATGGAGTTCGAAGGTGAGATGGATGAAATCTCAAATCAATTTTACGATGAAGAAGAGTTTCAACTGCCCGAGCCTCCGCCGTTGATGTCAGCCAAAACTTACAAAACGAAGTTCGTTGAGCCTCTGATAAAAAGATTACTTGCAATCGCCAAGACAGCAGTAAAGCGTTGCTTTGAGATGAAAGAACGACTCGATAATATCAGCTATGAGTTACGGTGTAAGTATGGCGATGAAGAACGGTACAGAAAAGAAAATCAAAAGCTGTACCGAGAAAACGAAAAGCTCACTCACGAAGTTCAGGACTTCCGGCTGGTGAGAAGAATCTTCGGTGATGAGCGTGTTGTCGAGTTGATTAACGAAGCAAGACAAGCCGAATACGAACAGCGTATGGCACAGTTCAGAAAACCGAAACGCACTATTCACAAAGATAAGGACAGAGATGTCCGATAGAATTTTATTAAAGAAAGGAATTTATAACTATGAAATTGTTCAAAAATGAATCTGAAAATATTATTTCAGAAAACAACACAAAAGCCGAAGTTGCCATTTCAAATCTTGTACCTTTCAACAAACATCCATTTAAGGTTGTTGACAATGAAGAAATGGAACTTCTCATACAAAGCATAAAAGAGAACGGAATAATTACTCCGCTTACCGTCAGAAAAACTGATGACGGCAAATACGAGGTTATTTCAGGTCACAGAAGAATGTTTGCAGCTACAAAGTTAGGGTTAAAAACCGTTCCGGTTAATGTGCTTGAACTATCCCAAGATGAAGCGACTATTGCAATGGTTGATTCCAATCTTCAGCGAGAACATATTTTGCCGAGTGAAAAAGCGTTTTCATACCAGATGAAATATTATGCTATGAAAAGGAAAGCAGGTCGTCCGTCAAGAAATTCGTGCCAAGTTGGCGCGAATTTAAGAACAGATGAGCAAATGGCGGAAAATGCTTCAGACAGTGCGAGGCAAATACAAAGATATATTCGCCTTACAAACCTCATTCCTCAAATACTCAATCTGATGGATGAAGGTAAAATAGCATTATCTGTTGGCGTGGAGTTATCTTACCTTACGCCGTCTTTTCAGTGGACGGTTTACCAAGCGATGCAGGAATATGACTGTACTCCCTCGTATGCTCAGGCTTCACAGATGCGAAAGGATTATGAGGCAGGTATTCTAACCACTGGAAGAATTCAGCAAATGCTCTCCAAAGAAAAGCCGAATCAAGTGCAGACGGTAAAGATACCCGAAGACAGAATCATTAAATATTTAAAGCCTAATGCAACGGTAAAGGATAAAGAGGATTTTCTTAACAAGGCTGTTGAATATTACGGCAGACATCTTGAAAAACAGAAAAACAGAGGTGCGAGATGATGAGATTTTGGAAACTATTGAAATTAAAATTCCACGAGATAATCGAAGACACCCGTGGAGAACTCAGAACAAGTGAGGCTGATGCAAATGAATATGTCATCAACGGTGTTCGGTATATTGTTTCATCTCGTTTCAGCGAAACAGAAAACAAAACTATGAAAGAAAAATTATCAGATTTTATTGGTAGCGATTTCGCACATTTGACAACCACCGAAGATGAAAATACAATACAAGCGGAATATGTATGTTCGACTGCCGGAGAGGAGGATTAATGCAGTCAAACAACGCAGGAATCACAGCTCTGTATTGCCGTCTTTCAAGAGATGACCGTACGGACAAGGAGAGTAACTCAATAGCCAATCAAAAGAAACTGCTCGCTCAGAAGGCAAAAGAGCTTCGACTGTCTAATATCAAATACTATGTTGATGACGGTTACACAGGCACTAATTTCAACCGCCCGGGATTTCAGGATCTGCTTGACGATATTGAAATGGGATATATCAGCACGATTATGGTGAAAGATTTATCCCGACTCGGCAGAGATTATGTTTCGGTAGGTCATTATACAGACAGCTTCTTTCCCGACCACAACATAAGATTTATCGCAATCAACGATTTAGTTGACAGTGCAGAAGGCGAGAACGAGATTGCACCGTTCAAAAACATAATGAACGAAATGTATGCCCGTGATATTTCAAAGAAGGTCCGTTCAGCTTGTCGTATCAGAGGCAACTGCGGTGAACCGTTGGCACAGCCGCCTTACGGATACAATAAGGACCCGCTGAATTCAAAGAAATGGGTAATTGATGTTGAGGCTGCCGAAGTTGTCAGAAGCATTTTTGAAATGTGTCTTGAGGGTAAAGGCAATGAAACGATTGCACACATTCTGCACGAAAACAGAGTGCTGAAACCGAGAGCCTATTGGCAAAGCAAAGGCATCGGAAGAGGCGGCAAAAAGGCTTATGAGGACCCGTATAAATGGTTGCCGTCAACCGTGTCAGGAATACTGCATCAGCAAGAATACTGCGGTGATGTGATTAATTTCAAAACCTATTCAAAGTCATTCAAAAACAAAAGACGGTATATGAATGACCGTGAAAACTGGCTGATATTCAAAGACGTCAATGAGCCTATTATTGACAGAGCAATTTTTGAAATGGTGCAGGAGAAAAATGCTAAAACCAAACGCAGAGCACCCAAGCCCGAAAACGGTGAAAAGAGCATCTTTTGTGATTTTCTATACTGTGCTGATTGTGGTAAAAAGCTGTGGTCACACGTCAATCCACGCAACAAGGATATTCATTTTTTCAGTTGTTCCAACTACAAGAAGGATTACCGAGGTACCTGTGAAAGCAGGCATTATGTCAGAACAGATGCAATAGAGCAGATTGTTTTGATGGAGTTGAGAAAGTTAATTTCATTTATGGAGTATGACGAAGAAGCGTTTGCAGAAATTCTTTCAAACAAAACCAATGCTGACATACTTGCACAGAAAAACCATTTACAAGCCGAGTTGAAGAAAGCCATCGAGAGAATTGAAACAGTTGAAAGGCTTTATCTCAAACTCTATGAGGATAATTCAAACGGCAAGGTTACGGACGAATGGTTTATGTGCACGTCGCAAAAGTATGAAATTGAAAGAAGTGAGTTGAAAGCAAAAGTTCCCGAGCTTCGTACTCAGATTGCTTCTTTGGAAAAGACACAAAAGGGCAAAGAAATCTTCATAGCCGCAATACGGAAGTTTATGCAAATGGAAACACTGACAGCACCTCTGCTGCACGAACTGATTGACCGAATTGAAGTTCACGAGATTGAGGGTACAGGCAAGAACAGAACGCAAAGAATCGTTATCAATTACCGATTTGTGGGCTGTCTTGAACTGCCAACCGTCAGCGAAAACTACAAGGCTGACATACGGCAAGGTGTTGCTATTGAATACCTGACAGCATAAAACAAGAAAGGTCGCAGACTGTAAAAAAGTCTGCGACCAATAAAAAACTTAATTTTCAGCAAAAAAGAGAGTGTTAATAACTCGAATCCGTTATTAACACTCATAATGGTACGCTGCAAGGGATTCGACTCGCGCGACTGCGTTCGCTTGGTCGCTCGCGGTCACAACAGTCCACCGGACTGTTGCTCTGTACCGCTCGTCCTTCGAATCCCATTTATTACAAAAAACAAAAAAGAAGCAACTTCTTCGAAATCACTTCTTTTTATGGTACGAGTGTTCATAACGGATTCAATGAATAAATTGTTAACGGCGGTTAAACACACATTGTTTCATGCTACCATTAATAACTGAAAGGAATTGCAAATTATGAAAAACAATATTATATCTTGCGAATTTAACATTGATACTGCATGTGTTGAAGTAAAATTAACCGACGGTTCAATGGTATCAATCGACTGCATCGCCGTTGAAAACGAATATGCAAACAATATGTACGAAACATCCGAACTTGACTATCTCATCTACAACGAGCCAATGAGCTATGTCAGATTATTGTTAAGCGGTAAAATGGAAGAATATCTAAGGAACAGTACAGACTACACAAATTTGTCTGATAATAGATAGTTGCAAAAAACGGCACCATACTTTCACTAGTGTGGTGCCGTTTTTTGATTCTTATTTCTTTTTTGCGAAAAAGTAGCTAAGTGAGTCGAAGAAATCCAACAAATCTTTAAATGCATCTCGAGGCAACTCATTTATGTAGTCAGACCACGAAACTTTTCCTGAGCGTGTAAGTCCGAAATATGTATGACCTTGAACATTGCATTTCATCCATTCTAAGTTATCTCTTATATGAGCAACTTTGTCATCATACTCTTCTTCAAACTTCTTAATTCTTTCTTCATTACCAGAATTATGTTTCTTGAAATATTTAATAATACCAGACTTTTTTTCGGTAAGCTTATTACAAAGATCATTGTAAACGTCGTCAATGGTTTCATAAATATTGTGATTCACTAACACTTCGGGTGAGAAAAAGTATCCTTCAATAGAGCTGAACTTAGTGATATAAATTTTATCGCTAATCTTATCAAAATATTCATTGTTCATATTTACGGACAACTGATTTTTTAGTGTGTTTGTGATAGCTTCTATGGTTTCCGTGTCAACATCTCTGATAATAGCTAAATCTTTACTCATTTTTGTTTTGTTGAGAAAGCGAAGCGTTGCGTAATATCCGATATTCGAGCAAGATTTTGTGTCTATAATTGAAATTCTTTCCAATTCGATGTTATAGTACTTGGGTAACAGACACTCCAAAATTTCCTTATCACTCTCTCCTTCTACAAATATGACATAATCGGTGTTAAGAACATCCTGGCTTGAATAACCGATTTCATTTAATATATCATCCAAATCAGCGGTTTCAATTAAGGTTACATATTTGTCTTCATCCAATTTTACCTGTCGAATCTCATGAGAACTGAATTCCCTGAGCATTAAAGGCGAATGTGTTGCGAAAAACACTTGGTTGTTTTCTGAAATTTCACTTAATGTTTTCGCCATCATTTTTTGCAACTGAGGATGTAAATACAACTCCGGTTCTTCAATTATAAATATTGTGTGTTTTGCACTGATTTCTTGAAATACTTGTAAAAGAGACAAAATATAAACACTGCGAACACCGGCACCTACATTAGAAAGTTCAATTTCCGAATCCAGTGCCGGATCATATATTTTCGTGGATATAGAAAAAGATTTATTTATACTGCTGGTTGCTTTAATATTCACCTTAAAGTCTTTTCTATAGTTTTTATTGAACCGTTCGGATATGCTTCGAGTAATAGAGGCAGAACTACTTTTAGCTCTAAAATTAACTAACTTTTGTAGTTCGTCCATCGTTAATACTGCAGCAGTTTTTTCGTTTATAGCGGTTATGCATCGTGTTTCACAGTCTGTATGGTTACAGTTCTCACATAAACCAGAACTTGATATTCCCATTGAATCCATACTGAGAATATGATTAAACATATTTGCTGTGAGAGAACGGTTTTTTCCTGACTCTTCTTCCTCAAAATTTCTTGATTCATTTATGAATGCCAAAGCAGGCAACAAACAAACGGCTTCTTTTTTATCATATGACGGTTTTAAGGAAGCTTTATCACAAGTTAACTCTAAGCTTAATTTTTCTTCAGTTATATTAAACTTGCTTTTTATTGCCTTTAGCCATATCTGCAAGTAATCTTCTTTGGTTGAAATATCGTATAACAACCCGTTATTTTGAACATCTGTACGTGCCGTTTTAAAATCGTTGAAAGAAATTTCTTCCCACTTTGTGCCTTCTCTAGCGTTATTATAATCACCCGATGAAGAAGGAACTTTCATTATCCCTATTTTACTATCAGTAAAATAATCCAATAGGTAATCATCTTCACATATAAATGTTGCGCTTATTTTTAAATCAGTACTGTTTTTATGAAAATCCTTCTCTGCTATTGTATAATTGCCCCAAAGAGCCCTTATGGCTGTTAATGCAGCACTTTTTCCTGCATTGTTCTTTCCGATAAAAGCAAGAGCGTTGTTAATGTCTGAAATGGTTTGATCTTCAATTCCTCGAAACCTCTCAATATGAATTTTAACAAGTTTCAATTTTAACTCTCCTATCTTTTTGGCTTTTTAAGTGCCGATATATTGATAATATTTTAAAGCAAAAGACTTTTATACTGTATGACACTCTATATTATATATGACAGATTTTCTGAAATGTTACGCAAAAATTTTAAGATTTTTCAAGTTTCTACTTTTTGCACAACTTGGCGTGTTCTGAATTGTGCAGATTTACGACGTAAAACGACAAAAACCGCATTGGAGTCGAGGGTGTTACTCCAATGCGGTTTTCTTTCTATGTTTTATTTGATTTTAATGAACTGGGGTTTAGGCCTTATTCTCCGCATAATACTGTGCCTGAGCGTTCCAGAGTTCGCTGTATTTGCCGTTGGGACTTTCGAGGAGGTTTTCGTGTGAGCCGTCCTGAATCAGTTGACCGTTATCAAACACGAGGATTCTGTCACAGAAACGGCAGGATGACAGACGGTGGGAGATATAAACCGCTGTTTTATCCTTGACCATATCGTTGAAACGGGAATAGATTTCGTGCTCGGCAATGGGGTCGAGTGATGCGGTGGGTTCGTCGAGGATTACAAACGCAGCATCTTTATAGAGTGCTCTTGCGATTGCGAGCTTCTGCGCTTCACCGCCTGAGATTTCAACTCCGTCTTCTTCAAAATCCTTGTAAACGGGAGTTTTGAGCCCTTTCGGCATAGCTTTTACCCTTTCAAGCATACCTGCCTTTTCAAGCGATGACCATACTTTTTCTTCATCATAATCAACACTTGCAGCAACATTTTCGCCAACAGAGAATGAGAATAACTTGAAATCTTGGAACACAACAGAAAATAGTTTCAGATAATCTTCATAATCGTATTTCTGAATATCTATGCCGTTAAGTGTGATGTATCCTTCTGTGGGGTCATATAGACGGCAGAGAAGTTTTATCATTGTTGTTTTACCGCTGCCGTTCATACCGACAACCGCAATTCTGTCACCGACCTTGAATTTAAGGTTGAGATTTTTGATAGCATATTTATCGGTACCCGGATATTTGAAGCTGACATTGTGAAATTCAATGTCATACTTATTGTCCAGTCGTTTTTCGGTAGGAATGGTACCATAGTGCATTTCGGTTGGAGTATCAACATATTCAAAGAAATCTTCGATGTATTTATTGAGCGAGTGCATTCTTGAAAGCATAAGGCTGAAATCATTCGTATTCCACATGAGTTTCTGAATGCAAGTTGCGTATTTTACAAAACTGCCGATACCGAATGTTCCTGCTATCGCTTTGAGAGCAACAAACGAATAAATAAGTCCGAGAATAATGTAATCAATAACTTGTGTTTTTTCTCCATATTTCTTGGTTAATTCGTTTTTATCTTTTATAAGTGAAAGCCATTTTGAATGTATTTTATCTGAAGCATTTACTATAAGCTCCTGCTGATTGAAAATATGAACATCCTTGCAAGCCTTACTGTCATCAAGATAATCGCTAAGATAATAAGAATATATCTTTTTAGTAGCAGAAATCTTTTTGTTAATTATATAATCCTTGCTCTCAACATACTGAACACTTATGAATGAAACAACACACGATATAATAATTACTACACCGAGCAATAAGGATGCAACCCACGAATCTGCAAAAGCAACAATTCCGGTAAGCGGTTTGTCGGAATGATTGAAAAACATATCAGCGACCATGATAATGCTGAAAACAATGTTTATTATGTTTCGCATTATATGTGACAATCTTGAAACAAGATAGGATAGTCCACCCAAATTACGGTTATCGACAATAGCTTGTCGCTTTGCTCTGATTTCGGGATCTTCCATATTCTTGTAGTCCATTGAGAAACTTTTATTGTTGAGATAAATTTCTTCCCATTGCTGTGTTATGATTTCATTTACCCTTATTCTTCGCCACGAATACTTGCTCAGAAGTACCAGCACAAGCTCTGATATAACCATAACAGCTACCATTATTGCCATCTTTTTTATATCTTTACCGCCCGTTACTTCATCTGTAATTTCTGCCGCAAGAAAATAACCGATATACTGTGCAGCTGCTAAATCAAAAGCAAACAGAAAAGAATGAAGAAAATAATTGGGAGTAAATGTCTGAATAAGTTTTATTGCTCTTTTTGTAGTGTTAAGATCTTGTTTTACAATTTCAATAATCTCTTTAATTTTCATTCTTTTCACCTGCCTTTTCGTAATATTTAGTCTGAATAGCAAACATTTCTGCGTACTTACCGCCAAGAGCCATAAGCTCATCGTGAGTTCCCGTTTCGGTAATTGTATTGTTATCAAGAAGAACTATTCTGTCGCAAAATCTTGTTGACGAAAGTCTGTGAGAAATATATACGGAAGTTTTTCCTTTTGTCAGTTCGCTGTATCGCAGATACATTTCGTTTTCTGCAATCGGGTCAAGTGCAGAAGTAGGCTCATCAAGAATAATTACAGGTGAGTTTTTATAAATCGCTCTCGCAAGCAGGAGTTTTTGCATTTCGCCGCCCGAAAGTTCTTCGGCATCATCATTTACATTCTTAACAAGTTTTGTTTCGATACCGTTTTTAAGGCTTAAAATTTTATCTGAGAGTCCCGCAAGTTCGATACAATAGTTGATTTTTTCAATGTCTGATTTTTCAATCGGTTTCATTGAAATGTTTTCGGCAATGCTTATAGGCATAAATCTTGCATCTTGAAAAACAGCGGAAACAATTGAATAATATTCATCTCTGTTGAACTCTGCAATGTTTGTGTTGTTGATCAACACTTCTCCGTCACTTGGTCTGTAAAGACCGCAAAGCAGTTTAACAAGAGTTGTTTTACCTGCACCGTTAAGACCGACAATCGCTAACTTTTCGCCGGGTGCGATGTGGAGATTTATGTTTTGCAAAACAGCGCTTTCACTACCGGGATAAGTAAAACTCAAATTGTTGATTTTGATATCATATGGTTGTTCGCTTGGAATCGGCAAACCGTTTTCGTTCACCATTGAGTTCTTGATGTCAAGAAATTCTCGGTAATCGCACATGCTGATATTAAGTTGATGCACTGAGTTGATGCTCATACCAAGATTTGAAATCCAATTTCCGAAAGTTAAAATCGATGTGATATATAGAACAAGTTCTGAACCGCTCAAATCAGAAGTCAGACACATATAAATCAGATAAGCATAGGCACCGCCTCGGACAACTATGCCCATAAATGTTCTTACAACATCTGATATAAAATAATAAAGATAAACCTTGTTTGTCCAGAATTTCTTTTCGCCAATGAAATATTCACTCATTCGTTGCAGACAATCTCTCATATTATATAGCCTTATATCTTTGGCTATATAAAAATCTCTGGAGCTTTTGGTCATATAGTTGAGGTGTCTGTCAATCTCTGCTCTTTTATCTTTTGTGCCGTTAACAAGCTTATCTGCAACCAAATCAGCAAGAAGCGGCAACACAAAAGATATAAACAGAATAACGACTATCCACGGATTAAGTGTTGAGAGAATAACTACAAAACTTGTGAAGCCAACAATTGCAGTTATAAGTTCAAAGAAATAATCGATAAAGACATAAACACCTTCATTGCCGAGTGAGTTTTTGGCTTTCTGAAACTTGTTTTTACCGTAAGGACCTTCGAGAATTTCAAAGTCCATGTTCATAATTTTTGAACCAAGCATCATATCAAACCTATGGCTTATATCCTGTCGTTTATTTCTTGTGATTGCAAGAAATCGCTGATTATACTTTGCAGACAGTGCAAGAATACTGCTTATTGCTATGGTAACCGACAAAATTACACCAACACTTTTCCCGCTTTCAACAAGCGCAATAACAATCGGTGCAAAATATGATGTTCCCAAGCGGTAAATAATTTCTAAAGGAGTTTTTGCAAAATAAACAGGCAAAGCCCATTTATCCCAAGAATGAATGTGCCTGAATACAAATTTTAAATTTTGAAACAGATTATACCGTTTCTTCTTTTTAGATTTATTCATATTTATCACCCGTCATTAACATACCAAAAAAGCAACCCGAAAAGGTTGCTTTTGCACGAATGGTTATTTCTTTTGCACGAACGGTAACATTATCTCTGTACCGAATACTCCGTCTTCAAACTGACGGTTGACAAAGCCGTTGTATTTATCGGCAATTCTGTCAACTCTCATAAGTCCGAAGCCGTGATTTTCACCCTTTGAAGATTTGTAAGCCTTACCCTTTTTTATCGGAGTGCCAATCATTGAGTTAGTAACGTTTATGTAAAGCTGCTGCTTAAAAAGTCCGATATAAACACGAATAAATCTCTGCGTTTTGTCCTCAATCTTTTCGCAGGCTTCCATTGCATTGTCAAGCAGATTACCGATGATAACGCAAAGTTCAACATCGTTGACACTACATTCTTCGGGTATGGTTGCCGTAACCTCATAGGGAATATTCCTTGCTTTGCAAAGTGCCAGCTTACTGTTAAGAATGGCATCAGCCATAACATTTCCCGTTTTCACAACCGTATCAACGGTGTTGAGGTCAACCGTAAGTTCACCGAGATAGTTGCCGAGTTCGGTAAGATTGCCCATTTCAAGTGACGCACGCATAACCTGAATGTGATTTTTATAATCGTGTCGCCAGCCACGCATTGTCTTATAAATATTCTGAACTTCCTCGCAATGCTTCGTGATAAGATCGTTCTGATATTCGGCAATACGCTTGTCCGTAAAATTACGAATATATCTCCTTGTGAAAACAACCGCCAGAACTATTACAAGCAAAACACCTGCAACCGCTGCAGCAATAATCCAATAATTCATTTTATTTTACCTCTGTAAAAATTGATGAAAGCCATATTTACATCATTATACATTCGTCTTGAAACGGGAATACTTTTGCCGTTATCAAAGACTACATCTGTTTTGGTGATTCTTGAAATATGCTGAAGATTTGCTATGTACGAACGATGGCATTGAACAAAACTTTCATCAAGCATTTTAGCAATATCCGAAATCGGGAGCTTAACATTGTATTCGCTGTTATCGCAAACAACGCAGCTTGAATGTCCGAAGGCTTCAACATAAATAACATCTTTCAAATTTACTTTGAGGCTCTCGTTATCAACCGAAAGCAGCACGAATTTTTCTTCTTTCTTCAGATTGTCGCAAGCCTTTGAAAGAACCTCAAAAAGCTTTTCTTTCTCAACGGGTTTAATCAGATAATGAAGTGCCGAAACATCGTATCCTCGTGAAATATAATCTGGAAAACCGGTTATGAAAACGATCTGAATACTGCTGTTCGTTTCACGGATTTTCTCGGCAAGCTCAATGCCGTCCATCGCTTTCATCTGAATGTCGAGCAGAAGAATATCGAAGTTTTTATCTTCTTCATACTTGAAAAGAAACGCTTCCGCACTCGCAAAACCCGAAATATTAACGGCGGTTTTGGTTGCCTTCGCCCACTCCTGCGTGAGCGATGTCAGATATTCAATTTCAATCAGTTCATCATCGCACACAGCAATATTGAGCATAGCAGTTGTTCCTTTCGTTAGGATAAATTTAGTATATCATACTTTTTCTTATTTGCAAAAAATATTTACTATATATGTTTGATTATCTTTGAATACAGCTCTAATGCAGTAAAATCTTGCTCGTGTATTCTTTGCCAATCTTCGATGCTGAAATAGTTACAACAGTCCATATCATCAATTTCAAAAAGTCTGTAAAAATCAATTTCGGGACCGACATAGACCTGTTTATCAAAATTCAGAAAAAGAGAATCATATCTAAATTGGTCACCGGTTATGTCGATGATTGTATCGTTATCATACATAAGCCAAGCGTGAGATTGTGTGTTTTCAAAAGTTCCATCACGATACGAACCACAAATATAAGCTGATTTTATTCCGTTTTCAAGCAAATATAGAGCTAACAATTCACTCGATTTGCCGCAACAATAACGTGGAAACTCATAAAACCAACTGTAGTATTTATAATCCACATCACGAGCATATATTGTTTTTTCAATTGCATTGCGAAAACGAATAGCAAGTTGTTCGATTTTTTCAATCATAATATAAACACCATTTCACTCTATTGTTCTGTCAAAAATCATATCTATCTCAAAATCAGAACTTCCTTCTTTTTCTTTATACTCGGTATAGGTGTCTTCCTCCAAATATGAGGAAACAACAGAACTGGTTCCAAAAACAGATATGTTAGATGCGCTATAAACCATAGAATCGATTTTGATATCCGAAGGTAACCCTTCTAATTTTTGTTCAATTTCGGTCTCAACAGCCGATTTGATTTCAACCTCGATTTGTTCTGCAGCTTCATCCTCATCAACATAATCTTCATATCTTGCATCTTGAACAGCACCAGCTATATCAACTTTGAAATCGGATGCATCAAAACCATAATTACAATAAGCATCAATTACATCAGTTAAGCCCGTTTGAGTTTGCTTAATAAACTTTTCCCTATCTTC
Source organism: Clostridia bacterium (assembly GCA_017549105.1). Lineage (GTDB taxonomy): Bacteria > Bacillota > Clostridia > Oscillospirales > Acutalibacteraceae > CAG-177. The sequence continues at coordinate 24,703 of JAFYVN010000002.1, forward strand.
TTCAACAAAACACTTGTTGATAAGGTTTGTTATTTCAAGTGCTTCTTCAAAATCTAAAGCGGACAACAACTCTGACATTGTGTTATTTGTTAGTAGAGTTTCTTTGATTTTGTAGTATGAGTAAATCGGTTCCTTTAATAATTCCTCAAAAACACCAATTACGGAAGATATAAATTTACCACCTATCATCAAATAGCTTGTAGGATTTGAAATAAAACCCTTTATATTTTTGTTGTACTCAAAATCGCAAATAGAATTTTTAGCAACAAAGAAAGTAACAAAAGCATTTTTCTCTTTTTCACTATTAAAGGAAAGATTATTTATGTTTTTGTTGCGTAGTGTTTCACCAATATATTCAGCCAATTCCTGCTGAGATAACAATCTACATATTTGTTGAACATATAAAGAACGAGATACAAGAAGCTGTCTTTCTGCAGAAAAATCACGCATACGTCCATCTAAATAATCATTAACCGATGGATTAACCATAGACAGTCTTTTCTTTCCGTTAATATCTACGATATTAATAAAACTATCTGTTAGCCTTAATAATGAGGCTTCGAACTGATTGATTGTGTTGTCAACACCGGGCTCCGATAAAACTCTTTTCTCAAAACATTCTCGAACCATTTCATATTCTGAAAAACTATTCGAAAGAGAGTAGATTGTTGTTAGCAGAATGCGATCAGTTTTGCTTAGTTTTCTTTCGTACTCATCCTTCCAAATTTCTTTGGGATCATTCAAATTGCTAACAACAAATTTATAAAACTCTGAAGGCGGAATTCCTTTTAATCTATATGGGTTGCAAACAAATTCTATTAAGCGAGGGTTATAATTTTTGTGATTAATTATATTATTATATCGTTTGTTTTTTCTTATTTCTTCATAAAATAACTTATTAACCTTTGAAAAAGTTAGTTGATTATATAGTATTTTTGCTTTTTCTATTGATGGTATTGCTGACATATCAATAATAAACACCTTGTATTCATCGTTTTCAAAACTTTTAACCAACTCTGGTTTTCTTTCTTTGGCTTCTTGAAAAATTGTGACTCGTGAATTAAGGATAAGCAGTTTGTTTTTTGATATGTTAACATATTTTATCAATGCGAGAAGTTCTTCGTTTTGACTATCCTTCATTTCGAAGTATGCCTGACCAAAACAATCGTCAACAAGAATAATTTCTTTTGTTTCTGGATTTCTTGATAAAGAATTTTTTAAAGTTGTTAAATCAGAACTATTTGTTGTATATCTAACCGTATAACCTTGAGTTGCAAAATATAAAGTTAACATCTTAGATGTCATTGTCTTTCCGACTCCGGGGTTTCCGGTTATAAACAAGGTTTTATTTTGTGCTAAACAATTTAATGCTTTGTCATAAGCTGAAGTTTGGACAAAAAGATTTTTTTCTTTTTCTATGTTAGATAAAAGAACTTCACAGTCGATAAAAACACTATTATTACCAATTTCTTGTAGAATTCCTGTTGAATCAAGCCAAAGTTTATAATGTTTTTTTAAAACCTCAATATTCTGCGGTTCCTTTAGAAAAGAATCAATTTCACTCAGTGAGAGTATATTTGACGGAGAATCCATATAGTTGTCAAATAACTCGTATATTGTTTTAACATTTTCGGGCGTTAATTTTTGCGAACAGCAAATAAAGTACTTATTGGGATTTATATTTTTTACTTTTTCAACTTCTTTTTTCAAGGAATTCAAAAGAGCAGAAAAAGTTGAATTGTGATAATGCTTAACTTGAACAATAATGTTTTTTGTCGCTACATTATCTGCTAAATCTATACCACCATCTCTACCAGGAGCAAATCTATGCAATTTTGTACCAAGTTTTTGGCTCATTATATCTTGACACAAATATTCAAATTCTACGTCGTTTAAATTAGAATAATTCAGCAAATAAATGCCCCCTACAACAGTTTTCTACAGAAATATTATATTGCAAAGTTATATAATTGTAAAGCGATATGTAATTTCACCTTTTAATAACAAAGCAAAAATTTATTTTAAGTTTGTAGTACGCTCTTGACACAACAGAAAAACTGATATAAAATATCAACGAACATTTGTTTGTTGTAAAATTAAAATATTTTTATTTTTTCGTCAATTTTCAGGAAAAATTTTTGCGTTCTCACTCCATAATAAGTGAGAGCAAATATTTTTTAACTTATTTTGAAATTGTAGGAAAAATATATCCGCTTTCATTCCATATAAAGTGAGTGGAGCTTTTCTGAAGCAATAGTTTTTGAACAAATTGTAAATTATTTTGTTTTCAGGAAAAATTTATTCTGTTTCATTCCTTTATAAATGGGAAGATAAAAATTCTTCGTAGTGAGGTGATGCAATTATATCGGACAACCCTAATTTAAGTTACATTGTTAAACTCCCGAATAAGATAATAACAATTCCGCAGGACAGTCATCTTGCATGGCTTCCGTTGTTTTACGCTCTGCCCAAAGAGCTTGTAATAAAACGGAAGGATTATCTTGATATTCCGAGAAATCCGTATGAAGTTCTTTACACAGATAATTACAATCATCTCATCAACGATGATGTATTTCTTCAGCTCATATGGGAATCGTATGCGTGGTCGGTGTGGCAGTTCATTCAGGTTCCCCGCCGTGACGGCTACGGCAATATTCCCGGCAAATGGACAGACTATTCGGGTGATTTTCCTCTGTGGCGGTTGTGCTTTGTAATTCAGAATTACTTCCGAAAGAAATTCGAATATGGAATGGAATGGAGTTTTCAGAAGCTGTTTATGATGCCGAAGGAAATGCAAATCCCGTGGCTTACATATCAGCAGTTCAGCAATCTCATCGGCAATCTCACAGACATGATTGTTGAAGAACAGAACTGGCAACCGATGATTGATGAAATATGGAAGAACCGTCAGATGGAAGATTACAGCGAACGTAAAAGCACATACAAAAGAGATTTCATCAACAAGTGGTATTGTTCTTGGAACAAAAAGAAAAGTCCGATTTTTCTTGATGAGGCAATAAAATCCGGTGAAGAAATCAGCGAAGAATTGCTTGTTCAGTTGCCATCACCCCGTGATGATTTTGAAACAAGAATTCTTTCGAAACACAAAGTCGAAGCATTCTTTGAAACGCTCGACGGAAAAGACAAACGGATTTTGCAGATGCGAATGGACGGATGCACGTTCGAACAGATCGCAAAATTTGCAGGATACAAAACACCAAGTGCTGTTTGCAAACGCATTCAGAAAATTGCAACGGCATACGAAGATTTTGTTTCGAAAAAGTACGGAGAGTTTTTGGACATCCACTCAAAGAAAAAGAAGAAAAATAAACAAGCTGACAAAGACAGTCACGATTGATTTCGTGGCTGTTTTTTGATGTCCGAAAGGAGGATTTCAGAAATGAGACGATAGAAATGTTCAAAATGACCAACGCATCATTTTTAGAAAATGCATCGGAAAACACGGTGCTTTTCACGGATCTTGAACCGTGAAAAAATCATAAAAATCAGCCGATATTCGGCAGAAAGGAGGCAAAATGAAAACAGGATTAACAAAGCGCCAGAAAGATACTGTTATCTGCTTTAACGAAGAAAGTGACATCATTGATGTGTGGACACACAATACGGATTTGAGAAACAGACTTTCAGAATTCAGCAAACAGTATCCTGAATGTTGCAAGATGATAGATGATGACGAGCAAGGCGGAATGCTTTTTGAAATTCTCAAAGGCAGATTGAGTTTCAGACTCACCGCACCGTATTCGGATGAACGCAGAAACAGTTTAAGCGAATATGCGAAAAAACACGGAATAAATCACGGCCAAAAAATTGATGAAATGGTTTGATTGAATGTGAGGTTGTTTTATGTGTATGCGTGTGCTATAATCATCTCGACAAATAAGAATTTGCTGGAATGAAGATAATACATGAAAAATAAGTTCCGCAACCTGAAGTTTACATTTAGAAACACTGAATTGGTAGTATGTTTTTGTTGAATATTTTATAATAAGGTCAACAAAAACATAAAGGAGTAAATTATTATGACACTTGGTGAAAAAATTGCAAGGCAAAGAAAAGAATTGAACTATACGCAAGAGCAACTTGCTGATATTCTCGGTGTGTCGCGTCAATCAATTAGCAAATGGGAATCGGATATCGCCTATCCTGAAACTGATAAACTTATCGAACTCGGTAAACTATTTGATTGTTCGATGGACTATCTGCTGAAAGAGGAAACAACTGAAAAAGGCGGTGTTCAAACATCAGGTTTTACCGAAAAAGTTGAAGAAATCAGCCGAAAGGTAATGACGGAAAAAAACAAAGGAAAAGCAAAGAAAATATTAAAAATCATCGGCATTATTTTGGCAGTGGTTTTGACCATTGATATTATTTCAATGATATTGTATTTCTTTGTTTTGGGCATACCTAATTAAGCAAAGCAAGACAAATTCCAATTTGTCGAACTAATTATTGAAACAAAAATCAAATACATTTCATCAAACCGTTTCACTTTTTGTGAAGCGGTTTTCTTGTGCACAAAATCGAAAGGAGACGTGAATATGAAATATGGTAAAACATAGCAAAATAAAAGCCGAAAATAAGCGGATAATCCCGAAGGGCGCACTTCTATACATATCCTTGCGGAATGTATATGTGCGTAGCTCCGCTAATGAAAAATCAAAGATTTTAAACAAGGGTTTTACCCTTGCGCTGCATTGCAGCTATCCCACATTTTATTGAAATTGAATATTTCAATCTGTCCCGTTGTTTCATCTGAAGCAACGGGATTTTTGTATCCAAAAATAAAAAGGAGATTTTATGAGTAAATCAAAAGAAGAATTAATTGAAGAAAAAATAAAAAACGAAAAGGAAATAGAAATCCTTGAACATCAGAAGCAGCGACTTGAGAATCGCATCGAGTATCTTACCAAAGGCGACAGAGCAAAACGCACTCACCGTCTTTGCGAAAAAGGCGGTGCGATTGAAAGTATCTGTCCCGAAACAAAGGATATGACTTCTTCTGATTTTTATCAGTTTGCCGAATTCATTTTCGATCTTCCCGAAGTGAAAAAGTATATGGAAAGGTTTGAGTTGTAATGTCACTTTTCCATTTTCACGTCACACAGATAAAACGGAGTTCGGGTCAGAGTGCCGTTTCGTGTGCTGCGTATCGTGCAGGCGAAAAATTAAGGAGTGAATATTACGGCGAAGTCAGCGATTACACCCGCAAAGGCGGAGTTATCGAATCTGGAATTATGTTGCCCGAGTATGTTCCGCAAAATCTTTCTGACAGAGAAACTCTGTGGAACGAAGTTGAGAAAATCGAAAAAGGTAAAAAAGCTCAGCTTGCATACAGTTTTGATTTTGCTTTGCAGAATGAATTTACGATGGAAGAAAATATTTCTCTTGCAAAGAAATTCATACGGGAACAGTTTGTTGAAAGAGGAATGATTGCAGACTTCGCAATCCATTCTCCCGAAACAAACGGCATCGCAAATCCTCACGTTCATGTGTTGTGTCCGATAAGACCGATTGAAGAAAACGGTGAATGGGGCAACAAACAAAAACGAGTTTATGAGCTTGACCGAAACGGAGAAAGAGCAACCGACCATAACGGAAATTACATCTTCTCTGCCGTACCGACAACCGATTGGGGCAAACCCGAAACGCTTGAACATTGGCGTTCGGAATGGGCAAGAATGTGCAACGAAAAGTTTGAAGAAAAGCAACTTGCCGACAGAATTGATTGCCGTAGTTATGAGCGACAAGGTGTTGATAAAATTCCGACGGTTCACGAAGGAGTTGCAGTCCGTCAGATGGAAAGCAAAGGCATAAAAACCGATAAGGGTGAAAAGAACAGATTGATAAAATCCACAAATGCTTTGCTTACAGAAATCAAAGAGAAAATCAAAATTTTCAAAAGCTGGATTGAAGAAGTCAAAGCAGAACTCAAAAAATTCAATCAACCCGAAACAACGCTTATTGATATTCTCAATACATATCTCGATATGCGAAAAGAAGGCAGAAGTGATTGGAATAAATCTGCACAGACAAAAGGCTCTGTCACAGATTTAAAGAAAATATCGCAGGCAATTATGATTCTGCAAAACCGTAACATCTGCACTCTTGATGAACTGAACGAAATTCTGAAACCGATTGACGAAACAAGAAAGTCAATAAAGGCGGATGAAAAGAAAATCAAACGGTTGAAACAGCACATTTCAAAGATTGAAGATTATGAAAAATACAAAACGATTTATGATAAATATTCAAAAATATTTTTTGAGAAAAGCAAAGAAAAGTATTATTCCGAACACGAATCCGAAATCGAGAAATATAAAACTGCTGTGCGGTATATGAAAGCAAATCCCGAGTGTAAATCGAGTGCAAAAGCAGAAATGAAATCTGAAATGTCAGAATTAACAGAACATCAGAAATCATTAACCGCAAACCTATCCACCCATCAATCCGAACTCCGTGAGCTTGAAGAAATCAGATACATAGTGAATCAAGCTATGGAACATAAAGAAAACGAAAAACCGTCTGTTCTCAAACGCCTTGAAGAAGCGAAGAAACTGACGGCTCAAAATAACCGTTCCGCTTACAAAAAGCAGGAACAGAATATTGAATAGAAAGGAATTTTTAATGTTAAACTCAACAGTAAATATACCCATTGAAAAGCTTCATCAGTTTGAGGGACATCCGTTCAGCGTACCCGATAACGATGAAATGAATATGCTCATCGAAAGCATACAGCAAAACGGAATCATAAATCCGTTAATTGTCAGACCAAAGGAAAACACGGAAGATGAATATGAGGTTGTTTCGGGTCACAGAAGACTCCGTGCAGCAAAGAAAGCAGGACTGAAAACGGTACCTGCTTTAATTTATGCCATTGACAGAGATACAGCGACAATTGCGGTTGTTGACTGCAATCTGCAACGTGAGAACATCCCGCCGAGCGAAAAAGCAAAGGCATTCAAAATGAAAATGGATGCCATATCGCATCAGGGCAAATCAACTTCTCGACAACTTGTCGACAAGTTGAAAAGTGCCGAATTTATCTCACAGTCAGAAAGCGGCAGACAGGTTCAAAGATACATCCGACTCACTCATCTTATCCCCGAACTTTCGGATATGGTTGACAAAGGAAAAATTGCCTTTACCCCCGCCGTTGAAATCTCATATCTCACCGAAGAAGAACAGAAAAATCTGCTCGAAACAATACAGAGTGAGGACTGCACTCCGTCGTTATCACAGGCACAGAAAATGAAACAGCTTTCGCAGCTTCACCGTCTTGATATGGATATGATTTTTAAAATTATGACAACCGCAAAGCCGAATCAGAAAGAATTTCTGAAACTGAATTCCGATAAATATGATAAATTCCTCGGCAAATTTTCAACCCCGAAAGACAAGGAAGAACATATTTACAAAGCACTTGAATTTTACGATAAACATCAAAGAAAGAAGGATATTACAAAATGAAAAAAGTAAACAACATTGCAATTATCAAGTCCGTATCGTGCGGTGCAAACGAATATGTGGTCAACGGTGTCACATATACGGTTGAATCCCGTTTTGTTCCGTATGATATAAAAAGCAAGCAGACAACGTTCCATGATAAAATCAAAAGAATTATCAGAAGCGATTTCATACCTTTGACAGTAAACACAGATGAAGATAAAATTGAATCGAACAATGTGTGTTTGACTGCCGGAAAGGAGGACTATGCAGTCGAAGGATAAAAAAGAACAAGGCTTTACCGCACTTTACTGCCGATTATCCCGTGATGACGGTACCGAAGGCGACAGTAATTCTGTGGTTAATCAGAAAAAGTTATTGCAGAAGTATGCTAAGGATAACGGTTTTCAGAATCCGAGAGTTTATGTAGATGACGGATATACGGGAACAAACTTCAACCGTCCCGCATTTCAGCAGATGATTGAAGATATTGAACTTGGATATATCTCAACGATAATCGTAAAAGATATGTCCCGTCTGGGCAGAAACTATCTTGAAGTCGGCTACTATACCGACAACTACTTTCCGCAGAAAAATGTCCGGTTCATTGCAATAAATGACGGAGTTGACAGTGCGGATGGTGACAACGAATTTGCACCGATAAGAAATGTAATCAACGAGCTTTATGCAAGGGACATCAGCAGAAAAGTACGCTCATCATACCGAATAAGAGGTAATTCGGGCGAACCGCTTTCAAAACCGCCTTACGGATATATCGAATCTCCCGATAATCCGAAAAAATGGATAATCGACCCCGAAGCGGCTGCTATTGTGAAACGGATATTTCAAATGAGTCTTGAGGGCAAAGGCAACGAAACGATTGCAAGGATATTGCACGAAGAAAAAGTTTTGGTGCCTACATCATATATGATAGAAAAAGGCATCCGACAAAGCGGAAGAAAATCTGCTGATCCGTGCAAATGGATGGCAACAACAGTCGGAAGAATCCTTGAAAGTCAGGAATACTGCGGAGACGTTATCAACTTCAAGACATATTCCCGTTCGTTCAAAGACAAGCGGAGATTGGCAAATCCAAAAGAAAATTGGGTGATTTTCAAAGATGTTCACGAGCCGATAGTTGACCGTGAAACTTTTGAGCTGGTTCAGAAATCCATAAAAAACACCAAACGGAGAGCACCCAAACCCGAGAACGGTGAAAAAAGCATATTCAGCGATTTGCTTTACTGTTCGGATTGCGGTCACAAGCTGTGGCATCACGTGAATCCCCGTAACAAAGATATCAAGTTTTTCAGTTGTTCCAACTACAAGAAAGACACAAGAGGCACCTGCGATGCAAGGCATTATGTCCGTGCGGATGCAATAGAGCAGGTTGTGATACTTGAACTCAAACGGCTTGCGAAGTTTCTTGAATATGACGAAGAAGCATTTGCCGATATGCTTGCCGAGAAGACAAACGAAGACCTTATTGCAGAAAAGAAACAGGTTCAGAAAGAGCTTGACAGAGCAATCGCAAGAAATGAAGATGTTGCGAGGCTGTATGAAAGGCTTTATGAAGATAATGTTTCTGGCAAGGTAACCGATGAATGGTTTATGCAGTTATCCCATAAATATGAAAGCGAAAGGCTTGAACTAAAAACAAAGATTCAGCAATACCGTGAGCAGCTGAGCAATCTCGGCACAATGCAGAAAGGCAAGGAACAATTCATATCAGCCGTGAGAAAGTTTATGCAAATGGATACTCTGACAGCACCGCTGCTCAAAGAACTGATAGACAAAATCGTTGTTTACGAAACGCAGGGAACGGGAAAGCACAGAACGCAGAGAATTGTAATTTACTACCGATTTGTAGGCTATCTCGAAATACCGCTGACCGAAAGCGAATGGGAGTATTACCGAGCCGACACAAGACAGGGAGTTGCGGTTGAATATATCTCAAAGAATATCCCGGCATAAAAAACTGTCCGTAGCAAACAAAAAGAGCAGGCATAACACCTGCTCGAAAATATAACTGAAATAAAAAATCGAGTGTTCACAACTTGAATCCGTTATGAACACTCGAGATGGCGCGCTGCAAGGGATTCGAACCCCTGACCTTTTGGTTCGTAGCCAAACACTCTATCCGGCTGAGCTAGCAGCGCATATTCACTTTGGCAGTCGGTTGAGTTCCGATTGCCAAAGTATAATATCACATCTTTTCAAAAAAATCAATACCTAAATCAAAAAAAATTAATTTTTTTATTTATCAAACAACAACAGCTGAAAGTTCACCTCAGAACTCTCAGTTGTAAATTCTTTTTATTTTGCTTTCTTTGCCTTCTTGTTTGCGATTGCTGCTTCGATTTTGGGATAAACAACATCATAAAGCTTTGCGAAGATGAGATAACCGATGATTGCATAAAGGATGCCTACGAAAGCGCCGACGATAACGTCTGTGGGATAATGAACGCCTACATAGATTCTTGACATACCCATAAGGAATGCGAAGATGAATGCAGCGATTGATGCCCACTTATTTTTAAGAACCATTGCAAGTGCCATTGCAAAAGTGAATGCCGATGAGGTATGACCTGAGGGGAATGAGAGCGACTTTGATGACATATAGTCAACAATTGCGGGCCACTCATAGCCTGCATTCCACTTTTCTGCAAAGCCGGGGAATCTGTCGATAGTCCAGTCAATCTTGCCGAAAAGACCGATCCAGTCATATTCTCTGCCGTATTCGGTGAATGCCTTCTGTGCTGCTTCGGGGAGAATTGTGAGATTATAGGGTCTGGGTCTTTCCATAATGGGTTTGATAAGTTCGTTGTTGAGAAGAGTCATAACAAGAAGTGAACCGAGGCAGACAAGACCTGCCTTTCTTGTTTTCTTGAAGCAAAGCATAACCAATCCGAGAGCGATGAAGAAGATACCTTCGTCACCGAGAGTGGTTATAATTTTCATAATCGGGGTGAGCCAATCCATTCTTACGAAATCTTTAAAGAATTCGAAAATGGCGAGGTCAAAGTTAAGTATCGCTTCCAAAAATATCATCCTTTCATTTTTATGATATAAAATTTTATGTTATATATTATCGCTTTTATTTCAGAAAATTTCAAGTCCTAATTTCAAGTTTTTTATTTTTATGCAAAATTTTATGATTTTCAGCAACAAACATACCCTATAAATAAGACTTACGGCTATTGCATTTCGGTAAATATTAGGATATAATATGATTATCTATATATAGACTGAGAGGATATAATGTGAAAACACAGATTATCAATATAAATAATGCCGCAGAATTTGATGCATTCGTTGAGTCGCACAAAAACGGCCATTTTCTCCAGACATCGCTGTGGGCAAGGGTCAAGGATGACTGGAAATGGTTCGGAGTCATCTGCAAGGATGACAGCGGCAAAATCAAAGGTACTATGGGTGTGCTTCTGAGAAAAATTTCAAAGCTCCCCTATCATATGATGTATGCCCCGAGAGGTCCCGTCTGCGATTTTGACGATAAAGAAACCTTTTCTGCGCTCATCGAAGCGGCAAAGCAGGAAGGCAAAAAATATAATGCATATGAACTGAAAATCGATAAGGATGTTCCCGTTGATAACGAAGACTACCGCACGATTGCTCTTTCAAACGGATTCAAATTCAAAGAACGAACCATCAACTTTGAAGACTTTCAGTGCAGATATGTTATCAGAATTCATCTGAACGGCAGAACGGAAGACGAAGTTTTTGCGGCATTCCATTCCGACCACCGCAGAAAAATCCGCATTGCTATGAAGAACAATGTTGAAATAAAGATTCACGGCAGCGAAAAGGCTGACGTTTTCTATTCGCTGATGAAAGAAACCTGCGAAAGAGACGGCTTTGAGCTTCGCTCCGCTGCATATTTCGCAAAAATTCTCGATTGCTTCGGCGATAAAGCAAGACTCTATCTTGCTTACTATGAAGGTCAGCCGATTGCGGGCGCAATTTCGGTGCTCTGGGGCGACAAGGTATGGTATTTCTACGGTGCTTCTTCAAATGAAAACCGCAAGGTTATGCCGAATTACCTGATGCAATGGGAAATGATTAAATGGGCAATAGAAGAAGGCTGCAGAATCTATGATTTCAGAGGCGTTGCCGGTGTTATTGACGAAAGCAACCCCCTCTTCGGTCTTTACCGTTTCAAACACCGATTCGACGGCGACTACATTGAATTTATGGGCGAAATGGATTTAATAACAAAACCGACTGCCGCAAAAATCGTTGCCGCATCACAAGAAATAATGAAGAAATTAAGATAAAGGAGATAATACTATGATTAACGTTACCGTCTGGAACGAAGGCGTTCACGAAAAAACAAGCAATGAAGTTGCGGGTGTATACCCCGCAGGCATTCACGGATGCATAAAGAATTTTCTTTCGTCCCAGGAAGATTTCAATGTCCGCACTGCTACACTTGCACAGCGCCGTTGCGGTCTTTCCGACGAAGTTCTTGAATCAACCGATGTTCTCATCTGGTGGGGTCATATGGCACACGACAAGGTTCCCGATAAGCTCGTTGAAAAGATACATAAACGAGTACTCGCAGGCATGGGTCTTGTTGTTCTCCATTCGGGTCACCATTCAAAGATTTTCAAGGCTCTTATGGGCACAACCTGTAATCTCCGCTGGAGAGACGGTGACCGAGAAAGAATCTGGAACATCAATCCCACCCATCCCATTGCAAAAGGCATTCCTGCTCATTTCAGCCTTGCTGTTGAAGAAATGTACGGCGAGCAGTTCGACATTCCCAAGCCCGACGAAATTGTTTTCCTCGGCTGGTTCTCTGGCGGTGAGGTTTTCCGTTCGGGATGCTGCTGGACCAGAGGTCTCGGCAAGATTTTCTATTTTCAGCCGGGTCACGAAAGCAACCCCACATTCCACAACGAATACGTTCAGAAAATCATCATCAATGCAGTAAGATGGGCAGAACCCGCAGTAAAAGTTATTGAACCCATCCCCTGCCCGCACAAAAAGACTCCCCCCGAAGAAAGATATAAGGAGAGTCTGACCAAATAATGAATACATTCAAGATAAAAAAACTGCGTGAAAACGCCAAAATTCCGTTCAGAGCAACCCCCGGCAGTGCAGGAATGGACCTTTATGCCTGCATTGACGAACCGATAACCCTTGACGGAGGCGAAAAAGCTGTTATCCCCACAGGCATCGCAATCGAACTGCCGTCAGCGGAGCTTGGTGCATTCGTTTTTGCAAGAAGCGGTCTTGCAATCAAGCACGGTATCGGTCTGCTCAATTCAGTCGGAGTAATCGACAGCGATTACAGAGGCGAAATCTGTGTGGGTGTTATCAATCAGCTCAAGGAAGCATACACAATCAATCCCGACGAGCGTATTGCACAGCTTGTCATTATGCCCGTTTCGCTTATAACTCCCGTTGAAGCCGATGAACTTGATGACACCGAAAGAGGTGCCGGCGGTTTCGGCAGCACAGGCAAGGTATGATATTATGAAAAAAACAATAAACATTCTTTCAACCGTTGACTTATCCGTGCTTGCGTTGTGGCTGATATCGTTTATCGTATCGCAAATCACAGCCCAAACGCCTTACGCCGACTATGTTGCTGCCGCTTTTGTTGTGATATACGCAATAGCTGCAGTTACGGTTGTTGCCCATACAATCGCATCGGTTGTTCTTCTTGTTATGAAGAAAAAATTCTCACTTTCCCTTCTCATTACCACTTATGTTGCAAACATTTCATGGACTGTGATATTGGCTATGGTAATAAACCGTTTCTTAAACGCATTTTAAGGTGATACTATGAAAAAAATTATCAGCATTCTTTGCGTAATCGCAATCATATTCTCTGCATTTTCGCTTTTTGCTTTTGCAGAAGAAAATGAATTCAAGCCGTACGAAGACAGTAAGTTTTTCGAATACGGTGACTATGATATTCACTACAGAATTGTTCCCGCAGAAGGTGAAACAAAGGGCAGAATAATGATGCTCCACGGCTTTCTCTGCTCTACATATGCGTGGCGCAATATGGCCCCGATTCTTGCAAAAGAAGGCTATGAATGCGTTATGGCAGACCTTCCGAATTTTGGATTCAGCACAAGAGAATCAGACGATATTGAAATCATCGACCGTGAAATTCTCATCACCGAGCTTATGAAAAGCATTGCTCCGATGGATGAATGGATTATCGCAGGCCATTCGATGGGCGGCGGAGTTGCAGTCAATATTGCAATCAACAATCCCGTTAAAAATCTTCTTCTCTACTGCCCCGCACCTCAGAGTGAATTTCCCGATGTTATGGAAGGATTTATGACATCGGGCGCAATGAAGTGGTTTATGAATGTGTTTTTCAATTACGGCACAAGATGTGAACCGCTTGTCAAAATGATAATCTATGCTGCAACAATGGATTGGGAATTTTCCAAAAATTACGATGTTACGGGTGTTACCGATGCAACGCAATACAACGGTTTCGGCGGCGGACTTTGTGAAATGATGTTCAACGTCAAGGCAACCGACCTTGAAAATGCTTCAAAGGTTGAATGCCCCGTTCTTCTTCTCAATGCAAGCAAAGATATTATCATAAACTCCTCGATGAAAGAACAGATGCAGACCGCATTCCCCGATGCTGAAACTTATATCGTTGAGGGTGGCGGTCATCAGTGCATCGAAAACCGAGCAGAAGAAATCTGCGGAGTTACACTCGATTTTCTTGAGAAATAATTATTTTTCAAGAAAGTGAATTCCAAGAGCATTTCTGCCGCTGTGAAGGCTTATCATACATCCAGTAAAAGCGGTTATAACCTGCTCAAACCCCGCATTTTCTAGCATTTCGGTGATAACGGAAAGCTCTGCTTTTTCAGCTCCCGAATGATAAAGAAAAGCGGTTGAAAAGTCGATATTTTTATGAGTTTTAAGCTGTTCGTCTGCATATTGCAGGCGGACGGCTTTTATTTTGCCCCGATATTTTTTGGTAACATCGATTTTGCCGTCAACCATTGCAGCGCAAGGCTTCACCGAAAGCAGATTTGCTCCGAAAGCGGCTGCAGCAGAACATCTGCCCGAGCGTCTGAGATAATCAATATCATCGAGAATATAACTCACTTTTGTTTTCGGAACAAGGCCAGAAAGATGCGAATAAATTTCTTCCGCACTCATTCCTTCATCCCGCATTTCACACCCTTTGATTGCAAGCAGAGCAATTCCTCCGGCAAGCGAACGTGTATCAAGCGGATAAACATCATTAAGCCTCGCAGATGCAATTCTTGCATTGCGGAAGGTTGACGATAATTCGGAACAGAACGAAAGATGAACAACAGCCTTGCCCTCTGCCGTAAACCTGCCAAAAAAGTCAATATATTCACCCGGAGAAACAGCAGATGTTTTGGGAATTTCACCTGTTTTTTCAACATAATCAAAAATCTCTGCCGCTGTTATCTCAACCCCGTCATTTTTCTCTTTTCCTCCGATAACAACGTGCATCGGCATGATTTCAATCCCGTATTTTTTTGCCGTTTCAACAGGAATATCCGCGGCACTGTCTGCCGTAATAATAACCTTTTTCATCTTTTTCCTCCGAATTTTTTTCATATTATTTGCCGAAAAAGGAATTTTATACTATATCTGTACCGGGATAATAATGAGCAAGAATTTCTCTCCACGAAAATCCCTGACGGGCCATATAATCAGCGCCGTACTGACTCATTCCCACTCCGTGACCGTAGCCTCTGCAAGTGAAAACAAACTCGTCACCCGTGTAAGCAACATCAAAGCAAAGGCTTCTCAGACCGAACTCATCCCTGATTTTTGACGCACCGATTTTATTCTCTCCGAAGGTAACGCTTAACGTGTAGCCGCTGTCTGATTTTTCGGTTTTTCCAAGCCATTCATCGGCATCTCCGTCAAGATTTGCTCCGCATTTCTTCGCAATCTTTTTAAACTCAGATTCAGTGAATTTTGACGTGCTCATATAATTCGGAGAAAGTCTGTCACCGGGACTCTCAACACTTATCAGATAAGGGATTTCCGCATTCCACAGACTATCTGCACTTTGAGTTGAACCTGCACTTATTGCATGATAAACGGCAAGTGCGGTTTCTCCGTTATAAGAGATATAACATCCCGAAACTTCATCAACAGCAGCTGATATTTTCGCCTCATATTCTTCAGATTTTTCTCCCCATTTTTCTTTGCGTTGCTTTTGAGAAAGATATGCCTGATGAGTGTCGGGACTGTCGGTTATATCCGCATTGCCGAGCGATGAATCTTTATGCTTTTTGTTCTGCTCGCAAGTCTTTTTTGCGTATGTATAACACGCAACCGCCTGAGCCTTCAGCGCTTCCGTATGATAATCTGCCGACATTTCAGCCGCAACGCATCCGATGATATACTCACGCATACCGAGCTTACGAATTTTTCCGTTTGAAGATGACATAACAGAAATATATTCTTCATCTTCGGCAGGCTTGTTCGTTTCCGTTGTTGCAGGCACCGTTTCTTTTTCTTCGGCAGCATCGCTTCCGAGAGCCGCAACGGGGCAAATAACAAGAGCAAGAGCCAGAACTATGCATAAAATAAGATTTGTGCGCATTTTGTTCTTCCTTTCCGTAACACTTGACTTTTATATATATTTTGATATATAATGAATTAATTATAGAATGGGTGAATATAATTTTTAAAACATTAATGGACGGAGGTAAACAATATGTCCACTATCGAATCAAGAGTTGACAAAAACTATATAGAAAATTTATGCAATCAGATTCGCAAATATAACCACATAGACTCTGCCGATTTTGACCGTTTCAACGTCAAAAGAGGTCTGAGAAATTCGGACGGAACAGGCGTTATGGCTGGTATCACCAACGTTTGTACCGTTGAAGGTTACTATATCGATGACGGTGAAAAGCTTCCCAGAGAAGGTCACCTTTATTTCAGAGGCATCAATATGGAGGATATCGTAAACGCCTGCATCACCGATGACCGTTTCGGCTTTGAAGAGGTTGTTTATCTGCTCCTTTTCGGCAAACTCCCCACAAAAGAAAACCTCGATAATTTCTGCCGTATTCTTGCAGCGTGCCGTGAACTTCCCGACGATTTTATCGAAGACATGATTATGAAGGCTCCCTCGCCCGACATTATGAACAAGATTTCACGCTCGGTTCTTGCTCTTTATTCATACGATGATAACCCTGACGACACTTCAATAGAAAACGTTCTCCGTCAGTGCATTCATCTTATTGCGCAGATTCCCGCAATTATGGTTTATGCATACCAGGTCAAGCGCAGACACTATTACAAAAAGAGTATGTATATCCATCAGATGAAGCCCGAATTCAGAACAGCCGAAACAGTTCTTCGTTCAATCAGAGCAGACAAAACCTTCACCGACAAAGAAGCAAAGCTCCTCGACGTTTGCCTTATGCTTCATGCCGAACACGGCGGCGGTAACAACTCAACCTTCACAACAAGAGTTCTTACCTCAAGCGGAACAGATACATATGCTACTATGGCGGCAAGCATCGGTTCACTCAAAGGCCCCAAACACGGCGGTGCAAACATAAAGGTTTCCCAGATGGTTAACTTCATAAAAGAAGGCGTAAACGACATAACCAACGAAGGTCAGGTTGCTGATTTCCTTCAGAAAATTATGAAAAAAGAAAAAGGCGACGGCTCGGGTCTTATCTACGGTATGGGTCACGCTATCTACACCCTCTCTGACCCGAGAGCAAAAATCCTCAGACAGAAGGCTGAAGAATTTGCCGTTAATACAGAGTTTGAAGATGAGTTCAGACTTCTCAGCCTCATTGAACAGCTCACTCCCGAGCTTTTCAACAGTCATAAAGGCACAAACAAAGCAATGTGTGCAAACGTTGACCTCTATTCGGGTCTTGTTTATAAAATGCTTGACATTCCGCCCGATCTCTTTACTCCGATATTCACAATCGCAAGAATCGCAGGCTGGTCAGCTCACAGAATGGAAGAACTTGTATCAGGCGGTAAGATTATAAGACCCGCATACAAGAGCAACATAACAAGAAACCCCTACATACCCATGAACGAGAGATAAGAGGTTAAACAGAATGAACAATAAATCCGTCAAAAGCGGTTTCGGCATCGGATGCATAATCTTTGTTGCCGCCGCATTAATCGCAATCCCCTTAAGAACAATTCAGTTTTTTACCGTTCTGGAAGGCGGAACGGGATTTTACTCCGAAACAGACTGGAGCGTATATCTTCTGTTCGGTGTTCTCGCTGTTTCGATTATTGCTTTTCTTGTGTTCGGCTTCACCAAAAGAAAAACACTTGAATACTCCCTTGAAACAACAAAAAGACCCGGTCTTTCTTCGCTTTCTCTCATTGCTGCCTGCGGTCTGGCACTCGATGCATTCAGCTGCCTTATGAAATATTCAACGGTTGAACCTTCAGCAACTGCAATGGATTCTCCGGTTAACGCTTCACAGCTTATTCTTATGATCGAAGCTGTTTTTGCTCTGCTTTCGGCAATCTATTTTATTTTGCTTTGGTTAACATATCTTAACGGCAAATCAAATGCATCAAAAATCCGGCTGCTTGCGCTCGCTCCCGTTATCTGGAGCATTCTCAGAATAGTTATAAGATTCATGCGCACAATCAGTTATATAAGGGTTTCGGATCTTCTTTTTGAGATGATAATGATTGCATTTCTCATTCTCTTTTTTATGGCGCTTGCTCAGGCAAACACCGGTATATCAGCCGAAAAGGTTGAATGGAAGCTCGGTGCATACGGACTTCCCGCCGCGCTGCTTGCACTTATCTGCTTTGTGCCCAGACTCATTGTTATGATCAGCGGCAACTCACATCTCTTCTATTCCGAATCAACTGTTGAATTCTGCGACCTCGGAGTTGCACTTTTCATAATCGGAACGGTTCTTACAAGAGTTACCGACAGAATACCCGAAGCAAACAATTAATTTTCATCAGAGGAATAACAGCCGATGTTTTTACAAAATGTTATGACTGCCGCCGAACAGGTTGCAATTCTTTATGTGCTTGTTGCGGTAGGCGCAATCTCCGATAAAATCGGAATATACACCGAAAAAGTTGCAAAAAGCTGCACCGACCTGCTGTTTTACATCATAACTCCCGCAGTTATAATCGAAAGCTTTTACAGTCTTGAATATAATCCCGAAACAGCCAAAAGTCTTTTTATTGCAATGGGTTGCGGCTTTGTACTTCACATTGTATCTGCGGCAATTTCGACTCTTGTTTTCAATAAGGTTGATATCGAACAAGGATGTATCTATAAATATTCCTGCGCTTACGGCAACTGCGGATATATGGCTTTGCCGCTTGCAAATGCCGTGCTTGGCGATGAGGGTGTTTTCTATTGTTCGGCAGTCATTATTTCGTTCCAGATTTTCAGCTTTACCCACGGTATTCACACAATCACAAAAGGTAAGCAGGGCGAAAAAGTTAAGTTTGATGCCAAAAAGCTTATTTTCAACCCCGGTGTTATCTCCGTTATAATCGGTCTCCCGATTTTTCTGCTTTCTCTTAAGCTCCCCGAGATTATTTCTTCACCGATCAACTATATCGCAAGCCTCAATACCCCTGTTGCAATGCTGATTTTCGGCACATACATTGCAAACACCGACTTCAAAAGTATCTTTAAGAATTGGCGCATATTTGCGGTAGGTCTTGTTAAACTCATCATTCTGCCTCTTCTGTTGATTGCAGCTTTCAGACTTGTCGGTATCAGCGGACCGCTTCTTGTTGCACTCTCTATTTCTGCGGGTGCACCCACAGCGAATAACACCGTTATGTTTTCTGCAAAATATGACCGCAATACAGGTCTTGCATCGCAGACAGTTGCGGTGGTCAGCTTTATCTCTATTATCACACTGCCGGTTATGATTGCTCTTGCACAGGCTGTGGGGTAATTATATGACACTTGACAAAATAATGGACAGCATATCACCACTTTGGGGAATATGTCCGTTCGAAACAATAAAGGATAATCTTATCGAATGCAGAGCAAAAAGCCGTCTGCCCGAAAATCCCGAATCGGTTATAGTTGCTTGCTTTCCGTATCTTCTTGATGAATCGGAATATCATGACCGTAACGTTTCAAAATATGCGGTAGTGACTGACTATCACGAAGTTGCTGTTGCAAGACTTGAAAAAGCAGCCGATATGCTCCGCAAAATTTATCCCGAAAATATATTCAGCGTTTTTGCAGATAATTCACCTATCCCCGAGGTCAGAGCTGCGTGCTATGCCGGGCTCGGCGCAAGAGGAATGAATTCTCTGCTGATAACAAAAAAATACGGTTCCTATGTCTTTTTAGGGGAAATCGTAACAGATCTTAAAATCAACGCAAACCCAACTGAATTCAAAACCTGCATCGGATGCAGACAATGCATCTGTGCCTGTCCTTCAAAAGCAATTTCCGAATCAGGCTTCAACGAAAAAAACTGTCTTTCGGCAATCACTCAAAAAAAAGGCGAACTTTCAGATGAAGAAAAAAAGCTTATGAAGGAGTGCGGCTGTGTCTGGGGCTGTGATATCTGTCAGGATGTCTGTCCTATGAACAAAAATGCCGCAAAAACCGAAATCAAGGAATTTCTTTCATCAGCCGTATCTCAGGTTTTATCGGACTGTGACCTTCCACACCGTGCATATGAATGGCGCGGAAGAAAGGTTATCGAAAGAAACATCAACATCTGTTCAGAATAGGAGATTTTTGTTATGAAACTTATCGTTGCAATTATCAACAATGATGACTGCCCCAGCGTACTCAGTGAACTTACCCAAAAAAGCTTCAGTGCAACAAGACTTTCAACCTCTGGCGGTTTTCTCAGAGCGGGTAACTCAACTCTCATTATCGGTACCGATGACGAAAAGGTAGATGAGGTAATCGAAATTATCAGCGAATTTTCACGCAAGCGTACACAGATGGTTTCACCCTCCCCTTCATTTATGACAGAAGGCTTCATTTCAAGAGCGGTTGAAGTTACCGTTGGCGGAGCAACCGTTTTTGTGCTTGATGTTGATAAATTCATCAAACTTTAAAAGGTAATTCAAAATGGCAATAAGACCTTTCAATACAGACAGTGCAGTTGGAAAATCGATTGCAGCCGCACTTTATTCCCGAAGATTTCCTCACGCGGTAATCCTTGAAGGCTCATCTCCCGAAGAAAGAATGAGCCTTGCAAAAAACATTGCGGCAGCTCTGGTCTGCACCAATGCCGAAGCGCCATGCGGAGTATGCCCCAATTGCAGAAAAGCAGCGGCAGATTCTCATGCAGATATACTTATCTACTCGGTTGAGGACAAGCCCAAAGCGTTCAAGGTTGACCTGGTCAGAGAAATCCGCAACAAAGCATATATCGTGCCAAACGAAGCAGACCGCAAAATCTTTATTCTCGAAAATTCACATACAATGGGTGTTGAAGGTCAGAATGCAATTCTGAAAATCCTCGAAGAACCGCCTTCGTATGTTAATTTCATATTGCTCTGCTCTTCAAAATCAGGGTTTCTTCAGACCGTGCTTTCACGTGCAACAGTTTATAATCTCGGTCAGACATCGGCATCCGATGATGAATCTCTTCCGAGAGAAAAGATAATTGAAACTGCAAAAGAAGTTGCTCTTTCGGTTGCGGCACTCAATGATTTTGAAACAGTAAAAGCAGCAGCAGTTTTTGAAAAAGATGCAAAGCTTCTACGCGAGGCATTGCCCGTTATTCAGGAGATTTTTGCAGCTTCGCTGCGAATAAAATACAATGCCGCCGAAGAAACGTCCGAATTCGGCAGCACACCGTCGGAGCTTTCACAAAAGTTAAGCCGACGTTCATTGCTTGAGCTGATTGAAGCAACTGATTCTCTTATGGAATCAATAAAACTCAATGCAAACCACAATCTGATGGTTACAGCGCTTTGCACAAAGCTTCGCAAAGCACTTTAACTGAAACAAGGAGATAATTATGGCAGAAGTTATAGGTATCCGCTTCAAAGAAGTAGGCAAAGTCTACTACTTTGACCCTGACGGACAGAAACTCAAAAAAGGCAATAAGGTTATCGTTGAAACTGTTCGAGGCATTGAATGCGGCGAAGTTGCAATGGATAACAGAGATATAAACGAAGAAGAACTTGTCAAACCACTCAAGAAGCTTATCCGTATCGCAACCGAAAAGGATATTGCTCAATTCACAACAAATAAAGAAAAAGAAAAAGAAGCTTTTGAAATCTGTCAGAAGAAAATTTCAAATCACGGACTTGATATGAAGCTTGTTGACGTTGAATATACTTTTGACGGCGGTAAAATTCTTTTTTATTTCACAGCTGACGGCAGAGTTGATTTCAGAGAGCTTGTAAAAGACCTTGCAGGTGTTTTCAAGACCCGAATCGAGCTTCGCCAGATAGGTGTGCGTGACGAATCCAAGATGCTTGGCGGCCTCGGTATGTGCGGCAGACCCTTCTGCTGCAGCAGTTTTCTCGGTGAATTCCAGCCCGTTTCAATAAAAATGGCAAAGGAACAGGGTCTTTCTCTCAACCCCACAAAAATCAGCGGCGCTTGCGGCAGACTTATGTGCTGTCTCAAATACGAACAGAACGCATATGAGCATCTTCTTAAAATAACACCGAAACCCGGTGCAATTGTTGAAACAAAAGAGGGTGCAGGTACTGTTACCGATTTCAGCCTTCTTACCGGAACGCTTAAGGTTCAGCTTCACAACAATCCCGATGCTCCTCCCAAAACATTCAACCGAAAAGAGGTTAAACTCGTCCGTGATGCAAAAATCAGAGTGGCTAAAGAAGAAATTGAGGCATTAAAGGATATGGAAGGATAATTTACTTCAAAAAACCTCTTGCAATTTTTAAATTATGTGATACAATGATGTTGAAATACTGATAAGGAGGACGAACACAATGGCATACATTATCAATGACGATTGCATCTCCTGCGGCGCATGTGCAGCAGAATGCCCCGTTGAAGCTATCTCAGAAGGCGATGGCAAGTATGTTATCGATGCTGATGCTTGCATCGAATGCGGCGCTTGCGCTGACGCTTGCCCCGTTGAAGCTCCCAAGGCTGAATAATTTCAGTATAGCTCAAAACACAAACCGCTCCCAAGTTTAATCGGGGGCGGTTTTTTCTTAAAGAGGAATAATTATGAAAATAATTTTAAATAAAAATAAAACTTATCAGATATTTGAGGGCTTTGGTGCAAGCGGTGCCTGGTGGGCACAGTACGCAGGCGGTTGGGATAATACCGACCCTGAAAGCTCACTGCCCGTTGCAGACAGAATTGCCCAGCTTCTTTGGAGCAAAACAGACGGCATAGGTCTTCGTACATACAGATACAATATCGGTGCAGGCTCAAAAGAATCGGGCAGAGGCGAATATTCCGATGAATTCCGCAGAGCCGAATGCTTTGAGGATAAAAACGGCAACTACGATTTTTCAAAAGACAAGAATGCCGTAAATATGATGAAAAAAGCGGCTGAATACGGAGCAGAAGAAATCATTCTTTTCGTTAATTCTCCTATAGAAAGACTCACCAAAAACGGCAAGGGTCATCTTAATAAGCACGCTTATTTCCGCACAAACCTCAGCTCCAAAAATTATGCTGCCTTCGCAAAATACTGCGTTGACGTTACGGAGCATTTTGTTGATGCAGGTCTTCCGATAAAATACCTTTCGCCCGTCAACGAACCTCTGTGGATATGGAACGGCGGTCAGGAAGGCTGCCATTACAGTCCCATTCAGGCTGCAAAGGTTATGCGATGCGTTGCAAAAGAGCTTCGCAAACGTGATAAGCTCAACTCCGTTATGCTTTCGGGCGTTGAAAACGGAGATATCAGATGGTTCAACAAATCCTACACCCGTGAGCTCCTGCGTTACCCTGAAGTAAGAGAATGCATTGACAGCGTTGATGTTCATTCCTATTTTCTGCATTCTCCCCTGCCCTTCACAAACAACAGACCCGCATTTCTCCTCCGTTACAGAAAATGGATGGACAGAAAACATCCCGATTTTCCCGTCAAAATGAGTGAATGGTGCCATATGCAGGGCGGTAAAAATACGGGTATGGATTCCGCACTCGAAACTGCAAAAGTCATTTTTGAGGATATTTCAATTCTGAACGTCACATCGTGGCAGCACTGGATTGCCTGCTCACACTATGACTACTGCGACGGTCTGCTCTATCTTGACCGCGAAAAGAAGTCATTTGAACTCACAAAGCGTTATTTTGTCACAGGCAATTTCTCAAAATATATACCTTTCGGAGCAATGCGTTTTGATGTTACAACCGATGACTGTGACGTTATGTCACTCGGATTTAAAAAGTATAATAAAACCGTTCTAATAATTATTAATCCGACCGAAAAAGAGAAAAACATCCGACTCACCCGCAACTGTATGACGGCTGTAACCGACAAAAACAATAATCTTACCGAAACCGAAATCAAAGCAGGCGAAACAGCGGTAATTACTCCGCAATCGGTTACAACTGTTGTCTTTTAAGGAGGCGCTGCATGAAAAAATTCATTAACTCTCTACGGAACTTTTTAATCGATTTCAAAAGCAACTGGAACACTCCTCCCAAAGGCAGATATATGTCTTATAAAGAGATTGCATCTCTTTCAGGCGGTGGAATCGGTGTTCGTTTTGTTGTATACTGCATCAGCCAGATGATGCTCTCAACAAGCAACACGCTTATCGGCAACACAATCGGCATTGACCCCACTGCACTTTACATAATCTATATCATCAGCCTTCTTTCGAGCTTCCCTCTTACAGCGCTCAGAGCAAGAATGATTGACAACACCCGCAGTATGAAGGGTAAATACAGACCCTACCTTATCACTATGGGTATTCCTACGGTTATTCTCGGAGCCGCTTTTATCTGGATGCCGTACGAAGGAATGTCGCTGTTTATGAAATGCGCCGTTGTGCTTGCGTTCAACATCTGTTTCCAGTTCTTTTACAACTTCTATTTCGATGCATACGACAGCCTTATCAACGTTCTTTCTCCCAACAGCATTGAACGTTCGGATGTGCTTTCAATCAGATCTGTTATAGAAAACCTTTCGCCCTCCATAGTCAATATTGTTTTCCCGCTTCTTGCAAAGCTCATCACCGGTGAAAACACGCTTTATGACCTCAAGATATTCAGAATTCTTTTTCCTCCGATGCTTTTCTTCGGATTCCTCATTTCGGTCATTGTTTATGTCAACACCGAGGAGAAAATAGTCCGTGCAAAAACTCATTTTATCAAAGTGCGTTTCTTCGATGCACTCAAAGCAGTAGCGAAAAACAAATACTTCTGGATTATATCTCTTGCAGGTTGGATCGGCTTCCTTGAGGGTGCATTCGGCAACATAATGCAATGGATGTATAACTATCAGGGAGCTTGTTCTGCAGGACAATATGCCATAATAACCGCAATCGCAGGCAACGCTTCATTCTGGCCGAACCTTGTTGCTCCGTTCCTTATCAGAAAATACGGCAAAAAGAAAATCCTGATTGCAACCAACATTCTCAACATCGGACTTATCGCATTTATGCTTCCTGTAGTTAAAATGACCGGCAAACCCAACATCATCTGGTTTTTGCTTGCCTGCAACTTCATCAACACGTTTATTTCAGCTCTCGGTCATCTTCTTACACCGAGCATCAATGCCGACATAAGAGACTATCAACAATATATCAGCGGCGAAAGAATTGACGGAATGTTTGCGGCAGTCGGTCTTATCGGAAATGTTATCACTATGTTTACGGGGCTTTTGCTCCCCTTTATATATGAACGTTCGGGTCTTAACCGTAATGTTGCAATTTCTCTCGGTTATGACGGTTCAAATGTTTATGACGTGCTCTATGACAGCAACTATTTTATAAATATCTGCACAGTACTGATTTTTGCATCAATCATCGGTGCCGCACTCAACGTTATCCCCTATTTCTTCTTCGATTTCACGGAAGCAAAGCAGAAAGGTGTTATGAAGGTTCTTAAAATCCGTGCAATGTTTGAGGATTACGGCAACGGTTCATATACCCGCGAATCTGTTGCGGAAACTCTTGAAATCATCAACGATGCAAGAACATATTACAAAAAGACTCCCGAAGATATAAAATCTTCACCCAAATCGGAAAGAATGCGTATCAAGTCTGATAATGAGCAGATTGAAATCGCAAAGTTCGTTATGGATGAGCTTGGCAGATTCGGTACTCCCGAAGGAATTGCCGAACTCGAATACGCAAAACGCATTGCTTCCGCAGGTCTCGGCGGATTCCTTAACACGGAAATTCCTACCATGGCAGACGTAAAAAATATGCCGAACAACACAAAAGAAGAAAAGCACAGACGTAAGATTGTTATTGAACACATCAAGGATATCCGTGATGCAGAAAAAACCGCAAGAAAGTTCTTCCCCAACGGTATAAAAGAAATTGATGCAACTGTTCTTGAATCTCTTTTTGAGAAAGAAACAAAAGCAGAATCAGAACTTCTTAATCTTTCAAAAGAGATGAAAAACGCAAAAGAAGAAGGCAGAACAGATAAAATCGCCGACATCAACCAAAAGATACAGTCGCTCAGAAAAGAAAAAACCCGGATCAAAGCGGATATCAAAAAAGCAGAAACAGATTATTCCAACTACCGCAGAGCTGCAAAACCGTATCTTGACGCAATCAAAACAATCAAACAAGCCGAAAACTACGGCAGACTTGACGAAATCGAAACCCTGTGCAACGCATAAAAACACGGCTGTTACCATTACGGTAACAGCCGTTATTTTTATCCGAACATTCTGACAAGAGTATCAATCTTTGTATAAACAAATCCTACGAACTCAACAACCTTGTAAAGAAGTCTTTTGAAAACATTGTTAGGCGCATTCTCATTGCGCTCATCTGTTGTTCTTTCAATTGTTATGTTGTCGATAAGCTCGCTGTTATCAGCTCTTCTTGTTTCAAGTATCAGCTTATTGCCTGAAAACTCGAGAGTTGAATAAGCGGGAGTTGTTTCTCTGAAGGTATATGCAAGATGATCTGCATCGGTATCGAGCACAAGAGTGCTTGTGGCACAGCTTGCGTTAAGATAAAGAACACCCTTGGGGTCTGTGTAGGTTTTTCCGCCTTCTGCGGTTTCAACAACCTTGAGATCCTCCATAAAGTGTGAACGTCCCTGAGAATGGGTATGACCGGTAATAACAAGGTCAAGGTCATATGTTTCAAAAATGGGAGCAAAAATCGTTGTAAGAAGAAGTTCTGTTTCAAGGTCTCCGATTGCATCGCCTGCACCGTAAATACCGTGGTGAACAACACCGATTCTCCATTTTGCATCGGGATTCTTTTCAACCGCTTCCTTTGCCATTGCGATATGGTCGGGTGCATCGCCCGAAGTTGAGTCGAAGAAAAGATAAAGAACATCGCCGTAACGGAACCAGAAATCACGGTCAAGACCTCTGAAATGCTTGCCGTAATATTCGTTGGGCATATTGGTGTAATACTGATAGGTCATTCCTTTTTTATCGTGGTTGCCGATTGCCATTGCCATAGGAAGCCCTCTGAGAGCCTTGGGCATAAGAAGAGTCTGCCATTCGCCATCGGTGCGACCCGATGATGTGTTATCGCCGGGAGTTACAAAATAGCTGACATCGGGATTCTTTTCAAGCGCTTCTGCAAGAAGATTATTCCACGCAAGACCTTCTCTTATCTGAGCGCTGTCATCTCCGTCTTCATAAATTTCGGTAATCTGAATATCTCCGGTAACAAGAACCTTATGGTCTCCGAAAGACCTGGTCTCGTATTCGCAAATCTCGCTCCAGTCTTTGCCGGTGTTCCACTGATAATAATATGTGGTATTTTCTTCAAGTCCTGTTATTGTAACTCGGCAGACAAGCTGATTTTCGCTTTCTGCGGGAGTTGTTTCACCTTCAAAGAGCTTTGCATCGCTCATATCGGCATTCTTTGAAACTCGCACCTGTGCTTTTGCATCTGCTTTTTCAGCGTGCCAGCAAAGGCTGACCTGAGTTTCGTCTGCACCGACATTAAGAGTTGGAAGATAATTTTCGTCACGAAGCGACATATAATATTCCATCCATTCCTCGTTTGTAAGTTTCTGCATGCTGAAATCCGCAAAGGACACAGCACCGATGCTCAATATCATTGAAATACTGAGTATAACCGCAATAATCTTTTTCATCGCTACCTCCAAAAAAATCAAACGGAAACCAAAATCGGCATTCCGTTTGAAGAAATTAATATTTTTATATTATAACAAAAGTTTTCCAATTTGTAAAGCATATTTGGACAAATTATATGAATAAATTTTATTGAGGTGAGTTTTTATGAAAGAAAAAGCCAAAAATTATATTATCTCAATCGTAATTGCGCTTGCAGTCGGCAGTATTTCAGCTCTGCTTACATCTGACAACATGGATTTGTACTCCGAAATCACAAAACCTCCACTTGCGCCGCCGTCAATTCTGTTCCCGATTGTGTGGACAGTTCTCTTTGTACTTATGGGTATAAGCGCTGCCATTATTTACGGAGAAAAAAGAAACAAATCAGATGAAGTAAAAGCCGCTTTGACAGTCTATGCCGTAAATCTTTTTCTGAACTTTTTCTGGAGCATAATATTCTTCAATATGCGAGCATTTCTGTTTTCTTTCATCTGGCTTGTTGCTCTGTGGATTGTGATTATCGTTATGATAATAAAATTCTATAAAATCAGACCTGTTGCAGGTATTCTCCAGATACCATATCTTCTGTGGGTTACTTTTGCCGGATATCTCAACCTTGCAATATATCTTCTTAACTAAAAAATACGGGGCAGAGCGATCACTCTGTCCCGTGTAATTTTATTTTAATAACGCCTTGAATTTGCCCATAACGGTTGTTTCTTCATAAGGAAGAATTTCACCTGCATTTTCTTTTGTGAGCGGTACAAGCTTTTCACCGTCAAGATTAATCATAAACTGAGGAAGGTCTTCGTAATCCCAGACGGTAATCTGTCTGTCGCTGTAAATCACAAGATTGACAAGATCAGCAACAAAATTATCCGCACAGGTATGTTTAAGATATTTTCCGAACCAGGTTATATCCGCAAACTTACAGGTTGAAGCATCAATCTGATTATCTGCAGAAACGTGGTTTTTACCGCAAACGCATTCCTTTGCCTGCTTGTAGCCCTCACCGAGAGTGCCGTCAATCTCCGAACAGGTTGCTCCGAAGCTCTCTCTGTCGGTTGCGATTGTTCCGTCGGTCATTCTGTCATTATCGGATGTAAGGGGCATAAACGAATAGCCGTATTCGGCAATAATTGCTGTATTGATGCCGTCATCAATAAGCGACTGAACAATTTTTTCACCGTTATCCTGAACGTTATAGTGGTAATAATCACCCTTTTTGATTATTTCAGAATACTTTGCCTTCTTTTCGGGAGTATCAAAAATGAAATCAACTGTTTCTTCATAGCGCTCGGTTGACATAAGCGCATAAAATCCGGGAATGGTTGCAAGTGAATCTGTCATTGCTTCGTTGAAGCCGTGTGCAAGAAGCTCTTTGGTAAGATCATCCGCAAACTCAACAAGAAAGTCAAGCGCACCGATTTCGTAAAGTCCTTCAAGCATATAATAGATAGCTTCAGTGCCCGAATTACCCTTCATAATTTCAGAAAGAAAGCGCATAAGCGAAACGGTATCGATATTTATGTTGCCCGAAAACGGATCTTCACAGCAGCCAACACCGTTCATTGCACCCGCAATAAATACTGCGGCATCAATATGGTTTCTCTCCGAATAATCTTCTGCGGCATAATAATACTCGTGAAGATATGTCATCATTACTGCCGTACCCATACTCATCGAAACAAGTGCAACCTTATCCGAACCAGTAAGATCCATAACATATTCAATGTATTCATCAAGCTGAGCAGCAATAGTTACGGTGTCGTATCTCCAGTCATAAATAAAACTGTAGCAGTTTTCATAGCTGTTTGATTCCTCAAGCTCTAAATCACTCTTGTCCTTTTTGCCGGTATCGGGATTGGGAATGCCTTTTTCATCACATACAAAATCACCGAAAATCGGGTCAACAAGTCCACCGAGAATATCGGCAAGCTCATCATAATCTTTTGTGAAAAGATTCCACATTATTCCGCCGAGATTTTTAAAAACAGCCTCAACAATAGGACCCGCCTGAGGACCCCAGATGCGAACATCATCCTCTTCTGTTTCTGTTGAAAGACCTTTGTAATATGTACCTTCAAGACCCGTAACAAAAACAACGGGAACATCAAATTCAAGACTCGCAAGGTCATCCGCATAAGAAACCGTCAGATTCTTTTCTTCGTTATCACTTGCAAATCCGACTGCGGAAACAGAGAGAATCATACAAACACAAAGAAAAACACTCATACTTCTTTTGAATAAGTTTTTCATTCTTTTTTCCTCCTGAAACAAAGTTTATGTTAAAAAATTATCATATATCTTTATTGTTGTCAATAATTATTTGTAACTGAACAGCTCTCTTCTGCCGTTATGCGGTGTGTAATAATGTTTGAGATATTCCGCAATTTCGGTTGTATCCCTGAGCTGTGTATAAAGTGATTTAAGTTCCCTCTTGATATCAAATGCCTCTGCAGAACATACGCAATCGCGCAGATCTCTTAATTCCTCACGTTTTTTTGCAATAACCCTCTTGATTTGCATTGCAGCTCTTTCATACTCCTCACCGAGATCATGCAATGTTTTTGTTTTCTTCATTCGTTTCTCCTTTCAGAATAAAATCCGTTGTAACCGAAAAAAATCTGCTGAGTGCAACAAGCTCAGAGCAATCAGGCTGTGCACCGTCTTCAATCTTCTGAATGCGCAAGGGTTTGATTCCCGTTGCATATCCAAGTGCTTCAACGGTAAGACACTGGCTTTGCCTCAGCCTTGCAATTCTGACTCCGGTTGTTCCTCCCGGTGAATTTCTTGCAGCAGATATAACCTTTGCTCTGCCAACGATTACGGGAATCACGCTTTCGGAAAGAATATTCTGCTGATAACAGACTGCATAACCAAGAACTCTCTCGAGTTTTTCCTGCGCTCTTGTCAGAGTTTTTTTCACAGCAGTAACCGATGTTCCGTTGATTTTTGAAATCTCCGTAATTGATTTTTCTTCGTACCAATGCAAAGTTACAACTGACCTTTCAACCTCTGTAAGCTCCTTTCTGATTGCCCGTTCCAACAAAAGCGACATATCCACCTCCCTTTTACGCCATGCATACTCAGCCGGCGCTTCGCACGCACTGCAGTACCTTCCGCAACAAGCAAGCTGGGCCGCTTTTATCTCCTCCTTATCCGGATAAAATGGTTGCAGATTTTCCGATTTCTTTTTCATTTTTGCACCTCCGTTTAATAGTGTTACTATTAATTATAGTGAACATTCGTTCTTTTGTCAAGAGTTTTTGCTGTTTTTTGTAAATTTGCTTGACATTTTTAATAGTTTAGCTAATAATAGTGTCATAACAAAAAATATCGGGAGGGTCTCATTAATGAGCAACATAAGA
Organism: Clostridia bacterium; assembly: GCA_017549105.1. Taxonomy (GTDB): domain Bacteria; phylum Bacillota; class Clostridia; order Oscillospirales; family Acutalibacteraceae; genus CAG-177. The sequence continues at coordinate 55,719 of JAFYVN010000002.1, forward strand.
GAATTGAGAAGAAACAAAGGGATGTCACAGAGAGAGCTTGCCGAAGCTTGCTGTGTTCATCAGACCGCTGTCAGCCAATGGGAAAAAGGCAGAACCACACCCGATATCAACAGCCTTAAAATGCTTTCCAAAGTTCTTGGTGTTTCGGTTGAAGAACTGATAGGAAACGAAAGCGACGGAAACAAAAACAGAATTCAGGGCTTTGAAAAAATAAATGCCGAGAGCGTATCACAGCGTCTCGGCAGAAGTGAGCATTTTGCATTAATTATCACAGACGATACGATGTCCCCCACTCTGAAACCAGGAGACACGGTTATTATCAACCGAAGCATTCCTGCCGTTAACGGCGACATTGTTGCCGTGACAGTTGCAGACGGGGATGCAATAATAAAAAGGATAATAAAAAAAGACACAAGCATTTTGCTTGTGTCTGAAAATTCAGCGTATGAACCTTTGGTTTTCAGCTATGGAGAATTTTATAATTTGCCCGTTACGGTTTTGGGCAAAGTTATTGAAATGAGAAGAAGGTTTTAAGCTGCAAGCATATTGAGTGCCGTTGCAAGCTGGGTATCTTCTTCTGCGGTGAGAAGAGAAAGGTTTGCTGTATATCCTGCCGCAAGATTAACTTCTACAGTAGGCTCTATGCCCTTTCCGTTGTAAACTGCAGCCTCACCCGCCTTGGGTTCAACAACCGCAATCGTAAGAAGAACCGCACCGCCGTCTTCAAGTGTGAAAAGTTCCTGAACAGTTCCTACACCGGCTGTTCTTGTGCCGATAATCTGCGCCTGGCTGATATCACGCAAATCACACGCGAAAAGCTCCGCGGGACCGCTTGTTGAACCGTTGACCAGAACCGCAAACGGCATTGTTATGCTGTAATATTCAGCAGGATAAACCTTTTTGATTTCACCGGTCTTATCCTTTATTGCTGCGATATTTCCGTCAATAGCCGGCACAATAACATCAATAACCTGAGCTGCATACTCAATTGTTCCGCTATAGGTATTGCGCACATCAAAAATCATACTCTCTGCGCCCTGTTCAATAAGCTTCTCTGCCGTCTCCTTAAATTCGGAGGCGGTATTTTTGTAGAATCCGTTGATTTTGATATAACCGACATTGCTTTCCAGTCTGCCGCTGACACTCGGAATTGAAAAACCTCTCATAGGTTCCACAACCTTTGTTTCGGCATTTCTCATATATTCAATCTGAACTGCCGAAAGCATGGAACCGTAAAGCTTTTCACTCAGCTGAACATAATTCGCCATCGTCACAGTCTGATTATCAATAGCGGTAATAACATCAAGTGCTTTAAGACCTGCTTTTTCGGCAGGCGACCCCTCATAAACGTGAGTTATAACAAAACTGCTCTTCTGATAATCATAGGCTGTATCAACACCGATACCCGTGAGACCTCCGTCAAGCATTGATGTATACTCCGAATAATCTGAAGCACTGAGATAAATGCTGTTGGGGTCACCCAGACTTTCAACATAACCGTTGACAAGCGACGCATTAAGTCGGTTACTTTTTTCATCCGAGCCATAGTAATATGCATTTATAATTCCGCTTATTTCATCAAGCGAAGCATAGGTCTGGGAACGGCTGGAAATACCGCTGATAATTCCGTTATAGATTTGTTTTGAAACAACCATTGTAACCGCAAAGGTTGCTGTTATTGAAATAATAATTAATGAAATACACAGACCGAGTGAAATTTTTCTGTTCATAAACGGCCGTCCTTTCTTTTTGAAAAAGGCGGCTATGCGCCGCCTTTTGTTGGTTTTCTTACGGTTTGGAAACATAGTTCAGCGGATTCACTCTGCTGACAGAACCGTCGGATTTCTTTATTCTTACCTCAAAATGAAGGTGGGGTCCTGTGGTGTTACCGGTATCACCGATAAGACCTATCTGCTGACCCTTCTGAACAACATCGCCTTCGCTGACCTGAAGTCTCTGAGCGTGTGCATATAAAGTATGTTTACCGTCACCGTGGTCAATAATACAGTAATTACCGAAACCGGAGTTCCAGTTGCCGTCATTTTTTGCAAGGATAACCTCGCCGCCCTGAGCAGCACGGAAGGGAGAACCCTTTGTTGTTACGTCTGTTCTGACGATATCAATACCCCAATGAGGGCTTCCGTCGCTGTATGAGGGATAGGTTGCGGTAAGTCTTGTTGAACCGGGAACCGGCCATATCATATTACCGTCGTTATTGAATTCTTCATCAGGAACGTCATTTTCGGTTGAACCCTGACTCTTGATTGCGTTTTCGATTTCCGCCTCAAGCTCTGCACGTTCTTTTTCCTGGCGTTTGATTGCCGCTTTGTATGCATCGCTGTCTTTATCAAGATCTTCAAGCAGATATTTGACCTCGTCCTTTTTGCCGGTTACATTATTTTTCTTTTTCTTCTGGCTGTCAAGACTGCTTTCAAGGTCATCCTGCTTATCGGTGAGAGAATTCATCTGAGTATCAAGCTCTGCTCTTTTTCCTTCAAGCTGCGCTTTCTGAGCCTCATTTTCTTTCTGAAGTTCCGCAAGTTCAACAAGCTTGTCCGAAAGGTCGGCGATAAGCTCATTGTCTCTCTCAGAAACGCGGGTAACAAGCTCTTTTCTTGCAAAGAACGATGAAATATCACCGCTTGAAAGCAAAAGTTCAAGAGTTGAACCGTTACCGCCGGACATATAATTTTCACGGATTCTTGCAAGCAGAAGCTCCTTGGTTTCTTCCATAAGAGTTTCGGTTGAAGCCATCTGCGCTTCTATATCCGCAATCTGAAGGTTTATTTTATTGATATCTTCAGTTGTTACATCAATATCGCCCTGCAAATCGTCGATATCGCCATTGAGAATTTCTATACTCTCGTCGAGCAAACCAATCTGCTCTTCGATACTGTCAATCTGGCCGTTGAGTTCATCAAGCTTCTGCTCGTTGGTTTTGATATCCGCTTGAACCTCATCAAGTTTTTCCTGGTTCTCCTGAATATCTTTTTCGATTTCTTCATACCTGTTCTGCAATTCCTCAAGGGATTTTTCTTCATCCGCAAAAGCAATCGGAAAATATGATGAAATCACGCAGACGAGAGCCATCAGAAAACTCAGAAGTCTTTTCTTCGAACAGAGTTTCTTAGTCTTCAAGCTCAACAAACTTCCTTTCCTTAAGATATTTTCTTATTGATGTTGCGCTGCCGAAAACAGCCGTGAATACACCGATACCCACAAAAGCCGCAACAAGATAAGGTGCATAATCAAGGAAATCAATATTAATTTCTCCCGTGCCGAAGCCCGAAAGAACAGATGTAAACGAGCCGAGTGCAAACTCATATACTCCCCAGACCGCCGCGAATGCAAGCAACCCTGCGATAAGACCGATGGTTACACCTTCAATCATAAACGGCCAACGGATAAACGAATTTGTTGCACCGACGCTTTTCATAATGCTTATTTCAAGACGGCGGCTGAACATTGTTACTTTAATTGTATTGGAAATAATAAAGAGCGAAACAACAAGAAGAAGCGCAATCATACCGAGACTAATGTATGTCACGGAATTTCTGACGCCTTCAAGCTGCCTTGCGAGGGTACTGTTTTCGTAAACACGCTCTATTCCGCCAAGCTGCTTGATCTGATTTACAACCTCATCAAAACCTTCCATATTGAGAATCGTTACACGATAAGCATCCGGAAGAGGATTTTCGTTGAGACCGCTGAGATACTCACGAAGACCTTCGTCAAGCTCCGAAAGAATTTCTTCATAAGCTGGCTCTTTATCAATGTTTTCAACAAAAGCAACATTATTGATTGCTCTCAGGTCATTGCCGAGTTTGATATATTCATAATCCGATGCTTCGGTATCAACATATACCATAATAACATTTTCGGATTCAATGCCTGAAATAAACGCTTCGATATTGACAAGAAGCATAAACGCTATGCCGATAAGCATAAGACAGCTGAAAAGAACAGTTACCGATGCAACCGACATAAGCTTGTTGACCTTGAGGTTGCGAAAGCCTTCTTTGGTCAGATATCCTAAGTTACCCATCAATCCTCGCCTCCCGTCACATTAAAATCTTCCATTACTTCAACAGGCTCGCTGTTTTCCTGCATATCGGGAGACTGACGGTCCTGCGCATAAGCGGAATAATCCTCCTCGGGAGGAACAACATATTCGCTTGAAATTTCGCTGACTGCATTGATGTGAGAAGTAGCAGCTTCTCTGATAAGCGCACCGCCGTCTGAAACAACTGTACCTTTATCAAGAATAATAACTCTTTTATCAAAACAGCGCACAAGACTGTGTTCGTGAGTAACCATAATAACCGTTGTTCCCGCTTCGTTGAGTCGCATAAGCAAATCAACAATTTCGTAGCTCATCTGAGGGTCAACGTTACCTGTAGGCTCGTCCGCAATGATGATTTCGGCGTTGTTTGCAAGCGCTCTCGCAAGAGCAACTCTCTGCTGTTCACCGCCCGAAAGCTCCTGAGGATAGTTCCTTGCCTTCTCGTTAAGACCCATAAGGCTGAGAACATAAGGAACTCTTCTGCGGATTTTCTTTTCTTTTGTGCCGATAACTCGCATTGCAAATGCAACATTATCGAAAACAGTCATATTGGGAATGAGTCTGAAATCCTGAAAAACTATGCCGAGTCTGCGGCGGAATTTGGGGATTTCTCTCTTTTTGATTTTAGTAAGGTCGGTATCATCAACGATAATGCTTCCCGTTGAAGGCACCTCTTCCCTCATCATAAGCTTGAGGAAAGTACTCTTACCTGCGCCGGACGAACCGACAACGAAAACAAATTCGCCCTTGTCGATGGTAAGATTTATATCCTTTAAAGCATGAGTGCCGTTATCATACTTTTTTGATACGTTGGTAAACTGAATCACAGTATCATCCTTAAACAGTTAATTAATATTTAACGGGTTTTGCATCAAGATATTTCTTAACCATAAGAGCTACTTTGAATACGATAGCATCATCAAATTCTCTCAGGTCAAGACCTGTAAGCTTCTTGATTTTTTCAAGTCTGTAAACAAGTGTGTTTCTGTGAACAAAAAGCTTTCTTGATGTTTCGGAAACATTGAGGTTGTTCTCGAAGAAACGCTGAATGGTAAACAGAGTTTCGTGGTCGAGGCTATCGATTGAACCTCTCTTGAAGATTTCTCTGAGGAACATATCGCAAAGAGTTGTGGGCAGCTGATAAATCAGACGGGCAATGCCGAGATTCTCGTAGCTGACAATGGTTTTTTCGGTATCGAACACCTTACCTACTTCAAGTGCAATCTGTGCTTCCTTGAATGAGCGTGCAAGGTCTTTGATGCCTTCAATTGTTGTGCCGATACCGACAAGAACATGAGTATAAAGCTCGGTGCTCAGTGAATCTGAAATCGAGCGTGCAAGCTTTTCGAGGTCTTTGCCTTCGATATTGTTTTTGACCTCTTTGACAATCGCAATATCATGTTCATTGATGTTGATAACAAAATCCTTATTTTTATCGGGGAAAAGATTCTGCACTGCGTCAAACACAGCTGCATCGTTATGGTCGGTGATTCTGATGAGAAGAACAACTCTTGTTGCTTCTGCATTGAATCTGAGTTCTCTTGATTTAAGATAAATGTCGCCGGGGAGTATGTTGTCGAGGATTACGTTTTTGATGAAATTGCCTCTGTCGAACTTCTCTTCATAATACTGCTTAAGATTTTCGAGAGAAACACAGCAAACAGCCGCAAATCTGCCTGCAAGCTCATCAGTTCCTTCAACAAAAACAGCATACTCGGTCTGGATATGGGAGCCGAAATTGCAGAAGGTATTGCCGTTGATATAGTGGAGCTCGTTATCTGCAAAAACGTCACTTGCGGTTGAAATAACCTCACCGATTTTGCTCAGCTCACTGCACGCAATAATTGTTCCTGTTTCGTCAATTACGCCCAGAGTTCTGCCTACAGCTTCTCTCATCTGATGGACAAGACCCTGGAAAATTCTGTTTGACATAATAATTACCCCTCATCTGATTTGTTTTGATATCGTGAATTTATACAAAATGACCATTGGGACATCTACATTTTACACAATAAAGACTTTTTTTGCAATAGAAATCTTCACTTTTTTTTAATTATTTTTTGAATTTATTGTGAATTTCGCTCTGTTTTTATACTTTTTAGACAATTTTTTCAATTTTTTTGTTGGTCAAAACGCATTTGTATAACTTTTCACCCTTTACGGAATTTTTTGGAACAATGTAACATTTTTATTGCGTTCTGTTTGTTTACTATTGCCAAAAGCATCTCTTCGCTCAAAGCCCTTCAATATAATCGCAGTATTATTTTTGTTGAAAAAGCCAATGTGATATTGTAACAAAAAACGAGGTGGTATTTTGTGCATTTTAACTTTTTTGAAATAAAATTTTACTGCATATATGCACCTCAAAAACAGCCATACTATATCTGTACATAATCGAAAAAAGCAGATTTTGTCGAAAAATCGAAAAAACAACAAAAAAATTACAGTTTTTCAACAAAAATATGACATATTTTTTAAATAAAAGTCTTTTCAAAACAAAAAAAAGGTGATATAATCTTTATATCTATGATTTTAAGTTTCTTTTTTCGATATATAAAAACCAAACGAAAGAGGGAGAGTCTTGGAAAAATTTGTTATCAACGGCGGCACACCTCTGCACGGTGAAGTTGAAATCAGCGGTGCAAAAAATGCTGCCCTTGCGATTATCCCCGCTGCGATTCTTTCGCAGGATGTGTGTGTAATTGAAAATCTTCCATGTTCAATAAGCGACATCAGCTATATGATGAAGATTCTCAAGCAAATCGGCGCACAAATCAGAGTCATCAACAAAAGCACAATTGAAATAGATTCACGCTACGTCAATTCATATGTTATCTCCCACGATATGACAAAGCATCTCAGAGCATCCTATTATTTTATCGGAGCTCTTCTCGGCAGATTTTCAAGAGCTAAGGTTTCGATGCCCGGCGGATGCTATCTCGGTCCCCGTCCCATCGACCAGCATATCAAGGGTTTTGAGCTTCTCGGTGCAACTGTTTCGGTTGAAGACAACGCGATTGTTGATGCAAAAGCTGATAAGCTTATCGGCAGTCCTATTTATCTTGATATGGCTTCTGTCGGTGCAACAGTCAATATTCTTCTTGCGGCAGTCAAAGCAAAAGGTCTTACAATTATCGAAAACGCGGCAAAAGAACCCCACATAGTTGACCTTGCAAACTTCCTCAACTCTATGGGCGCAGATGTCAGAGGCGCAGGCACCGACGTTATCAAAATCAGAGGTGTGGACCAGCTTCACGGATGCACATATTCTATTATTCCCGACCAGATTGAGGCAGGCACTTTTATGGTTGCCGCAGCTGCAACCTACGGAGATGTTCTTATTAAAAACGTTATTCCCAAGCATCTTGAATCAATTTCAAGCAAGCTTGTCGAATGCGGTGCCGAGGTTGAAGAATTTGACGACGCCGTCAGAGTTTCACTCAACAGACGCCCCGATAAATGCAACATCAAAACTATGCCCCATCCCGGTTTCCCCACCGATATGCAACCTCAGATGGCAGTTCTTCTCGCTCTTGCGGATGGAACCAGCATCATCTCCGAGAGCGTGTGGTCTAACCGATTCAAATATACCGAACAGCTCAACCGTATGGGCGCCAACATCAAAGCCGACGGTCAGCTTGCCGTTGTTCAGGGCGTTGAACAGCTCAAAGGCGCACCGGTAAAAGCCGACGACCTTCGTGCAGGTGCTGCAATGCTTATTGCAGGAGTTGCGGCAAACGGCATAACTGAAATCGAAGATATCTACCATATCGACAGAGGTTATGAAGATGTTGTTGAGAAATTCAGAGGAATCGGTGCGGACATCAAACGTCTTTATTATCCCGATCCCAATGCTCTTACCGATGCAGGTTGATTTTTGCATTTCGTAATATATAATGTATATAAATTATGAGGACTGCTCTTACCGAACAGTCCTCTTTTAGTATCGAAAGGTATTTTTATGGCAAAATTTTGTTCACTTTTTTCATCAAGCGACGGCAATTGCACATACATAGGCTGTTCGCAGGGCGGTATACTTATTGACGTAGGCGTAAGTGCCAAAAGAACCGAGCTTGCTCTTGCAGATATAGGTGTTGCGCCGTCATCGCTTGCCGCAATTTTTGTTACTCACGAACACAGTGACCATATCAAAGGCATAAGAGTTTTTGCGGAGCGTCACGGAATAAAAGTATATTCATCACCGGGAACTCTTGCCGGAATGGAAGAACTCGGTGCGGTAACCGCAAAAACTAAAACCGATATAATTCCCGAAAGCGGAATTGAAGCGGGCGGGATGTTTGTGCGTGCATTCAGAACACCCCACGACAGCCGTGAAAGCACGGGTTACAGCATAGTTACGCCCGACGGAAAAAGACTTTCGGTTGCAACCGATATAGGAATGATAACCGAAAACATTATGAATTCCGTATACGGAAGCGACCTTATTCTGCTTGAATCAAACCACGATGTGGGAATGCTTCAGAACGGTCCGTATCCCTATTTTCTCAAGCAAAGAATTCTTTCGGATCACGGACATCTTTCCAACGAAAACTGTGCAAAAACAGCGGTAAAACTTATGGAATCAGGCACAACCCGTTTTGTTTTGGGACATTTAAGCAAAGAAAACAATATGCCTTCTCTCGCCTTTGAAACAACACGCTCTGCAATGACAATGGCAGGTGCAAAAGAAAATATCGACTACCTTCTGAGCGTTGCAGGCAACAACAATCCCGTTATTGCTCTGTAATTTCAGCAACATTGACCGTTGTAAGATGTCGCATATTTTCGGGATATGATTCATCAAAAATATCGTAAACCCTTTTATATTCACCGGTTTCACTGTCCTTGATAACCGATGCTTTGTTCTTATTGAGCAATTCAACAATCGAATACATATCAATCCATATCTGGTTGGTTCCCTCTTTCTGAACCTCGTTGAAAATCAGTTGCATTCCGAGGTGAAGATGCGGAACCTTCATTCCGTTTACATTTTCTTCTTCGGAATATCCCGTCATACCGAGATATCCGATAACCTCTCCCGCCTTAACGGCAGAACCGATTTCAAGACCCTCTCTGTAGGGTCTGTTTCTTCTTAAATGTGCATAATAATATGAGCGTTTTCCGTCAAAACTGCGGATTGCAATGCGCCATCCTCCGTAGCGGTTCCAGCCGATCGCTTCAACAGTTCCGCCCTCAACGGAAATAACAGGAGTTCCGATTGAACCCATCAAGTCATTACCGAGATGGCGTCTTTTATAGCCGTATGAACGGGACACTCCGAAATCGTCATAGTGACTGAACCAGAAGCCTTCCGCAATGGGAGAATACGCTTTTAATCCGTAACCCTCGATAATCTTTATTCCGACGTTTCCGTCGGGTGCGGCTTTTGTGTACTCGCCAATCATTCCACCAAGAACAGCGCCGTACGCTTCTTTATAAAACCAATAATATTTATTGGTTGCCATAAGGTCGTCAACCGTTGTCACGCTGTTCACCGCTTCGACAAGCTTATCGAGCTGTGATTGCTTATAGCCGCTCCAGTTTCCGCCGTTTTTGCAGGCAAGAAATGACAACGTATCTATCCACGATAAATGTTTTTCTGATCCGAAGGTTGAAATATCAAGTTCCATCGCATCTCTCAGAGCATTGTAAGGAATGGAAAAATCAACCCATTTTATGTATTTTTCTGTTGTTGTTTCTTCTTTTACGGCAATGGCAGATTCCTTGGCACCGTCAGAAAAACGAACTGCAAAAAGCCCGCATACTATCACAAATCCGCATGCTGCAAGAATAATAATACGGTTTTTCAGCATATTCAAAAAGCATCACTCCGTTAAGAAATTATCAAACCAAGGAGATTAATATGATTAACATAAACATTATATGTATCGGTAAACTGAAAGAGGATTATCTTCGCTCTGCCTGTGCCGAATACGAAAAAAGACTCGGTGCATTCTGTAAACTGAAAATCACCGAACTTGCTCCCGCAAGGCTCCCCGAAAACCCGAATGACGCTCAGATTGAAGCTGCTCTTGCCGATGAAAGTGAAAGAATTCTATCAAAAATCTCAAACAGCGATGCGGTGTTTGCGCTCTGCATTGAAGGAAAAGAGCTGTCCTCAGAAAACTTTTCCAAAGAGATTGAAAAATGTGCTGTTTCGGGTTTCGGTTCGATTAGTTTTGTTATCGGCGGTTCACACGGTCTTGCGCCTTCGGTCAAAAGCAGAGCAAAGTTCAGACTCTCTATGAGTCCCATGACCTTCCCTCACCAGCTTGCAAGAGTTATGCTTCTTGAACAGATTTACCGCGCATTTATGATTTCCAACGGCGGAAAATACCATAAATAGTCAAAAATCATTCGGCAGTTTTACACCCTTTTCGTCCAAGTTTTATATATTTTTGTTCACATTACCAAAACTTTCAAAAAACTGAAAAATTAATCAAAAAACTGTTGCATATTTTCTTGAAAATGTATAAAATAAATACGGTCAAAAATTAAAAATTATTTTTGGAGGTAATTTACCATGGCAGTTAAAGTTGCAATTAACGGTTTCGGCCGTATCGGCCGTCTTGCATTCCGTCAGATGTTCGGTGCAGAAGGCTACGAAATCGTTGCTATCAATGACCTTACAAACCCCGCAATGCTCGCTCACCTTCTCAAGTACGACACAGCTCAGGGCAGATACGCTCTTGCTGATACAGTAGTTGCAGGCGAAGAAAGCATCACAGTTGACGGCAAAGAAATCAAGATCTACGCAAAAGCTAACGCTGCTGAACTCCCCTGGGGCGAAATCGGTGTTGACGTAGTTCTCGAGTGCACAGGTTTCTACTGCTCAAAGGCTAAGAGCCAGGCTCACATCGACGCAGGTGCAAAGAAAGTTGTTATCTCTGCTCCCGCAGGCAACGACCTTCCCACAATCGTTTACAGCGTAAACGAAGGCACTCTTACAGCTGATGACACAATCATTTCAGCTGCATCATGCACAACAAACTGCCTTGCTCCCATGGCTAAGGCTCTCAACGATTATGCTCCCATCCAGAGCGGTATCATGACAACTGTTCACGCTTACACAGGCGATCAGATGGTTCTTGACGGTCCCCACAGAAAGGGCGACTTCAGAAGAGCAAGAGCTGCTGCTGCTAACATCGTTCCCAACTCAACAGGCGCTGCAAAGGCTATCGGCCTTGTTATCCCCGAGCTCAACGGCAAACTTATCGGTTCAGCTCAGAGAGTTCCCGTTCCCACAGGTTCAACAACTCTTCTTGTTGCTGTTGTTAAGGGCGACAACATCACTAAGGAAGGCATCAACGCTGCTATGAAGGCTGCTTCATCAGCTTCATTCGGCTACACAGAAGAAGAACTCGTTTCAAGCGATATCGTTGGTATCACTTACGGTTCACTCTTCGATGCTACTCAGACAATGGTTACTAAGATTGAAGACGGCCTCTATCAGGTTCAGGTTGTTTCATGGTATGACAATGAAAACAGCTACACAAGCCAGATGGTTCGTACAATCAAGTACTTCGCAGAGCTTGCATAATTTAAGCTAAAATTCTCTCAAAGGGTCGGCTAACTACCGACCCTTTGTTATTGATGATCAGAGGTCAGTTATGGGATTGAAACGTCTTGACAAATTAATAGCTCTCAACTGCAATGTATCGAGAAAAGATGCCCGTAAACTAATAAAAGATGCGGCTGTAACAGTCAATTCAAGGGTTGTTCTGCGTGCGGAAGAACTTGTCGATGCGGATGTTGATTACATAAGCGTAAAAGGGTATAATTTCACGGCAAAAGAGCACGTTTATATTATGCTCAACAAACCGAAAGGTGTTATCAGTGCAACCACAGACCCTTCCAAAAAAACGGTTATCGACATTATTCCTCCGGAACTTAAAAGACGCAGTCTTTTCCCCGCAGGAAGGCTCGACAGAGACACAACCGGTCTGCTGATTATAACCGACGACGGAGCTTTTTCACATCAGATTATGAGCCCTGCCCACAAGGTTTTCAAAACATATCACGCAACGCTATCCTTCCCCATTGATGAGAATGATATCAGAAAATTGGAGGACGGAATCACTCTTGGTGACGGCACGGAGTGTCTGCCTGCCAAAGTGAAAGCATTCACGACCGATGACGGTTTACCCGCTGCAGAAATCTGCATCAGAGAGGGCAAATATCACCAGGTCAAGCGTATGTTTCACGCTCTGGGCAACAATGTTGAGCAACTCCGAAGAGTTCAGATAGGCTCTCTCAAGCTTGATACTTCTCTTGAAGAAGGAGAATGCCGTGAACTGACCGAAGAAGAACTTGAACTTGTTTTTAAAGATGAATAAAAGTTGACACATTATCCTGCCTTTGACAGCATAGTTTTCAATAATAAGACTATGCAAAGAAAGGTGAGATAATGTGTTTATTTTATTAAGAACAGTTGAACCCGAAAACGGATTAATAAACAGAAAAAAGCAGAAAAAAGCGTTAAAAAACAGCTGTGCGGTATCTGTTCCGACCGAAAACGGTCTGCCGTTTTTTATGCTTGATGTTTTCAGCGGTAAGAAGGGTTTGGACTACCCGCCACTTGAAGAAAAATGCGGTAAGTACGCTTCACGGATAGTTGCTTCAAGAAAAATCAATCTGCCTGACAAAACGAATCTAAAACGGTTTTTACCCGGATTTTCGAACGGAATCTTCATTTTCAACACGGCATTGGAAATGATAAGAAATGCAGAAGAAAATCCCGAAAAAATTTCGGTAACGGTAATCGACAGAAACGCTGTGATGTGTGGAAAAATCAACAGTCTTCTCCCTCTGGCATCCTCGGTCAGAGTGGTCACATCCCGACCCGACCGCTATGCAACAATCTGCAACGGAATATACCAAGAACACGGTGCTTCGGTTATTGTAAGAGCATCCTACGAACCGTCGTCAAAAAAAGACATTGTAATCTGCTGTGACGGAGCTACAAACGAGGTTATGAATGAAGCCGCTGTTTTTTCTTTCAAACGCGGTGTATACGGAAAAATACGTTTTTTCGGAAGCGAAATTCCTCTCATCCCGGCTCACAGAGAAATCGTGCCTGACAGCATCCGTTCGACCGATTTTGCTGCCGCTATCACAGAACTTTGTGCAAGCACAGCATACAAATCGTCTTTTTATTCTGATACAGAAACAAACTGCACTTCGAACTGCGGTGTCAATCCGTCAGAATGCCTCAGATGTTACATTTCAGGTTTTCTAAACACTTGACATTATTATTAATATTATATATAATATAACGGAAAATGGATTCGTATACTAATCATCAATCAAAAGGAGATATATCGAAATGGAAAAACAGACAGTCTTTACCCGTGAGGATTATAACAAACTCAGTGCCAGACTCAATATGCTCAAAACAGAGGGCAGAGACGACATCGCTGAAAAAATCAAGGAAGCCCGTTCACACGGTGACCTTTCCGAAAACGCAGAATACGATGAGGCGATGAACGAACAGGCTAAGATGGAAGCTGAAATAGCCAAACTCGAAGCTGACCTTCGTTACGCAAAAATTCTTGACGAAGAAGAACTCACAACCGAAGCTATCCACATCGGTTCAAAAGTTACTCTTTACGACATGGATTTTGAAGAAGAAGTTGAATACAAAATTCTCGGTAAGAGCGACATCGAAAACGGAATCATCTCTGACCTTTCACCCGTTGGTTCAGCTATTATGGGCAAAAAGGTTGGCGATATCGCTGAAGTTCATACTCCCGGCGGCAAAACTATCAAGATGAAGGTTCTTGCTATTTCAAAATAAAAAATCCGGCGATAGGTAACGGAAGTAACATCTCCTCCTGTCGCCTTTTAAATGACAGGCGAATCCGACAAAGAAAGGGAATCAGAATTATGGCTGAAGAAAAGATTGTAAATGCCGCTCCCGAAGAGGAGCAGGTTCAGGACGTTAACGAACTCAGACAAATCAGAGTCGAAAAGCTTGAAGCACTCCAGGCTGCAGGCAAAGACCCGTTTCAGATAACAACCGCAGAGCAGTCAATCCACAATGCTGAAATCGTTGAGCGTTTCGAAGAACTCGAAAACACTGACGTTTGCATCAGCGGACGTATGATGAGCCGCCGCGATATGGGTAAGGCAAACTTCATTGATGTCAGAGACCGCAGCGGAAGAATGCAGGTTTACGTTAAGATTGACGAAATCGGTGAAGATAATTTTGCAGACTTCAAAAAGTGGGATATCGGCGATATCGTTGAAGTAAAAGGCTTTGTTTTCAGAACAAGAAGAGGCGAAGTTTCCGTTCACGCAAAAGAAATCAGACTTCTCACAAAGTCGCTCCTTCCCCTCCCCGAAAAGTTCCACGGTCTTACCAACACCGACACACGCTACAGAAGACGTTATCTTGACCTCATTATGAACCCCGATGTAAAGGATACTTTCATCAAGCGTTCGCTTATCATCAGAGAAATCAGAAACTATCTTGATTCGCAGGGCTTCATCGAAGTTGAAACACCTATTCTTGTTTCAAACGCAGGCGGTGCTGCCGCAAGACCCTTTGAAACCCATCACAACGCTCTTAATGAAGATTTCAAGCTCCGTATTTCACTTGAGCTTTACCTCAAGAGACTTATCGTAGGCGGTATGGAAAAGGTTTATGAAATCGGCAGAGTTTTCAGAAACGAAGGTGTTGACACACGTCATAATCCTGAATTCACTCTTATGGAGCTCTATCAGGCATTCACAGACTACAACGGTATGATGGACCTCACCGAAAACCTCTACCGTCACGTTGCTCAGGCAGTTCTCGGCACAACAACAATCAGCTTCAACGGCGTTGAAATGGACCTCGGCAAACCCTTCGAGAGAATCACAATGGTTGACGCTGTCAAGAAGTACGCAAACGTTGACTGGAACGAAGTAAAGACACTCGAGGATGCAAGAGCTCTCGCTGACAAACACCACATCGAATATGAAAAGAGACACGGCAAGGGCGATATTCTTGCACTGTTCTTTGAAGAATATGCAGAAGAGCATCTCATTCAGCCCACATTCGTTACAGACCATCCTATCGAGATTTCTCCCCTCACAAAGAAGAAACCCGAAGACCCCGACTATGTTGAGCGCTTCGAGTTCTTTATGAACGGTTGGGAAATGGCAAACGCATACTCCGAGCTTAACGATCCCATCGACCAGAGAGAACGCTTCAAGGCTCAGGAAGCTCAGCTTGCTCAGGGTGACGACGAAGCAAACACAACCGACGAAGATTTCCTTATGGCGCTTGAATACGGTATGCCCCCCACAGGCGGTATCGGTTTCGGCATCGACAGAATGTGTATGCTTCTTACCGACTCGCAGGCGATCAGAGACGTTCTGCTCTTCCCCACAATGAAGAGCATCGACTGATATGAAAATATCCGTTGCGCTTGCCGCTTATAAAGGTGAGCAATATATAGCCGAACAGCTTGAATCCATCCTTCAGCAGCTCGGTGAAAATGACGAAGTTATTGTTTCCGACGATTATCCCGCAGGCAAAACGCGGGATATCGTTGTGAATATGGCTTCACGAGATAAAAGAATACGCTATATTGAGGGCAAAGGCAAAGGCGTTGTCAAAAACTTCGAAAACGCACTTCTCAACTGCACGGGCGATGTTATATTCCTGAGCGATCAGGATGATGTATGGCTTCCCTCTAAAGTTGAAAAAGTTATGGTTGAAATCAGAAACGGCGCACAGCTTGTTTTTCACGATGCAGCCGTAACCGATGCAGACCTCAATATTACAGACGAATCAAATTTTTCTTCACACGGTTCGGATTTGTCATTTTCAGGCAACCTTATAAGAAACACTTTTGTTGGTTGCTGTATGGCTTTCACACGCGAGCTTCTGAAAGAAACGCTCCCTTTCCCCGAGGGACTTCCGATGCACGACTGGTGGATTGCACTTATTGCTCTGAAGAAAAAAAGAAAAACCGTTCTGCTTGCCGAGCCTCTTATTCTCTGGCGCAGACACGGCAGCAACGTTACCGGAGGAAAAACTTCGTTTATTCAAAAGGTGATGTGGCGGCTTAAGATGATTTCGTCTTTGGCAAGGATAAAATAATTTCCAATATGTGCCTTGGAAAGGAAAAACATAATGAACAAAAAAATAACCGGTTGCATTGTAACCTACAATAACATTGCCACTATCGACAATGCTCTGGGTTCACTTTTTAAATGCACCGAGGTTCCGTTCAAGATGTATGTTGTTGACAATGGTTCAACAGACGGAACAATTGAACATATAGAGAAGAATTACCCTGAGGTAACTCTTATAAAGAGCGGTGGCAATATCGGCTTCGGCGCAGGTCATAACATTGTTCTTGATATGCTTGATTCCGATTATCATGCGATTATCAATCCCGATATCATCGTGAAAGATGATGTGCTTGCAAAGCTTGCAGAGTTCCTCAACGGTAATGCCGATATCGGTATGGCATCCCCCGAAATAAGATTCCCTGACGGAAGACTTCAGATTCTCGGCAAAAAGAATCCGTCACCCGCATATCTTATTGCAAGCAGACTCAGAGGTGAAGGCGATCCGGGCAAGCTTCTCAGCGAATACGCAATGCTTGACAGAGATCTTTCAAAGCCTACCGACATAGAAAATGCAACGGGATGCTTTATGTTTATCAGAACATCTCTTTTAAAAGAAATCGGCGGATTTGACAGCCGCTATTTTATGTATTTCGAAGACTGCGACCTCACCCGTGAAGTGAATCAGAGAAGCCGCACCGTATACTATCCCGGTGCAACGGTATTTCACGAATGGGGACGTGAATCGAAAAAGAATTTCAAACTCAAATTTATTCAAATCAATTCCATGATAAGTTATTTCAGAAAATGGGGTCTGAAATAACCAAAGAGAGGAAATTATGAAGTATTTTAAGAATTTTTATAAATACAGATATCTTCTTGCTGAAATTGTAAGAAAAAACATCAAGCTTCAGTACAGAAACTCTGTTCTCGGCATTTTCTGGACCTTCCTTCAGCCGCTTATGACAACCCTCGTTCTTGTTCTTATTTTCGGCGGAGTTTTCGGCAGAAAAGATGCTTCTCTCGTCAACTATCCTATCTACCTGCTTTGCGGACGACTGATTTATGAATTCTTCACTCAGTCCACCAAAAGAGCAATGCGCTCCATACGCAACAGCGCCTCGGTAATCAAGAAGGTTTATGTGCCGAAATATATCTATCCCCTCTCAAACGTTATTGCAAACTTCATAACATTCCTTATCTCTCTGCTTGTTTTGGTCTGCTTTATCGTTTTCTTCTATTTTTTCAGCGACCAGCCGCCCCATATCACACCCTATGTGTTTCTCTCTCCCGTACCCATTCTTATTCTTCTTGTTCTCAGTATAGGTGTAGGTCTCATCCTCTCCACGCTTGAAGTGTTCTTCAAGGATATCGAATATCTCTACGAAGTATTCTGTATGCTTCTGTTTTATATGACACCGATTATTTATACGCTTGACGCCCTTCACATTCAGGTGAAATGGGTAAAAATGGCGCTTATGGCAAACCCTCTGTATTCGATAATCGAAATGTTCAGAGACTGCGTTCTTTTTGGTGAAATGATCAACATCAATCATCTTCTTTATTCAGTCGGATTCAGTGTTCTTACCGTTATTATCGGACTCTGGGCATTCTATAAAAAGCAGGATAAATTCATCCTCCACATATAAGTACTCATTACCAAAGGAGTAAAATAATATGGCAAAACCGGCTATAGTTGTTGAAAACATGAGTATGATGTTCAACCTCAACAAAGAAAAGGTTGACAACATCAAGGAATATTTCATCAAATTCGTAACAAGAAAGCTTCATTTTACAGAATTCTGGGCGCTTAACGACATTTCTTTCACTGTTGAAAAAGGTGACAGAGTGGGTGTTCTCGGCTTTAACGGTGCAGGCAAATCCACACTTCTTAAAGTTATCGCAGGCGTTCTCAAGCCCACCAAGGGTAATGTCAAAGTCAGCGGTGTTATCGCACCGATGCTCGAACTCGGTGCAGGCTTTGATATGAATTATTCCGGCAAAGAAAACATCTATCTTTACGGTGCAACTATGGGTTATTCCAGAAAATTCATCGAAGAAAAATATGATGAAATCGTTGAATTTTCAGAGCTTGGCGACTTTATTGACGTTCCCGTCAAAAACTATTCATCAGGTATGAGGGCAAGACTCGGATTTGCAATTGCAACAGCAGTTGAACCCGAAATACTTATTCTTGACGAAGTTTTGTCGGTAGGCGACGCAAAATTCAGACAGAAGAGCGAAGCAAAAATCCGCTCAATGTTCGATAAGGGAATAACCGTGCTTTTTGTTTCGCACAGCACCCAGCAGGTTCTCAACATCTGCAACAAGGCAATTATTCTTGAAAAAGGCAAACTTATCGCTCAGGGCGATGCAAAAGAAATATGTGATAAATACGATCAAATCGTTAAAGGAAAATAATACTGAAAGGATTGAAAAATATGGTTTTTGCAGCAGTTTTTGCAGGCGGAATCGGCAGCCGTATGGGTAATTCCGACACTCCCAAACAGTACCTTGAACTCGGCACCAAGCCTGTCATTATCCACACCATCGAAAAATTCTTTGTTAATGATAAAATTGATGAAATCCTCGTGCTCTGCCCCAAGGCTTGGGTTGCTCATACTCAGGATCTCATCCAAAAACATCTCCCCGAAGGCAAGAAGGTAACCGTTATTCCCGGAGGCTCAACAAGAAACGGTACTCTTGAAAACGCAATTGCTTACATTGAAGAAAATTTCGAAACAACCGAAGAAACTGTTCTTGTTACTCACGATGCGGTAAGACCCTTCCTCACTCACAGAATCATCGAAGAAAACGTTGAAGCTGCTATCAAATACGGTGCTTGCGACACCGTTATCCCCGCAACAGATACAATCGTTGAAAGCGCTGACGGAAAGATGATTACTTCCATTCCTGACCGAACAAGAATGTTCCAGGGTCAGACTCCCCAGTCTTTCAGACTCAAGGAGCTTAAAAGAGTTCTTGAAAGTCTCACAGAAGACGAAAAAGCAATTCTCACTGATGCATGCAAAATTTTCTCAATCAAGAACAAGGATGTTTATATGGTTGAAGGTGAAGTTTTCAACATCAAAATCACCTATCCCTATGATATGAAAGTAGCCAATACGCTTCTGAAAGGCAAGGATTAAGATGATTAATACTGTTTACAGACTCATTGCACCGGGTATGATTGACGTAGCCTGCACTGAGCCGGATATAAAAAACAAGGTTATTCTCCGTCCGCTTTATCTTTCAATATGCAAGGCGGATCAGCGTTATTACCTCGGCAACAGAAGCCGTGAGGTACTCAAGGCAAAACTTCCGATGGCACTCATTCACGAATGCTGTGCAACGGTTGTTTTTGACCCGACAGGTACCTTTAAAGCCGGCGAAATAGTCGTTCCCGTTCCTAACACTCCGATGGAAGAGGATGACGTAATCGCAGAGAATTACCGTCTTACAAGCCGTTTCTGTTCAAGCGGTTACGACGGATTTCTCAGAGATTATATCGACATTTCACCCGACAGACTCGTAAGAGTTCCCGCGAATGTTGACCCGAGAATAGCATCATTTGCAGAGCTTATCAGCGTTGCGGTTCACGCAGTACGCAGATTTGAAAGATTCTCTCATTCAAGAAAAGAATCAATCGGTATATGGGGCGACGGCAATGTAGGTTTCATCACTGCGCTCATCCTTAAGGCTCTTTATCCCGATGCAAAGCTCTACATTTTCGGTACAGTTTATGAAAAACTCGGTTATTTCACTTTTGCTGACGGTGCATATCATGTTGACCATATCCCCGAAGGACTCAAAGTTGACCACGCATTTGAATGCGTTGGCGGTGAAGGTTCACGCTTTGCACTCGCTCAGATTATTGACCTTATTAACCCCGAAGGCACTGTAGGTCTTATGGGTGTAAGTGAAAGATTTGTTGATATCAACACAAGAATGGTGCTCGAAAGAGGTCTTTGCCTCTTCGGTTCAAGCCGAAGCGGAGTTGAAGATTTCCAGAAGACAATGGATATTCTTGAAGAAAATCCGAAAATCTCTTCATATCTTGAAAACCTTATAGGTCAAGTTGCCGATATCAAAACAATTGCAGATATCCATACAGCTTTTGCTCAGGATCTCAGCCGCAATTTCGGCAAAACCGTTCTGAAATGGGATAAATAATTATGGATTACAAAGTTTCTGTTATTGTGCCTTGCTATAACAGTGAAAAATTTCTTAAAGAAACTCTCGACAATCTCCTTGGGCAAACACTCAAGGAGATTCAGATTATTACGGTCAATGACGGTTCAACCGACTCAACAGCCGACATTATTGCTGAATATGCATCAAAAGACAGCCGTATTCTTTCTGTTTATCAGGAGAATGCAGGTGTTTCTGCCGCAAGAAATAACGGAATAGAACGTGCAGAAGGCAAATACACTGTGTTTCTTGACAGCGACGATCTTTTCAGCGATAACGCACTTGAATCAATGTACAATACACTTGAAGAAACAGGTGCCGACCTCGGCATATGCCGCATTATGCGTTTCGGTTACGGCGGTAATGAGTTCAATCCGATAGTTGATTCTTTTGTAAACGAAAAAAATATCGGTTGCTACGACAAACGTCTTCTGTGGAACTTTTTGCCTTGCAACAAGTGCTACCGCACAGAACTTCTTCAAAAAAGCGGTGTACGCTATCCGAAACTTCGCTACAGCGAAGACGGTGCATTCTTTATGCAGTTCGTTTATAAAACTCAACCGAAAATTACGGGCGTTTCCGATGCGGTTATGAAATACCGCAGACTTACTCCTGACCAAGGGTATTCGGTAAGCCAGAGGATAGAATATGAGCTTGTTGACCATTTTTCACGCTCTCACGAATTTATTTACCAATCAGCAAAGGAATCTTTCGAAGACAATAAATGTGAAAATACCGAAGATTATCTCCAGGAAGTTCTCAATAAATACTTCACTGCACTTATCAATGAGTTTTACCGTTCTCTCTGGCGGGGCGATGCAGAAACAATTGACCTCATCGGCAGAAAGGCTGCTGAAATCAGAGCAAAAATGACTGATTTAACAAAGAAAAAGTGCAGTAATGTTATAAAGGATATCGGTGAACCCGTTTTTTCAAAAACTGAAATCGCTGAAAAACCGTTTGTGACTGTTATAGCCAAAAATCCCACAGACAAATTTATCAGTTCGCTTTACGCTCAGACGATGCCCGTTTTTGAATTTATAACAACCCAAAACGATTCATTACCGAATCACGAAAATATTGTAAGTCTTCCCGAAAAAGGGTTTTCTTCATCATCGAAAAAAAGCGCAAAGGGTAAAATCACGGTCACACTCAACGGAAGTCATCCTCTCGATGCACGTTTTCTCAAAGTCATTTCTCTGCTCAAACGCAGTTCAAAATTCGGAATTCTTCCCGATTTTGTGATAAAAAACGGAGCTTTGATGTTCCTCAAAATCAAAAAATAACGGAGTTTTTGCTGTGAAAAAACTTTTCTACTCGCTGTATGCACTGTTTTTTAATATATTCCGCATACTTCCAATTAATAAAAACAGAATAGCTTTTGTTGCTCCGCATCACGGAGGAGAAGCGGATTCTCTTGGAATCCTTCGTTCATATGCAGAGAAATCGGGCAGTTTTGACATTGTAACAATATCAACATCTGACCTTCACATTGATTTTTCAAATGTCAGAAAACTGATTTTGTCTGCAGTAAAAGCAATCGGATTTTTCACAGTAAAAGCAAAAGCTCTCGCAACAGCAAAATATGTTTTTCTCAACGATAACTTTATGCCGATGGCATCGCTGAAATTCAGCGAAGAAGCTGTTATCACCCAGCTTTGGCACGCTGAAGGCGCATTCAAAAAATTCGGTCTTTCCGCACCGCTGACAGATGACGTCAGAGAACGTGAAAAGAAATGCTCCGAAAAGCTTACATACATTATCTGTTCATCAAAAAATGTTGTACCCGTCTATGCCGAAGCCTTCGGAGTTGACGAAAGCAAAATACTTCCTCTCGGCACTCCGAGAACCGATATGCTTCTTTGCGGATGTGACACCCGGAAAATGCGTTCTGATTTTGATAAGAGGCACCCTGAGTGCAAAGGCAAAAAACTTGTGCTTTATGCACCAACATTCCGTGATGACCCCGAAACAGATAAAAACATCGTAAAAAACATCGATGTTGATCTGTTCACGAATAAGCTTGGCGAAGAATACAGTCTTCTTGTGAAACTGCATCCCCAGATTCATTCGGGCGATAAGGTTAACGGCACACTTGATGTGACGGAAGGTCATGATATAAACGACCTCACCCTCATCTGCGATGTGCTCATAACAGACTATTCTTCGGTTTGTATGGATTTTGCTCTGCTTTCAAAACCCTGCATTTTCTTTGCGTTTGACCTTGAATCATACGAAAAAGAGCGTTCGTTCTATTTTGATTACGAAAACTACGTTCCGGGACCGGTTGTCAGGGATTTCGGTTCTGTTGTTGAAGAAATAAAAAATCCCCGAAAGAACGAAGAAAAGCTTCGCTCTTTCAGAGATTTCAATTTTGATTATATTGACTGCAACAATACAGAAAGAATCTTTAAAAGGATTATTTCATCCAATCCTCAATAATCTTAACGATTCTTTCAGTTGCATGACCGTCACAAGCATTAAGCTGTCTGTTTCTGAATCTTTCGATTCGGTCAACAGGCGGCTTTTCTTTTGTCTGTCTTGCCATTGAAAGCAAATCCTCGCTGTCGGTAATGAGTGCACCCGGCAAATCCTCCGGAAATTTAAGATAAAATCCTCTTTCGTATTCTTTGACATCGGGGCAGTAAAACATCATCGGCACATTGAGCAGGCAGGCATCATAAATAACCGAAGAATAATCCGTTATAATAACGTCACTTGCTGCCGTAAGTTCGAGAGTTGACTCGTCTGAGAGGTCATATATATTATTGTATACATTATTTATAAAAGGATAATTCATAAGCGGATGGCGGCGGATGATAAAAAATTCGTCATCCAAAAGAGATTCGCTGAGTTTATCCCAATCGATTTCGGGGTTATAAACAAGTTTTTCTCCGTCACGTTCACGGAATGTCGGACAATAAAGATAAATGCTTTTGCCTCTGAATTCGGGATGTCTTTCATAAACGGAGTTTCTCATATTTTCAGCATCGGTGAAAAGCCTGTCCGTCCTCGGAAGACCGACAGGAAGACAGATATCTTCGCTGACCCCGAATGCGCCTGCATAATGCTTACGGCACTCTTCACCCGTCACCGCAACAGCGCTATACTGCGAGTGAGTAGCTTTTTCCTGCTCAGTTGTAAGCTTTGAAGGAGCATCAAGCCCGAACATCTTGAATGAACCGCAGGCGTGCCAAATCTGAAAAACCTTCTGTTCTTTTCTGAATTTGGTGTACCGTGAATAACGGAGATAATCATCGGTTACAATAACCTTACTTGTAAGAAGAAAGAAAAGCGCTTTGAAACTGAGCGAATGGGAATGCGGGAGCATATGCGCAAAAATCATTTTATCGGCATTCAGTGAATCATAAACCGACTTTGCGTTATCAAGCAACTTGCCGTTTGCACGGATTGTAAAAAACAAAACTCTGTTTTTTAACGGTAACATTTTGCAAAGCAAACACCAGATTTTATATACCAGGTTTATCAGTTTTTGCCCGATCCTGTTTGCAAGCAGCTTCTTTATAAGACTTTTCATTTCAAACCACCGTTTTCTGCAAATAATATATTTAATTTTAATACAAACATCAGAATTTTACAACTAAAAAATTTTTCGGAATTTTTTAAATTTTTTCTTAAAAAAGTGTTGACTTTTTCGTTTGATTGTGTATAATATATATCCGTAGCCTAGATGCGAGTTACATTGGGGAATAGTGTAACGGTAGCACGACAGACTCTGACTCTGTTTGTTGGGGTTCGAATCCCTATTCCCCAGCCAATAAAAGGAACAGATACCTTTATGGTGTCTGTTCTTTTTTTATTCTTCAAAAACTATATAAAAAGGATTTGAAGGACGAGCGGTACAGAGCAACAGTCCGGTGGACTGTTGTGACCGCGAGCGACCAAGCGACCGCAGTCGCGCGAATCGAATCCCTATTCCCCAGCCAATAAAACCACTTCTTCGGAAGTGGTTTTTCTTTTTGTCCTATTGAAAAATACAGTTTGCCATTGTATAATCGAAATAAAAGAAAAAATATCACTTCAAGGCGGATTGTTTATGGTTAACACTGATATGCCCGACTACTATACAATCCATTTTGATATGATAAATAAGCTTTAAAAGGAGCAAAAAAATGAAAGAAATCTTCTTCTCAAACCTTCCCGCAGGCATTGCTGTTATAGGACTCGTTCTCTATTTCTTCGGTATGGCGGTTGTTTTTATCACAAACCCGATAAAGAATGCCGAAAGCTTTGCGGTTAAACCCGTTGATAACGCAGGCAAAACCGAAATCAGAGTTTACTATGGCGGAATTTCGTTCGCACTCGGTGCATTTCTCCTCTATCTTACACTTGCACTCAAAACTCCCGTATATTCGCTTGTCGGAGGGCTTTTCTTCGCAACAACCGTTCTTGTTACACGAACAATCTTCCTTTGCGTTGACAAAGGCTGGAAATGCCCCTACACAAAGCTCGCAATCCCCGCAGAATCTGCATTTGTTATTGCTCTGTGGGTTTGTTTCTATCTTTCAAAAACAATGTATTAAGTTTCTGAGGTATCATTATGGTTGATTGGACCGCAAAATGGATCGGAGCAAAAATGACGGTTGAAGACCGTTTTTCACCGATTTTCAAAAAAGAATTCAGCATCACAAAAGAAATTTCAAAAGCCGGGATAAGCATCTGCGGTCTCGGACTTTTTGAGCTTAAAATCAACGGCAATCTGCCGGATGACAGCATTCTTAACCCTGCTCACACGCAGTACAGCAAAACCGTGCTTTACCGTGTTTTTGACATCACAGGGATGCTCGATAACGATAATATCATAACGGTTGAACTCGGTCACAGTTTTTTTAATGAAGAAACAACAATCTGGAACTGGCAGGTTGCACCCTGGCGCTCTGCACCCAAACTTATTGCTCAGATTGATATTGAGTATACCGACGGTTCAATTGAAAGAATAATCACGGATGAATCCTGGCTTGTTACCCTTGACGGACCGACGGTTGCAAACAGCATCTATCTCGGTGAAACATACGATGCAAGACGTACGGATTTCAGCTGGAACAACGCTGTTGAAGTCAGCCCTCCCCCGGGTAAACTCAAGCCCCAGGATTTTCCGCCGATAAGAAGAATTGCCGAATTCAAGGCGGATAAAATCACCCGTCACGAAAGCGGAAGTTATATTGTAACCGCACCCGAAATGACGGCAGGCTGGGCAAAAATCAGAATTGATGCTCCGAAAAACACCGAAGTTCGTATAACCTACGGTGAAAGTCTGACAGCCGAAGGTCACGTTCCGAAAATCGGCAAAGGCGAAGGACGTGACGGCAACTGGTGGCCTCACGGATATATACAGCACGACTGCTTTATCAGCAACGGTGAGCCGTTTGATTTTGAACCGAAATTCAGTTATAAAGGCTTCAAATATATCGAAATTGAAAACCTTGAAAAGCTCGGTTACGATGACATAATCATATACAAAACCGCAAACGATGTTGAAATTATCGGCGAATTTGACTGCTCCGATGAAATGCTCAACAAGCTCCACAAAATTATGGTAAGCACTCTTCTGAGTAACTTTCAAGGCAAACCGACCGATACTCCCGTTTGGGAAAAAAACGGCTGGCTCGGAGATGCCAACTGCGCTCTGCCGATAATGATGTATAACTTCGATATGAGCAAGTATATGGCGAATTTTGTTGACATTATGGATGACTGCTTTGTTGAATACGGTCAGGTGCCCGTGCTTGTTCCTTCGGTTAATTTACGCATTGATAACTCCCCCGTCTGGAACACGATTTATGTTTTCGGAGCAGAAGCACTTCTTGATTATTGCGACAGAAAAGACTATGTAAAAAAACTCTATCCCAACCTTAAACTCTTTGCACAGAAAGATATTGAACAGATGAAAGAACTCGGCTGGGTATGGAACGAAAGAGGTCTTTCGGACTGGGTTGCACCGTCGGGTACGGAAGATGTTGAAAACAATTCCTCCGAAGGAGCTGAAATCTGTTGCACGGCATTTATCTACGGAATGCTCAGATCAATGATTCATATCTGCGAAAAACTCGGTATCGATGAAGATATTGCCGTCTATGAAGATGCCGCAAAAAATATTTACAAGGCTTTTAACAACAATTTCTTCAAACCCGAAGAAGGAATCTATGAAACTAATTTCTGGCATAAACTCGGCAACAGAACGAAATACAGACAGACCTCAAACCTTCTGCCGCTCTATTTCGGATTGGTTCCCGACGAACAACGTGAAACGGTTATAAAAAATCTTGTGAACGATTTCATCAGCCGTGACTGTCATCTTGACACCGGCTGCACAGGCACAAGATTCGTTCTCCCCGTTCTTTTTGACAACGGATACACCGACATTGCAATGAAGGTGCTGTTGCAGAAAACATATCCAAGTTGGGGATACTGGCTCGAAAACGGCACGGATTCCGCCTGGGAAAGCTGGGAAAAAACCACCCGTTCAAAAAACCACTATTTCCTCGCAACCTATGATGAAGCGTTCTTCACTCATCTTGCAGGCTTCAGAGATATCAAAGACGGTTGGAAGAATTTTACCGTTGCTCCCGTGCTTGACTGCGGACTCGAATATGTCAACGCATCGGTAAAAACTCCGCTCGGCAAGGCTGTCTGTTCGTGGAAAAAGACGGTCGACGGATATACTGTTGAAATAACCGTTCCCGAAGGCGCAGAAGCAAAAATCCGCCTTTCGGATAAGGTTGATGTTATCCAAAGTGGCGGAAACAAAATATATAAAATTTAAAAAGCAGGTGTAAAAAATGAAAAAATTTATCGCAACAATTCTCTCGGCAATGGTCGGACTTTTCGGCTACACAATCGTTGACACAGCGATTGAAACAAGGGTAACAAATCTCGAAAGCCGGGTTGCATATCTTGAAAGTGTTATTGAAGAACAGGGCGGAGTTGTCAAACCCGTTGTCACAACCAAACCCGTTGCAACAACCAAACCCGTTGCAACAACAAAAGCTCCCACAACTGCAATCCCGACAACAGCAACAACAAAACCGATACCTACAACAGTTATTCCGACAACCGTGCCCGCAACAAAGCCAACCACAACCGTTCCTTCGGTTACTGTTCCCGCAGTCGGCGGTGATGTTATTGACAGCGGTTACTGCGGAGATTACGCAATATGGACACTTTATTCCGACGGAAAGCTCGTTATCTCGGGCTACGGTGCAATGTATGATGCAACCCCTCCGTGGAAAAGTTACAGCAAACAAATAAAAAACGTTGTCATTGAAGACGGGGTGACAAGCATATGCAGTTCTGCATTCTCCGATTGCACGAATCTTGAAAGCGTAACAATCGGCAACAGCGTAACAAGCATAGACAATTGGGCATTCTTCCGTTGCACAAGCCTCACAAGGGTAACAATCGGCAACAGCGTAACAGATATAAATCAGCAAGCATTCGCCGGTTGCACAAGTCTTAAAAGCATAACAATTCCCGACAGTGTGACTTACATAGGTAGTTCTGCGTTCGCCGGTTGCACAAGCCTTGAAAGTGTAATAATCGGTAACAGCGTAAAAAGCATAGGCGGTTCTGCATTCGAAGGTTGCACAAGTCTTGAAAGTGTGATAATCCCTGACAGTGTGACTTCTTTGGGTAGTCCTTATGGTAGCAATGGAAGTCAATTCTATGGTTGTACAAGTCTCAAAACGGTTACAATCGGCAACAGTGTTAAAGCTATAGAATACCGTTGTTTTGCAGGTTGCTCAAGCCTTGAAAGTGTTACAATCGGCAACAGCGTAACAGAAATATCCGGTTATGCATTCTCCGGTTGCACAAGCCTCAAGAGTATAACAATCCCAGACAGCGTGACAAGTATATATAATTATGCATTCGAAGGTTGCACAAGTCTTGAAAGTGTAACAATCGGTAACGGCGTGAAAACAATAGGTGAGAAAACATTCTACAACTGCACAAACCTCAAAACCGTCACAATCGGCAAGTCGGTAACATCAATAGGCAAAATGGCATTTGCAGGTTGCACAAGCATAACCGATGTTTACTATGCAGGCACTCAGGAGCAGTGGAATGCAATCACCGTTGAGGACAGCAATGCCCGCCTCACCGATGCAAAGATTCATTACAACTACACGGCATAAAATTTATCAGGCTTCCTCTGACGAGGGAGCTGTCACGAAGTGACTGAGGGAGAGAAAGATTTTGCGAACCTGCAGAATTTATTGTTGATAATTGTTCTCTCCCTCCGTCTTTTGCTTCGCAAAATCCACCTCCCTCATCAGAGGGAGGCTTTTTTTCTTCAAACACAGAGTTCAAAACACAGCAAGTTCTGACGGCTGACGAAACGTCGCCCTCTGCGTTGTTGCGAGCAATTTGATATAAACCAATTGCAACGTGAACAAAAATTCCGTCATTTTTATTTCATCATAAAATCAAGCGCAAGCGTACCTATAACTCCCGGCAACCCGAGAACTATGTAAGAGATAACCGTATACCAATTGGCGGCTATCGTGACTCCGGTTATCATTCCCGTCAGATTGACGGCAAAAAGCGCGGCAATCCCCTGCACGGCAGAGAGAAAAAAGCTTGTTGCTCCCTTTTCGCTTTTCACAACCCACCACGCAACACAGACGGAGCAAACAACCGATGCCGCAATAAAGAATGCATTCATCAGATTACCTCCTTGCCGAATACAGATATTTCGGCACACTCAATCCCCTTTTCTTTTGCTTGCTTGATAAGATAGCGGTAAAGGGCTTTGAGCGACTGAATTTCGTAAATAATCGAATCAAGAAGGTCTTCGTTGCTCTCGTTTTCAAAACGGCTGTAGGCACTCTGCAGGCGCTGTGATGTTTCCCGAATCTGCTGTAATGTTACATCATAAACGGGTGTTACAGGCTTTCTGATCTTTTCATAGTAAAAAATCTTTGCATTATTAAAATATTTTTCCATATTTTTTCGTCCTCCGTTAAATATTCTATGGAAATTGTTGGACAAATATGATAGAATAATACAGATAATGGCTTTTAAATCCGTTTTGGAGGTTAAATTATGAAATTATATCCCATTAAACTGCTCCCCTTCGTTTCAGAAACAATCTGGGGCGGCAGAAAACTGATTGAAGAATACGGCGTAGAAACCGAAAAAAGCAATGCCGCCGAAGGCTGGATGCTCTCTTGCCACGATGCTGGTTCAAGTTCAGTTGCAAACGGTGTATTTGCGGGCAGATCCTTCGCTGATGTTGTGAAAGAAAATCCTGCTCTTTGCGGCAAAAATGCAGAGAATTTTGAAGATTTCCCCATCCTCATCAAGTTCATCGATGCGATGGATAATCTTTCTGTTCAGGTACATCCCACAAAAGAATACTGCGAGCTTACCGGCAAAGGTCAGAGCAAGACCGAGTGCTGGTATATCATCGACTGCGAAGAGGATGCCGGTCTTATTCTCGGATTCAAGGATAAGATTTCTCCCGAAGAGTTCAAAGCCGCAATCGCAAACAATACCCTTACAGACTATGTTGAAACCGTAAAGGTCAAGAAGGGTGACTTCTTCTTTATTGATTCTGGTACTCTCCACGCAATCTGCAAAGGAATTCTTCTTGCAGAAGTTCAGTAAAGTTCAAACACAACTTACAGAATTTATGACTACAACCGTGTAGGTGCAGACGGCAAACCCCGCGAGCTTCACGTTGAAGACGGCGCTGCTGTCACAAAGCTCGAAAAATATTCACAGCCCGATTTTTCAAATCCCGCACTTGATACAGATGAAAGAAAGCTTCTTGCAGACTGTCCTCTGTTCAAGGTATGGAAGCTTGACATTGACGGTGAAATCAGCGGCAATGCGGGTGATGATTCATTCGTTTCACTCCTCATTATGGACGGTGAAGGCAGTCTTGAGGCTTGCGGTGAAACACTTGCA
Source organism: Clostridia bacterium (assembly GCA_017549105.1). Classification (GTDB taxonomy): domain Bacteria; phylum Bacillota; class Clostridia; order Oscillospirales; family Acutalibacteraceae; genus CAG-177. Next base: position 85,966 of record JAFYVN010000002.1, read on the forward strand.
CTCAAAAAGGGTGACAGCATTTTCGTTCCCGCAAATGCAGGCGAATATAAAATCTCGGGCAAGCTCGAAATAATTGAAACAAGAATTTAAGGATATAAAATGGCAGTTGTCAGTGTACAGAATTTAAAAGTTGATTTCGGCGGCAAAGTGCTGTTTGAAAACGTTTCGTTTGACGTCAATCCCGGTGAATTCGTTGGACTCATCGGCGCAAACGGAACAGGCAAAACCACGCTTTTTAAGGTCATAACGGGTGAGATTGACCCTACCGAGGGCGGTGCATTCGTCGGCAAAAACGTTAAGGTCGGCTATCTTGAGCAGCATGCCTGCCACGGTTCTGTGAGAACGGTTTATGACGAAGCTCTCAGCATTTTTGAACCGCTTATGCAAATGGAAGCGGAGCTTGAAGACATCGCCTCTGCAATAGACAATCACGAGGGTGACAGAGATGCTCTTATTGAAAGACAGACCCATCTGAACGAGCTTTTCCAGGAGCAGGAAGGTCTTACCTTCAGAAGCCGTACCCGTTCTGCGCTTATCGGTCTCGGATTTAAAGAAACCGATTTTTACCTTTCGTGCGATAAACTCAGCGGAGGTCAGCGTTCAAAACTGAGTATGTGCAAACTTCTTCTGAGCGGTTCGGATTTGCTTTTGCTTGACGAGCCGACCAACCATCTTGACATTGCGGGCACAGAATGGCTTGAAACCTATCTTTCAACATTCAGAGGAACTGTAATCGTTATCTCGCATGACCGTTATTTTCTTGACAGATTAACAAACAAAACCGTTGAAATTTCCCACGGCAAATGTCACTGCTCAAAGGGAAATTATACGGAATATCTCAAACTTAAAGAGGAGCGTCTTGAAAGCGAACGCAGAGCGTATGAAAACCAACTTGCGGAAATCAAACGCATTGAGGGTATCATTGAGCAGCAACGCTCGTTTGCAAGAGAACGAAACTTCATAACCGCTGAAAGCAAACGCAAAATGCTCGAAAAAAAGAAGGCGGAGCTTGTTGTTCCGGACCCTCCCCTTTCAAAGATGAGGATGAAATTCACTCCCGTCTGTGAAACGGGCAACGATGTGCTGAATGTAAGCGGGCTTTCAAAATCCTTTGGTCTTAAAAGGCTTTTCGCAAATGCCGATATGGAAGTTTTCAAAGATGAACGTGTTTTTGTGCTGGGTACAAACGGATGCGGAAAAACAACTCTTCTGCGCATTCTCACAAAGCAACAATCAGCCGATGAAGGCACATTCAATTTCGGTTCAAACGTTAAAGTCGGTTATTTTGATCAGAGTCTTGAAAGTCTCAGAGGCGGAAAAACCGTTATTGACGAAATATGGGACGAACACCGTTTGTTTACCGAAACAACGGTACGCAGTTATCTTGCCCTCTTTCTTTTCAGAGGCGATGATGTTTTCAAAAATGTCGATAATCTCAGCGGCGGTGAAAAAGCAAAACTTTGTCTGCTGAAGCTTATGCTTTCGGGCGCAAACGTACTGCTCCTTGACGAACCGACCAACCATCTTGATATTCCGTCAAGAGAAGTGCTTGAAGCGGCTCTCGAAGATTTTGACGGCACGATTATTGCCGTTTCGCACGACAGATATTTTATCAACAAGCTTTCAACAAAAATATACAGAATGACCGAAAACGGCTTCGAAAAGTTTGACGGCGACTATAATGCCTATGCAGGAATTGCTCTTGCGCAGGCAAAGGAAAAACCGAAGAAAGCCGAAAACAAGGTCAATTTATATAAACTTCGCAAAGAACGTGACAGCGAAATGAACCGCCTCAAGGGTAAAATCAAACGTACCGAAGAAGAAATTGACCGCCTTGACGGTGAAATTTCCGAAACCAACAGTATTCTTTCATCTCCCGAAGCGGCGGCAGACTATGAAAAAATAATTGAACTCACTCAAAAGCTTGAAGAGCTTACAGAAAAGCAGCTTGAGATTATGGATGAGTGGGAACAAATGAATTCAAGACTTACAGAACTTGAAGAAATGGAGGTTTAACCTTGACACACGAACAGATTTTTAAAAATGCAAAATGGATTGAACGCAAAGGCAGCGATGCTCCTCTGTTCAGAAAAACTTTCAATGCTGTCAAAGGCGAAAAAGCAGAAATCATCATCTGCGGACTCGGATTTTTCAAACTTTTCATCAACGGCAAAAAGGTCAGCGATGATTTGCTTGTGCCAAACGCAACCTGCTACAGCAAAAGAGACCTTCATAAACTTGTTTTTCCGCTTGATGATGAATTTTCGTTCAGAATCTATGCAATGAAATATGATGTCAGCAATTATCTCCGTGAAGGTGAAAACACCCTTACGGTTATGCTCGGCAACGGATATTACAATCAGAATGTGCGTATGGCAGAAGGCGATGTTGTTTTCGGCACACCGAAGCTCTGCTACATTCTCGAAAAAGAAAGCGGAAACATTATCAGCGACGAATCCACCCTTTCACACAGAGGATTCATCACATTCAACAATCTCTATCACGGTGAAAAGCACGATTACACTCTTTATCCCGATGATTTTATGCTTAACGGTTTCAGCGGTGACGGTTTCGCGGAAAGCGATGTTATTCCTGCACCCGAAAGCGAATTTTTCATCCAGTTCTCACCCGCAGACAAGGTAACAAGAACTCTTACTCCCGTTCTTCTTAAGGATGAAGGAGAAACCAAACTCTATGATGCGGGCGAAAACACTGTTGGCTATGCTGTTTTCAAATGCAACGAAAAAGACAAAACCATAAAAGTTAATTATGCGGAAGAAATTTATGAAGAAAATGAATGGTTCGGAATTCATTTTAAAGAAGGTTATCAGGAAGAGCAGTTTGTAACCGACGGTACAGACCGTGAATACATACCTCACTTTACCTGGCACGGTTTCAGATATTTCAGAGTAAACGCCGACGTTGAGCCTGTAAGGGTTGATGTTGTTCACTCCGACTGCCCTGTAACCTCATCATTCGAAAGCGACAACGAAAATCTTAACTGGCTTTATGAAGCATACATCAGAACTCAGCTTGGCAATATGCACAGCGGTGTTCCTTCCGACTGCCCTCACAGAGAACGTCTCGGCTACACCGGCGACGGTATGCTCTGCGCTGAAACAGCGATGATGCTTCTTGATTCACGTGAATTTTACCGCAAATGGCTTTACGATGTTGCTGACAGTCAGTGCAAAAAGACCGGTCACGTCCCCCACACAGCACCTCTTATGGGCGGCGGAGGAGGACCGTCAGGCTGGGGCGGCGCAATGATTGAAGTGCCCTATAAATTCTATAAAATGTACGGTGATAAGGCTCTTCTTGAAGAATTCTTCCCGAAGATGCTTAAATTCCTCGACTACCTCGAAAGCCGAAGCGAAAACGGACTTGTCTGGCGTGAAGAAGAAAACGGCTGGTGCCTCGGTGATTGGTGTTCACCTGCTCCGATGGGGCTTCCCGAAGCATTTGTAAACACCGCTCTTTACATCAGATTTATGAATCAGATGATTGAGGTCGGTGAAATTCTCGGCAAATCAAACGAAACAGAGCATCTTAAAGACCGCATAGAAAAAAGCTCGCACTCTCTCAAAATCGCATATTATAACCCCTGGAATCACCACTATTGCGGTAATGTGCAGGGCGCATCCGCTCTTGCATTCAGCGCAGGTCTTGCCAATGATGATGCAAAAAACCGTCTGATCAGCAAATATAAAAATCTCGGAATGTTTGATACGGGCATTTTTGCTACCGAAGCTCTTATCGGGTATCTTTTTGAGGTTGGTGAAAATCAGCTTGCATTTGATTTGCTTTCAAATGACAAGGAAGTTTCGTTCGGTCATATGAAAAAGAAAGGTGCAACAACCATCTGGGAAAACTGGAACGGTCAGGATTCAAGAAACCACCCGATGTTCGGTGCCGTTACAAAATATATCTTTATGTATCTTCTCGGAATCCGTCAGGCAAAGGGAAGTGTTGCGTATAAAGATATTGTTATTTCACCCTGCTTTGTTGAGGGAATGAATGAAGCAAAGGGTCACATCACAACCGAAAACGGTATTATCCGTGTTGAATATAAAAAAGATGGCGATAAAGCCGTTGTGAAAGCATATGCAGAAGATGGAATCAACGCTGTTTTTGAATACGGTGAAGAAAAAATCCCGTTCAGCGGTGAAAGAGAATTTACAGTGAATTTAGGAGAATAATTATGGTTACAGTTAAAAATTACGAGCCCAAATATTTTGAAGATGTTCGTCAGGTCTGTATAAACACAGGCCCCGATTCTGCTGCAACTGACCCCAAAATGAGAGAGTTTATTCTCTCCACTTTCTGTGATTATTACTGCGAGCAGGAACCCGAAAATGCCTTTATTCTTGTTGATGAAAACGATGTTGCCCAGGGTTATGTTTTCGGTGCAAGAGATTTCAAAACATACATCAAAAATATGAAACCTTACCTTGCAAAGGTAAAGAAAACAGGCATAAGAAATTATCTGGATGCAATCGGCGAAATCCTCGGTCATGCAGTCTATTCATTTAAATATCCCGCACATCTTCACATCGACATCAATGAACCTTTCAGAGGTAACGGTAACGGCACAAAAATGATAACAACTCTTACCGAACATATGAAGAATGATATGGGTGTCAAATCCATTATGCTCATTGTCGGTTCAGGTAACACAAAGGGAATTAATTTCTACAAGAAAAACGGATTCAAAATCATCCGTATATTCAAAAATACCGGCACCGTTATGGCAAAGGAGCTTTAATCTATGCGCTACGGAGTTATAGGCACGGGTTGGATTGCAAAATCGTTCATTGACGGTGCAAGAATGCTCTGCAACGCAGATTTCGCGGCTGTTTATTCAAGAACAACCGAAAGCGGAAACAAATTTGCATCGAAGAATAATATCTCCGAAGTTTTCACGGATATAAACGAATTTGCAAACGGCAATTTTGATGCAGTGTATATTGCAAGTCCGAACAAGCTCCACTTTGAGCAGTCAAAACTGATGCTTGAAAGCGGAAAACACGTCATATGTGAAAAACCGATAACCGTTGAACCCGAAGAGCTTGAAGAGTTGCAATCTCTTGCAAAACAAAACGGACTTATCTACGTTGAAGCAATAATGTATATGTTCAACCCTGCAAGAGAACTTTTAAAGAATGCACTAAAAAAAATCGGCAGAATAACAAGCGTGCATTTCGATTTTTCACAGCTCTCATCAAAATATCCCGCTTATCTTGCCGGCACTCTGCCCAATATTTTCAATCCCGCTCTTGCAACGGGATGCCTTATGGACCTCGGCATTTACTGCGTATACCCTGCTCTCGATTTATTCGGTATTCCCCAAAAAATAACCGCCTGCGCTCACTTTATGGAAAGCGGCGCTGACGGAAGCGGTAATTCAGCCTTTCTTTACGGTGACAAACTCGTAAATCTTACCTATTCAAAGCTCGGTCAGGACAGACTCGGCTCACAGATTTTCGGAGATGAAGGCACAATCACCGTTGAATCAATTTCAAAGCTTACAAACATAAAACTGATTGATAACAACGGCAATTCAACCGAAATCATAGGTGACGTCATAAAAGAAAAGCTTATGGGATATGAGGCTCAGGCTTTTGAAAGATTCATCGGAAATCCCGATGACCCTTATTATCAGACGGTCTGCGAAAGAGCCTTGCAGGTCAGCAAAGCGATGAAAGAAATCAGAGATTTAAGCGGAATAACATTCGGATAAAAAAACAAAACCGACTGCATCAAGCAGTCGGTAATTTTTTATGCATTCACGGTTTCTTTTTCTTCTTTCTTTTCTTCTTCAACTGGAAGATTGACGGGCTGAAGTGAAACAATGAGATTGGTTATTGATGATGCAAGATAGATTGCGGCACTAACGAAAATTCCCCAGCTGGGTCCGCACTGAATTGCATCCGCAAGTGTGCTTGCCTGAATCATACCCGAAAAGTCGTGGAAACAGAAAGCGCTTGCAAGCATACAAAGGCTGGCAAAAAGATTTGTCATAAACAGACCCTTACTGTTGAATTTTTTAAAGTTAAGCATAAGGAATCCGAGGCTCACGAGCAACGAAAGAGCTGCAAGAACAACAAATACGATTGAAAGCATAAAGCGAAGCGATGCTTCACCGATTACTTCAGAACCTGCTGCTTTGAATATGCCGAGAATATCAAAGTTCAGAAGATTAAGAACCATTGTTACGGCATTAATTGTTATCTTTTCATCGCAAAACGGAATTGAAACCGCCATTGTGCCGAAAGGCAGAAGAAGCGAGAAAAGAGGAAGCACACTGACGGGAATTCTTGCAATTCTCAACTTTGTGCCGACAAATGAATACTTGAACTTATTCATTGTTTCGTGAAGCTTTGCAAAAGCAGCTTCAGCCTCTATAGAATCCTGCTCAAGTCTGTTTTCCCAGTCGTAGTTGGCGATGTTAACGCCGCAATCGGGACATTCTGCTTTAATATTCCATATATGAAGTTTGCGGTTACACTTAGGACACTTTGCCATAAGATTCACACCTTCTTTTTCATTAATATTTTCATTCTATACGTAAATACCGTTTGTGTCAACAATTATTTTTGACCGTAATATGCGTTTGCACCGTGTTTTCTGTAGTAATGTTTACTGAGAATATGCTCGTTTGCCGGTTCAGCATCAAGAGTTCTGCTCAGATAAGACATCTTTGCAACCTCTTCGAGAATCGCTGAGTTCTTTGCGGCATCATATCCGTCTTTGCCCCAAGTGAATGGTCCGTGAGAGCGGACAAGCACTGCAGGAACCGCATTATAATCAATATTTCTTGTTTCAAAACATTCTGCAATAACCTTGCCTGTGTTGAGTTCGTATTCTCCCTCAATTTCTTCTTTTGTAAGGTCCCTTGTGCAGGGTACGGAACCGAAAGCAAAGTCTGCGTGAGTCGTGCCGTAGCACGGAATATCGCTTGCCGCCTGGGCAAACGAAACAGCAAATGTTGAATGGGTATGTGCAACACCGCCGATTTCGGGGAATCTGCGGTAAAGTTCGAGATGAGTCGGAGTATCTGACGACGGATTAAGCTCGCCTTCAACCTTTTCACCGTCAAGATTCATAACAACCATATCTTCGGGCTTCATTTTTTCGTAGCTGACACCCGAAGGCTTTATCACAACAAGACCTGTTTCTCTGTCGATTTCGGAAACATTGCCCCAGGTGAAAAGCACAAGCTTATATTCAACAAGCTTCAGATTGGCTTCATATACTTTTTGTTTGAGATTTCCAAGCATAGTGCTGCTCCTTTAAACAAATAATGATGTGATTACGGTTGAATAAACGTGTGACGGATTTTTAAGAAAATTATGCTTGATTGTTTCTGCCTGCTCAATATCAGCGGCATAGACGGTAAGCTCCATAAGAGTTTCATCCTTATGAATAACCTTGAACGTTACATAATATCCGTTCTCTGCCTTTTTCACTTCAACTATATTTTCGCCCTCTCGCTTTTCGAGAAGCTGAAGATTAAGCACATCTGCAAGTGCGGTTTCTTTTACCGATCTCGGAATCTCTTTTGAAAGCTCATTTACCGAAAGTGCACCCTTCGGAGTAAGATAGAGGAAACCGTCAACAGTCGAAAGATTGCCGTTATCAAGAAGTTCATCAACCGCCTGAATAACCTCAAAGTAGTTTGCAAGACCGTGAATCTGAAGAGCTTCAATCATCATACTGTCTTTTACCGGGTCATTAAGCTTGCTGACAACATATGTTATAAGAATTTTTATCTGTGTTCTGTTGCGAAGACCGCCGGGTTCAACACCGTCGGAAAACGCATTGAAATCATTATCCATTGACATTATTTTTCTCCCTGCGTTCTGTAAGCTCTTTGATAATCTTATCCTTTTTCTTTCCGGTATAATCATTGAAGAACATCGGAATTGCGCAAAGTGCAAGGCTTATTGCGGGTATAATCGAAATCATAATGAACATACCTCTGAGCGTTTCGTCAGGCTGAGCCTGAGCAAGTTCGATTGTTACACCGAAATCATTTTTTGCTTTAATGGGTTCAACGTAGTTATAAGCATCAAGCACAAAGCTTGTGATAAGGGTTGAAATACCTGCGGTAAGCTTGCTGATAAATGTCTGGGATGCAAAGCAAGCACCCTCTGAACGTCTGCCTGTTTTCCATTCAAGATAATCAACGCTGTCACCAACCATTGCATAGGTAATAACATTGAAAATTCCGAGAGGAAGACCGACAACCGCAAGAACTGCAAGAAGTGCATAGAAATTGCTGTAACCCATAAAATAGAGAACAACGTGCATAACTGCACCGAAAAGTGCGGAACCGATATAAATCTGCTTGAGTGAAAGCTTCTTGCGGAGCACAGGCATAACGAGCATTGCAATCATCATACCCGCACCGATTGCAACAGTCATAACAACCTGAACCGAGCCGTGAGGAACGATGCCGGAATCCTGAATAAGATATGTTGCGATATAAGAACCGGAGGTCTGTGCCATAAGCATAGCCGAACCGAGAATGCTTGCGGCAATGAGAAGAAGGAGGGGTTTATTCTTTGTATAAGCCGAGATAACCTCTTTTGCAGTAACCTTATCCTTGGGAGGCTGCTCAACTCTCTCTTTTGTGCCGAAGAATGCAAGAAGAGAAATCATTGAACCGACAACACCAAAGATGAGACCACCTACAAAATATCCTTTTGTGATACCGAGAGAAGATGTTCGGAGAACGGGAATAAGAACTGTGGGAAGAATTCCGCCGATTGTGCTGCCGATTCTTGCAATTGAAAGGAACTTATTACGTTCGTTTTCAAGAGGAGTAACAACCGCGCTCATTCCCCAGAACGGAACATCCTGAATGGTAAAGCAGATACCCCATATTATGTAGGTAATTGCCGCATAAGCAACTTTTGCGCTGTAGCTCTCAAAACCGGGAACAGTAAAGAGTGCAACTGTTGAAGCCATAATAAGGAAGGGTGAAAAAAGAAGATAGGGGCGGAGCTTGCCAAACTTGGTTTTTGTTCTGTCGGCAATCATACCCATTATCGGGTCGTTTGCGGCATCAAAAATTCTTGCACCGAAGATAATCCAGCCGGCATGTGTAGCCTGAATACCGGCAGCATCTGTGTAAAAGATAAGCAGATAGGTTGACATAAGGGTATATATCATACTTCTGCCGAATGCCGACGATGCAAACGAAGCTATTTCGCTCGTTTTAAGATATTTCTTTTCCATTATTTGTTTCTCCTTCTGCCTTTGATATCTTTTCTTTTGTTTCTGTTAGGATACATCGGCTGACCGTATCTGCCTCTTTCGATAAGCTCGGCAGTAAGGAAACGCTCTTTTGTTGCCCACGCACCGCAGACATTTGACCAACCTTCGCAGTAAGCTCTGTAGTATGTAACGTTTTTTTCTTTGCGGAGCTTAACAAAATAAGGAAGGTTGCACCATATAACCGACGGAATAGCAATAATAAACAAGAAAAGAGGACCGAGAATCATTGACTGCACAGTGTGACCGTATTCGTGGATTTTTGTGTCGTGCAGTCTGTCACCGTCGCGGTTTTTGTTGATAAAAATGAACATTCCGAGCGAAACTCCGCCGAAATTCTTTTTATCGATGTAAGTAACAAGTGCGTTGTGATACCATTCACTCTCGGCACCCTTGGATTTATAAATCGCAAGCATAACGAGACCCATGATATTCTGAACAATCGCAAACGTAAAATGCCAGAAATAAAACAGAACAGATTTTAAAATTTTCACATAATCACCCACTATAATATAATTACAGATATAATATCACAGTTTCTTGATTTTTTCAAGGTTATAGTATAATATTATAATCTTTATTATTGTTGACATTGACAATCTGTTGTGATATACTGTATCGGTAAAAATAAATACTTGACCGCAAAGATTATGACGGAGACAGTAGCTTTTGCTTTCAGCAAGCCAAGTGAGGCGGAGACAGTGCGAACCCGCCCTTGCCGCAAAGGTGAATATCACTCCCGAATCGCAAACCGAAAAAGATTTTTGAGTAGGCTTTGACGGATTCCCGCCGTTACCGGGAGCATAAAGATCGGGTTATGTGGGTTTTATTAATGAATTGTGCCTTGTCCCGTTCGGGTCAGGGTTTTTATTTTTGTTAAAGAATTTTCAAAATAAATCGGAGGAATGCAAAATGTACGAAAAAGTTTCGTCAAATTTTGATTTCGTGACCAGAGAAAAGGCTGTGCTTGATTTCTGGAAAGAAAATCAGATTTTCGAAAAGAGCATTGAAGAGCGCAAGGGCTGCCCGACATACACCTTCTATGACGGTCCCCCCACCGCTAACGGCAAGCCCCATATCGGCCACGTTCTTACCCGCGTTATCAAGGATATGATTCCCAGATACAGAACAATGAAAGGCTATATGGTTCCCAGAAAAGCAGGTTGGGATACCCACGGTCTTCCCGTTGAGCTTGAAATCGAAAAAGAGCTCGGCATCAACGGCAAAGAGCAGATCGAAAGCTACGGTCTTGAACCCTTCATCGGCAGATGCAAGGAAAGCGTTTGGAAATATAAGGGTATGTGGGAGGATTTCTCAGGCACAGTCGGCTTCTGGGCTGATATGGACGATCCCTATGTTACCTATCACGACAGCTACATCGAATCCATCTGGTGGTCACTCAAAGAAATCTGGAACAAGGGTCTTCTCTACAAAGGCTTCAAGATTGTTCCCTACTGCCCCAGATGCGGAACTCCCCTTTCATCCCACGAAGTTGCTCAGGGATATAAGGCAGTCAAGGAGCGCTCAGCAGTAGTCAGATTCAAAGTTATCGGCGAAGATGCTTATTTCCTTGCATGGACAACAACTCCCTGGACTCTCCCCTCAAACTGCGCTCTCTGCGTAAACCCCGAAGAAACCTACTGCAAAGTCAAGGCTGCTGACGGTTACACATACTATATGGCAAAGGCTCTGCTTGACAACGTTCTCGGTTCACTCGGCGACAAAGAAAACGGCGTTGCCGCTTACGAAATCCTTGAAACCTACGTCGGTACAGACCTTGAATACAAGGAGTACGAGCCTCTCTTTGCTTGCGCAGGCGAAGTTGCAAAAAAGCAGAACAAAAAGGCGCACTTTGTTACTGTTGACAGTTACGTTACAATGAGCGACGGTACAGGTATCGTTCACATCGCACCCGCATTCGGTGAAGACGACGCAAAGGTCGGCAGAAACTATGACCTTCCCTTCGTTCAGTTTGTTGACGGCAAGGGTAATATGACCGAAGAAACACCCTATGCAGGTATGTTCGTTAAGGACGCAGACCCCAAGGTTCTTGTTGATCTTGACAGCGAAGGCAAGCTCTTCTCAGCTCCCAAGTTTGAGCACGACTATCCCTTCTGCTGGAGATGTGACACTCCCCTCATCTACTACGCAAGAGAATCCTGGTTCATCAAGATGACAGCTGTTAAGGATAATCTTGTCAAGAATAACAACACCGTAAACTGGATTCCCGAAAGCATCGGTAAGGGCAGATTCGGCGACTGGCTTGAAAACATTCAGGACTGGGGTATCAGCCGTAACCGTTACTGGGGTACTCCCCTCAACATCTGGGAATGCGAATGCGGTCACAGACATTCAATCGGTTCAATCGCAGAGCTCAAAGAAATGAGCAGCAACTGCCCCGAAAATATTGAGCTTCACCGTCCGTTCATCGACGATGTAACAATCAAGTGCGAAAAGTGCGGCGGCGAAATGAAGAGAGTTCCCGAGGTTATTGACTGCTGGTACGATTCAGGCGCAATGCCCTTCGCACAGCATCACTATCCGTTTGAGAATAAAGATCTCTTTGAGCAGCAGTTCCCCGCAGAGTTCATCTCCGAGGCTGTTGACCAGACAAGAGGTTGGTTCTATTCACTTATGGCTATCTCAACCCTTCTCTTTGACAAATCCCCGTATAAGAACGTTATCGTTCTCGGTCTTGTTCAGGACGAAAACGGTCAGAAGATGTCAAAATCCAAGGGTAATGCTGTTGACCCGTTCGATGCACTTGCAAAGCACGGTGCAGATGCAATCCGCTGGTATTTCTACACCAACTCCGCACCCTGGCTTCCCAACAGATTCCACGATAACGCTGTTGTTGAAGGCAAGAGAAAGTTTATGGGCACTCTTTGGAACACATACGCTTTCTATATTCTCTACGCAAATATCGATAAGTTTGATCCTTCAAAATATGAACTTGATTACAGCAAGCTTTCCGTTATGGATAAGTGGCTTCTTTCAAAGCTCAACACTCTTATCAACACAGTTGACAATTATCTCGATAACTACGCTATTCCCGAAGCCGCAAAGGCTCTTCAGGCATTTGTTGACGATATGAGTAACTGGTATGTCCGCCGCGGCAGAGAACGTTTCTGGGCACAGGGTCTTGAGCAGGATAAGATCAACGCTTATATGACTCTTTACACCGCTCTTGTTACCGTTGTCAAACTTGCTGCTCCCATGATTCCCTTCATGGCAGAAGACATCTACCGTAATCTTGTTTGCAATATCGACAAGAACGCTCCCATCAGCGTTCATCTTTGCGATTATCCCGTTGCAGATGAAAAGCTCATCGATAAGGATCTTGAAGCTTCAATGGATGAAGTTCTCAACATCGTTGTTCTCGGACGTGCAGCAAGAAACACTGCAAATATCAAGAACAGACAGCCTCTCGGCAAGATTTATGCAACCGCTGCAAAGGCTCTTGATAAGGAATGCTGCGAAATTATCGAAGAAGAACTCAACGTTAAGGAGCTTGAATTCGTTACCGATTCATCAGGTTATGTTTCATACAGCTTCAAGCCCCAGCTCAAGACTCTCGGACCCAAGTACGGCAAGCTTCTCGGCGCAATCAGAGAAAAGCTCGTTTCACTTGACGGCTCAGCCGCAAAGAAAGAGCTTGACGAAAAGGGTGCAATCACCTTCACCGCAGGCGATACAGAGATATCACTTGCAGTTGAAGACCTTCTCATCGAAACCGTTCAGAAGGAAGGCTATCACGCAGAAAGCGGCAACGGTGTTACCGTTATTCTTGACACAAACCTCACTCCCGAGCTTATCGAAGAAGGCTTCGTAAGAGAGCTTATCTCAAAGATTCAGACAATGCGTAAGGACGCAGGCTTTGAGGTTATGGACACAATCAAGATTTATGTCAGCGGCAACGAAAAGATTGAAGCAATCTTCGCTTCAAATGCAGACGAAATCAAACACGATGTTCTCGCAACAGACATCATCGCATCCGCAGGCGGTTCATACACCAAGGATTGGGATATCAACGGCGAAAAAGTAACTCTCGGCGTTGAAAAAAACTAAAATAAGATGATTAAACCCCGATGTTCAATGAACATCGGGGTTTTGTTTCAATGTAGGAGACAACCTCTGTGCCGTTCCGAAAAAATCGGGCAGTCGTAATGAACTGCCCGATTTTTTATTTTAGAATATCATCTGATAGATAACCGAAAGAACAGTTGAAATCATCTGAGCAACCTTGTTGAAGATACCGTAGATGCTGTCCATAACGTTCTGAACATTGCCTTCGAAGGTATATGTGCCGTAGCCTTCGATTGTGCCGTTGTTGTCGTCAACACCGTCATCATCAACGATAAATGCGTGAACAAGAGGTGAAACAGCCGCAAGAAGGAAATATTCCATGGGTGTTACACCGCCGAAAATCTGTGTGCCAAGCTTTGTAAGGTCGGTAACGATTGAATCAGTACCGAGGTCAGCAAGGATTGAATTTGCGGCTTCAAGGAAAACTTCGTCGGTAACGGTTGAAAGGTCATCCTTGAGAAGAAGAGCAACAAGGCGGAGGAAAATTGTGATTTCGGTTGACTCGAAGTGGAAATCCTCCGAACCTTCGTAGTGAGCGGCAACAAGCTCTGTTACAACCTGCCAGCCGGTTTCGTATTCACTGTCGGGAATATCGAGGTTATATTCCTTTGCAAGCTCCTGAATACCGCCTTCACCGTAGAGAGGCTGTTCAAGAATCTTGCGGAGTCCGCCAACAGCTGTGTTAACAAGGTTATAGAAAATTTCACCCTCTGCAATACCCATCTGCTCCATCTTGAGTGAACGGGTAAGTCTCCACTGAACACCAGCTTTAAGGAAGCCTTTTGCATATGCATTAAGTCCTGCTTCCATAAGGTCGAGCTGTTCCTGAGAATAACCCTTTACGGTTGCGGAAAGTGCTGCTGTGTCAAGTGTATCAACGGTCTGTGCAGCATATTTGATTTCCTTATCTGTAACTTCAAAAGTTCTGTACTGAAGAGGATACATGGTAAGCGAAGTTGTTGCAAAATCATAAATCTTGTTGCCTGCAGGGCTTGTGTATGATGTTGCATCGCTGCAATGCTCATGACCTGTGAACACAAGCTTTATGCCCCAATCAGCAAAGAGCGTTGCGGTTGAATAGTGGAACTTAACGATGAAATCGTGGCTGAGAAGTCTCTGAAGAGGAAGGTGATCAAGAAGATTATGGTGCATCATAAGGATGGGATATCTGCCGTCATCCTTTGCTTTCTGAGCCTGCTTGCGTACCCAATCAAGATCATCGGCACCCATACCGTCTTCGGTTGATGCATCATAGTCGCAGCTGTCGAGAGAAATGAGTCTGTATTTATCGCCAAGGTCAGCAGTATATGAGCAGTTGCTTTCAACGGTTTCAAGAGCTTCCGCATAACCGAAATCGTGATAAATTTCCTTGAACTTATCATATGTTGTTTCGCAGTTGAGACCTGCATCGTGGTTACCGACGGTAACATAAATCTGCTTGCCGGTCTTTTCTTCAAAAGCCTTGAACTTTGCTGCAACATCGAGATGCTCCTGCATAATCGATTTGCCATTGTCAGCAATATCACCGGGAATCAGCACAAAATCAACATCATCGTTTTCAGCGCACTGATTAAGGAATTCATCAATGATGAAACCGCTTTCGTTTTCCATTGCGGCACGGCGGTTTGCATACCAATAAATTTCATCGTCAATTTCTCCGCTTACGGTAAGCTCTTCTTCAGGTACATTGTAATGAAGGTCAGAAGCAACCGCAAACTTGAGGTCGGGTTCGTTTTCGGCAGCAAAACCAACCGAAACGCAGGAAACAACCATAAGAACCGAAAGTACAACACTGACAAACTTTTTCATAATATATTCCTCCGTTAAATTTTCATAATTCCGAGTGCATCAAGCACCGATGAAATAAGGATAAGAACAATGCAAACAGGCGCGATATACTTGATTACAACAGTGAAAAGTGTCTTTGCCTTAAACGGACCGGTAAGCTCAATTTCTTCAATAATAGCCTTGGGTTTAAGTACGTATCCGATAAAAATGCTGGTAAGGAGAGCAACAATAGGCATAAGAATGCTGTTACTGAAGAAGTCTGACATATCGAGGAAGGTCATACCGCCGAGGCTGATGTTGCTCCATACACCGAATCCGAGTGACGAAGGAAGCCCGAGAAGAACACTGAAAACAAGAACAAGAATACAGGTTTTGTTTCTGCTCCAGCCGATTTTGTCTCTGACAATCGAAACAACTGTTTCCATAAGAGAAATCGAGGATGTAAGAGCTGCAAAAAGAACAAGAACAAAGAATGCTGCACCGATAAAGCTGCCGCCCTTCATGCTTTCAAAAACCTTAGGAAGGGTAATAAACATAAGTCCGGGGCCCTTGCCGAGAGCTGTTTCGTCTCCGCCGGAGAAAGCAAAAACAGCAGGAACAATCATAAGACCCGCAAAGAAAGCGATACCTGTATCAAAAATTTCAATCTGTCTTACGGATTTTTCAAGATTAACATCTTTTTTCATATATGAACCGTAAGTAATCATAATACCCATTGCAAGTGACATTGAATAGAAAAGCTGACCCATAGCCGCAAGAACGGTTGTTGCCGAGAATTTGCTGAAATCGGGTTTTATATAATAGATAAGTCCGTCGATTGCACCGGGCATAAACAAAACATAAACCGCCACAAAAACTGTCAGCACTACAAGAACGGGCATCATAACCTTGCTGACCTTCTCAACACCTTTTTCAACACCGAGAAGAACAACAAGTGCGGTCAGACCGATAAAGAGAAGGAACCAACCGATGGGTTCAAACGGTTTGGCAATAAAAGTTTCAAAATATCCGTCTGCTGCGGCTTCGCTCATTCCTCCGCTGACAAAAACAGCAAGATACTTCGTAACCCATCCGCCGATGACCGAATAATACGGCAAGATGATAATCGGGATTACCGATGCAATAACACCGATGAATGAATATTTTTTGTTAAGTGTGCGGAATGCACCGATTGCGCTCTGACCCGTCTTTCTGCCGAGTGCAATTTCAGCGCACATAAGCGCAAAACCGAATGTGACAGCAAGAATAATGTAAACAAGAAGGAAAATTCCTCCTCCGTATTTTGCCGCAAGATAAGGGAATCGCCAGATATTACCGAGACCGACTGCCGAACCTGCCGCCGCAAGCACGAAGCCGAGTTTACCGGTAAAACTGCTTCTTTTTTCAGACATAAAATACCGTCCTCTCTTCAATTATAAAAAATAGATATATTATTATCTCATAAATTCAAAAATTTTACAAGCCAAATATATAACTTTGTAAAAAAATATTGTTTCTATTGATATAAATAATACAATATGATAAAATTCAGAAAAAGGGGGCATAAAAATGAAACTTACAGATATGCTTTGCACAACAGACGAAAAACCGCTTGAGAACCTTGTTCACAACGGAGGTTACACCGCAATATTCCGAAGAATCGGAGTTGTGGGCGACAGCCTTTCATCCGGTGAATTCGAAAGTATTGATAAAAACGGTAACAAGAATTACCACGACTACTTTGAACATTCCTGGGGGCAGCATCTTGCCCGTATGTGCGGCAGCGAATGCATCAACCTTTCAAGAGGCGGAATGACCGCTAAGGAATACTGCGAAAGCTTTGCAGACAATATGAAATACTGGAGTCCGTCGCTTGCCTGCCATTGTTATATAATAGCACTCGGTGTTAACGATATCCATAATATGGGTCAGGAAATCGGAACTGTTGCCGATATAAAAGATGATTACACTCAAAACGGAAAAACCTTTGTGGGATATTACGCTCAAATTATTCAAAGGCTCAAAAAGATTCAACCGAGAGCAAAGTTTTTCCTTATGACCACACCTAAAGAAGAGAGCAGACGTGATCAGAACAAATCACAGGCTCACAGAAAAGCTCTTTATGAAATCGCAGATTATTTTGACAATGCTTATGTGCTTGACCTCTATGAAAATGCACCCGTCTATACCGACGAATTCAAAAGCAAATTTTTTATGGGCGGTCATATGAACCCGATGGGTTATGTTTTTACTGCACATATGGTTGCATCATATATTGATTTTATCATC
The DNA here is from genome assembly GCA_017549105.1 of Clostridia bacterium. Classification (GTDB taxonomy): domain Bacteria; phylum Bacillota; class Clostridia; order Oscillospirales; family Acutalibacteraceae; genus CAG-177. Next base: position 103,387 of record JAFYVN010000002.1, read on the forward strand.
CGTCACAATATGGATGATTTCAAAGAAGTCGGATTCATAGGAACGGATCTGAAATACAACGGATAATAAACAAGGGGCTGCCTCACACATTGGTGAGACAGCCTCTTTGATTATTCTTATTTGCTTACGGTTGTTCTGTTTCCGAAATCGACAATATAATCATCCGCTTTGTTGTCCGTTCTTACAGGATAATCGGTTGAAATGATGTTTGCTCCGCTTGCAAACGCATCTTCAAGATTTTTCTTGTTTATTTTACCGAATTCATCTGCACGGGTGCGCACCATAATTTTCTTTTCATCAATAACCTCACCCTTGATTTCAAGCAATTTACCGGGGTTGTTACAAATAATAAACGATGTGCAGTCTCTGTCAATATCTCTCTCCCTTAGCATCGGAAACATTGCCTGCGTTTTTACGGATTCATCAATATCTATGTAGTCCTCTGTTACACCGCAATCATGAAGCAGAACAACAACTTTTCCGAGCATATCCCTGACTTTGCACCAATCATCAGCCGCACGCATCTCACCGAATGACTCATAATCTCTGAGCATATCAGCGGGAGTGAAAAGCTTTTCTCCAAGACCTTCTTTAAGAACTTCATCAAGAGCCAACGCATATTCAAGATTAAAATACTCCATATTCTCAAGCGGAATAAATACCCTTTTGGGTTCGATGATTATTGTTATGGGAAGATGGTCGGGATTGTTATCGGACCACATTGAAATCTCTTTAAGCGCAAGCGAAAAATCATAGCAAGATGTTGACATTTCAAAATAGGGACTGTGCATACAGGTGAATGAAACATCACCGTCACGGTCGAATGTTTCGATATCAAGCTCAAAACTTCTTAATCCGCATTCGAGCTGATCGGTAAGGGTTTCGCTTTCAAACCCGATTTTTTTTGCCTTATAAATTCCGAATGTAAGATCCGAAAGACTTCTGTAAATATTCTTTGCTTCGTCAATAGCAGTAGTCTGATAGCTGTTATGAGTAGCAATAAAGCTCATTTCATTGAACTTTACGCCGGATTTAAGCACCGCATCAAGATCACCGTCGTAAATTGAGTTTTCGTCAACGGGTGAAATGCTTTCGCTTTCATATGCCTGTTCAAGCTCACTTATTCTTTTTGCCTGCAGAGCAATATCTTCTTCAAGTCTGTCAAGGCTTGCGGGGAATAACGAAACAAAGGCAACAATCAACGAAAACAGTGCAGGTACCCATCGGATTAAATAGTTCAGAATTTTCTGAATCATTTTTCTCTCTCCCCGATATTTCAGATTTTTTCTGCGTATTCAAGTGCCTTATCTATGTTGGGAAGGAATTTATCCTCACCAAGCTCATCGTAAAAGCCTGATTTTTTCATAACCGAAAGCGGCTGCTCGTTTGTATGTGAAAGAATAAGTGTAAGTCCGTTCTTTTTGCAGTCATTATAAATTGCATAAAGCGAATCCATTGCAGTTGCATCGAGAGAAGGAACGTTTCTCATTCTGAGGATAACTGTTTTTACACCGTCTTTTACAGGCACAGAGCTGAATTTTTCACTCGAAGCAAAAAACATCGGACCTTCAAACTCAACAACCTCAGTGTTCTCGGGAATAGTCTTCATTCTTTCGCTGTCCGCAGAAATATCTTCGCCGTAAGAAGTCCATGTTCTGACCTTCGCAACATCTGCCATTCTCTTCATAAAGAGCACAACCGCAATCAGCATTCCGACCTCAATTGCGACAACAAGGTCGAAAACAACTGTCAGCACAAATGTGACAACAAGAACAAGTATATCGCTCTTGGGAGCGGTTTTGCAGATTTTAACAAACTTACGCCATTCACACATATTATAAGCAACCATAAAGAGAATTGCTGCAATAACAGGCATGGGAATCCATGCTGCATAAGGCATAAGCACAACAAGAATAAGAAGCAGTACAGCAGCGTGAACAATACCCGCAATCGGTGTACGTCCTCCGTTCTTGACGTTTGCGGCTGTTCTTGCAATTGCTCCGGTTGCGGGAATACCGCCGAAAAGTCCCGAACAGATATTACCTACACCCTGAGCAATAAGCTCTGTGTTGGAATTATGTTTATCGTTAATCATTCCGTCCGAAACAACGCAGGAAAGAAGTGATTCAATGCCTGCAAGGATTGCAATTGTAAATGCACTCGGAAGAAGCTGTCTTATTGTGTTGAAATCAAATGCGGGAAGTGAAAACGAGGGCAGGTCGCGTGAAATCGTGTAAAGGTCGCCGACTGTGTTAACATTCATATCAAGAGCCTTTACCATAACAACTCCGACTACAACCGCAATCAGCGAACCGGGAATTTTTTTGCTGATTTTAGGCCATACGATAAGCACCGCCATTGCAACAGCGCCGACAACGAGTGCCTGCCAGTTAAATGTTGCAATTGACTTTGCAACAGCTTCAAGCTTTTCAACAGTTTCAACTGCGTGAGTGCCTTCGGGGAAGGTAAGACCGAGAAAATCTTTGATCTGACCGATAACAATTGTAAGAGCGATACCCGAAGTGAATCCCGTTGTTATGGTTGAAGGTATGTATTTGATGAGCGAACCAAACTTAAAAATACCCATTATAATAAGTATAAGACCTGCCATAATGGTTGCGATAACAAGACCGCTTGTGCCGAACTGAGCAACAATACCCGCAACAATAGTTGCAAATGCCGCTGTCGGACCTGAAATATTGACGTTACTGCCACCGAGAAATGCTATAACAAATCCGGCTACAATGGCAGTGTAAAGACCTTTTTCGGGCGAAACACCTGAAGCAATTGCAAGCGCAATTGAAAGCGGGAGTGCGATGATTGCAACAATGACACCCGCAATAAGGTCATTTGCAAATTTTTTACCGCTGTAAGTCCTGAGTGACGAAAACAGCTTAGGTTGAAAAATACTCATAGCTGAACCTCTTAAAAATAAAGAATCCGGCACAGATAAGCTTGTACCGGATTTTTATTATACGCTTTTTTCTTTGATTTACAAGAATTTTCGCCAAGATTTTTTGCCGATTTTTCAATTTCGGAAGATGTTACAATCAAGACGTTTTTTTGTTATATTTTGTGGTTATTTTTATATATCAAAGCATCACATCTGCTCCAATATATAGTTCTTGACATCCTCAAGCTTGCTCTTTTTCCACTCCCCTGATTCCGCTCTTTCGGCAAGAGGAACAAGAATGAAGAAATCAAGCGTTTCGCCGGGAACTCGTCCCGTTCTGAGAGGCTCTTTAAAATGCTCCGCCCACTCTTCTTCGGTTGCATCCTTGAAACGTGTGGGGTTGAGATAAGTCATCTGACGCTTTGTTGCGGCAATATGCATCTTTGCTGAAAGCGGTGACAGAAGATTAAATTCATCCTCCTGCACATCAACAAAAATTCTCGGAAGCTCTGCTTTAACAACGTGCTCCTCACCTCTGAGAATTTCAAGACCCATAGGTTCCCATGAAAATTCGGTTTCGGTAAAATTCAGTTTCACAAGCAGACCGAATTCCGTATTGAACTGCGAACGCTGATAATCGGTATCAAAAATAAAATTACCGAGCGAATAGAAGATTATCTTATCCCCAACCGTTTCGTAGTTCATCGGCACGTGAGGATGATGACCGATAACAATATCCGCACCCATTTCGAGATAAAGACGGTATCTTTCTCTTGTGTAGGGCGACGGAAGCGGAGTGAACTCCTCGCCAGCGTGTGCAACAACCACACACCAGCGGCAGGTCTTTTTGATTTCGTTTATGGTATTGCGGATTTCGTCAAGGTCGCTCCAACTGTAGCACCCCGCCTTATTTTCATCGGCTTTTCTGCACGCACGTTGATATCCGATGCCAAACATACCGATTCCGCCCGCTTCATCAAGAATAACGGGCTTGCGTGCTTCGTGAATATCCATTCCCGCACCGATTGTCTTAACACCGTTTTCTGCGGCAATTTCAAGGGTTGTTCTGATGCCGTATTCACCCGCATCCATAATATGGTTGTTGCAGATATTCCAGATATCGGCATTCATATTCTTGAGAACTTTAACGGCTTCGGGGTCGATTGTATGAAGCAGCTGCTGCACACCGTCCTTGGTTGTATTCTGTTCAACGGGCGCAACGGGTCCCTCAACATTTGCAATAACGTGGTCTGCACTGCAAAGAAAATCAAGCACTTCGTCGGAGATAAGTGCTTCGTCATCCCACTTGCCGTACATATATCTGTCAAAACCGATATCGCCGGTAAAAACCAGAGTTGATTTGTTTTTCATTTTTTACACCTCGAAAGAATAAAGAAAAAAGAATATTGAATAAAAAATAATACAAACAGCGCCGCAGCACCATTTTATTATTTGTCATTTATTCTCTATTCTTTCTTCTTTTAGCCTCGCAAGAGGCGCTGTTTGGCCCGCCCGAAGGGATTCGAACCCCCGTTCTTCAGAATCGGAATCTGCTGCGTTATCCTGCTGCGCCACGGGCGGAAATATTGTCCGGCTTCTCCTTGAGGAGAAGCTGTCACGAAGTGACTGATGAGGTGGTTACAAAGCAACGAAAAAACATTTTTACACCTCATCCACCGCAAGCGGTCCCCCTTCCCCTCAAGGGGAAGGCAAGGACGCGCAATATATTCATTTAATCTTCTCAATAACCTCGCCCGAAGTGGGTTTGATATTATCGATGAATTCCTGAACAGCTTCTGCCGAGGGCATAGCCGCTGAACAGCTGTGAGCCGAAACAAGCATTGAAGCGGATGCGGTTGCAAATTCAAGTGCATCGGGAATGCTCTTGCCGTTGAGGAGAGAATAGATGAATGCCGAAGCATAGCCGTCGCCGCCGCCAAAACCTTTGAGCATCTTTACGGGGAAAGGCTTTACTTTATAAGCTGAACCGTCATTGAGATAAGCAACCGAACCTTCTTTGCCATGCTTGATAATAACAATCTTGTTGCCGTAGGAGAACCAGCGTGCTGCGGATTCTTCGTCGCTTGCGCAAACACCTTCAACAGCTTCGGTAAGGTCGAACTCTTCTCTTGATCCGAGAATAATATCGCTGTTCTTTGCTGCGATTGAATAATAGAGCGAAATTTCATCCTTATTCTTCCAGGTGTAGCTTCTGTAGTCGATATCAAAGATAACAACTACGCCGTTTTTCTTTGCAAGGAAAAGAGTTTTGAGAGCTGCTTCTCTTGAAGGGCTTGCACAGAGTGCGGTACCCGAAATAACAACAGCCTTTGCGCTCTTTATATATTCTTCGTCAACATCGTCAACACAAACCTGAAGGTCTGCAACACCTTCACGGTACATAAGAATACTGCTCTGGGTGGGGCTGAGGATTTCGGTAAATGTGAGACCGAGATTCTCACCGTTTTCGCATCTGAAAACGTGTGAAACATCGATACCGTCGTTCTTGAAATAATTCTCAACATAGTCACCGAACTGATCGTCGGATACTCTTGCGATGAATCCGCACTTTGCGCCGAGTCTTGCAAGACCGACAGCAATATTTGCCGGTGAACCGCCGACATATTTATTGAAATTGCTGCTTTCCGAAAGCGGCATATTCATATCGGTGGGGTTAAAATCGATTGCTATTCGTCCGATGGGGATTACATCAAGAGTTTTTGATTTGTCAAATTCAATATAGCTCATTTTTATTCATCCTTTCGTTACGCTTTATCTGAACATCCGAATACGTCTATATGCTTCATTGCGTTTTTATATGCACCTTCAACCTCGGCAGTCTGCAGGTCGTAGTAGCCTTTGATTTCTGCGTTTTCATACGCTGCTCTTACGCTCTGCTCAACCGAATCAAAAGTTGCGGTTGCAATATTTATCTTGTTTATTCCGAGTGAGATGCACTTTCTGAAATCATCGGGCAGAATTCCCGTGCCGCCGTGAAGAACAAGCGGGGCTTTAACAAGCGATGCCGTCTGCTCAAGAATATCAAAACGGAGCTTTGGGGTCTGCTTATAATTTCCGTGTGCGTTGCCGATTGCAACGGCAAGTGCATCAACATTTGTTTTTTCGTAAAATTCAAGCGCCTGCGCAGGAGACGTGCAGTTTATTGCGATATCTTCGCTGCCGTCTTCACTTCCGCCTACACATCCGATTTCACCTTCACAGTCTGCACCGTATTCAGCCGCAAGCTTTTTTACTTCTGCAGTCTGACGCACGTTTTCTTCAAACGGAAGATGCGAACCGTCAAACATAACGCTCGTGAAACCGATATCAAGCGCCTGCTTTATTTTTTCTGTTGTTTTGCCGTGGTCAAAATGAACTGCAACGGGCACCGAAGCATTCTTCGCCGCAGCGACCATAAGAGGTCCTATAATTTCAAGCGGAGAATGGTTGAGTCTTACCTCCGCAATCTGGAGAATCGCGGGACTTTTTGTTTCCTCGACCGCTTTCAGCACTCCAAGCACCATTTCCATATTGGAAATGCTGAAACTACCGACTGCGTAACCTCCTTCTCTTGCTTTCGAAAGAAGAGTTGACATATTAACGAGGGGCATTTTTATTTTCTCCCTTCATATAAATCATAGCACACACCGCACTTGTTAAAGGCAGAGTAAGAAGCATACCCATACTGCCGGCAAGCGCCTGGAGAATTTCGGCAACTATCATTTCTTTATTGACAACCTGCTCTATGCCTGCATTATAGGCAACGAGCAGAAGAACACTCGTCAGCGAGCTTCCGATATAAGCAAGAACAAGAGTGTTTGCCATTGTTCCCATCATATCTCTGCCGATGGTGAAGCCCGATTTCATAAGCTCTTTCGGTGCAATATCGGGGGACTTTATTTTCAGCTCATAGAGCGATGATGAAATGGACATCGAAACGTCCATAACCGCACCGACAGCACCGACAATTATCATTGCAAAAATAATTGCTTTGAGGTTTATGGGATTATCGGGGTAAAGCTGGATAAGATAAACCGATTCTTCTTCCAGCAGACCCGTCATATTCAGAAATTTATCCATTATAAGTACAATCAGACCTGAGCAAAGCACTCCGCATACGCATCCGATACCCGCACAGAGAGATTTGACATTAAATCCGCTGATTATACAGAGAGTCATTACCGTTATAAACACACAGACGGCAATTGACCAGAAATAGATGTTGTGTCCGTTAAGAATTGCGGGGATAAGCACCGTAAAAACCGAAAGGCAGGTAAAACCGAGGGATATCACGGTTTTCAGTCCCTTCATCCTTGAAAAAACAACAACAAGAATGCAAAAAATGACAAGCAACCATAAAAGAGGGGTTATACGCACAAAATCGCCGAAATAATACTGAATCTCTCCGTCCTGCGTATAGCTTTCAACAAGGATTGTATCGCCCTGCTCAACTTGTTTCGGACTGAAAGCATATGTTTTGTCAATTTCCTGAATAACATCAAGGGTTTTACCTCTCAAAGCAGTATTGAGTGCCTGCGCTCTGAAAGCAACAGTAACAAACTCATTTTCACCGCTGATATTCTGAACATTGACATCGGTAACACGGATAACCCTGCACTTTATCGTTTCGCCTTCCATAGTGCCTTTAAAAATCGTGCCGTCGCCGACTATGCCGAGGTAGGCAAGAAAAATAAGCAAAGCCGAAACAAAAACGGCAATTACCTGATAAACAGTCTGCTTATTTTTCATTATGCCACCCCTATCTTTTAATTATTTTGAAACCTTTGCTTTTCTTGCTTCGATTTCAGCAACCATCTTAGCCTGCTTCTTCTCTGTGATTGTATAGAAGAACATGGGAACTGCGCAAGCAAACATACTTACAACACCTGAGATGATAAGAACGTCCCAGAGTGCATCGGGATTTGCAACTTCATAGGTTCTTGCGTTGATGCCTGCGATGCTCATTGAGAGAACACCGATGAATGCGCCGACAGCCATACCGATTTTGTTGATAAGAGTCTGCATAGCAAAACAGATGCCTTCGCCTCTTTCACCTGTTTTCCACTCAAGGTAGTCAACAGTGTCACCGATCATAGCATAAGTGATGATATTGTTAACGCCCTGGGGAATACCGAGAAGAACAAGACCGATAGCACAGATTACCATCTTCCAGGGTGCATCATAACCTACGAAGTACATAATTGCCATAACTACACCGCCAAAAAGGTGAACTGCGATATATGACCATTTCTTTGTAAATTTCTTTGACATCCAGGGAACAAGGATTGATGCAACAAGACCGCCGGGAACAACAAGGAGGGTGATAATACCGTAAAGACCTTCGTTCTGAAGGATATACTTTGCGAAGTAGAGACCGCCTGTGTAAGAATAAACCATTCTTGCACCGCCGAGAATGCCTGAAAGAACGATAAGAAGAAGCTCTTTATTCTTGAAGAGGAGCTTGAGGTTATGACCAAATGAAGGAGGATTCTCCTCTGATGTGAAACGCTCTGTTGTGTTCTTGAAGCCGTAGAAGAACATGGGAATAGCTGCAACAACAAGAACAACGGCAGCCACAAAATAAACCCACTTGAGTGTATCTGCATTTGCGATTTCCATACCGTTTCTTACTGTTCCTACGAATGTCATCGCTGCTTCTTCAGCTGTTACACCCTGGTTTGCAACCATATTTGCAACAGCCTCTGCCTTATCGGAAAGAATAAGAGCAATATCATCGGCAGTATACTTGAACTTGGATGTGAGTGCACCGGTAATCATAGGAATGAAAACAGTAACAATACCTGCACCGACTGTGCAGAACATACGGGCAACAGTAAGAATGTTACCTCTTGTTACGGTATTATTGGTAAGGCAGGTTGAGAGACCCCAGTAGGGAACGTCTGCAACTGTGTAGAAAACAGACCAGAGAACATAGATAATACCGATTACTGCGAATGCCAGAGTTGTCTGTGTGCCGTTATAAACATTTTCTGCACTGAAAACGGGAAGGAAGCAGAGAATTGTCATAATACCGATGGGAATTGCCATCCACTTGAGATAGGGTCGGCATTTACCCCACTTTGTGCGGGTTTTATCAACAACAGAACCCATAATGGGGTCGTTGAAAGCATCAAAAATACGTGCGCCGAGCATAAGAATGGCAACAGCTGTTGCACCTTTCAAACTGCCAACCATAACACCGTCAGCACCGAAAAGAAGTGCATCTGTCATAAACACGGTTATGTAGGAGCCGATGATGGTACAGATAAAGTTCTGACCGAAGCCTGCTACGCTGTAGGCAATAGCCTCTTTGGGCTGTACGCCCTTGCCCGGAGTTGTTCCGAACAGCTTGTGGAGAAATCCGTCGAGTTTCATTTTCTTGTTTCCTTTCGTTTTTAGAATAATGATTTATAAAATTCAAGCGTCTTAAATCTTTTACCGGTCTGCGCAAGCAGAAACTTTTCACAGACTCCGGCAAAACGCTTTTCATCCTCAATCGGCAGAGAAAATGAATAAATTTTCTCTATGGGGTTTGCGCAAACGTGGCGCATTGCGGTTAGCACGGTAGAGTTTATCCTCTCACCGCCTCCGCATCCTTTGCAATGAATACAGCCATCATATATATTGAAATAAATCTCGCCCGATGGCTCTTTGCCGCATTCTGAACAGCAAGTAAGGTCGGGCATAAAACCCGAAAACACCATAAATTTCAGTTCTGTTACGGCTTTCAGAAAATTGTTTGAGCGCCTTTGCTTTTCGAGCAAATGCATAGAGTTAAGAATCACTCTGAGGTAATCCCTTGCAGGCTCCATTTCAGGCACAAGCTCCGCCGCAAGAGCACAAAAATACTGCGAAAGCGCAAGCTTCTCTATATCTTCACGCAGTCCGAAAAAAACTTCTTTTGCAACAGCATCGTCTATTATGTAGCTGTCTCTGCTTTTGTAGACCGAAAAATCTCCGTAGCAGAAAGACTGCGTTGCGCCGTGCATACGGCTGTTTATTTTTTTTGCTCTGTTGGCAAATGCTCTGAGCACTCCGTATTCCGAGGTCAGAAGAGTGACCAGTCGGTCACTTTCCCCCGTGTCCGTTACTCTGAGCACCAGAGCGTCGGTATTCATTCTCATTCTGTTTTGCTCCCGAAGTAACGTTTGATACACAGTTACGGAATTCAAGATAATCCGCAACCGCACCTGTTTTTGAAAATCTGCGCCAAGCCTGTTCTTTTTCCATATTCACCATCTCCCGTTAATAAGTTAACCCTTTTCGGTGAATTTAGAAGCAGGAAATTTATGAAATTCAAGTGAAGAATGAAAAGTGAAAAATGAAAAATTTCGGGTGGGCGTCGCCCACACCCGTTTATATACATTTTGCGGAACAATATAATTAATTCGGAGCGGAGCGACCATTAATTTTTCATTCTTCATTATTCATTTTTAATTTAATCAATCCAAGCCGAAGTTATGGATAAGACCTTCGCGATTTCTCCAGCCTTCCTTGACCTTTACCCAGCACTGAAGGTTGATTTTGCACTGGAAGAAATTCTCCATATCGGCTCTTGCTCTTGTTGAAATCTTTTTGAGCATATCGCCTTTTTTGCCGATGATGATTCCCTTGTGGCTCTCTCTTTCGCAATAGATAGTTGCCTCAACATCCATAATGTTGCTTCCGTCGGAACGCTCACGCATTTTTTCGATGCTGACCGCAACACCGTGGGGCACTTCCTTATCAAGAAGGAGAAGCATCTTTTCTCTGATAATCTCACCTGCAAGCACTCTTTCGGGCTGGTCTGTGAGAGTATCGTCGGGAAAGAAATGAACCGATTCATATGTCAGCTTGTTAAGTTCTTCGATAATAAGGTCAACATTCTCATTCTTGAGTGCGCTGACGGGAACAACCGCTTCAAAATCAAATTCACTTGTGAACTTAACGATTTTTTCCATAATCGCTTCTTTTTTCTTGACGGTATCAATCTTGTTGATTGCAAGCACAACGGGTGCCTTCTCTGCCTTAAGACGTTTGAGAAGTTCACGCTCAGCCTCACGGATATCACCCTCGGATTCCGTTACGAAAAGGCAGGCATCAACGCCGTTTATTCCGTCGCCGACTGCTTTGATCATCTTTTCACCGAGCTTCGTTTTTGGTCTGTGGTAACCCGGTGTATCGGTAAACACAAGCTGTGTTTCTCCCTCGGTGAGCACGCCCATAATTCTTGTTCTCGTTGTCTGCGGTTTCTGGGTAACGATTGCCACCTTCTGACCGAGCATTCTGTTGAGAAGTGAAGATTTGCCTACATTCGGGCATCCGACTATTGCAACAAATGCGGTTTTTGTCATATATATCTCCTTATTTAACGTGTTTCACGAAAAAATTCTTTATTCCGTAAGGTCCTGCAAAAACGAAAATCACGCTTGCGATGAAGCTGATGATAAATCCGATCAGAACAGGGATATTTTCTTTGTAGTATTCAAACATTTTCACGAACGCTTCCGGCTGATACAGAATTGAAATCCCGACAGCAACCGAACCGATTGCCGCAATCAGCACTGCACCCGCCGCTGCATCCTTCGAGATTTTTGCGAGAGAATTGATTTCTTTTGTTGCAAGGTCAACAACCTTTTCGACGGCAGTATTGACAGCTTCAAGCGCCATAACCAGACCGCTGACGGCAAAAAGCAAAGCAAGCTGAGTTCTGCTGACCTCAAAAAAATCGTGAACAAAAAGAAATCCGAACATATATGCAGTAAAACACAGATGAATACGCATATTTCTCTCGTGCGCTATGCAGTATGTAATTCCTCTGAAAGCATAAACGAAGCTCTTAAGCAGATTTCTCATACGTTTTCATCATCCATATAATAACTTGAATTTCGTTTCAGACCGAGTTTTGTAAGAACGGTTTCTTCTTTTTCACGCATTCTGACGCTCTCCATACCACCGTTGACGTGGTCGTAGCCGAGCAGATGAAGCATTGAATGAACGGTAAGAAAACCGATTTCACGCTGAAGGGAGTGACCGTATCTGTCTGCCTGATCGATTGCGTGCGGAATTGAAATAACAATATCACCGAGCATCTTCGCACCCGTATCGTGATTGATGTCGTAAACACCGTTTTCACCGAGCGGGAAAGAAAGAACATCGGTCGCTCTATCGATATTTCTGAACTGACGGTTGAGCTTGTGGATTTCTTCATCATCAACGAATGTAACACTCACTTCTGCCGCACCGTCAAACTCTTCCTGAACAAGAACAGCGGTACAGCAACGGCGCACAAGCATACGTACACCGGTGGGAATACGGATTTCGCTCTGATCGTTTGAGATAACAACCTTAACCTTTCCTGTCATTTCTTTTACGCTCCTCTTCCTGCTTTTCGTAAGCCTTTATGATATCCTGCACCAATCTGTGGCGCACAACGTCCTTTTCGCTGAATCTTACGGTGCCGATATCCTCAACATTCTTAAGAATTCTGACCGCTTCTTTAAGTCCCGAACGTTTGCCGTCGGGAAGGTCTATCTGAGTTACGTCACCGGTCACAACCATCTTTGAATTGAAACCGAGACGGGTAAGGAACATTTTCATCTGCTCCGCTGTGGTATTCTGCGCTTCGTCGAGAATGATGAAGCTGTCGTCAAGAGTGCGTCCTCTCATATAGGCAAGAGGCGCAACCTCAATATCTCCCCTCTCCTGATGCTTCTGAAAATTCTCTGCACCGAGCATATCAAATAGAGCATCATAAAGAGGTCTTAAATACGGGTCAACCTTTGACTGCAGATCACCGGGAAGGAAACCGAGCTTTTCGCCCGCTTCAACAGCGGGTCTGGTCAGAACAATACGGTTGATTTCTTTTGCTCTGAAAGCGGTTACCGCCATTGCAACGGCGAGGTAAGTTTTACCCGTACCTGCAGGACCGATGCCGAAGGTGATTGTGTTGTTACGGATTGTTTCGATATATTTCTTCTGACCGAGAGTCTTGGGTTTTACGGGTTTACCCTTTGAAGTTATGCAAACGCAGTCAGCCGCCATATGAACAAGCTTATCTTCGTTGCCGTCGTTGACAAGCGAAAGAACATAGCGTACATTTTGTTCGCTGAGCGATTCGCCTCTGTTGATAAGAGTCAGAAGCCCGTTGATTGCACGCACACCCTTCTGCACATTCTCTGCCTCACCGGCAACCTTAAGTTCAGAACCGCGGCTGATAACAGATACCCCGAATTCCTTTTCGATGAGCTTCACATTTTCGTCAAAGCTTCCGAAAAGGCTCACTGCCTGTTCCATTCTGTCAACATTAATAATCTGTTCAAACATAATTTCACCTTAAACATTACAATTCAGTTTAGTATAACACAATAATCTGTAAAAGTCACTATATAATTAAATAATTTTTTAAAAAAGCAAGGTTGATATTACCTTTCCGATGTGATATACTAATTGTGTATTTCAAGAACCGAAAGGATGTTAATATTATGACAGAAATCACAAAAGACATGAAAATCGGCGAAATCCTTGACGCTAACCGTGAAGTTGCTCCCTTCTTCCTTGAGATGGGTATGCACTGCCTCGGCTGTCCTTCAGCAAGAAACGAAAGCGTTGCTCAGGCTTGCATGGTTCACGGCGTAAACGCTGACGAACTCATCGCAAAAATCAACGCATTTCTTGCAAAATAATGATTAACCTCAGCGAAAGAATGCTTATGGCGGCAAGGATGGTCAGAAGCGGAAATTCCGTTGCCGATATCGGCACCGACCATGCCTATCTGCCGGCATATCTGATTCTACGAGGCATTTCTCCGAAGGCTCTTGCGTGCGATGTGCGCAAGGGTCCGCTTGAGAATGCAAAAAATACAGTTGATACCTACTCACTCGATGATAAAATCACGCTGAGACTTTCAGACGGTTTCGACGAAATTGAGCCGTACGAAGCAGATGATTTCATTATGTGCGGAATGGGCGGAACCCTTATGGAGCAGCTTGTTTCACGCGCTGATTGGCTCAAAGATAAAAACAAAAGAATTATCGTTCAGCCTCAGTCACACGCAGAGGATATCAGAAGATTTTTCGTTGAAAACGGATTTGAAATTCTCTTTGAAGATGCATGCATTGACTCGGGCAAGCTTTACTGCGCAATGGCAGCAGAATATACGGGTAAAGCCGAAGAAAAAAGCGTTTCTTACATATATTCAGGTGAGCTTTCAAAATGTAAAAAACAAGAGGCAAAAATGTATCTTAAAAACATAAATTCACGTCTGAAAAAGAAACTTGAAGCCGAAAAAATTCACGGCACACCCCAAAATGCAGAATATCTTGAAAAAGTGACAAACGAACTGGAGGAAACAATCAATGGAATGCAGACCGACAGTTAAAAATATATACGATTTTATTGACTCAATCGCACCGTTTGAGAAGCAATGTGAATGGGATAACAGCGGTCTTCTTATAGGTGAACCCTGCCGTGAAATTTCAAAAATCGGCATTGTGCTTGATATCACATCAGACGCGGTAAAATATGCCGCAGAAAGAGGAATCGAGCTGATAATCAGCCACCATCCTGTTATTTTCAGACCCGTCAAAACCTTTCTCGAAGGCGATATTTCATATATGCTTGCCAGAAACGGAATATCAGCAATCTGCGCCCACACTTCCCTTGACTGCGCAAATGGCGGAGTTAACGATGCACTCGCAGAAATTCTCGGATTTAAGAATCCCATTCCTCTTACCGATTCGGGCGAAACAGCAATGATAAGAAAAGTTGTTATCGAAGAAACCGAGGCTGATGCGCTCGCAATGCTCATAGCAGACAGACTTTCAACGGGAGTTCAGCTTGCTGACTGCGGAAAGACGATTGATACCGTTGCGCTCTGCGGAGGCGGAGGCGGTGATTTTATTCACGCTGTTGCCGAAAGCGGATGCGATGCATACATTACGGGCGAAGCAAAGCACCATGAATTTCTTGCGGCTAAAGAACTTGGAGTTACACTTATTGCGGCCGGTCATTTTGAAACAGAAAATCCCGTTGTTGCCGTGCTTGCGGATAAAATCAGAAATAATTTCAATTGTGAGGTTGAAATCATACCGCAGAAATCACCTGTGGAATATTTTTAATGAGGAATAAACTATGCCCCTTGACGGAATTACGATAAATTTATTAAAACAAGAGCTTTCACGATTCATTGTCGGAAGCCGAATAGAAAAAATACACCAGCCATCAAAAGACGAGCTGGTGTTTCATCTGCGTTCAAGAGAAGGAGTTTACCGCCTGCTTGTGTCGGCATCGGCAAACAGTCCGAGGCTTCATCTGACGGCAAGAGCCCCCGAAAATCCCGCCGTTCCTCCGATGCTCTGTATGCTTTTCAGAAAGCATCTGACAGGTGCGGTAATCACCGATATACGCCAGCTCGGACTTGACAGAGTTGTTTTTATTGACCTTGCAGGCACAAATGAAATAGGCGATGCCGTAACCTTTACACTCTGTGTGGAAATTATGGCAAAACACAGCAATATTATCCTTGTCAATTCAGATGGAACAATCGTGGATGCTGTAAAGCGAGTTGACTTTACACAGTCTTCCGTAAGACAGATTTTGCCTACGTTCAGATATGAGCTTCCTCCCCGTCAAAACAAGTTAAATTTAACCGAAACAGAGGTTGATTCTGCTGTTTCAGCAATAAAAAACTGCGTCGGAAAGCGTCTTTCAGGTGCAATCCTTGAATCTCTTGAAGGTGTTTCTCCTTTAATAAGCCGTGAAATTGCATCATTTGCGTGCGGTGGAGACATCGGCACAGCAGAAATGAATGAAATCAATGAACAAAGGCTTTCAACCAAGCTTTCAGAAATCAAGGAGGCTCTGCTTTCCGGCAAAGCTTCACCGACTATGCTTATGCGTGAAAATGTAAAGCCTTATGACTTTACATTCACTGATATAACCCAATACGGATTTACTGTAACAGCAAGACCTTTTGAGAGCTTTTCGGAGCTTCTCGACGATTTTTATTACGAAAAAGACCGCTTCGAAAGAACCCGTCAGCGCAGTCAGTCGCTTCTCAAACTGCTCAACAACGCAGCCGCAAGAGCTGCAAGAAAACTGCAGAGCAGACAAGCAGAACTTGAAGCGTGCGCAGACCGTGACACCCTTAGAATCAATGCAGAATTAATTCTTGCAAATCAGTACAGACTTGAAAAAGGTTCGCTTTTCTATGACCTTGAAAACTATTACAGCAACAATGAAATCATCCGCATCGCTGCCGATCCGGCTCTTTCTCCTGCAGCAAATGCGCAGAAATATTTCAAAGAATACCGCAAAGCAAAGGTTGCCGAGAGTATGCTCGGCGAGCTGATTGAGCAGAGCGAGCAGGAGCTTGCATATCTTGAATCGGTCATCGACTCTGTTAACCGTGCTGACGGATATACAGAGCTTGCCGAAATCCGCAACGAACTTTATGAGCAGGGATATCTCAAGCGCGCCAAAAACGATAAAACCAAAAAAGCAAAGCCGATGCCGCCAATGGAATATATTTCCGACGACGGATACACAATTCTTGTTGGCAGAAACAACGTTCAGAACGACCTGCTGACCTTCAAGACAGCAGCAAAGGATGATTCCTGGTTTCACACCCAGAAAATCCCCGGCTCCCACGTTGTTGTTATCGGCAACGGCGATATTATCCCCGAGCGAACCTGCCGTCAGGCGGCAATACTCGCCGCATATCACAGCGGAGGCCGTGAATCCTCGCAGGTTGCGGTTGATTACACCGAAGTACGTTTGCTCAAAAAACCAACGGGCGCAAAACCCGGCAAAGTTATTTATCACACATATAACACAATGTGGGTAACACCCGACAGAGAGCTTTGCGAGAGGCTTAAGAAGAAATGAACAACGAAACATTAAAATCAATCCGTGATGCAGAAAAAGAATCACACCTTGAAATATACTCAACCGCCAAACTTTTCGAAAGCGGAAGTTGGCTTCAAAATCCCGTAAAAACAGTTGTTGACTTGCTCGATTATTTCAAAGATTATTGTAAACTCAATATTTTGGATTTAGGGTGCGGTGTAGGAAGAAACTGTATTCCGATTGCTCAAGAATTCAAAAAGATTTCCTGCAATATCGACTGTGTTGATATCCTTGATTTCGCCATTGAGGAATTGAATAAAAACAGTATAGATTACGGTGTTGAGGAAGAAATCAACGGCATCATTTCATCAATTGATGATTTTACAATCAAAAATAATCACTATGATTTGATAATTGCCGTTTCGGCACTCGAACACATAAACTCTGAAATCGCATTCACTGAAAAACTTAACGAGATTAAAAACGGCATAAGAAAAAACGGAATTGTTTGTCTGATAATCAACTCCGAAATAACGGAAATCAACAAATATAACGGGCAGATACTTGTTCCGCAGTTTGAAGTAAATCTGAAAACGCAAAACCTCTCTGATTTGCTCAATGAAACCTTTGATGAATGGGAAGTAATAAAAAATACAGTTTGCAAACAAAAATACGACATACCGAGAAAAGACTGCATTTCGGATTTGACAACAGACGTTGTTACCTTTGTTGTCAAAAAATAGCTAAAGCCACATTTACACCTCATCCACCGCAAGCGGTCCCCCTTCCCCTTAAGGGGAAGGCTTGACAAAAATCAAAACCGCCGACTTCTACAAGTCAGCGGTTTTTGTTTTACTGAATATCGTCTGTGCCTGTTTCAACAAGGCTTTCGGTATCTCTGAAAAGAAGAGACACGCACCAGACGCCCGCAAGGGCAACAAGTGTGTATACAATTCTGCTGAGAATTGCACCCTGACCGCCGAAAATCCAGGCAACGATATCAAACTGAAACAGACCTATGCTGCCCCAGTTAAGCGCACCGATAATTACGAGGGCCAGTGAAATTTTATCAAGCATTCGTTTCAACTCCTTAATCGCTTTTCAAGTTTATTATAAGTCGAAACAAACGCTTTATTCTTTGTTTTACAGGAAAATTTTAGAATTCAAAATCAACGTCGCTGTCTTTGAGAAGCGGCGCATTTTTATCTTTTTCGGAAAGAACAGGGTCTGTGACGCCCCATTCAACACCGATTTCAGCATCATCAAAGCGGACGCTTCTGTCGTTTTCGGGCGAATAGAATTCATCTACCTTATATGCGATTTCAACATCGTCGGTCAGAGTCACAAATCCGTGAAGACAGCCTTTGGGGATAAAAAGCATCTTTTTATTCTCTGCGCTGAGTTCAACAGCAACCCATTTCATATAAGTAGGCGAACCTTTGCGGATATCAACCGCAACATCAAGAATCGCACCCTTGATGCAGGAAACAAGCTTTGCCTGTGCCATAGGATTTTTCTGGCAATGAAGTCCTCTGAGCGTTCCTTTTTTTGCAGAAAAAGAACGGTTATCCTGAACAAAGTCGGCTGTTATGCCGACTTTTTCAAACTCTTTTTTTGAATATGTTTCGCAAAACCAACCTCGGTTATCACCGAAAACCTGCGGTTCTGCTTCAAAAACACCGCTGATTGCGGTTTCGTTAAGCTTCATTATTTTCCTCCGCACCCCAACAGGGTCTTTCACCCGGTTTATCCGCAGAATAAAGAATTTTACCCTCGGCAACCGATCTTAAGTGCTGACCGTAGGACGATTTTCCGTATTTTTCTGCCGAACGAAGAAGAGCTTCTCTGCTTATCCAGCGCATGTTATATGCAATCTCCTCGGGTGCGGAAATTTTGATTCCCTGAAGCTTTTCAATGGTTCTGATAAAGTTTGCCGCATCGGTAAGACTTTCGACAGTACCTGTATCAAGCCAGGCAAAACCTCTGCCCATAAGTCTGATATCAAGGTCACCGTTCTGAAGATACATCTGATTGATATCGGTTATCTCAAGTTCGCCTCTCTTTGAAGGCTTGAGCGATTTTGCATATTCAACAACACGGTTATCGTAGAAATAAAGACCGGTAACCGCATAGTTTGACTTGGGAACCTCGGGTTTTTCTTCAATCGAAACGGGAACTCCGTTTTCATCGAATTCAACAACACCAAAAGCCTGAGGATTATCAACATAATAGCCGAAAATCGTTGCTCTGTTTTTATTTTTTGATGCCTGTCTGAGCATATGGCCGAGACCGTTGCCATAGAAAATATTATCACCGAGAATCATTGCAACATCGTCATCGCCGATAAACTCTTCACCGATGATGAAAGCCTGAGCAAGACCGTCTGGGCTTTGCTGAACGGCATACGAAAGATTCAAGCCGAACTGCCTTCCGCTTCCGAGAAGCTCCTGAAATCTGGGAGTATCGGTCGGGGTTGAAATGATAAGAATTTCTCTGATTCCCGCAAGCATAAGCGTTGACAGGGGATAATATATCATAGGTTTGTCATAAACGGGCAAAAGCTGCTTACTTGTTACCATAGTCAAGGGATAAAGTCTTGTTCCCGAGCCGCCCGCCAGAATGATACCTTTCAATTAATTCACTCCGTTTCAAATTGAAGATGTATTTGCCGCAACATCTTTACAATATAATATCACCATTTGTAGAAATTGTCAACAAACAAAGGAGAAATAAGATATTTGTTTATGAAAATTGTAATAAAGATAAAAATATTTTTAAATAACAGTTTACATTTAAAATTTAATGTGATATAATCGTTATGAACATTTGTTCATAGAATTTCACGGGAGAAACTGCATGGATAAATTTATTCTTCATTCAAAATTCAAACCGACGGGTGATCAGCCTCAGGCTATCGCAGAGCTTGTTGACGGCATCAACAAAGGATACGGTGAGCAAACACTTCTGGGTGTTACCGGCTCGGGCAAAACTTTCACGATGGCAAACATCATCGAGAAGGTCAACCGACCCACGCTCATTCTTGCCCATAACAAAACTCTTGCCGCTCAGCTTTGCTCGGAATTCCGTGAATTTTTTCCCGATAATGCTGTTGAATATTTTGTATCATACTACGACTATTATCAGCCTGAAGCTTATATTCCCACAACCGACACCTACATCGAAAAAGATTCCGCAGTAAACGATGAAATTGATAAACTGCGCCATTCCGCCACATCCGCACTTTCGGAAAGACGTGACGTCATCATCGTTGCCAGTGTTTCGTGCATATACACTCTCGGCGACCCCATCGATTACCGCAGTATGGTTATTTCTCTTCGCACGGGAATGGAGAAAAGCCGTGACGAGCTGATTGAAAAACTGGTTTCAATTCAATATGAAAGAAACGACATTGATTTCAGCCGTAACAAATTCCGTGTAAGAGGAGATGTTGTTGAAATATTCCCCGTTTATTCGAATGAAAACGGTATAAGAGTTGAATTTTTTGGTGATGAAATTGACAGAATAAGCGAAATAAACGCCCTTACGGGTCAGGTCAAAAGTGTGCTTTCTCATGCCGCAATTTACCCTGCATCCCACTATGTTATCGCCCCCGAAAAAATGGAGCGTTCGATAACGCAGATTTACGGTGAAATGCTCGACAGAGTCAAGTTTTTTGAAGAAAACGGCAAACTTCTCGAAGCACAAAGAATCCGTCAGCGCACCGAATATGATATAGAAATGCTCCGCGAGACAGGATTCTGTAAAGGTATTGAAAACTATTCAAGAATTATGTCCGGCAGACCTGCGGGGTCATCTCCGTTTACACTTCTCGATTATTTCCCCGATGACTATCTCCTTTTTGTTGACGAATCCCACGTTACTCTGCCCCAGGTAAGAGCAATGTACGGCGGCGACAGAGCCCGAAAAGAAAGCCTGATTGAATTCGGTTTCCGTCTGCCTTCCGCTTACGATAACAGACCGCTGACCTTTGAGGAATTCTACGAAAGAACGGGACAAAAAGTTTTTGTCAGTGCAACTCCGGGCGAATTTGAAAAAGGAAAAAGCACACATATTGCAGAACAGGTTATCAGACCCACAGGTCTGCTTGACCCTGAAATTTCGGTCAGACCTACTGAAGGTCAGATTGACGACCTTGTTTCCGAAATCAACACAAGAACCGCAAAGGGTGAGCGTGTGCTCGTCACAACACTGACCAAACGAATGGCAGAGGATCTGACGGATTACCTTGAAAATCTTGACATAAAAGTCCGTTATATGCACCACGATATAGACACTATTGAGCGAATGGAAATCATCAGAGGTCTGCGCCTTGGCGATTTTGATGTTCTTATCGGCATCAACCTTCTGCGTGAAGGTCTGGATATCCCGGAGGTATCACTCGTCGCAATTCTCGATGCAGACAAAGAAGGCTTTCTCCGTTCGGAAACATCGCTTATCCAGACCATAGGCAGAGCGGCACGCAATGCTGAAGGCACGGTTATAATGTATGCAGACAGCGTTACTCCGTCAATGGAAAGAGCTATAACAGAAACAGTCCGCCGCCGTGAAAAACAAACAAAATACAACGAAGAACACGGCATTACACCGAAAACAATAGTTAAAGACGTTCACGAAATAATAGAAATCTCCGCCAAGGGTGACGAAGAAAAAGCAATCTCAAAAATGAGCCGAAAAGAGCGTGAAGCAATGATTCTCAAGCTGACCGCAGAAATGAAAGCAGCAGCAAAAATCCTTGAATTCGAACACGCAGCTTATCTTCGCGACCGCATTGAAAAACTCAGACGAGGTAAATAATAAATGGCTGTAAAAAATCTAACCGTTAAAGGTGCAAAAGAGCACAATCTTAAAAATGTTGACATAACAATCCCCCGTGACAAGCTTGTTGTTTTCACGGGTCTTTCTGGTTCGGGAAAATCCTCTCTCGCTTTCGACACAATCTATGCCGAAGGTCAGAGAAGATATGTTGAATCCCTTTCATCATACGCAAGACAGTTTCTCGGTCAGATGGAAAAACCCAATGTTGAAAGCATTGAGGGGCTCTCCCCCGCAATTTCAATCGACCAAAAAACAACATCAAAAAATCCCCGTTCAACCGTCGGTACGGTTACGGAGATTTATGACTATCTGCGTCTGCTTTATGCAAGAATCGGCATACCTCATTGCCCCGAATGCGGCAGAGAAATCAGCAGACAGACGGTTGATGACATCACCGTTCAGGTGCTTTCTCTCGAAGAAGGCACAAAAATCCAGGTTATGGCACCTATTGCAAGAGGCAAAAAAGGTGAATATGTAAAAGAACTCGACTCAATCCGTAAAAGCGGCTTTGCAAGGGTACGTATCGACGGGATAACCTACGATCTATCCGAAGAAATAAAGCTTGAAAAGAATATAAAGCACAATATTGAGGTTGTCGTTGACCGACTTGTTATCAAAGACGGCATCCGTTCACGTCTTGCAGACTCAATCGAAACCGCAACAAATCTGACTGACGGACTTCTGCTGATTGACGTTATCGGCGGAGAAGAAATGCTTTATTCACTCAACTATGCCTGCCCCGAACACGGAGTAAGCATTGAGGAACTTGAACCTCGTTCATTCTCATTCAACAATCCTTTCGGCGCCTGCCCGAATTGCTCGGGTCTGAGCGTGCTTATGAAAGTTGATCCGAAAATGGTTGTACCCGATGATTCACTCTCCATCCGTGAAGGTGCAATCAAGGCGAGCGGCTGGTCGGCAAGCGACGGCGGCACGATTGCGCAGATGTATTACGAAGGAATTGCAAATGCGTACGATTTTTCACTCGATACTCCGTTCAAAGAATTATCAAAAAAAGCAAAAGATATTATTTTTTACGGTACAGGCGGCAAAAAAATAAAACTTGAACGCAAAAGCGAATACGGCAGCGGCACATATATGACCGATTTTGAGGGTGTTATCAATAACCTTGAACGCCGATACAAAGAAACAACCAGCGAATGGTCAAGAACCGAAATAGAAGGCTATATGTCAACCGTGAAATGCCCCGAATGTGGCGGAGCAAGACTTCGCAAAGAATCATTAGGTGTTACCGTAGGCGGAATCAACATTGACGAATTTGTCAACAAATCCATTGATGAAGAAATCGCTTTTCTCGACAGTATAACTCTCAGCGAAAGAGACAAAATGATTGCCGAGCAGATTATAAAGGAAATCAGAAGCCGATTGAATTTCCTTTCGAGCGTTGGTCTGAATTATCTTACACTTGCCCGCTCATCCGCTACTCTTTCGGGCGGTGAGGCTCAGAGAATCCGTCTCGCAACGCAAATAGGTTCATCTCTTATGGGCGTTCTCTATATACTCGACGAACCGAGTATAGGTCTGCATCAGCGCGACAATTCGAAGCTTCTCAAAACTCTGCAAGAGCTTCGTGACCTCGGCAATACTCTTATTGTTGTTGAACACGACGAAGAAACAATGCGTTCGGCAGATTACATTGTTGACGTCGGTCCGGGTGCAGGTATTCACGGTGGTGAAATCGTCTGCTGCGGAGATTTCAACGACATTATCAACTGCGAAAATTCAATAACCGGCCAATATCTGAGTGGCAAAAAATACATTCCTCTTCCTGAAAAGAGAAGAGAAGGCAACGGAAAATCTCTTGTTGTTTACGGTGCAAAAGAAAATAATCTCCGTAACATCGACGTTGAGTTTCCTCTCGGAAAGTTTATCAGCGTTACCGGTGTTTCCGGCTCAGGAAAATCCTCACTTATCAATGAAATCCTCAACAAATATCTTGCAACCGAACTCAACGGTGCAAAGAAAAAGCCCGGTGCCCACGACAAAATCACGGGCGCAGAGCATCTTGACAAGGTTATCAATATCGACCAGTCCCCCATCGGACGAACTCCGCGTTCAAACCCAGCAACCTATACGGGTGTTTTCAACGATATCCGTGAGCTTTTTGCTTCAACCGTTGATGCCAAGAAAAAAGGCTACAAGTCGAGCAGATTTTCATTCAACGTCAAGGGAGGCAGATGTGAAGCCTGCCAGGGCGACGGTATAGTCAAAATCGAAATGCACTTTATGAGTGATATCTATGTGCCCTGTGAGGTCTGCGGCGGCAAACGCTATAACAGAGAAACCCTTGAAGTAAAATATAAAGGCAAAACCATCCACGATGTGCTTGAAATGACGGTCGAAGAGGGAATGAATTTCTTTGAAAACATCCCGAAAATCCACCGCAAAATCAAGACTCTTTATGATGTCGGTCTCGGATATATTAAAATTGGTCAGCCTGCAACAACTCTTTCGGGCGGTGAAGCGCAGAGAGTAAAACTGGCAACCGAGCTTTCAAAAATTTCTACGGGCAGAACGGTTTATATCCTTGACGAGCCGACAACGGGACTTCACACAGCCGATGTTCACAGACTGATCGACGTGCTTCAGAAGTTTGTTGACAAGGGCAACACAGTTATCGTTATCGAGCATAACCTCGACGTCATAAAGGTTTCCGACCACATTATCGACCTCGGCCCCGAGGGTGGCAGCGGCGGAGGCAAAATCGTTGCTCAGGGCACACCTGAAGAGGTTGCAAAATGCAAAAAATCCTATACAGGAATGTATCTGAAAGAGGTTTTAAACAAATAAACAAAAAGGACACAGTCGGTTGACTGTGTCCTTTATCATTTTCAGTAAATTACTGCTCAACAGCGTAAACGCTTACCTTCTTGCGGTCCTTACCCATACGCTCGAACTTAACTGTTCCGTCGATGAGTGCGAAGAGAGTATCATCTGAACCTCTGCCAACGTTGTTGCCGGGATGGATGTGAGTACCTCTCTGCTTTACAAGGATGTTACCTGCAAGAACAAACTGACCGTCAGCTCTCTTAGCGCCGAGTCTCTTTGACTCTGAATCACGGCCGTTACGGGTTGAACCCATACCTTTCTTATGAGCGAAAAGCTGTACATTTATCTTAAGCATTACTTTACACCTCCGTAGATTATTTTGATGTTTTCGGGATATTGCTTTGAAAGCTCCGTTAAGTGAAGCTCCAGACCTCTGAGCACCGTTTCCGTCTGCTCGTCGGACTGATTAAGGATTACACGCATCATTCCGTCCTGCGCGCTTGCATCAGCTTTTGCGCCGATGATTTCGGTTATGGTATTCGCCGCCATAAATGCCGCCGAAGAAACCGCCGCACACACAACGTCGCTGCCGCTTTCGGCAAACATTGCGTGACCTTTTATTTCAAAGCCTGTGAGTTGTTTGTTACCGATTAAGAATTTAACCCTAATCATTTGAGAAAATTCTTATGCGTTGATAGCAGAGATTTCAACCTTAGTGTAAGGCTGTCTGTGGCCCATCTTTCTCTTTGAGTTCTTCTTGGGCTTGTAAGTCATAACGGTGATCTTCTTTGCCTTGCCGTTCTTGACAATCTTTGCTGAAACGCTTGCACCTGCTACATAGGGTGCGCCAACGGTGATACCGTCGTCGGTTCCAACTGCGATAACCTTGTCAAAGGTGTACTCGCTTGCTTCTTCTGCGCCAAGCTTTTCGATGAAAATTACATCGCCGGCCTGTACCTTATACTGCTTGCCGCCTGTTTCGATAATTGCGTACATCGGATTTTCATTCCTTTTCTTTAAGACTCGCTATTCTGTAACTCTTATAAGTGGGTTACCGGAGGCACAGATTAAATCTGTTTTTGGGCATAATTCACCCGCCCCGAATATGCGGCATATGAGATTATAGCATAACATTCAAGTGTTGTCAAATGTTTTTTTGACTATATATCATATATAATTTATTACATTAATTATGCATTCTGCATCTTTGCAGCTGTCAGAGTGTTTCTCATAAGCATTGCAATTGTCATCGGGCCTACTCCGCCGGGCACGGGAGTTATCATTGATGACTTATCCTTGACTTCATCAAAATCAACATCACCGCAAAGCTTGCCGTTTTCGTCTCTGTCCATACCGACATCGAGAACAATTGCACCGTCCTTGACCATATCAGCCTTGACAAACTTTGCGATACCGACAGCCGCAACAAGGATATCCGCCTGCTTTGTAATTTCAGCAAGATTCTGTGTTTTTGAGTGGCAGATTGTGACGGTTGCGTTTCTTGCAAGCATAAGCATTGCCATAGGCTTACCGACAATATCGCTTCTGCCGATGATTACGCAATGCTTGCCCGTGGGGTCAACGCCTTCGTATTCAAGCATTTTGACCATACCCATCGGAGTGCAGGGCACAAGTTCGCCGTTACCGATGCAGAGTCTGCCGACGTTTTCGGGATGGAAGCAGTCAACATCCTTTTCGGGGAGAATTCCTTCAAGAACAAGATTCTTGTTGATATGTTTGGGAACAGGAAGCTGACAGAGGATACCGTTGACAGTTTTATCCGCATTGAGTTTGTCGATAAGTTCAAGAAGCTCCTCGGTAGTTGTTTCTTCGGGAAGAGCGTATTCGAGCGAGCGCATACCAGTTCTTTCGCAAGCAGCCTTTTTATTGTTAACGTATATTCTTGATGCGGGGTCATTGCCGACAATAATAACCGCAAGGGTCGGAAGAATTCCGTTAGCCTTAAGCTCCTCAACCTGCTCCGAAATTTTTTCGAGATTATATTCTCTTATAGCTTTACCGTCAATTATTTTGTACATCGGAAACTACCTCC
Source organism: Clostridia bacterium (assembly GCA_017549105.1). Lineage (GTDB taxonomy): Bacteria > Bacillota > Clostridia > Oscillospirales > Acutalibacteraceae > CAG-177. The sequence continues at coordinate 129,786 of JAFYVN010000002.1, forward strand.
TCATTTTCTGCCGTTTCAGTTTCTTCAACTGTTTCAACTGTGATTTTCTTTTCTTCAGCCTCGGCTTTGAGCTGTTCTTCAAGGAAGAAATCAACCCCGTCGATAGGCTGAGGATTCTTGATATATTTGCGCAGAAGAACTATCAGAAGAACGGTACAAACCACAACAAGTGCCGCTGAAACCGCCTGCGAAACCCTGATTGTTGTGCCTGCGATATAAAGACTGTCCGTACGAAGGCCCTCAACTATTGTTCTTTCGAGTCCGTACCAGATGCCGTAGCAAAGTGCAATCTGACCGCTGAATTTTCTTGCCTTACAGCAGATAAGATAAAGCACAAAGAAGCCGAGAAGACACCAGATTGATTCATAAAGGAAAGTGGGATGAACGGGAAGCATCGGGTCAACTTCAAAACCTTTTGAAGCGTAAAGCTCCTGGTTTCTCATAACATCTGCGGCAACTTTTTCGCTCCACATACCCCAGGGAAGGTCAGTGTTGACACCGAAAGCTTCCTGGTTTGTGAAATTGCCCCATCTGCCGATACCCTGACCGATAAGAAGGCTCATCGTTGCCATATCAAGCAGGTTGAAATAATTCATCTTTCTGACTTTGCACACAAAGTATGCCGCAACAAGTCCGCCGATAATACCGCCATAAATAGCAAGTCCGCCTTCCCAGATTTGAGGGATTTCGGAAAGATGAGAGCCGTAATAATCCCATTTGGAAAAAACATAATAAAGCCTTGCGCCGATAATAGCGGCAATCGTGCCGTAGATAAGAACATCGACCATCTTATCAAGGCTCATCTTCCATTTATAAGCCATTCTGCCGCCGAAAAGCACGGCAAGCAGAAATCCGAAAGCGATAATCGCTCCGTAAAATTTGATTTCAATGTCAATTCCGAATATCGAAAAATCGGCAAGTACACTCGGTACACTGAAGCCGCGTTTGATACCCGTGAAATAGACAACTGCATAATCCGACATTTTTTATACCCCTTCTTTCTTTTTATGCAATCGGAGTTATAACCGAAAGTGCGCTGTTTTCCGCTTTGAGAACATTCAGTCTTTCCTGCGCCTTTTCGATTGTAAGATTCTTGCAGGCTTCAAGTTCCGCAAACGGCTCATAACCGTTAAAATAAAGATTCATCATTATATTGGCAATATCGTCAATATCGTTATAGCACATAACATAACGTCCGTAGAACTTGCGTTTTGCTCTTTCAAAGGCAACGGGGTCAATGCCGTCTGCCTGCGCCTTTGCAATTTCAGACTTGATGATTTCTGAAGTCTTTTCGGGGTCAGCACTTGTTCCGCCGAGCATAACACAAGAAAATCCGAAACCGTTGAACATTTCAGAGCCGAAGCCCATATCAATCAGTTCTTCATCAAGCAAGCGCTTGAAAAGAGGCGATGATTTTCCGCAAAGCGCTTCAAGCACAATTTCGGATGCAATTTCATCCTCGAGACTGAGAAGAGGCTCATCGAGTTCTTCTTTGAATCCGAGAAGGAACTGTTTCTGAGCAACCGAAAGCTGTTCTTCAATATAAGACTGAACGGGTTTTCCGCTCTCTTTTTCAAACTTTCTCTCCGCAAGCTTTGCATCTGCTTCTTTGATACATCTGTCAACAATATCAAAAACTTCCTGAGGTTCGATTGCACCGACAACACAAAGCACCATATTGGCGGGATTATAGAAATTTTTGTAAAGTTTATAAAGCAAATCAGCATCAATTTTTGCGATTGATTCCTGAGTGCCCGCAATATCGATTCTCACGGGATGTACGCTGTAAAGCGCACGGAGAAGATTGAACATAACCTGCCAATCCGGCAAATCCTGATACATACGGATTTCCTGACCGATAATTCCCTGCTCTTTTTCTACAGTCTCCTGAGTAAAATACGGACTCTGAACAAAGTCGAGAAGAATTTCAAGAGATTCCCCGATATTCTCCGAACCTTTGAAAAGATATGCTGTTTTTTCAAAGCTCGTATATGCATTTGCGCTTGCACCGGTTTTGGCAAAACGCTCAAATGCGTTCAGATCTTCACTCTCAAAAAGCTTGTGTTCAAGAAAATGTGCAGTTCCCTCGGGAATCGTTTCGAACTCACCGTTTTCATTCTTGACAGCTGTATCAATCGAACCGTATTTAACACCGAAAACGGCATATGCCGATGAATAGCCGGTTTTGGGCATAACTCTTATTTCGAGTCCCGAACCGTGACGGGCACAGAATACGCTCTCACCGAGTTTTTCATTTGTTATCTGCTTAATCTGCATTCTCTGCACCCTCCTCCCCTTCAGCCGAAAGCATAAATATTGTGTCTATCAAAAGCTTCTTTGCGGCTTCGCAAACCTGCTCCATAGTCACCTTTTCTATTTCAGCATTGAGTTCTTCAACAGTTAATATTTCATCTTCAAGAACCTGGGATGCATACCATGCGCAGATTCCTTCGGGAGTTGTAAAAGTATGTCGTTCTTTAAGAGACCGTTTTGAAGAATCAAGCACTTCGGGATCGGTTTTACCGTTTCTGAGATCGGAAAGCTGAGCAAGAACTTCAACAGAAACCTTCTTCTCCTTATCGGTATCAATTCCGCTTTCAACAAGCACAAGACCCTTGCTCGCAATCAGTCTTGACCAGCAATAATAAGCAAGGCTGAGCTTTTCACGCACGTTCATAAACAGTTTGGAATAAGTTCCCATGCCGAAAATATCGTTCATTACGGTTACTGCGGCAAGGTTATCTTTGCTGTTACTCATACCCGATCTGAATCCGATAACAAGCTTGCCCTGACTGACGGGGAACTTCTCCTCAAATCTGTTGAAATGGCCGCCTCTTCTGTAGAACACAGTTTCGGGTTTCACGGGTGTACGTTCAATTTTCTCGAACTTCTTCGCAAAAATATCCGCAACGTCATCCGCACTGCTGCTTCCGACAACGGTAATCTGAAAAATCGCAGTTGAAAGAAGGTTTTTCCACGCAGAATAAACATCTGCCATCTTTACATTTCCGATTTCTTCAACCGTACCGTACTTATCCTTTCCGTAGGCTTCGTTGGCGCACATATAGCTTATGCAGCGGTTGAAAGCATAGGTTCTTTTATCGTTGAGCTCTTCTTCGATTCTCTGAATAAGAAGCCTTTTTTCTGCCGCAAGATTTTCTGAACCGAAGCTGTTGTTTTTGCAGTTCGGAGAAAAAATCATACTTACAAGAAGTTTCGCGCACTGCTCTGCGATGCTTTCATCCGCAAGTGCAAAGCGGTCATCAAGAAAGGTAAGCGAAAGGCTGAGAACCTGGGCTTCTCCCGATTTTGAAACCGACGCCGAAAGGCTTGCACCGTAAAGCTCATCAAGTTTGCCGTTGAGAAGCGAGAAATCAGGATATTCCTTGCACGAACGCTTAAGAAGAAATATCAGCAACGAATTTGCCGCCATTTTTTCATCCATAGGTAATGCCATTGAAACGGTAATACGTCCGGTTTTGAATCTGTCCGTCTGTTCGGAAACAAGACGTACTCCGTCAGCTATCATTCTGACATTCGGCATTGTAACACTTCCTTATTATAAATCGTTTGCAGTTATCTGCTCATAGGTTTCTCTTTTAACAACAACTCTTGCTTCGCCGTCTTTAACCATAACAACTGCAGGTCTGGGTATACGGTTATAGTTTGATGCCATTGAGTAGTTATATGCACCGGTTGAAAGAACAGCAAGAGTATCGCCCGCCTTAACCGGCTGAATCTTTGTATTCTCCTGAATAAGGTCACCGCTTTCGCAGCATTTGCCCGCAACGGTAACAGTTTCTGATCTGTCTTCTTCGGCTCTGTCGGCACAAACGATTTCATAGTCCGACTTATAAAGAGCATATCTCGGATTATCGGTCATACCGCCGTCAACAGAAACATAAGTTCTCACATCGGGAATATCCTTGACATTACCGACCGTATAAAGAGTAACGCCCGCAACACCTACAATTGAGCGACCCGGTTCAATAAGAATAAACGGAGTTTTGATTCCGAGTTCATGAGAAAATGTATTGACAACTGCCGCAACATTCTTCATATATTCACCGTAAGGCTGATGACTGTCACTCTTGAGATATTTGATACCGAAGCCTCCGCCGAGATTGAGTTCATCAAACTCTTTGCCGGTTTCAAGCTTGATATCTCTGTAAAATTCAAGCATAACTTTAGCGGCAAGTTCAAACGGATCAACATCAAAAATCTGCGAACCGATATGGCAGTGCAGACCTCTGAGATTAACATTATCCATCGCAATTGCGGTCTTAACAGCTTTCATTGCTTCTCCCGTTTCAAGAGCAAAGCCGAACTTCGAGTCAATCTGACCGGTCTTTATGAAATCGTGGGTATGAGCATCAACACCGGGTTTGATTCTGAGCATAATTCCCGCAACCTTGCCAAGCTCTTTTGCGATTGAATCAAGCAATTTAAGTTCTGTAAGGTTATCAACAATAATTCTGCCGACACCGTTTTCAACTGCCTGAACAAGCTCCTGACGGGTTTTGTTGTTGCCGTGAAAAACAATTTTTTCAGCAGGGAATCCGACGGAAAGAGCGGTATAAAGCTCACCGCCCGAAACAACGTCAATTCCGATATTTTCCTGCATACAGATACGGTACATTTCCTTGCAGCTGAATGCCTTGCTGGCATAAACCACCATACCGTTGCCGTTATAATATTTGTTAACAGAGAGAATAAACTCTCTTATCTTTTGTCTGATTTTGCTTTCGCTGTAAACATAAAGGGGCGTGCCGAAACGCTCTGCAAGTTCAATCGCATCCGCACCTTCAATTGTAAGATGACCTTTTAAATTAGTTGATACACATTTTGTTACAAGCATTTTTATTCTCCTTTTGAAGCGCTGATTATTTCAGCCTTAACTTCTTCAACACCCGTTCCTTTGACCGAAGAAAATTCAATTCTTTTTATCTCCGGATAATCGGCAAGTTCTTCAAGAAGCTCCGCTCTGCGTTTTTCGGTTTCTGTTTTGTTGAGTTTATCGCACTTTGTGAGAGCGATAACAAACGGTATTCCGCTTTCACGCAGGAAGTTGAGCATCATCATATCGTCAGCCGACGGTGCATGACGCATATCGATAAGCTGAATGACGAGCTTTATGTTTCTGCCAGACTGAAAATAACCTTCCATAAGCTCCGCCCAACGTTTTTTCTCGCTCTGTTCACGCTTTGCGTAGCCGTAACCGGGCAGGTCAACAAAGTAAACACCGTCACCCTTAAAAAAATTGACTGTAATTGTCTTTCCTGGTACCGAGCTTACTCTTGCAAGATTTTTGCGGTTAAAAACTTTATTTATCAGTGATGATTTGCCGACATTCGAACGTCCCGAAAAAACAATTTCCGTTTCCTTTGAAGGCGGAAGCTGCTTTGATGTGCCGTATGCGGCAGTAAATTCTATTTTATCAAATCTCATTTTTCCAAATCCTTATCAGCATAACGGAATTATTCCGTCTCTTTACTGTGTTATTGATGCACGTGAACTTTTGTTGACATTCACGGGCTGAACCGATGTTTCATCCGTCTTTGCGGTCTTTTCAAGCGCAATATTCCATACCGCCTCAACGGTTTTGACAGGTTCAAATGCAACCGCCTCTTTTACAACGGGGTCAACCTCATCAAGATCGGAAATATTATCATACGGAATAATAACGGTTTTAATGCCCGCTCTGTAAGCCGCCATCGATTTTTCTTTGAGACCGCCTATGGGAAGCACTCTGCCTCTGAGCGTAATTTCTCCCGTCATTGCAACATCCTTGCGAACCTTGATTCCCGAAAGAGCGGAAACAAGTGATGTGGCGATTGTAACGCCTGCCGAAGGTCCGTCTTTGGGAGTTGCTCCCTCGGGTACGTGAATATGAATATCGTTTTCTTTATAGAAATCTCCGTTTATCGGAAGCTCATCAGCCTTTGAACGGATATAGCTGACCGCCGCCTTTGCGCTCTCCTGCATAACATCACCGAGCGAACCTGTAAGCTCAAGCTTACCCGTACCTTTGAGCACAGCAGTTTCGATTTCGAGCATATCTCCGCCAACACTTGTCCACGCAAGACCGTTTACTACTCCGACTTCATTTTCGCGTACAATTGAATCGTTTTTATATTTTCTTGTGCCGAGATATTCTTCAACATTCTCGGGTTTTACCGAAATTTTTTCCGCACTGCCTTCAACAATTGCCATGGCAGATTTTCTGCAGACTGCTGCAATCTTCTGTTCGAGGTTTCGGACACCCGCCTCACGGGTATAGCCTTCAATAATAAGTCTGAGTGCTTTGTCGGTTATCCTGAGCTGTTTCGAATTAAGTCCGTGACGCTTTGTCTGCTTGGGAATAAGATGTTTCTTTGCAATATTGAATTTTTCTTCCGCTGTGTAGCTGCCGAGTTCAATAATCTCCATTCTGTCACGCAGAGGTTCGGGAATATTCGCCTCAACATTAGCCGTTGTGATAAACAGAACCTTGCTCAGGTCAAACGGAAGCTCGATATAGTGGTCTCTGAAAGTTGAATTCTGCTCGGGGTCAAGAACTTCAAGAAGAGCTGAAGTCGGATCGCCTTTATAATCAGACGAAAGTTTATCCACCTCATCAAGAAGAATAAGAGGATTGCTTGTGCCCGCCTGCTGCATTGCATTTATGATTCTGCCCGGCATTGAGCCGATATATGTTTTTCTGTGGCCTCTGATTTCAGCTTCGTCTTTTACACCGCCGAGAGAAATTCTTACATATTCTCTGCCCGTTGCGGATGCAATCGAGCGTGCAACCGATGTTTTACCGACTCCCGGAGGACCTGCAAGGCAGATAATCTGACCTTTGATATCCGGTGCAAGCACACGCACGGCAAGATACTCAAGAATTCTTTTTTTGATTTTATCGAGTCCGTAATGGTCTCTTTCAAGAATCTTTCTTGATTTCTCAATATCCGTATTTTCATCGGAAAACTTGTTCCATGGAAGAGCAAGACAGGTTTCAATATAATTTCTGCTGACTGCCGCTTCAGGTGACTGCGGTGAATATTTTTCGAGTCTGTCACATTCTTTAAGCAGTTTCTCTTTAACTTCATCAGGCGCTTTCAAAAAGAAAATCGTTTCTCTGAAATAGCTGAGTTCTTCTTCCTGCGAAGCTCCGCCTCCGAGTTCCTGAGAAATAATCTTCATCTGCTCACGCAGATAGTATTCACGCTGATTTTTGTCGATTGCTTCCTGCACCTTGTCGCCGATATCGGCTTCAATCGCAAGCAGATTGCTTTCATTTGCAAGAAGAACACAAAGCTCTTCAAGTCTTCTTATCGGATTGATAACCGAAAGTATGCTTTGTCTGTCCTCAAACTCAAGCATAATATTGCCCGCTACATAGTCGGCAAGTTCGCCTGCTTTTGTCTTCTGAAGAACGCTCGTCACAAGGTCTGCCGGCATCTGAGGTGCACAGTCGGAATAATCCGCAAAAACATCCTTTGCATGTCTTACAAGTGCTTTTTCATAATCGATCGAATCTCTTTTGACAGCAGGTTCCTCAATCGGGAATATCATTGCTTTGAGATGATTTCCGTTGCCGCCGTCAAGCCCCTGAACAAGTCTTGCTCTGTAAAGCCCCTCAACCGCAACACGTACATTCCCGCTTTTGCCGGGCAATTTAAGAACTTGCTTTACGCTTGCAACAACACCGATTTCATAAAGGTCATTATAATCGGGATCATCAATACTGATATCCTTCTGAGTAACAAGAAAAATTTCCTGGTCGGTATCCATAGCCTTTTTGAGAGCGTTTATGGATTTTTCTCTGCCCACATCAAAGTGTATAAACATATCGGGAAAAACAACCAATCCGCGTAAAGCCACGGTTGGCATTATCCTTATTTTTTCATCTTTAGCCATATAAAAACTCCTTTTTCGCCGTGCCATCCGTTCACAGCAGGGATGAATATAAATTTAATAATACTTTCTTAACATAATATTATATATTATAATTGTAAATCCGTCAACACCGCAAGTGTAAACAAAAATAAAGCAAAATAATAAATAAGTATGAACACAAGCAAAACAAAGAGCCGCCGCAAATCGCGACAGCTCCCGTTAAACCGAAGTTTACTTATTTCATACCGTTTTCATAGGCTTCGATCATCTTCTTGCTCGTTTGACCCGCAGAATTTTCAGAGCCTGAAACCGTTGATATTACTTGATTTTTTGTGTGGCTGTCAGATACGGACTTCATTTGTCCCACGTGACGTCTGAACTTTTCGAGGTATTTTTCCGTTGATTCTCCTGAGAAAATCTTGATACTTAACTTCATCGTATTCTCATCAACGGGAGTCACATAAATCTTATCTATATAGGTATCAACGAATTCTTTTGAAATTATTCCGCATCTCGCATCAGACTGAGCTGCGGCAATCGCACTGCGAACGGCATTGATGTGTTTTTTGAATTCTTCACTTGATTCAAGTGTTTCCGAAAGCTCTTTAATCAGTTCTTCCGTTTCTTTGATTTCGTTGTTGCATTGCTCTGTCATCTCAAAGAAATCTCTGTCGGTAATCTTACCTGCAACATTAAATTCAAGAAGCTTTGCTTTTTTCTGCAAAGCAAAATCTATCTTCTTTTCGAGTTCTTTTATTCTTTTGGGTAATTTCCCGTTATCAGTCATTTCTGCGTAATCACGCAAATATTCTTCAACAAGTGCATCGGCGTTTGCTTTTGTATCACGGAAAACTTCAAAAAGAACCGGTTTGATTTCTTCTTCATAAATTGCGAACGATGCGCAAGAATCGGAACCACCTTTGATTTTGCCGGAGCAAATCCATTTACTGTTTTTGTTTCCGCTTCTGTCTTTGGATTCACGGCGGTAATATGCCGTTCCGCAATCGGTACAGAAAAGCTTTCCCGTCAGCAGATTTGCATGGTTACAAATACCCTGACGTGCTTTTACATCTTCGCTTCTTCTTCGAAGAATCACATTTGCCTTATCCCATAATTCTTCCGAAACGATGGCAGGCACAATTTCACCTGTTTCATCTTTGAACATAACCCATTCTTCAGGTGGCAGGAACTTCTGCTTCTTTGTGAACATATCAACAACACGGACTTTGTTGCCGACATAGTATCCCTTGTACTTGGGATTTGAAATCATATTTGACATTGTCGAGTGAGCAATTTTATTGCCCTTGTTATTACGGTATCCCTTGTCCCAAAAAATTGTTTCAATCTGCTTCATGCTGTATTGATCGGTTGCATAAAGTTCAAACAATTCTCTTACCATTTCTGCCTGTTCTTCGTCAATAACAAGCCTTTTATCAAGTTTTTTGTAGCCGAATATATTACTGTTGCCAAGAACAACGTTTGACTTGATTGCCTGCTGATGACCGAACTTAACTCGGCTCGAAAGCTTGCGGAGTTCTTCCTGCGCAATTGAGGACATAATCGAAAGTCTGAGTTCGCTGTCTTCTTCAAGGGTATTTATGTTGTCATTCTGAAAGAATACGCCGACACCGTATCCGAGAAGCTGACGGGTAAACTGAATTGAATCGAGAGTATTTCTTGCAAAACGTGAGATTTCTTTGGTGATAACCAAATCGAACTTTCCGTCTGCCGCATCATCAATCATTCTGTTGAAATTTTCTCTTTTCTTTACCGAAATACCCGACAGACCCTCATCTACGTAACCCGGCACAAAAGTCCAGGGAAGATGCTTACGGATAAAATTCTCGTAAAAGCTTACCTGATTGCCGAGCGAATTCAACTGCTCATCGCTGTCCGTCGAAACACGGGCATAATATGTTACCCTGAGCGGAATCTCATATATGCTTTTCATTCTCATTTGCATTCTAACGCTATGTATATCCATTTATCTACAATCCCTCCATATTGAATATGATTTCGTTAAATCATTATCTATATATTAGCATAAACGCAAAAGAAAATCAAGAGCGAAATTTATCTTGATTGGTTTGACGGCTTACGGGAATGAATCTTGTTTGCCATTCGGTTTCTTTCAGATTCGCTTATCAGACCTTTTCCGTAAAGAGTATCGTTGAAATAAATGAGCCAAAGCTTTTCAATAACACTTTGTTTTTCCGCTTCACTCATTTTTCTGCCTGAATTCTGTTCGTTATTTATTTCCATAAGCCATCTCCTTCCTTTTTAATGTTGTTTGCCAAAATCTTCTGTTTATTCTTACGAATTTTTCGACCTCCTTATTATCAGTTAATTATTGTTATAGAAAGCAAACTCTGCCGAAACCGAGCTTGCCATTGTGGATGGTGCGTTATACAAAGCAGATATGAGATATGATTTGATATTTTTGATTTTTGTTGTGGAACTTTCAATGCAGCCGATGACGTATTCGATATGCTCTGACGAAAGTTTTTTGAACCGTGAAATAACGACCTCTCTCGGGAAATCACTTCCGCCGATTCTGACGGTGGGAGTTGTTCCCGACATAACATCTGCCATTATGAGAATAATCTCTCTGACCATTTCGGCATCGCCGTTGATACAGTCATATTCAATCTGTTCTTCAATACTTTCTATCAGCTCATCATAACTGATAGATGGATTGATGTAGATGATATTATTATTATTCTCTTTATTATAGATAGAGTTCGATTCTGATACTTCACGAAGTTCGGTTTTAACACTTCCGGAAGTTTGATTTTGATACTTGTCAGGTTCGATTTTGAGCATTGACAAAGCCGACGGTGCAATTAATATTTTCGAAGGCTTTCCGCAGCCGTCACGGTACTTTTCTATCAGACCTGAATTCTGCAATTCTTTGAGAAGTCTTACTGCCTTTGCACGGGCACAGCCGAGCTTTTCGCATATTTCGTTTATTGTGTAGACTACAAAAATATTGCCGTAGGAATCGGTGAATCTGTCTGCATTTATTTCCGACAGACCAGTTCGGTCAAGTATCATGGCAAAAAGCAATTTTGCATCAACTGACAAATCAGAAAACAAAGATGAATCAATCAGTGCTCTGGGAAACTTCAGAAATGAAAACTGTTCCCTATCGCCCAATGAATCACCCGTCTTTCTTTCCGAGACCGACTTTTTCAGCGTGAGCTTTCGCCTTTTCCGTCTGTTCTTTTGTCCTTGGCGGAATAAGCTTTATTGCAATGCTTGATTTCGGTACTTCATAAAATTCTCCGCCGTATTGGTCTGTGCGTATGTGACGGAGCACACCGTGATTCTTTCTGTCGAACTCTGCAAAACGCCTTTTAAGCGGTTTGGAATTGATATAAACAGACCAGAAATCTTCATCGGCATTTGAGAGAAGAATATTCTCTTTTTCATACTTGGTTAAATGATACATTTTACCTCCTTATTCGTTTAATATGTCCGTTATCGACAGGTTAATATACTTACGCCTACGTTCCGGCAGACGGATAAAAACCGTTGTCTAAGACTTGATTTCTCACCCGCATTTTGACGTTCACCTCCGTTTTTCGGCTTCCCGAAAAGTAATATATTAAATAAAAAACTACCTACAAGAAAGAAGCGGAAACAAATCCGATTCTTGTTCTTGCAGGTAGTCTCTCACGTAATATGTCTGGAAAACTCCTTACATTCAAGCAAGTGTTTCTTATATGGATTTACGGGCATATTTCATCAGAACCATACAGCTCACTTGCGCATTCAATTTTAATAGTTCAGTCCGTTGTTTTTAGGAGCATACGAATCAACCCGACGGTGGGTTCTGCTCAGTTTATGATAAATCTGTTCGCTGTGACACAGCGGGCAAACTGTTTTTGCCTTTCCCTGCTCATTAAGAGTTGCCGTAAGAATTTTTCCGCAGTTCAGACAATGCCAGCTTGCATTGATATTCACACAGGTTCCTTTTGGGGTATCATACATTTTTCACCCTCCAAATTTCGTATTCAAATATTCAGTGTTTTTACAGTTTCATACTTCGTATGGGTTTAATAAACGAACATTTGTCCTGTGTGTAATGATAGCACAAATGTTCGGCTTCGTCAATGATTTTTTCCAAAGTTTTTCATTTGACTCTAGACCTCCCGTCAAAAGACCAATTTGCAAAAAGGGCAAATTAAAAGCACCTCACCGAAGTGAAGTGCTGATAGAAATATTCAGTCCGACAAATTGGAATTTGTTAAACTGATTATTTTCTGTTTCCCAAAACACGTGTCATTGCCATTTTTCTGAAATCGCCAAAAGAAAGTCCGACTGTTCTCAAAAAGAATTTCTCCATAACCGCAAATCCAGCAAACGCAAGAACA
>JAFYVN010000003.1 GCA_017549105.1 Clostridia bacterium
ACCTTTGCGGGCACCGTGAGTTGAAATAAAGTATTCAAGAACGGTAAGACCTTCACGGAAGTTAGCCTTAATCGGGATTTCAATTGTACGTCCCATAGTATCCGCCATAAGACCACGCATACCTGCGAGCTGACGAATCTGGTTGATACTACCACGGGCACCGGAGTTAGCCATCATAAAGATAGGATTAAGCTCATCAAGGTTATCCATAAGAGCCTGAGTAATCTTATTTGATGTCTCTGTCCAGATATTAATAACTCTCTTGTAACGTTCTTCATCACTCAACAAACCGTGATTGAACTTTTTAACAACATTGTCGATTTCCTTTTCAGCTTCTGAAAGGAATTCCTGCTTACTTCCCGGAATTTCCATATCGGAAACGCTTACAGTAATAGCACCCCTTGTTGAATACTTAAAGCCCATAGCCTTAACGTTATCAAGGAGAGTAGCAGTTTCTGTAATTCCGTGAACTTTAATTGTTGCATCAATAATCTTACCGAGCATCTTCTTGTCAACGGGGAACATTACCTCGTAATCAAGAGCTGTATCGGGATTTTTTCTGTCAACAAAACCTAAATCCTGCGGAATTTTCTCATTGAATATAATTCTTCCGACTGTAGCATCAACAAGCTTTTTAACGGTAACACCGTCAACCTCGGCAGATTTTCTTACCTTAATCGGAGCATGAAGACCAACAGCCTTGTTTTCGTATGCAAGAATTGCTTCAGCTTCGGAAGCAAATACCTTTCCTGCACCGAATTCATCATCTATAACAATTGTAAGATAGTAGCTTCCGAGAACCATATCCTGTGTAGGAACAGTAACAGGCTTTCCGTCCTGAGGCTTTAAGAGGTTGTTCGCAGAAAGCATTAATATTCTTGCTTCTGCCTGTGCTTCTGCTGAAAGCGGAAGATGAACAGCCATCTGGTCACCGTCGAAGTCGGCGTTAAACGCAGTACAAACAAGCGGATGGAGCTTTAATGCTTTACCGTCAACGAGTACAGGTTCAAATGCCTGAATACCGAGTCTGTGGAGAGTAGGAGCACGGTTTAAAAGTACCGGATGCTCGGAGATAACCTCTTCAAGCACAGCCCAAACCTCAGGTCTTACTCTTTCTACCATTCTTTTAGCTGATTTTATATTGTGTGCGAGACCGTCGTTTACAAGTCTCTTCATAACGAAAGGCTTGAAAAGCTCAAGAGCCATTTTCTTCGGCAAACCGCACTGATAAATCTTAAGCTCAGGACCAACAACGATAACCGAACGACCGGAATAGTCAACACGCTTACCGAGAAGGTTCTGTCTGAAACGTCCCTGCTTACCTTTAAGCATATCGGAAAGAGATTTAAGAGCTCTGTTGTTGGGACCTGTTACAGGTCTGCCTCTTCTGCCGTTGTCGATAAGAGCGTCAACAGCTTCCTGGAGCATTCTCTTTTCGTTTCTGATAATGATTTCGGGGGAGCCGAGCTCCATAAGCTTTGCAAGACGGTTGTTTCTGTTGATAACACGTCTGTAAAGATCGTTGAGGTCTGATGTTGCAAATCTGCCGCCTTCCAGCTGAACCATAGGTCTGATTTCGGGAGGAATAACGGGAACAACGTCAAGAATCATCCACTCAGGTCTGTTGCCCGACTGTCTGAAAGCTTCAACAACCTCAAGGCGCTTGAGAGCCTTGGCTTTTTTCTGACCCGATGCGGAATCCATTTCTTCCTTAAGCTCTACCGAGAGTGCGTCAAGGTCGATTTCCGCAAGAAGCTCTTTGATAGCCTCTGCACCCATACCTGCTCTGAAATCGTCCTCATAACGGAGTCTGTACTCTTCGTAATCTTTCTCGTCAAGAGTCTGATATTTTTCGAGCGGTGTGTCACCGGGATCGATAACGATGTGCTTTGCAAAATAGAGAACCTTTTCGAGGTCTCTGGGCGAGATATCAAGGATAAGTCCCATTCTTGAGGGAATACCCTTGAAATACCAGATGTGCGAAACGGGAGTTGCGAGCTCAATATGGCCCATTCTTTCACGACGGACCTTTGCTCTTGTGATTTCAACGCCGCAGCGTTCGCAGACCTTGCCCTTATAGCGGATTCTTTTATATTTACCGCAGTGGCACTCCCAGTCCTTCTGTGGTCCGAAAATCTTTTCGCAGAAAAGACCGTCCTTTTCGGGCTTGAGAGTTCTGTAGTTTATAGTTTCGGGCTTTTTGACCTCACCGTAAGACCATTCTCTGATCTGGTCGGGAGATGCAAGACCGATTTTTATGGATTCAAAAGTAAGATTGCTGTTGGATTCAATATTTTCCATTAAGCGATGCCCCTTCCGTTATTAACATTATGGAATCGGCGATTATTCATAATCGTCCTCCGAGGTTTCAAAGTCAAAACCGAAATCTTCAACGTCCATTTCTTCCGGCATACCGAAATCGTCATCATCTTCGAAGCCTCTGATGAAGATGTCGTTATCTTCACTCTCTTCGTCAATCATGAACTCGTCGCTGCCTTCAGCGTCGTTGACCTGCTGGAATGCCTTATCATCGGAAACAAATCCGACATCGTCATTATCAAATGACTGGCGCAGATCGATTTCTTCGTCGTTTTCGTCGAGAACCTTAATGTCAAGAGCAAGAGCCTGGAGTTCCTTGACAAGAACCTTGAATGATTCGGGAACACCGGGAGTGGGAACGTTGTTGCCCTTAACGATAGCTTCGTATGTCTTGACTCTTCCCACAACGTCGTCTGACTTAACGGTGAGAATTTCCTGGAGTGTATAGGCTGCGCCGTAAGCTTCGAGCGCCCAAACTTCCATTTCACCGAAACGCTGACCGCCGAACTGAGCTTTACCGCCCAGAGGCTGCTGAGTAACGAGTGAGTAGGGACCTGTTGAACGGGCATGAATCTTATCGTCAACCAGATGGTGAAGCTTGAGGTAATACATAACACCGACTGTTACGGGGTTATCAAACTTTCTGCCAGTACGTCCGTCGGTGAGAATTGACTTACAGTCGAGGCGGAGCTGAGGAACGGTTGAGGGATCAAATTCAATACCCTTTGCAGCTGCTTCCTTCTCTGCCTTTTCCATTGCAACACGGTTTGCTTCCTTGAATGCTTCGGTGATATCATCTTCGTGTGCACCGTCAAATACGGGTGTCATAACGTTGATGCCGAGATTTCTTGCAGCAAAGCCGAGGTGAACCTCGAGAACCTGACCGATGTTCATTCGGGAGGGAACGCCGAGGGGGTTAAGAACGATATCAAGAGGAGTACCATCGGGAAGGAAGGGCATATCTTCCTGGGGAAGAATTCTTGAAACAACACCCTTGTTACCGTGACGGCCGGCCATCTTATCGCCGACAGAAAGCTTACGCTTCTGAGCGATGTAGCAGCGTACTACCTTGTTAACGCCGGGTGAAAGTTCATCACTGTTTTCTCTTGTGAAAACTTCAACGTTAACAACGATACCGTATTCACCGTGGGGAACTTTGAGAGAGGTATCTCTGACTTCCTTTGCCTTTTCACCGAAGATTGCACGGAGAAGTCTTTCTTCAGCTGTAAGCTCGGTTTCGCCCTTGGGAGTAACCTTACCTACAAGGATATCGCCCGAGTGAACCTCTGCACCGATTCTGATAATTCCTCGCTCGTCAAGGTTGCCGAGTGCATCCTCGCCGACGTTGGGAATATCTCTTGTGATTTCTTCGGGACCAAGCTTGGTATCTCTTGCTTCGGTCTCGTATTCTTCAATGTGAACTGATGTGTAAACATCGTCACGGACAAGTTTTTCGTTGATAAGAACGGCGTCTTCGTAGTTGTAGCCTTCCCATGTCATGAAGCCTACGAGAGCGTTCTTGCCAAGGCTGATTTCGCCGTGGTCGGTTGCGGGACCGTCAGCAATAACTTCGCCTTTTTCAACTCTCTGGCCTGCAGAAACGATGGGACGCTGGTTGGTACAAGTGCCCTGGTTTGAACGCATAAACTTGATGAGTTCATAATAGTCGCTTGTGCCGTCGTCGTTCTTGATGATGATGTTGTCTGCGCTGACTTTTGCAACGGTACCTGCCTGCTTTGCAAGGACTGTTACGCCCGAGTCAACCGCTGCCTTATATTCCATACCTGTACCAACGATGGGGGCGCAGGTCTTGAGCAGAGGAACAGCCTGACGCTGCATGTTCGAACCCATAAGAGCACGGTTTGCGTCGTCGTTTTCAAGGAAAGGAATCATTGCGGTAGCAACCGAAACAACCATCTTGGGTGAGATATCCATATAATCAACTCGTGTGCGGTCGATTTCAATGAATTCGTCTCTGTGTCTTGCAGTGATCTTCTGTCTAACGAAGCAGTTGTTCTCGTCAAGAGCTTCGTTAGCCTGAGCAACGATGAAATCGTCCTCAGTGTCTGCTGTCATATATTCAACTTCATCGAGGACTCTGCCTGTTTCCTTATCAATCTTTCTGTAAGGAGTTTCGATAAAGCCGTATTCATTAATCTTTGCGAAAGTTGCAAGGTAGGAGATAAGACCGATGTTGGGACCTTCGGGAGTTTCGATGGGACACATTCTGCCGTAGTGAGAATAGTGAACGTCTCGAACTTCGAAACCAGCTCTGTCTCGTGAAAGACCGCCGGGACCGAGGGCTGAAAGACGGCGCTTATGAGTAAGCTCTGCAAGGGGGTTGGTCTGGTCCATGAACTGTGAAAGGGGTGATGAACCGAAGAACTCTTTGATAGCAACCATAACGGGGCGGATATTGATAAGAGTCTGAGGAGTAATCTTATCTTCGTCCTCCTGAGCCTGGATAGCCATTCTCTCGCGAACTACTCTTTCCATTCTTGCAAGACCGATTCTGAACTGATTCTGAAGAAGTTCGCCGACGGAGCGGATTCTTCTGTTGCCCAGATGGTCGATATCGTCAACGTTACCTACATGCTTGGTGAGGCAGTTGACATAGTTGACGGATGCGAAGATATCGTCAACGATAATGTGCTTGGGAATAAGGTCGTCGCAACGCTCTGCCATCTCTGCAAGAAGAGCAGCCTTGTCGTCGCCGCACTTCTCGATAACTTCGTGAAGAACCGAGTAGCGAACCTTTTCGTTGATGCCGATTGCTTCAAGCTCTTCCTTCGAGATTTCAACAGGAAGAATTGCATCGGCATAAACCATGCCGTTTGAGATAACGAACAGCTCACTGCCGTCCTCGCAGGCAACAACAACCTTCATAACGCCTGCATTCTCTATTTCGAGAGCCTTCTGCTTTGTAAGAACCTCACCGGGTTCTGCAAGGAACTCACCTGTGTATTCGGAAATAACGGGCTGAGCAACAGTGCATCCGGGGAGTCTGTTGAGCATTGAAAGCTTCTTGTTATATTTGTAACGTCCCACTCTGGAAATATCATATCTGTGCGGATCAAAGAAAAGATTGTCGATATGCTGCTGTGCGGATTCAAGAGTAACGGGTTCACCGGGACGAAGCTTCTTGAACACTTCCATAAGAGCTTCTTCGGTGTTTCTTGTTTCATCCTTCTCGAGAGTTGCTTCGAGCTTGTTATCCTCGCCGAAGAAAGCACGGATATCCTCGTTGCTGCTCAGACCGAGAGCACGGATGAAAGCTGTGATGTAGATTTTTCTGTTTTTGTCGATACGGACATAGAAAATGTCGTTGGCATCGGTTTCGTATTCAAGCCAAGCACCTCTGTTGGGGTTGATTGTGCTTGTGAAAAGCTCGATACCTGTCTTATCGTGGGTCATGCCGTAGTAAACACCGGGTGAACGAACGAGCTGAGAAACAATAACTCTCTCTGCGCCGTTGATAACAAAGGTGCCGCTTTCGGTCATGATGGGGAAATCACCCATAAAGACTTCCGACTCTTTGATGATGCCGGTCTCTTTGTTCTGCAAACGAACTGTTACTCTCATGGGAGCCGCATATGTTGCGTCGCGCTCCTTGCACTCACGAACTGTGTACTTGGGCTTGTCGTCCATTCTGTAGTCAACAAAGCTGAGTACCCAGTTTCCGGTATAGTCCGTGATGTCCGCCGTATCACGGAATACCTCTTTAAGGCCGGTTTCGATGAACCATTTGTAGGAAGCCTTCTGGATTTCAATGAGGTTGGGCATATCCATAACCTCGTTGATTTTTCCGAAGCTCTGACGCTCACAGCTTCCTCTTCTAACGGTTTTTGTTTTCAGCATTAGGCTAAATCACTCCGTTTCTTTAAATCTTCCATTTCCATGTGGAATGCCGAAATTCGTTACGGAAATCAGCACCTATAAATACTATATTACGCGTAATATAGGCAAACTTATAGGGTATTAATTTCCATTTTACAATTGCGAGACGATATTATATATCTAAAATATTTTTTTGTCAATTAAATTTTAAAAATATTTTTTATGATTCCAGAAATTTGTGCATTCATACGAAATTTTGTCATTTTGTATACAAATCTTTGTTTAGTATTTTTTGAGTTTTGTTGATTTTGTCCATATAGAATGATGATGTTTTCTTGTGTATTAAATTCAGACGTGAAAACACCCGTGTCTGAAATTCGCAAAAAACGCATCTCACACACAGGTGTTCTGTAATCAAATAATTTCTGAAATGTATAAATTTTTTATTATAATATTATAATATTATTAATCCTATTTAATTATTGGAATACTCTTTTTTTCGCCTCCGCAAGGCAAGGTTTTTTCAAAACAAAGCGCAAAAATATTTCCCGCTCTGCACTCAAGTGAGAATATTTTTTGAGCATTTTCTCCGAGCGAAGCAACATCCGAAGCCTTTGTGATAATCGGCAGACGGGCTGCTTCTCCTGCATTCCTGATAAGCTCCGCTCCCTTTTCGTTGAACCCGATTACCCTTATATACGGCACGGGAATTGCCAGATCCTCCGCTGTAAATCCGAGAAAATAACTGAGTATAATTCTTCTGATTCTTGCGTGAGAATAGCGTTTTGTCTTTGAAAAAGAATAAAGTTCTTTGAGATTTGTTGCTGTTTCAGCGGCTGAAATAATTCTGTTTTCAATGCCTTCGCTGACATCCGGAGCCTTTGAAAGTGACTCCGAATCCGCCGTGCGCAGCTTATAAAGTAACGCTTTTTCTATATTTTCTATATTTGCTATCGCAGCGTTTTTATAGATATCAACCGTGTTTTCAGGCACAAAACGCTCCCATCCGCCAGCCAAAAACAGCTCTCTTATATTGGACGCTGAAGCGATATTTCCGCCTGTTTCCTTTGAATCGTGGTCCGATCCGATTCTCGGAAATGTAACGGGAACAATTCTGCTGCCAAGCTTTTTAAGAGCCGAAATATATTCAACTCCGAGAATATTGTTGGGTGATTTTATGATGTCGGCGCTATCGGAATCAATGCATCTGAGCGCATTTTCTCTTGCAGAAGCAAAGGATATACCTTTTTTCAGTTCGGCATCAAGTAACGGCTTAAGGCTTTCAGATTCAAGCGCACAAACGGCTGAAATGAGTTTTTCTGTATCACCGCATTCGCTTCCGAACACAAGCTCATCAACAATCCCCATACCGTCAAGTATTTCAACAGCGGCACGTGAAAAGCTTTGGGCAGCCGAAGCGGCATAAACCGAAGGAAGCTGAAGAACAAGGTCAACCCCGTTCATCAGCGCCGCCTGAGTTCTCACAGAACGGTCAAACAGCGCAGGTTCGCCTCTCTGAACAAAATTCCCGCTCATAACCGCAACAACGTGAGTCGCACCGTTTTTTCTTGCCGTTTCAACAAGGTGTGCATGCCCGTTATGAAAAGGATTATATTCGGCTATGATTCCCGCAACCTTCATATCTGCTGTCCTTTCAAAGAAATTAATATAATAAAGCACTTGAAAAATTTATCTGATAAGTATATAATATACATTTGTAAGACTAAAATCAAGTGAATAATCACTATTAGGAGTGTTAAAATGAAAGTTCTTGTTATTAACTGCGGCAGTTCATCACTCAAGTATCAGCTTTTTGATATGGAAACCGAAGCTGTTCTTGCAAAAGGTAACTGCGAAAAAATCGGCGACGAAACCAGCTTTATCGGCGGTTCCGCAAACGGTGAAAAGTTTGAAACAAAAGTATTTATGTCAAACCACACAGAAGCTTTCCTTCAGGTTAAGAAGGCTCTTACCGAAGGCGCATCAAAGGTTATTGACGATATGAGCGAAATCTCGGCTGTCGGCCACAGAGTCGTTCAGGGCGGCGCACTCTTCAACGAGAGCGTTCTTGTTACAGACGAAGTTGTTAAGGGCATCGAAAGCCTTTGCGACCTCGCTCCTCTCCACAACCCCGCTCACATCCAGGGTATCAGAGCCTGCATCGACGTTTTCGGCGCAGAGCTTCCCCAGGTTGTTGTTTTCGACAACGCATTCCACTCAACAATGCCCCCTGAAGCATATATTTTCCCCATCCCCTACGAATACTATGAGAAGTACGCTGTTCGCCGTTACGGTTTCCACGGCACATCTCATCGCTTCGTAAGCGCAAGATGCGCAGAGGTTATGGGTAAAAACATCGAAGACCTCAAGATTGTTACCTGCCATCTCGGCAACGGTTCATCAATCACAGCTGTAAAGGGCGGCAAGTGCGTTGATACCAGTATGGGTCTCACTCCCCTTGACGGTTTCATCATGGGCACACGCTGTGGTGCTGTTGACCCCTCAGTTATCACCTACCTTCAGCAGAAGGAAGGCTGGACTCCCGCTGAAACCGACACAATCCTCAACAAGAAGTCAGGTGTTCTCGGTATTTCAGGCGTAGGCAGTGACGACAGAGACGTTTCTGCTGCAGAAGCAAACGGAAACGAAAGAGCTCACCTTGCAAGAAGCATTCAGAAGTATCAGGTACGCAAGCTCATCGGCAGCTATGTTGCAGCTATGGACGGTGTTGATGCTATCGTATTTACCGGCGGTATCGGTGAAAACACATTCGACCTGCGTGCAGACGTTTGTAACAACCTCAGTTACCTCGGCATTGAGCTTGACGCTGAAGCAAACGAAATTATGAGAAGAGGAAAGGAAGGCGAAATCTCAACCGCAAACTCAAAGGTTAAGGTTTATGTTCTTCCCACCAACGAAGAGCTTGTTATCGCAAGAGATACAAAGGCTATCGTTGAAGCTATGTAATTAAAACATCAACAGGACTGTTTCGTATGAAGCAGTCCTGTTTTTCTATCTAAAAACGCAAAAATCAGCCGCCAGAACTGACGGCTGATTAATTTTTTATCCTAAAATCTTCAATGCGCCTGTCGGGCAGACCTCTGCACACTTGCGGCAATCCTTACAAACCGCAATTCTGTCAGTACCCTCGAATTCGGGTTTAATAACAGTCTTGAAACCTCTGCCGACAAGACCGAGAATGCTCTCGTTTGCAACCTCCTTGCAAGTACGTACGCAGAGATTACAAAGGATGCACTTGCCCTGGTCTCTCTCGATTGAAACAAGTCTTGTTTCCTTGAAGCACTCATGCTTTGCGCCTGCAAGACGGGCGGGTTCAATCGGATCTTCGTTTGCGTAGCGGATAAGCTTGCATTCCTTGAAATCGTGGCATCCGCATTCAAGACATCTCTTTGCCTCTCCCCTCGCCTGCTCTTCGGTAAATCCGTTAAGAACAGCCTCGAAGTTGCCCTTTCTGTATTCGGGAGCTTTGACAGACATAACCGCTCTGGGCATCTTCTCTCTGTCAGCAAGCATTTCGGGAGTAACATTTCTTTCGGAATAATACGGCTTCGGGAAGTCCATAGGCATTCCGAGAAGGTATGCGTTGATTGCTCTTGCGGCAATGTTTGCTTCTGCGATTGCATCAATTGCAATTGATGCACCGTTGTTGGTAGCATCACCTGCGGCAAATACTCCTTCGATATTGGTAAGGCAGGTTGCTTCGTCTGCCTGGATTGTGCCCCAACCGGTTGTGCCGATTTCTTCGAGACCCGATGAAGCATATTTCTGACCGATTGCGGAAATAACGGTGTCAACTTCAAGCGTTTTGAATTCACCTTCAACGGGGACAGGTTTTCTTCTGCCCGATGCATCGGGTTCGCCAAGCTCCATAATCTGAAGCTTGACTGCCTTGACCTTACCGTTTTCGCCGATAATTTCGTCGGGATTGGTGAGAAAAAGGAACTCAACACCCTCTTCGATTGCTTCTTCAATTTCAATATCCTCTGCGGGAGCTTCCGCTCTTGTTCTGCGATAGATAACATAAACATTCTCCGCACCGCATCTTACAGCCGTACGGCAGGCATCCATTGCGGTGTTACCGCCACCGACAACTGCAACATTCTTGCCGATATCGGGGATATTGCCCATATTGACTTCACGGAGAAAACCAATACCGCTGAGAACGCCTTCAAGCTCTTCGCCCTTGCATCTGATACTGCTGCCTTTCCAGGCACCGACGGTAACGAGAACTGCATCTGCACCGTTTCTGATTTCTTCAAAAGATATATCCTTACCGACCTTGACATTGTTTTTCATCTCAACGCCGAGCTTTGCGATTGCTTCAACTTCCTTGGCAAGAACAGCCTTGGGAAGTCTGTATTCGGGAATGCCGTAGCGGAGCATACCGCCCATCTCGGGCATCGCTTCGTAAATTGTTACATCGTGACCCGAAAGTCGGAGGTAATAAGCCGCTGTAAGACCTGCAGGACCGCCACCGATAATTGCAACCTTCTTGCCGCTCTCCTCTTCACAGACTGCGGTGTAGGGGTTTTCGGATGCGAGGTCATTATCCGCCGCAAAAGCCTTGAGATATGCAACCGAAAGAGGTTCTTCAACCAGTCTTCTTCTGCAATGCGACTCGCACGGATGCGGACAAACTCTGCCGATTGATGCGGGAATGGGGATTTTCTCTTTGATAATACGAACGGCTTCTCTGTCGTCTCCATTCGCAATAGCTTTAAGATATCCCTGAATATCGGTGTGTGCGGGGCAATTGAGCGAGCAAGGTGCAACGCAGTCGCCCTCGTGGTCACTCATAATAAGCTCGAGTGCAATTTTTCTTGCCTTGACAACTCTCGGAGTCTTTGTGCTGTAAACAGCTCCATCCTGAGCAACGGTTGCGCAGGCACGCATAAGCTTGGGCATACCCTCAGCCTCAACAAGGCAAAGACCGCAGGCACCGTAAAGCTTGAGCTGACCGTTATAGCAGAGATTCGGAATCTCTATTCCGTTGTTTGCGGCAATATTAAGAACGGTTTCGCCTTTGTTGCCAACGCATTCCTTGCCGTTGATTATAATTTTAATCTGTTCCATTCTGCCGCCTCCTTATTCTACGATAATCGCACCGAAGCGGCAGGAATTTACGCACTGACCGCAGCGGATGCAGATGTTTTCATCAATGATATGTGCTTTCTTGAGTTCACCGCTGATTGCCTTTGCAGGGCATTTCTTTGCGCAAAGAGTACAGCCCTTACACTTGTCAGCATCAATCGAATATGTGAGAAGGTCAACGCACTCCTTGGCGGGGCATTTCTTCTCCTTAATATGTGCCTCATATTCGTTGCGGAAATATCTGATGGTTGTGAGCACGGGATTGGGTGCAGTCTGACCGAGACCGCAGAGCGCACCGTCCTTGACTGCGTCGCAAAGCTCTTCGAGAAGCTCTATATCACCCTCTTTGCCCTCGCCTTTTACAATACGGGTGAGAATTTCCTGCATTCTTGCAGTACCGATACGGCAGTGAACGCACTTTCCGCATGATTCAAGAGCGGTGAAATCGAGGAAGAATTTCGCCATACCGACCATACAGGTGCTTTCATCCATAACAACCATACCGCCCGAACCCATAATTGCGCCTGTTGCGGCAAGTGCCTTGTAATCGATAACGGTGTCAAGCAAATCTGCGGGGATACATCCGCCCGAAGGTCCGCCCATCTGAACAGCCTTGAATTCTTTATCGTCACGGATTCCTCCGCCGATTCCGTAGATAACATCACGCAGAGTTTTACCCATAGGAATTTCAACAAGACCGCCCTTGCGGATTTTACCCGTGAGAGCAAAAACCTTGGTACCCTTGCTGTTTTCGGTACCCATAGCGGCAAAAGCCTCGCCGCCGTTATTTATAATCCACGAAACATTTGCAAATGTTTCAACGTTATTGATGTTTGAAGGCTCATCCATATAGCCTTTCTGTGCGGGGAAGGGAGGCTTGAGTCTGGGCATACCTCTTTTGCCTTCAAGCGATTCGATAAGTGCGGTTTCTTCACCACAGACAAATGCGCCTGCGCCCGCTTTGATTCTCATATCGCAAGAAAATCCTGTGCCGAGAATGTTTTCACCGAGAAGATTTGCTTTTCTTGCGGCATCAATTGCGATTTCAAGGTTGGTGATTGCAAGCGGATATTCCGCACGCACATAAACAATCATCTCGCAAGCGCCGATTGCGTATGCACCGATAAGCATACCTTCAATAAGGCTGTGGGGGTCGGATTCGATAACCGCTCTGTCCATAAATGCACCGGGGTCGCCTTCGTCAGCATTACAGATGAGATATTTTGTGTCACCCGCACTCTGACGTGCCGCATTCCACTTGAACCAGGTCGGGAAACCTGCACCGCCTCTGCCGGCAAGACCCGAAACCTTGATTTCTTCGATAACCTGCTCTGGTGTCATTGTTTTAAGAGCCTTTTCAAGAGCCTGATAACCGTCTGCATTTCTGTAGTCATCAAGCGATACGGGGTCAATCAGACCGCAGTGACGCAGAGCAATTCTTGTCTGACGGGCAAGAAACTCTTCGTCATCTGCCGATATAACAAGCTTTTCAACGCCCGAAAGATCACCGCTTCTTACCGCTTCAACAATTGCCTCCGCATCATCGGCTGTAACTTTAACAAGACGTTTTATAAGATTTTTTCCGTCATAGAGGTCAACAATGGGTTCAAGGAAACACATACCGATACAGCCTGTGCTTCCGAGAGTAAAGCTTTCATTTCCGGTCATAAGAGCTTCAATTGCCTTATGCACTTTTGCTGCACCTGCCGCAATACCGCAGGAGCCTTCACCGATAACTATACGCATTATTTACCCTCCTTTTCCTGAATGCTTTTGATAACAGCAACCGCTGAATCGGGAGTAAGATTGCCGTAAGCTTCACCGTTTATCATAATAACGGGCGCAAGTGAGCAGCAGCCGAGACACGCAACATTCTCGAGCGTGAAAAGACCGTCAGCCGTTGTTTCTCCGTTGCCGATTCCGAGATATTCGGAGATTGCGGCAGTTACTCTTTCGCTTCCGTTAACGTGGCAAGCCGTACCCTGGCAAGCCATAATAAGATATTTGCCGATGGGGGTAAGTCTGAACTGCGAATAGAAAGTTGCAACACCCATAACATCGGCGGGTGTAATACCGACCTTCTCTGCAATGCAGTACATAACATCCTTCGGCAGATAACCGTAGATATTCTGAGCCTTCTGAAGAATTGTGATAAGATTGCTCGATGAACCGCCGTATTCCTTCAGCACTTCGTCGAGCAGTGAAAGGTCGCTTTTGGGACCCTGACAGTTGCAGTTGCACATAATTATATCCTCCTCGGAACATATTTCGACATAACGGTTTAAATATATCACATCTTGATTAATTATTCAATAAAAAGATGTAAACAAAAAAAGAACCTGCGAAAAACGCAGGTTCAAAAAATGTTTTTTAGAAGCCAAACCAATTTTCAAGCCACTGGTTAACAGCCGCCCAGATGGGATTCCATACGGGAGCAACCATTGTAAGAAGCTGACCGAGATAGTCAAAGTTGATTTCTTTGATATCGAACTCGGAAAGATACTTGAAGAGTGCAAGGATAAGGTCCTGTGCGCCGGTTGTATCAAGATCGCCTAAAAGTGTTCCTAAAAATTCCATTTTTTTGTCCCCCTAAAATTATTTCTTGCATAACGCAAGAGTATCCACAGCCTGTCGATAAGACTGTGTGAATATTATAAACCAAGATAATTACGTTGTCAATACCCGAAAGTTTTAACAAATTGTGACATTTTTTGAAACTTATATACAGTAATCCTTATATCTGTCAACCATTGTAACATCGGCAACCAGGTCAAAAAACAGCCCGTCTGCTCTGTATTCTTCCGAATTGATAACGCTGTCTTTACGGATAATTGCAGCCGCTCCACCGTCGGAATAAGGGATAAGCATCTTTACTCTCGCTCTTGTTGGAGGAAGAGCCTTTGCGATTGCATCAAGCAAACTGTCAAAGCCTTTTTCTTCAAGTGCGGATATCATAACAGAATTCGGCTCAAAAAGAATATTCTCTTTTGCTTCGGGTAAGTCGCACTTGTTGAAAACGGGAATAACGGGTTTGCCGGAGCATCCCAGCTCATCAAGAAGCTCGTTTGTGACCTTGATATGCTCACCGCATTCGGGGTCGGATGCATCGCAGACATTGAGAATAACCTTTGCGCAAGCCGCCTCTTCAAGAGTGGATTTAAAAGCCTCAACAAGGTGGTGGGGAAGTCTGCGGATAAAACCTACGGTATCAATAAGCATAACCTTTCTGCCGTCGGGCAGAGTCAATGCTCTTGAAGTCGGATCGAGAGTTGCAAAAAGCTTATCCTGTGCAAGCACACCCGCTTGGGTAAGCGCATTCATAAGAGTTGATTTGCCCGCATTTGTGTATCCGACGATAACAACGGTTTCAACTCCGTCTTTTTCTCGCCTTGCTCTTGCAAGCCCTCTTCTCTTTTCAAGCGCCTCAAATTCCTCTTCAAGGGATTTGATTCTTCTTCTGATATGACGTTTATCGGATTCAAGCTTCGTTTCGCCGGGACCTCTGGTACCGATACCGCCACCGAGTCTTGAAAGCTTTACACCCTGACCGGTAAGTCTCGGAAGCGAATAGCGAAGCTGAGCAAGCTCAACCTGAAGCTTACCCTCGTTGCTTCTTGCTCTTTCGGCAAAAATATCGAGAATCAGAGTTGTTCTGTCGATAACCCTGATTTTTGTTGCTTTTTCAATGTTGCGCAGCTGTGCGGGAGAAAGCTCGCTGTCCGCAATAACAAGGTCAGCCTCGTCATTCTCGCAGAATTCTGCAAGCTCCTCAAGTCTGCCGCTGCCGAGAAAAGTTGCGTTGTCGGGTTTATCCCTTTTCTGCCACAGTTTTCCGATAACTTCCGCACCTGCGGTTTTTGCAAGTTCCTCAAGCTCATCAAGAGAGGATTCGCAGTCGTAATCGCCCGTATCAACGGCAATAAGCACCGCCTTTTCGGGTTCTTGTTTGTTTTCGTAAAATTCCATAGGAACTCCTTTGGCGAATTAATGAAACGGGACGGCACAGAGGCCGTCCCCTACAAATTCAAATCAGTTTTTAACAATTGATTCCGCTTCGATGATTGCACCGCTGCCTTCATAGGTAACAGTTACGGCATCACCGACATTGAGAATAACAACAGATTCTTCATCGGCTGCTGCGATTGAGAAATAAGAATCGTGAGTGTCAAGCTTGATATAGTAATAGCTGTCGCCGTCGATAACTGCTGTTCTGATGTCAGCGATTCCACCCTTCATAACAAGAAGCTCTTTTGCAGGTTCATCATTGTTATCGGGAGTTGAAGGCTCAACCACAACATCCTCGGGGTTGATATCAACCTTGATTCCGCTCTCTTCAAGAGCAGAAATATAGCTTGCAAGACACTTTGCAAGGTCTGTACCGGTTGCACCCATCTTGTTGTTATTGTACTGTGCAACGTTGATAAGAGCATACTGCTGAACAATGTTGTTGGTGGGGTCTTTAAGTGACATGAAGTAAGTGGGTTCGCCACCGATGTTAAGAAGAAGCGGGAAGGTTGCACTGTAGCCAAGGTCCTTTACTCGGCCTTCAGCCGCCTGCTGTGCCGAATACTCGGTACCGCCCGTAACTCTGTAATAAACAGATTCCTTTGTTCTCTGGTTGATAAGGATGAAACCTGTGATTGACTGGTCGGAAGTAACCGATGTAACACCTGTATACATCCATACGTCGTCATCTTTTGCAAGATAGTTGTAGTTTGCGGTTGTTGTGATAACGCCCTTCTGACCGAGAATTGAGTTCCAGAAACCGTTCTGATACTTGCCGTAGTAGTTATACTGCTGAACGAGGAGGTCTGAATCATAAATTCTGTCGAGCCACTGAAGTTCGGCATTTGTTTTGATATCTTCGATTGTGTAGTATGCGCTTTCGCCTTCATCGCTGTCTGCCTTAACAACAACTGCACCGATTACGTCTGTACCGCCGAAAAGACCGATTGTCTTGTCAAGACGTGCACAAATCCAGTAGGGATTGCCGTTATCGTCGATTTCGAAAGTTGCTTCGGAGAACATAAATGTGGGATATTCAAAACGGAGATGTCTCTTGAGGAGCTTGTTGAAATGCTCTGCAGGAGAAATTTTGATGCTGTTTTCAAGCTCAACAAACTGTGTTGACTCATTAGCCATATCAATAATAACATAGCCGGGGAAACCGTTTCTTGTGTTGGTGAACCACTTGATTATGCTTGCATACTGAAGAGGTGCAACTCTGACAGGAGTATCCTTATAGTTAATCTGTGTATACTGAGGATAAACGGTGAACTGTGAAACATAACCCTTTTCTTCGAGAACACCGAGAGCTCTTGTTGCGAGCTGAGCAGCTGCGTCTTCGTCGAGCTTAGGAATAGCGCTGAAGCTTTCTGCGTTTTCTTCGGGAATATCCTTTGAGAAATCGGAGTCTGTTCTTACATCAATAATATTGCTGTAGCTTTCAGCTCTGAAAAACTCGCTTGATGCAAGATATCCGATGCCGACTGCAACAATGAGGATACCGATGATGATGCCGGGAACAATAGCTCTTTTCTTAACATACGGAACATATTCGGGCTTTGCAAGAACATTTGCAAAAAGTCCGTTGAAAACAACGTATGAAGCTGCAACCGCGCCGATATAAATGTAGAAATCATATGATTTGACATTAAGTGCGGGCATCATAAAATAGAATGCACCTGCAGCAAAAAGAACTGTGCAGAGAATACTGAGCACAATCTTAAGGGCGGACTTTTCGGGAGGGATAACTATGTCCTTCTTTCTTCCGCTGTCCTTCTTTGAAAAATCTACTTTGATAGGATCCATTTGTACATCTCCTTGTTTGCGTATTCTCATACAGTATAACCTATTCGAATGAATAATACAAGTATTTTTTGTTAACAATGCGATTGACACGGATTAATTTTTTGTGGTATTATGACATTGTATTGTTTTATATTATCAAAAGAGGAGAATTTTATATGTTTTCAGATTATATCGACACAATTTCACTCGTAACAAAATGCGACGAAGAAGTCGGTCTTGCAATGCAGGCTGAACTCAAAAGACAGAGAAGAAATCTTGAACTCATCGCATCCGAAAACATCGTTTCCCCCGCTGTTATGGCGGCTATGGGCAGCGTGCTGACAAACAAATACGCGGAAGGTTATCCTTCAAAGAGATACTACGGCGGCTGTGAATGCGTTGACGTTGTTGAAAACATTGCAATCGAACGTGCGAAGAAGCTTTTCGGAGCTGAAGCAGCAAACGTTCAGCCTCATTCGGGTGCACAGGCTAATATGGCAGCTTACGCAGCTATTCTTTAACCCGGCGATGTTGTTATGGGTATGAACCTTGCTCACGGCGGTCATCTGACCCACGGTTCACCTGTTAATGCAAGCGGCAAGCTTTATAAATTTGTTCCCTACGGTGTAAACGACGACGGCTTCATCGATTATGACGAATTCGAGAAAACAGCAAATGAAGTAAAGCCCAAGCTCATCGTTGCAGGTGCATCTGCATATCCCAGAGTTATCGATTTTGAACGCATCGGCAAAATTGCAAAGTCAGTCGGCGCATATTTTATGGTTGATATGGCTCACATTGCAGGTCTTGTTGCGGCAGGTCTCCATCCCTCACCCGTACCCTATGCCGATATCGTAACCACCACAACCCACAAAACCCTCAGAGGTCCCAGAGGCGGTCTTATTCTTTCAACTGCAGAGCTTGCTCCCGCAATCAACAAGGCTATCTTCCCCGGCAACCAGGGCGGCCCTCTTATGCACGTTATCGCAGCAAAAGCAGTTTGCTTCGGCGAAGCTCTTGACCCCTCATTCAAAATTTATCAGGAAAACATCATCAAGAATGCCGCAGCTCTCGCAAACGGTCTCACCAAAAGAGGTATCAACCTCGTTTCGGGCGGCACAGACAATCACCTTATGCTCGTTGACCTTCGCTCAACCGGTATCACAGGCAAAGAGCTTGAGCACAGACTTGACGAAGTTTATATCACAGCAAACAAAAACGCAATTCCCAACGACCCCGAGAAGCCCTTTGTTACAAGCGGTGTAAGACTCGGCACAGCCGCAGTCACATCAAGAGGTCTCAACGAAGAAGATATGGATAAAATTGCAGAGTTCATTTATCTTTGCGCAACTGATTTCGAGAACAACATCGAAAAAATCAAGGCAGGCGTTAATAAAATCTGCGAACGTTATCCCATTTATGAATAATTTTAAAACGGAGATGTTAAATATGAAAGGTATTTTTACCGCACTTCTCACCCCTTTCAAAGACGATTACACAATCAACGAAGCTTCTCTCAAAAAGCTTGTTGAGTTCAACCTCGAAAAAGGTATCAACGGCTTCTACGTAGGCGGAAGCACAGGCGAAAGTATGGTTATGACTGCAGAGGAACGCAAGGAAGTTTTCCGCATTGTCAAAGAAGCTGCAGGCGATAAAGTTCCTATGATTGCTCACTGCGGTGCAATTTCAACAGACGCTGCTATCGATATGGCAAAAACAGCTGAAAGCCTCGGCTACGATGCAATTTCAGCAGTTGCTCCCTTCTATTACGGCTTCCCCGCAGCTGCTATCAAGCAGTATTACACCGACATCGTTTCAAGCGTCAACATTCCCATGGTTATCTACAATTTCCCCGGTGGAAACGGATTCACATTCACTCCCGATTATGCAGCAGAAATGTTCAAGGATAAGAGATTCATCGGTATCAAGCACACTTCAGCCGATCTCTTCACTCTTCAGCAGTTCAAAGAGAAGATTGACGGCGTAACCGTATTCAACGGATTTGACGAAATGTGCCTCGGCGGTCTTGCAATGGGTGCAGACGGTGCAATCGGCAGCACATACAACTTTATGGGCGATAAGTTCCTTAAGATTTATGATGAATTCCACAACGGAAGCATCGCAAAGGCTCAGGAAATTCAGAACGAAGCAAACGTTATCATCACTGAGATGATCAAATACGGTGTGTTCCAGTGCGAAAAAGCAGTTCTCACTCATATGGGTATCGACATGGGTCCCTGCCGCAGACCCTTCCTCCCCATCAGCAAGGAAGGCTGGGAATCAATGAAAAAGGTTGCAGAAAGCCTTTAATTGCATCAAACCCTGACGGTTCATACCATCAGGGTTTTTGTTATTTTCATATTATAACAGTCTATAAATATATATACATTATTATTACCGTATCTGCAAACGGCAAGAATGCAGAGCTTTTCGGCTCCGTCAATATCTGCCGTGCAAACAAGCGATTTCTCATACTCCAATATTTCGGGAACCATAAACTCAACATCGGGTATCGAATCAACAGCAACCGTATCTGTGCGGAATCTGCAGATGTATGCCGAAGCATCAAAATATGTGACCTTGCCGCTCGCAAGACAAAGACCGATTTTGATTTTTGCGGGCAAAAGCAAAACTCCGTTCACTTCGGGAACGAACACAAAATCTGCCGTAAAAATATTTTCATCCGACCTTATCTCTGTCATATTTTCAAAGCCGTGGTTTTTCATAAAATCCACGGCTTTTTTTCTTACATCGGCAAGACTGTAAATGGGACCCCCGCACGGTTGAGGGTTGATTATTCTGTATATAACTCCGCCCGATTTGCATATATCAACTTCTGTGTCACCGTTTTTGAGTGCGTAAATTTCAGCTCCCTCAACGTTCTTCGGTTCTCCGTCTCTCCACAGTGCTTCATTAATTCCTGTCAGCTTGCTCGCTGTTCTTTTTGCCGTGTCGGCAGATACACTGTCTTTTCCGTCAAGATAAACGCTCCTGCTCACCTTTGCAGATGCAGTCGGAATCAAGCCGTATATCTCATCTTTTCCGTAATAATCAAGCTCATCCTCAAAATACGGCACTTCAGATTTTCGATAGATACTGTCGTATTCCGTCAGAGTGTATTCACCGCTTACAACGGCGTTGGTCAGGTCGCTGAGATGATAATAAACCTCCTGCGCATGGTCAGAAAATTTCACTGCCGTTTTTCTGCTCTCCTCATTACCGGAAAACTCTTCTGAAAAGTCATAAACTCCGCTGAAAAAACGGGTAAGATTATCAACCTTTTCGCTGTAAAAACAACCAAGGCTGCCCATTGCGCCCACGGCACGTGCACTCACATAGGCAGCGCTGTCCGTAAGCGAATCCCCTGCCGAAACAGCAAGCAGACGAAGACCGCTGCTGATTTCACGTGAATATTCCGTAAGCGATGCAAGAGCTTCAAACCTCACTTTTTCGAGCGTGCTTTCGTATTCGGATTTTGCCCTTGCCGTAAAAACTCCCGATGCCGCAAACACCACGCAAAGCGCAACGAGATATGATATTATTCTGATAAATTTTCTGCGTCTGAGCATAAAAAATCACCCTGCCTTCACTATAAAAGTGTGCAGGGTGATTCATTTTATACAATGAAAAATTTAAAATGAATAATGAAAAATTAAGGAAGGGCTCCGCCCTTACCCGATTATATAATCCGGAGCGAAGCGACCCTTAATTATTCACTTTTCACTATTCATTATTCATTTAATCAGAAGGCTTTCGCCTGTCATCTGTGCAGGCTGTTCGATGCCCATAATGTCGAGCATAGTGGGAGCGATGTCGCAGAGCTTGCCACCGTTTTCCTTGAGCTTGCAGTCGTGACCGACAACAACGAAGGGAACGGGATTTGTTGTGTGAGCGGTGAAGGGAGAACCGTCGGGCTCATACATCTTGTCTGCGTTACCGTGGTCAGCAGTGATAAGCATTACACCGCCCTTTGCAGAAACAGCATCGCAAATCTTGCCAACGCAGGTGTCAACTGCTTCAACAGCAGCAACAGCAGCCTCAAATACACCTGTGTGACCAACCATATCGCAGTTAGCGTAGTTGAGAATGATTACATCATACTTATCTGTGCCGATTGCTTCGAGAAGCTTATCTGTAACTTCGTAAGCGCTCATTTCGGGCTGAAGATCATAAGTTGCAACAGCAGGTGACTTAACAAGAATTCTATCCTCACCGTCATACTGCTTTTCAACACCGCCGTTAAAGAAGAATGTTACATGAGCATACTTCTCTGTTTCAGCGATTCTGAGCTGAGTCATACCCTTCTGTGAAAGGAACTCGCCGAATGTGTTGTCAAGAGTCTGAGGCTTGAATGCAACGTGAACGTTGGGCATTGTTGCATCATACTGAGTCATACATACATAGTAGAGATTCTTGAGCTGTTCACGCTCAAAACCGCTGAATTCGCCATCAACAAAAGCTCTTGTAATTTCTCTTGCTCTGTCGGGTCGGAAGTTGAAGAAAACAACTGAATCGTTATCGGAAATGGGCTGTGCATCCTTTGAAACAGCAGGAACAATAAATTCGTCTGTAACATCGTTCTTATATGATTCTTCAATCATTTCGCAGCCGCAGTCGAACTTAACGCCTTCGCACTTTGTCATAGCATCGTATGCCTTGACAACTCTTTCCCAGCGGTTGTCTCTGTCCATTGCATAGTATCTGCCCATAATTGTTGCAATCTTGCCTGTGCCGATTTCTGCAAGATTCTTATAAAGGTCAGCAACGAAATCCTTACCCGATGTGGGAGGAACATCTCTGCCGTCCATAAGGCAATGAACAAAAACTTTTTCAAGTCCCATATCCTTTGCCATTTTAACAATTCCATAAAGGTGAGTATTGTGGCTGTGAACACCGCCGTCTGAAAGAAGACCCATAAGGTGGAGAGCGGAATTATTCTTTTTGCAGTTTTCCACTGCGCCCACAAGAGCTTCATTCTCAAAGAAATCGCCGTCATTGATTGACTTTGTGATTCTTGTAAGTTCCTGGTAAACAACACGGCCTGCACCGATATTGGTGTGACCTACTTCGCTGTTACCCATCTGACCGTCGGGAAGACCTACATCCATACCCGAAGCACCGATATATGTCATCGGATTTTCTGCCATAATTTTATCAAGATTAGGAGTTTTAGCAGCAACAATTGCGTTACCGTAATCGCTGTCGTTTCTGCCGAAACCGTCCATAATGCAAAGAAGAACAGGTTTTTTGCTCATAATAAACTTTCCTTTCGTCATTTTATACGGAACGTCGGGGACGACGTTCCCTACTGAATTTTTGCAGGGAACGCTGTCCTCAGCGTTCCGTAACATAAACACACATATAGGGGGTCGATTTCCGACCCCCTGAAAACTTTAATTATTTTGAAG
Source organism: Clostridia bacterium (assembly GCA_017549105.1). Taxonomy (GTDB): domain Bacteria; phylum Bacillota; class Clostridia; order Oscillospirales; family Acutalibacteraceae; genus CAG-177. The sequence goes on from JAFYVN010000003.1 coordinate 22,467, forward strand.
CCGCTGCAACGATTGCTGCAAACTTCTCTGCAACAAGTGATGCACCGCCGATGAGACCGCCGTCAACATCGTACTGAGCAAGAAGCTCTGCTGCGTTTGCATCGTTCATTGAACCGCCGTACTGGATAACAAACTTATCAGCAGCATCCTTGTTGTAAAGCTCTGCGATAAGAGCGCGGATAACTGCGCAAACTTCGTTAGCCTGCTCGGGAGTAGCGGTAAGACCTGTGCCGATAGCCCAAACGGGTTCGTAAGCAATGATGATATTTGCAAGTTCAGCTTCGGATACGCCTGAAAGAGCAACCTTTGTCTGAAGTCTTACAACCTCTGCTGTGATGCCGAGTTCTCTTTCCTTGAGAACTTCACCAACGCAAAGGATAACCTTGAGACCTGCATTAAGAGCAGCTCTTACACGGTCACGGACTGTTTCGTCTGTTTCACCGAAATACTGTCTTCTTTCGGAGTGACCGATGATAACATAGGGAACGCCTGCAGCCTTGAGCATTTCAGCTGAAACTTCGCCGGTGAATGCGCCTTTTTCTGCCCAGTGGCAGTTCTCTGCACCGATCATGATGTTTGAGCCTGCTGCAGCTTCCATAGCTGCATAGAGGTCGATATAGGGAGCGCAGATAACAACGTCGCAATCAGCATCAGCAACGAGGGGCTTCATAGCTTCGATGAGAGCCTTTGTCTGCTCGGGAGTGTTGTTCATTTTCCAGTTGCCTGCGATAACAGGTCTGCGGAGTGACTTATCCATTCAGATTACATCCTTTCGTCTTTTTTAAATTCCATTTCAACGGATTCTCGTCAATATATTGCCACGTTTCGTCATAGTCAGCCTGACCACGGATGATGTGGTCGTTATATGACCTTTGCCACAATTCATCCCCGAACGAATTTGCTGTATATGATTTGAATCGTTTTATAATTTCAGGAATATCAATATCAGTTTTGCCTGCATTTTTATTGCAAATTGAAATCAGTATATGCACATGATCTGGCATAACAGCGTATTTATCAACAGAAACATCGGGATAACCGTTAATGTGAAGGATTGATTTTTCAACTGTTTTGCCTATATCCGTCAACTCTGTTTTCGGGACGGCACAGAGGCCGTCCCCTACGATATTACATAATATCTGTTCCTTATCTTTTGTGCAAATGGTTATATGATACGCACCGTTCTGTGAATAATCGTACCCTTTTAACCTAAGCTGTTTTCTTTTGAGCAAACTCATTTTTTATTCCCCTTGTAGGGGACGGCCTCCGTGCCGTCCCGAAAGGTCAAAATTACTTATCGTTTACTGCTTCGATACCGGGAAGAGCCTTACCCTCGAGGAATTCGAGTGAAGCGCCGCCACCGGTTGAGATGTGAGTCATCTTGTCACCAAAACCGAGAGTGTTAACAGCAGCTGCTGAGTCACCACCGCCGATGATTGTAACTGCATCTGTTTCAGCAAGAGCCTTAGCAACTGCGATTGTACCTGCTGCAAGAGTGGGGTTCTCGAAAACGCCCATGGGGCCGTTCCAAACAACGGTCTTTGCGCTCTGGACTGCGTCTGCATAGAGTTCTGCAGTCTTGGGACCGATGTCAAGGCCTTCCTTGTCAGCGGGAATAGCATCTGCTGCAAAAACTTCTGTGTCGATGGGAGCATCGATGGGGTTGGGGAAACCTGCTGCAGTAACAACATCGATGGGAAGAAGGATCTTAACACCCTTTGCATCTGCCTTTGCAAGCATATCCTTGCAGTAGTCAATCTTGCTTTCGTCGAGGAGTGAGTTACCTACACCGTAGCCCTTTGCAGCAAGGAATGTGTAAGCCATACCGCCACCGATGATAAGTGTATCAGCCTTGTTGAGAAGGTTTTCGATAACGTTGAGCTTATCAGCAACCTTTGCACCGCCAAGGATTGTAACGAAGGGTCTTTCGGGATCTTCAACAGCGTTGCCGAGATACTTGAGTTCTTTGCCCATAAGATAACCTACAGCTGCTTCTTCAACATAAGCTGTTACGCCTACTGTTGAGCAGTGTGCTCTGTGAGCTGCGCCGAATGCATCGTTAACATACATTTCGCAGATGCTTGCAAGATCCTTTGAGAAAGCTTCGCCGTTCTTTGTTTCTTCTGCACGGAAACGTGTGTTTTCAAGAAGAACAACGTCACCGTCGTTCATAGCAGCAACAGCAGCCTTTGCATTTTCGCCTACTACTGTATCGTCAGCTGCAAAAACAACTTCCTTGCCGAGCTTCTCGCTGAGTCTCTTTGCAACGGGAGCAAGTGAGAACTTTGCTTCGGGGCCGTTCTTGGGCTTGCCGAGATGTGAGCAAAGGATAACCTTTGCGCCGTCATTTATGAGTTTCTGAATTGTGGGAAGAGCTGCATTGATTCTGTTTTCGTCTGTGATAACGCCTTCCTTGAGGGGAACGTTAAAGTCGCAACGAACAAGCACCTTCTTGCCCTTTGCATTGATGTCGTCAACTGTCTTTTTGTTAAGTAAGCTCATTTTCTTCAATCCTTTCAGAATTTTTATTATAGAGTAGTCGCATACTTTACCAATTATTTATTTTATAATATTATGTCAAATTTTTCAAGTATTATTTATCGGCAAATCGCCGAATATAAGCGGTTTTTGCAGACAATTTTCATCTTGACTTTACAACGGGATTTTGATAAAATATTTGACTGTAAATAAATTATATATTTGCCTCCTTAGTTAAATGGATATAAGAACCTCGAACACGATGTGTTCGAGAACCTTGTTACTCGCTTCGCTCGTAATAAGAACTTGTCGCTCCGCGCCAAAACCTTGTTACTCGCTTCGCTCGTAATAACAGGCCCCTCCGTTTAACAAACTTTTTAATTTAATATTTGCCTCCTTAGTTAAATGGATATAACAGGCCCCTCCTAATAGAACCTAAACTAATCGTCTTTTTCTCGTGACTTCAGCTAATAGAATATGTGTACGTCTTCGTAGCTCAGCAGGATAGAGCGTCTGCCTCCTAATTGTTCGTTGTGTCGTTCACCTTTTGACTAAAAGTGATTGACATTGAGTTATTTTGTTCCTATACAATATCATATTTTGCACCCACGCCTCCTTAGTTCAATGGATAGAATAAGCCCCTCCTAAGGGCTAGATATCGGTTCGATCCCGGTAGGGGGTGCCATTTTAAAAGCCGAAAGTCCTTGAGAAATCAAGGACTTTCGGCTTTTTGTTTTTTATGCATTTTCAAAAAATTTTCAGAAAAATCTAATTTTTCCGTTAGCAGAATCACCTCCCCAAGTTGGAATAATTACCACTTTCAAGGTGATTGTCCCTGCTAATAAAAATTAGCAGGATTTTTTAATTCCTGCTAACGATTTCGGCTTTTTGCTAACATTTTTTAATATCTTGCTAACGAAAAAGGGGATTGTTATCCTGTTATAAAGTAATTTTTACACGTCGGAGAAATATCATCGTCCCCCAAAGTATATTAACCAATGAAATGAATCCCGTAATAAAGCGTATAGTTTCTCATATTCTTTTTTCATAATAAATATTTGCAATTAAATAAACAACAGCAAACACCAACAAACAAGAAAGCAAAGAAACAGACACCCATAAAAACAAAGTGTTTTCATATATATTCCAAAGAAGACCGAAGATAAACACTGCAATAATCACACAGTAAAACATTATGCGAGAAGTAATCAAAATACATTTTGAAGCAATGTGAACATCTCTTTCATCCTGAAAACTTTCAGCTTGTTTTTCTCCCAAAAAACCAGGTGATATTGCGTTGATAATTGAAATAAATCCTGAAACGAGCATCAAAAAAGCCACAAGCAGATTGTGTGTGCTTTTATCCCAAATACATACAGCAAGCAAAAATAAAGAAACAGATATCTGTAATATTCCAATCACTAAAAACTTCTTGCTTCTCAGTAATCTCATATATTCTACCTCCGTTTAATCAAAACAACACAACTCTTCAATTGTTACATTAAATACTTTTGAAAGTTTATAAGCAAGCATCAAAGAAGGACTGTACTGTCCTTTTTCAATTGAAATGATTGTTCTTTGCGAAACTCCAACCTTGTCAGCTAGTTGCTGTTGAGTCATATTCGCAGAAACTCTTAATTCTTTTACTTTTGTTTTCATAGCGCACCTCTGTGTGAAGTGAACTTCACATGAAGTTCGCTTCATATTAACATATTTCCAAAGTTTTGTCAACAAATCAACTCATATGAAAATAAGACAAATTTTCAAAAATAAGTTGGCTTGCGAGAATTCCACTTGCTCATTATTTTTGTTGCAAATCTTTTGGAAGACATAGGAATATATTAACAGCCTAACGACCACCACAAATCACTGTTTTTGCTAACGGCTTGCTAATATCGGTAGGAAAACATAACACTTCGAGATATTCCATAGTACTCCGCTAACAAGAAAACATAGTAAAAATAAGGACTTCACAAGCACTAAAACACCTTTGAAGAGAACAGAATAACCAAGTTCTGGCTCCTAAGGGTCAGTTGTGGGTTCGATTCCCGCAGGGGGTGCCAAAAAAGCACCGTTCGGATGAACGGTGCTTTTGTTTGTGCGATTATCTGTTGTTGATAAGCTTTGTAAGTTCAACGGGATCAACAATCTTGCCGTCCTTATAAACACGCATATTGCCCGAAGCAATTTCGTCGATAAGGATAACTTCATCGTTGTTGTAACCGAACTCAAACTTGATATCCCAGAGATCGAGACCGATTGACTTGAGGTCGTCAGCAACAATCTTTGTGATTGCGAGAGTCTGAGCCTTCATGCTTTCAAACATTTCGGGACTCATGATGCCGAGAGCTGCGAGACCTTCGCCTGTTACGAGGGGATCGCCGAGAGCATCGTTTTTGAATGTGCATTCAACATAGCCGCCTTCAAGGACTGTGCCGTCTGCAATGTATTCGCCGTATCTGCGGATGAAGCTGCCTGTTGCAACAAGGCGGCAGATAACTTCAAGACCGTGACCGAAAACCTTGCCGGGAAGAACTTCCATTGTTGCGTCATCAATGTTTGCACTTACATAGTGAGTCTTGATGCCTGCAGCCTTGAGAAGCTCAAAATAGTGAATTGATGATTTGAGGTTTGCCTTGCCGATGCCTTCGATAGTGAGACCAACGGTGTTTTCACCGGGATCGAACACGCCGTCTTTACCTGTGCAATCATCCTTGAACTTAAGCATAACGTTACCGTTTTCAAGTGAATAAACGTCTTTGGTTTTGCCTTCATAAATCTTTGTCATAATGCAACACTCCTTTGAGTCTTTTAACGATATTACTTTATCACAAAATTTTTGATTTGTATAGATTTTTTTACGAATTTTTTTAGCGGATTTTCAATTTTTTTAGATATCACAAAAATGAATTAAAAAATATGTTTTGATATATAAAAAATTACCTATATCAAAAGCGGTGCCGCAAAGCACCGCCTTTTAATCAGAAGTTTTCTTTGTTGTTCTTCTTGTTCTGCTGATTCTGCTGGTTTTTATTCTGCTGATTGTTGTTCTGCTGATTATTCTGCTGGTTATTCTGTTTGTTGTTTTCCATTTTCAAGTACCTCACAAAAATTATTTTCGAACTCACGGTTCATCATTATTATGAACAAAACAATGCTTATTATTTATTGACAAAAAATTTTGTGAATGCTACAATTTTAAAAAAGAATTTATGTAAGGTATTTTTATGATTTATTATTTTTCTGCAACAGGCAATTCGAAACACGCAGCTCAGGTCATTGCCGAAAAAACGGGCGACACTGCCGTTAATATTGTTGACGTTTTAAATGGCAAGGTCAAAATCGAAAAAAGCGAAAAAACAGGTTTCGTTTTTCCCGTGTATTATTGGGGCCTTCCAGAAATCATCAAACGCTTCGCTTCATTGCCCGAGGTTAGGAATTCGCTTGGAAACTATGTCTACTGCGTGATTACCTGCGGTGCAACAACAGGTTCGGCAGATAAGATGCTTGCCAAAAAGCTCGGCAGAAACCTTGATTACAGTTATTCTCTCAGGATGCCGGATAACTATGTTGTGCTCTACGACCCGAGTCCCAAGGAAAAAGCCAAAAAATTCCTCGTTCACGCAGACAAAGAACTTGAATCAGTGTGTGAGGATATAAATTCATTTGCAAAAAAACGTGCGGGAAGCACCGACGGTGAAATCAAAAGTCTTTTTGTTTCAAAACTTTATGATTTCTGCCGTACAACCAAAAAATTCCGCGCGGATGACAAATGCGTATCCTGCGGTCTGTGCGCAAAAAGCTGCCCCGACAATGCAATTGAAATCAAAAACGGCAAACCCGTATGGACAAAATCAAAATGTCAGCACTGCACGGCTTGTATCAACCGATGCCCGAAAGAATCAATTCAATACGGAAAAGGCACTGAAACAAGACGAAGATATAATTATAATAATACAATAAAATAAAAGGAGCTTCGGTATGAAAAAAATCGGTCTCGGCGAAAAGCTCGGCTACGGCGTAGGCGCCGTCGGTCTTGACCTCAGCTACGGAATGTTCTATTCCTACCTTTCGATTTATCTCACAAACGCACTTGGCATCAGCCCTGCATTTCTTCTTATCATCACTCCCCTTGCACGTCTTTGGGACGGATTTAACGACCCGATGATGGGAATGATTGTTGACAAAACAAAAACAAAAATGGGCAAATACCGTCCGTGGATTCTGACAGGTGCACTGCTCAATGCGATTGTGCTTGCTTTGCTTTTCAACAATCCCGGCTTTGCATCAGGTTCAACCGGACTCTACGTTTATGCTGCAATACTCTATGTTTTCTGGGGTATGACAAACACTCTTGCCGATATCCCATTCTGGTCGATGGTCCCTTCATTTGCCAGTGAAGAAAAAGACAGAAACCTTGTTTCCACAATCGCAAGAGCTTTTTCGGGTCTCGGTCAGGGAATCATTTCAATCTTCACTCCGATGGCGGTTGCATTCTTTGGCGGGGTTGCAGGCAGTAAGCTTGACACAATGACATCCGACACTCTCAGCAAAGGCTTCGGAAAGTGGTCAATCATTATGGCGGGCGGACTTGTTCTGTTTGCACTCGTCAGCGTACTTTCAACAAAGGAAAGACGCATCATCGTCAACAACGAGAAATTCTCGTTCAAGGCGGCAATCAATGTTATAAAGAGCAACGATCAGCTTCTTGTGTTTATGCTCTTTGCAATGATTTCAAACGCCGGCTTCTATATGACATCGGGTATCAGCAGCTATTATTTCACCTCTGTTCTCGGTGACCTTACCCTTCAGTCAAAATTCAACCTTATGGGTACAGTCGGTTCCGTGCTTTCAATCCTTGTTGTTCCCGTATTCTCGAAGTTTATGAATAACCGCCAAATCTACAAACTTTCACTCGGAATGGCTGCAGCGGGCTACATCGGAATGGCTGTTATGGGTTACGTTTTCACGGGCAACGTTACCGCACTCGGCATCTTCTATATTCTCACTTCGCTCGGCACAGGCAGTATGTTCGTCAATCAGACGGTTATGCTTGCAGACTGCGTTGACTACGGTGAATTCAAGACGGGCAGCCGAAATCAGAGTCTCACCTTCTCGATGAAGGGCTTCCTTCAGAAAATGGCATACACAATGCAGGCGATTATTATGTATGCAACCTTTACTGTTACGGGTTATGACGGTGAAGCGCTCGTTCAGACCGCACAGGCACAGAGTGCAATTTCGTTCCTTATGTTCATCGTTCCCCCCGTAATGATTATCACATCACTTATAATCTTCACAAAGAAATATAAAATCTTCGGAGATTTCAAGAAAGAAGTTCTTGAAGCGGTAAGTGAGAAATAAAAATACAAATAACGGAAGTGTACCGAAAAAGTACGCTTCCGTTATTTTTTATTCATCAAGATTTTTAACCGTCGGCAGATTCCAATGGAATACCGTTGCAAGAATTCTGATTATCATTACTGAACCCGCACCGATAATAATTGCCGCAGTTGAGGAACAAACGCTGTAATATATAAGTAAATAATAAATGACTGCTCCGATTATTGCTGCAAGCGCGTAAACTCTTTTGCGAAGAATTTTCGGCACTCTGCCTGCCATTATGTCACGCATCACACCGCCGCCGACACCGGTTAAGGTTGCAACAAAAATCGAGAGAAACATATTCTCCTCAAATCCGCAGGCGATTGCGCTGTTGACACCGCCGACAACAAAAACCGAAAGTCCGATTGAGTCAAAAATATTTATGACCTGCGAATATACGTCATAGTGTTTCTGAATTTTTTTGCCGAAGAAATACGCGATAATAAAAACCGCAAGCGAAGTTACAACAGCAGTTATGGCATAAACGGATTTTCTGAATGCCATCGGAGGAGTATAGCCGAGAATAAGGTCTCGCACAATACCGCCACCAACCGCAGTAACCGTTCCGAGAACGATTGCTCCGAAAATATCAAACTTCTTTTCGAGTGCAGTGATGACACCTGTTATGGCAAAAGCGACGGTGCCGATAATTTCAATTGCAAAAAATAATTTTTCAAGATTCATCGGCATTCCCCTTCTTTCTTTTTCTAAGTTGTGAAAAAAAATCCGACAGAAGTGCAGCACATTCATCTGCCATAAAACCCGCAACCACCTCGGGTTTGTGGTTATAAGGCAAATCAAAAAGATTGACAACCGAACCGCACGAACCCGCTTTTATATCCGATGCGCCGTAAACAAGACGGCGGATTCTCGAATTGATTATTGCACCCGTACACATCGGGCAGGGTTCGAGAGTGACATACATCTCGCATTCCCAGAGCCGCCAACCGCCAAGCTTTTTGCAAGCAAGGTCAATCGCTTCGATTTCGGCATGGGCAAGAGCGTTTTTGCCGTATTCACGTCGGTTTCTGCCGACTGAAACAACCTCTCCGTTACGCACGATAACCGCACCGACAGGAACTTCAAGCCCATCAGCAGCGATTTTTGCCTGTTCGATTGCAAGATTCATAAAATCACGGTCGGTCATAATTCACCTCAAATCAACAAGGCGACCCGATTGAGCCGCCTGTGATTAACTAATTATTTCTTCTTTCTGAGGTCGATTTTTTCGACATTCCAGATATCTCTTGCATAGTCGTTGATTGAACGGTCAGCCGCAAAAACACCTGCGCCCGCGATATTTGCAAGCGACATCTTTGTCCATCTGTCCTTATCTGCCCAGATTTCCTCTGCAGTCTTCTGGATGTTTCTGTAATCAGCAAAATCTGCAAGAACCATATAGGGGTCATGATGGGTTATTGAACCGCCGATTTCACCGAACATCTTACCGTTGATTCCCTTATTGATGAAATTGATAAGATTATTAAGCTCGGCGTTGTTGTTGTAGTAATTCTGCGGATTGTAGCCGCTTCTCTTAAGCTCATTGACCTCGGGAGTGCTCATACCGAAAATAAGAATATTTTCGGGGCCTACAGCATCATAAATCTCGACGTTTGCGCCGTCCATTGTACCGACGGTAACAGCACCGTTAATCATAAGCTTCATATTACCCGTACCGCTTGCTTCCGTACCTGCAAGCGAAATCTGCTCGCTGATATCGGCTGCAGGCATAAGAGCCTCTGCCATAGTTACATTATAGTCTTCCATATAAACAACCTTGAGAAGGTCCTTTACATCGGGGTCGTTATTGATAAGATCTGCAAGAGCGCAGATGAATTCGATGATTTTCTTTGCCATAAAGTAGCCCGAAGCTGCCTTTGCACCGAAAATATAGGTATGGGGAGTGTAGTTTCCGTTGGGGTTTGCTTTGATTTCAAGATACTTTGCAAGGATATTGAAAGCATTGAGATGCTGACGCTTATACTCGTGAAGACGCTTTACCTGAACGTCGAAAATCGAAGTCGGGTCAAGGCTGATACCCGTCTTACTCTTTACAATCTTTGCAAAATTCTCTTTATTTTCAAGCTTAATCCTGCGAAGGTCTTCGAGTACGGCGGCATCGTCTGCATACTTTGAAAGCTTGCTGAGCTTTGATGCATCATAAACAAAATCCTTGCCGATAAGACCTGTCAGCATATCGGTGAGACCGGGGTTTGCCTGGCAGAGCCAACGTCTGTGAGCGATACCGTTTGTAACATTGGTGAATTTATCGGGTTCAAGAGTATAGAACTCGTTGAAGATAGTATCTTTAAGAATCTGACTGTGGAGAGCGGAAACGCCGTTTACCTTGTGGCAGACAGCAACGCAGAGGTTAGCCATTCTGACAGCACCGTTTGAGATAACAGCCATTCTTTCAACTCTGCCCGCATCACCTGTTGCATCCCAGATTTTCTTTCTGAAGCGGTTGTCAATTTCCTTGACAATCTGATAAATTCTGGGAAGGAGTCTCTTGAAGAGGTCTTCACCCCAGCACTCAAGAGCTTCAGCCATAACGGTGTGGTTTGTATATGCACAGCACTTTTCAACAATGCTGTAAGCATCATCCCAACCGTAACCGCATTCGTCAAGCATAATTCTCATAAGCTCGGGAATAGCCATTGTGGGATGGGTATCATTGATGTGGATTGCGTTCATTTCCGCAAAGTTTTCGAGTGAACCGTAATCTCTGAGATGTCTCTGAACAATATCCTGAACGGATGCCGAAACAAGGAAATACTGCTGACGCAGACGAAGGCTCTTTCCTTCGGGGTGATTATCTGCGGGGTAAAGAACCTTGCTGATAACCTCTGCCATAGCCTTTTCTTCCATAGCTCTCATATAGTCGCCCTGGTTGAACATCGCCATATCAAGACCGTCAACCTTTGCCGACCATAGACGGAGCACAGCAGCGCCCTTTCCGTCTTTGGCAGCAACCATCATATCATAAGGAACAGCCTTGACTGTTTTGCAGTTGACAAGCTCAACGTGATGATATGCGCCTTCCCAGCTGTCGATAACATCGCCTTCAAATTTGACTTCAACAGTCTTATCCTCTCTGGGAACAAGCCATACTTCGCCGCCGGGAAGCCAGAAATCGGGCATCTCGGTCTGCCAGCCGTCAATAATTTTCTGCTTGAAAATACCGTATTCGTAAAGAATCGAGTAGCCCATACCTCTGTAGCCCTGATTTGCAAGAGCATCGAGATAACAAGCTGCAAGTCTGCCCAATCCGCCATTGCCCAGACCTGCATCGGGTTCGCAGTCATAAAGTCTTTCAAGCTTTATGCCGAAGCTTGAAAGAGCCTTTTCTGCGGTTGATGTAAGATTAAGATTGTAAAGAGTGTTCTTGAGAGTTCTGCCCATAAGGAACTCCATGCAGAGATAATAAACCTTCTTCTGATTTTTTTCGAGCGATTCCTTATCGAACTCTCTTCTCGAATCTCTTACCATATCTCTGGCTATCATCGAAAGTGCTCTGTAGAACTGTTCGTTGGTCGCATCCTTGGGCGAAACACCGAAGAAATGAGAAAGCTTGGATGAAATCATTTCTTCAAGCTGTTTTTTTGTAATTGCCATATATATAATCCTCCTATAGATTGCAGACAAATAAAAATGTACTATATATTTTACACTAAAATTCAAAATAATACAACAAAATTTTAACAGTTGATTAACCTAAAACGCTTGTAAGAGATAGAAAATTAAGGTATAATAATAAAAAAATTTGGTTGAAATGCAAAAAACCAACAAAGACGGTGATAATTTGTATAATTTTTATGATGCCGAAAACTCAATATATGTACGCCTCGAAAAAGAACGTGAATCGATTAAACTCATAAGCAAAGCGGCAGGTCTGAGCGTTATTGCATATGTGCTTATTCAGAATCTTCTGTCAATTCTTGTTTATCTTTCTCCCATCGGAGAGATATACGAAACAGACCCCGGTCTTCAAAGCGTTGTGACCATCTTTCTCTCTGTTCTCGGTCTGCTCGTACCGTTTGCTGCAGGCGGATATTTTATCAACAGAGGCAAAAACACTCCGATGGTTGATTTCAGAAAACCCGTCAGTATTCCTCTTATGCTTTCGGCAACGGCGCTCGGCATTTTTATTTGTCTTGCAGGCAACTACGTTACGGGGATTTTTGCGGAGATGATGGATTCGGTCGGCATTACACTTTCTGCACCCGAATACACCGTGCCATCCGATTTTGCCGGAAGATTAATCTATGCACTTTCCATTGCGGTTGTGCCCGCTCTCGTTGAAGAGTTCGCAGTCAGAGGTGTTATTCTTCAGCCTTTGAGAAAATACGGCGATAAGTTTGCAATTCTTGCTTCTGCTCTCATTTTTGCCGTTATGCACGGCAACCTTATTCAGGCGCCCTTCGCACTCATTGCGGGCATCGGAATCGGCTATGCCGTCTGCATCACAAACAGTATATGGACGGGTGTGCTTATCCACTTCATCAACAATCTTTATTCGGTAATCATCGAATTCCTTGTTGCGGATATCACCGATGAAACAAAACTCAACTTAATATATATTTCAATCACGGTTGTGCTTTATGCGGTTTCAATCATCGGTTCGGTTGCATTCGTTGCAATAAAAAACAAAAGAAAAATTTTACCGTCATTCACCGCAATGAGCGAAAAGCAAAAGCTGAGAGCGTTCATCTTTACTCTGCCAATGATAATCGCTCTTCTCATGATGATAAAGATAACATCGGCTTTTATCGCCGCAAACTGAACAAAAAAACAAATCCTCCGCGGAAATCAGATTCCGTGGAGGTTTTTTTATGTTTAAAACATCATAAGCACGGTTGAAACAAACGCAATTGCCGTTGAAATCAGCGTTTGGGGCGAAGGCTTTTCTTTTCTGATAAGACTGATTATCGTTGAAAAAACCATAACACCGCCCGTCGTTATCGGAAACTGAACCGAAGCGGGAAGCGAAACAAGAGCGATAAGACAAAGCAGATTGCCTATACCGTTGCAGACTGCGTGACCGCCGATGCTTCCGAGAGATTTGAGAGAAACTTTTGCGATTTTTTTGTTCTTGATAAGCTGATATGCAAGGCACATAACAAAAACGCATATGTTCACAGTTGCCATAAAACTCTTGCTGTCAACGGCAAGAGAGGTGTCCGACTGATGTATCTTCGAAAGAACTCCGACCATACCGTTAAGCACAAAAACACCAAAATAATATTTGAGATTGTTACCCTTGGTTGTGCTCTTTTCAAAGCTGAGTGCGGTTGCAACACCGATAAGAATTATGCAGAATATCTTGAAAACATTCAGCTTTTCGTTGCAAAAAATAACACCGTAGGCAAGCGGCAGCAACATTCCGCCGAGCATCGCATAAATTGAAAAAACAGAGAGATTTGCCGTTGCAAACGATTTGAGACTTGCGTAATTATATCCGAGAACAACAACGGCATAAATCGCAGCAATCAGCACGGAAAACCAAGTGAATTCAAGCCTGAATCCGCTGAGAACAAGCATAATCAGAAAGCTTATTCCGTGGGTGTAACCGGCAAAAATAACGGTTGAATCATTTCCGTCTCCGTTGAATTTGCGGAATTGCTGATTGAATAAAAACTGCATTGCAAACAAGAGCGCCGCAGTTGTAAGAAGTACATACATCATAATTTTTTCACCTTTATTTGTTGATTATTTGCGTGTCAGCAACACAACACACTCGACTGTTGTTTCACTGTCCCAACGGATAAGTGTCACATTCTCATCCCCGTCATAAAAGACGGGGAATTTGAAATTGATACACTTTAACAGTCTACCGTCAGGCTGTTCTTCTTTGAATATCTCAACGCTTTCGATAAAGGTGTTGAGAAACTTCTTTTTCTCAGCGTCGGTAAACTCTTTGTACATTGTACCATAATAGTGCAGAAAAAGATAGACATTTTCACCTGATATTTTTTCTTCTTTTATGTTGGCGATGCGGGATTGAAGCTCAGCTATTTGTTCTTCCACAATCTCTATCTCATCATAGAAATCATAAAGTCTGTTTTGCATATCCTGATACTTTTTATCGTAATGTCTGTCTGTGACATCAAGGGTATCCATTTGTGATGCAAGCTTTCTTTTTGACATAACAAGCTGATTGAGTTGCTTTTTGAATACTGCGAGCTCTTCTTCAAGACCTTCTGTGCTTACTCTTGTGTTTATCTTTTCACACAAAGCTTTTTCAAATTGAGGATTAGATACAAGCCTTTCAATAACTTCTTCAACTGCTCCGTTAACAACAGTCTGATTCCATTGTCTGTGATAATCGCATTTGTGTCCGTCAACCTTCATACGATGCTTACAAGCATAATAAAAATGGTCTTTATAGATTGTCCCGTCAGGCTTTTTCTTTCGGTTAATGTTACCGTACATTGCCGCACCGCAAACAGGGCAGCGAAGCAATCCTGACAATAAATGCTCGTGGTCGAGATTGTATATCTTCTCTCGTTTAATACCTAATTTCTTTCGTTTCTGCTGTGCCAATTCCCAATCTTCAACAGATACAATGGCTTCGTGTATACCGTCATAAACAGGATATTGTTCTTGCTTAACTATATGATATTCGTTTCGGGTACCGTTAATCTTTTCAGTTTTACGCCTGCCGAATGCTATCTTTCCGCAATAGACAGGATTCTGTATAACCAACTTTATGAAATGTGCAGAAAAGGTATTTAATGTACCATTTTGTCTTGGCTTTTTAGCAATGCCATGTTGGTTGAGATATTTAGCAATACCATTTGCACCCATATTTGTATTTATATATTTATCAAATATAATGCGTATAGTTTCAGCTTCATCCTCTGCAATCTTTAATTCACCTTTTTCAAGATAATATCCGTAAGGGGCAAACCCACCATTCCATTTACCTTCTCTTGCCTTTTGTTTTCTGCCTTCCATTGTCTGAACAAGAATATTTTCACGCTCAATTTCAGCAACGGCAGATAATACAGAAATCATTAGCTTACCGCTGTCCTTTGAACTGTCGATACCATCTTCAACACAGATAAGATTTGCACCGTAGTCCTGCATAATCTGTAAAGATGAAAGCACATCAGCGGCATTTCTGCCGAAACGGGACAGCTTGAAAACAAGAACATAATCTATATTATCTTTACCGCTTGCAATATCTGATAACATTTGCTGAAACTCAAGTCTTCCTCCAATGTTTTTACCTGATTTACCTTCATCACTGTATTCTCCTGCAATATGCATTTCCTGATACTTGGCATATTTACGGAGCTTTTCTCTCTGTGCATCAAGACTAAATCCCTCGACCTGCATTGATGTTGAAACACGGGTGTAGATATAGCAATTTAATCGTTTCATATATTTTCAACTCCTTATAATTTTACATTGTGATTATATTTTTCTTTCGTATATTCGACAAATGTGTGAGGCAGGATAACCCTGCCTCACAACACTTTTAAGCTGTCTTCTTGTTTCTGATTTCTGTATCATTTTTTGGTATCTTATTACCGTATTTCTCAATCATATCTGCAAGGAAATCTATCATTTGGTCAAATGCGATTTTCTGTTCTTTGGTGAAGGTTGAAACATCAGGAATATTAAACGTACATTCTCCTTTTATATCGCTGATAGTTTTTACAAAACCATCCTTTATGCTCTCATATAAATTTATAATTCTGCTAATCAATACGCATCACCTCGCATCTCTATTACGCTGTCGCTGAAGATACTTGTAATAGTGCTCACAGGCTTTCAGTACGAAATCTTCAAAGTCTTTATCCTTAACCTTAGGTGCAACTTTTTGCAGCTTCTCCATAGATACTTTAAACATAGGCTTCTGATTTGCCTTATCTTCCTGCATAATGGTTTCAATATCATCGTCAGAAAGATTTCCTGTCTGACTTAATTTTTTGAAACGGACAGCCTGTGAAAGAGATGGTGTTCTGTCTTCAACCTCAATGGCACCGAGAAGAGCATACTGTTCCTCGTCGGTAAGGTATGAAAGCTCAACCGCAGGTGTGAGTGCGATTTTTTCTTCATCAACAAGGTCAAGTAGTTCGGGTATGAGATAAGTCAGACGAATATAACGTTGAATTTGTCTACCACTGTCTGTGTCTGAAATTTCATCTCGTGACTTGTGGCCAACTTGTCCACAAGTGATACCCTGATGCTTCATTGCTTCAAGTTTCAGCTTATATGCAAACGCCTTCTCCGACGGGAGAACATGCTCTCGGTGAAGATTACTGTCAACGAGCATAATTGCTGCTTCATCACGGCTAACGGCATAAATAAAAGCAGGTACTGTTTCCAGCCCTGCTTTCTGTGATGCTCTCATTCGTCTGTGACCTGAGATAAGTTCATATTCATCGTTTGTATTTTCCAACGGTCTTACAACAATAGGAGTAAGAATACCTTGCTCCTGAATACTGCATATAAGAGTATTCATTTCATCGTTATCCAAAACCTTGTAAGGATTTCCCTCAAAGGGATGAATTTTTGATACCGGGATATTTACCGGTGATTTGATATTTTGATTAAACATAATTTACCTCCATAAAAATTAATAATTTCTTTTATACTTTTTCTGTTCGGCTTGTATAAGCTTCAAGTGTTTTCTTACAGAATAGCCTGGTCTGCCCATATACTTATGAGCATATTCGCTTGATGACATTTCTTCTTCGTAACAATTTTTATTATCAGCCTTTTTCTTTTCCTGCATTTTCTTGCATAATTCTTCAGCGTTCATAGCATTTACCTCCCTTCATAATGTTTTTCTTTGACCTGAACTTTCTCAGGAAAATACCATTCACGGATAAGTGCCTTTTCCGCTTCAAGACTTTCTTCAAGCCCCGGTCTGTCCTTGATAATGCGTTTTGCAATGTTAATCTTTTCTCTTAATGCAGATATTTCAGACGTAAGAAAATCCCGACGGTCAATAAGGTATTCCTTAGCCGTCGGGTCTTTGCATCTTCTTATCTGATTGTAAATTTTGTTACGCTGGGTTTTAAGCTCCTCCATACGGATGTCAGTCCTTGAAATGAATTTATCAACCTCGGCAAAGTCATAAAGCTTTTCATCAATAGCAAGCTCAATCTGCTTATGCATAAACTCAATCCTCGGTGCAGAGTATTTCATCTTCGGTGAGAACGGATGAGGATTGCAGTTGTTCTTTTCTGCTATCGCTCCTACAAACAAGAGAGCAATAAACAAAAGCGAAATAACAGGAGCACCGAGTACGGCACCGCCCACAATCAGCTTTGTAAAATCTGAAACGGTTCTGCTGAAATTTTCAGGGTAACGGTAACTCTGTGCTGATTCTTTGAACTCATAACCTCTGTAATTGAAAACAAAGATTTGATTTTTAAGATAATTATTCGCACGGGTGTAGTTATAAAAGTTTTCATCAACCTCATAAAGAGGCTGATGATTAATCCTGTCCCAAAGACTTTCATAAGAGTATTCGTCACCGAGATTTGAAAGCTTAATGCCGTGCTTGTCGGTACGGTAACCAATCTTTCCGTCATCAAACCAATAACCCTTCTGACTCATAATTCTGAAAAACTGTTTTATGCTTCTGCTTCTTGGAATAGCGTAGTCAATATCTTCACGCATATAATCATATTTTGTTTTGATACCTTTCTGCATTGCCTTGTAAACATTGTAGGGTATTCGTTTGCCTTTCGGATTTTCAATAACAGACAGTCCGTGCTCAAGACAGATTTCATCACTCGTCTTTCTGAACAGACGGTACATCGCTCTGTCTTCATTCATCTTTCTTCCGTCAGTCATTGAAACGGAATTAATGACTATATGACAGTGAACACAGTTAGCATTCAGATGAGTAGCAACAACCATTTCGTAATCAGCTCCCCACATCTTGTTAGCAACTTCCATTGCAACCTGCTGTGCTTCTTCGGGAGTAACCTCTCCCGGCTTGAAGGAAATATATGCGTGGTAAGCAACAATGCCTCCCGTCTTTCCATACATCTCTTTTGTGTCAATCATCTGCTGTGCAGCAATGTCAGGGTCACAGTTAATGCCGTCAACAAGAAGTCGCTGTTCGCTTTCTAAATTTGTTTTATCCTTATCAGCGGCATAGTGAAGTGATGAAACAAGGTCTGAATATTTTGATAAATCAGTTTTGCTTTTATTAGCAGCATAAGACACAACCTGATGAATGTTATTTTTTATCGGCCATATTCTTGTAACTGCCATTATTCAAATCTCCCTTTTCCCGGTTTAAAATATTTGGCAATATCCGATTCAAGAGAACGAACCACAGATAAAACTTCCTTGCATTCATTACGGTCAATGAAACCGATTGCATTTGCTTTGGCTGTAAGCTGATTAAGATTAGTGCCGACTCTACGAAGCTCAATAATGAACTGTTTGTAATCAACAGGCGGAGCTTCAACAAGCCTTGTACCTAAAATCATTGCTCTGATAATTTTGCTTCGGTCAGTTTTCATAACCTTACAGAATTTATTTAAGACTTCGTTTTCTTCTTCACTGAGATAAACATGAAAATCAATTTCTCTTTTTCGTTTTGACATAGGAATTCTCCTTTCTTTGATTTTTGTGTTGGGCTGTTGGTAAAAACGCTCTGTTTTTACGGATTTGCGGATACAAATCCAATGCTTGCTAAACTTCGGACCAAAATCCAAAAAGTATAAGCAAGCGTTGGATTGTCCTCGTTTAATTACCCGCCGCATAAGAAAAGGCGAGCTGTTCGGACTCGCTTTCTTCAGTAGATATTATCTTACCGGGACCAAAGGGTAAGTCTTCATCATCGGATACTTCATCCTCATCGGGCGGTAAGCTTTTGTTAAATGCTTCCTTTGATATACAGATAACTCTTTTGGGTGTACCGAACACTCTGACATTTCTTGTGCACTCTCCCTTTGAACAGATACTGACTCCTTCATTCTTCAGAGCTTTTATTAAGGCTTTCTGTGTTAACGGGAAATGCTCACCGACATCGTAACAGGATTTTATGACTGCCGCATAAGCTGCATCAGATTCAAAGTAAAAGTTTTCATCGTCATAATAACCGACAAGGTTTCTCGGCATATCAATAGGTCTTATCATACGCTCAACAAGATTTACTTTACCTACATCAATAAGACTGCGAAGCTTTCGGATAAATATTTCTGTTGGCTGTTCAGTTTCTGTCAGTGCCTGCTGTGACACTGCGAGTCTCAATAAAATTCTGTCAAGCTCATTTAACATTTCAATTTTTTCTTTTGCAGTGATGCCTTCATAGTACAAAAGTGTTTCACAGTAAAGCTCAAAGCCGATTCTTAAATTTGCAAGGTCGTCACATAATCTCGGTCTGATATGAAAATTCATTTCATCAGCTTTGCCTTTGTAAAACTTTCTGTTAGAAAGAAAACCGCTTTTGAGTTTTTCTAAAAGTTCTTTCACTCCGTTTTCTTTGTCAAGAAATTTTGCCTTCAGCATTTCAGTTGCAAGGAAAGTGAAGTGTGATAAGGTTCCTTCCTCAGCTTCCTTCTGATACTTTGTAAGCTCGTTAAGGTTAATGTCGCCGGGCTTCAGCTCAAGAGACAGAAATCTTGCAACACCGCTTTCACCAACATTAGGAAGATACTCTGCAGTCATTATCACATTACACTGCGGTCTTTTGGCAGCTCTCTGTCTTCCACTTTTATCAAGAGCACCTCTTGCTTCTCTGTTACAGATACCACGGATAAGTGCCTGAGTTGTTGCATCCTGTGCTGACTGTTCTCTGCCTGAGCCGGGATGATAGTCGTCAATGATAACTGCACAGTCCTTAAGTGTGAAGCAATAGTTCAATATGCTCTTGGGTGTATCACGGAAATTCATCGGTATATTATCTTCATTAAACCTGCCGAAAAGGGAATTGATTAAAAGTGATAGCGTGGTTTTCATAGAGCCTGTTTTTCCGTAAAGCATAATAACCGTTTTCGTTTCCTTACCCGCCCTTGCCATAAAGGTACCGAGTATGCTTACCAATGTGTAAGCTAACATAGGAAACATAATCTCTTTAGGTGCAACGGAGTACGGTAAGACTTTCATCAGGTTCATTGTTTCTGTTACATCAGCATCAGTTTTAAATGAATAACCCTTTGTCTTTTCCGTCAGTTCAACCTCTGCGTTGATGTTACCGGGCATACAGAATTGCCAGCCCGTTGCAGTTTCCCACCAGCCTGTTGTACCGTAAATAGTTTTTGCTTCTGCGTATTTTGCCGTTGACTGAATCGCCTGACGAAGATTATCACGGTTGCCGTAGCCTGATTCAATAACACAGTTGATAC
>JAFYVN010000004.1 GCA_017549105.1 Clostridia bacterium
AACCGCAAGCATATCATCCTTTGACGGGAAATAGAAAGAGAGGTGACCTGCGCTTGTATCAAGCTCATCGGCAATCATTCTTAAGGTTGTTACCGAATAACCCTTCGTTATGAACATTTTTGTTGCAATTTTGATCATATCGGATTTTGTTGTGTTGAGTTTTCGTTTTCTGATTTTAATCTCTCCTTTCCGCATCAAACTTCAATTTGGTCAAAGCCAAACTTGGTTATGCCCAAATTATAAATCACAAAGGATAATCTTGTCAATATAAAACCATAAAATTAACTGCAAAAACCCTATTATTTGAGCATTGTATATCTGAACTGAGCAAAAATTGTACTCATTTAAAATAAAGCCAAAGCAAAACTATCTGAAAAGTAGACAAATAAGCGCTCTGAAACCGTTGATACATAAGGGATTGAAAATGCGGTAATTAAGGGGTGCGTATAGTTTGACCTGTAACCCCGATTTTACGTTATATGCATTACACGGTTGAGTTTTTTATACTTAAGTCCTGAAAGCAATGATTTTCGCAAGAAAATAAGCAAGATAATAAGTAAGAAAACCGTTCCCGAATATAAAAAGAGCTATACAATTTGCTTCAATGCAAGCTGTATAGCTCTCGTTGTTATTACTGATTTGTTTTCAGCATTTTCTGTATTCTTTTGATATTGTTTTCCGATAAATCTGCCTGACGGGCAAAATTCTCCCATTTTGAAACGGAAGCTCTGACCTGTTCAATGCACTTTATTGCATCGGATTTTTTGACACTGACTTTTTCTGCAACCTTCATCATATCTTCATCTGTTATATCGTCTGATTTTCCGTTAATAAGCATCTGATGGGCATTAACCCAGATGCTGTCTTTTCTGTAAGAGAACGTCACGTCATACGCAGGCGACAGTGACCATACACCCTTTTTATCCATAAGAAACGAGATGTTTTTGGTGTGGTCATCATAGTTCTTTGCAAACTCATTGAAAACCATTCTTCTGAACAGTTGAACAAAGTCGCTGTAAGGAAGTCTGAGCTGTTTCATTACCGCAAACGCTTCTTCATATGAATAAACTCTCGGCGAATTGAAATCCATATGAGCAATAGCACAAAGTGACTGCATATGAAGTTTTTCTCCTTTTTTGCCTTTTCGGTCAAAACGTTTCGTCATAAAATGGGCACTGCCGTTTTCTTTGTAAAGTCTGCATTCGCTCATTTCAATTCCCGCATCAAGAGCCATAAGATAATAGGCATATTCAACTTTTGTGTATTCGCCGTCATCGGGTCTTGAATCTTTATCCTTGTTATTCTTGATATTGTCAAACTTCAGAAGCCAGTATTCATAACCCTTGCCTGCTTCAATCTGTCCCGAACGGATATCGTTTGTTTCGGAGTTCCATGCAATAAGAGTTTTTGCTCTTGCACCGCCGACAGATGAACCGCATTCCATCAACTGTGCCATGAGGCTATCGTTTTTCTCAAAGTGAACCTTCTCTTTTTCGGACAAAATATCGGAAGCAAGTTTTGTGAGAGCATCGAGGTCAACCTTTTCGTTTGCTGACACAATTTCCTGCGAAGGCTCATATTCCAACGCACCCATACCACGCTTGCCCGTATAACAAAGTTTTTCAATAACCGACAAGCTGTCTTCGGTTCTTCCCTGACTTTCAAGATAGTTCTTTATGACAATGTTACCGAATTTATCGGGAAGCGAATCGGCAACCATTCCCGGCAAGCCGTGAAAAGTCTGTTCGGGCAAAGAAGGGAAAGAATAAGTAACCGCCGATAATGGCATTTTAACGGGTGAAATCTCAATGTTGCTTTTCAGAAAATCTTCATCATACTGAAATCCGACAAGTCTGTTGTCATCCTGATGAAGATAGCCGACGGTTGTGCCCCATAATTTCACACGGACAGTATTTATGTTTTTCAATCTTCATTCTCCTTATCTTCTTCCCAGACCCAAGTATCGCCCGATTTTTTCTTGTCGGGTCTTGCACGTTTTCTTGCAGTCTTTTCTTCAAACATCGCTTTGTAATCGGGTTGAGGTTCGGGTATTAAAACATCAAGATTATCGAGCAAATTGAATTCCGATAAAATTTTGATTATCGTTGACCATTTCGGGTCGTCACCGTTTTCAATGCGCATCATAGTGCTGACGGAAACACCGCATCTCTGTGCGAGTTGGTGCTGTGTAACATTCATTGAAATTCTGTATTGCTTTATACGATTGCCGAATTCCTTCAGAATCGCTTTTTCACTTCCGAGTTGTGTAAACTTCATAACTCCTCCAAATATAACTATTCATATTTGCAGTATTATAATATCAAATCGCACTTAATATGTCAAGTATAAATAATTAACTCAACTAAAAACATAGTCTTATACCGCAAGAGCTACTTCGTATGTAATCTCTTTGCTGTGTCCGTCAAGCCAACGGTATTCACGGGTGAATTTCATAGTTCGTACGGGACAATCATTCTTAACCATCTGACCGCCTACGCTGCCAGCTTCCTTGGAAGTGAGGTCGCCGTTGTAACCCTGCTTAAGGTTAACACCAACCTCACGAGCAGCTTCCATCTTGAACTGGTCAAGAGCGGCTCTTGCCTGAGGAACTACTGAATTGTTCTTTGACATTTCGTTTACACCCCTTCACATTCAATTTGCGTTTGCTTTATTATTGTTGCAAACCATTCGGGGTTTATTAATGTTAATTTTTTGATTAATTTGAAAGTTTTGAAACAAAAAACAGTGTGAAATAAATATAGATTTTTCATTGCTTTTATGTTATTATTAAATTGAATTTTTATGAGAGGAGGCGGAATATGATAAGGACACAGAAAAAAACTCTGATTTATCTTGTCTGTGCAATGGTTCTTGCAATGGCAGGTATACTCTATAACGGCATCAACTTTCCGCTTACCAACTCATTTTGGGGAAACACATTTACAATTCTACCTCACATAATTTTTGTTGCGCTGTCGTTCGGCTGGGTTATTTCCGTGCGGCGCAGAATTCTTGATAAACGAATCCGAACCTATCTGATTTCCGTCGGTCTGCTTATGTCATTTTGGCTTGCTGAGCGTACTGCAAAATGGTTTTTTGTTTCCGAATTCTCCGACATTTGCAGATATATGTGGTATACTTTTTACATTCCGATGATTCTTATTCCGCTTCTCGGTGTGTTTATCACAACCTATATCGGAAAACCCGAAACATACAAAATGCCTTGGTGGCTCAATCTTCTTTACATCCCCGCTTTCGCACTCATTCTTTTTGTATTTACAAACGATTTTCATAATCTTGTGTTTGAATTTCCGAACGGAATTTACTATTTCAATGAACAATATGAATACGGTTTCGGTTTTTATATCGTATGTACATGGTTTATCGTTCTGGGCTTTTATTTTGTTGTTGCTCTTGCAATCAAGAGCCGTGTGCCTGGAAGTAAAACATTCCAGAAATTGCCTCTTATCATTATGGCTTGCTCGGTTGTTTTCTGGGTGCTTTATGCTCTCGGTCTTATCGACGCCGACCTTACTGCTGTTGACTGCCTTATGATTACCCTTCTTCTTGAAAGTGCAATCGAAAGCGGACTTATCCGTTCAAATACGGGTTACACGGAATTCTTTGAAATTTCAACGGTTGCGGCGCAGGTTGTTGATAAGAATTATCAGACAATGTATATCTCTTCCTATGCCGATGATTTGCCCGAAGATGTGATGCGAAGCGCATTGAACAAACCCATTGAACTCGGAAAAACAATGCTTCACGGCAATCCCGTTTCGGGCGGATACGTATTCTGGCAGAACGATATCAAAGAAATCAAAAAGCTGATGAAGAGCCTTGAAGAAACCCGTGAAAGGCTCAGCGAAAACAACTTTCTGCTGAAAGCCGAAATTGATATGAACGAGCAAAAAGCACGTTTCGAAGAAAAAAACAGACTCTATGATCGTATTGCCCGTGACGTTTCATCCCAGCTTATAAAAGCCGATGAACTACTCGTTCAGGCAAAACAAAGTCCCGAATCCGCACACAATGCGCTGGCGAAAATCTGCGTCATAAGTGCTTACATAAAACGAAGAAGCAATCTGCTTTTGCTCAGCGAAGAAAACAAAATCATTTCTTCATCAGAGCTTGAATTCTGCCTTCGTGAATCGCTTGACAATATCCGCTTGCTCGGTGTTCATTCATCGTTAAAGAGCAGGTGCTCGGGCAATCTGGATGTTGAAAATGCAGTTGCCGTTTATGACTTGTTTGAAAAAACAGCCGAGTTATTCATCGATGATATCAACGCTCTTATGGTATCGCTCAAATGTGAAAACTCAGTCATAAAGCTCACTCTTCAGACGGGTCTGAATGACGGTGCGGATATTTCTGCGCTGAATACACTTTCACTCAACGGCGGAAGTGTAACCTGCGATGTTGATGAAAACGATATTGCGGTTTATATTCTTCTTTCCGAAGGGGGGAGCATCGGATGATTAACCTTCTTGAAACGGGAACTTATTTCCAGGCATTATTTATGTCGGTTTTATTTCTCGAAGCCGTAATAAACATCTGCTGTATTCCCAATCTTTTTATCCGTGATTACAAGCCTCTGACAAAGGTGTTTACCGTTCTTTTCAATCTTGCAGGCTTTGCTCTGCTCGTTGTTCTGACAACGGGAATAAACGCATTTATTTTCAGCCGTGATATTCCGTATCCGAGCATACTGCTTCTTGAAAATGCGGAATATTCTCTGATGTATATTCTGGCAAATCTTGCTTTTCTTGTTTTTCTCGGTATCGGAGAAATCCGTTACCGCATAAACAGCGTTTCGCCGCTCTCGATAAAAGAAAGTTTCGACCATCTTCCGACAGGTCTTTGTTTTTCAAAGGCAAACGGTACCGTTCTGCTTGTAAACCACAAAATGAACGAACTCGGATATATTCTGACGGGCGAAGAAATTCAGAATGCCAACAGATTCTGGAAGGCACTTGTAACCGGCGATGTTCTTCCCGATGTTCATCGTATTACCGACAGCAAACAGCCCGAATACCGTCTGTCTGACGGAACGGTTTATACTTTCAGACGTGAAAAGGTTGAAAATGTTTTTCAGATTACCGCAACCGACACAACAAGCCTTCATAAACTTACAAACAGACTTCGTATGAACAACGAAGAGCTTGAAGAAATGAATGCGAGACTCAGACATTACGGCGAAACCGTTGACGAAACAACAAGGGCAAGAGAGAGGCTTGAAACAAAAATCCGCATTCACAGCGAACTCGGTCAGGCACTTCTTGCAACCCATCATACGTTGAGTTTGCCCGATGCCGATTTTCAGCCGATTATCAGCACGTGGAACAGAAACATTGCCGTTCTCCGCACGGAAGCTGAGCCTTCGCAGAACAGCGGTCTGCTTAACACGCTTATTGATATTGCGGAATCAGCGGGTGCAACCGTTGAAATCAGCGGTGAATTCCCGATGAACGATATGACAGGCAGTATACTGACTTCTGCGGCAACGGAAGCGCTGACAAACGCCGTTATTCATGCAGATGCCAAAACTCTGTTCGTTGAGTTTTACGAAACAGATGACGGTTACTGTGCCCGTTATACCAATGACGGTAATCAACCGACAGCTGAAATACACGAAGGCGGTGGTCTCGGTTCACTCCGCAGTAAAATTGAACGATTGGGTGGAAATATGGAAATTCAGTCTGTGCCGCAGTTTGTTATGACTGTGCAGATGCCGAAAGAGGTGAAATTATTTTGATTAACGTTCTTATTGTTGAAGACGACCCTATGGCTCGCAAACTGCTTGAAATATACATAAACGACAGCGAAGAATATAAATTTTCGCAATCGATTGAAAGTGCGGCAATGGCAGAACTTTATTGCCGAAGAAATCCCATTGACCTTATTCTTATGGACGTATGCACGGCAATGGATGCAAACGGACTTGATGCGGCGGCAAAAATCAAAAAGAGCTGTCCGCATATCAAAATAATCATCGTCACAAGCCAGCCCGAATTCAGCTTTATTGAAAGAGCAAGAAAAGCGGGAGTTGAAAGTTTCTGGTATAAAAGTGCATCTGCAGAGGAAATCATCGAGGTTATGAACAGAACAATGGCGGGTGATTCCGTTTATCCCGACACAACTCCCTCGCTCAGACTCGGCGAAGCATTAAACGTTGATTTCACCGAAAAAGAACTTCTTGTTCTTCGTGAGGTTGTTGACGGCGAAGCCGATGCGGATATAGCCGAAAAGCTCGGAATGTCCCTGCGCACCGTGAAAGCGCATATCCAGAATATGCGTGACAAAACAGGCTTCCGCAACCGCACCGAGCTTGCGGTAAGAGTCCGTGAAAGCGGTCTTGTTATCAACGACCATAAAACAGAATAAAATATTAACAGGCAACATCGTTATGATGTTGCCTGCTTTTTCATTTCACAATCTTTTTGTTTTTGACGAATCTGCTGTTCGCATTGATGTAAGAATACTTTCGGCATTTAAAAAGCTCTTTTCTGCCGTTTTCGTTTCTTGTGAAAACGAGTTCAAACTTTCCGCCTGCGGATCTGAGATTCTTTGCAAGGATTTCTGCCGTTTCTTTATTGACCGCAATCACCGACGGGCAGGCATAGCTCTGAATGTAGTTTCTGCTTGTGAATTTTGAAATACCCTTTGTGCCGATGAGAAGATACCTCGGATCATCAATGGGTGAAAGAAGCTCGGAAATCGCTTTTGCAAACACGTTCTTTTCTCTGACGGTTGCCTTTGAAAGAGAACAGTTGACTGTATTCTTCTTTTCAGATTTTTTAACAGATACCGTTGCTCCTCTGCTTTCGATTTCACCGATTTCTTTGAGTGTGCGGAGAATCGCATTTGAGATGTTTGAAACCGTTTTTTCGGGCGATGAATTCTTCATAACTACCGATGCGGATTTGATGAGCAATACAGAAGATATTGCCGCAATGATGAATCCGATCAGACCGCCGAAGAAACCCGACGTTGCAATTATGATTATTGCAAGGACAATCAGAACCGCAAGAACGATTGCATAAATCTTATTCTTATGAACGGCACTTGCAGGCTGAACCTCGGCAGGAATTTCGCTGACTTCTTCAATTTCGGGTCTTGCCTTGCCCTTGACTGCACCGTTCCATCTGCCTGCCATAACGTTTCTTGACGATGCAAGCGAGAGCATCTGATTATTGATGCTTTCAAGTCCGTTTGCATCATAAGGCGCTTTGAGAATATCTATTCTGTCCGTACCGCTTTCAATAATATCGCTGTTATATGCAGGCGCCTGAAAGCAGGCAAAACGGCGTTTCATCGTTTCAAAATCATCGCTGATGATTTCGTCCTTTGAATCAGGCTCAACCGTCACGAGATGCCATATATTCGACACCTTTTCGGGGTTCTTTTTATCAATTCGGATTGCTCTGCCTCTCATCTGATTTGAGAGCATAAAGCTGCCGACAAAGCTTGCAAGAATGAGTGAGTTGATATTCGGTGAATCCCAGCCTTCGCCGAGCAGAGATTTTGTGCCGATAAGAACATTGATAACGCCAAGCTGAAAAGCTTTTGTGATGATGCTGACCTTATTTTTATTTGAACCGCTGAAAATGATTTCGGTGTGATTTGTGTTTTCAAGTTTCTTTATTCTGCAAGGCACACCTTCGTTATATGCGATTTTCTGCGCAGTTTCAACGGCTGAATCGGGCAGAATCACAAGCGTGCCCGATAGCACCGCAACCTTTATATCGGGATTTGTTCTGCGGATTGATTCAAATACGGGAACAGTACCGAGAGCGTGGATTTCTTCGTTCGTGCCGACAAGTTTCAGCATATCCTTTTTGATATAGTCGGTAAGAATGAGCATACGCAGAGAATCACCGAGATTTACATATTCACTTGCAACGATTTTATTTATGCTTCCGAGTTTACCCGTTGAAGAAACAAGCATTTTATTGATTTTATCGTTCGATGCAAGTCGTACTTTTCTTTTTTCGATAAGAGCCTCTTTTGAAAGAATTGCTTTTAATTCTTCGCTGATTTCTTCGGAGAATACATCAGGCTTATCAATGATAAACTGAAATGCTTTTTCGGCTTCGGCTATTGAATAAACAGGCGCTTTTCTGCCTTCAAAAACCTTTTCTTCAAGGCTCTTTGAGATATTGGCATTTCCTTGTTTCGCAACGCAGACAAGGGATTTGAAGCCTGCAAGGTTATCATAAAGTATTTCTTCGTTACCTGCCGCATCTGAAACCTGCAAAGCTTTTGAAAGCAGACCGCTTCTGATTATTTCATCGGTAACAGCCGATGCTTTTGCTTTGTAATTTGCAAGAATCTGTGATTCTTCCGCTGTAGGATAGCTGAAATAAATATAGTCCTGATGAGGGCAGAGAGTTTTTTGCATAACAAGCTGAGGAACGAAAATTTCTTCGTCAATATCGCCGCATAGGGTATGATATCTGTTCCATTCGGCAGGTGCGCTGTCATAGGGCGGAGTTGCAGTCAGAGCAATGACTGTAACACCGTCACCGAGCATTGCAACAAACTTTTCGAGAGCCTTCTGCCATTCGCTTTTAAGGTGGTGTGCTTCGTCAAGGCAGATTGTTTTTATGCCTGCCTTTTTTATTTCCGAAAGCAAATCGAAATTGCTGAAATCCTGCGTTTCTTCGGCTTCAAATTCATCTTCATCCGCTTCGGATTCCATAACGGATTTTGTGAAAGCGGCATGGAGTGCCTGATAAGTTATCGAGGTTATCAGTTTCGGATTTGTAAGCGAATAAGAAATATATTCATCGGGATTTTCTGTTTCGGGAAGATAAGCCTCAACGAATCTTTCACCCCACTGCTGACGGATTGTAACAGACGGTGACATAACGAGCGTAGGTGCATTCTGCCTGCGGACAAGCTCAAGACCGAGAATGGTTTTACCGCTGCCGGGTGCGGCAACAATATGAATTCTTTTATCTTTAAGATGTTTTTGCGAATTATCAAGCACCGCCTGCTGATAATCACGGAAAGTCCATTTGAATTTTACATTGCTGAAATCTTTCATAACATCACACCTGTTTGCCGGATTTTTTACAAATATCATTATATCATATATTTTCGGTTTTTCATCGTACTTTAGTGCAGATTATCAAAAAAATAACGGCAGATTCCTCTGCCGTTACAAAACATTATAATTTTAATCATCCTGCATAAAAAACATCTTCAAAAATATCGTATTCCGATTTGCCGTCAATAAAAAGATGATAGCTTTCTTCATCACGTTCAACGTTTATTCTGCATTCTCTGCCGTCACCGAGTTTTGCATCAACAAAGGTTTTGCCGTCTGTTCGCAGAAGTGTGAATTCTGAGCCTGCTTTGATAAGCTCGGCTTTCATATCGGGAAGAATTTTAACGTTGAAAGCTTCTTTTGATGTAAGAACGTGTGCAAAGCTTTCGTCTACGGTATAGAATTCATCGGTCGATTCGGGCATACCCGTTTCAGAATTCACGGTGTAAGTTTTAAAAGCGGAGTATGTTCCAAGAATATCAAAGGTTGTTTCAAGAACAAACTGTGTGGGATTATTAAAAGCAAGTTTTGCCTGATAGGTATCTTCGTTTTCATCCTCCCATACCAGACTTCCGAAAGCTGTTCTGTCAAGTTCACCTGATTCTTTTATCTCATTGCCGTTCAGGTCATAAACGAGAATGTTTGTATAATCGTTGTAACCGTGTGGCACAAGATAAACAAAATATCTGCCGTTTGAATTGACAAGATAATATTCGGCACTGAAAGCATAAACATCTTCAACCGTGAACTCGTTACCGTTGAGATTAAGACTGATATCTTTATATGAGCCTTCTTCCGTGTAATACGAAAGACCGACGCTGACTTTATCTTTTTTAGCGTCAGACGGATTCATATCAAACTCAACGTCGCTCCATTCAGAAAGTGTTACGGCATAGGATTCGGGGGCAATAGTATATTTCTTGTTGAAAAGCTCGGGATATTCGTCAAAATAAACCGTGGCTGTGATAAGACCTGCGGCATAGGGTGCGATTTCATAGGGACTGAAACAGAAAGTTATACCCTGATAACCGATTGTCCAATTAAACTGTTCTGCTGTGTATTCCGAAAGAGTTTCTTCGAGTGAACTGAAAAATCCGTCTGCAAATTCGTCTTTTGAATTTATCTTTTCCGAAAGAATTGTGGGAAGAGTCGAAATATCGGTCATAACGTCGGTTATAACAAGTTCTTTGCCCGTTACGGTATCAAAGTTATATCCGCCATAGCCGTAGTTGGGATGTGCACCGCCCGAAAATTCATCAGCATCGCTTCTGATACTCAGAACAACGTTATCTGCTCTTTGAAGAAAATATTCGTTGTTTGCGGTGTAAACCGTCGGCTGCTCGCCATCTTCATAATAATAACCGAGCTGTTCCGATGCATACTCATCAAGCTCTTTTGCCTTATCCTTATAGAACTCTGTTTTATCGGCATTAAGAGAATCAAGAGCTTTTGCAAGGCGGGGATATTTTTTTCTGTTTTCTTCGGAAAGATGCAGTTTCTGATAGTTTATCTCTGTCAGATAATAATAATCTTCAGTATACGTTTCATACTCATAGGCTTTTTCTGTATAAACGGAAAGAAACTCTATGTCTTTTTTCTTTTCTGCTGAATTGTTATTTTCTGCACTTGTTGTTGATTCATTTACGGGATTTTCGGGTTTATCTGCATTGCAAGCTGCAAAGCCAAAAAGCATAGCAGCTGCGAGAACAAGCGATATAAACTTTTTCATAAAATCACCTTAAAAATTAATAGGAGTGACCGCCGAAAACGGCCACTCCGTTAAGCTTAGTTGATTACGATTGTTTCAATAAGGGGTGTTGCATCTGCAACAGAGCAGCTCCATACCATAACGTACATTGCATTGCCTGTTGATGTTTTTGCAACAAGGTATGTAACACCTGTGTTGGATTCGATTGCTTCGTAAGTGTTTGCACCGATTGTTACAGATGTGTATTCCTTGTTGGGATATGCATATCCGAACTGCTTTTTCTGAACTTCGTATTCCATACTCTGCTCGTCATAAACATAAACAGCGGCATTTGCACCGAGAGAAGTGTTGGTGAAAGCAAGTGAGTTTTTATCCGATTGTGCTTCGTCATAGATAAAGCCGCCTGCAGGAGTAACTGTTACAAAGCCTTTATCTGTTGTAACAGGTCCGTTTGCGGGAGCTTCGGGTTCGCCTGCATCGGTGTTTTCAACTTCTGCCGCACCTGCTTCAATTGTAAGATTTTCATAAACAGTCTTGAAGAGTTCGCCTGCACGGAGTGCTGCATAATCGTCCCTCTTTGCGCCTGCGGGAAGTTTGAACTCAATCATAGCAAACTCAAAGTTGTTGAAGCAAACGATAATCTGCATTGCGGAAGGTCCGTTCTGACGGATATATGTTGTGAATTCGCCGATTTTACCTTCTTCAAAGATAGTATTATTGCTGAAGCTCTTTGTAACGTAATCGTGAACTGAATCGTATGCTGCATGAGTAACTGCAAAAGCAACACCGATATTCACTTCTGCATTTTCAAGAGTACCGCACTTGACGATATTTGTCTGTGCAAGGAAGTTGCCCTCTGTGTTGGCTTCGTTGAAAGTAAACTCACCAATGGGAGTTCTGATTGTGAGCTTGTTGATTTTGCCGTCTGTAACAACGGTTTCATCAAATTTGGGAGCTTCGGTTGTTGTTTCGGTGGGCTGTGTTGTTTCGGGATTTTCATTACCGCCGCAGGCAGCAAATGAAAGAAGCATTGCAAGAGCCATAAGAATTGCTAAAAACTTTTTCATTTTAATTTACCTCCAAAAAATATTCTTTGGTTATTGATTTTTCGGCTTTCCGCATTCCGTGCAGAACTTACCTTTATTTGTGTTTCCGCAGGAGCAGACCCAACCTTCAGGCTTTTTCATTCCGCATTCGGTACAGAATCTGCCCGAATTGTTGTTACCGCAGGCACATTGCCATATTTCACCCTGCGGCGCAGGGACAGAAACAGGAACGGAAACAGAGTTTATTGATGCCATAGTTGAAAGCATTTTTTCTGTTTTAGGGTCAATTTCAACAATCACATTATTTATTGCGGTGGCTCTGATACCTGCTCTTGCTTCCCAACCTGCAATTGCGAAGTCCTGCAAAATCAAATCAGCCTGTGTGTCTGCCTTGTATTTCAGTTCGTCAACAGAGCAGCCGTCTGCAAATATTTTTGTAAAGGTCCTTTCAGCAACACGTGATGCATCATTTTTAATAAGGTCAACGGGAAGCTGACCGCCGAACATAGTATTGAATTTATCAGGGTCTGCAATCTCAATATTAAGAATTGCTGTAAACTTAACTTCCGTAAACAGTTTATATGTACCCTGCATCACTTCGGTATTAAAACGACCGTCAAATTGAATTGAGTTAATGTTTTCCATATGTTTCACCTCCCGTTATGCCCAAGGATTTGAGCTTTCAGGCTGACGGATACTGACGAGAATGAACTGTTCCCAAAGATACCATTTGCCGTCCTTTGCCTTGCGCATCTGAACGCTTCGGGGACTGTCAGCACCGCCCGAAGTAATATAGAGAGTTGCATAACCCTCATTCTGATATGAATAAGGATTTTCGCTGACAACTATTGTGTAAGGCTCGGTGGGTGTGTAATCGTTTGCGGGAGTTGAGCCTTCAAAATATGAACGGGGAACATAATCGCTGTCACGGAATCTGTCTGCAATGAAGGATATATCTCCCCCGCTTAACGGTCTCGGACCTCTGAGATAATTCACCATCTGCAAAGCAAGGTCTTTATTCTGCGGATAATAGCAGAAAGCAAGAACTGTCATTGCGGCTGTGTCAAACGGAGTTGAGAGAGCAGCCTGAGACAGAGAAGTAAACTCTTCGAAGGTTGAGGGCAAAGAATTGAAAACAATCTTTTCTTTTTTATTGCCGAGATTACTGACAGCCGATGTGGCTTTGTTGATGCCTTGTGTTACAGCTGAATTAACGCTCTTTTTAATAGCGTTTTCCGCTTTGCTTTTGAGCATATCAAAAAGTGCCATATGTAATCACTCCTCAGAATTTTGCGCCCGAACCGTTATGGGTTCTGCCCGACGAGCTTGTGTGCGTAGAGTCATCGTTGCTGTTATCACTTGTCTGTTTAGGTCTTGTATCAACGAAGGAATATGCATATACATCCTGTGCGCCCGTAACCATCATACTGCCCTGACGGGTATAAACCTTAGCCTGATTCTGAGCAATAACGCTCTTGTTCTTTGCTGTCATTGAGCCTGTGATAAGCAGACCCACAACCGCACCTACAAGTGCAAGAACAAAGAGCCAGATAACGGGAGTGCCGGGTTTGAGCTGTTCTTCTGCTCTGTCAAGATACATATTGAATGCTTTTTCGTAATCTTCTGCAATAAGGTAATCCTTCATATCGGCAATAATGCCTTCTCGGATACCCTGGAAGAAAAATGTTGAGCCGTTGCCATGGGTTGTAATCCAGATTTCTCTTTCGCCCTCTTCACCGGGTTTATAGACAACAAGCATACCGTCATCGTTTTCACCGTAGCCGTAGCCGTTGAAATCATAGAAATCATCGGCATAAGCCTCTGCGGTAAGACCGCCGAAATCGGAAGCGGTAACGATTGCAACTTCCATTTTATATTCTTCCGCTATTGTGTCGCATCTTGCGATAAGTGCGGCTTCAACGTCATCGGGAATGATGTTTGCCTGGTCAACAACGAGAGGAAGTGTTCTTTCAACCTTTTCAAACTCGGTTACATACGAATCGGGAGCATTTGTGACCGCATTACCGCCTATGGGTGCGGTATTATAAGCAGGAGCTTCAAGTGCTGTTTCGGCAGCCGCATAAAATCCCATAATACCGCCGTAGTAGCTTTCGTTTGTGTCATAAGCAGTCTTCATTGCATTGATAACTGCTTCGCTGAAAATTCCTTTTTCATCGCCTGCAATATAGTAGTTGTAGACTTTCTCTGTTTCGTTATGAACAAAAACAACTGCATCCTTTGAATCCGTATAGCTGTAATATGCTTCTTCGGCATATTCTTCGTTTGTCATACCGCCGTTATCGGAGATAATGCAGAAAATAAGAGCATATCCGCTTTTGTTTTCTATACCTGCGGCATAGTTATTGAGTTCATAAAGTTCGCTGTCAGAAAGATTATATTCGGGGTCATAAACATACTGACTTGTATAAGCCGATGCGGAAAGTGCCATTGAAAGGCAGACCGTAACCGCAATAAAAATTGCAAAAATCTTTTTAGTCATTTCTTCCGCACCTCCTTAAAGCGATGAAATAATGTTGATAATTATGTAGATAAGAGCACCGACAGCTGCACCGCCGAGACCGCCGATGAGCTTGGCTTTCTTATCCTCTGTGGGAATATTGCCGACGAATTTACCCGTCTGACCGTTCATTGCGAAAGTATGATTCTTGCCGTTCCATTTAACATTAAGAATCCACACGGGATAAAGAGCATACTTATATGAGCCGTTTGCAACCTGCATTGCCGCCTGAATGGGGCTGACGGAATCGTAACCGTCAACGGTATCTTCAAATGCATTGAGAGCACTCGCCTGAATCCTCTGATTTGCTCTGCCCATACTCTGATTTACGTCAACGTCATACTTATCTGCAAGATAACCTGCGAGATATGCCGTGTTGAAAGGAACGGCTTCATTGATGTTGAAAGGCTCGATTGATTCCATAAGGTCATCGGGCATTTTTGTTGAGCCGTCAACGGGAACGTTGTCAAAGCCGATTGAACCGCTTCTGTAAACATTGTAAGCGGTGGTTTCGGTGTATTCGTTCTTACTGTCCGACCAATGTCTGTATTTTTCAGCCTGATATGTTGCATTTACAACCGCATCACAGCTGAAAAGCCAATGAGGAACATAAACACCCTTGATTTCATCAAGCTTATTTTCGGCTAAAAATGCCTTGGGAACAAATTTTTTGCCCATGAAATGCTTTTTGAGCGCTTCCTTTGCGGCTTTTTTATCGAGCTTGAAGGGAATTACAAGATCGGGCTTGAGTGCACCTGAGAACTGACCCTGCATAACGACCTGGTTACCGCAGTAGGGACAGCTTGTTGCACCGGTTGTTGCATCGGCAACAATTTCACCGCCGCAGGATTTGCAGGCATAAACGCTCATTCCGTCTGTTTCGCCTGCACCCCACTGTGAACCCTGTGAATTCCAGTTAATCTGTTCAACCGTATTAGCGGCAAAATCTTCTGCCTGCTGCATAGCGGCAATATCAAATTCTGCATCGCAATAGGGACATTTGAGTTTCTGTGCGCCCACATTGAATTCGACTGCGCCACCGCAATGCGGACATTTCTGTTCAGTTATTGCTGACAAGGTTAATTACCTCCTTGCGTGTTGTATTCATTAAGAATTCCATAGAATGCCGTGAAAAAACCTTCTGAATTCTTCGGAAGCTCACAGCTTGAATTAACAGAATAATATTCGTTATCACCGTAAGTAAAGCTCACGGAAGTTGTGGGTGCATCAAGAAGCTGTTCCTCGCTGCACTTGAGTTCGCCCCAATTAAAAACAGCGAAATCCTTGCATTTGCGCCTTAATTTCAGGATTGCATCATAATCAATTTGAAAGCTTGCAGATTCTTCTTCAGCACCGATATACGGCTGATTATAATATTCAAACCATACCTCGTTTTTTTCGTTGAGATATATTCTCATATTCATTGAGCCACCGTCCATTCCGCCGCCCATGGAATAAGAGCAGGATACAACTGTATCCGACAAATCCCGTTCCATGCCGCCTTTATCGGGTATGTAAAATTTTGTTTTGTAATACCACACACCGACTGCGGCGGCAATGACAACAGCACCGACCAAAATCACGATTATCGCAACTTTCATCTTTTTATTCATATAAATTATCAGTTAGCTTTGGGAGTTCCGCAGCAAGCACAGAATGCACCGCTTTCATTTGTTGCATTGCAAGCGGGGCAAACCCAACCCTGTGTAACAGGAGCCTGCGCAGGCTGTGCATATGCGTTCTGCTGAGCGTAGGGATTTGCTTGCTGAGGCTGTGCATAAGGATTCTGCTGTGCATAAGGGTTAGCCTGAGGCTGACCGTAAGGATTCTGCTGTGCATAGGGGTTAGCCTGAGGCTGACCGTAAGGATTCTGCTGTGCATAGGGATTTGCCTGAGGCTGACCGTAAGGATTCTGCTGTGCATAGGGATTTGCCTGAGGCTGACCGTAGGGATTCTGCTGTGCATAAGGATTAGGCTGACCGTAAGCATTTGCGGGAGCAAAACCCTGATTCATAGGCATACCGTTATTCATAGGCATACCGCCATTCATCATATTGGGCATTGCACCGCCTCTGCCGGGAGTAAGAGTGTTGATAACTTCCATTGCCATCTGCTGATATTTGTTGTATTCCATTGTACCCATACCTTCGATACGGAAAGTATTGAGCTGAACTCTGAAATCATCAAAATAAGGATTGTTTACTGCAAATTCAAGAATGAAGTTATAGTAGAACTTATATCTGGGAGGATTGTAGCTTACTCTCTGACCGTCTTTGCCCTGAGTATAGATTTCGTCCTTATCTTCATCAATCTTGAGGTTGCAGCTCATAATTGAAGAAAGAGCCATAACGTCGGGATTCTCGTCATCCCAGTTATTGGGGCTGAAAGATGAAACAACAAAATTGCCGTTTGCCATATCAACATAAATCTTCTTGCCGTCGCCGAAAGTGAGGTTTGGTCTGAAAGACTTAAGAGCAACTTTGTTCTGCTCTCTGTAAGCAAGCTGCTGCTTGATTTCATCGATTGTTGAGCTTCTTCTGTCGCTGAAGAAGGGTGAAAGCTTCTTTGCGCAATCCTTACACATATTGCCGTCTTCGAGCTTTCTGTTGCCGAGAAGTCCTATTTTTTCACCGCAGATGTCACAAAATTTCTTATCAAAAAGTCCCATAATAATTTTCTCCTTTAAAATATATAGATTTATTACAATTTAATTATTTAGCATCGCTTTCGTTGAAGATGTCACCGCATTCGGGGCAGAACTTGGGCGGATTCTTGGGGTCTTCGGGTTTCCATCCGCATTTGTCGCACTGATAAAGAGGTGCACCTTCGGGTTTCTTTGCTCCGCAGTTGGGGCAGAATTTGCCTTTGTTCACTGCGCCGCAGGAACAAGTCCAACCTTCGGGTTCAGCAGGTTTCTTTGCTCCGCATTCTGTGCAGAAGTTGCCGCTTACGGTTGCTCCGCAAACACATTTCCAACCGTTTGCAGGTGCTGCGGGAGCTGACTGTACGGGTGCAGCCTGCTGCTGTGCCATCTGCTGTTGCTGAACGCCTGCATTATACAGTGCCATCGGATCAAAGTTTCCGCCTGCGTTTGCTGCCATGTTCATACCCATAAAGCCCATCATTGCTCCGTTTTCATTTGCAGCTGCAGCTTCCATTGCATTTGCTCTTGCATCTGCCATTCTGCCTGCCATCATAAACGGATTTGAGCCCATTGTTGCGGCATCTTCCATCTGATTGATTTTCTTCATATCCTCTTCTGTGAGGGTAATCGGATTAAGTGCA
>JAFYVN010000005.1 GCA_017549105.1 Clostridia bacterium
ATAAACTCTCTGGTCTTTGCCTGTATCTCCGCCGTATGTAAATCTCTTACCGATTGTTCTGAATGTTTCCTTGATTGTATCGCCGAGTTTGCCCGAGAAGATTGAAGGCTCTGTTGATGAATCGTAAGTGAATTCACCGGGCTCTGCACAAACCTCAACAATCTTTCCCTGCTCAACGATAATCATGCACTGACCGTCTGCAACGGCAATACCCGAGCCGTTGGAAATAACATTATCATGACCTTTTGTGTTGGATGAACGTCCGCCGACTCTCTTCGAACCTTTGACCATAAGCACGTCGTTTTCAAGTGAATCGCAGTAGAAAAACTCTTTCCACTGGTCTGCCATTACTCCGCCGAGCGCGCCTAATCCTGCTTTAATAAGTCCCATATTGAATTTCTCCTTTCAGGAAATCAGTTTATAATTTTTAAATTTATTCTTATCCTCTGGGCAATTCGCAATCAACAACATCTGTGATAACATAGCCGAAAGGACTGTTTGCATCGGGTTCAACGATTACCGCAAGACCGTATTCTTCATAGCCTTCAAATCTGTAATCGTCAATGCGGATTTTAACGGAATAAGTTCCGTCGCCGTTATCTTCAACACCGTAAAATTCGTTGGTGCTGAATCTTTCAAAAGTGTAAGGCTCAACAAGATATTTTTCGCCTGTGCTGAAATGAGCAGCCACAACGTTGCCGTCTTCGGGAAGCTCCGTATCACTTTCGTCAAGTGTGGGATAAATGGTGCTGAAATAAGCATCAGCTTCCCACTCGGAAAGACCGATCATATTTACATAGTCTTCCGTACCGTTCATTTTAAATTCATTGAGCGTTACGGCATAAGCAAGTGTATCCCAGATAACGGCAGGGTCATTATGTTCAGCAATTCCTTCGTAAAAAACTTTAGAAGCTGCACGGGCAACGCAGAGATTATAGAAGGCTGAATCTTCGGTTATTTCTTCAGGTGTGTTGCCCTCATCAACCATAAGCAGCTTTGTGATAACCTCATATCCGTCCATAGCCAGATAATACTTAGCTTTCATATCGCCGTATTCGGCAACGAGTCTGTAATCGGGAATTGTTTCGGTAACATAGCAGTCAAATTCATAAATTTTGTCTTTTTCTGTTGAGATTTCGAACACTGTTTCAGTTACCTCAAAATCATCAACAATCGGTGACCACATTATCGCTTCAAGTCTGACAGTAACACCGTTTTTGGGTGAAACAAATCTGAAACAGCCTGCCGAAGTCTGAGGGTCAATACCCGTGTTTATACTTTCAATTTTACCCGTCAGACTCTGGTAATCATCAGAATCGCAGTCCATATAAAGAGTCATCAGTAAATCTCCGCTGTCATCCTCTTTGTTTTCGCCTTTGTTGTTTGCAGAACTGTTACTCTTTGTGTTTGCTTCTTCGGTCTGCGAAGGAGCATTCGTTGTTGTTTCAACCTTATCCTTGCCGCCGCAAGCTGCAAATGAAAGCAGCATAATCAACGCAAGCAAAACGGCTGTTAATTTTTTCAATGGTATTACCTCCTTATTTATTCGGTTTATATCCCGTTGATGAATAGGGATTTTTGTTTTCTTTGGGTGGGTCAGGAATATTTCCGACGTGAATAAGCCATGAGAAAACCGCTGTTTTTATTGCAACACCGATAATCCACAGAATCAATGCTCCGACAAACCACCATATTGATATTTTGAAAATTAAATGTGCCGCAAACAAAAGCCACGCAGGAACTGTCCATTCAAGATCGAATATCAGGTTTATCAGCAACGCTGAAAAGAATCCGTTGCCCTTTGGTCTGTTCTTCTTCATAATCATTCAACAATCAGTCTGCCGCTTATTTCTCGGTCAAGAGTGGAGTGAACGGAAAGATATTCATCAAGAATTTCTCTGCAGGAGGTTGAAACCATTCTCGGCTTGCCGTTTTTTGCAACCTCGTCATAAGAAACATTGAAGAAATTTTCAAGATTCTTGAAGTGAAAATGCTGAAGACCGATTTTATAAATTCTTTCATCTTCAAGCGGCTCGCCGTTAAGGGTAAACTTTTTGATTTCGTGAGTGTTGCGGTCATAAAGAACTCTTGTTCCCTTTGAGAACTGATAAAATTCACAATGCGAACCTTCCCACACCTCGTCACGAAGCATAAACTTTATCATCCGTCTGAGCTGTTCGCCCGTCACACGGAGCATATATGCAGGGTCATCGTAAGGGAAGCATTCCGCAAGATCCTGATAAAGAACAATCGGACCGAGTTCCGTTGAACGGACACTTCCCGAGCCGAGAAGCATAAGGTCAAGACCGAGACTGTCACGCATAATATCCGCAAACAGACCGCCGAGTTCGGTTTCACGGTATCTAGACGGATGGGTAAGCTGTCTTTTGAATCTTGTTACCATACGACCGTATTTCATATCCGTTTTATTCTTGTAATACTTGATTATATCTTCAAGTTTTTCATCTCTCGGGCAGTTTTCGGCATTGATGGGATGACTCTTCCATGTGTAGCTGTCAATGCAGTTGTTATCGGTATCAACCATAATATCGAATCTGCCTATTTGGTCTGTACCCGTACCTGCCTGAACGATAACAATATCGTTGACAACCGCAGGTTTTTCAATAAACGTATGCGAATGACCGCCTACGATAATATCAACACCCCATGCAGGGTCGAGCTTTGCGGCAAGCTTTTTATCTTCTTCAAATCCGATGTGGGTGAGAAGAACAGTAAAATCAATATCAATTCTGTTATATGCGTTGCAGATTCTTCCGATTGCCTGTGCCGCTTCTTCAATATCAACGAATGTTCCCACAAGACCGTCATTCTTTGTCTGCGAAAGAACATCTTCGGTCAGAATACCGATAAACAGAACTTTCATCCCGTCGATTTCGATTATGTGGTGAGGCTTGAAAAGTCTTGCACCGTTGGTTTTGATATGTAAATTGGCATTGATAATCGGGAACTTTGCACATTTTTCGATAAACAGAAGATGTGAAACACCGTAATCCGTTTCGTGGTTGCCGACGGTAACAACATCGGGCGAGAGCATATTCATAATCTCGATTGTTGAAACGCCCTGATATTCGGAGTCAATAACCGAACCTCTGAACATATCGCCTGCAATACAGTAAATTGCGTTCTTCTCTTCATTTCTGATTTTATTGACATATCCCGAAAGCATTGAAACACCGCCAACGAGCTTTGAATCAATTTCTTCCGCAAGAAAGTCGCCGTGCAAATCATTTGAATGAAGAATCGTAAGTTTTTTTAAGTTTTTCATATTGTTATTTCTCGCTTTCATCACATTTCTTGCAGCATACTCCGCCGTTCAGATTTTTGCCGTAAACGGTGCAATCTTCACAAACCATAGCTCCGCAAATTTCACAGCGGTTCAATTCATACATTGCCTCGATATTTGCTCTCTCAAAAGCTCTGTCGTGGTCTGCCGCATAAATTATATCTCTGGCTTTTTTTATATCGCTGTTCAGAAATCTTTTTCTTTTAAACACCGAAACAAATTCAATCACGGGAGTTCTGACAACGGCTCCGCAACAATCACAGTAGAATTCAAATTCAAATTGTTCCAAAGTTGATTTATCTGCAAAATCCTTGGTAACAGATTTAAGCATAACAAAGCCCTCCAATAGAATTGAATTTAAGTGATTTTTCTGTTCAAGACGTGTCAACAAACTTTTCTTTCAGGCATTTTACATCCGAGCATATCATTTCACATTCTAATTTTAACAAATAAAAATAAATCGCACATTGTACTTTAGTGCAGAAACGGAAAAATTTTTAAAATTTTATAAAAAAGACGGCAGATTGCTCTGCCGCCTGATAACTTGATTTTAATGTTTTGCTCCGCAAGCTTCGCAGATTATGTTCTTACCGAAAAGCTTCTGGAAGAAAAGAATAATTTTATAGAAGAATCCGACAATTCCACCCTTATGGCAGTTGCATTCGCAGTCGGTATATACAGCTTCTGCATTTACTGCGGTGTTGCCCATAACGAATGTTGTTTCAGCCGCCTTATCATCCTCTACAGTTGCGCCTTCAACAACCCAATGGCTGAACACTTTGCCGTCAATCTGCTCTGCGGTAAGATATACGGTTGTGCCTGCTGCCGAATACTCGGAAGAAGTTGTGCCGTTGACTACTGTAACCGGACGGAGTGCAGGTTCACCGGGAGGTGTAACAGGTTCATCGGGAGGTGTTACAACCTTATCCTTGTATGTTGCTTTTGCGGTTACATTTGAAGCAGGCATTGTAAACGTGGTTGTTGATTTTGTTGCATCGGCAACAGTTGCGCCTGTTACAACCCACTTATCAAACACCTTGCCTTCGGGTGCGGCATTTGCGGTGAGAGTGATTGTTTCACCCGCTTCAGC
>JAFYVN010000006.1 GCA_017549105.1 Clostridia bacterium
CCTTCGGGTGCGGCATTTGCGGTGAGAGTGATTGTTTCACCCGCTTCAGCCTCACCCTTTGAAGCTGTACCGTTTGTTACGGTGATTGTGTAAGTTGTCGGTGCGGGAGGAACAACAGGTTTATCTTTATATGTTGCATTTGCAGTCACATTTGCGGTAGGCATTGCAAACGTGGTTGTTGCTTTTGTTGCATCGGCAACAGTTGCGCCTGTTACAACCCACTTATCAAACACTTTGCCTTCG
This sequence comes from Clostridia bacterium, assembly GCA_017549105.1. Classification (GTDB taxonomy): domain Bacteria; phylum Bacillota; class Clostridia; order Oscillospirales; family Acutalibacteraceae; genus CAG-177. The sequence goes on from JAFYVN010000006.1 coordinate 244, forward strand.
GGCGCGGCATTTGCGGTGAGAGTTATTGTTTCGCCTGCCTCAGCTTCTGTCTTTGAAGCTGTTCCGTTTGTTACGGTGATTGTATAAGTTGCCGGTACGGGAGGAGTAACGGGTTTATCCTTATAAACTGCCTTTACGGTTACATTTGCAGCAGGCATATAGAAATATGTTGAAACTTCACCCGAATTAAGTGTTGCACCGCTGATTTCCCACTTATCAAATTCCTTGCCTTCGGGTGCGGCATTTGCGGTAACGGTTATTTTTTCACCCGCTCCGGCTTTTGTTGCTGATGCAGTTGCATTTTCGACAGTTACTGTATATTCATACACAGGTTCACCGATTTTAACATAGTCTGCACCAAAATAAAAACCATCTATTGCGTTGCTGCCGTCAGATTTATCAGAGGACAAAACTTTCAGAGCAGGATCAATTATAACATCGCCGTCAGCTGAAACAATAGCGAAATTTGATAAATCGTCTCCCGTATCGGCTGAAACAACAGTCATCGCACAGTCGGAAATAACAATATCATCATAAGCAGCAAGACCGTATTCGTTTGAAACGATTTTATATGTACCGCCTTCTATCGTTAATCCGGAATCTGAAAAAATACAATCACCGGAACTTGTTTTAATATCAGCCACGCAATTTTTAATTGTTATATCATTGTAAGCCACGATTCCATCTTCCACAGCATCTATTGATATAACGCACTCTGTCAGTTCTATAGTCGAATCCGAATAGATCGATGCATATTCTTTTGCTTTAAGATTGAAGTTTGCATTCTTTGCAATAAATTCGGTTGAATAAATTGCATCGTCAACAACATCAATATTGTAATTGCCACCGTTAAATTCAAGTTCATATGCACTTATTCCTTCATCAACACCTGTTACGGTCAATGAAGCAAATGAATCGCCCGTAATTTCACACTCTCTTGAAAGATAGATTGCAACATCGTATCTTTCATCAACATTGTTCATTGTGATTTTGTTTTCGCCCTTGAGAACGATGTCAATTTTCTCATCCGAAAAAACAACGTAGGCAGAAGGTGTATATAAAAAGCGCTCATTGAACTTGCCTTCATTATCAAAATTATCAAGGGTAAGAACATTATCTTTGAGATATGCATAGCCGCCGTCGGGCTTTGTTGACTGAACGGCAGTTGCACCGTTTGCAAGATAATCGCCATCCTGCATCTTAACACCTGAAACAATGATTTCCGAATCCCTGTAAACGGCTTTAACTGTTACATCACATGAAGGCATTGTGAACGGTGCATCCATGATAAACTGAGAGTGATCAAAATTTCTGATACCTGTGTACTCCCAATGGTCAAACACCTTGCCGGCGGGTGCAGGGTCAGCTTCAAGCCAGATAACAGAGCGAGGAGTTGCGGTTGTTACGGTAGAATCGTTATATAACGCTTTGCCGTTTTCAACCGTTACGGAGTAGATCTTTGATGTGTCGTAAATATAATAACCCTGCTCGGCGATAACTTCGGTGCGTGATTCGTTAATCTCGTAATCTTCAATATCGCCCTGGCTGTTGATTGTCACACTGGGTTCATCAGCAAGATAATAACCGGGATGCACGGTATATTTAATCTTTACGAAATATTCTTTATTCTCTTCAAAAACGGTGGGTACAGCATCGGTGCCCTCTTCTCTCCACGAAAGCACTTCGCAAGTATATCCCTCATCTTCACTTGCATCAAGAAATCCTCCGCTTATTGTTGCACCGCAATAAGGTAAATCGACACCCGAGCTGAGATAATATATCTCTTTCATTTCAATCACGTCGAAAAAGAAAACAACCTCGGCATTTTCTTCATCGGGGTATGATTCAACGTGACCGTCAACATAGCCGGCGGAAGTTTTAAGAGTGAACCATGCATCCTCTATAGGATATCCGACCTCGGTAAAAAGGTTAATATAAAGGCAATATGCCTTGCCCTCTTCAAAGGTTGATTTGTCATAGGGACTGTAATCTGCTTTGTCTTCCGAATAAGAATCAGCCGAAAACCAGTAAGCCTCTATGCTTTCAACATATCCTTTCTTATCCGTTTCTCCGTTAACGCTGTATGACACGGGAGTGAACACACTGCCACCGACGGCAGGTGAAGATTCGTTATACAAAACGATTCCCGTTACAGCTTCATCAGCTGCAAAAGCACTGAACGGTGCAATTGCCGCAACCATAAGAACGCATAGAAAAACTGCCAATGATTTTTTGAGTGATTTCATAAAAATATCCCCTTTCAATAATATTACATGATAAACATATCATATATTTTCGGTTTACACATTGTACTTTAGTGCAAAAATTAAACTTTTTTGAAATATTTTATCTTTTTATATATAAAAAGACGGCAGATTGCTCTGCCGCCTTATGATAATTAATTTTTAATGTTTTGCTCCGCAAGCTTCGCAAACAAGATTATTACCAAAGAGCTTCTGGAAGAAGAGAATAATCTTATAGAAGAAGCCTACTATTCCACCCTTGTGGCAGTTGCACTCACAATCGGTATAAACCGCTTCGGCATTTACTGCACTGTCACCCATTGTGAACGATGTTTCTTTTGCATTTGCGTCTTCAACAGTTGCACCTTCAACAACCCAATGGCTGAACACTTTGCCGTCAATCTGCTCTGCGGTAAGATATACGGTTGTGCCTGCTGCCGAATACTCGGAAGAAGTTGTGCCGTTGACTACTGTAACCGGACGGAGTGCAGGTTCTGCAGGAGGTGTAACAGGTTCATCGGGAGGTGTTACAACCTTATCCTTGTATGTTGCTTTTGCGGTTACATTTGAAGCAGGCATTGTAAACGTGGTTGTTGCTTTTGTTGCATCGGCAACAGTTGCGCCTGTTACAACCCATTTATCAAACACCTTGCCTTCGGGTGCGGCATTTGCGGTGAGAGTGATTGTTTCACCTGCTTCAGCCTCAACCTTTGAAGCTGTACCGTTTGTTACGGTGATTGTGTAAGTTGTCGGTACGGGAGGAACAACGGGTTTATCTTTATATGTTGCATTTGCAGTCACATTTGCGGTAGGCATTATAAACGTGGTTGTTGATTTTGTTGCATCGGCAACAGTTGTGCCTGTTACAACCCACTTATCAAACACCTTGCCTTCGGGTGCGGCATTTGCGGTGAGAGTGATTGTTTCACCCGCTTCAGCCTCACCCTTTGAAGCTGTACCGTTTGTTACGGTGATTTTATACTGTTTATTTGCATAAATGATATCTTTCTTTATTTCTCCGCAAACAGAGCAGAAATATTCTGTATATCCGTCTTCGGTATCAGTGGCATCCTTATGAGAAAGCTGTTCAAAAGTATGATTTAAAGCGGCAATATCCACTTTCTTTGCGTGGCCGCAGTCGGCACACTTATATTCTGCTGTACCACCTTTTGTGCAAGAATCTATCTTATATGATTCTTCAACGTAATTATGTTCCTTTACGTTTGAAGCCTCTGTATAGCTTGCGGAGCAGGTGTTGCACTTATAGGTTGCAGTGCCTGCTGATGTGCAGGTTGCTGTGTCTGAAACAAGTCCGTAGATATGACCTGTTGCAGGAGAATCAACAACCTTTGTTTCTGTGCAGCCTGTTGTTGTGCACTTGTATGTTGCCTTGCCGCCTGCCTTACAGGTTGCGGTGTCGCTTACAAGAGTCCATGTATGATCTGTTTTCGGGATTGTGACATACTTGTAGCCACAGTTGACTGTGTTGCCGAGAGGGTCAATTTTGCCGCTGTTTGAACACTTATATTTGAAATAACCTTCGGAATAGCAGGTTGCAGGTTTTTTTGAGTTGACAACCCATTCATGGTTGCCTGTTTCGCCGAAGTAATGACCGCAGCCGTCGCAGACATAGCCTTCGCCACAGTTGTAGAGTGTGTTTGTAACGCCGTCCAATGTACTTCCCTCAAGATCTTCATAAGAACACGCTTCGTGTGCACCATATTCCAACTTGTGGTCATTGGGGCAGACATCTTCGGGAGCATGAGTTTCACAAGCCCACCAATGGTGAGTTTCATTGCGTTCAAGATCCATTGCGTTGCCGTAGTCGCAGCTGTTGTCAAGACCGCAGGTCACGCATACGCTTTCACCTGCTCTGTAACCGTGGACTCCTTTATCGACAGTCTGATTACATCTGTAGCAATACTTCCAATGGTACATACTATCAGATGACCAGGGATCTGAATATTCTACATAAGTGTGGTTGAGGGCAGCACTGGTTTCTGTATTGACATTACCGCACTTGGTACAGATTTCGGTTATTGTGCCATGCCATGTGCAGGTTGCAGTGTTTTTGATTACATTGTAATTGTGAGTTTCACAAGGAGTAACGGCATTGATAAGCACTGTGTAGGGTTTAACACCGCAAAGCTTACCATCCTTATCCATAAGCACAAAGGTAACCTTATATGTATATGTGCCGGGAGTTGTGCAATAGTCCTCAGGATACAAAGTAACATAGCTGTCATCTTCTGCTTCCATATACAACTGCTTGCCGGACGGGTCAAACAAAGTACCTCTGATATTAAGTACATAACCCTTGTCGATAAGGTACTGCGGAGGTAACTTTGCTGAATAGAGGAACTTAGTGTATGTTGTTGATGTTTGACCAACAACGGTGAATTCTTCTGTACCTATAGCATAATTTACCTCTGCTATTATGTTTTTGCCTGAAAGTCCGGGATTTGCACGATAAAAATCGATTTTGAAAATATCAATGCGAGCATCCTCTGCATAGTCCTCAAGATAATCCTTTGCAGGGTTGAAGCAAAGCTTTCCGTCCTTGAGGAAAAGAGAATCATTGCTATTCCATGAACCTTCAGGAATATTGAATGTTGCAATTTTCCAATCCTTGCAAGAGTTATCGAGTTGGTTTCTGATGGGAACACGCAATTTAGAATGCTTTTTAGCATCGAAACTGCCGTTGATAATCCTCAGTTTTGATGAATTTTCTTCGTCAACAAAATTTCCGACGCCCTCATTGATGAAATCGCCGCCGTTTATTGTAATGTTACCGCTGAGTACGTAATACGGTCCACCTTTAAATGAAAGGAATTCATCAAGCTGGGGTCCCGACATGTTTTGGCGATAATATTGTTCAATATTTTCAGAAAATGTATGGCCGATAAATTCGCCGCCGTTAAAAGTCGCCTGACCACTGCCTTCAGTTTTACAGATATAGCCTGCTGCAATCTGATAAGCATTGCATGCTTCATCGGCAAGATATTGCTCTTTAGCACCACCGGCATCAAATTTACCGCCGTTTACGGTAAGCTTACCGTGAACATTAAACATATTTCTTTCAGGAACGCTGAAATAGAAAGCTTCATCATGAACCAAAGCAAAAAAGTTTGGCGAAATAAAATGAGCATCGTATTTTATTTCACCTTTGCCACGGGTATCGTCAACTGTAAATTCAGCACCCTCTGAAACGGTGAAAAGAGTTCTGTATGACCGAAGTGATTCATCCTTGTCGCTTGTTACATCGGAATGGTCAACAACCTTGAGTTTTTTGCCGTTGAGGTTGAGCCACTTTTTGCCGTTGACGGTAAGCTGAGCCGCTTCGCTCTCTTCTGTTTTTCCGAGACCGATTTCTTTTGTAATATCTTTTCCGAGAGTGATTACATAGTCCTCGCTCTTGAGAAGCGCAGACTGAAGTTCGTCATAAGTTGTAACTTTATGACCTAACTCGGTAAAAGGAATGTAGAAATATGCCAATGTATAAGGCTGATGATAATACAAAACATTGCTTTGGCGAAGTGCAACGCCGCTGCTTGTTCCATATGAAGTATATGTACTGTCACCGGTTTTCAGCGTGAATTTTTCTACATCGACTTCCTTCTGATCGGAATAGAAAGTCAATACAAGCTCATAACCGCGACCCTTCTCAAATGTGTCGCCTGCGTAGGAAAAGGCACCGAGTGATTTGTAATCCCATTCATTGTAGACTTCGGTACAAGACCAATCTACATCCTCCAATTTGAACAGATGGTCAGTATAATCTGCTTTGAAGTTTTTAGGTAACGCTTCACCAACTTTAAAGATGCTGTCTGTCTTAACGGTAACGTGGTCTACCTTAACCACATCATAATCTTTTGCGACTGCAGAGAGAGGCATAATACAGACCGCCATAATCAGGCAGAGCAGTATCGCCAAGGTTTTTTTGAGTAATTTCATAAAAAATCGCTCCTTTCGTGTTGTTCATAATGGGTATACTTTTGTCAGTATACATTCTTACATCGTAATTCTATCACCTTTTTTCGGTTTGCACATTGTACTTTAGTGCAGAAACGGAAGTTTTTTTACAATTATTTTAAAAAAGACGGCAGATTGCTCTGCCGTCAAAAATCCTATTATCTCAATTTGTTGCTACAAGATATCTGAATTTATTTTTTCTCGCAAGGAGAACGTTTTTTACACGGTTGCGGATTGCTTCATCATAGTATTCCTTGCATTCTTCAACAGAATTTATAATATCGTTTTCCGTAAACCCGATTGTAAGCTGAATGCCGTAGAGTTCTTCTGCAGAATCCATCTGAAGGTCGAAATCTGCATCAAACGGTTTTGCTTTTACTTTTGAAATACAATCATAAATATCCGCATCAATCAGATAGTCGTTTGTATCGGATAAAAGTGAAAGTCCGAAATCAAAATATGGACAAAAACTGAATTCTTCCGTATCATCATTTCTGATGAATGCGATGTTATTTGTGTGTCTGTCCTCATTGAGGAAAAACGCATCGAGTTCATGCATAACCGTCAGATAAGCACCAACGTTTTCAAGATTGGTGTGTTCTTCGATGAAATCAACGGTGAACTTTATTTTGTCTTTCACTTCGGGATAGTCAAGAAGAGCCTTTGCCAGAGACTGACCTGTATATGCTCTGAAAAGCTTTTCGAGAGTATAAATTGTTTCGTTATCCTTCTTGAAATTCTCGGAGTAACAGCCGACAAGTTTTTTGCCTTCGTATTCAATGTACGTTGGCTTGTATATTACAAAATTCTGAATATTCGTTTTTGCAAGAAGTTTTGAAATAACAATTTCACTCAGACCTTCATATCCCATATGGTCTGCTTTATACCATAAGCCGTCTGCAAGCCATTTAGGCTGATTCCCTTTTGAAGATGAATCCGTAATCATCTTCACGGGTTTAGTATTGATTACTTTGTTGTTCATAAATCAACACCTGCTTTCATAAACAAAGTTGATATATTGGTTATCCTCTGCCATTCTGCCCTTGGTAGCCTCAACAATCTGAAGCGGGTCAAAGTGGTCAATGCCGAGATAATTGAGGATATCTTTTTTGTTGCCACGCTCTTCAGGGAAGCATCTTTCTCGCAGGAAATACTGAAAATCTTCCCACGTCGGATTTTCGATAACACCGAATGCACGGCGGAGAATATCGTTTGTGCGATTAATGATTGAAATTTTTTCGTTGAGGAAATCAACGTAGATTTCCGTGCAAACTTTCTGACGGAACATATAGTTCATTCGCATTGTGTAATTACCTTTTGGAAATGCGTTAAGATATTTTGAGATGGTCTGACGGCTGACACCAAAGTGCTCTGCAATTTTCTGAGTGGTTATTCCCTGCTGCTGCATCTCAATTATTTTCTGAATGTCGGTATCGTTCAAGGCTTTCTTCCGACCTATTTTTTGCTTGCCTGCAATTTTGCGAAGCTCTGCAACATTGTCTGTTCCAAAAAGTTCAATGCAAAGCTTGCGGTAATCCGTTGCCATAATCTCACCTCACAATATAGTGTAAACAATTATTTCTTTACACTTATTATATTATGAAGCAAACAAATTGTCAATATACAGATTTGTCAGCTCTTTTGCAAGTAAGATAATAAGTAAGAACTTCTGAATAAATCAAGAGCTATACAGCTAATCAAATCAGCTGATATATTGTTGCAATCCATTCGGGGTTTATTAATGTTAATTTTTTGATTAATTTGAAAGTTTTGAAACAAAAACCGCCTCACAAAAAGTGAAGCGGTTTATAATAATGGAAATCAGATTATGCACAGAGTTGATTGTGCGGCTTTTCTCATCCGCTTTTCATCGCACTTTGAAAGCTTTAAACCACTCCTCCTGCTATGGTTTCTTCTGCTGCCGTTGATTCTTTGAGTGTCTCCTGCATATTTGCGATTATGTTGTTCCGCCTTTCAATCATAGCGGCAGAATCAACCGGAATACCTGCATGAAGCTCGCCCGGTTCGCTGAAATTAAGTCCGCCTTCGTATTCTGACGGATAATAACCTTCTTTTGCAAGTTTTTCTCTTTGTTTCAGAACCTCCATGACATATTCATGCTGTGGGTTGTTGAAATCCCAGAACAGATACGGAATAATCATCATAACAAAGCCGACAAGGTCAAATATCAGCGGAACTGCAAGAATATTGAATCTTGCAGAATCTATATAAAGAACATCCCAGTTTGAATTGAAGCCGTTTCTGAGAATGATTACGGGTATTATCAGGCTGACAAATGTGGTAACGGGAGAAATAATCCAGTTGAACACTCCGCTGAAATTTTCAAGACGCTCACCGGAAAGATACATCTGATAGTCGTTCTTTCTGACCCCCATATCGCCGTCGGCAACATCGGGAATTGATGTTGCAAGACCTTTGAAGAATTCACACGCAAAAATTACGGTACCGCATAAATTCTGTTTTGTGGGAAAAGCCATAATCGTCAGCATTTCTGCTACGGCACTGACCGCACATATTACAAGCTTGATGATTTTCAGACTTCTGTATGAAAAACGCCTTACAAAGTACGGTGCAACAAAGCTGAGAGGCGTTGATCTGAAGCTCATAAGTGTTTTCATCAGACCGTAAATTGCACATTGGGTATACATACGGAACGAGAAAAAATACATAACGTTTACTATGCTTATCATTCCGTTACCGAATGAATCAAGAAGTGTGGAAATAGTGTTCAGCCAGTTATACTTGTTTTTCATAACCTGAGAAATTCCGTACCACAGGGATATCTTCTGCTTTTTTTCGAGCGGAGGCTGAGGAATTCTCTCTGAAATGTTTCTGACACTCAGCAGGGTTAACGCTCCCATAGGAATGAATACTGCAGGAATAACAAACTTATAAAACCTTATGTCGCTGAAGGCAATTCCGAAAATCGGTATTATAACATCAAATATATTCTTTACAAAATGCGAAAGTTTTACAGGCCAGGTTCTTATAAGCATTCTTTCGTGAGGGTTGGGAGAAATGTTCTGAGTACACTGCTCAATAACATTATCAAACGGGAACATATCATATACCATAAACAGAAGATATGCCATCCACATTCTGTCTTCAACCAGCTTTACATTATATATCGGAAGCCATCCTATAAGAATTATCATAGCAGACTTCTGGACAAAGTTTGCAAAAAGCACATATTTATATCTTCCGTATTTGGGAACAAGTTTCTTTCTCCAAAGAATATTACGGAAACCGCCGTATGCATTCACAAACAGCTGTATGCCGAATATTTTAAGAAAGCTTCTTGCGCTTACACCGTTTATTCCGTTAAGCACTTTAACCAACGACAAGGGAAGAAACGCAGAGGAGTCAAACAGTATCATACACAATCCGACAAGTGAAACTGCGCCGTAAAAAACAAGAAGTTTTTTCTCTGTTTTCTTTTCAAGAATACCGAGATTATCATTAACGAACCAGTTAAGAACATTCCACAGATAGGTCAGCGGAAGTCCGATGAGAGTAATGACGGAAAATGCAAGATAAGGAAGCTTATAATGGTACATTATGAGGAAACAAGATGCACTGAAGCCAAGATATTCGAGAGGAGATTTGATGCTGTAATTCATTCCTACGCCGAAAAACACCGTCATATATTCTTTAAACGGAACGTAGTTTCCTTTTTCTCTGTCAGGTTCATTCCAATGATTTTTTACATTCTGAAATAAAGCTGTCATTTTACCGTTGCCCATCAGCTTACTCTCCTTTCCTGACCGTAAACAGCCTCTATATCTTTAAGAGAGGTCGGACTTTGCTTCGGAAGCCAGTTTTCACCGGTTTCAACCGAGTCTTCATTTTCAGCACCGAGATAGATTTTTTCGCATCCCAGATCGCCGTAAAAAGCATGGTGTCCGATAAACCTTACGCTTTCGGGCACATAGATATATGTAACTCTTTCGCAATACGAAAAACCGTCGGAACCGATTGATTCAACTCCGTCGGGTATTGTAATCGTTTCAAAGCTCTTGCACTTGAAAAAAGCAAGATTACCGATTTCTTTAACTGACGGAGGAATGTCAACATATATCAGCGCTTCGCAGTCGCTGAAACACGAATCCTCAATTTTTGAAACCGAATCGGGTATTTTGTAAAAGGCTTCCTTTGAGAACTGCTTTCCGTATTCTTCGGCATCAGCCATTGTTTCATCGCCGTATTTCTTTGAAAACTCACTCAAAAATACTTCGGCGGTTTTTTCATCGGTCGGCGCAGCAATTCCTGCTCCGAGCGCCGATCTGTACTGATGATTTCTCATAGGATGGAGAATGATTTCTTTCATATCCTCGGAATAAAGAACACCGTCAACAGAAGCATAGTTCTGATTTTCGGGATCAACTATTACCGCCATAAGGTTTTTGGTATAGTAAAAACAATGCGGTTCAAGCTTTGAAACATCTTTTCCGATAAATATAAAACGCACATATTCATTACAGCTCATCGAGAATTCACGCACTTCAGTAACAGGTTTTGACTGATCGGCATTGCCCGATTCATCTCTGACATAATCAATATGCAGTGTTATATCATCTTCCTTACCGACAAACTGATAAAGAGTATATCCGCTGTCATTTTCCTTGTATGTATATTTGTCGGAACTGATTGAGTTAAAGCTGAAAAATAAAGAAAGACCGACAAAAACCGATATTATTATAATAAACAAAGCTTTGAATACCGTGTTTTTTTTGCCTTTCATTTTCAAATCAGGCTTTTTTTCAAAAAGCGGATCGTAAAGCAATTCTGTTTTGCTGATTGTAATATTGTCAGCCATTCATCTCTTCCTCCTTTTTTCAGCAGGTGCTTAACCACCATTCGGTGTAGGCTTCGGGATAGTTGGTTTTGAATCCAGCTATGCCCATATCGCATATCTGCTGCCACCACTCGGGATAATCACCGAGATTTGAAAACACTTTGATGCCCATAGACTCAAACATTTCAACATCCTCTTTAGTGAACGCTTCGTTATTGAGACCTACTTCCCAAAGGTCGGAGTGTTTAACGAAATCCATTGTCTTTTCGTTGATAAAGCGAATGTTTGCGCCGAAACGCAGCCCTTCAGGCTTGCCGTTTTTACGGTAATGTTCCTGCATCTCTTCAAGCACTTCCCAATCGCCCGAGAAAAATATATATCTTGAAACATTGGCCGATTCAGCAAGAATTTCATCCATACGCGGACACATTCCCTTGCACTTGAATTCAACCTCAACGGTGAGGTCATAGTCAACAGTTGACAGCCACGCATCAAATTCGGGGAAGGTTATCAGATGGGTCACTCTGTCTTCAACATAATCGGGTGGTGTGATCATGCGTCTTCCGCCGTAATGCTCTGTCCAGGGATACGGAGGATATTTAAGTTTGAGTGAATTGCGGTACGGTATATCGTATTTCTTGATCTGCTCAGCTGTCATATCTTTGAGAAAAGCGTCACGACAACGCTCGTGTGTCATATAACCCATATTATCGTTGTGAGTTACGATGATTTCCCCGTCTCCGCACAGTTGGATATCCAGCTCAATGCCCTCAAAACCGAGTTCGGCAGTTTTTCTGAATGCTTCAAGGGTGTTTTCGGGAGCAAACTGTGTAATTCCTGTGTGAGCAATTCTCATCGGCATTCCGCAATATTCTTTTTTCATTATTTTTTCTCCGTACTTTTTATTCTGCAATAACAGCCACAGCCTGACCTGCCGTTAAATTGAGTGATATTTTTTTGTTTTCAACCGTAACATCGTATATATATTCATTGCCGTCAGCGGTGATGTTATATACCTTGGCTTTGCCAAATTCAGCATCGGGAACATTCCACTCGCCGTCTTTTCCGTTTTCGGAATATGCGATAAAGATTTTGTTATCTTCCGTTAACGGCAGAATAACATCGTAACCTTTTTTCAGTTCAATGCCGTTCTTGGTGATTGAAAGTTCATTTCCGCAGGTTTCAACACCGTCAGAGAAAGTCACGGTATAGCCTTCTTCGTCATTACCCGTATAGCCAAGCCTCTTATATCTGTTAAGATATGTATATGGGACCTGCATTGTGCAGAACTGTCTGATAAACATCGGCACCCATATGTCTTTTTCAATGCCGTTGTTCATCCAGATATCTTCGCCGTGCACCGTACCGTAGAATACATTTCTCAAAGGCTCAATGTTGAGATATCCGCTGAATTCACCGGCCTGAATATTTATGCAATCGTCAATTGTCATATTGCTCATCCACCATACGGCAGGAATTCTGCCCAGCGTGCGGACAGGTGCATCGCGCCAGTCTGTATCAATAATTTCAGCACCGCATTTTTCGTAATACTTTCTTATGGGGTGATTGCTCTCGGAGCGTAAAGGCATTTCACGGTATGTATATTCGCTCGTAACATCAATTCCGAGGCTCATAATGTAGTCGAGCATCTTGTTTCTTGCCTCATCCTGCTCATGCATTTCTGTTCTCGGTCCGAAATTTTCCGCAATGCAGAAGTTATCGAGATGAACCGTTCCTGCCTCTCTGACGGGAATAACCTCGCAGAAGCGGTCAAAATATTTTTTGAAAAGACCGCTTTCCCAATACTGCTTATATGATGTTTTATATGCGTTTCTGCCGTAGAAAACCTCAATAATCGCAGGAGTTCCGTTGGGATACTTTGTTATTGCGCTTGCTTCAACAAATTCAGGATGTGATTGATTTGCATCATATTCGTCGGCAAGGTTACCGTGAACACTTACTACCGTGTTGTATTTTTTTGCTTCTTCAAAAAGCCACATAAAGCTGTCTCTCGGCGTAGCATCGCAGTCTCGCTTGAGATACGGATTGATAACTTCCATCTCGGGGTAACAGTCATCATGTCCAAGTCCCTGCCAACCGACAAGGTAAACAATCTTCTTTATACCCTGGGTTATGTTATCCATCATCCTGATTATTTCAAGTGCCTGTTCAAAAGTGATAAGAACTTCGGATGTTTTTTTCTCCCAATCGGGTTTTGCAAGAAACATCTTCATCCACAATGTTTTTGAATAGTCATAGTTGAATTTTTTCTGATTCATTATTTACCCTCCCGTTTGGCATACTTTTATTTTGCACAAATCACAAATAGAATTAATATTCATATTATAATATAACAAAATGCACAAATCAATACCGCGAAGTGTGTTATTTTTGTGTTATTTAATTAATCCAATATGAAAAATCTCTGATTTTTGAAGAATCTGTTGTGATCTGAAATATATTACCTTTTTTCAAAAATTCGTAAAAATCACCTTTCAGAAAAAGCTGCCTTTGTGATTCAAAGACAACTTTTGGCACATTATATTGAATATATAGTCATAGAAAAACTATTTGTTTTCTCTGATAAGGAATCGAACGTCAACCTCTCTTGCTGCTTCCGTCTTGAACCGGTCAAGAGCATATTATTGTTGTTGCAATTGATTCAGGGTTTATTAATGTTAATTTTTTGATTATTTTGAAAGTTTTGAAACATTAAAAAGGCTCCCTCTGATGAGGGAGCTGTCGAGCAAAGCGAGACTGAGGGCGAGAATGATTTCGCAAATTTTTATATTTCTCTCCTTCCGTCTTTTGCTTCGCAAAATCCACCTTCCTCATCAGAGGGAGGCAAATAAAACTCTGCAGTTCAATTGCAAACCCCGTACATTTCTGTACGGGGCTGAAATTTAATATATGCCTTTGAATATCTGGGGAATGACTTTTGTTAAACCAAACAGTTTCTTGAAGAATGCGACAAATTTGTCAAAGAAACCTGCTTTTGAGGTCATTGTCTGCTCGTCTGCAGACACAACATTTCCCTCCGCATCATAAATCAATGCTGTGAATGTTGTATCACCCTTTGATGACGGGGTGATTGTGCAGGTTGTTTTGTCTTCCGATACAATATATTCAAAATTTCTGTTGCTTGCGTGCCATTCAACCCGTCCGCCCTCGGGAATCTTTGACGGATCAACATGAAGAACGATTGCATCGCCGTAGCTGATTGTAGATTCGGAAGGTGTAGGAACAACCGATTCATCTTTAAGAGACGGATCATATACAGGATTGTTATTAGGTGTTTCGTCTGAATCGTCTTCAGAAGAACCTGCAGAATTATAGTGTATCCATGCAGAAGTAAGATTTTCATTACCGCTTGCAATTGCAATTTCTTGCCACTCAGTTTTTGAGCCGGCATAATAAACATTTACTATATATTCGCAATAACCAAAAGCATCTTTGCCTATGAATGTCATACTCTTTGGAATTGTTACGCTGTCAGGGATTATTATTTTGGGAAGATTTATGCAGCCGCTGAATGCATAATCGCCGATACTTGTTACCGTGTCGGGAATTACATAGCTTGATGCAGTTTTACCTTCGGGATATCGAACGAGCTCTGTTTTATCTTTGCTGAACATCACCCCGTTTTCATCGCTTGAATATACCGTGTTGGCGGCATCAACGATTATTCCCGTAAGACTGTTACAACCGCTGAAAGTATGACTGCCGATGCTTGTTACGCTTTTGGGAATTGTTATACTTGTAAGACATTCGAAATCGTAAAATGCATAATCGCCTATGCTTGTTACTCCGTCGGAAAGTGTTACGGTTTTTATTGATGAACGGTAACTGTTCCACGGAACCGATGAACCATATGACCAGTTTGTCATCGAACCCGTGCCGCTGATGGAGAGTTCTCCTGTTGTTTCATTGAAAGTCCAGGTAAGGTTTTCTCCGCAAGTGCCGCTTATTGTCGATTCTTCGGCCTTCGCTTTTGAACTGAAAAGATTCAGTTCGGGCAGTTCAAGACCCACAAATCCTGCAATGGGTGCGGCGCCGAAAACCATAACGGCAACGAGCAGAATTGAAATTGCTTTTTTGAACACGTTTTTCATAGCATAACCTCCGTAAAGTTTAAAAATCTGCAAACGCAGTTCTAATTTGATAGTATTTCACAAATATAATTATATTTCAACCAAAAACATAATAAAGAAAGAAACAACTGACGATTTTTGGCTTGAACATATTCCTTGTTTGTGATACACTTCAAGAACAGACAGTTCAAAAAAAAGAAAGAGTGAGGATGAACTTTTATGAACGTACTTTTCACAAAAATTGCTGCTGTTTTCACTTCGGTTATAACTATGCTTACAGCAGTTTTATTTCCGCCCGAAAGCATCACACCCGAGTTCCCCGAACCTCATGAACAGGTTAAAACCGCTTTTGATGAAGGCGAATTTGACATGGGTAAATATGACCTTATTGTTGCACCCGACGGTGACGACGCTAACGAAGGCACACTCGAAGCACCGCTGAAAACTTTTGAAAAAGCAAAAGAACTTATCAAAAACATTGAGTCTGACGAAACAGTTACCGTCTGGTTCAGAGAGGGTACATATCCGATTGAGAATACCGTTGAATTCACCGCTGAAGACAGAGGAAATGTTCTTTACCGTTCGTATCCCGATGAAGAAGTTGTTTTCTCGGGCGCAAAAGAGATTTCCGGTTGGAGCGAAACAACAATCAACGGTATCAACGCTTTTGTTACCGATATGCCCATTGAAAGCGATGATGATTATTTCCGCTCACTTTTCAAAGACGGAAAGAGACTTTCACGCTCAAACTATCCCAAAACTGGCGTTTTTAAGGTTTTTGGAGAACCTCTTGCCGAGGAATCGGTTCCCGGTTCACACGCGCCTGATTTCTTTACCCACGCATTGGCTTTCTACGCTGACAAAAACGATATTATTGATTTTGAAAATTCTAATGATGTTGATGTAAGAATTATGCATTTCTGGCGCGATGACCTTCTGCCGATACATTCCGTCAACACCGAAACAGGAAGAATTCAAATAACCAAGCCTTCGGCAATGAGAATAAGAGTTGAAGACAATTATATTTTTGAAAACGTAAAGGAAGCTCTTTCGCTTCCCGGTGAATGGTATCTCGACAGAAGCGAAGACAAACTTTATTACATTCCTCAGGTTGGTGACACAGTTGAAAACACTGTGCTTTATGCAGGAATCAATGAACAGCTGCTTACTTTAAACGGTGCTTCCGGCATTTCTTTCCAGGGAATCAACTTTGAAAATACGGACTGGGATCATGTGGACGGAATTCATACCGGTAAGGCTTTTGATCCTTCTCATCCCATGTATCAGACAATTAAATACGGAGCGGATCATCCGCAGGCGGCATTTGAGGTGCCTGCAGCAATTTATATTTCTTCATCATCAAATATCAACTTTACCGATTGCCGTTTTGAAAACATATCATATACCGCCGTCAAGTTTGACAAAGCATCTGAAAACTGCGATGTAACAAGCTGTATGTTCAACGAAATCGGTGCAAACGCCATCTTTATCCACGGTGATTTTGTTGTTCCCGCAACAACAAAAAATATCAATGTAAGGGATTGTCATATCAATAAATACGGCAGAATTTTCAACAATGCCATCGGCATTCTTCTGACCCACGCAATTGACTGTGACCTCACAAACAACGAAATCCACGACGGTTGGTACACAGGAATTTCCGTTGGCTGGAACTGGGGATATTCGGATAATTCAACCAACAACATAAAAATCTGCGATAATCTTATTTATGATATCGGCAACGGCTGGCTTTCGGATATGGGTGCAATCTACACTCTCGGAATTCAGCCTGATACCGTGATTTCAGGCAATGTGATTTATAACGTCGGCTGTGACGAAGGCAGATACGGTTACGGCGGCTGGGGCATTTATCTTGATGAAGGTTCAAGCGGTATGCTTGTTGAAAACAACCTTGTTTATGATTGCTCTTCACAGACCTTCCATCAACACTACGGTAAAGATAATGTCGTCAGAAACAATATCTTTGCTTTCGGCGGTGACGGTGCATTCAGAATTACAAGAAACGAAGAGCACAACTCGCTCACTCTTTCCAACAACATTCTTGTTACCGATAACGCAACTATGTATGCTCTCACAACCGACCCCGACTGGTTTGTTGACGACAGCAACACCTATTGGGACTACAAGCACGGCGGAAACGTTTATTCGGGCGATTCAATGAGCTTCTTCGAAAGAAAATCAATGGTGATTATGACTGCAAGAGGATATTATAACAACGCTGTTTTCGCAGACCCGATGTTTAAAGATCCCGAAAACCATGATTTCACGCTTGCGCTCAACAGCCCTGCACTTGAAACAGGATTCACACCTTGGGAATACACCGCAGGCACAAAAACTTTATTTGAATAAAGCAAAAACGGGCAGTGTCATTATCCGACACTGCCCGTAACTTTTTGCAGAACAACATTTTGGTTCAGTCAATATATTTTAAACTTCCGCAACGGTTTCGATTTCAACAAGAACATTTTTGGGAAGTTCCTTTACTGCAACGCATGAACGTGCAGGCTTGCCGACAAAATATTTTGCATAAACTTCGTTGAAAGCAGCAAAATCGCCCATATCCTTAAGAAAACAAACCGTTTTAACAACCTTTTCAAGACCGCTTCCAGCTGCTTCAAGAACAGCTTTTAAATTCTCACAAACCTGCTCGGTCTGCTCCGTTACTGTCTGAGCTTCAACCGCACCGCTCACGGGATTAATGGGTATCTGACCGGAAGTAAAAACAAGTCCGCCCGTAACAATCGCCTGCGAATAAGGTCCGATTGCGTCGGGTGCATTTTTTGTGTAAATAACGTCCATAACATTTCTCCTTTTTTAAGTAAACTTTTTAAAATATTCTACCACATTTTTAAAAAAATTCAAGAATTATACTTTTCTCTGTCCGTAATTTTTATTCACCCGCTCTTTTGTTGCCAAACAAAAATCGGCCTGAACATATAAATTCAAGCCGATTGCGGTTATTTAAATTCCATCAAATTATCATTCAGATATTACAGCTTACAGATATCCGCATTTGTAATAAGATGAAGTCCTGCATTTTCAAGTGCGGTTTCTGCTGCATCGTTATCTTCAACACGAAGAACAACATAGGCGTGCTTTTCTGTTCTTGCCATAAATGCGTAAAGATATTCAACATTTATATCTGCTTTATCAAGCACACCGAGTGCAGCTGTAAGCGCACCGGGATTATCACGGAGTTTAACACCGACAACATCGATTGTTTTGATAAGATATCCGTTTTCTTTGAGAATTTCTTTTGCAGTATCTTCGTTATCAACGATAAGACGGAGAATGCCGAATTCCTCTGTTTCCGCAATGGAAAGAGCACGGATATTTATATTATTCTTAGCAAGAATATCTGTAAGCGAAACAACTGTTCCTTTTCTGTTCTGAACAAAAACCGTTAACTGTTTAATTGCCATTTTCTATTTCTCCTCTCAGATTAATTTACGCTTATCGATAACTCGGACTGCCTTGCCTTCGCTTCGTGTAATGCTCTTGGGAGCAACAAGATGAACGGAAGGATTGATGCCGAGCATAATTTTCATTGCGCCTGCAAGTGACTTTTCCATTGAAAGAATTTCACTGACCTTATCGGTGAACTTCTCGGGTGTCATTTCAACATTAACTTCAAATGTATCGTTGTTGTTTACGCGGTCAACGATAATCTGATAGTTGGGTTCATAACCTTCGTTGAGAAGAACCGTTTCAATCTGACTCGGGAATACGTTAACGCCTCTGATGATGAGCATATCGTCTGTTCTGCCCATAGGCTTTGCCATTTTGATAAGGGTTCTTCCGCAGGAACACTTTTTACGTGAAAGAACGCAGATGTCACGGGTTCTGTAGCGAAGAAGCGGGAATGCTTCTTTATCAAGAGAAGTGAAAACAAGCTCTCCCTTGCTTCCTTCGGGAAGAACTTCGCCTGTTTCGGGGTCGATGATTTCTGCATAGAAATGGTCTTCGTTAACGTGCATACCGCTCTGTTCGGAGCATTCGAACGCAACACCCGGTCCGGATGTTTCGGTCAGACCGTAAATATCATATGCCTTGATTCCAAGAGCCTTTTCGATTCCTTTGCGCATCTCTTCAGTCCAGGGTTCTGCACCGAAAATACCTGCTTTGAGGGGGATATCTTCAGGCTTATAGCCCTGCTCTTTGAGGGATTCGCCGATATATGCAGCATAGGAAGGTGTGCAGCAAAGAATGGTTGCACCGAGATCTGTCATAAACTGAATCTGACGTTCGGTATTACCCGATGACATCGGAAGTGTAAGACTGCCGACTTTGTGCGAACCGCCGTGAAGACCTGCACCGCCTGTGAAAAGTCCGTAGCCGTAAGCAACCTGGCAAACATCCTTCTTTGTTCCGCCGGCTGCAGTGATTGCTCTTGCACAGCAGTCTTCCCAAAGGTCAACGTCGTGCTGAGTATAGAAAGCAACAACACGTCTGCCGGTTGTACCCGATGTTGACTGAATACGTACACACTCATCAAGGGGCTTTGCAAGAAGTCCGTAGGGATAAGCATCACGAAGGTCGGCTTTTGTAAGGAAAGGAAGCTTATGAAGATCATCTATATCTTTGATATCCTCCGGTGTTACTCCCTTTTCATCCATAAGATTGCGGTAATAAGGAACGTTTTCATAAACGTGCTTTACCTGCTTTACAAGTTTTTCCGACTGAAGCTTTTTCATTTCTTCAGTCGACATTGTTTCGATTTCTTTCTGATAGTAATTCTGTGACATTTTTAACAACCCTTTCTGTTTTTATTTCGGATTGTGAAGTAAGCGAATAAAAAACGCCCTCCGCATTCCGATAAAGAATACAGAGGACGAGAAATTACAAATCCCGTGGTACCACCTCAGTTCGCCATCATCTCACGGTGACGGCCTTGTCGGGTACTGACATACCCTAGTTCTGTAACGGGAACTCCCGTTGCATCCTACTTAAGATTGCTCTTGTTCAGCGCACTGCTAACAGAATGAATTCGTGAAGGACTTCCTCATTGCCTCGCACCGCCCGGCAACTCTCTCCAGATTCTTTCCAACCTACTGGTTTCTGCTCATCGCATTTAACTTGTGTCCAACTATCTGATTGGTTGAAATCATAGTATCACGTTAAAGTGAAAAAGTCAAGATTTTTTCAAAAAAAATTCTTAAGCGCCCACGAAAGGTCTCATTTGGCGCGTAACAGTAATCAGATTATAAAGGCACTATTATTACACAAATTGTTCCCGAAATGTTCAAATATCAGATATTTACAGTCTGAAAAACCGTTATATGTTGACAAAGCATCCTATTTATCGCAAAATAAAATATAAATCAAAACCGATTATTACAATAGAACTTACAGTATTGATTTGAGGATGTGTGAATATGGAGAACAAAAAAATCCGTTTCGGAATAGTCGGCACGGGCACAATCGCCCATCGCTTTGCAAATGCCATAAAAAACGTTGCCAACGCAGAACTTGTTGCCGTTGCATCAAGAACAAAAGAAAACGCAGAAAAATTCGGTGATGAATTTGATATTCCCGTCCGTTTTGACAGCTATGAAAAAATGGCGCAATCGGACGTAATTGATGCTGCGTATATTGCTGTCCCCCATTCGGGTCACATCGGTTGCTCCTGCCTTATGATGAATAACAGCAAGCACGTTCTCTGCGAAAAACCTATGGCTGTCAACACCGCAGAAGCAGAAGAAATGTTCCGCTGTTCAAAAGAAAACAAAGTTCTTCTTATGGAAGCAATGTGGGCAAGACTTGTGCCCGGCACTCTGAAAATGCTTGAACTCGTTGAAAGCGGAGTTCTTGGAAATATCCTTGGAGTTGAAGGCAAATTCTGTTACACAATGGATGAAGATGAAATGGATCACCACGTTTTCAAGCCGGAAAACGGTGGAGGCTCTCTGCTCGATGTCGGTGTTTACGGACTTAACTTTGCACAGTGGTACCTCGGAAATGATGTTACCGAAATAAACGCACAATCCGATTTGTATAACGGAGTTGACAGCCACACCTGCGCTCTGCTCAAATATAAAAGCGGCGCAATCGCCGATATATCAAGCGCAATTCTTCTGCAAAAACCCAACGAAGGATATATTTACGGCTCAAAGGGTTATGCTCACCTTCGCAGATTCTATGCACCGCAGGAAATCGAACTTCATTTTAACAACGGAGAAACGCAAAACATCCCCACACCCTATGCGGGCAACGGATTTGAAGAACAGATTACGCACTTCTGCGAATGTGTTTCTCTCGGTCTGAAAGAAAGTCCCATTGTCACATCCGAACAGACAATTTACATCACCCGTCAGATGGACGAAATCAGAAAAATGACGGGAATTGTTTATCCCCAGGACTAATAAAATATCCCTGAATATCAGAACCAACCGTAATCGGCACAAAAGCTCACCTACGGTTGGTTTTTCATTTTTAAAAAGATCCACACAAGATATGATGCAACCGCAGCAAGGGTAAAATTTCCGTTTATAAAAATCAGTATAATTCCCGTAACCGACATCGGAACAAGCGTAACACAAGAAACAAAAAAGCTGATTTTCTCCGCTCTTTCATCATCGGTCATAAAAGCCAGAAAAGTCGAAAGAATATTTCCACCGTCAAGAGGTGCGCAAGGAAGCAGATTAAAAATACCAACGCAAAAGCTGATTGCAGCCGCAGTTTCAGCTCCCGTGTTTTTATCCGAAAACGGAAGCAAAAACGCAGAGAAAATAAAATTCATAACCGGACCCGCGGCAAAAACCGCAACTTCCTCTGCGGGAGACAATACTGAGTGACTTTGTCTTTCAAGCTTTATACCGTAAAATGAAAGCTCGACCGATACGGGTTTTTCTCCCCAAATCAGCAGGCAAGCAATGTGACCGATTTCATGGATTATACAGCAAAAAAGAGCAACGGCACACGTTCCGCTTTCATCAAAAATCAGCATAAGCGTTATCACTGCCGCAAAAGAAACGTTAATTTTCAGGGTCGTTTTTCCGAGATTAAGTTTCATCGGCACTTTCGGGATAAAGAAGTTTTTCGGGGTCAACCCTGACGTTATTTATTCTCACTTCAAAATGAAGATGCGGTCCCGTTGACCACCCCGTTGAGCCTACAAGACCGACGGTTTCGCCTTGGCGTATAACAGCATTTTCCTCAACATAGATTTCAGAAAGATGGCAGTAATAGGTTGTCAGTCCGTCAGAATGCTCCATAAGCACATATTTGCCCCACACATCGCTCTCTCCCGTTTCGGTAACACGTCCGAAGAACACCGCCGATATCGGCGTACCCTCTGCTGCTGCGAGATCAAGCCCTGTATGAAAACCGTAATTGCCTGACACCGGATTTGTTCTGTAGCCGAAGCGTGAAGTAACTCTTGCGCCCTTGACTGGAATAACCGGTTCAACACTAATATAGTACGGAGCAAAGGATGTACCCTTCACAGCCTCTCTGCCCTTGATATCTCCCCCACCCGAACCGTTTATTATTTCACCTACGGCAACCGTTTCGCCCGTTTCATCGCTTGTAACATCAAACGAATCAAGCTTCACTTCGCTTACGGAAGATTCTGTTGCAACATTCGGTGAAAAAGCAGATTCTGCATTCTCTGACGGTTTAAAAACAAACTCAGCCGTATCTTTCAACTGTTCAAACATCTCTCCCGCAGACATATCCGTCTGCATTATTTTAAGATAATCCTCACGCATTTTTGCATACGCAGTCGGGCTGACCTTTGAAATGAGAAAAACTACCGCAACAACAAAAATACATAATGCACTCTGCAAAAGGATAAGCCTCACAAGATAATCGGTTTTTGTTTTGGGCGACGGTTTTTGAGAAGATTTTCTTTTGGGTGCATCCTCATCGGTAAACTTGAATCTGCTTCTGTATTCATCCCTCTCCGTGCGCTGAGACGGATATTCAAAATCGTTCATTGCAATTCCCCCGAAAAAAGTTTTCGGTTAATTATATGAAACAAACAAAAAAATAATGACGGCTTAAAATCAAGCCGTCATATAAATTTAAAGTTCTGCAATTATCTGCCAATAGTCGAACGAATAATATTTCGTCAGCTTTTCTTCAGCCGAAGCCACACTGTCAAAATATTCCTTATTAAAATCGCCTTCGGGGTCTGCATACAAGCCCCACGCCGACGCTTCATTCACTGAGGGAAAATACTTATCCCACAAAAGCTTACTGCCTTTTTTATCTCTGTTGTAGTTCAGATAATGCGCATCCTCGCGGATTCCGTCTCTCACTCTGACAAAATCGCAGTTAAGTTCTTTCCGCTCTTTTTCGGGACATTGACCGAGAGAATAATATTCAGCTCTGACAGCTATGCTCTGCAAAGTTGCAATATAATCCGACATACGCTTTGCAAGCTGTAAATCCGTCATTTTTTCGAGTTTCATAAGGGTGTCGAGGACAATAAAAAACGTGTTTTTAACGTTTTATCCTCTCCTCCTTTTTAAAAAATTCCTATGTTAAAAATCTTGAGATCCGAAAGCGAAGATTTTTCGGATTATTTTTTGGTTGTTGGGATGCAGGAAGGCGAGTGCCTTTCAAATCCGAAACGCCGAAAAGAACCGAAAAAGCTCACTTTCGGACAGTTTTTTTATTGTTACCGACGCCCTCTTACCACTCGTCACTTTCATCAATCAGAACTGCGTGTGCGCATCTTATGCCGTCAACAGCTGCCGAAACAATTCCGCCCGCATAACCTGCACCCTCACCGCAGGGATAAAGACCTCTGATATTTGCCTGATAAAGTTCATCACGAAGAATTCTTACGGGAGCGGATGAACGTGTTTCGGGGGCTGTGAGAACACCATCTGGAAGTGCAAAACCGTTGAGGCTTCTGTCCATTTTAACAATCGCCTGAGCCATGATATCCGTCACCTTTTCAGGCAGAACCTTACGGATATCACCGGGAGTTACACCCGTTGCACAAGTCGGCTTGACATAAGAAAGCTTTGTTGAAGGTGTGTTATTAAGAAAATCACCGATGGTCTGACACGGTGCGCTGTAGTCACCTCCGCCAAGCTCAAAAGCAGTCTTTTCGATTTTTCTTTGAAGTTCAATACCTGCAAGAGGATGGTCGCTTCCGAAATGTTCGGGTTCAATGCCTACAAGCAGAGCGGCATTTGAGTTTTCACCGTCACGGGCATATTCGCTCATACCGTTGACAACAACGTGTCCCTCTTCCGATGCTGCCGCAACAACCGTACCGCCCGGACACATACAAAAAGTATATGCGCCTCTGCCATGCTCCGGATGGCAGGCAAGCTTGTAGTTAGCCGCACCGAGTGACGGATGACCTGCAAACGAACCGTACTGCGCTCTGTCAATCATCTCTCTCGGATGTTCGATACGCACACCGACCGAGAAAGGCTTCTGCATAATCTTTATGCCTTTTTTATAGAGCATTTCAACGGTATCTCTTGCCGAATGACCGATGCAAAGCAGAAGAGTATCTGTTTCAATATCCTCTTCACCGCCGTCGGATCTTTTACAGCTTATGCCCTGAATAACACCGTTTGCAACAATAATATCCGTCAGTTTCCATCCGAAACGAACCTCTCCACCGAGTGAAATAATTTCTTCTCTGAACGCTTTGACAACTGCACCGAGTCTGTCCGTACCGATATGGGGAGTTGATGAATATGCAATTTCTTCGGGTGCACCGTGAAGCACCAATTCCTCAACAACCTTTCGGCAGAGAGGGTCTTTGATACCTGTTGTCAGCTTTCCGTCGGAAAAAGTTCCCGCACCGCCTTCGCCAAATTGAACATTGCTTTCGGGATTGAGCTTTCGGGTTGTCCAGAATCCGTTGACATCCTTTGTTCTTGTGTCAACATCCGCACCTCTTTCGATAACAAGAGGTTTCAACCCTGCTCTTGCAAGGATAAGCGCACAGAAAAAACCGGCAGGTCCGAATCCTGCAATAACGGGTCGGAGAGTGCTTGTTCTTCTGATTTCGGGCATTTCATATTTATATGCAACACCCGTTTCAACCTTCGGGTTTTTTGCGTGAGCAACCACGGCATTTTCATCCGAATCAACCTCAACGCTGACATTATACACAAAGAAAATGTTATCTTTTTTCCTTGAATCAACCGCCTTTTTGGTAATCTGCAAAGATGTGATTTTTTCTTCTTTGCATCTGAGCGCCTTCGCCGCCGCCCTTCTGAGTGCAGATTCATCACTGTCGAGCGGAAGTTTTATTTCATTAATTTTTATCATTTTCTGTCCTCACAAAAATTAGTCTTTGAGTTCGCCAGCAAGCATTCCCGATGCCCACGCCCACTGCAGATTAAAACCTCCGCAGCCGCCGTCAACATCAATTATTTCGCCCGCAAAATAGAGACCTCTGCATTTTTTCGACTGCATCGTTTCGGGATTAATTTCATCCGTTTTTATACCACCCGAAGTGACCTGAGCATTTACAAAACCCTTTGTTCCCGTGATTTCAAGCGGAAAATTCTTGACTTTTTCAGCGATAAGCTTAATTTCTTTAACTGACAGCTCATCAATTCTTCTTTCACCTTTGTAAAGGCTTGTAGCTTTACAAATTGCAATTCCCACGGTTTTCGGAAGAAATCCCGTAAGAAAATTATCAACATTGCAGGAACCCTTTATTTTACAAAGGTTTTGCAGATATTCTACAATCTCATTATAAGTCATACGGGGCATAAAATCTATAATCGTAAAGGGATTGCGCTTTACATTATTGATATATTTCTGTGCCGGTGCCGCAAGCTCCATAGCCGCAATTCCTGACAATCCGTAGTCGGTAAAAAGTATTTCACCCTGAGTTTTTGCAAGAATCTTATCGCCTTTGAGCGTAAGATTAACTTCTCTGACTCTCATACCTTTCATCGGCTTGGTTATTTCGGGTGAACCGCAAAGCGGAACAAGCGCGGGAACAAGATTTGTAACGGAGTGACCGAGTTTTTTTGCAAGCGGATATCCGCTTCCGTCGGAACCTTGAGAAGGAGAAGATTTTCCTCCCGCTGCAAGAATTATTTTTTTGCATCCGTATGCATTATTGACAATAAAGCTGTCACCGTTTTTCTTTATATCGGTTACGGGAGTATCGCAGATAACCTCAACACCGAGTCTTTCAAGTTCAAACCGAAGCGAATCAACAACCGATGCCGCCATATTGCTTTCCGGATAAACTCTTGCGCACGAATCGGAATAACAAATCAGACCGAGACTCTCAAAAAATTCAACAACCTTATCGGGAGTGTATCGGTTTTGTGCATACTCGGTAAAGCCCTTGTTTACATAACCGTGTTCAAGGGCAAAAAGATTGGTTATATTGCATTTTCCGTTACCGGTTGCAAGAAGCTTCTTTCCGATTCTCGGAAGTTTTTCGATAACGGCAATTTTATTTTGGGGATAAAGCCTTTTGCAGTTGATTGCCGCCGCAATTCCCGCCGAACAACCGCCAACAATTATCAGGTCGTAGTTTTTCATTCCGATACTTCCTAAAAAATTTATAATATTATATTTTAACCTTTACTGAGCGGAATGTCAAACAGTTCTTTAACAGTCTTTGAATTCATTTTGTTTTCATTGACTTTTACCGTGGGTGATGTTATTATAAATTATATATAACATTTTATAATGGAGAATTTTATGCAAGAACTTGTATTTGAAGCGGCACATTATATGCTGCCCGTACTTGCAGTTGCCGTTCTTGTGCTGTGCGTCTCGGCTCTTTTTAAGCGTAGACCGTCTTCACTCGGCAGAGCAAGACTCATAAACACCGTAAATGCCGATGTTTTTCCGCTTGTGAGCCGTGAAACATCAATCGGACGGCACAAAAACTGCGATATAATACTTAACTATCCGACCGTTTCGAGAATCCACGCAGTTATCATATGCGCAAAAGACGGCTGGTATATAACCAACGTACGCTCGGATACACCCGTAACCGTAAACGGAAAAAACATTGAGAAAAAGGAACTTCTCAAATCAGGCGATAAAATCACCTTTGGCAGTATCAATTTAATTTTTGAAAACAAGCAGGGTTGACAATATGGCAGAAAAATCAAAAATCATAACACTCGACAACGGTCTGAGAATAATAACACAAAAAGTTGAGGGCGCAAAAACCTGCTCTCTCGGCGCCTGGGTTGCAAGCGGTTCAGGGTATGAAACGCCTGAAACCTCGGGTTTTTCCCATTTTATCGAACACATTCTTTTCAGAGGCACTCACACCCGCTCGGCTCTCGATATAGCTGTTGAAATGGATGAAATCGGCGGTGTTCTGAATGCATACACAGCAAAAGAAATGACGTGTTTTTATGCTCACACTCTTTCTGAACACGCAACAAAAGCTCTCGACATTATCTGCGATATGCTGATGAATCCGAAGCTCGACAAAAAAGATATCGAACTCGAAAAGGGTGTTATCAAAGAGGAAATCGCTCTT
Organism: Clostridia bacterium; assembly: GCA_017549105.1. GTDB lineage: Bacteria > Bacillota > Clostridia > Oscillospirales > Acutalibacteraceae > CAG-177. The sequence goes on from JAFYVN010000006.1 coordinate 27,832, forward strand.
TATAATGACAGCCCCGAGGATTTGTGTGCAGACACATTCTATAAGAGCATCTGGAGCGAAAGTATGCTTGGCTCCAACATTCTCGGCACAGAAGAAACCGTTGACTCGGTAACAAAAGAAAAACTTGAAGCGCATATGAAGAAATTCTATGTGCCCGAAAGAACGGTTATCAGCATCGGCGGAAATTTTGATGAGGAAACCGTACTTGACATATGCAAAAAATACTTTTCTGGTATGGTAAACACAGATTTCCCGCTCAATCCGGATAAAGCAGAATATTTTCCGGGTATTACAACCGTAAAAAGAAAATTCATGCAGAATCAGCTTGTTATCGGTTTCCCCGGCATTCCGCTTGGCGATAAACGCAGAGAAGACACGCTTCTTATTTCAACGATTCTCGGTTCCGCTTCATCATCAAGACTGTTTCAGCATCTGAGAGAAAAACTCGGTCTTGTTTATTCGGTTGACAGCTTTTCGGTTTCTTATCTTAAATCAGGTGTATTCGCTCTGAGTATGGGTCTCAACGAAAAATCAGAAAAGCAGGCAATCCGTGAAACTTTGAAAATCATCTCGGAATTCAGCAAAACCGTTACCGAAAAAGAGCTTTCAAGAGCAAAAGAACAAGCCGTTGCGGGCTTTGTTATGGACCTCGAAAGTATTTCCGCACGCGCTTCAAGAAACGGCAGAAACCTTCTGCTTTACGGCAAGGTTATTTCCGAAGATGACGTCATCAGAAACATCCGATCCGTAACACTTGATAATATCCGCACCACCGCAGACGATATCTTTGATTTCACCAAAATATCGCTCTGCGTTGCAGGTAAAACCAAATCCAAAAAAACTTACAAAGAAATTTTAGATATATAAAGGAAGTTACCCCGATGATTAACAAAAAAGAGATCAGACGTATCGTTGTTAAGGTTGGTACATCAACACTAACCTATGATACGGGAAAAATAAATATCCGCCGCCTTTCAAAACTTGCTCAGGTGCTCAGCGACCTTAAAAATGCGGGCATTGAGGTTGCACTTGTTACTTCAGGTGCAATCGGCGTAGGGGTCGGCAAGCTCGGACTCAAAGAAAGACCCAAGGACACTCCTGGCAGACAGGCGGCAGCAACCGTCGGTCAGTGCGAGCTGATGTTCCTTTATGATAAATTTTTCGGTGAATTCGGTAATATCACCGGTCAGCTTCTTGTCACAAAGGGCGACTTTGAAAATGAAGAACGCCACGGAAATCTTCACAACGCATTTATGAAGCTTTTTGAATACGGTGCAATTCCTATCGTAAACGAAAACGACAGCGTCGCTGTTGAAGAAATTGTTTTCGGCGATAACGACAGTCTTTCGGCTCACGTTGCAAAAATCGTTGATGCAGATACGCTTATCATCCTTACCGATATCGACGGTCTTTTCAGCGCCAATCCCCGAGAAGACGAAAATGCAGTGCTTATCCATTGCGTTGACGATATTACCGATGATATTCTTGCTCTTGCGGGCGGCACAGGTACAAACCGCGGCACAGGCGGAATGATAACCAAGCTCCACGCAGCTCAGATTGCAACCGAGGCAGGAATCGATACCGTTGTTATGAACGGAAGCGACCCCGAGGATTTATATAAGCTTATCGACGGACGTCAGATAGGTACACTTTTCAAGGCACACAAGGAGAATTAAAATGAGCGATATGATTAACATAGGCGCACGTTCAAAACAGGCGCAAAGAGAGCTTTCAAAAGCGGGCGGAGCATTAATAGACAAAGCTCTGAACGCAATTGCAAACGCTCTTGAAAAAAATGCAAACTATATTCTTGAAGAAAATTCAAAGGATATCCGCACCGCATCGGAAAACGATATGGCTCAGGCAATGATTGACCGTCTCACCCTCACTCATGACCGAATTTCCGGTATGGCTCAGGGTATGCGTCAGGTTGCATCAAGTGAAAATCCCGTGGGCAAAGTTCTTTGGGGTGAAACAAGACCTAACGGACTCAGAATAGAAAAGGTTGCAGTACCCATCGGTGTTATTGCGGTTATTTTTGAAGCAAGACCCAACGTTACCGCAGATGCTGCGGCTATCTGCCTTAAAGCGGGCAACTCCGTAATCCTTAAGGGCGGCAAAGAAGCAATAAATTCAAACAAAGCCGTTGCGGCTGTTATGAGAAACGCTCTTGCCGATTCAGGACTGCCTGAAGACTGTATAATTCTTATTGACAATATTTCACGTCAGGCAACTACAGAACTTATGAAGCTTAACGGCTATGTTGACCTTCTTATTCCCAGAGGCGGTGCAGGTCTTATCCGTTCTGTTGTTGAAAATGCAACCGTACCCGTTATTGAAACCGGAGTCGGCAACTGCCACATTTATGTTGACAGCGATGCCGATATCGAAATGGCGGCAAGCATTGTTGCAAACGCAAAAGCCTCAAGAGTTTCCGTCTGTAACGCTTGTGAAAGTCTGCTTATTCACAAGGATATCGCTGAAGATGCGCTTCTTGTTATCGGTGAAGCGCTCAAAGAGAAAAATGTTGAAATCAGAGGCGATGAAGCAGTCTGCGAAATTCTTCCCTTTGCCGTACCCGCAACCGATGAGGATTGGGACACCGAATATCTTGACTATATAATCAGCGTCAAAACCGTTGCTGATATCGACGAAGCAATTGACCATATTGCAAAACACAGTACCGGTCACAGCGAAGCGATAATTACCGACAGTTATGCCGCTGCCGAAAAATTCAAATCGGAGGTTGATTCTGCCGCTGTTTATGTCAATGCTTCAACCCGTTTTACAGACGGCGGAGAATTCGGATTCGGCGCAGAAATCGGAATTTCAACTCAAAAACTTCACGCAAGAGGACCTTTGGGTATTGCTCATATGGTAAGCTCAAAGTATGTTATCAGCGGCAACGGTCAGATCCGTTAACGGAGGGTAAAATTTATGGCATCAAAAAAAAGAAAAAAGAATAAGCTCGCATTTCCGATAGGGGTTATCACCGTTATTCTGGCAATAATCGGACTTGTGACCGTTGTGAGTTTTTCGGTTGATACAGTAAAAAATCTTACCGATAAAACAGCGGATAAAAAAGAATACGAACAGTTTCTCAAACCCGTTGTAATGTTTGACCCCGACCCGTTTGACGACCTCACTCAGGCTGATGTTTCTCAGCTTCTCAACAGTGCGGTATGGGCTCTTCTTATGAGTGAAGAAGGAACAGACAAATACCCCTATTCCGAAGGTGAAACTTTTGGAATCGTTGTTCCCCAGGCAGACATCGAGAATTTTTTTGTCAGCCTTTTCGGAACCGAAATAGACATTGCATCCATGCACTCATCAATTGATATGAGCAGTTATGATATTGTGTATGATGCGGCTCTCAAGAGTTACATTCTTCCCATTACGGGCGTTGAATCCGCATACACTCCGAAAATATACGACATCGAAAAGCAGGGCAGCTCCCTCATTCTCAGCGTCGGATACATCGGCAACAGCGCCTGGGTTCAGGTTGCTGACGGAGAATATACTGCTCCCGAACCCGATAAATATATGAAGATCACTCTCCGCGAAAGAAGCGGAGGAATTATGTATGTTTCTTCAATTCAGTCAACCGACAGCAATGAAGTTATCGGCACAACCAAACGCAGAGAAGAACGTCCTTCCGAAACCGAACCTCCCGAAACTCTTCCCGCCATTGCCGAAACCCAGCCCATACCCGTAACAGACGAAAACGGTGAAGTTATAACAACCGAAGCTCTCACCGATGAAAACGGCGAAATTATAACAACCGAACCCCTTACGGATGAAAACGGTGAAGTTTTAACAACCGAACCTCTTACCGATGAAAACGGTGAAATCGTTACGGAAGAAGTAACAGAAGAAGAAACAAACGAAGAATAATAATAACAGGTTTATCCAATCAGGAGATTTCAGATGAATTCATTCGATAAACACGCAAAGTCAATAGAATTTGACAAGGTGCTTGAGAGGCTTGCGGAATTCACAAGCTGTGACGATGCCCGATATAATGCGCTTCATCTCAAGCCCGAAAGCAACCTTGACCTTGCAAGGGCTTTGCTCAGTCAGACTGCAGATGCACACATGCTTCTTGCACGTTTCGGAGGACCTTCCTTCGGCGGTCTAAAAAACGTAAACAATGCACTCAGCCGTGCAAATGCGGGAAGTGTTCTTAACACAAGGGAGCTTCTTGATATCGGCGGTGTTCTCAGAGTTATCCGTACTCTTTCTCAATGGAGAGCATCGAATGCAGGGGTTCAGAGCGTTCTTGATCCTCTTTTTAACGCACTCTCTCCCAACAAATTTCTTGAAACAGCAATTTTTAACGCAATTATCTCCGAAGAAGAAATTTCAGATAATGCATCCCCCACCCTTGCTGATATCAGACGCAAAATACGCCGTCAGGAAGCAAAGGTCAGAGAACAGCTTGAAAAGTTCTCACGTTCCCAGGTGCATTCGAAATACCTTCAGGAAAACATTATCACTCAGCGTAACGGAAGATATGTTGTTCCCGTCAAAAACGAATACCGCAATGAGGTGGCAGGTCTTGTTCACGACACATCGGCAAGCGGTGCAACGGTTTTTATCGAACCGATGGCAGTTGTTGAGGCAAACAATGAAATCCGTGTTCTTCAGACAAAAGAACGTGAAGAAATTGAACGCATTCTTGCAGAACTTTCTGCCGCCGCAGGCGATTTTGCCCAGAGCATAAAAGACAGCTACGAATGCGCATTGGAACTCAATCTTATCTTTGCAAAAGCGCAGTATGCTTATAAAATCAAAGCCGCTCCCCCGATTCTCAATGATAAAGGAATCGTCAATCTCCGTGCGGCAAGACATCCGCTGATTGACCCGAAAAAAGTCGTGCCCGTTGACATTATACTCGGCAAGGATTTTGATACTCTTGTTATTACCGGACCAAATACAGGCGGTAAAACCGTTTCAATCAAAACTCTCGGACTTCTTTCAATGATGGCGATGTGCGGACTTATGATACCCGCAGGCGACAGAAGCGAAATTTCCGTATTTGATAAAATTCTTTCGGATATCGGTGATGAACAGTCAATCGAACAGTCGCTTTCAACTTTTTCTGCACATATGACAACCATCATTGATATTTTCAACGAAGCCGACGAAAAGAGTCTTATTCTCATAGACGAGCTCGGTGCAGGTACAGACCCTGTTGAAGGTGCGGCGCTTGCAATCGCAATTCTCGAATCGCTCCATTTCAAAGGTGCAAAAATCGCCGCAACAACTCACTATGCGGAACTTAAAGCGTATGCACTCGAAACTCCGAGGGTTGAAAACGGATGCTGCGAATTTGACGTTGCCACTCTCCGTCCGACATACAGACTTCTTATCGGTGTACCCGGCAAATCAAACGCACTTGCAATCAGCGAAAAGCTCGGTCTTGATATGTCCGTTATCAACAGGGCAACAGAGCTTGTTTCAAGCGAAAACAAGGCATTTGAGAACGTAGTTGACAAGCTCGAAGAAACCCGTCGCCGTATGGAAGATGAATACGGTCGTGCAAAACAGCTTTCCGATAAAGCCGACAAAGAAAAAGCAGATGCAGAAAAACTCAAAGAAGAAATTGCAGCTCTGCGTGAAAAAGAACTTGAAAAAGCAAGATCGCAGGCTCTTAAGGTTGTTGACCAGGCAAAGCGTGAAGCTTATGCGCTTATGCAGGAGCTCGACAAGCTCAAAAAAGAACAGCAGAAAACAAAGAATGCCGCAGAACTTGCAAGACGTGCAAAATCACTTGTCAGAAAAGGTATTGAATCCATCGACTCTGCTGCCGACCCGATTATCGGCATAGAGGATGATGACAAAGATTATGTGCTCCCCCGTCCGCTTGTTACCGGTGATACGGTTATTATCCGTGACATTGCCAAAACAGCAAAAGTTCTTTCACCTGCCGATAAAAACGGTAATGTTGAAGTTCAGGCAGGCTCAATCAAAACAAGAGTCAAGCTTTCTAACCTCAAACTCTGCGAAAACGTTCCCAAGAAAAAAGAAACAAAATCAACCGCAAGACTTCAGGGTGACGGAAGACTGAATATGGCAGCTTCAACCAGACTTGACCTCAGAGGTATGACCGTTGATGACTGCCTTATCGAACTCGACAGATTCATAGATATGGGTCTTCGAACCGGACTCAACGAGTTCACCGTTGTTCACGGAAAGGGTACGGGCGCACTCAGAACCGCAGTCACCCGTTATCTTAAGGCTTCTCCATACGTCAAATCAAGCAGACTCGGCCTTTACGGTGAAGGTGAAGACGGCGTAACAATTGTTGTTTTGAAGTGATTTTGTAAAGGTGTATTGCTTTACAGCAACTGAACACCGGCTGCGTGTAAAAAAGTTTTCCACTTTATGAATGTGAAAAAGTGGATACATCTTGTGTTTTGAACCGATTTTTTCCACAATCTATGGTTTTTTCCACGTCTTTTTGGATAAAAAGTGAGAAAAAGGTGAAAAAGTCGTGAAAATCGGTCAAAATTAACACTTGACATATGCTTTAATATTTAGTATAATATCGACCTGTAAAGCGGATTTGCTTTACAGGTCAGCTTTTTTCGGAGTTAAGATTCTCCGGCATTTTTACGTCGGAGGTTCTTTATTTTTGCCTTAACGGCATAAAAACAAATGATTTTCAGAGAAGGGAGGGTCAGAAGTGGCAAAGAATTATGAAATGGCAGTGCTGATAGATTTCTACGGTGAAATGCTCACCGCCAAGCAGCGTGATTTTTTGGAATACTACTATAACGATGACCTTTCGCTCTCCGAAATTGCAGAAAACGAAGGCATAACCCGTCAGGGTGTGCGTGATGCAATAAAACGTGCGGAAACCCAGCTCCAGGAGATGGAAAGCCGTCTCGGCGTTGCAAAGCGATTTGAAGATATGCGACGCAGTCTTGACGAAATCATTGAATGCTCAAATCAGATTTCCGAATACAATCTGCGCCACAGCCTTTCAAAAGAAATCAACGATTGCAGCGTGCGTATCAAAGCCGCCGCAATGGCGCTTCTCGAAAGCTGAAATACATACATTTAATAATATAGTATAAGAGGTGAAACAATTGGCATTTGAAGGTCTTTCAGACAGACTCGAATCTGCGTTTAAAAATCTGCGCAGCAAGGGCAGCCTTACCGAAGCAGACGTACGCAGTGCGATGCGTGAGGTACGTATGGCTCTGCTTGAAGCTGACGTTAACTATAAAGTTGCCAAGGATTTCACAAACACCGTAACCGAAAAAGCCATCGGCGAAAAGGTTATGGAAAGTCTCACTCCTTCACAGATGGTTATCAAAATCGTTAAGGAGGAGCTTGTGAGCCTCATGGGCGGTACTCAGAGCCGCCTTGCGTATGCAAGCCATCCGCCAACAGTTATTCTTATGTGCGGTCTGCAGGGTTCAGGTAAAACAACCCACTGTGCAAAGCTTGCTCTCAAACTCAAAAAAGAAAACCACCGTCCCCTTCTCGTTGCGTGTGACATCTACCGTCCCGCTGCTATCAAGCAGCTCCAGGTTGTCGGTGAGCAGGTTGGCGCTCCGGTTTTTGAAATGGGTCAGAGTGACCCCGTCAGGATTGCAAAAGAAGCAATCGCCTACTCAAAGGACCACGGTCACGACTATGTTATTCTTGACACAGCAGGCCGTCTCCATATAGACGAAGAACTCATGAATGAGCTTAAAGCTGTCAAAGCCGAAGCCAAACCTCACGAAATTCTTCTCGTAGTTGACGCTATGACAGGTCAGGATGCCGTTAACGTTGCAACATCGTTTGATGAAGCTCTCGGAATCGACGGTTTGATTCTCACAAAGCTTGACGGTGATACCCGAGGCGGTGCCGCTCTTTCAGCAAGAGCCGTAACCGGTAAGCCCATCAAGTTTGTCGGTATGGGTGAAAAGCTCGACAATCTCGATGCTTTCCATCCCGACAGAATGGCTTCAAGAATTCTCGGCATGGGCGACGTTCTTTCACTTATCGAAAAAGCTGAAATGGCTATCGATGAAAAGAAAGCGGAAGAGCTTGAGAAAAAGCTTATGCAGAATAAGTTCGACCTCAACGACCTTCTTGACCAGTTCGACCAGATTCGCAAGATGGGTTCACTTCAGGATATTCTTGCAATGATTCCCGGAATCGGCAACAAAGCAAAAGATATCGAGGTTGATGAGCGTAAGTTCGACAGAATGAAGGCTATCATCTATTCGATGACCGAAAAAGAACGCGCTAACCCCGACATAATCAATCCCTCTCGCAAGAAGAGAATTGCCGCAGGCTGCGGTCAGCCGATTGAAGAGGTCAACAGACTTCTTGCTCAGTTCAGACAGATGCAGAAAATGTTCAAGCAGATGGGCGGCAAAAAAGGCGGTAAACGCCGCAGAAAGCAAAAATTCAGAATGCCCCAGGGATTCGATCCCTCGCAGCTCGGAATGTAATACAGCAAAAAGCTGATACATTATATATTAATTAAGTTTATAATTTTTTGGAGGAATTTAAAATGGCAGTAAAAATCAGACTTCGCCGTATGGGCGCAAAGAAGGCACCTTTCTATCGTATCGTTGTTGCAGATTCAAGATATCCCCGTGATGGCAGATTCATCGAAGAAATCGGCACATACAACCCCGTTGCAACTCCCACAGAGATTAAGGTAGACGCTGAAAAGGCAAAGCAGTGGATTGCAAACGGCGCTCAGCCCACAGACACAGTTAAGGCTATCCTCAAGAAGGAAGGCGTTCTTTAATCCTTAAAGATTAAAGAAAACGAGGTAAACCAATGAAAGATTTACTTGTCAGCATTGCACAGGGTCTTGTTGACGATCCCGCAGCGGTAACAGTTACCGTTGACGAACCTGCTGAAGACGGCACAATCGTTTATCACCTCCACGTCGGTGAAGAAGATATGGGCAGAGTTATCGGCAAGCAGGGCAGAATCGCCAAGGCTATCCGCACAGTTATGCGTGCGGCAGCAACCCGTCAGAATGCAAGGGTAGTTGTAGAAATTGATTAAGAAATTTCTTGAAATCGGAGAAATAGTCGGCACTCACGGCATACGCGGAGAAATGCGTGTTAATCCGTGGTGCGACTCGCCCGATTTTGTATGCAAATTCAAAACCTTATACTACGACAGCACCGGAAGCTGTGCGGCGCAGATTAAATCTGCAAGACCGCACGGCAATATTGTTTTACTGTCGGTTTCGGGAATTGACACAGTTGAAGCAGCTCAGAAGATGAGAGGCAAAGTTCTCTATATGAAACGAAGCGATGCAAAACTTCCCGATGGCTCCTATTTCATCGCAGAGCTCATCGGTTGCACCGTTTATGATGCTGATAATCCCGAAAAGGTTTACGGAACTCTTTCCGATGTAAGCGCAACGGGTGCAAATGACGTGTGGCACATCAAAGACGAAAACGGAAAGGAATACCTTATTCCGTCAATCCCCGATGTTGTAATTGAAACCGACGTTGCAGCTGACCGTATTGTTATAAGACCGCTGAAAGGTATTTTTGACGATGAGGATTGATATTTTAACCCTTTTTCCTGAGATGTGCGAAAGCGTACTCGGTGAAAGTATTATCGGCAGAGCAAGAGCCAACGGATGCGTTGAAATCAACTGTCACAATATCAGAGACTACACTCTCGATAAGCACAACAGAGTTGACGATGCGCCATACGGCGGCGGCACAGGTATGATAATGCAGACTCAACCGATTTATGACTGCTACACTTCTCTTTGTGAAAAAATCGGTGCAAAACCGCATCTTATCTACCTTTCACCCCAAGGCAAGGTTCTCAATCAGGAGCGTGTAAAAGAGCTTTCACAGCTCGATAACGTCGCTCTCCTCTGCGGACACTATGAGGGTATCGACCAGCGTGTTATTGACGAAATCGTTGATGAAGAAATTTCAATAGGCGATTATGTTTTAACCGGAGGCGAGCTTCCCGCACTTATCCTTGCCGACAGCATTTCGAGAATGCTGCCCGGAGTTCTTGCAAATGAAGATGCATTCACTCTTGAAAGCCACTATTCGGGGCTTCTTGAGCATCCGCAATACACAAGACCCTACGAGTGGCACGGAGAAAAAGTACCCGACGTTCTCATTTCGGGTCATCATGCCAACATTGAAAAATGGCAGCGTGAACAAAGCCTTAAACGCACTCTCGAACGCAGACCCGATATGCTCAAAAAAGCGGAACTTACCAAAAAAGATAAAGAATATCTCGATAAACTTAAAACCACCGAAGTCTGACGACCTCGGTGGTTTTTTCTTTACGCCGCTTTGGCGGATGTTTTGTTTTTGTCTTTTTTCTCGCCGATTTTCTGGAGAATAATGACGAGAGCCATAAGTGCGATACCGGCAATATCGGTTGTCCAGCCGGGAATAATCATCAACAGACCGCCTGCAAGAGCCATCAGTCTTTCCCATACGGGCATATGCTTGAACATATAGCCTTCCATGCCTGCGGAAATAATATATATACCGCAGAGAGCTGTTATAACAAGAAGAACGATGTCATACCAAGGCTTGTCAGAGTCGACAATAAGCATTTCGGGACTGAAAGCGAAGATATAGGGAACGATAAATGCAGTGATTGCAAGACGTGTTGCGGTAACACCTGTTTTCATCGGATTTGACTTCGCAATTGCCGAACCCGCATAAGCAGCAAGGGCAACAGGCGGAGTAATATCCGCAACGATACCGAAATAGAAAACAAACATATGAGCCGCAAGAACGGGTATGCTCAGACTTCTCATAAGGATGGGAGCAACCATCGATGCCATAATAACGTAGTTAGCCGTTGTGGGAACACCCATTCCGAGCACGATGCACATAAGCATAGTGAGTGCAAGCGCAAAAATCGGATGAACCTGAGCCGCAGACTGAACAAGTGCTGAGAGCACATTTGCAAGACCTGTCTGCTGAACCATAGCTGAAATACAGCCTGCAACCGCACAAGCAAGTGCAACACCGATTGCGTTCTTTGTGCCGTTTGCAAGTGACTGGATATAGAGGTTAAATTCAAACTCAAACTTCTTATGTGCAATTGATTTAACTGCACCTTCAATAAATTTCACCCCGATTGCAACAAGGATTGCTATAATAGCCGACTTTGCAGGTGAGAATGAATTCATTGCAACAACAAGCGCAACAACGGGAAGAAGAAGGTATCCTTTTGTGAACAGAAGCTTGAAGAAGTTGGGAATAGCTTCAGCAGGAAGGCCCTTGAGGCCGAGCTTCTTGGCTTCAAAATGAATCATCATAAAGATGCCTGTGAAATAAAGAGCCGCGGGAAGGATAGCTGCAATTGCAATCTGTGAATAAGGCATACCTGTATATTCCGTCATAAGGAATGCCGCCGCACCCATAATCGGGGGCATAATCTGACCGCCGGTTGATGCCGCCGCTTCAACAGCCGCTGCAAATTCGGGCTTGTAGCCACAACGCTTCATTGTGGGGATTGTAACAGAGCCGCTGCCGACTGTGTTTGCAACCGACGAGCCTGAATACATACCTTCCATAGCACTTGAGATAACGGCAACCTTTGCAGGGCCGCCTGTTGCCTTACCTGCAATTGAGTTTGCAAGGTCAACAAAGAATGCACCGATACCCGACTGCTCAAGGAAGGATGCAAAGATGATAAAAAGAACAATAAATGATGCGCAAACGTTGAGAGGTGTACCCGCAATGCCTTCTGTTGTGTAGAAAAGCTTATACATAATAACTCTCAGCGGATTACGGTCAACAACAATAAATGCATATGCAATGAATGCTGCCGATACGCAGACAATAGGAAGACCGACAACTCTGCGGCACGCTTCAAAAAGAAGGATTGTGCCGATAATAGCAATTACAATATCAACCTCAGTAATTCTTGATGCTCTGTCAACAATTGCCTGACAGTTGATTGCATAGTAGAAAAATGAGCCAGAACCAACAACCGCAAAAATATAATCATAAAACGGAACTCGGTTAACTCTCATCTTTTCTTTTTTTCTTACGGGATAAAGAATATAGGCAAAGAAAACGATTATGCCTATAAACAGTGCCATCTTCTGTCTTTCCTCCATTGTTCCGGTCCAACCGTCGAACATAACATAGAGAGAAAACAGAACCATAGCGATTTTGATTATTTTCTGAAATATACCTGAAAAATGGCGTGTGTTCGACTCTTTGTCGAATTCTGCCATGAGTTTGTCAACGTCAATAACTTCATCCTCATCTGGTTGCATACCGATGGGTTTTGTGTTTACATCTGACATTAATCACATTCCTTTCGTCAGAATTTCTCCTGCGGTGCAAATCTCAAAAACCACTTTTGCATTTCTGCCGCAAAGATTTCTGAGACTGATTTCCTCACCGCCAAAGGTGAGAATATGGTCGGAAACCGTTCCGACGATATATCTCAAAGGGTCATATGTTGTATCGAACCCTGTGATGACCATATTGCCTTCGTCATCATAAGTCATTTTCTGATTGCCTTCAAGCGCTGTCTGAACACCTGCGCCGAAAGAACGGTAGGTTGTTGAATACGCACGGATTTCGCCGTTTTCAATTATGTAAGTATCTTTTACGGGAGTCTGATTGACCGAATGAATAAACTCAACCGAAAACATCAGTCCGTCATCGGCTTTCTCTGTTATGTATCTTTTCCCGGTTTCTGAATCATACATAACAAGATATTCAGCCGAAAGCATATTTACAGCAAAAGCAGCCGCTGTAATGAATACCATTAGAACGGCTGCTGCGATTAACTTTTTTTTGAAGCCGGAAGAATACTTACAGCTCATCAGCTGATAGCGCCAACCTCTTTAAAGTATCTTTCTGCACCGGGATGGAAGGGAACCGAGATGCTTGAAACTGCATATTCAAGGTTCATTTCGGATGCCTTTTCGTGTGAATATTCGCCTGCGTTTTCGTAGATAGCCTTTGTAAGCTGATATACTGTTTCTTCTTCAAGGTCGTTGCTTACAATGAATGTAGCCTTAACTGCAACTGTTGTTGCATCAGCATCAATACCTGTGTATGTGCCTGCGGGAACTGTGTATTCAGCGTAGAAGCCGTAGTCAGCCTGGAGCTTTGCAAGATGCTCTGCATCGATTTCAACAAGAACAATACCTGTTGTTGTTGCAAGGTCTGTGATAGCAACTGTGGGTGCACCTGCTGTGCAGAAGAAAGCATCAATCTTGCCGTCCTTAAGTGCATCAGCTGATGCCTGGAAGCTGAGGTTCTGCTTGTCAATATCTTCAAAAGTAATGTCGTATGCACCGAGAATCTGCTGAGCGTTGAATTCAACACCGCTGCCGCTGTCACCTACTGAAACCTTCTTGCCCTTGAGGTCAGCAACAGTCTTGATGCCTGAATCAGCCTTTGCAACGATCTGGCAAACTTCTGCGTATGCTGCGCCAAGAGTTGAGAAGCTGCCGATAGCACCAACATCTGCAAAGAGTGATGTTCCGTTGTAAGCATAGTCCATAACGTCGTTCTGAACAATAGCCATATCAACGATACCGTCGTCGATATCAAGGATATTAGCCTTTGATGCGCCCGATGAGTTGATTATGAGGTTTGCACCGGTCTTCTCTTTAAGAAGAGATGAAATAACATTGCAGAAGCCGTAGTATGTGCCGGTTGAACCGCCTGTACCTACGTTGATGCTGATGGATGAAAGGTCGCCGCTTGTTGTTTTGCCTTCATCAGTTGTTGCGTCACCGCAAGCTGTGCAAAGAATCATTGCAAAAGCAAGGATAAGAGCGAGAGCGATTGATAACTTTTTCTTCATTTTGTTAACCTCCTGTTATTGTGAACCCCCGATTCTGACTGAATCAGACATCTGCGGTTCAGTTTACTGAATCATTATAACCTAAAATGAATAATATTGCAATACTTTATTGAATTAAAATACTGAATTAATACCAAAGGAAGCCGAGAGCAAGAATCCAGATTATCCACTGCCACCATGCAAAAGATACCGTAACATCAAATTCTGCGGTTTTTCCTTCGTATTCAACAGTTACGGTCTGGGTACCTCTTTCGGTAAAAGTAAGAGGACTTACACTGTAACCGCTTTTAACAATTTCTCTGCTGCCGTCGGAATAAACAACCTCAAGCTCGATTCCGGTTGTATCTATCGCTTCTTTGTAGAGATAATTTGTTTTTGCGGGAAGCTTTTCAACGGATACCGAAACCACGGTTTTCTTGGTTGTGGGCTGTGTTGAAGGCTTGGTCGGTGGCTGAGTTGAAGGTTCGGTTGAAGGCTTTGTTGAAGGCTCAGTCACCGGAGGAGCATCACCCTTGATTTCATAAGGAATCGAATTGCTTTCCGCATATGTATGAGCATAGGAATCCTCAACAACGATAAGCTTGATTTTTGCACAGTTTGCAAACGCATTGGTGCCGATTGTGTTCACCGAAGCGGGAATTTCAACGTCTCCAAGTTTTTCGCAACCGTAAAACGCACCGAAGTCAATCTTCGTGACGCTTTCGGGAATGCTGACACTTTCAAGACTTACACATCCTTCAAATGCCTTTGCCGAAACGGTTTTTACTCCGTCTGCAATTGTTACATTTTTAAGACCCGACATATAAAACGCACTGCCGAAATCAGTTACGGATGCGGGAATTTCAATGCTTTCAAGTGCGGCACACTTACCGAAAGCGAGTGAGCCGATTTTGGTTACACCTGAAGGGATATTGACTGTTTTAAGAGCCTTGCATTCATTGAACGCATAGCTGTCAATCTTTTTAAGACCGTCAGGAAGAACAATTGAAACAAGTTTTTCGCTTGTACCGAAAGCACTGTCGCCTATAACAAGAGTATCAGCCTGAACATTGTAGCTTGTATCGGCTTTGCCGACGGGATACTGAATAAGAGTTTTATCGGATACAGATGAACTGTGAGGGCCGTAAAGCACACCGTCTGCCGATGAATAAACGGTATTACCGCTTGCAACAGTAAATGCCATCGTGCCTGTGCAACCGATAAAGGCATTCTTTCCGATGTATGTAACCGAAGCAGGAATATCAAACACCTTGATGCCCGTGCAGATTCTGAACGCTTCTTTGTCTATCGTTTCAACGGTATCGGGAATATCAATCTCTGAAAGTGATTTACAGTCATAAAATGCGTTTTCGGGAATTGTTTTGAGTGCAGACGGAAGAACGATATCTGTCATTGCGCTGCAATGAGCAAAAGCAGAAGCGCCGATTGTGCATTCATCACCGTCAAAACCGATCTTTTTAAGTCCGACACAGCCGTCAAAAGCCGACTTGCCGACTTTTTTTATGCTGTCGGGAATGTTGATCTGTGTTATGCCGTTACAATCAGAAAAAGCTCCATCTGCTATCTGTGTTACGGCAACTCCGTTGTAGCTTGACGGAATATCAATAACACCCGATGCATTCTGACGGCAAGCGGTAACAACAGCAAATCCGTCGTAAACATTGATCGTCAGTAAATCTTCGCCTGCGGCAAAAGCCGAAACAGCAAGTCCGCTGAACATAAATATCACTGCAAGAAGCAGGCTTGTTATTTTTGCGATTTTTTTCATACGGGTCCCCCCTTGGTTAGATTTATCGCATTATAGATTATATAATAAAAAACAATAAAAATCGAGAACATAATAAATTTTGATTAAAAAGGTTTGTTTTTTATTGACAAAACTGTATGAAATAACTAAAATTGATTTTAATATAAACACATTGGAGAATCAACTATGATCGACGAACACGGCAATTTTTATAAACCCGAGAGAGGTTCAACACCCTCGCCCGACCACATTATGCTTTCCTTTTGCGGCGATGCAAAAACCGAAATGGCGATAACCTGGCGCACAAGTGCAGATGTCGATTCGGGGTATGTTCTTTACCGCAAAAAAGACAGCTCTGACTGGACAAAAGAAGAAAGCAAAGTCAGATTCAAAGAAACCGATATTGATATCAGCAACTATCATTCGGTAAGGCTCAGCGGACTTATTCCCGGAACGGAGTATGTTTATACTGTTGGTTCGGATGAATTAAGAAGTGAAGAGTTCATCTTTGAAACAGAAGCAGAAAACACCGACAAATTCAGCTTCATTGTTATCACCGACCATCAGAAGGGCGAACCCTGCCATCTTCCCGATTACAGTATGGTTGGCAGAATGCTCAAAGATGCTCTTGAAAGACACCCCGAATGCAAATTTATTTTCACCGCCGGTGACAACTGCGATAACGGTCAGAACGATCTGCAGTGGAACGGTATGTTTGAGGGGCTCAAGGGCATTATTGAAAGCAAACCTTATATGATGTGCACAGGCAACCATGACAACAGAGGATATATAACATATTTTCCCGAACCGACAGGCAAGTTTTACCTTGAACACGCTGACTTCTTTGATTTTCAGTATGAAGAAGCTTATCCGCAGAACGGTCCCGAAGGTTACACAACCGAAAACTATTCTTTCGACTACGGCAACACTCATTTTCTTGTTCTCGGCATCAATGCTCCCGATGTTGTTGAGGATTGGGCATATAACGACCTTCAGAGCAGCAAAAAGACATGGAAACTCGGCGCATATCACTTCCCTATTTATCCCGTTATGCCCGAGGGTCAGAACAACGACGGATATCCCTGGCTCAGAAAACCGATTGAAGACGGCAAACTCGATATTCTGTTTGAAGGTCATGAGCATTCATTTGCAAGAACATTCCCGATAAAAAACGACGAGATGTTTGACAAGCCGTCGGAAGGAACCGTTCATTATATTGTAGGCAACGGCGGCGGCAACATCTACCACTCAAATGCACGCAAAATATGGCATTCAGCATTCTGGCCGCAGGAACTCCGTATGGGTTCATATACTCTTGTTGAGATTGACGGTGATGTTATTACCGCAACCGCATATCTTGCCGACGGCAGAATTTACGACGTATTCACCATCGATAAAACAAAGGATTTAATCACCCCCTGTGCATTTGCCCCGACCTATGACTGGACAAAAATGGCATTCAAGGGTCAGATGCTTGAACTTATCGCAAGAGAATTCTATGCCGAGAAAAAAGACGGTATATGGTATGCACCATTCGGCATTCTTATGCAGTTTATCGGCGGTAAGATTGATAAAACGAAAGACTCCCTTTATGTTGAAGCTTACGGTCACAGAGCAACCTTCACCGTCGGAAGCAAATTTGCAAAAACCGACCTCGGAACCGTTGAAATGCAGGGTGAACCGTATTTCTACAGAAATCAACTTTACATTCCGATTGACGACAGCGCAAAAATGTTTGAACTCGAATGGTATCACGTAGAAAGAAACAATTATATAAACTGGAATACTCCGAGCGAAGACAAACCGCTCTGGAAACATCCCGAGGAGGAATAATATGCTTTACAAGAAGAATTCATCATCTTCACTTTCCGAAGATCTTTTCAGAAATCCGACCAGCGAATACAGAGGCACTCCGTTCTGGGCGTGGAACAGCGATCTCAAAGCTGAGGAGCTTTGCCGTCAGATAGAAATTTTCAAAAAGATGGGTCTCGGTGGCTTTCATATGCACGTACGAACAGGTATGTCCACCAATTATCTTTCGGACGAATTTATGTCACTTATCAAGTGCTGCTGCGAAAAAGCAGACAAAGAGCATATGCTCGCCTGGCTCTATGACGAGGACAGGTGGCCTTCAGGTGCAGCAGGCGGTCTTGTTACAAAAGACGAAGAATACAGGGCGCGCTGCCTTCTTATGACAACCGAACCCTGCGAAAGCACCGACGAAGAAGCAGAATATATTGATTCAAGAGCAGAAGGCAGCAGAGCCGGAAAAGGCTGGCTTATTGCTTGCTACGATGTTATGCTCGACGAAAACGGATTCCTGAAAAACTATAAGCTCATCGGTGAAAACGACGAAGCAGAAGGCACAAAATGGTATGCATACATCAAAATTCACGCAGCATCGCCCTGGTACAATAATCAGACATATCTTGACACTCTCAACCCCAAGGCAGTCAAGCGTTTTGTTGAAGTAACTCACGAAAGATACAAAGAGGTTATCGGCAGCCACTTCGGCAACGTTGTGCCTGCAATATTCACTGACGAACCGCAGTTCACACGCAAAAAAGTTCTTGCAAACTCAACCGACAAGGAAGATATTCATATGCCTTGGACGGACGATTTTGCAGACACATATAATGCACAGTACGGTGAAAACATCATCGAGACTCTTCCCGAAATTTTCTGGGAACTCCCCGAAGGAAAAGTTTCAACAATAAGATATCACTATCACGACCATATTTCGGAACGTTTCAGCGAAGCTTTTGCAGACGTTTGCGGTGAATGGTGCCGTGAAAACGGAATTGCTCTTACCGGTCATATGATGGAAGAACCCACTCTTCACAGCCAGACCGCTGCTCTCGGCGAAGCAATGCGTTCATACCGAGGATTCGACCTTCCCGGTATCGATATGCTTTGCGCAAGTTTTGAGTTCACAACCGCAAAGCAGGCTCAGTCCGCTGTTCATCAGTTTGGCAGAGAAGGTATGCTTTCCGAACTTTATGGCGTTACCGGTTGGGATTATGATTTCAGAGGATATAAGCTTCACGGTGATTGGCAGGCCTGCCTCGGTGTTACAATAAGAGTTCCTCACCTTTCGTGGTACGCAATGGGAGGCGAAGCCAAGCGAGATTACCCCGCATCAATCCATTATCAGTCACCCTGGTGGGAAGAATTCTCATACCTCGAAGATCACTTTGCAAGAGTCAACACCGCAATGACAAGAGGCAAACCCGTTGTCAAAGTCGGTGTTATCCATCCCGTTGAAAGCTACTGGCTCCATTGGGGACCCAACGATAAAACAGCTCTTGTCCGTGAAAATATGGATGAGAAATTCAGCAATCTCTGTGACTGGCTCCTCAAAGGAAGTATCGATTTCAACTATATCAGCGAATCCCTTTTCCCGACTCTCTGCAAAAATGCAACCGCACCTCTTAAAGTGGGCGAAATGGAATATGATGCAATTATCGTTCCCGACTGCGAAACACTCCGTTCAACAACTCTTGAACGCCTTGAAGCCTTCAGAAATGCCGGCGGAAAGCTCATCTTCCTCGGCAACGCACCAACACTCGCAGACGGCATTCCATCTGATAAGGGTAAGGCACTTTATGAAAAATCAACGGTTGTTTCTTTTGACAGAGCAAAGATTCTCGATGCTCTTGACGAAAACAGAGAAATCACGCTCCGTTATGACAACGGCAGACTTTCGGACGAATTCATCTATCAGCTGCGCCGTGACGGTAACAGCAAATGGCTCTTTATCAGCCGTTGCACCGAGCCTTACAACAAAGATTGCGTGCGTGAACACAATCTGCGCATAACCGTCAAATGTGAACTTACACCCTATATTTATGACACAATCAGCGGCAATATTTCTCCCGTTGCCTGTGAATATATAAACGGAAATACCGTTATCGCCAAAACAATGTATGAATATGACAGCCTTCTTCTCAGACTTGATGACGGTAAGGCTCAGTCTCAGCCTGCAGCAGAAAAGGAATATCAGCTTTCGGATGCAACCGCAATGCCTGCACTCGTTCCCTACACCCTTTCCGAGCGCAACGTTATGCTTCTTGACACAGCAGAATTCTCGCTTGACGGCGGTGAATTTATGGCAGAAGAAGAAATTCTCCGTCTTGACAACGTTTGCAGAAAGATGCTCGGATTTGTCGAAAGAGGCGGCAACGTTGCACAACCCTGGGTGCTTGCCCCCGAAACAATTGAACACTATGTGACACTCCGATTCACAGTCAAGAGCGACATTGCTTACAGCGGTGCAGAGCTTGCACTTGAAGATGCTGAAAACGCAAAAATCAAATTCAACGGCAAAGATGTTGCAATCAACATCACCGGCTGGTACACGGATAAAGATATCAAAACCGTACCTGTTCCCGAAATCTTAAAGGGCGAGAATATCATTGAAATCACTCTCCCCTTCGGCAAGAGAACAAACACTGAATGGTGCTATCTTCTCGGTGATTTCGGTGTAAGACTTGCAGGCAGAGAAAAGGTTATCACCGCTCTCCCTGAAAAGCTCGGCTTTGGTTCAATCACAACCCAAGGTCTTCCCTTCTACGGAGGAAATATCACCTATCATCTTGAAGCAGAGGGCAAAAACCTTCAGATTGATGCAACCCATTACAGAGGTACTCTTATAGGTGTTTCGGTTGACGGCAAAAACAAAGGCAAAATTGTTTATCCGCCCTATATTCTTGAAGTTGACGGACTGGATGCGGGTACACACAAGGTTGACATCACACTCTTCGGCAACCGCTATAACGCTTTCGGTGCAGTTCATCTGACCGATGTCAAGCATTCGTGGCACGGACCGGGAGCCTGGAGAAGCAATGAAGAATGCTGGAGCTATGAATATTCACTCCGTGATGTAGGTATTCTTTCGCATCCCATCATTAAAACAAAATAACAGTATGAAAACGGAGCAGTTCATCAGAACTGCTCCGTTTTTAGATTATATTCAATTATTTACTTCGCTCTGTAAAAATTCTGACCGCCATAGGTTGTTCCGTCATCCGCAATAACAAATGCAATACCTACATATTCATAATCTGTGCTGAGCATTCCTTCGCGGTGACCGTCATGCGAATTATACCAGGCATCGGCATAACCGAAGGTGTTGCTTCCTGTTGCCTGCAGAATATTTTCAGCACAAACCGAGAATTCAATTCCCTGAGCATGAAGTCTGTCCTGTATTTGTGATCCCTCGGGTGAGACATGGTCAAAGAAACCTCTTGCCGCCATATCTTCACTGTAAAGACGGATTGTTGTTTCGGCAACATCGCAATACTCAAGCGGTTGTGAACCGTGAATCGCTCTCAGACCGTTGACAACATAGAAATTCAGCGTTGCCTGACCGTCCTGGTTTACAAGGTCTCTGGATCTGAAACTGAAACCGTTATATGAAACATAGATTGCATAAACGATATCACCCTGATGCGAATCCTTATATTCCTTGATGCTGAGTTTCGACTGCGAAGTTTTACCTGACGAAGCGATTGAATATTCATTTGTGCCATCGGTAACAACAGCATCGGTGTCAATTGTGTAGAATCCCGAGAACACACCGTCAACAAGCTGGCAAACAGAAACTGCGCTGTAATCATCTGAATAGACTAAACTTTTAAGACTTCTGCCATCTTTGAACGACTCATAAACAACCGCCGATGTCTCACCGAGAGCATCTTTGATTTCCTGTTCACCCCAACCGAAACACACATATCTTCCGTTAACAACAACTCGCTGAGCTGTTGTTTCAACCGGATTCTGCGGCGGAAGAGTAGTTGTTGCTGCAGGCTCGGTTTCAGGTTCAACATATGCTGTCGTAGGCTCAATATATTCCGTTGTCGGTTCTTCAAAAAATGTTGTTTCTTCTTCAATAACCGCTGTTTCGGAAGGCTCTTCAGGCTGAGTGGGAATCAGATCGCCTATGCCGAGAAAATTGCCGATTGAATTAAAAAACACTGCGAACGCAAGGATAGCGGTTGAAAAGAACTTGATAATAGAATTCATTTTAACTCACCTTTCTGATTACACTGAATTTTAAGCAAACCAACTTTTCACCTGAAGCGCAAGAACATTGAAAACATTTTTTATCCCTGCAAAGAACGCTTCGATTTCGCTATCATAAACCGCATAGGGTTCATCTGTCTGAAGTTCAAAACGTGCATCGCCTGTTCTCACACTGCCTTCGTAGGTGTAAATAACATTATCAAAATTCGTGATATCATCCTCATAAACAGTAAAAACTCTGATGCCGTAGGGACCTGTTTTTGCAAATTCGCATCCGTAGGTCATACCAAGCTCAATTCCGTCGTATGTGCCTGTAAAACCTTCGGTGTGCCAATGACCGAAATATGCACCGAGAACATCGCCACATTCCTTCCACGCTTTGAACTGTGCGCTTGTATCCTCGGGAATTGCGAATGCGCTTGCATTATAGCCGTTTGCAACTTCTTTGTTGAGGCGGAGAATCTTTCCGTCAACAAGTCTTGCACCCTCATCAGTCATCTTGCATTCCTCAAAAAGAAAACCGGGATCGCTCGTAGGAACATGCTCGAAAAGAATCGAGGGTACGGGATTGCCACCGTTTTCAGCTTTGAGTGATGCACTTTCGGATTTATACCACTCAAGCTGTTCATCCGTAACGGAACCGGACTTTGTATCCATCATCCAGATATTAAAAGCCGTTTTTCCGTCGCTTCCCTTTATTTCAAGATTGAAATCAATTCTGCCGTCAGCATCACTGCTTTCATCAACGGTGAGACTGTTTTCATAACTGTCATAAATCTTAAGCCAATCCTCATTTGTAACACCGCTGTTGTGGTCGTTATTACCCTGACAGACCGCAAAAGGAATACCCTTGCTTTCGGCTTCGGCAAAAACAGCTTCACAAGCCTTGGTGACATTCATAACGGTCTGATAATAATCACCGTCAACCTCAACGCCTTCTCTGAAGCTCTGACCGTCGATACCGAGGTCACCGATTCGGCTGTCCTCAACAATATCGCCCGTAAAAACAATAAGGTCGGGATCGGTTTCTTCAATTGCAAGCTTCAGAAAATTAACAAGGTCATACGCGGGATAATGGTCATCCTGCGGGTCGCTTATCTGAAGCACGGTAAATTTGCCGTCTGTACTGAATTTCAGCTCATTATCCTCTGCACTTGCAAAAATGCAGAAAGAAAACGCAAGCGAAACAGCAAGCAAAATACTTGTAAGTTTTTTCATTTTATATCCTCCTTTAAAATTAACGGCGGGATGATGGCATCCCGCCCTGCTTTATTTACGATCAAATCAATATTTATCCATACTTTCTACGTTAAGAACAAATACAGTTGCACCGCCGACGGTGATTTCTTCTTCAAGACTGTTCTTCTGAAGACCTCTGCCGAGCGAGTCGGTTGTCATTGCAACCTTGCTTCTTGTTTTTGAGTATTCATTGATAATTTCTTTTGCTCTTCCTACACGGTCATCCTCCGCACCGATGAGAAGCGTTGTGTTGCCTATCATAAGGAATCCGCCCGTGGTCGAGAGCTTTGTTACACTGTAGTTTTCTCTTGTAAGAGTTGCGGAAACAACCGCACTGTCGTCGTTATTTACTATAGCAAGAATAAGTTTCATATCATCTGTTTCCTTTCGATTTAAGGTTATGTATTACATATCGGGAAGTATGAGTTTCTGACTGCGTTTGTCAAGTTCATAAATATTCGGAATTTCATAGCGGTTGTCGTTACCGTCTTTGATGAGTATGCGCTTATCGTAGAACATCTTCATGGACTGGATATGGTTGATAATTTCGAAGGTATAATTGCCTCTGTCGGTTTCAACATTCCAGAGCCAGATTCTGTGCTTTTCGCTTCTGCTGATGAGCCTTGTTATCTTGGGAATTCTGTAATATTCTTCAAGACATCCGAGAAGAAGTTCTCTCTGCGAAGGCTCCATATTATCAAGCTTGCGGAGGATAAACTTTTCTTCACCCTCACTGTCGAGGAAGGTTATATACTCACTGTGACCGCTGACGGGAAAAAGTCTTCTCGGCTCAAGGTCTGTGATTTTTTCTCCCGTGAAGAACTCAACGTCACAAAAGATTTTGTCTTTAACGGTTATACGGATTTCAGACCCGTCAATAAAATTTCTTGACATATAAGCTCCTCCTTATTCAAAATTTTCTGCAGCTTTTTCAGCGGCAACCTGCTCACTCATTGACTGAATCTTGATGAGTTTGTAGTATTTACCCTTCATCGCCATAAGATCGTCGGGCGAGCCGAACTCAATTATGTTGCCTTTATCAACAACAATAATCTTATTTGCCTTGCGCAGAGTTGAGAGTCTGTGGGCAATCATAAGGGTGGTTCTGCCTCTGATAAGATTGTTGATAGCATCCTGGATAAGCTTTTCGGTTTCGGAGTCAACCGCCGAAGTTGCTTCGTCAAAAATGAGAATACCGGGATTTTTAAGAACAGCTCTTGCAATTGAAAGACGCTGCTTTTCACCGCCCGAAAGACCTACACCTCTTTCACCGAGCATCGTATCATAAGCATCGGGAAGCCTTGAAATAAAACCGTGTGCGTTTGCAACATCAGCCGCATTAAGCACCTGCTCCGGATGCGCCGACGGGAATGAATAAGCAATATTATTGAATATTGTATCACGGAACATCATGGGTTCCTGCTGAACATAACCAATCTGTGAGCGGTAATACGCCATATCAATATCGCGGATATTGATGTCATCAATAAATATTTCGCCCTCATAGTCGTCATAAAAACGCATAAGAAGATTGATGAGAGTTGATTTACCTGAACCTGTTGTGCCGACAATACCTACAACATCACCGGGTTCAATAACAAAGTTGACATCGTTGAGAACCTTCTTTGAACGGTCAAACGAGAAGTTAACATTGCGGAACTCAATCTTGCCGCTGATATGGTCAAGAGTCTTATCCTTGCCGAAATCGTGCTCGGGTTCGGCATTGATGATATCCATAATCTTTTCGGTTGATGCGAGTGCATTCTGATAAGAGTCGCTGAGGTTTGCAAAGAAGTTGACGGGATTATAGAACATACTTGTGTAAGAAATAAACGATACAAGAACACCGAGTGAAAGTCTTTCGGGTGTATCTATAACCATATTTCCGCCTACAAACCAGATGATAACCGAACCGCAGGTGATGAGGAAGGTTATGACATTCGGGAATATTGCCGCAACCTTACCCGCTTTTTTATCTTCATAAAGCCAATCGTCAACGTGGCGAGCAAAACGCTTGACAGCCTTATCTTCACTCGAGAATGATTTTACGATTCTTACAGCGGGAATGGTATCCGAAAGAATACTTGAAATCGAAACACCTCTTCGCCAGATACGGCGGTAGAGAGGACCGATTTTCTTGCCGAAATAGCGGCTGCAAAGAACAACAACGGGAACGGGAATAAGCGAAAGGAGAGTCAGTCGCCAGTTCATGCACATCATTATAACGATAATGCCTATCATTGTGAAAAGCTGAACAACAGCTTCCTGTGTTATTCTGAGCATAAACTGCTGAAGCACGGTGGTATCTGAATTGACACGGTTGATAACCGAACCGGTTGAAGTCTTATCATAAAACTTCATCGGGAGATACTGCGCTTTTGCATAAATTTCTTTTTTCAGGTCGGCAATAATGCCGTCGCCCGCAATTCTCAGATGATAAGAACGCAGAGCACCGATACCGTACTGCATAAGATAAACAATCAGCAGGAATGCAATAACCGCAATAAGCATTTTTTTGTTTCCGCCAGGTATAACCGAGTCAACCATAAGGCTTGTGACATAGGGCGGAACAAGCGCCGCAACGGTTGTTACAACAGAAAGAAAAATGCAGAAAATAAGTTTGCCCGTATACGGCTTTATGTAACGGAACATAGTTGCCGCCATTTTGCCTTTACCCTGGCAGTTAAGACAGTCGGCATTGGGCGACGGAAGCTTTCTTCCGCACTTGGGGCAGAATGAACGCAGATTTCTGAACGAAACCTCAACCGCCGCAAAACGGTTTTCAACACTCTCGCCCTCATTGACTTTCGAAACAAAATCGGCTGCCGCATCGCAGATATCCGCCATTGCAAAAGTGAAACGCATAAGGTCGATTGATGAACCGCCCTTTGTTTTTGCCTTCAGGACAGCATTTCCGTACATTCTTTTTACGGAAATTTCGGCAATATCGGCAAAATCAAGACTCAGAAATCCGCCGTCAAAATTTTCACCGATTGCAACAATACGGTCCTTGGCAACATAAACTCCGCCCTCACCGTAGTTGCTGTTGATATCAAGGTCGCCGATAACCGCAAAAAGCGGTGCATCGTCTTTTTTGAACTGTTTTTCGGCAATTTTTCTGATTGACGGACTTGCAGGTCTGTTTATTAATAAATCCTTGGGAATCATAGAATTTCCCTCCCTGTCAATATCTTTTGATATGTGATTTTGTCTGCATTATAGTTCCGATTTTTTGATTAGTCAACCCAAATTCGGACATTTTTAAATTTTTGCTTTTTTGACGGATTTGAACACACGTTTTTGGTCAATTTAACAACAGTATATTATGTAATAAATATACCTCCTACCGCAGAAACAGGTAAGAGGCATTGAAACTATATGAATTTCACGGCATTTTCAGCAATGAATTTTCCGCCTGCGATGCAGATTGAATCTGTATCGGCAAGAGCCGAAAACTCGATATCGAGCTTTTCGATTTCTTCGGCAATAACGGAAGCTTCTTCGTTATCGGGGTCAAATGAATTATATTCGCTCTCAAAGATTTCATACAGTCTGCCGTCAAAAAGTTTTTTGAATGCATCAAGAGCATTTTCGGTCACAGGTTTGCCGTTGATTCTGAAAAAATTGCTGAGCTTTTCGCTTCCGTCTTCAACAACAAACGAGAGAGCATACATCATTTTCTGCTCATCGCTGAACTTTGCAAATTCGCGCTCCATATCCGATGCATCTGATATTTTTTTCTGCAGATTGAGGGCAACGCCCTTGAAAAGACGTGCAGAATCCGCATTCTTCACCAGCGTTTCGGTAAGAACGGCAAATTCGTTTCTCAATTCGTTTTCTTCTTTGAGTTTTTTTATCAGAGCCTCATTAGCTCTGCCTCTTCTTGCACTTGCCTGACCTGCTTTAATACAGACAAACAGAGTAAGCACAACAAGTGCGGCAAGAATTGCTATGAGATAAGGTCTTTCAAGAAAATAAGCAATCATCATTTTCTCCTATATAATTAATTTGTAGATATCGCCTTTTTTGAGTCCGCTTTCCTTTGCGGCAAGCTTTGCGGCATCGGATTTGCCCTCGCCTCTTGCGATAAGCTCTCTCGCATATTCCGCCGCCTGTTCAAGAGTCATCTGCACCTTTTCGGGAGCCTCGGCACCCTTGATAATAAGCACAAGCTCGCCCTTTATCTGCTCTTCGGAATATTTTTCGTAAGCGGCACAAAGGGTTGTTTTTATTACCTGCTCGTGAATTTTGGTAAGCTCACGGACTATCGCCATATCTCTGTCACCCAAAGCATTGGCAAGGTCTTTGAGAGCCTGCGAAAGCTTATGAGGTGCTTCGTAAAATATCATTGTCCGTCTTTCGCCGATAAGCGATTCAATATGTTCACGTCTTTCGCTTTTCTCCATCGGAAGGAAACCCTCGAAAGTAAATCTTTTTGACGGCATTCCAGAAATCGCAAGCGCTGTTGTAAACGCACACGGACCGGGAACAGACTCAACCTTTATCCCCTTTTCGATGCAGAGTTTCACCAAATCTTCGCCCGGGTCGGATATCGCAGGCATACCCGCATCCGTCACAAGCGCACAGCTTTCTCCCGAAAGAATTCTTTCCGCAATCATCGGACCTCTTTCGAATCGGTTATGTTCAAAGTAGCTAACCATCGGTTTTTTTATTTCAAAACGGTTGAGAAGCTTGAGCGTTACTCTTGTATCCTCAGCCGCTATAAAATCGCAGTTTGTGAGTGTTTCAAGCGCTCTCGGAGAAATGTCACCAAGATTGCCTATCGGTGTTCCGACAACATAAAGCGTTCCGCTCAAGAATTTTCACCTCTGTTTTTCAAAAGATAATCGCCGTAGATTTTTTTCATTTCATCGGAATATCCACCGTCATCCCCATGAACAAAAAGCTCGGGTTCAACAGTCATTCCGCTTTTACCGCCCCGTCTGCCTTCAACAAGAGCAAGCCACGGCGCTTTTCCGGGGCATTTCGAGACGAGTTTCAGTCTTTTGGGCTCAATACCTGCGGATTTCATTTCAAAGAAAAGCTCACAGAGTCTTTCGGGTCTTATGCACATACAAAGTCTGCCGCCGAAATTAAGCAGTTTTTTTGCGGTTTCGCAGATATCGGTGAAGGAACACATTGTTTCGTGCCTTGCAATTTTATCTGCACTGCTCCTGCTTTCGATACCGGCTCCGCTTGCTTTATACGGAGGATTCATCGTCACAACATCAAAGCAACCGAAGGGAACAATTCCTTTAAGCTCTTTGAGGTCAGCATTGACCGCTGTAAGACGTTCCGAAAGAGAATTATATTCAATTGCCGCATTAATCTGCTCTGCTCCGAGAGGCTGAATTTCAACAGCGGTGATTTTGCCCGTCTCTTTTTTGCACCAGAGAAGAGGTATTATTCCGCAACCCGAGCCGAGGTCACAGCAAACAGCTCTTTTTGAAGGTGAGGCAAAATCGGCAAGCAAAACAGCATCCGTGCCGAAAGTGTGCGCCTGAGAAACAAAAACGGTCACTCCGCCTCCGATATATTCCTTTCTGAATCCGTCCATTTTTCACTCCTGAATTTTGTTGGTATATATTATATCATTTTCTAAATAAATTGTAAAGAGCAGCAAAACAGCTGTATAGACAAATTAAATTTATTGTGATATAATTCAACTGTATGTCCCTGATTTCAACAAAAAAGTAGGGTGTTGTATATGAAAATTCTTCTGGGGATAACCATTGTTATTGCGGTAATCGTTTTCGGAATGGTGGGTGCAAAAATCGGTTATTACGAATATACTCACCGCGACGGTTATGCTGCCGTAACGGTTTCTTCAAACAAAATCACAGCCGTGCATCCGACAGAATATCAGACCAAACCGCCCGAATCAACTCCGACAGACGCTCCGAAAAGCCTGACGGTTGAAATTCCCGACAGATTTGTTATTTATTCTGCTGAAGATTCAAAAGGTTCTCCGCAAGGCTCAACGGTTGAAAAGCCTGACCTTTCAAAGTCAGCGTTCATCGGCGACTCGGTTTCACTCGGATTCTCACGCTACTGTGCAAAAAACGGTCTTATGAAAGATACCGTATTCCTCACCGCAGGTTCGTATTCCATCGATCACGCACTCAGCAGCAGCACAGCCAAAGACAAAGGCTATCAGCACCCGATGTATAAAGGCAAAGAAACTCCTGTCATAAATGCGGTTGCCGAAATCAAACCAAAAAACGTTTACATCTGCCTCGGCATCAACGACATTGCCGGCTCCGGAGTTGAAGGCACGGTCAAAAACTACTGCAAGCTGATTAACGCAATCCGCAAGGAATTGCCTGACGCAAATATCTATATTGTCAGCACAACTTTCCTTGTTGAGTCGGCACAGAAAACAAATCTCAACAATCTCAACCTTGCAAACGTCAACCATAATATGAAACTTCTCTGTCTGAAATACGATAATCTTGATTATATCGATGTTATGTCATCTCTTCAGGACGAAAAATTCGCACTCAAATCCGAATACTGCAGTGACGAATATATTCATCAGACCGATTCAGCATACGCTGTCTGGGCAAAAACGCTCGGCGCATCAAAATAAAAGGAGAATGTATATGAAGAAAATTATATCCGCTATCATCTGCATTACAATCTGCATTTGCTGTTTTGCATCCTGCTCCGGCACCAAAACTGCAGTTCAGCCTCTCAGTGAAGTTTACGCGGGTCTTGAAGGTATAGAAAATATGCCTGAAATGGAAATTATGCCCGACTCACTCATAGAAACGCTTTTCGGCTTTAACCTTGCCGATTTTGAGGAATATGTTTTCGCTGAAGCGGCTGATCCCTCGGTCTACGCCGACGCAATTATTCTTATCAAGCTTGCTGACGGTGCAGACCTTAACGCAACCTGCGAGACCCTTGACGGTTATCTCAGAAGCGTCGCAGACAACACTCAGTCATATTCTCCCGAAAACTATGCAAAGACAAACGGAAATGCAGTATGCGTTATCGGAGATTATGTTTATCTCGTCATCACAAGCGAATATCAGCAGGCAAGACAGCTTGTTGATAACGCTCTTCACGGCGGAAATATTGACTCCGCAGTACAGACTCTTGTTAATCCCGAATAAAAAATTAACGGATACGCAAGCCGAGTGTTCACAAGAACACTCGGCAGTTTTATTCGCCCGCAGCGAGTTGTATTGCTACACAGTGATATTCGGTTAACACCGAGTGTTATTTGCTTCGCAAGTTTTTATTGAATAAAATATCACTGAAACTGCAAGTTTCAATACCACTGTTGTCGAAGACAATAATATAACTATGCTTTCACGCAAAATATCATTTGAATCGTCATCAAAAAACCCTGCTCATTGTATATGTATCCGTTTCAAAAAGTATTGACAAGAACTGAATTTTTGATATAATTAATAAGGTTAAATTAAATAAAATTTTTCAGGAGTGATAAAAATGGCACTTGTAACAACCAAGAAAATGTTCGAAGATGCATACAAGGGCGGCTACGCTGTTGGTGCATTCAATGTTAACAACATGGAAATCATCCAGGGTATCGTTGAAGCAGGTAAAGCTCTCAATGCTCCCCTCATCCTTCAGGTTTCCAAGGGCGCAAGAGCTTATGCAAACCACACATACCTTGTTAAGCTCGTTGAGGCTGCTGTTGAAACAACAGGTCTCCCCATCGCTCTTCACCTCGACCACGGCCCCGATTTTGAAACATGTAAGGCTTGCATCGACGGCGGCTTCACATCAGTTATGATCGACGGCTCACACCTTCCCTACGAAGAGAACGTTGCTCTCACAAAGAAGGTTGTTGACTATGCACACGCTCACGGTGTTGTTGTTGAAGGCGAACTCGGTCAGCTCGCAGGCATCGAAGACGATGTTAACGTTTCAGCTGAAGACGCTTCATACACAAACCCCGCTGAAGTTATTGATTTCGTAACAAGAACAGGTGTTGACTCACTTGCAATCGCTATCGGCACAAGCCACGGCGCATTCAAGTTCAAGCCCGGTCAGGATCCCAAAATCCGCATCGACATCCTTGAAGAAATCGAGAAGAAGCTCCCCGGCTTCCCCATCGTTCTTCACGGTGCATCATCTGTTGTTCCCGAGTTTGTTGATCAGATCAACGAGTTCGGCGGCAAGATGGAAGACGCTATCGGTATCCCCGAAAGCGAACTTCGCAAGGCTGCTTCACACGCTGTTTGTAAGATCAACATCGACTCCGACCTTCGTCTTGCAATGACAGCTGCTATCAGAAAGTATATGGCTGAGAATCCCGGTCACTTCGATCCCAGACAGTATCTTGCTCCCGCTCGTACCGCTATCCAGGGTATGGTTGAGCACAAGATCAAGAACGTTCTCGGCTGCGACAACAAGGCATAAGTTAATTTCTGTATATAAGCAACACACCCAAATCCGTTTGGACTTGGGTGTGTTATTTTTATATCGTGTTTTTGAAAACCTCGGGAATAATTTTTGTCATTCCAAAAATTTTCTTGAAGAACGCAATGATTTTCTGAAAAAATCCCGCCTTTGCGGTCATAGTCTGTGTGTCAGATCCAATTGCATTTCCTTCTGCATCAACAAGAGTTGCGATAAAAACGGTTTCACCGTTTGCATTAGGTGTTACAACACACGAACTTCCGTTTGCTGTTGTTTCAACAATCGTAAAATTCGCATTATCGGTTGCCCATATAACCTTTGCGCCCTCGGGGATTTCAGTGCCAAAATCGGCGTAAAGAATAATGCTGTCGCCATAGGTTATTTCTGTCTGCGATGGCTTGCGGATTTTCACCTCAACTTTTTTCTCTGTCGTTGGAACATCAACAGGTTTCGTTGTTGAAGGTTCGGTTGAAACAGGCTTTGCTGTTGTCGGAACATCAATAGGTTTCGTTGTTGAGGGTTCGGTTGCAACAGGCTTTGCTGTTGTCGGAACATCAACAGGTTTCGTTGTTGAGGGTTCGGTTACAACCGGCTTTGCCGTTGTCGGAACCTCGACAGGTTTCGTTGTTGAAGGCTCGGTTACAACAGGCTTTACCGTTGTCGGAACCTCGACAGGTTTCGTTGTTGAAGGCTCGTTTACAACAGGCTTTGTCGTTGTCGGAACTTCAACAGGTTTCGTTGTTGAAGGCTCGGTTACAACAGGCTTTGTCGTCGCAGGAACTTCAACCGGTTTCGTTGTTGAAGGCTCGGTTACAACAGGCTTTACCGTTGTCGGAACCTCGACAGGTTTCGTTGTTGAAGGTTTGGTTATAACAGGTTTTGTAGTCGATACAACATAAGGCTTAGTTGTTACAGGTTTTGTAGTTACAGCAGGTTCGGTCTGTGCAGGCTTTGTCGTTGAAGGTTCTGTTGTTGCTGATTTAGTTGTAGAAACCTCAACAGGTTTCGTAGTCGGAGGTTCGGTTACAACCGAAAGCGTTGAGTGCTCCGTTAATGGATCATCTTCCAAAGTATAATTAAACAAAATGTATGCATTTGTTAATTTAGTGTTATTGATACCTATTGATATTCTATTCCACTCTTCTTTTGATCCGGTATAATAAACATCGGTAAGTTTATAACAATAGCAGAATGCATTATCACCTATGTTTGCTACATTGTCACAGATTGTTACGCTTATCAGTCTGCCACAATTGTTAAAAGCATAATCACCTATGTTAGTAACGCTATTGCCAAATGTTACGTTTTTGAGGCGGTCGCAAGAGTAGAACGCATACTCACCTACGCATGTTACTTTGTTGCCAATCGTTACACCCGTTAGACCGTTGCACTCATAGAATGCATACTCACCTATACTGGTTACATTATTACCTATTGTTACGTTTGAGAGATACCCACAATTGTAGAACGCTCTCGCACCTATTCCGGTAATACTGTCAGGAATTGTAACACTGGTAAGATAACGGCAATCCTCAAACACACTATTACCTATACTTGTTATACTGCTTCCGATTATTGTGTTTGCAAGTTTGTCGCAATCAAAAAAAGTATAATCGCCCATACTTATTACGCTATCAGGAATAACTATACTTTTGAGTATGTCACAATTGGAGAATGCATAATCACCTATACTTGTCACACTGTTTCCGATTGTTATATCTGTAAGGCTGTCACAATCAGAGAATGTATAATCACCTATACTTAATACGCCATTACCAACTATTACACTTGCGAGACTGTCGCAATCACTGAACGCAGAATCACCTATATTTATTACGCTTTCAGGAATTGTTATGCTTGTAAGGCTGTCACAATCATTGAATGCATTAACACCTATATTTTTTACGCCATCTCCAATTGTTACACTTGTAAGACCGGTACATCGTCTGAACGCCGTTCTGCATATGTTGGTTACGCTGTTAGGTATTGTAATATTTGTAAGACTATCACAATAAT
Organism: Clostridia bacterium; assembly: GCA_017549105.1. Taxonomy (GTDB): domain Bacteria; phylum Bacillota; class Clostridia; order Oscillospirales; family Acutalibacteraceae; genus CAG-177. Next base: position 61,052 of record JAFYVN010000006.1, read on the forward strand.
AAAACGCGTTGTTTCCTATCCTTGTTACGCCTTCTCCGATTGTTACACTTTTAAGTCCGGAACAATATTCAAACGCATTATTACCTATATCCTTCACATTGTCAGGCAGCGTAATGTTCGTGAGACTTTCGCAATAATGAAACGAAAATTCACCTATGTCGACCACACTGTCGGGAATTACTACACTTGTGAGATTGGAGCAGCCATAGAAAGCATAATCTCCAATACTTTTTACACCATTGTTGATTACAATCTTTTTAATACCTAATCGCATGTTGAACCAAGGCACATCCGATTCCAATACATAATCTGTCATCATTCCCGTACCACTAATAATAAGTGTGCTTGTATCGGATGACCAAGTAACATTGTCACCGCAAGTGCCACTCGTTGTCGCCTCTGCTTTTATTGCGAAATCGTGCCAATCAATCTCCGACCAATCAACATCCGCAAAGCCGAATGCAAGGGTGCCGAAAACGAGTGTAAAGGCAAGCAAAAGTGATAATATTTTTCTGAAAGTCCTTTTCATTGCAATTCCTCCGTGGTTTATTCTATAATTGTATATTATATCATATATTTTGTATAAATTCAATTACAATTATTATGTTGCTAAAACCTGTTTTGTTTGATATAATATCTTTATTCTCATTTAAAAAGGTGATTTTTATGTCGGCACCGCTTGCGGACAGACTCCGTCCAAAGAAAATTGAAGATATCATCGGTCAGCCCCATCTTTTAGGTGAGGGCAAGCCTTTGCGCAATATAATCGAATCGGGCGAGCTGCCCAATATGGTTTTTTACGGCCCTCCCGGTGTCGGAAAAACCACTCTTGCAAGCATCATTGCAAAGAAAACCGACCGTCATCTTGTCAAGCTCAACGGCACAACAGCGGGTACATCGGATATTAAAGAAGTAGTTGCAAAGCTCGATACCTTCCTTGCACCCAACGGAATTCTGCTCTACCTCGATGAAATTCAGTATTTCAATAAAAAACAGCAACAGACTTTGCTTGAATATATCGAAAACGGTGCGATAACTCTCATTGCATCAACAACCGAAAACCCCTATTTCTATGTATACAGCGCTATTCTCAGCCGATCAACCGTTTTTGAATTCAAGAGTGTCACTCCGTCGGAAGCCGAAAAAGCGGTAAGACGTGCGTTTGACTTTATGTCGGAAGACAGAAACGAAGAATATATCATCGACGACGGTGTCTATTCTCATATTGCAACCGCAAGTGCGGGCGATGTAAGAAAAGCACTCAACAGCGTTGAGCTATGCGTGCTTTCGGCAAACTATGATGACGGCAAAAAGCTCATCACTCTCGAAAACGCAAAATCGCTCACGCAAAAAAGTGCGATGAGATATGATAAAGACGGCGACGAGCATTACGACATCATCTCCGCATTTCAGAAATCTATGAGAGGCTCTGATCCCGATGCGGCGGTACATTATCTTGCAAGGCTTCTTGAGGCGGGCGATATGCCTTCGGCTTGCAGAAGACTTATGGTATGTGCGTGCGAAGATGTGGGTCTTGCGTATCCGCAGATAATCCCCATCGTAAAAGCAGCAATTGATGCGGCACAGATGCTCGGTCTTCCCGAAGCAAGAATCCCCCTTGCAGATGCAGTTGTGCTTGTTGCAACAAGCCCAAAATCCAACACAGCTTACGGTGCAATCAATGCCGCAATGGCTGATGTTACCGCAGGAAAAACGGGTCCCGTACCCCGTCAGCTTCAGAATATGCACTACGACGGTGAAGACAATCCCAATAAGGGACAGTTTTATAAATACGCTCACGATTATCCCGGTCATTGGGTTGACCAGCAATATCTCCCCGACGCAATCAAACATAAAAAATATTATGAATTCGGTGACAATAAAAACGAGCAGGCAGCCCGTGAATATTGGTCAAGAATCAAAAAAAGATAAAAAATTATCGGATGCACTTCACTGCGCATCCGGTTTTTTGTTGAATAATGAAATAATGAGTACCGTAGAAATTATCATAACAAAACCGATTATATCCGCACCCGAAAATTCAGTGCCAAGCCAGACAGCCGAAATAACCGTTGCCGCAACGGGCTCAATGCTCGAAATTATGCTTGCTTTTGTTGCACCGATAAGGTGTATTCCTTCAAGATAAAAAGTGTAGGCAAGCACTGTTCCGAAAACAACTATTCCCGAAACCGCACCGACAAGCGGAAAACTGATAACGGGCATTATCTCCCAAGGTCTGAAAATAAAGAAAATTACAATTCCGCCTATCAGCATCCCCCAACCGAGCACCGTCGGTGCATCCGAAATCTTAAGAAGCTTACCGGGAATAAGTGAATAGCAAACGAGAAACACTGCCGCAAGAAGTCCCCACACAAGTGCAGTAGGAGTGACTGAAAAAGTGCTGAAATTACCGCCCGTTGCAATTAAAAATGTTCCGCCAATGGCAAGAACGATAGCAAAAATCTCTGTTAAAGCAGGGATTTTTTTGTTTTTCAGACACATAAAAACAAGTATCATCGCAGGCGAAAGATACTGCAGAACAGTTGCCGTACCTGCGTTTGAATGCTCTATAGCAGTGAAATATGCATACTGACACATAATCAGACCAAAAGCCGTGAATGCCGCCATTCTTATACAGTTGCTTTTGCCCTGCCACACATCAAGAATTTTCTTTTTGTTTTTGAATGCACAGAAGGTCAGAAGAATTATTCCTGTCAGAATCATTCTTATCGGCACAAGCCACTTTGAACTGACGTTATGGTATGTAAATAAATACTGACCGCATGAACCCGAAAATCCCCAGAAAATTCCGCCCATGAGCGATAGAATTATACCAAGTGCGGTTTTTGACTTTTTCATTTTTATCACCTTGCGAATGATAACATAAATATTGGTCAAATGCAACCGTAATCGGCATAAGAAATGTTGTTTCGGTCTATAATTTTTATGATAAAGCAAGAAAACAGAACACTCTGTTTCTTAGATCCAAACTAAAAATCAATGAAAATCGAAGAAAAAGAGAGAAAATCAAAGATAAATCCGAATTTCGAAATATAAAGCTTGTTTTTGACCTTTTCTGACTTTTGACCTTTTGACCTTCGAGAGATATAATGAAGCCAAGGTCAAAGAAAGTCAAAGTCAAATTCCAAACAAAAAAGGACTGATGATATGAGTCTCAGCAACGACATTACAAGAATGCTTCTTAAAATGCTTGAAAGTGACGGCACAACAGAAATCCAGCGCAATGAGTTTGCTCAGAGTATCGGATGCGTGCCGAGTCAGATTAACTATGTTATCTCTTCCCGTTTTACACCTGAGCAAGGATATATTGTAGAAAGCCGAAGAGGCGGCGGAGGCTACATCAAAATCACCCGTGTCAAGCTTGACCGACCGTCGCTTATAATGCATACGGTCAACTGCATCGGAGAAACGCTTGACTATGCAACGTGTCACGCAAATGCGGTAAATCTTCTGCACAACGGTGCAATCGATCAGAAAACGGCAAAGCTTCTGCTTGCCGCTACAGGTGAAAAATCTCTTAATGCTCTGCCCCCTGCCGTTAAAGACAGAATTAGAGCATCAATATTCAAACAAATGCTTATCACAATAGAAGGAAGGAATGATTGATTATGTTATGTCAGAATTGCGGAAAGAACGAAGCAACAACCCACATCAAACAGATTATTAACGGCGATATGGCAGAAAGCCACCTCTGCTCCGACTGCGCATCCCATCTCGGTTATTCCGATATGTTTTCAGGATTCGGACTGAATCTCTCGGAGCTTTTCGGAGGATTTCTCGGTGATATGATGCCGTCAATCGCATCGGGTAACTCGCCAAGATGCCCCAAATGCGGAACCTCGTTTGACGAAATCGCACGTGACGGCAGAGTCGGATGCGCCGACTGTTACAGAACATTTTATGACAAACTTCTGCCCTCAATTCAGAGAATTCACGGCAAGATAAAGCATAGCGGAAAGACAGTTTCCGCTGCACCCGATCAACCGAAGATTGAAACGAAAGAAGAAAAAATCGCAAAACTCAAATCGGCGATGAATGATGCGGTTGCAAAGCAGAATTTTGAAGATGCCGCAAAAATCAGAGATGAAATCAAGGCTCTTGAAGGAGGCGAAAACAAATGAGTAAATGGTATATAGACAAGGGTGATCAGGGCGACATCGTGCTCAGCACACGCATACGTCTTGCCCGAAATCTTGATGAATTTCCGTTTCCTGCAAAGCTTGATATTGCAGGAAAGAACAAGGTGAACGAACTCATAAAGGGTATACTTTTTGAAAACGACAGAAAAGATTTCAGCTACATCGAAATGAAAGATCTTTCAAGAATCCAGGCGGTTTCGCTTGCTGAAAGACACCTTATCAGTCCCGAGTTTGCCGCAAAAAAAGATGGCAGTGCACTTGTTCTTTCAGCGGATGAAAGTGTCGGAATTATGCTCTGCGAAGAGGACCATATCAGACTTCAGGTTATGAAAGCCGGTCTTGCTCTTGAGGAAGCATATGATATCGCCGACAAGCTCGACAGTATGCTCGATGCAAAGCTGAAATATGCATTTGACGAAAGAATCGGCTATCTCACTCAGTGCCCGACCAATCTCGGCACGGCAATGCGCGCATCGGTTATGCTTCACCTCCCAGCACTTACGAGATGCGGTCAGATGAACAGACTTGCCAACACCGTTTCAAAGCTCGGACTTACCATAAGAGGTGCGTACGGTGAAGGTTCACAGCCGAAGGGCGATATTTATCAGATTAGCAATCAGATTACCCTCGGAATAACCGAAGAAACCGCAATCGCAAATCTCAAATCCATCGTGCTTCAGCTTGTTGCTCAGGAAAGAGCTGCAGCTGCTGAAATAATTAAAAACCCCGTCGAAGAGGACAAGATTTTCCGTGCACTGGGCGTACTTGGTAACGCCCGTTTGCTCAGCACAGATGAATTTATGGAACTGATTTCGGTTGTCAGACTCGGTGCCGCAAGAGGTCTTGTGGACATTCCGATTGAAAAAATCAACGAACTGATAGTCAGTATGCAACCCGCAACAATAAGCGCGGCAAATGCTGATGCATCAACAGCCTCGGCAAGAGATGTTATCAGAGCAAAAACGGTGCGTGAATCTCTGATATAATCAGTATCACATTCCATTCACGAAGTGAACTTATAGGGGGATAAATTATGTACAGATTTACGGGCTTTACTCAGAAAGCCAACGACGCACTCAACAGTGCAATCACTTCGGCAGAAAATCTCGGTCATACCTACGTTGGCAGCGAGCATATACTGCTCGGTCTGCTTGCGGAAAGCGGAGGTATGGCACACACGGCACTTACAGCGAGAAAAGTCTCGTTCAGCGAAGTGGAAACAATTCTTAAGAGCAGTATCGGCATCGGTTCTCCGACGGTACTTTCGCCCAACGATTTTACACCGAGGGCAAAAAATATCATTGACACAGCGATTCTTCAGGGCAGAAGTATGGGGCATTCCTACATCGGTACAGAGCATTTGCTGATGGGTATTATCCGTGAAGGCAGCGGAGCCGCAACAGAAATTTTCACCCGTCTCGGTGTTCAGCCTCAGGATTTGCTCACCGATCTTACCAATGCGCTTGGCAGCAACGGACATCCGTCCGCATCAAAAAAGGATTCTAAAGAAAAATCGGACACTCCGACTCTCAGCCAGTTTGGCAGAGACCTGACTCTTCTTGCTATGCAGGGCAGAATTGACCCCGTCATCGGCAGACAGAACGAGATTGAGAGGGTAATACAGATTCTGAGCAGACGAACCAAAAACAATCCTTGTCTCATCGGTGAACCCGGTGTCGGCAAAACAGCAATCGCCGAAGGTCTTGCGCTCAAAATCGCAACGGGCGAAGTACCAGAATTGCTCCGCAGCAAAAGAATAATCACGCTCGACCTTACAGGTATGGTTGCCGGCACGAAATACAGAGGAGACTTTGAAGAAAGAATACGCAATGCCATTGAAGAGGTCAGGAAAGCAGGCGATATAATTCTTTTTATCGACGAGGTTCACACACTTATCGGCACAGGCTCTGCAGAAGGAGCTGTGGATGCGGCAAACATTCTCAAGCCGTCTCTTGCGAGAGGCGAACTTCAGGTTATCGGAGCAACAACGCTCGAAGAATACCGCAAGCACATCGAAAAAGATGCCGCTCTTGAAAGAAGATTCCAGCCCGTTACAGTCGGCGAACCTTCCGAAGAAGAAGCGATTGAAATTCTCAGAGGTATCCGCGACAAATACGAAGCACATCACAAAGTAAAAATAACCGACAATGCAATTATTGCTTCGGTCAAAATGTCTTCGAGGTATATCGGTGACAGATATTTGCCCGACAAGGCGATTGACCTTGTTGACGAAGCGGCATCAAGAGTCAGACTCAAAGCATTTACAGCTCCGCCTGACCTCAAGGCTCTTGAAAACAAGCTCAAATCCCTCGGTGAAGAGATGGAATCCGCTGTCAACTCACAGGATTTCGAACGTGCAGCTCAGATACGTGACGAAAAAAACAAGGTTGCATCCGAACTTGAAAGCGAACGTCAGCAATGGAAAGAAAAGAGCAGCCGCTCAACGGGTGAAGTCGGTGAGCAGGAAATTGCCGCAATCGTTTCGCAATGGACGGGGATACCTGTTGTTCAGCTCACGCAGGAAGAAAGTCAACGGCTTCTTCATATGGAAGAAGAGCTTCACGGCAGAATAGTAGGTCAGAACGAAGCAGTCAGTGCCGTTGCAAGAGCAATCAGACGAGGCAGAGCAGGTCTCAAAGACCCCAAAAGACCCACGGGTTCATTCATTTTCCTAGGTCCAACAGGTGTCGGCAAAACTGAGCTTTGCAAAACACTTGCAACCTCAATGTTCGGCGATGAAAACGCTATGATAAGGCTCGATATGTCCGAATATATGGAAAAGCACACGGTTTCAAGACTTGTCGGCTCTCCTCCGGGTTATGTAGGCTACGAAGAAGGCGGTCAGCTCACCGAAAAAGTACGCCGCAAACCTTATTCCGTTGTTCTTTTTGACGAAATCGAAAAAGCACATCCCGATGTTTTTAATATGCTTCTTCAGATTCTTGAAGACGGTATTCTTACAGATTCGCAGGGCAGAAAAGTTGACTTTAAAAACTGCATCATCATTATGACATCGAACGTCGGTGCAAAAATGATTGCGCAAAGCGGTGCCGGCACACTCGGTTTTGCTCCGCAGAGCAACGAAACCGCTGACGAAAAGAAAATACGCGATGCAGTTATGGGCGAACTGAAAAATGTTTTCAGACCCGAATTCCTCAACAGAGTTGACGATATCATCGTTTTCCACCAGCTCGGTAAAGATGATATCAACGAGATTGCCAAAAGAATGCTCTCTGTTCTTTCAAAAAGAGTGCGTGAACTCGGCATAGAGCTTGAATTCTCATCCGAAGCTGTGGAGGCAATCGGCAAAGCAGGTTTCGACCCCGTTTACGGCGCCCGTCCGCTGAGAAGAGCCATTCAGCAGCAGATTGAAGATAAGCTTTCCGAGGATATGCTCGAAGGCAAACTCGAAACGGGCAAAAATTACATCTGCGGATATGCGGATGATAAATTCACATTTGAAGAAAAACAGTAAGCAAGGTCGGTTCCGTTTTTGGAGCCGACCTCTTTTGAATAATTATATAAATTAATATAATTTTAACATATAAGTATTGTAATTTTTACAAAAATCTGTCATAATGCAGATACAAACATAATTTTACGGAGGATAAAACCTATGAAAAAAGCCATAATCGCAGTAGTTGCAGTAATCGTAGTTGCCGCAATAGCAATCGGCGGATATTTTATTTTCAAACCCGAAGAAAAGACCACCGAAGAAATCACTCTCACAGCAATCAAGGATGATTTTGTTCTCAACGATAATCTTCTTGTTGCTCTCGTCAAAAACCCCGACAGATATCAGGCGGCTCTTGCTAACGAATACGGCATGGGTGAATCAAAAGCAATCGAATTCTATCAGGCTCCCGAAAACTGGCTTGCATTTGAACAGATTATCGAAATAACCAACAACAGCACAGAAAGTATCACCGTTTACGGCTTTGAAGTTGAAAACAACGGCAAAAACGGTATTTATGTCAACACCCGTATCGGCGGTGAGCTTGGAATTTCTCCCGCAGGCACAGGTCCTGCTTCATTCAGCGTTCTTTTTGAAAACGGTGACCTTTCAACAGATGAAGCAAAGGCTCTTATCGATGAGCTCAACATCAAAGTTGTTTACACAAAAACACCCGCTGAATATGACGACGGAAGCGAAAGTGTTGAAGAAACAAAAACCGCTGCAATCGAAAAATCTGACGTTATCTGATCAAGGAATATAAACATGAGTTTTTTTAAGCGTAACACTACACCCTCCGGTCCTCCCGAATATCTTATCGTGGGGCTCGGCAATCCCGGCAGACAGTATGAACTGACACGCCACAATGCAGGCTTTCTTTTTGCAGATTTGCTTGCAGACAAAAACAGCGCCAATATAAACAAAATCCAATTTAAAGCAGTGACCGCCTCAGTTGACGTGGGCGGTCACAAGTGCTTGCTTATAAAACCGCAGACCTTTATGAATAACAGCGGTGAGTCGGTAAAGCAAGCGGCATCATTCTACAAAATACCACCCGAAAGAATTATCGTTGTTTTCGACGACATTTCTCTTCCCTGCGGCAAGCTTCGCATAAGACGCAAAGGCAGTGCAGGCGGTCACAACGGAATCAAGAGTATTATTTATCATCTGAATTCCGATAATTTCCCGAGAATCAAGCTCGGAGTAGGTGAAAAGCCTCACCCCGATTATGACCTTGCAGACTGGGTTCTCTCAAATTTCAAAAAAGACGAAATACCCGCACTGCGAGAAGCGGCAGAAAAAGCCTGCGATGCAGTTGAGCTTATCGTAAACGGCAACACCGATAAAGCGATGAGTAACTTCAACAGCTGATTATTTCATCATACCGTTAAGAACACTCTCCATACTTTTCATACACTTGACTGCGTTCTTTCGGCACGCTCTTTTGCTGCTCTTCGACATCATCTTTGAGCCGGCAACAACAGCCATGGTGCCAACCGCAAGACCGATACCCATGCCCTTGGCTATTGCCATATTTTTTGAAGATGAAAGCATCATTCAAATCCCTCCAATCATTGTTTCTTACAGTTATTTTAACCTTTGTGAGGAAATAAAAACATTTTTAAGGAAGTTATATAATGTCAGTTCTCAACATTGTTCTGGTCGAGCCTCAGATTCCCCAGAACACAGGCAACATTGCAAGAACCTGCGCCGCAACCGGAGCAAGACTTCACCTTGTTGAACCGATGGGTTTCAAGGTTGACAATGCAAAACTCAAAAGAGCAGGTCTTGACTATTGGCATCTTCTCGATATCACATACTACAGCAGCCTCGACGATTTTTTTGATAAAAACAAAGACGGCAATTTTTTCTATTTTTCAACGAAAGCAACCAAAATTTATTCAGAGGTTGAATATCCCGACAATTGCTATCTCGTTTTCGGAAAAGAAACTGCGGGACTTCCCGAAGAACTGCTTTTTGAAAATAAAGAAAGCTGTGTCCGTCTGCCGATGATTAACGACAGCTCGGCAAGAAGTCTCAACCTTTCAAACTCGGTTGCAATCGGTGCGTACGAAGTTCTCAGGCAGTGGAAATTTCCCGAGCTTCTGACCAAAGGAAAGCTCACCAAATTCGACTGGTCGGAATAAAATCCGAAACCAAGGAGGAAGTTAAAAATGAAACCTATCAGCGTGCTTTACAAGGTAATCAACGGTGTTTTCGCAGCACAGTCAAGACATCTCGTCAAAAAGAAAACCGCAACACCGATTGACGATGCGGAATTCATCTGCACACCGAGAGCAAAGGGCACAACCTTTTCACTCGGTTATTCAAAAGAAAAAATACTCCCCGACGATATTGACAAAAAGAAATATTACATAGCCGGCTACGGAGAAAACAAACCCGCAAAAGGTGTTCTTGATGCTCCGCAGACCCACGCAGTCTGGCTTGATGACCTTTCGGGCAAGGGCGGAATAGTGCTTGTTTCGATTGATAACGTCGGTATGCTCAACAGCGATGTAAACAAACTCCGTGCAAGACTGCGCGATTTTGCAATGCTCAGCGGATGCCGAAGCATCAACATAGTAAGTACCCACTCCCACGCAGGCATTGATACAATGGGCATCTGGGGTCCCCTCCCCTTCAGCGGAAAAGACCCTAAATATATGGAGCTTGTGTTCTCACAGACCGTCAAGGCTGTCAAGGATGCATATGCAAACCGCAAGAACGGCAAGCTTTACCTTGGCAGAGTTGAAGTTCCCGATATGCAGGAGGATATAAGAACTCCTGTTGTGTATTCAAAAATCCTCACACGTCTCAGGTTTGTTCCCGATGACGGTTCAAAACAGACATACATCATCAATTTTGCTTCTCATTCCGAATCGCTTCAAGGATGTAACGAGTTGGTCAGCGCAGACTTCCCCTGCTATCTGAGAGAAAAAATTCTTGAAGAAACAGGTGCGGAAACGCTCTACTGCGTAGGCGCAATCGGCGGAATGATAAGTATGGATATTCCCGATGAACAGGAAATCCGCAAAAACGGCAATGATTTTTCAGAGTCAACAAAAAAAATCGGACGAAAGCTTGCTGACTATGCGCTTTCAATTAAAGAAGAGGACGAAACTCTTCTCAACGCAAAAATCGGCAGCATAACCCAGCAAGTCTATTTCAAAGCAGAAAACACAATTCTTCTCGTTGCAGCAAAAGCCGGTATACTTGAAGCAAAAGAACACAGAATGCCCGATAAATCCGGTTTTGCAATGAAATCCGAAATAAGCTATTTTGAGATTGACAGTCTTAAAATACTTATGCTTCCGTGCGAGATATTCCCCGAACTTGTTTACGGCGGATATCTTAGTGCAGAAGAATCCGCAACCGGCAAAGGAGGAGAAATCAATCCTCTGCCGCTCAAAGAAACCCTTGGCGATGACGTTATGATAATCGGTCTTGCAAACGACGAAGTCGGCTATGTTCTGCCTCCCAACGACTATCTTCTCAACGAAGAAGCTCCGTATTTTGAAAACGGACGCGATATTCACGGACGCAGACATTACGAGGAAACCAACTCACTCGGACCCGAAACCGCATTAAAAATCGCAGAAACCGTTGCAAAAATCATTTCAACTGTTGAAAAATCAAAAAATGTATGATATTATGTATAAGATAATAATCAGAAAGGACTTGACCTTTATGAAATCAGCACTTTGTTTATTCCTTGTTCTTGTAACAGTAACCCTTTGCTTCTTCGGATGCTCCAACATTCCCGAAGAACCCGTAACTAGCGAAACTATGGTTCAGTCATACGTTAATCCTTACGGTGCAACAGCTGCTCCCCCCATTAACATCGACCCCACAGAAGGCGGCACAACAAGCCCTGTTCAGTATGTTGAAACAACAAACAATGTTGAATTTGTTCTCAACAGCTACTATGTTTATAAGAACTCCGTTGCAAAAATCACAAACGTTGTTCTTGAAGATGATGGTTTCTCGCTCAATGCAGACGGCTTTGCTGATGTTGAGATTATGGGTATCGGCTCAAGAAAAGAAGGTATGAAAATCGGTTACACCGCATACGATGCAGAAGGCAACGTTGTCAGAACAAGCCACATCCTTGCAAAGCTTGACGGAGTTAAGGAAGGCGAAACTCTTACCGAAAGACGCTTTGAAGTTCCCAGAGCAACTGTCAAAATTGTTTTCCACGATTACATTGAAAAATAAGCACAAGAAAACCCTCGGTTCAACAAGAACCGAGGGTTATTTTTATCTTACATACCTCTGCGTCTGACGCAGTTTTCAAGCTTTATCGCATCATAAACACCGTTATCGAAAAGCTCGCAAACGCCCTGATACTCCTCAAGAGAGAGAGTTTCGAGGGTTTTGTTTTCTCTTATGCAAAGTGCAACGAGCTCGCCCGTCGCTTTATATGCATCTCTGAAAGGAAGTCCCTTTGAAACAAGATAGTCAGCGCAGTCGGTAGCGTTGATAAAGCCGCCTGCAGCCGCTTTTCTCATATTTTCGGGAATTGCCTTCATTGTCTGAATCATAGGCTCAAGGGTGATGAGGCAGATTTTGACGGTATCAAACGCATCAAAAATTGCATCTTTATCTTCCTGCATATCCTTGTTGTATGCAAGAGGAAGACCCTTCATAACAGTGAGAAGCGTCATAAGGTCACCGAACACTCTGCCGCTCTTACCCCTTACAAGCTCTGCAATATCGGGATTCTTCTTCTGCGGCATAATGCTTGAACCGGTTGAAAATGCGTCATCAAGCTCAACAAACTTGAACTCCCATGAGCACCAGAGAATGATTTCTTCGCAAAGTCTTGAAAGATGAACCATACAGATTGAAAGTGCACTTGCAAGCTCAATACAAAAATCTCTGTCTGCAACACCGTCAAGTGTGCTCTTTGTGAACGAATCAAAGCCAAGGAATTCAGCGGTCATTGCTCTGTCGATGGGGTAAGTTGTGCCCGCAAGAGCGCCGCTGCCGAGGGGAGATGAATTCATTCTCTTTCTCGCATCCTCGATTCTGCCGAGGTCACGTGTAAGCATCTCTGTATATGCGGTAAGATGAGCCTTAAAGGTTATGGGCTGCGCACGCTGAAGATGGGTGTAGCCGGGCATAATTGCATCGGCATATTCATCGCCCTTATCTTCGAGAGCTTTGATGACCTTTCTGACAAGCACAAGAGTTTCATCGCACTGCTCACGGAGATAGAGTCTTACGTCAAGAGCAACCTGGTCATTACGGCTTCTGCCTGTATGCAGACGCTTGCCTGCGCTGCCGATTCTCTCGGTGAGGGTCTGCTCGATGAAGGTGTGGATATCCTCTGCGTTGGGGTCAATAAGAAGCTCACCCGCTGAAATTTCCTGTCTGATTTTTGCAAGCTCTGAGCAAATAAGAGCACCGTCATCCTGAGAGATGATACCCTTTGCGGCAAGCATTGTTGCGTGGGCAATACTGCCCTCGATATCCCAGTAATACATTTTGGAATCGGTTGCAATGGATGAATTGAAATCGTTGGTTTTTTTATCCGCTTCCTTTGAGAAACGGCCTGCCCATAACTTCATTTTTAATCCTCCTTATACGGGAAAAAGAGCCGTCATAATGGCGGCTCTTATATTTTGTTTTAATAATCGAGTAGAATTGTGAAAGAGAAGGCGCGCGATGAAGGAATATGCAGATATTTCGAATCACCGCAACGCAGTATTTCGCAATTATACGAAGATTATTTGTTTGCGTTTCTTTCAGCTTCGAGAATAGCCTTAACCTTGATGGGAAGACCGAAGAGGTTGATGAAACCTGCTGAATCCTTCTGATCGTAAACTTCGTCTGCATCGAATGTTGCAAAGTCTTCGCTGTAAAGAGTATAGGGTGAAGTTACGCCTGCGTTGATGATGTTGCCCTTGTAAAGCTTGAGCTTAACATCGCCTGTAACTGTTTCCTGAGTCTTATCAACGAATGCTGCAAGTGACTCACGGAGAGGTGTGAACCACTGACCGAAGTAAACAAGCTCTGCATACTTATGAGCGATGATCTCTTTGTAGTGCATTGTGTCTCTGTCGAGGCAAAGAGTTTCAAGAATATCGTGAGCCTTGAAGAGGATTGAACCTGCGGGATTCTCATAAACACCTCTTGACTTCATACCGACAAGACGGTTTTCAACGATATCGTTAAGACCGATGCCGTTCTTACCGCCAACTTCGTTGAGGTAAGTGATAAGCTCTACGCCGCCCATTTCCTTGCCGTTAACAGCTGTGGGAACACCCTTTTCGAAGTGGATTGTGATATATGTGGGTTCATCGGGAGCCATTTCGGGTGAAACGCCCATCTCGAGGAAGCCGGGTTTGTTGTACTGAGGCTCGTTTGCGGGATCTTCAAGGTCGAGACCTTCGTGTGAAAGGTGCCAGAGGTTCTTATCCTTTGAGTAGTTTGTTTCTCTGTTTATCTTAAGAGGAATGTTGTGTGCCTCTGCGTATTCGATTTCTTCTTCTCTTGACTTGATGTCCCAGATTCTCCAGGGAGCGATGATTTCCATTTCAGGAGCAAAAGCCTTGATTGTAAGCTCGAATCTTACCTGGTCGTTACCCTTACCTGTGCAGCCGTGGCAGATAGCGTCTGCGCCTTCAGCCTTTGCGATTTCAACGATTCTCTTTGCGATAATGGGACGTGCAAATGATGTGCCGAGAAGATATTCCTTCTCATAAACTGCGCCTGCCTTGAGGGTGGGGAAAATATAATCGCTTACAAATTCATCCTGAAGATTTTCAATATAGAGCTTTGAAGCGCCTGTCTTGATAGCCTTTTCTTCAAGACCGTCAAGCTCAGTGCCCTGACCTACGTCGCCTGAAACAGCAATAACTTCGCAGTTGTTGTAGTTTTCTTTGAGCCAGGGAATAATGATTGATGTATCAAGACCGCCTGAATAAGCGAGAACAACTTTTTTGATTTCTTTCATGATAATTTCTCCGTTCGTTTTTATTTTTATGCATTAATTATACATCGAATATTCAGAAAATCAAGTGGTTTTTGAATATTTATGCAAATTTGTCGTATTTAACAAAAAATCGCTGAAAATCGCTCATTAACCGAGCAAAAGACCGACTTTTTTCTTTGCTTTTGTAAGAGTTCTGCTTGCGATACGTGCTGCCTTCTCTGCACCCGCATTTGCTGTATCAAGAAGATACTGCTTATCCGCCATAAGACGCTTGTATTCCTCCTGCACAGGGCGAAGCTCTTCGATAACTGCTTCCGCAACCTTTACCTTGAAATCTCCGTAACCCTTACCCTCGAATTCTTTTTCGATTGCAGCAAAATCAAGACCTGTGCAGCATGAATAGATAGCCATAAGATTATTGATACCGTCTTTACCGTCTGCGTAGCGCACACAAGCCTCACTGTCGGTAACAGCTGACTTGAACTTCTTGAGGATTGCCTCGGGAGTGTCGAGAAGTGAAACGGATGCTTTGGGGTTGGGGTCGCTCTTTGACATCTTCTGGGTGGGGTCCTGAAGGCTCATAACTCTTGCACCGACCTTGCCGATGAACGGTTCGGGAAGCGTGAAGGTATTGCCCCTGAGAGAATTAAAACGTGTTGCAATATCTCGTGCAAGCTCAAGATGCTGCTTCTGGTCCGCACCGATGGGAACGAAATTCGCCTGATAAAGAAGAATATCCGCTGCCATAAGAACGGGATATGCAAACAGACCGACGTTGACGTTGTCTGCGTGCTTCTGTGATTTTTCTTTGAACTGGGTCATTCTTGATGCTTCGCCAAACTGGGTGTAGCAATCAAGAATCCACGCAAGCTCTGCGTGAGCTGCAACCTGACTCTGAATGAAAACAATGCTCTTTTCGGGGTCAAGACCGATTGAAAGAAGAATTGCATACATTTCAAGAATCTGCTGACGAAGCTTTGCAGGTTCGGGATGAATGGTAAGAGCGTGAAGGTCTGCAACAGCATAAAGGCAGTTGTAGTCATCGCTCATCGCCTTCCAGTTTTTGAGTGCGCCAAGATAGTTGCCCAGGGTCGGAACCGATGTAGGCTGAATCATACTCAGTACTATAGGCTTCTTTTCGGGAGCTGTATTTTCCATAATATTTTTACCTCGTCAAATTAAAGTGAACGTGCAACTTCACCAAGAATCTTAACACCCTTTATGATACCTTCATCGGAGGGAGTTGAGAAATTCATACGGATGAAACTGCATTCCTTATCACCGTCAACCATCATTGCGTTGCCGGGAACAACAGATACGCCTGCAGCACTTGCTTTTTTAACAAAATCGAGCATATCGATTCCATCATTAAGCTTTGCCCAGACGAAAAGACCGCCCTCGGGTCTGTGATATGTAAGAAAATTGCCCAGTTCAGCATCAACGCAGTCACAGAGGAGATTGAGCTTGCGCTTATAAATCTCACGGATTTTGTTGATGTGACCTTCAAAGTCGCACTCGGTAAGCCACTTATAAACAACAAGCTGCGAAACAAGCGGAGTATGAACATCCTGGGTCTGCTTTGCAACGGTCAGCTTTGCGATAACCGCCTTGGGAGCAAGAACATAGCCGACTCTTATGCCGGGAGCAACAATCTTTGAGAACGAGCCGGAATAAACAACGATTCCTTCTTCGTCAAAACTCTTGATTGCGGGGACATCCTCACCCGAAACACGAAGATCGCCGTAGGGATTATCCTCGAGCACAAGCACTCCGTATTTCTTTGCAAGCTCATAAACTGCCTTTCTCTTTTCGAGTGACATTGTTGCGCCTGCGGGATTCTGGAAGTTGGGGATTGTATAGATAAACTTAACGTTTTCTTCTGATTTGAGTTTTTCTTCGAGAGCTTCGATGTTGATTCCGTCGCTGTCGATAGGAACTCCAACAAGGTTTGCACCGTAGCTTCTGAAGCAGTTGAGCGCACCGATGAATGAGGGTTCTTCGCAGAGAACTGTATCACCGTAATTGATGAAGCACTGGCTCATAAGGCTCATAACCTGCTGAGCACCGCTGACAACGATAAGTCCGTCATCCTCTGTGCCTACACCGTATCTTGATTTGCAGAGTTTTGTAAGTTCTTCAATAAGAGGTCCGTAGCCTTCGCTGATGCCGTACTGAAGAGCAAGAACGGGATCTTCTTCAAAAACTTCACCGACAAGCTTTTTGATATCGTCAACGGGAAAAGCATCGGGTGCGGGATTCCCTGCTGCAAGAGGAATTGTGTTGCCCGAGCTTTTCAGAATTTCTCTGATAATCGAAGGCTTGAGCGATGCTACACCTTTCGCAAATTTGTAATCCATTATATTTTCAGTCCTTTCGGGATAAATGCGGTTTTATTTTTAATAATAGTAAAGTATAACACATTAAAATAAAAAAGTAAACAAAATATTGAATGATTATTCGGCATATGATATAATTTTTTGCAGGTGATAATATGAATTCAAAATATAAAGCCGTCTTTTTTGATTTTGACGGCACGATAGCCGACACAGGCGACGGAATTTTTCATTCAGTCAAATATGCAATAAAGGAATCGGGATACCCTCCGATAAGCGAAGAAAGTCTGCGCACCTTCATCGGACCACCCGTTTTTGACTCTTTTAAAAGAGAATTAGGGATGAATGCGGAGCAAAGTGAGTTTGCCGTTATGAAATACCGTGAGGAATACAGCCGTGATGGCATATACCGTTTCACGCTCTATGACGGAATCGAAAGCCTTTTGCGTGAACTCAAAGCAAGCGGAATTCAGGTTGCAATCGCAAGCTCAAAGCCGTATAATTTTATCCTCAGAATTATTGATTATCTCAACTTCGGTGAGCTTGTTGACTTCATCTCCTGCCCTCTGAGTGACAAGGCGCACGAGAGCAAGGTTATCCTTGTAAGCCGTTGCGTTGAACATTTTGAGATAAAAAAAAGCGAAGCAATTATGGTAGGCGACAGATATTTTGACATCGACGGTGCAAACGGCGCGGGTGTTGAAAGCGTTGGCGTTACCTTCGGATACGGCGACGAAAAAGAACTGAGCAATGCAGGCGCAACCTACATTGCTCAGAATGTTGATGATATAAGAAAAATTATTTTTTCTTGACTGCCTTCTTTGAAACAAATCCGTAAAGCACATAAAACAGCACGATGCTGATGAGCATTATTACCGGAATAAAGATACTTCCATCCCTTATCAGTCCGAGGATTGATGAGGGATTTTTCATTTGTGCGTAAGGCAGAGAGAGAATGTTACTGTCACCCGTGCAGAAATATCCGAATGCCGAAACAGCAAAATAAACCGGAATCGCCTTAAGGCAGAAATCTTCTGTTCTTACTGCAAAAAGATTGGGAAGCTCTCTTTTGAGAATGTTTTTATTCGCAATTGAGGCGGTGATGATTATTCCGATAACGCAGAACACAGCTGTTATAATATAACTCGGAATATCCTCTTCGGAAACCCAGCCTTTCCAGACCATCCACTCCGCAATTCTCATGCCGAGAGGTCTTGCGGTTGTAACCACAAACGTTGCAAGAAGGGTAACAATCGCGCTGTAAGCAACATAGAGCTTTGCATTTTTGAAGGGCATTTTATATTCGAACCAACCTTCTCCGCCCGTAATTTTCTTGGGCAGACAGACGAGAAGAAACATGATTCCGAAGCCGAGGAAAAATCCCGTAAGATACTCCCAAAGCGACCAGTTTCCGCCCTCAAGAAAACCGGGAAGATTGCTGAGCTTGAAAAATCCTCTGTCGGAATCAAGCACCATAACAACATCGGCAAGAGTAATCGAAACCGCACAGATTGCGTTGATTGCAAACGAGATGAATGCGGTGACTTTGTCTTTTTTTGCTATAAGAGTTGCGAGCGAGAGAACAAGCGCACCTGCGGTATAAGAAATAATTCTGACGGTTGCAAAATAGTTTCTTCCGTAAGGAATTTTCTTGAACCACGCCTCGGATCCGAGATTTTTGATAAACGCCATCATCGGCGAATAATCATAGCCTCTGTCGGCAAGACCTTCTTTAAAAAGTTCAACCGCATCAGAATTCACAAACGGTGCGATATAATGAGCAACGGTAAACTCAAACGCATAAACAACAACATAAAACACTGCGATAAATGTTATGTAGTGCCAGATTTTGTATTCTTTCTTTGAGAAAAGAGAGCCGATAAACATTGCCCAGAGCGGCATCCAGCCAAAGCCGAGAAGAAGCATTGCCGCCATACCCGACCACGGACTGATTTCTGCCATTGCAACGGTTTCTTCGCCAGTAAAAGGTACTGTACTGCCAAGATAACCGCCCATCTGTGAATTGAGAGTGCCCCAGCCGCCGTTGGTTATTCCGAGAAGAATCACGGCAATCGGGAGCGCTTCAAGTGTCATTTTTCTGCGGTTGCCGAAGAATGCAAAAATAACGAGAGTAAGCATTACTCCGACAGCAAACATACCCCACATCGAACCCCAACCGTGGGTACCTCTTACTCTCCACATAAAGCCTGTCATTATCGCTGTCATAAGCACAAGAACTGTTTTGAGAGCAGGGGTAAGACGTCTTGCATTGAGAAAATCAAGGTTGTCTTTGTTAAGCGTCATAGTTCATCATTTCCTTTCTGTCAAAGTCTTTCCATATAAACCTTCCGCCTTCGAGAATCATATAGCCGTGCCACGAATTCTCTTTGGGAATCGAAACCGAACCGGGATTAAGATAAACATAGCTTTCGTGCTGAATGCATTTGGGGACGTGAGTATGACCGTGAAGAAGGATGTCTCCGTTCTGAATAGGCGGAAGATTGATTTCGTTAAAATTGTGACCGTGTGTCACATAAACGAGCTTATCCCCTGCCGTAAGAATCGCATAATCAGCAAGAATCGGGAAATCAAGCACCATCTGGTCAACCTCAGTGTCGCAATTGCCTCTGACGCAGAGAATTTCATTCTTCATCGCATTGAGAATTTCAATCACCTTTTTGGGGGCATATCCCTCGGGAAGGTCGTTTCTCGGGCCGTGATAAAGGATATCTCCAAGAAGAACAAGTCTGTCTGCATTCTCGTTTTTGTATGCTTCAATCAGTTTTCTGCAATAAAATTCCGAACCGTGAATATCGGATGCAATCAGATATTTCATTTTATCATCTCCTGTAATTTAATTTAAAAGTGAATAATGAAAAATGAAGAATTAGGTATAGGCTCCGCCTATGACCGATTTTATATCATTTACAGTAATTATAATATAACAAAACCCGAAAAGCAACGCATTTCGGGTCATATTATCAATTATTTTCTTTGAATCTGTTGAGAAAATGCTTTGTTCTCTCGTTCTGAGGATTGTTGATAACCTGATCAGGTGTGCCCTGCTCGGCAATAATACCGCCATCCATAAAGATAACCTTATCCGAAACATCACGGGCAAATGCCATCTCGTGGGTAACGATAACCATTGTGCATCCCGAATCCTTCAGACCCTTGATAACGTTGAGAACTTCCATTGTAAGCTCGGGGTCAAGAGCCGAAGTGGGTTCGTCAAAAAAGAGAATTTTGGGATTGAGTGCAAGCGCACGTGCAATCGCAACTCTCTGCTGCTGACCTCCCGAAAGCTGACAGGGATAAAAATCTACTTTTTCTGCAAGTCCGACCTTCTTGATTAATTCAAGCGCATTTTTCTTTATTTCCTCGTCACTGCCCTTTTTGAGAAGAGTGGGAGCGAGTGTAAGATTTTCGAGAACCGTATATTGCGGAAAAAGATTGAAATTCTGGAACACAAGACCGAAATTCAACCTGCTTTCCCTTATCTTTTCATCGGTAAGATAAGTTTTGTCACTGCCGTCGAAAACAACATCACCGTCAACAATAATCTTGCCGTTATCGGCAATTTCAAGAAAGTTGAGGCATCTGAGGAGCGTTGTTTTGCCGCTGCCCGACGAACCGATGATAGAAAGAACCTCACCTTTCTCGAGAGTAAAGCTGATATCTTTGAGGACTTCGGTTTTGCCAAAGCTTTTTTTAATATTACTTACTTCTAATATCGACATAATTTAACTCCTGAAATAGCTCAGTTTCTTTTCTGCCTTGTTGAGAACAATTGTAAGAATGCCTACAAACACAAGGTAGAACACACCGGTAAAGAACAAGGGCCAGATCATAGCCTTTGTTGCAGCAAGCTCTTTTGCGTTCTTGATAATTTCGCAAACCATAATGCAGTTTGCAAGGGCGGTATCCTTGATAAGTGTTATGATTTCGTTTGACATCGGCGGAACTATGCGCTGAACAACCTGCTTGAGAATGATTTTTCTGAATATCTGTGACTTGGTCAGACCGAGAACATATCCCGCTTCATACTGACCTTTTGAAATACTCTCGATGCCGCCTCTGTAAATCTCTGAAAAATAGCAGGCATAGTTAAGAGTGAATGCGATAAGAACCGCAAAAATTCTGCCCGCATCGGAAATGCCGTATTCGATAAACATAAAGCGGTCAATCTTTCCGAAAAGCTGATAATCAAACAACAGACCGGGAACATAGTAGATAATGAAAATCTGAAGCATCAGCGGAATACCTCTGACAATCCAGACCGCCACCTTTGAAATTGATTTTACGATTTTGAAACGGCTCATCGAACAAAAGGCTATAGGCAAACCAAGCGGTGCGCCGCAAAGCAGCGTCACCGCAAAGATAAGCAAAGATATTTTAAAGCCGTCGAACAAAAAAGCCGTGACTTCTAAAAAGGACATATTAAAACTCCAATTGATATATCTTTAAGAATTACAAATTACTTCTGATCTGAGAAATCTGTGATAGCTGTGTTTGCAACGCCATACTTCTCTGCAAGAGCTGAAATTGTGCCGTCTGCTGCAAGAGCTTCAAGCTGTGCGTTTACATTTGCGGTAAGAAGGCTGCCCTTTGCGAAGCCGATTGCGTAGTATTCAACATCGCTTGAAAGTTCTTCAACGATAGCAAGGTCTGCATAGTCGCCCTTACCTACGTAGCTCTTTGCAAGCTGTGCGTCAACAACAGCGAAATCTGCTGTGCCTGCGCTGATTTCTGTGAGGCATTCTGTCTGCTTGATAAAGCCCTTGAATGCTGTGCCTTCAAATTCTTTTGCGTAAGCTTCGCCTGCTGAACCGCTTTCAGCAACACCGAATTTGCCGTTAAGGTCTGCAGCTGTTGCGATGCCTGAATCAGCCTTAACAACAACTACCTGACGGTTTTCCATGTAGTTATATGAGAAGTCAACCTTTTCTGAACGCATAATGCCGTCGTCATCAGCTGTGTTAGCTGTGAAACCGTTCCATACGCAGTCGATTGTGCCTGAATCAAGGTCTGTGTACTTGCTGCTCCATTCGATTTCCTGGAAGATAACCTTGTAGCCGAGATTTGAGAAAACTGCTTCTGCAAGCTCTGTATCAAAGCCGACAAGCTTGCCGTTTTCGTCAAGATAGTTCATAGGCTCATAAATTGTGTAACCTACAACAACTGTTTCAACAGCTTCTGTTTCTGTTGCAGGATCTGTTGCAGGATCTTTTGCGGGGTCGTTTGTGTCGGGTGCTGTGTTATCGCCGCAAGCTGCAAGTGAGAACATCATGAGCATTGCAAGAACCAAAGCAATAATTTTTTTCATATGTATTTACTCCTTTTAGCCGTATATGGCTGTTTTATTGTAGTATTACATTATCATAGTAAAGCGGTTTTGTCAAGAAAATAAATAAAAAAGCGGTCTGCATCTGAATGCAAACCGCTCTTGTTTATCTGATTACCATTCATACATCTGCTCGGGATTTTTAAAGATATCCTCGAGTCTCTGAATGAAGGGAACAACATCGCCAAAGTCAACTGCTCTGTGGTCAAAGCAAAGGTCGATGGGAAGTTCGTTACCTACAACAATAATATCATTACCGTTTTCATCCTGCTTGACAACGGGTTTCTTCATAACCGAACCGTAGCAGCAAACAAAAACCTGGGGAGGAATAATTGAAAGAAGAGCAACTCTGCCGTTGACACCTCTGATAAGGGGACCAACGTTTGAAATTGTAACGGTGCCCTGCTTGATATCTGCGGGAGTAATTCTGTCGGTCTCGGGAATTGCATAATACTCTTTCTTAGCCTTGCCCGAAAGGGTCTTTATCTTATGCTTACCGGTCTTTGCGCCAACAAGACGGTAGATCGCCTTCATAATCTTGCCCTTCTTGAGCTTTTCGATTGTATCGTTGAAGGAAACCTCAAACATAACCTCTGTGAAATTGGTGTTGCTGATTTTCTTTGTGGTATCTGCAACGTGCTGAGTAAGCTCAACAAGGCTCTTATTACCGATATCGTGAAGATTGATGGTCATCATTTCTCCGTTGGGGAGAAGCCAGGTCATACCTGCGTGAACCTCATCCCACTGTGTAACCTTACCTCTTACGAGTTTGCGGTTGAACTCAATGTGAGCATTAAGCTGAGGAGCAGCTTTGAATGCTTCGGCAAAAGCCTTGAGCATAATTGTGTTGATTGTGATTTTTGTGGGGAACTTGCCCGACTCATTGAGCTTTTTGAGAACCGCAAGGAAATCTGTTACTTCAGGTTCATAGATAAACGAGCTGTGGGGAATTGTTTCCCAGCTCTCTGTTGTCATATTGGCAACAATTTTTCTTGCTATACCGAAATGTGATTCTTTTATTGCTTTCATAAGGGGAAACCTCCTGTCTGAATTCATATTCATATAAATAATACCACAGGCTTCGATTTGTTTTGTTCCTTATAAGAAAAATAGCAAATTTTAACAAATAAAAATTCGTCGTTTTATACTTCACAAAAGAAATATTATATGGTAAAATATAATGATATTTTTAAAGAAGGTTTTAATAAATGAAAAAACTGCTTGTTTATCTTAAAGGGAGCCGGATGCAATGCGTGCTTGCACCGCTGTTCAAAATGTTCGAAGCAATACTTGAACTTTTCGTTCCGCTTGTTGTTGCGGCAATAATCGACACCGGCATCGGTAACGGTGATAAAAATTACATAATTAAAATGTGTCTTTTGCTTGTGCTTCTCGGTGCGGTCGGACTTGCATTTTCATTAACAGCGCAATATTTTGCCGCAAAAGCTTCGGTAAGCTTTGTCAAAAGACTGAAGCACGCTATGTTTGAGCATATCGGCAGATTCTCATATACACAGCTTGATTCGCAGGGCACGTCAACTCTCATAACAAGAATGACGGGCGATATGGACAGCGTTCAGAACGGACTGAACCTCACCCTCCGTCTTCTGCTGCGTTCTCCGTTTGTTGTTATCGGAGCAATGATAATGGCATTCACTGTTGACAGCAAAGCGGCAATCACCTTCACAGTTGTTATTCCCGCCCTTTCCGTTGTTGTTTTCGGAATAATGCTTTTCTGCATTCCCCTCTATAAAAAAGTCCGTTCTGCACTTGATAAAGTTCTTTCAACCGCTAGGGAAAGCCTCACGGGTGCAAGGGTTATAAGAGCTTTCTGCAAAGAAGATGAACAGATTGAAGAGTTCAAAGAACGCAACGATGCTCTTACCGTTATTCAGGAATATACAGGCAGAATTTCGGCACTTATGAATCCCGTTACCTGTGTTATCGTCAATATCGGAATCGCAGCACTCATCTATACGGGTGCAATCAGAGTTGATGCAGGTCTCATCACTCAGGGTGCGGTTGTTGCGCTCTATAATTATATGTCGCAGATTCTTGTTGAACTTGTTAAATTCGCAAGCCTTATTATCAGCATCACAAAATCCGTTGCGTGCGCAGGAAGAATAAGCGCAGTGCTTGACACTCCCGCAGGCGAAGACAACGGAACCGAAAAAATAAAATCCGACAGTGAAAACATAGTTGAATTCCGCAATGTTTCGTTTGCATATGACGGTGCGGGCGACAATTCTCTTGAAAATATCAGTTTCACCGTCAGAAGAGGCGAAACAGTCGGAATTATCGGTTCAACCGGCTCGGGTAAAACCACTCTTGTCAACCTCATCCCTGCTTTCTACAAGGCAACAAAAGGAAATGTACTTGTAGGCGGTGTTGATGTCAACGATATACCGCTTGAAGATTTGCGTGCGGCTGTTTCGGTTGTACCGCAAAAAGCAGTGCTTTTCAAAGGCACAATCAGAAAAAATATGCTCTGGGGCAATCCCGATGCAACCGATGAAGATATAATGAAAGCTCTTGAAACCGCTCAGGCAAAGGATTTTGTTATGCAGAAGGACGGTGTTCTTGACGCACCCGTTGAACAGGGCGGACGCAATTTCTCGGGCGGTCAGCGACAGAGACTCACCGTTGCAAGAGCGTTGATAAAAAAGTCAGATATCCTTATTCTTGACGACAGTTCAAGCGCACTCGACTACGCAACCGATGCCGCAATGCGAAGGGCAATATCCGCAAACAAGGGCAACACCTCCGTTTTCATTGTGTCGCAAAGAACATCTTCAATTATGAACGCAGATAAAATCATCGTGCTTGATGACGGCACCGCATCCGTCGGCACTCACGAAGAACTCCTTGAAAATAACGCTGTTTACAGAGAAATTCATCTCTCACAGTTTGACGGGGAGGAGAATGCATCATGAAAAAGAAACTGAACAAGGGAACACTACAAAAAATTCTTTTCTACGTCGGAAAATACAAAATTCACCTTTTCTTCTCTGTGATTCTTGCCGCTGTCAGCGTGGCAATGACCCTCTATATTCCCGTGCTTGCAGGCAACGCAATCGACCTTGCAATCGGCAAAAGTAAGGTTGATTTTGAAGGAATGTTGCCGAATCTTATCGGGATAGGTATCCTTGCAATCCTCACCGCAGCCGCACAGTGGATAATGAACACGCTCAACAACAAGATAACCTTCAGAGTTGTGCGTGACATCAGAAATGCTGCAATTGAAAAAATTCAGAGTCTTCCTTTGAGCTATATTGATTCAAAGCCTTCGGGCGACACTGTCAGCCGAATAATCTCCGATGCAGACCAGTTTGCCGACGGACTTCTTATGGGTTTCACCCAGCTTTTCACGGGAGTTGTCACCATTCTCGGCACGCTCGGATTTATGATTTCGATTGATTTCAGAATTTCTCTCGTTGTTGTTATCCTCACTCCCCTTTCGCTGTTTGTTGCCCGTTTTATCGCAAAAAGAACTCATTCGATGTTCACGATGCAGGCAAAAACAAGAGGTGAACAAACCGCCTTTACGGAAGAAATGATAGGCAACAAAAAAATTGTTGATGCGTTCTCGAGAGAAGAAAAGACTCTCGAAGAATTCGACGAAATCAACGAAAAATATCAGAAATATTCGCTCAAAGCAATATTCTTTTCATCGCTTACAAATCCGTCCACACGTTTTGTCAACAGTATGGTTTATGCCGCTGTCGGTCTTGCAGGCGCAATTGCAGCGGTCAGCAGTTCAATAACCGTAGGCGGTCTTTCGTGCTTCCTGAGTTATGCAAACCAGTACACAAAACCTTTCAATGAAATTTCGGGCGTTATTGCCGAGCTCCAGAATGCTCTTGCCTGTGCAGAACGGCTTTTTGATCTTATCGAACAGCCTTCACAGACACCCGACAAGCAGAATGCGGCGGTATTCTCAGATATTAGCGGCAGAGTTGAAATGGAGAATGTTGCCTTCTCATATTCAAAGGACAAAGAACTCATCAAAAATCTCAACCTCTCTGTTGACAGCGGCAACAGAGTTGCGATTGTCGGTCCTACCGGATGCGGAAAAACAACGCTTGTCAACCTTCTTATGCGCTTTTATGACGTTGACGAAGGAAAAATCAGCGTTGACGGAGTTGACATCAATTCCGCAACCCGTGAATCGCTCCGAAAGAGCTACGGTATGGTACTTCAGGATACATGGCTCAAAGAGGGCACAGTCAGAGAAAACATTGCAATGGGCAATCCTGACGCAACCGACGAAGAAATCATTGCCGCTGCAAAAGCTGCTCACGCTCACAGCTTTATAAAACGTCTGCCGCAAGGTTATGACACAGTTATTTCCGATGAGGCATCGGGTCTTTCGCAGGGTCAGAAACAGCTTCTCTGCATCACAAGAGTTATGCTCTGCCTGCCGCCGATGCTGATTCTTGACGAGGCCACCTCCTCCATAGATACAAGAACCGAAATTCGCATTCAGAAAGCCTTCTCCGCAATGATGCAGGGAAGAACAAGCTTTATTGTTGCCCACAGGCTGTCAACCATCAAAAATGCAGATGTCATTCTTGTTATGAAAGACGGTAACATCATTGAGCAGGGCAACCATAATGAACTGCTGAAAAAAGAAGGATTCTATTACGAACTTTACAACAGCCGTATGGATGCCGATGCGGGATAATCTGTTATTATCTGTCGGATTGTTGACATATAATCTGTAATGTTGTATAATAATCTTACTATTTTTTATTTTTCGAAAGGAGCAAATCCATAATGGATGACCCCGGACCCGCGATTCAGTTGGCAGCAACAGCTGTGGCTGAAGCTTCAACAGACCCTCTTTCTATCGTTCTTAAAGTACTTCTTCTGTTTGTACTCATCATCGTCAACGCATTCTTTGCAATGAGCGAAATCGCAATCATCTCGCTCAACGACACAAAAATGCAAAGGCTCGCAGAAGAGGGCAACAAAAAAGCAAAACAGATAGTAAAACTTACTGAAAATTCAAGCAGATTTCTTTCAACCATTCAGATAGGCGTTACCCTTGCGGGCTTCCTTACTTCGGCTTCAGCTTCGCAGAACTTTGCCGAAATGCTCACAAACGCTCTGATGAAAACACCCGTCGCTCAGATAGGCTACGGTGTTATCAACGGTGTATCGGTTGTGCTTATCACAATCATCACATCTTATTTTTCGTTGGTTCTCGGTGAACTCGCTCCAAAGAGAATCGGTATGCAGATACCCGAAAAAATAGCGTTCAAGGTTGTAGGAATCCTTAATTTTGTTGCTTCGGCAACCAAACCTTTTGTAAAGGTTCTTTCGCTTTCAACCAACGCAATCGTGCGCCTTTTCGGCTTCGATCCCAACGCAGACGAAGAAGAAGTAACCGAAGAGGAAATCCGTATGATGGTTGATGTCGGCGGTGAAAAAGGCGTTATCGAAGATACTCAGAAAGAAATGATCGACAATATCTTTGAGTTTGATGACCTTGATGCCGGTGATATTATGACCCACAGAACCGAAATGACGGCTATCGAAGTTTCACGTTCGCTCGAAGAAGTTGCGGAGCTTGCAGTTGAAAACGGCTATTCAAGAATTCCCGTTTATGAAGATGACCCCGACAGTATCGTAGGCGTTCTTTACGCAAAAGACCTGCTCAAATATGTCGGTCACAATATTCCTTCGGATTTAACAATCAGCGACGTTATGAGAAAAGCTCTTTACGTTCCCGAAACCCAGAGTTGCGGTGACCTTTTCAACGCAATGAACGAAAGCCGCACACAGTTTGCGGTTGTTGTTGACGAATACGGCGGCACCGCAGGTATTGTTACTCTCGAAGACGTGCTCGAATCCATCGTCGGTAACATTCAGGATGAATATGACGACGAAGAGGAAGAGATTACACAGATAAACGATACAACTTTCACCGTTGAAGGCACAACAGACCTCGATGAAGTTGACGAACTTGTCGGCATCGAATTCCCCGAAGGCGATTACGACACGCTTGGCGGTTTTGTTATCAGCCTCCTCGGATATCTTCCGAGTGAAATCGGTGATGAACCCATAGTTGCGGAATACGAAAATCTTCGTTTCACCGTTCTTTCAATCGATGAACGACGTATCGACGAAATAAAAGTTGAAATTCTTCCCAAACCCGAAAAAGACGAGGATGAAGAAGATAAAGATTAAACCTCAACGGGTTACGGCTCAGGCTGTAACCCGTTTTTTTACGGAGAAAATGATTATGAGAAAAATCAATGTTATCCCCCTTCCCAACAAAATAACTTATCTTGGCGGAGAAACCGAAACCGCCGCTCCTGAAACATCGGTCTGCGAAAGTCTTGGAGAAGAGGAATATATTCTGACCGTTGATAAAGACGGCACAAAGCTTGCCGGAGGTTCGGAAAAAGCGCTTTTTTACGGTATGCAGACTCTCCGTCAGCTCGGCAAATCCTGCCCCTGTATCAGAATTGAAGATAAACCTGCCTTCCCCTACAGAGGATTTATGCTTGACACGGTGCGTCATATTTTCTCAATCGAGGACACAAAAAAGCTCATTGATGCTGCCGCAAGCGTAAAGATGAACGTTATGCACTGGCATCTGACCGACGACCAGGGTTTCAGATTCTTTTCATCACGCAGAACAGATGCAACAAAAAAAGGTTCGGTGCGCGAAAAATCCAATTTCGGCAAGTTAAAAGAAAGCGGAAGCTACGGCGGATATTTCACCCCCGAAGAGATGAAAGAAATTGTTGACTACTGCGCTGAAAGATATATAACCGTCATTCCCGAATTCGATATTCCCGGTCACACAAGTGCCATGCTCCACGCATATCCCCATCTTTCCTGCACAGGCGGTCCGATTGACATAAAAACCTGTCAGGGTATATTTGACGACATTCTCTGTGCAGGTAAAGACGAAACATTTGAAACTGTTTTTGATATCCTTTCGGATATCATTGAAATATTCCCTTCCGAATATATTCATATCGGCGGTGACGAAGCTCCGAAAAAGCGATGGAAGAACTGCCCCGACTGTCAGAAAAGAATTGCCGATGAGGGTCTAAAAAACGAAGAAGAGCTTCAGGGTTGGTTCACAAACAAGGTTGTTGAATTTCTTGAAAGCAATGGCAGAAAATCCGTTGTCTGGAACGAAAGTCTCAGAAGCGGACTGGTTAAAAATTCGCTTGTTCAGATGTGGATGGACAGAAAAAAAGATTCCGTTGCATATGCAAACAAGGGCGGAAAAATCATAGTTTCAGATTTCTTCCATTATTACTGCGACTATCCCTACGGAATGACACCGCTTGCAAAAACATATAATTTCGACCCGATTCTCAAAGGGATAAAAAAC
Organism: Clostridia bacterium; assembly: GCA_017549105.1. GTDB lineage: Bacteria > Bacillota > Clostridia > Oscillospirales > Acutalibacteraceae > CAG-177. The sequence goes on from JAFYVN010000006.1 coordinate 90,637, forward strand.
AGCAACTCCGTTGTTGGTGTTGAAGCTCCGATATGGACGGAATATATAAATAATTTTGACCGTCTCTGCTTTATGTGTTTCCCAAGATTTACTGCCGTTGCCGAAACGGGATGGACCGAAAAGCAAAACAAAAACGTCGGTGATTTCTGCCGACGCTTTGAAAAATATTCGGATATACTTTCAGAAATCGGAATAACTCCCTCCCCCGCTTCCGAGTGGAATCCTTCGCCTTTGAAAAGGCTTAAGATTATTTCATTCCTTCTCGGACTTCTTGACAGAGAATAAAATAAAACCGCTTGCATAAGCAGGCGGTTTTTGTTGCTATTATTTCTTGTTGAGTCTTCCTACATATGCAAATGCTTCAAGCACCGCAATAACAGAGATGAATCCGCAGCTGAGAATCAGCGACCATCCGAGATCGATAACACCGTTTTTGAACTGGTCAATGATTACTTCCCACGCAACAAGATAAAGAGCACATTCGAGCGACAGAAGCGAAAGAATGTGAAGCCCCTTGATCTTTTTGCTTCCGATAAGTGCGGAGTCAATCGCAACAAATGCTGCGGTCAGCACAAACATCGGCAAAATAAACTCGGGAAGCCCTTCAAACCAATCGGTTTTGCTGAGTATGTAATAAACATAACCCGTGATTGTACCGAAGCAGATAAGAGCCGTAACGGCAGGCGGTGTTACTCTGAGAACGGGAAGAACCAAAACAACCCAGGTAACAAGCAATGCGCCTACAACATAGCCGAACCAATAATCGTACTTATCGAACGCAACGTCAACAGCAACGCAGATTGCTGCAGGAAAAACGAGAAATGCCGTAAAGAGAGCTGCATAGCTCTTTGACATTTTTCCGGGAGATTTTAAAAAGCTGAGTTTACCGTTTTCGGGTGCGGGAGTAACGGGTGTGGGGCTGCAATTGGGGCAGACGGTTGTTCCGTCAGGGATTCTGGTTCCGCAATTAGAACAATACATATCATATCCTCCTTATTTTTATAACATCATTATACAAGTCACAAAAGCAAAAATCAATAATAAAATGAAAATTGACAAACAATTCATAGTGTTGTAATATATATTCATCCGTTAAGCAATCAGCAAACATTTGAAAGGACTTGTTATATATGGCAATTTTCAGACCCTTCAGAGCAATACGCCCTCTTGCGGAATACGCAGATAAGGTTGCCGCTCTCCCATATGACGTTATGAACAGCGCCGAAGCTGCAAAAATGGTTGAGGGAAATCCTTATTCATTCCTTCACGTTGACAAGGCAGAAATCGACCTTCCCGAAGGCACAGACCTCTACTCCGAGCAGGTTTATCTTAAAGCAAGAGAAAATCTCGATAAGCTCGTCAGCGACGGCATCTGCAAGCAGGACGAAGAAAACAGATTTTATATATACCGTCAGATTATGAACGGAAGAAGCCAGACGGGTCTTGTTGGCTGCGTTTCGATTGATGATTACATCAACAATATCATCAAAAAGCACGAGCACACAAGAGCTGACAAAGAGGCAGACAGAATAAACCACGTTGATTACTGCGATGCAAACACAGGTCCGATTTTTCTTACCTACCGTCCGCAGACCGAAATCTCCGCAATTGTGTCGGATTGGTGCAAATCTCACGCACCCTACTGCGACTTTGTGACCGAAGACGGCATTGCAAACACCGTGTGGGTTATTGACTGCGATGAAACCAACTCAAAAATCTCCGCACTTTTCAGCGGCGTTGATTATCTTTATATTGCCGACGGTCATCACAGAGCGGCATCAGCAGTCAAGGTCGGTCTCAAGCGCAGAGAACAGTTCCCCGATTTTGACGGAAACGAAGAATTCAACTTCTTCCTTGCAGTTCTTTTCGCTTGCGATGAGCTTGAAATTATGGACTACAACCGTGTTATGAAAGACCTCAACGGCAACACTACCGAGCAGTTTATTGAAAAAATCAGCGATAAGTTCAGCGTTGAGCTTTACGGTGAAGATTCATACAAGCCCGAAAAGGCTCACACCTTCGGTATGCTCCTTGACGGAAAATGGTATAAACTCACCGCAAAAGACGGCACATTTGATGCAAACGACCCCGTTGACTCGCTCGACGTTTCCATTCTCCAGAATAATCTTATTTCTCCCGTTCTTGATATTCACGACCCGAGAACAGATAAAAGAATTGATTTTGTTGGCGGAATCAGAGGTCTCGGAGAGCTTGAACGCAGAGCGAACGAGGATATGTGCCTTGCATTCTCGATGTATCCCACAACTCTTGAGGAGCTTATGGACATTGCGGATGCAAACAAAATTATGCCTCCCAAATCCACCTGGTTTGAGCCTAAGCTTCTCAGCGGTCTGTTCATCCATAAACTCAGATAATAAACGCATCCTTTCGGGTAAAACTATTCCCGAAAGGATGATTTTTTATGTATAAAGCGGCATTTTTTGACACAAAGCCCTACGACAGAATTTATTTTGACGAGTTGAAAGGTCATTACGGAATTGAAATTGAATACTTTGAGTCAAAACTCAGTCCACGCACAGCAGTTATGGCAAAAGATGCAAAAGCAGTCATCGCCTTCGTCAACGATGATGTGTGCCAAGAAACAATTTCCGTACTTAAAGAAAACGGCACAGAGATTATTGCGATGAGATGCGCGGGATACAATAATGTTGACCTTGCCGCCGCCAAAGATATTATGCCCGTTGTCAGAGTGCCCGAATATTCGCCCCATGCCGTTGCAGAGCATACACTCGCCCTGCTTCTCACGCTTGTTCGCAAAACTCACAAGGCATACATCAGAACAAGAGATTCAAATTTCAGTCTCAACGGTTTCGTAGGTTTCGACCTTCACGGCAAAACCCTCGGTGTTATCGGTACAGGCAAAATCGGTATGGCTTTCATAGAAATATGCAGGGGTCTCGGAATGAACATCATCGCTTACGACCCTTATCCTTCTCAGGGGTACCTCGAATACGTTCCGCTTGAAGAACTTTTTGCCCGCTCGGATGTTCTCTCTCTCCATTGCCCTCTGACAAGCGAAACCTATCATATCATCAACAACTATTCCTTAAAAATGATGAAAGACAAGGTATATATACTCAACACCTCGAGAGGTGCGCTTATTGATACGGAAGCGCTTATTGACGGAATCAAGAGCGGCAAAGTCGGCGGTGCAGGTCTTGATGTGTACGAAGAAGAAAGCGAATTTTTCTATGAAGATTTATCGGAAACAATTCTCAAGGATGACGTGCTTTCAAGACTGATTATGATGCCCAATGTACTCATAACGTCACATCAGGCATTTCTGACTCACGAAGCACTGAAGCGGATTGCGGAAATAACACTCGGTAATCTTCAGAACTTCTTCGAAGGCCATCCAATCGAAAACGAAATAGTCGCAAAGAAAAAAATTATTATATAATTCAAACGGGATGCCGCAGCAAAAGCCGAAACATCCCGTTTTTCTTTATTTTGTAACCTTTCTTACATCCTCTTCTCTGCCGAGAACAAGAAGATGGTCGTCACGCTCAAAGCGTCTTTCACCCGTGATGACGGGTTTTACTTCTCCGTTATTCTTTGTTGCAAGAACACTGAGGTTATATTTCACTCTGAAGTTGAGCTCTTTGACCGTCTTGCCTATCCATCTGTCGTGAACATCAATCTCATAAATCGAATAATCACCGCCAAGATTGATATAGTCAAAAACGTGTTCGTTGCTTTCGCTGACAGCAAAACGCTCCGCCATATTCTTTTCGGGATAAATAACCTCGTCGGCACCGTTGCGCAGCAGGAACTTTTCCTGAATATCTCTGTCCGCCTTGCTGATAACTTTTTTTGCACCGCATTCCTTGAGCAGACTTGTTATTTCAAGGCTGTTCTGAAAATTTTCACCGATGCACACAAAGCAGGTGTCAAACGACGGGATATCAAATGTTTTAAGCACTTCGATGTTGGTGCAGTCACCGATTTTTGCGCTGACAACATACGGAAGCATATCTTCAACAGCTTCTTCCTCTTTGTCAACAATCATAATTTCACAGTCTCTCTCTGCAAGCTTTGTGCAAAGATGATGGCCGAAATGACCCATACCTATTATAAGAAACGATTTCATATTTTCACCTATCCTATCGTGATTTTTTCCCTGGGATTTTTAACGGGCGGTGCCGCTTTCTTTTCCATAAGAGCAAGCGCAAACGAAACACTGCCTACCCTTCCGCAGAACATAAGGAACGCAACAATCAGTCTTGATGCTGTCGCAAGGTCACGGGTGATACCCGTTGTCATACCAACAGTGCCGATTGCTGAAACGCATTCAAAAATGACATCTGAAATTTCAAGGTTCGGCTGAATGGCAAGAATCGCAATGATTCCCGCAATCGCAAGGCTCATATTTGTAAACACTACCGAACTCGCCTTATGAATTGCATCCTTTTCAAGACGTCTGCCAAAGATACCTTTTGACTGGCGTCGTGTGATACCGTTAAAGGTTGAAATTGCAATAACAGCCAGAGTCGTTGTTTTGATACCGCCTGCGGTTGAACCGGGCGAACCGCCGATAAACATAAGAAACACAGTCAGAATCTTGCTTGCGGGAGAAAGAGCTGCCGTATCTGTTGAGTTAAATCCTGCGGTTCTTGCTGTAACCGAATCAAACAACGCATTGAGCAGACTGTGCCCGAAACCGAGTCCGTTGTTTGTGAAATCTCTTTCAAAAACAAAGAAAAGCACTGCGGGAACAACAAGCAGAATTGCCGTTACGGTAAGCACGATTTTCGTGTGGAGCTGATAATATCTGAATTTCAGCTTGCGTTTACTTATGTCATCCCACACAAGGAAACCTATACCACCGATAATAACAAGAGCTGATAACGTAAGTATCGTAACCGCATCATCCGAAAATCCCGTGAGCGATGCATAGGGTTCGGTTATGCCCATCAAGTCAAAACCCGCATTGCAGAAAGCGGAGACCGAATGAAAAACAGAATACCATATTCCTCTTGCAATACCGAACCGCGGTATAAATCTTATTGAAAGCAGAAGCGCTCCGAGACCTTCAAAAATCGCTGTTCCGACAATGATTTTTTTCGTAAGGTTTTTTATTCCTCCGATATGCTCGGTGTTGATGCTTTCAACCATAATTTCACGCTCACGCAAGCCCATTTTTCGCTTGAGAAGCATTGAAAACATCGTTGCAATTGTCATAAATCCAAGACCGCCGATCTGGATAAGCGTAATAATAACAGCCTGACCGAAAAGCGACCAGCTTGTTGCTGTGTCAAGCACAATCAGACCTGTAACGCACGAAGACGAAACTGCCGTAAAAAGTGCCGGCACCAAACCTGCGCTCTCTCCGCTTTGCGATGCAAAAGGAAGCATCAGCAGAAGCGTTCCGACAACAATTATCGAAATATATCCGAGTGCAATTATTCTTATTTGCGAAAACTTTCTTTTCATTTTCAACCTCTTCAGAGATAAATAATACATTAATATTATCATATATTCTTTTATTTTTCAACGGTATACTTGAAAAAGCAGTATGCTGATGATAAAATAAAGAAAAAACTTAAAGAAGTGATACTTTGAATAAATATATTGATTTGCATACACACTCCCTCAAATCCGACGGTTCAATGACACCTGCCGAAGTTGTTCGTGAAGCAAAAAGAGCCGGTCTTTCAGCAATTGCGCTCTCCGACCACGACACGGTTGACGGAATTGAAGAAGCGGTTGCCGAGGGCAAAAAACAAGGAGTTGAAGTCATCCCCGCAATTGAATTTTCGGTTATCTCCGAAACAGAAACCCATATTCTCGGATATTTTATCGACATAAACAACCCCGATTTGCAAAGAGTTCTAAAAGAGGTTGTTGACCTGAGAATTCAGCGCAATTACGTTACCTGTCAAAAACTCAACGAACTCGGTTTTGATATCACCATCGAAGAAGTCCGTGCTCTTGCACCGAACAACTTTGTTGGCAGAGCGCATTTCGCGAGAGTTCTGATGGATAAAGGCTACACAGAAAGCGTCAAGGAAGGCTTTGATAAATATATGTCCGCAGGTCAGTATGCATATTGTGAACAGCAAAGACTGACCGCCAAGGAAGCGATTGAACTTATCAAAAATTGCGGCGGACTTTCGTTCCTTGCCCATCCCCACCTTACAAAGTTTGACGACAGAAAAATCAGAGCCTATCTTGAAGAATTAAAAAGCTACGGTCTCAACGGACTTGAAGGATATTACACGGATTACACACCCGAAATGCAGGAGAAATATCAGTCAATGGCAAAAGAGCTTGGACTTATGATTTCGGGCGGCACGGATTTTCACGCAAAAATGAAACCGCATATTTCAATCGGCACCGGTCTTGGTAATATGAAAATCCCTTATTCGGTGCTTGAAAAGATGAAAAATCACATAGGGAGGAGATAATATGAAACTTTACATCAAACAAAAAGTTTTTTCGTGGGGAGCAAAGTTCACCGTCAAGGATGAAGCAGGCAACGACAGATATTTTGTTGAAGGCGAAGTTTTTTCGTTCGGAAGAAAGCTTCACGTAACCGACACAAGCGGAAAAGAAGTTGCATTTATCCAGCAGAAGGTTTTCAGCTTTCTTCCCCGATATTTTGTTTATGTTGACGGCAAAGAGGTTGCCGAAATTGTAAAGGAATTTTCTGTTCTCCGTCCCAGATATTCAATCGAGGGGCTTGGCTGGGAAATCAACGGTGACTTCTGGTCGCATAACTATATGATTACCCGAAACGATAATCCCATTGTCACAATCAGAAAAGAATGGATGACCTGGGGCGACAGCTACGAGCTTGACATATCAGACCCCCGTGACGAAAAAGTCGCTCTCGCAGTTGTGCTTACAATCGACTGCGTAATGGCAGCTCAGGCACAGGCTGCTGCAACATAAAATCAATAAACAATACAGCAGATAACAAAAAGCGTTGGGTTAACCAACGCTTTTCTTAATATCCGTTTATCTCTTTTCTCTGCATTGCGCCGAGGATTTTGCTTCTGATGTCACCGTATTTCTTTTCGAATCCGCTGAGCATCTCCTTGACCTCCTGCCTTTCGGTTGTGCCGTCGGCAGGGCAATTGCTCTTTACTGTAGGCAGATTTTCTCTTCTGACAACTCTTGCGCAGTCGCTCTCTCTTGCAAAAATCATCGGTCTTATCATATAGATATCCTTACGTGAAAGATAAGTGACGGGCATAAAGCAGTCAAGCGTGCCGCCGTTGAAAAGGTTCATAATAAAGGTTTCCGCAACATCGTCAAGATGATGACCGAGGGCAATTTTGTTGCAGTTTGCCGCAATTGCAGCATCGTGCAGAGCACCTCTGCGCATCCTTGCGCACAGACTGCACGGATTGCTCTCTTTTCTTATGTCAAAAATAACCTCTGCGAGCTGTGTGCGTTTTATAATGTATTCAACATCGAGCTTTTTACAAAGCTCCTCAATTTCGGAATAATCCGCATCAACTCCGCCAAAGCGAGGATCAAGAGTTATTGCAACAATATCAAACTTTTCGGGATAAAAACGGCGCAGATTAGCCATTCCCGCAAGAAGTGCGACTGAATCCTTACCGCCCGAAACACCGATTGCGATGCGGTCACCCTCTTTTATCATTTCATACTGCTGGCACGCAGCTCTCATATGACTTAAAAGTTTTTGCATATCTATCACTCTATAATAACAGGCTCAACGCTGATTGCCTTGCCCGTCTTATTATCAAATTCAAAAATACATCCGTTCATAAAGCATTCGCCCTCTGCCGTATCAAAGCGTGCGGGCATACCAGTGCGAAGCCATTCGATTGAGATTTCCGGCTTTACACCGAGAACTGACTGCTTAGGCCCGGTCATACCGAGGTCGGTTATATAAGCCGTACCGTTCGGCAGAATCTGAGCATCGCCCGTCATAACGTGGGTATGAGTTCCGAAAACAGCAGAAACCCTTCCGTCAAGGAAGAATCCCATTGCTCTCTTTTCGGCAGTTGCCTCTGCGTGAAAATCAACAAGAGTAATCCGGCAGTCCGAAAGCTTCGGAAGAATTTCTTCAACAACAGTGAACGGATTATCGCAGTTATCCATATAAACATTGCCCGCAAGATTGATTATGCCGACTTTCGCAAACCCCATATCAACGGTTGAATAACCCGAACCCGGATTACCCTTATGAAAATTGGCAGGGCGGATGATATCATCTCTCTCATCAAGCATTTCATAAAATTCACGGCGACGGTAAACGTGGTTGCCGGTTGTTATAAAATCAACTCCGCTGTCAAAAAGATACTGCGCTGAAAACGGAGTTATGCCGTTGCCGACTGCGGAATTTTCACCGTTGGCAATGCAAAGGTCAATGTTTTTATGTTTTTTGTAGGCAGGCAGAATACTGCGAAGAAATTCACAACCCTTTGCCGAAACAACATCTCCGATAACGAGAATATTCATATCAATCACCTTGAAAAATAAGGGACTGCAAATCGCAGTCCCTTGTGTATTGTTGCATTTATCAATTATTTAGCGTAGTCAACGGTTCTGCTTTCTCTTATGATATTAACCTTGATCTGACCGGGATATTCCATGCTTTCCTCAATCTTCTTGGCAACATCTCTTGCGAGAAGAACCATCTTATCGTCGTTGATAACCTCGGGCTTAACCATAATACGAACCTCACGGCCTGCCTGGATTGCAAACGAACGGTCAACGCCTTCAAATGATTCAGCGATTTCTTCAAGCTTCTGGAGACGCTTGATATAGTTCTGAACATCTTCGCGTCTTGCACCGGGTCTTGCCGCTGAAATAGCGTCAGCCGCCTGAACAAGAATTGCTGTGATGGTTTTTGCTTCAACGTCACCGTGGTGAGCCTTGATAGCATGAAGAATGTTATCGTTTTCTTTGAACTTCTTAGCAAATTCTACGCCGAGATCAACGTGTGAACCTTCCATTTCATGGTCAAGTGCCTTACCGATATCATGAAGCAAACCTGCTCTTTTTGCGGTTCTGACGTCGGTGCCAAGTTCCGATGCCATAAGACCTGCAATGTAGGAAACTTCAAGTGAGTGGTTAAGAACATTCTGACCGTAGCTTGTACGGTATCTGAGCTTACCGATAAGCTTGACAATTTCGGGATGAACATTGTTGACACCCGCATCGATAAGAGCGTGTTCACCGGTCTGCTTGATGGTTGCTTCAACCTCACGCTTTGCCTTGTCGTACATCTCTTCAATTCTTGCGGGATGGATTCTGCCGTCTGCAATGAGTTTTTCAAGAGTGAGTCTTGCAATTTCTCTGCGAACGGGATCGAAGCTTGAAACGGTGATAGCTTCGGGAGTATCGTCAATGATAAGGTCAACACCTGTTATCATTTCGAGAGTTCTTACGTTTCTGCCTTCACGGCCGATAATTCTGCCCTTCATTTCATCGTTGGGAAGAGCAACAACCGAAACAGTTGTTTCTGCAACGTGGTCTGCAGCGCAGCGCTGGATTGCGGTTGTGATGATGTCTCTTGCAAGAGAATCTGCCTCATCCTTGGTCTTCTGCTCGATTTCCTGAATCTTGACAGCCTTTTCGTGGTTGAGGTCTTCGTCGAGAAGATTAAGGATATATTCCTTAGCCTGCTCTTTTGTGAAACCTGAAATTCTTTCGAGAATGTCAAGCTGACTCTTCTTCATGCTTTCGATTTCTTCAAGACGTTCATCAGCGTTCTTGATTTTTTCGTCAAGCACCTCATTTTTCTTTTCGAGGTTTTCGCTCTTTTTGTCGAGAGCTTCTTCCTTCTGGGTTATGCGGCGCTCCATTCTCTGAACTTCGTTGCGCCTCTCACGAAGCTCTTTTTCGGTTTCGGTTCTTTGCTTGTGGATTTCATCCTTAGCTTCAAGGATGGCTTCTTTTTTCTTTGCTTCTGCGGATGCGATGGCGTCGCTGACAATTTTGTTAGCTTCCTGCTCAGCTGAGCCGATAGCCGCTTCCGCAACCTTCTTCCTATGTAAACCGCCAAACACAAATCCGAGAGCAATACCCGCAGCGAGTGCAACAACAGCGGCAATAAGAATTATAATCCAATTATCCAATTGCACAGGGTCCTCCTTTTTAAAAATTTTTGTGACTTTCCTTAAAAAGCCGATATAGAAATTTTACCGAAAAATCAACTAATGGTGTATCAGAGCATTAAAAACGCTCATCTTGGCACAAAATAACACCATTGTATTAATAGTATACTTTTATGGACATAATGTCAAGTTTTTTATTGATATTTAATCAAAATTTCTATTGACTTTATACTTTCGTGGTGATAATATAATTGTAATATCTCAAAAACGTTGAGGCAGAAGACTGTTTGCAACAGAGCTTTTATCAGAGAACCGCTTCGTGGGCTGAAAGAGCGGTAAAGTTCAGCAACCGGTTACCGCCTGCCGAGTGCCGCCGTATTCAAGGTGTGCCGTATCAGCTGCGTTAAAGCTGTCGAGAGCCGATTTTTAAAAAGTCGGAATTACGGGTGGAACCGTGGAGTGTTTATTATGCTTCATCCTGTTTTTACAGGATGGAGCTTTTATTTTTGTAATTTATGGAAAGGACAGATATATATGATTAATGTTACTCTCAAAGGCGGCGTTGTCAAAGAATTTGAAAACGGCACAACCGCTATGGAAATCACAAAGAGTCTCGGCATGGGACTTTACAAAGCTGCTTGCGTATGCAAGATTGACGGCGTTGTATGCGACCTGAGAACAGCTATTGACAAGGACTGCGAGCTTGAAATTCTTACATTCGACGATGCAGACGGCAAGTGGGCTCTCCGTCACACCGCATCACACATCCTTGCTCAGGCAGTAAAAAGACTTTATCCGAATGCAAAGCTTGCAATCGGTCCCGCTATCGATAACGGATTCTACTATGATTTTGATGTTGACGTGCCCTTCACTCCCGAAGTTCTCGAAAAAATTGAAGCAGAGATGAAGAAAATCGTCAAGGAAGGTCTTGCTCTCGAAAAGTATGAGCTTGACCCCGAAGATGCAATCAAGATGATGGAAGAAAAAGGCGAAACCTTCAAGGTTGAGCTTATTAAAGAACATTCAGACAAGGGCGAAAAGATTTCGTTCTATAAGCAGGGCGAATTCGATGAGCTTTGCGCAGGTCCCCATATCCCCGACACAAGCAGAGTCAAGGCTTTCAAGCTCACATCCTGCACAGGTGCATACTGGAGAGGCGACTCCAACAACAAGATGCTTCAGCGTGTTTACGGTACAGCTTTCACAAAGAAAGAGGACCTTGAAGCATATCTTGAGGCTGTTGAAGAAGCAAAGAAACGCGACCACAACAAGATCGGCAGAGAGCTTGGCTTCTTCACAACAGTTGAATCAATCGGTCAGGGTCTTCCCATTCTTATGCCCAAGGGTGCAAGAGTAATCCAGCTTCTTCAGCGCTGGGTTGAAGATGTTGAGCAGAAGAACGGATATCTTCTCACAAAAACTCCCCTCATGGCAAAGAGAGACCTTTACAGAATTTCAGGTCACTGGGACCACTACCGTGACGGTATGTTCATCCTCGGTGATCCCGACGATGAAGAGAAGGAGTGCCTTGCACTTCGTCCGATGACCTGCCCGTTCCAGTATCAGGTTTATCTCAACGCCGCAAGAAGCTACCGCGACCTTCCTATGAGACTGGGCGAAACATCAACCCTTTTCAGAAACGAAGATTCAGGCGAAATGCACGGTCTTATCCGAGTACGTCAGTTCACAATTTCAGAGGGTCACCTTGTTATCAGACCCGACCAGCTTGAAGAAGAATTCAAGGGTTGTCTCAGCCTTTGCAAGTATTTCCTCGGCACAGTCGGTATGCTTGATAAGTGCACCTTCCGTTTCTCACAGTGGGATCCCAACAACACCAAGAAGTATGAAGGCACTGCAGAGCAGTGGAATGAAGCTCAGGAAACAATGGGTAAAATCCTTGATAACCTCGGTGTAGACTACGAAATCGGTATCGATGAAGCTGCTTTCTACGGTCCTAAGCTCGACATTCAGTATAAGAATGTTTTCGGCAAGGAAGACACAATCGTTACAATCCAGATTGATATGCTTCTTGCAGAAAAATTCGGTATGTACTATGTTGATACCGACGGTCAGAAGAAGCTTCCCTATATCATCCACAGAACAAGCCTCGGCTGCTACGAAAGAACACTCGCTTACATTCTCGAGAACTTTGCAGGCGCTCTTCCCCTCTGGCTCTCACCCGAGCAGGTCAGACTTCTTCCCATCGCAGACCGTCACCACGCATATGCGAAGGAAGTTGCCGCAAAGTTCGAAGAAATGGGCATCAGAGTTTCTGTTGATGACAGAAGCGAAAAGATAGGCTACAAAATCCGTGAAGCACAGCTTGAAAAACTTCCCTATATGCTCCTTGTCGGCGATAAGGAAATCGAAGACGGCGCAGTTTCAGTCCGTAAGAGAGGCGAAGGCGATATCGGCGCAATGAACGTTGACGAATTCATCGCATCTGCACTCGCAGACATCGCTTCAAAGAAAATCTGGTAAATTTATCGGGCGCATACAAACCGTATGTGCCCGAATTTTTTTATAAAATATATGGATTTTATAATTTGATAGTGGTATAATATATAATCAACATTGTTGGAGGACACTTAATATGATACTTTCCGATAAAACTTTAATGAAAATGCTTGAAGACGGCAGTCTTGTTGCATCACCGCTTGAACCCGAGCAGATTCAGCCTGCAAGCATTGATATCCGTTTGGGCAATACTTTCAGTATTGTTAAGGATTCTTCAACAGGCATTATTAATCTTGAGGATAGAATCGAATATAAAACAATCGAAACCGATACATACGTTTTGCTCCCCGGTCAGTTTGTCCTTGCAACAACTATGGAATATTTTGAGCTTCCCGATGACCTGACAGCTTTTGTTGAAGGAAGAAGCTCACTTGGCAGAATGGGTCTTTTCATTCAGAATGCGGGTTGGGTAGACCCCGGATTCAAGGGCGAAATCACGCTTGAATTATTCAACACAAACCGTTGCGCAATCGAGCTTAAGGCAGGTAGAAGAGTCGGTCAGCTTGTTTTTGCAAAGATGGACGAGAAAGCACTCAACCCCTATAACGGCAAATATCAGGGTCAGAAGGGTGCAACAGGCTCAAGAGTATTTCAAGACAACGAAATTAAATGAGCAATTTACCTGTAAGGAAAAGGAACAGACTAAAAAATTACAGTTACTCCCAAAACGGCATATATTTTCTGACTGTTTGCACCAAAGATAAAGAATGTTTATTAGGCAGAGTTGTAGGGGGCGGCGACCTCGACGCCCCGAAAATGAATTTATCTGACTATGGCAAGGTCGTTGAAAAGTATATTCAGTCAATTGAAAGTGCATACAGTAATATCACAATGATGAATTACGTTATTATGCCCAATCATATACATATGATTGTTATGCTTTATTCGGATGATAATATATATCGCAAATCAGAAGTTAAAACATCAGCAAATGATATTATTCCGATAATGATTGCGGCATTTAAAAAGTTGGTCGATAAAGAAATCGGCTTCAACATATGGCACCGTTCATATCATGACCATGTGATAAGAAACGAAAAAGGATTTGAAACAATTTGGGATTATGTCGAAGCAAATCCGGCAAGGTGGAAAAAAGATTGCTTTTATTGTGACTGATTGTGCAACTTCGTTGCACACGGGACGTCGGGTCGCCGTCCCCTACAATGATTTTTGAAATTATTACCCACGGAAGGATGATATATATGAAATATGCAGTAGTGCTTTATGACGGAATGGCGGATTATCCCGTCCCCGTGCTTGACGGCAAAACTCCTATGGAGCTTGCAAAAAAACCGAATTTTGATGCTCTTGCAAAGAAGGGCAGAGTAGGTCTTGTAAAGACAGTTGCAGACGGTCTCAAACCCGGCAGCGACGTTGCAAACTTAAGCGTTCTCGGCTACGACCCCAAGGTCTGCTACACAGGCCGTTCACCGCTTGAAGCTGTCAGTATCGGAGTTAAAATGAAAGATACCGATGTTGCTCTGCGTTGCAACGTAGTTACTCTCAGCGACGAAGAAAACTATGGCGACAAAACAATGATAGACTATTCCGCAGGCGATATCTCAAGTGAGGATGCAGCTGAAATAATCAAAACCGTTCAGGAGCATTTCGGCAACGATGAGTTCAGATATTATAACGGCGTAAGCTACCGCCATTGCCTTATCTGGAATAACGGCACAACCGACCTCGGTAAGATGACCCCTCCGCACGATATTTCGGGCAGAGTAGTCGGCGAATATCTTTCAACCTCGCCCAACGCCGAAAAGCTTGTTGCGATGATGAAAGAGAGCTATGAGCTTCTCAAAGACCATCCCGTTAATAAGAGAAGAATCGCAGAGGGCAAGGCTCCCGCAAACTCCATCTGGCTTTGGGGCGAAGGCAGTAAGCCTGCTCTTTCGGACTTCGAAGAAACCTACGGCGTAAAGGGAAGCATCGTTTCCGCTGTTGATCTTCTCAAAGGCATCGCAATCTGCGCAGGTATGGGCGTGCCCGAGGTTGAGGGCGCGACGGGTTATATCGACACCAACTTCGAAGGCAAGGCTCAGGCTGCCGTTGAAGAATGGAAAAACGGTAAGGACCTTGTTTATATCCACATCGAAGCTCCCGATGAATGCGGTCACAGAAACGAACCCGAAAACAAAATCCGTGCAATCGAGCTTATCGACGAGCGAGTTCTTCCCATCATCCTTGACTATCTTAACGGTTGCGGCGAAGACTATAAGATTATGATTCTCCCCGACCATCCCACACCTATTGTTACAAAAACCCACGCATCCGATCCCGTTCCCTTTATGATTTATCATAAGAACGGTGAGGTTGACGGTGTTGATACTATAAACGAAAAAACAGCCGAAGCAACGGGCGATTTCGTCGAAGTTGGCTGCGGACTTATGAAAGAATTTCTGGAGGCATAAAAATGAGCTATAAAATTAACACAAAATGCATTTTAAGCGGTTATTCACCCAAGAACGGCGAACCCAGACAGGTACCCGTTTATCAGAGCACAACTTATAAATACGATTCGAGCGTTGAAATGGGTAAGCTTTTCGACCTTGAGGCTTCGGGTTATTTCTACACCCGTCTTGCAAATCCCACCAACGATGCTGTTGCCGCAAAGATTGCCGACCTTGAAGGCGGTGTAGGCGCAATGCTCACCTCATCGGGTCAGGCAGCTTCATTCTATTCAATCTTCAATATTGCAGGTGCGGGCGACCACGTTGTAAGTGCATCAACCATCTACGGCGGCACATTCAACCTTTTCAACGTTACAATGAGAAAGCTCGGTATCGAGTTTACTTTTGTAAGCCCCCAGGCAACCGAAGAAGAGCTTAACGCCGCTATCAGACCCAACACAAAGGCTCTTTTTGCAGAGTCACTTTCAAACCCTGCTCTTGAAGTGCTTGATTTTGAAAAATTTGCAAATGCCGCTCATTCAAACGGCATTCCTCTTATCATCGACAACACATTCCCCACACCCGTTAACTGCCGTCCCTTTGAACTTGGCGCTGATATCGTTATCCACTCAACAACAAAATATATGGACGGTCACGCAACAAGTGTCGGCGGTGTTATCGTTGACGGCGGCAAGTTCGACTGGACTCAGAATGATAAATTCCCCGGTCTGACCACTCCCGACGATTCATACCACGGCATCACATACACCGAGCGTTTCGGCAATGCAGCTTACATCACAAAATGTATGGCGCAGCTTATGCGTGACCTCGGTTCAATCCCCTCACCTTTCAACGCATTTCTTCTCAATCTTGGTCTTGAAACACTTCCTCTGAGAGTTGAAAGACATTGCTCAAACGCTCTTGCGGTTGCGGAATTTATCCGTGACAGCGGCTGTGCAATCGAAGTAACTTATCCCGGAATGAAGGGTAGCAAAGGTTATGAGCTTGCTCAAAAATATATGCCCGACGGCACAAGCGGTGTTATTTCGTTCAGAATCAAAGGCGGCAGAGATGCTGCAACAAAGTTTATGGACAGCCTCAAGATTGCCGAAATCGCAACTCATGTTGCCGACGCAAGAACCTGCTGTCTCCACCCCGCAAGCACAACCCACCGCCAGCTCACAGCTCAGGAGCTTATCAACTGCGGTATTTCGGATGACCTTATCCGTCTTTCGGTTGGTATTGAGCACGTTGACGATATCATCGCTGACGTTAAGCAGGCTCTTGAAGCTTCGCAGGCATAAACAAAAACAGAAAACGGGTCGGAATTTCCGACCCGTTATTTTTTATTCTTCAATTATTTCAACCAGAACATCGATTGCGTTTTCGAGAAGCTCAAAAGGAATGTTAAGAGGAGGAAGAAGTCTTACCTTCGTTTTTGCGCTTAAAACAAGAACGCCCTTTTCCATAGCCGCCTCAATGATTTCTTTTGCAGGCTTTTCGCATTCGATTCCGAGCATAAATCCCTTACCCGAAACGCTCTTTACATTCTTGCAAGCAGAAAGTCTTGAAACGATATATTCGCTCTTCTTTGTGACATCGGTGAGCAGGTTATCGTCGATTCTCGAAAGAATGCTGATTGCACCCGCACAGCAGATGGGGTTGCCGCCGAAGGTTGAGCCGTGGCTTCCGGGAGTTAGGATATCCTGAACCTTCTCGCCAAGCATTGTTGCACCAAGAGGCAGACCGCCCGCAAGACCTTTTGCGGTTGAAACGATATCGGGCATCACACCATAGTGCATATAGCTGTAAAGCTTGCCCGTTCTGCCGTTACCGGTCTGAACTTCGTCGATAATAACGAGCATATTCTTCTCTTTTGCGATTTCGAAAACGCCCTTGACAAATTCATCGGTAAGAGGAAGAACTCCGCCTTCGCCCTGTATTGTTTCCATCATAATTGCAGCGCATCCGTTTGCATCCGCAAGCTCTTTTACCGATTCAAGGTTGTTAGCTTCCGCATAAACAAAACCTTCAGTGAACGGACCAAAATCGGTGTGGAAATTATCCTGACCTGTTGCTGCAAGAGTTGTGATAGTTCTGCCGTGGAAACTGTTTTTGAGAGTGATAATAGTTGAATTGCCCTCACCCTTATTTTTGAGTGCCCAAAGACGTGCAGTTTTGATTGCGCATTCATTTGCCTCTGCACCTGAGTTCGAGAAGAAAACCTTCTTCATTCCCGTTCTTTCGCAGAGCATCTGTGCAAGTTCTGCGCAAGGCTTTGTGTAATAAAGATTTGAGGTGT
The DNA here is from genome assembly GCA_017549105.1 of Clostridia bacterium. Taxonomy (GTDB): domain Bacteria; phylum Bacillota; class Clostridia; order Oscillospirales; family Acutalibacteraceae; genus CAG-177. The sequence goes on from JAFYVN010000006.1 coordinate 107,907, forward strand.
GACCGAGGAGCGATGCCTGAACGGTGACAGCTTCCACCCATTCGTCATCTGCCGCACCGAAAGTGTTGACGGCAATACCGCTACCGAGGTCAATATACTCCTTATCATCCTCACCGTAGAGCAGGGAGCCGTTGCCCTCTGAAAGCTCAACGGGGAAACGTGCGTATGTATTTGCAATATAATTTTTATCCGTTTCAAAAATAGCCATTTGATTCACCTTATCCCTGGACAAACATTGTTCCGAGACCTTCGTCGGTTAAAGTTTCTATAAGAAGTGAGTGAGGAACGGTTCCGTCGAGAATGAACACCTTGCTTACACCTCTGCGGATTGCTTCGCCGCAGCAGTCAATCTTCGGAATCATGCCGCCCGAGATAATACCCTCGTGAACAAGCTGAGGAATATCGCTGACAAAGATTTTCGGGATAAGCGTTGAGGGGTCATCCTTATCTCGCAGAATGCCTGCAATATCCGTCATCGAAATCATACACTCAGCCTTAAGAGTGCCTGCGATTTTTGCAGCAGCTGTGTCAGCATTGATGTTATAAATATTGCCTTCATCGTCACAAGCTGTTGTTGAGATAACAGGAACGTAACCCTTTTCGAGGAGGTCGAGAATCGGCTCGGGATTGATTTCAGTGATTTCACCGACATAGCCGAGTCTTTCGTCTTTTACCTTTGCTTTTATAAGCTGACCGTCAGCTCCGCAAAGGCCGATTGCCTTGCTTCCGAGTCTGCCGAGAAGAGCAACAAGGCCCTTGTTTACCTTGCCTGCAAGAACCATCTGAACAACGTCAACAGTTTCTTTATCAGTAACACGCAGGCCGTCAACCCATTCGCTTTTCTTACCGATTTTTGCAAGCGTATCGTTGATTTCGGGACCTCCGCCATGAACAAGAACAACCTTGACACCGATGAGCGAGAGAAGTGCGATATCGCCCATAACGGCATTCTTGAGATCTTCGTTAATCATAGCGTTGCCACCGTATTTGATAACAACGATTTTGTTTGAATATTTCTGAATATAGGGAAGTGCTTCAACAAGCACCTGACCCCTGAGATTATTTGTGATTTCCATTTTCATACATCCTTATTTTCCGCTGAACTTAAGTTCTGTAGTCGCCGTTGATTTTAACGTAGTCATATGTCAGGTCGCAACCCCATGCGGTTGCTGAAGCATCGCCGCTCTTAAGGTCGATAAGAACCTGGATTTCTTTTTCGGTGAGAACTTCTTTTGCAATATCTTCGGAGAAATCAATACCCGCACCGTTAACGCAGACATCAACCTGACCCGCAACAGATTTGAATGAAACATCAATCTTGTTGACATCAACATCCGCACCGCTGTAGCCGATAGCACAAAGTACTCTGCCCCAGTTTGCGTCAGCACCGAACATTGCTGCTTTGAAGAGTGATGAGCAGATAACCGATTTCGAAACGGTGACTGCAATTTCTTTTGATGCCGCACCGGTTACGATGCATTCAAGAAGCTTTGTTGCGCCTTCTCCGTCGCCGGCAATCATACGGCAGAGATAAGTTGTAACCGCATTGAGAGCCTTGCAGAATTCGTCAAAATCCGCACCCTCTGCTGTAATTTCTTCGTTACCTGCCATACCGTTTGCCATAACGGAAACCATATCGTTTGTTGATGTATCACCGTCAACGCTGACCATATTGAATGAATCCTTAACATCTGCGCTGAGAGCCTTCTGAAGCATAGCGGGTGAAATTGCGCAGTCGGTGGTAACAAAAACAAGCATTGTTGCCATATTGGGGTGAATCATACCCGAACCTTTTGCGATACCGCCGATTTTGCATTCCTTGCCGCCGATTTCGAATGAATATGAAATAACCTTGGGAACGGTATCGGTTGTCATAATAGCTTCAGCTGCATCGTTGGTGTCTGCCTTAAGCTCCTTTGCCAGAGCGGGAATACCCTCTGCAATGGGAGTGATATCAAGAGTCTGACCGATAACACCGGTTGATGCAACGATAATATCTGAAGCGGAAATATTGAGTTCCTTTGAGATAAGAGCACACATTTCCTCTGCAATTTCAATACCGTTTGCGTTGCAGGTGTTTGCGTTGCCGCTGTTGCAGATAACTGCCTGAGCATAGCCGTCGGCAACGTTATTCTTTGTTACGGTTATGGGCGCACCTTTAACGAGGTTGGTTGTGTAAACACAAGCCGCTGCCGCTTTCTTTTCGCTGAGAATAAGAGCGAGATCTTTTTTTGTTTTATTCTTTCTGATTCCGCAATGAACTCCGCTTGCGGTAAATCCTTTTGCGGCGCAGATGCCGCCGGGAATTTGTTTCATTCTTATTATCCTTTCAATATCAGAGGTTCAGACCCGTTTTCGGGTCAATTCCCATAAGTATATTCATACATTCAACTGCGGCACCGGATGCGCCTTTACCGAGATTATCGTAGCGCGCAAGAAGAATAATTCTGTCTTCGTTGCCCTTCACGAGGATTTCCATGCCGTCGTTACCGCTCATTTTTTCAGCACAGAACATAGCATCATCGCCTGTTTCTTCTGTGTACTTAACAAAATCCGAGCCATATGTATTTTTGTAAGCATTAATTATATCACAAATACCCTTGCCATTGCAAATGTTTTCTTTAAAAACAGGAACTGTAACAGCCATTCCGCTGTAATAATCCGCAACAATGGGGCTGAAAATGGGTGCTTTTTCGATTCCGGTTATAGCCTTCATCTCCTTGAGATGCTTATGCTCCTGGGTGAGTGCATACTGGCGGGGAGAGTTGAGATAAGACTCTCTTGTTCCGCTTTCATACTGAGCAATCATCTTTTTGCCGCCGCCGCTGTAGCCGGTGATTGAGTGGCAGGTAAGAAGTGCATCTGCTGGAAGAATTCCTTCTGCAATAAGAGGATAAACAAGAGCAATGAATCCGCTTGCGTGGCATCCGGGAACAGCAACACGCTTTGAATTCTTTATTTTTTCAAGATGCGCTGCCGAAAGTTCGGGAAAACCGTATGCCCATTCGGGAAGTGTGCGGTGAGCGGTAGAAGCATCGATAACCTTAACATCAGGATTTTCAATCAGCGAAACCGCTTCGATTGCCGCCGCATCGGGCAGGCAGAGAAAAGCAATGTCGCAGGAATTGAGAGCTTCTTTTCTTGCGGCTGTATCCTTGCGAAGCTCCTCGCTGAGAGTCATTATTTCAATATCGTCACGGCTTGAAAGTCTTTCAAAAATTCTCAGACCTGTTGTGCCTTCCTTGCCGTCAATAAAAATCTTTGTTTTGCTCATAACTATGTACCTCGAGAATTAATATGTGAATAATTATACAGTTTTGTATGCATAAAGTCAAGTTGATTTTGCATATTAAGTAATAATCGGCATATATTATACAATATTCCGACGCTATCGCTTTGTGTTTGTGCAAAAAGCATACTTTTTGAATTCGGAGCTCAGATACAAAAAACGAAGGCCTATCCGACACTCCGAACATCAGCATTGACAATCTTGCATATTCTACCACAATATTAAATAAAACTCAACCATTTTTATTTTTGGGATAAGGTTCATAAATATCTGTTCTGCCAAGCAGATAATCAACGCTCGTGCCGTAGATATCCGCTATCTTGCCAAGCGTTTCGGGTGTCATTGAATTAATGCCATTTTCATATGCAGCATATGTTCTGCGGTTAATAAAAAGCATATCTGCAATTTTTTGCTGAGTCCAGTCTTTATCTTCCCTGAGATTTCTTATTCTTTCATATTTCATAATCATCACCCCAAGAAAAATTATAAATGCCATAAATTCTGCCATTGACTTTTGGCAGAATTTATGGCATAATATATGTAAAAGAATTTACTTTAAGGAGGTGAAAACATGAAAAAAATCATTGCAATTGTTCTCGTTATGGCTCTTGTTATGTCTGCACTCACCATTTGCGGCTCTGCAGCATACGCACCCGACCAGTCTACAGGAGGTGTAATCGGTACATTCCTCGGAACAATCCTTTTCTCCCCGTTCATTATTATTGACGGAATCATATGGATTATTACCGGTGTTCACATCTTCTACCCACAATGGGATTAAAACGAAAAACAGGTGTCAATCCTTCTTCGGACTGACACCTGCTTTTTTATACATTATTTATTGAAATACTGAGGAAGGAATTCCTTGTGTGCTTCTTTGAGTTCGTTGAAGCACTTGACGGTCTTTTCGTAGTCACCTACGAGGGGATGAACAAGAAGACCCTTGATTGCATAGTCGTCGTCGCCTGTGATTGCAGCCTTGACTGCGTACTTTTCGTATGTCTTGACAACTCTCATAAGTCCGACGATGTGGTCATTGATTTTTTCGGTTACGGGAACGGGTGTTGCACCGTCGGAGCCGATAACAGCTGCAATTTCAACGATATCATCATCTGCCATAAAGGGAAGAGTGCCGTTATTCTTGATGTTGACAACGTGAACGTCTCTCTTGTTGTTGGCAATTGAATCGATGAGCGAAACCGCTGCAAGTGAATACTTGTGGCCGCCTCTCTTATCGAGAAGTGCAGGCTTTGTTACGATTTCTTCGTTCTGATACATCTCGAGAAGCTGTTCTTCGATTTCCATACAAACTTCTGCACGGGTCTTATCATCTTCTCTCTGATGAGCAAGCTTTGCCTCACGGCAGTAGTAATACTGAAGGTATGATGAAGGAAGACCCTGAACAGTCTTGAGGCAGTCGATTGAAAAGCCGTCGTCCTTGATATTTGCCATAACCTTGGGTGAGAAACCGCTTTCGATAAGACCGGGAAGAAGTTCTTCGCCATTCTTCTTGACGGATGTAATCCAGCTGAGGTGGTTAAGGCCTACATATGTAATCTCGCTGTCTTCACCTGTGATTTCCTTAACATCGTCGAGCATATCGATGGGAACATTGCAAAGACCGATGTTCTTTACGTTGGTGTGGTTAAGAATAAACTCGGTGATGATACCCGAGGGATTTGTGAAGTTGATAAGCCAAGCATCGGGGCAGATAGCTTCGATTCTGTCGCAGATATTTTTGATAACAGGGATTGTTCTCTGAGCCTTGAAGAAACCGCCGATACCGGTTGTTTCCTGACCGATGAGGTTATATTTCTTGGGAATGCTTTCGTCAAGGTGACGGCAGGGAAGCTTGCCTACACGAATCTGTGTAACAACAAAATCCGCACCCTGAAGAGCTGTGTCGAGATCGTCAGTGAATACTACTTCGCAGTCGTCACCGACATTCTTGAGCATTCTTACGCAAAGGTCGCCAACGATATTTCTTTTTCTTTCGTCGATATCCATAAATGAGATTTTCTTGAGCTTGAGGCTATCCTTAGCCTTAAGAAAACCGTCAACAAGTTCGGGGCAATATGTGCTGCCTGAACCGATTACCGCTACATTAATTTCTTTCATTATAACCGTCTCCTTCTATAATCAGTTTGCGTAATCCTGAAGAATCCAATTGATGCATCCTGTTACGGGCATTGCCTCAAGCTTGATAAACTTGAGCTTTTTGCCGCTCATTGCTTCTGCTTTTGAGAGAAGCATATCAAGATAAAGCTTGTTGTCGAGCTTTACGTTAATTGAACCCGAAAGAACAACTTCAACTTCACCGTCACCGAAATTCATCTGATTTGCGAGTGCTGAAATGAGCTGAGCGCCTCTTGTTGCCATTCTTTCGCAGTATTCGGTTGCGGGCTTATCGCCCTGCTTGACTGCTTCAAAGAAGAATGTGACCATCTTGCGGATGTAGTCGTCACCGTTTTCGCCCTCAATCTTTTCGATAAGACCGAGAACCTCTTCTCTTGAAGTGAAGCCGAATTCCTTATTCACCATATCGGTGATAAGTGTCTTTTCAAGACCGAGGAAAAGCTCGTTATAAACAAGACGGAAAGCTTCAACAACAATGTTGCCACCGCCTGAAATATCGCCAGAGAAATCGCCGAGACCTGCAAGCTGAAGTCTTTTGCCGTCAAGATCAATACCGTTGCAGCAAACACCTGTGCCGCAGTTGTAGCCGATTGCGCTCTTACCGCTTGCACCTGCTTTGACAACGATGAAACCGTCGTTGAAAACTTCAAAATTTGCAAGACCCTTTTTCTTAAGAAGGTCGCACATGATTTCGTACTGATACTGATGGTCGATACCTGCAAGACCCATAAGAGTGAAGCTTACGTCGGCAAGTGCAATGCCTGCCTTTTCGCAAAGCTCATTAAGACCTTTGATAATAATATCGCTTGCACCTTCAAATGCGGTTTCGATATTTTCGTGGTTACTGCCTGCACCCGTTACGGATGCAAGCATCTTTTTGTTTTCATCAAAGAGGGCAAATGCGGTTTTGGTACCGCCACCGTCAACACCGATATAATATTTCATAATTTATTTCTCCTCTTTTTCTTCAAAGAAATCGTTGCAAACTTCGTCAAGGCAGAAGATGCCGCGTCTGTAGGGTTCTCTGTCAATCCACATACCGTTTGTGAAATCAGGGAAAGCAACAGGTGCGCTTCCGAGAGCAATTGACTGCTCTGAAAGGCAGGTAACAGCCATCATAACCGCTGTATCATAAACATCGATGGGGGGAACTGCATCGAGTCTTACGCTTTCAACAAATGCGCTGAGAACAAGGAAGTCCATACCGCCGTGACCGCCGTGGACACCTTCGGTCTGATATTTTTTCCAGAGGGGATGCTCATATTCTTCACGGTAGCTTTCAAAACTGTCGGGATGATGCATCCAGTCTCCCTCAACGTGCTCTGTACGGTCTTCAATATAGATTGAATTGCCGTCTTCCATATAAATACCCTTTGTACCCTGAACACGGTATGCTCTTGAATAATGTCTGGGGAGTGAGCAGTCGTGAGTAAGAACAACGGTTTCGCCGTTTGCGGTTTTGAGCATTGTTGTTACGATATCGCCCTGATTGAAATCGTAGTTTGCAAGGTCGTAATCCTCGCCCTTGTTCTTTTTGATCCACTCATTGAGACCCTTTGACTTGCTTGCCATTGAAACAAGCGAAACAAATCGGTTGCCTCTGTTGATACCGAGAACCTTTGTGATGGGGCCGAGCTGATGGGTGGGATAAAGTTCGCCATTGCGGAGCTGGAAGTTGAAAAGTCTGCCGTGTCTGTTTTCTCTTCCGAGAGAAATTTCATCGCGAAGGTCGTGCTGATAGCCGCCTGTCATATGAATAATCTCACCGAAAAGACCCTGCTTGACCATATTATAGATAGCCATTTCGTTTCTGTCGTAGCAGCAGTTTTCGAGAAGCATACAGAACTTGCCGGTTTCTTCACTTGTGCGTACAAGCTGCCAGCATTCTTCGATGCTTGCGGCACCACCTACGTCAAAAGCAACGTGCTTGCCGGCTTTCATTGCATCAATAGCAATTCTTGAATGGGTAATCCATGTTGTTGCACAGTAAATTGCATCAATATCATCTCTTGCGAGAAGCTCTTTATAATCAAGATAAATATCAGGTTCTGTGCCTGTTTTTTCTTTAACGATATCAAAGCCGTTCTGCGCTCTGTCCTCATATTTATCGCAAACCGCAGGCACTCTTACACCTTCACAGTCAAGAAGTTCACGGAGCATACCAGAACCTCTGCCGCTGATACCTATTATACCGATATTTACAAATTCCTTCATGTTAAACCTCGCTATGTATAAAAAATAGTAACCGCTGAAAAAATCAGCGGTTATATTATAAAACATATTATTAAAAAACGCAACCTTATTTGAAATATCTTTTAAAATGTTTTTGCCACTTCATTATATAAAGCGTGATCATTTTGGTCAGTGCTATATCATACATAACAAAAGCAAGCGTGCCCATACCCAGAAGAAGAGGAATTGCCATTGCTCCGAATTCCTCGGTTTCGTCAATCGTGACACCCATAAATCTCATCATCAGCGCATATGACACAACCATTGTTGCAACAAACGTTGCCACCTTGAGTATCCATCCGATAATATTATTGAGTTTCGACTCAAAAACCGCCTTGATTATCGGATAATATCCGAAAAATGCAAGGTACATAACCGCAACCTCTTTATCGGGCACAAGCAGCATTCCGAGAATCGCAACAGTACAATATACACCGAACGCCCATTTTTTATCGGTTTCAACCACCATAAAAACTATCAGCATACCCGCCGCCGCAGGCAACGCATAGGTCAGAAACGGTATGATTGCAACCGAAATCATCATAACAAGCGACAGAGCGGCAACTATACCGCCAAGCGCACACTTTGAACTTTGTTTCATCCGAACTCCTTAACAGCAGGGAATAATGTCGCCGCCAAAGCATTCGCAGCAACAATCCGCACAAAGCAGACCCGTACAGATATCGCAACCCGAGCAGCCTTTCTTTTCTCCGTCAGAACGATGCCTATCGGTTCTGTATCCGCCTGAACGGGCATTACTGACCTTGTTATATGCCATTTTATATGTGTTGTTTGAAGGATCAAGATTGCTTGCGGTTGCAAAATTCTTTGCCGCTTCCTCAAGCCATCCCCTCTTTTGCTGAACTGTGCCCTTAAGATAATACCACTGCGCATCCCTTGAACTTTCAGGAATACCGTCAAGAAGCATCTGAGCATCGTCAAGTCTGCCGGAATTGATTTTTGCCCTTATATCGGAATAATCCGGAGTATAGGTGTAACTGCTGTTATAATTACCTGCTCCGCTGTAACCCGTGTTACCGGGACCTTGCATAACAATATAATCGTAAGCCGCATTAAGCTCATCAATCCTTCGGCTGTCGCCTTCGTCCTGATATTTTCTCATAAGCTCTCTGTAGGCTGCATTGACCTGATCGGCAGATGCGCCGTGGGGAATGCCCAGAACCTCATACGGATTTCTCATATTTACACCCCTTTTCTTCGTTTTCGGCATACTTGCTCAAAACAGTCTTTCTGCTGTGGTCAAGTCCGTCAAAAACAATGTTTTCAAGTATATCTTCAAATCGGTATTTTTCAATTTCGTCAAGCGCATCAAGTGCGCCGCTATGGGTAAGATTAAGCATTCCTTCTGCTTTTTCGGCAAATTTTCTTCTGCATTCCTTGTCTTTTATATTGCCGTATTCAGCCTTGAACGGGTTGAAACTTCCGCTTTTCACGTCATCTTCAAGGTCATCCGCCGCATCAAGAATATAAACAAATCTGCCGACCATATAACCGAGAGAATAAAGCTTGTTTTTTAAGCCGTCTTTGAAACCGAACGACATCACTCTGCCCAACGCATCCGCACTCGGATGAGCAACCTCGTCAATTCCGATATCGTTTTTTCTTTCGAGTTCAGACTGGTTTTTCATCGATTCGCTGATGATTTTTTCAATCCCGGGTGCAAGACGCACCGCTTTTTTGTGCATAAGCCAAACAATCGGATAAATCAGCGCAGCAATGATTTTTGATTTTATGCCCTTGTCGTGAAGATTATCGAGAACTTTGTAATAGACCGTTATTATTACGGCATGGGAACAATAATCAAGCTCGCTTTTTTCGGAACAAATCATACACTTTTTTGCGGGATTATAAGGACATCTTTTTTGAGAAAACGAAAAACATTCCTGCATAACCGCAAGTCTGAGCACAGCGGCAAACGCAAAATCATAGCTGAGGAACAGCTGAGCAACCGGAGAATAATTGCGTCCGAGAGCTCGGCAAAGAGAGCAATAAATTCCTCTGTACAGCTCATAATCCTTTATTTTCATTTCGGGCTTGAAAGCCTTTACATATCCGAGCAAAACCAGACCTCCGCAATTGTGTTCTAATATATATTATAATAAATTTCCGCAGAATCGGTTAACATATTGTAAATTTTTATTGTTTTATATATAAGATGCGGATTATTCACAATGAACAATCCGCATCTCATATATGTTATTCAATTATCTTATGCCGTAGTTTTCGATGATGTAATCCATATCCTTGTCGCCTCTGCCCGAGAGATTGATAAGGATTGAACCGTGATCCATAGTCTTTGCAAGCTTCATACCGTAAGCAACTGCATGAGAGCTTTCGATTGCGGGAATAATACCTTCAAGGCGTGAAAGCTTGAAGAACGCATCAATCGTTTCTTCGTCATCGATAACATCATACTTTACTCTGCCGATTTCCTGAAGGAATGCGTGTTCAGGACCTGATGAGGGATAGTCAAGTCCGCTTGCAACCGAATAAACAGGTGCGGGTTCACCGTTTTCGTCTTTAAGCATAATGCTGTTGAATCCGTGCATAATGCCTTCTGTGCCGTACTTGAGACTTGCAGCGTGATCTCCGAGTTTGGGACCTCTGCCAAGAGGCTCAATACCGTAAATATCAACGGGGTCATTAAGGAACCCTGCAAAAAGACCTGCAGCATTTGAACCGCCGCCTACGCAAGCAACAATTGACGAGGGAAGATGACCTGTCATTTCGATGAACTGCTCCCTTGCTTCGATACCGACAACACTCTGGAAGTCACGAACCATCATCGGGAAGGGATGAGGACCGAGAACCGAACCGATACAATAGATAGAATCCTTATACTCCTTGCTGTAGGCATCAAAAGCGGCATCAACAGCCTCTTTGAGAGTTTTGAGACCGTGGGTAACTTCAACAACGTTTGCGCCGAGAATCTTCATTCTTGCAACGTTGGGAGCCTGCTTTTTGATATCAACACTGCCCATATAGATGTCACATTCAAGACCGAAATATGCAGCTGCGGTTGCAAGCGCAACACCGTGCTGGCCTGCACCGGTTTCGGCAATAACCTTCTTCTTGCCCATATACTTTGCAAGAAGTGCTTCACCCATACAGTGGTTGAGCTTGTGAGCGCCCGAGTGGTTAAGATCCTCACGCTTTGCATAAAGCTGAACCTTGCCGCCAAGAGCATCCGAAAGTCTTTCGAGATGAGTTACGGGAGTAGGTCTGCCCTGGAATTCCTTACGGATTCTGCGAAGCTCTGCAATGAACTTTCTTGACTGACAGATTGAATAATATGCTTCGGTGATTTCAGCCATCGCTGCTTTGAGTTTATCATCGATATAAACTCCGCCGTACTTGCCGAAATATCCGTTTTCATCGGGATAATTGTTAAAATATGTTTCAAAATCAACATTATTGAGTTTCATTGTTTTTTCCTCCTTGAAATAAAAAAATCCCCGACAGAATAAATTTCTGTCAAGGACGAATAAATTCGCGGTGCCACCCTGATTTGCGGCAAAAACGCCGCACACTCTGAGGAATACTTTCATATTCCCGGCAACTAACGTATGCCCTCACGTTGCAGAATACTCTGAACCTTCGGTTCATTTGACTGCACCCTCCGCGGTCCATTTGACAACTTGTTTCTTGCCTGATTTTCAGCATCGCAGGCTCTCTGTGAAGGCATGATTGCCGTTATCTCCGCATCAACGGTTTAACTTTATTGATTTTTTATGATAATATCACATTTTATTTTCATTGTCAAGCATCACATATTCTTTTGAAAATAAAATAATTTGGAAATAAAGCTAATTTACTCTTGACAATTCAAAATAGTTGTGTTAAAATAACTTCCGTTCCGAAATGCGCGGGTGTAGTTCAATGGTAGAATCCCAGCCTTCCAAGCTGGTTGTGTGGGTTCGATTCCCATCACCCGCTCCAATATGCGCTTGTAGCTCAGCCGGATAGAGCAACTGCCTTCTAAGCAGTGGGTCAGGGGTTCGAGTCCCTTCAAGCGCGCCAAAGCTGCGAAAATATCCGCAGCTTCCAAATGGTGGCTGTAGCTCAGCTGGTTAGAGTGCCAGGTTGTGGCCCTGGAGGTCGTGAGTTCGAATCTCATCAGCCACCCCATTTAGATTGAAGTTACGCAAAGCCGAGTGCTTTGCGTATTTTAATATCAAAACCCAAAAAGTTAATATTGGGGCGTCGTCAAGCGGTAAGACAACAGACTTTGACTCTGTCATTCGCTGGTTCGAATCCAGCCGTCCCAGCCAGAAAAAGCACTTCTTCGGAAGTGCTTTCTATTATTTAAACCATTGAGTAATACAAAATTATATGTTATGCTAAATCTATCACAAAGTGAAAGGAAGTTTAAGTATGACTCAGGAGCATTTTTTTCATAACGCAAAATGGGTCGGTGCAGAAAACCGCACCCCGTCGGATTTTGCCGTAATCAGAGGATATTTTGAAGCTGAAGCCAACTGCAAAGCAAGTCTCAACGTTATCGGTCTCGGATTTTTCAAATGCTTCATCAACGGCACATGCATCAATCCCGATACCTTCCTTCCCCTCTCATCGGACTTTGAAGGGACAAACGACCCTGTTGACGAGGTTATATCGGGCCACAGGATGTATGTTCCGCAGTTTGACATAACACCTTACATTAAAAACAGTAAAAACTCAATCGAAATCCACTACGGCGGAGGCTGGTACACCTTTGAAAACCGTGTATTCGGTCTGCCGAAAGCGATTTACTGCATAACCGTTGAAGGTGCAAACGGCATACGCCGTTTTGTTTCCGACGAAAACTGCCTTGTTGGCAAAAGCTTTGTCACAAAATATAATTTCACATACCGTGAACATCACGATTACAATATTCCGGATGATTCGGCTTTCATAAACGCAGTTGCAGCCGAATCTCCCGACACCGAATACTGCACAACCGACTGCCCTGCTGATAAGCTCATTTATAAGCTCCCTGCCGTAAAAGTCAAAGAAACCTCTTCGGGAGTTATTTATGACTGCGGTGAAAACACAACAGGTTATCCCGTTTTTAAAACCAGCGCCGCAAAAGGAGAAACAGTTACCGTTAATTTCTCCGAAGAAATTCTTGACGACGGCACTCTCGACCCCACTCATATCCACGGTCAGCAGTTTTGCTTTGTGTCAGACGGCAAAGGCGGTTATGCTCAACCCGAATTCACCTGGTTCGGATTCAGATATTTTGAGGTTATCGGAAATGCTGTGCCCGAATGTGTCAAGGTTATCCGTGCGGATGTGCCCGTTTCTTCAACCTTTGAATGCGATAACGAAACGCTTAACTGGGTATACAAAACATTCATCCACACTATGCTCTGCAATATGCATACGGGCCATCCCTCCGACTGCCCTCACCTTGAAAGAAGAGGTTACACGGGCGACGGTCAGGTTACCTGCCACGCAGTTTTATCGGTACTTGATGCAGAAAGATTCTACAAAAAATGGATGCAGGATATCGCTGATTCCCAAGATGTGACAAGCGGTCACATTCAATATACCGCACCGTATATCCGCAGCGGAGGAGGTCCCGGAGGCTGGGGATGCGCTGTTGTTGAAGTACCGTATCAGATATACAAACATTACGGTGACAAAGAAATTCTTGCAAAATACTATAACAATATGCGACGTTACATCGACTATCTCGAAGCTCATTCGGAATACGGTCTTGTTACAAGCGACAAGAAGGGTGAATGGTGTCTCGGTGACTGGTGCGGTCCGAATATTCTTTACCCTGACAGAGATATAACATCCCATAATCAGCAGGTCATTCTGCCCGCTCCGATGGTAAACACATATTTTATTATAAAAACGCTGAACCGTCTTTGCGAGATTGCGGATATCATCGGCAAAAGAGACGATATTGCGGAATATGAAGAAAAAATCAGATACCGTAAAGGTGCGTTTACTGCCGCATATTTCAACACCTTTGACGATAATTTCATTATGAACGTTCAGGGTGCAAACTCATTTGCGGTAGATATCGGTCTGGGCAATGAAAACACCTATAAAAATATGGTCAGCTACTATAAAAAGCTCGGATATTACGATACCGGTATTTTCGCAACGGATATTGTCACCCGCACTCTGTTTAAAAACGGTGACAGCGACCTTGCGGTTGACCTTCTCACAAACAACGGTGACCAGGGATATGAGCATTGGAGAAAAAACGGTGCAACCTCATTCCACGAATATTGGGACAGTAACCGCAGCCGTTCTCACAGCCATCCGATGTTCGGTTCAACAGTTGCATATATCTTTGAATATCTTCTCGGTATTCAGCAAGAAGAAAAGACTGCAGGCTATACCTCTCTTGTTATTGCACCTCAGTCGGTTGACCGTTTCGGCAGAATGAACGGCAGCATGAAAATTCCTTCGGGAACAGTTTCTGTAAGCTACGAAAATAAAAACGGCAACGTTAAATTCATCGTCTCTATTCCCGACGGAGCAAATGCAATTTTCCGATTCAAAAACAAAGAACTCACTCTCTCGCAGGGAAAGAATGAGTTCGCAGTTGAAATATAATTATATTTTGTCAGAGGACTTTCTCACCGGTTGAGGAAGTCCTTAATCTTTAAGAATTTCTTCCATCTTGTTTATCTGTTCCTGTGTGGGACTGTAGTCAGGGTTTGAACAGCAGGGAATATTCGGCTCGCTTCCGTCGGTACCGTAAAACGGAGTCTGCCTGTCGTTTTCATACTCTTTGCGGCACTCCTCTTTGCGGAAATCGGGAATATCATAAGGTATGCCGCCATTCATAACCGAACGATGAGCAAGAATAGCCGCAGATGACATTGCAACAGCAGAATGGATATCATACGGATGCTCAGGCTGTCTGCCTTCTTTTATGCATTCAAGAAACATTCTTGATACTATGTAATCTCCGCCACCGTGACCGCTGTTTTCGATTTTTTCCTCATCCGCATCATTCCACTTGGGGTCATAAAGATTAACGGATTCCATTCCCTCGGGAATATTCCAGTCATCATAGCGGAGCATAACTTTTTCACCCATTCCGCGCAGATTTTCAATTTGTCCCTTTTCTCCGCAGATGCGGTAGGAATTGTGATGCGCACCGAAACCTGCACAACCGGTTATTCTGAAAACAGAATTATCATCATTGAGTGTTGTGATAATTGCCGCTCTGTCACCGACACGGCGTGCGGTTGCTTCCTCCTTAACGGGCGAATACACCGGCATGGCACTGACTCTTTTGGGAGTTGCTCCCGTTGACCACATAAGAGGTGCAAGCGAATGGGTTATATAATAAGAACGGGGCAAAAAATTACGCCAATGCTTTGTAAAACAAACTGCAATTTTGTTGAATTCATGGTCATCGGGTTTGAACGGATGATTATATTCACCCTCTGCATAAATGATTTTGCCAAGAGTTCCGCCGTCACAGACCCTTTTCATTTCACGGTTGAACTTCATCTGCGGATAATTTTCGGAAAGCATATAGATGGAATTGCTCTTTTCAAATGCACGGATAAGCTCAACACCCTCCGCCATAGTGCCGTTGCTGATGCACTCGGACAGAACATGAATCCCCTTTTCAAAGCATCGGATCGCATAAGGCGTATGCTCATGAAAATAGTTTGCAAGAACAACAGCATCAAGTCCGTGCTCCATAAAACTGTCAAAATTATCATATACTGCAATATCTATGCCGAGTCTTTCAACCGCATTGTTTCTTCTTTTTTCGTCGAAATCACAAAGAGCAACAATTTCGCAGTCATCCATCTGCATAAGGTTTTCTGCAATGTCGGCTCCTCTGCCCGCTCCGAAAATACCGATTCTGATTTTATTCATCATTTCAACCTCCTGTCGGGTGATAGGTTAAGTTTAACAAATGTTTGTGAAATTAACAATAGAAAAAACAAAAAAATCCGAACTGAAATCAGTTCGGATTTTTCTTTGGTGACCCGGACGGGAATCGAACCCGTGTTACCGCCGTGAAAGGGCGGTGTCTTAACCGCTTGACCACCGGGCCAAATTATTGGTAGCGGCAGTTGGATTTGAACCCACGACCTACCGGGTATGAACCGGTTGCTCTAGCCTCTGAGCTATGCCGCCATTTAACTGCCCTCACCAAAGAGCTTGTTTATTATATTATATGTTTTTCGATTTGTCAACACTTTTTTAAAAAATTTTTTAAATTTTTTTATTTTTATTTTACAAGCCGCAAAGATGAAGACCGACTTCCCTTATATCAGACGGAATATCGGTCTTATGTTCAATAAAATAATATTTATTTTATCTTTATAAGTCTGTCGCCCTTAACAAGATACGCATTGCGTGCAAGGTCAATCATAGGCTGGTCGTTGAGCGAATCTGTATAGAAATTGTCGATTTCGGCATCGGGGAATTTCTCCTTGAAAACCTTCACCTTGTTTTCACGGAAGCAGAAATCAACAAGTCTTCTGCTTTCAAGATCGGTTTTTGAGCCGACAAAATTCTTGATATTGAGTCTGCGGCAGATTTCTTCAAGCACAACGTCAAGGCAAGCGGAGATAATGATATCGTCATCCTGTCTTTGTTTGAGATAAAACGGCTTTATCTTGTTGCTGTTTTTATCCCAGAAGTCGATAACATCGCCTTCGATATCCTCAATCGACTGAGCAAAATCCTCAACAACGCCTGCATACTTATCCATAACCTCGTCAAGCGACATTTTGCCGGTTTTGTATTTATAAATACACTTTACCGCCATAGGAAACATTTTGAGAAGCTTGGGGTCTTTTTTGAGATAACCGAGAAAAAGGTCAACCCCCGACTCGCCTCTGTAAATTGTATTATCAAAATCGTAAACGTTCATTAAATATACCGTCCTTAATAAATCTTTTGTCCCTGAATAAAGTATACCATCCTTACCGTGCTGCATTTTTCTTATTAAGAATAAATTTCTTATGGTTTTCTTAAGATTTATACAACTTTTTGTAAATGTATGATTGAAAACAGCTTTTTCGAATGGTATACTGAAATCAGAATAAAAATTTCAGAGGAAATAAAAATGAAAAAGAAATTATCAGACGGTGGATTCTACAAAGCATTTTTCACAATGACACTGACCCTTGCGCTTCAAAACCTGATTGTGTTCGGCGTCAATCTTGCTGACTCGGTTATGATGGGTGCATACAGTGAAACGGCACTCAGCGGTGTAGGAATCTGCAACAACATCCAGTTTTTCCTCAATATGGCGGCATCGGGTATCTCGTCGGGTATGACGGTTATCGCCTCGCAGTATTGGGGTCAGAAAGAAACAAAGCCTATCCACAAGGTTTCGGCAGTTGCAATGTGGCTCGGAATTATTTTTACTATGCTGATTTTCGCATTTGCCGCAATCGCACCCGAAACGCTCATCCGTCTTTTCACGGACAAAGAAGCCGTTATTGCGCAGGCTGTAGAGTATCTTGACGTGATAAAGTACACATATTTAATGTATACATTATCAACCATACTTCTCGCCATTCTCAGAAGCGTTGAAACTGTAAAAATCGGATTTTACGTTTCTCTTTCATCGTTTGCACTCAATATTTTTCTCAACTACGCCCTCATCTACGGTAAATTCGGTGCACCCGAAATGGGCATAAGAGGTGCTGCGGTTGCAACTCTTGTTTCAAGAGCGATTGAACTTGCCGTGACTGTTATTTACATACTTGCCATTGACAAAAAGCTGAATGTCAGAATCCGTGACCTTTTCATCACCGACAAACAGATGGTCAAGGACTATTTCAAAACAGGTCTGCCCCTTATGATGAGCAGCGTTTCGTGGGGAATTGCAATGAGCATTCAGGGTGCAATCATCGGCAGACTCATCGAAAGCGCAATTGCCGCAAACAGCATCGCAACAACGCTTTTCCAGGTTGCAACGGTTATCTGCTACGCTTCAAGCAACGCAGCGTGCGTGCTTATCGGCAAAACAGTTGGCGAAAATATGAGTATGGACATAATAAAACGCCGAAGCAAAAGCCTTCAGCTCATTTTCCTTGCAATCGGTGTTGTATCAAGTGCAATCCTTCTCATTGCCAAAAATCTTATCGTAGGATTTTACAACGCATCACCCGAAACTCTCGAAATCACAAATCAGTTTATATGGGTACTCTGCGTTACGGTTATCGGCACTGCATACGAAGCACCCTGCCTTTGCGGAATCGTTTCGGGCGGTGGCGAAACTTCGTTTGTACTCAAAAATGACATAATCTTTATGTGGCTGATTGTTCTTCCACTGAGCGCATTGAGCGCATTCGTCTTTCATTTTCCCGTGTGGGTAACCTTCGCCTGCCTCAAGGCTGACCAGGTACTCAAATGCGCCGTCGCTGTTGTTAAGGTCAATAAATTCAATTGGATAAAAACTGTTACAAGGTAATTTTCGCCCAAAAATCCGCAATGCAACACATTGTAGCGTGACTTTTACGGGTAAATCTGAAATAATAAAGTCAAGGAGGTGACCCGCCTATGGCTAAAGTTTCAAAAAACATCAAAAAATTACGCACGGAAAAATCAATGACTCAGGGCGAGCTTGCAGAAAAAATCAACGTCACCAGACAGACTGTTTCAAGCTGGGAGAATGACCGCACCCAACCCGGAATTGATATGCTCGAGCTTCTTGCGGAAGCATTCGGCACGGGAATTGAAGAAATTATCTACGGTGAAAAAAGAAACATCGGTCTTGAAGCACCCAAACCCGACAGAAGAAAGACAATGAACATTGTTTTTGCAACACTCGGCTCACTTCTGACCGCAACAGGTCTCATCATTATAACAATCTATATATGGGATATGATTCCCGATATCTTTCTTGCTCTGCTCAGCTTTCTGCCTCTCATTGTCGGCGGCTCAGTCGCCCTTTGGGCATATTCAAAAAAGAGAAACAGCATCGGCTGGAGCGAAGGCTCATCCGTAGCGTGGGTTTCGGGTCTTGTTGCAACACTCTGCCTTGTTGTTGCAATGTTTGGCGTTGACCTTGATTTTCATACCGTAACAATCGGTCTTGCAGTTCTCATTCTTCCGATTGCGTTTATAATGAATTCCGTTTTTCCTCTTACGGTTTATTTCGGAATAACAACCTTTTTCGTTATTGAAGAAGCATATTCGCTGACTGTTTTCTCAGCAATCACGGGATTTCTTCTTTTTGCCGTCGGTCTTATTTTTATCTTTAAGCAACCCCGTGACGACTACAGACGAAAATATTCAACCTGGCTTGCAATCATTTCTGCATCCATTATATTACTTGTTTTCGCAGAAGTCACAACAGATGCAGGCGAAGCTCCCACGATTTTCTGTATGATTACAGGCATTCTGACCGCTCTTTATGCCGCAGACAGAGAAGAAAACCCCGCTTATCCGTTCAGATATATCAGCGTACCCGCCATATCGGCAATAATGTGCGCGCTGTGCTTTGAAAGTACCGATTTCATCAGAGGCTATCGTTTTTATACAGGCTCTCCCGAGCTTCGGTTTCCCGGGATTGCGCCGTTTATATCTGCAATAATAATTGCCGTCGGTGTGATTCTCGGCAAAAAGAGTTTTAAAAATCATCCAGAAAAGACTGCGTTTATTGTTTTTTCATCACTGACTGCCGCTCTTTGTGCCATCAGTGCAACTGCTACGGAATTTTTCAATGATAACGGAAACATTGCAATCAATATTATCATCACGCTCTTCTCGCTTGCCGCAAGCATTGTAATTATTATTTCGGGCATAAGAAAAGCGAAGCTTCTGACGGTTAATTTCAGTCTTGTAATGCTCTGCGTGCTTGTTTATATCACGATTTTTGCGGGCAGATTTGAGATTATTTACAGCGGTATTGCCTGCATTGTTATGGGAGCAATCCTGCTCTTCCTCAACTACAGAATGTCCAAGGCATTCAAAGCAAAGGAGGCAGAGAAAAATGCGTAAATTCAGACCCGTTGCAATTCTGCTTGCAATTCAGTTTATAATCGCCATCGCTCTTGCACTTGTCAATCCCGCAACAGATTATATAATCCGAAAATACGGAACAGAATACACCTTCGCAACTCAAAATGCTTATCTGACGGGCGATTTTTCGGAATATGTTAATATAACCTGTAAGCTGAAATACGGTTTTGATGATATTGACTTTGCCGGCATTAAAGACGTATACGCAATAATTGACACCGATGAAAATTCGATTGCTTATATTTCGGAATTATCCGGTAAAAAGCCCGAAGATAAAGACTATCTCGACGTAGACGGCTTCGCGGTTGAAACTGTTTCTTATTACTATTCAAAAGATATTAAGCTTGACCTGATAAACACCGAAACTCAAGAGATTATTATGGATTCCTTATGGGAAGGCAAAATAAACTTGCTTGACGGTCACGAGGTTACCGTCAGCATTTCGGTCTTTAAAGGCAAGGCTGTTGCCAACGAATTCTATATTGACGGCATCACAGCCGAAGAATACATCAAAGCCCTGAAAGGATGATAAAAATGAATAAAGAAATTATAAAAAAACTTCCGACAAGAACACCGCTCAACAAAATTCCTTTCGGCGGTCTTACATCAAATATGCTCCGCATTCTTGCAATGGCATTTATGATTTGCGACCACTTGTGGGCAAAGGTTGTGCCGGGCAACGACTGGATGACCTATATCGGCAGACTGACCTTCCCCATATTTGCGTTTATGATCTCCGAAGGATTCATTCACACATCCAATCTTAAGAAATATATTCTCCGACTGCTCGGATTTGCAGTCGTTTCAGAAATTCCGTTCAATCTTTTCTACGGCGGAAGCTGGTTTTATCCCTACCATCAGAACGTTATGTTCACTCTGCTTTTCGGTCTGCTTGCAATAACTCTCATAGACAAAGCAAAGAAAAATCCCGATGCAAAAACAATAGTCAAAACCGTTCTCCTGCTGATTCTCCTCAGCCTTGCGTCGTTCATCGGCTTTGTTGACTACGGATTCTGGGGATTCCTGACGGTTGTTATGTTCTACCTTTTCAGAAACTTCCCGTTCGCATGGCTTGCACAGCTTGTTGCCATGGTGCTTATGAACGTTATTCTGTTTGAAGGTCAGCAATTCCTCATTGAAATTGCAGGAAAAACTTACGAAATTGCATCTCAGGGATTCGCAGTATTCGCACTCATTCCCATCTGGCTTTACGGCGGCAAAAAAGGCAAATCAAGCAAAATTATGCAGTACGGTTTCTACGCATTCTATCCTGTGCATATGATTCTGATTTATCTTGCGGTGACCTATTTATAAGGAGATGGTAATATGAAATATAAGCGCCTTATTATTTCTCTTGCTGTTACAGCACTTGAATTTGTGATTTTTCTCGTATGGGGACTCAATATGAACGGCGGAGACGAAATGGGATTCGGACTGATTACAACCTATTTTCTCTTCCCCGTCACAACGCTTATTTTATCTGCATACCTTTCACACGAAAATATTTTTTACATAATCCCATTTACGGTAATTATGTTTGCAGCGCAGAATTTTATGCCGTTCTTCGTTTTCGGTTCATTTGAGCTGCTTCTGATTCTCGGATTTACTCTGATTCCCGCTTTTATCGGAACTCTTGCAGGAATGGGAATTAAAAAACTCAAAAAATAGATAAAACGGACTGTGCCTTCTCGGTACAGTCCGTCATTTTTATCTGTTCATAAAATCCATCATTCCGTGCCAATCGTCACGGGAGAAATAATGTTTTCCTTCTCTGTAGCAAAAACCTATATTGCCTTCGTTGAGATATTTACCCGGTTTCAGGTAGTCATCATCATCATCATAAATGAAACCTTTCTTGCCGTAAAGCTCATACACCTCGCCTGATGCGGCGCAGAAAAGGAATTCAAGATTCGGACCCGCCCAGACATCCTCAGCCGCAGATGCGATATGCACTCTTCTCGGCGCAATAAGTGCCGAAAGGAAATGCTGCTCAAAAGGAGTTTCGTTATCCTTGCCGTAGAAGGTCTTATAGTTTTCGCAGAACCAGAATTCAAAACGGTCGATAATATCGCCGATTGTTTCATTGCCCTCGCCTTTTCCTCTGTTGAGTGAATCACCGCTGCAACCCGAACAGTTCGAATGAACGGCAGAAAAACGGGTATCAACAGCACCCGTCAGCAGAGCTGTTTTGCCGAGTCTCGAGTGACCGCAGACACAGATATTATCCTTGTCAACCTCTTCACGGGTCTGCAAAAAATCCATAACACGCATTGCCGCCCAAGCCCACATTGCAATCTTGCCGGGTGAATACGGAGTTCTTTCGCTGTTTTTGTAAACCAATCCCGCAAGACCGTTTGTAAAATCACCGTCATCGCTCGTTACATCCTGATAACAGAACGAAGCACAGGCAAAACCGTTATCGATAATTTCTTCGGTGGGCATATATTTATCGGGTACATCGGGTCTGAAATTGATATGCACAAAGGTTTTGACCTTACCGCTTCTCTTGCGGGGATAAACATAGGTCACAGGAAAGGTGAAATCCTCACCATAAACCCTTGCGATTATTTCGAGCTTCATATACGAAGCCTTGCCCGCACAGTATCTGTCGGTGTCTTCTTCAACAACTCTGAACGATACCGATTCAGGTTCTTCGGGCATATAGCCGTATTCACACTCCTGCATCATACGAAGAACAAAAGGTCTGATTTCTTCCCATTCTTCAACCGACTGCACTCTTTTGCCGCCAACTTCAAGCGGAGAAGGTAGATTCAAGGATTCAAGCATTTTATTAATCATATTATCACCTGAAATGATTTATTCTGAAATGCACCTTGCAGTGCATATGAGACCGTCAAAACGCAATACGCTTTTCTGTTTTGCGTTAAGATTGATGAGATGAATTTTTGTTGATGCAGTGAAAAAGCAAAAGCAATACGAGATATTGCCGAGCATTTTGAGCTTCAGCAACGGAAATTCAGCCATCAAGATAACAAAAAAATAAAAGGCAGGGGTATATAATACCTCTGCCGCTTTATTTTGACTTATGCTTCCTTAACAACTACCTGCTTGCCGTTATAGTAACCGCACTCGGGGCAAAGTCTGTGAGATCTCTTGTACTCACCGCAGTTTGAGCACTTTTCAAGCTGGGGAGCAGACATCTTCCATACGTTTGAACGTCTCTTATCTCTTCTTGCCTTTGAAACTCTTCTCTTGGGTACTGCCATGCCTAAGCACCTCCTTAATTATTGTGCTTTTATTAAACCGTCCGGTTTTTTACTGATTATCCAAAAGCTGCATGAGTGCCGCCAATCTCGGGTCAACCTCTTTTTCGCAGCTGCATGAACCTGTGTTAAGATCCTTGCCGCACTTCGGACAGATTCCCTTACACTCTTCATCGCAAAGAAACTTTGCGGGAAGGTCAAGAAAAATATCCTCGGTTATGAGCGGATCCAAATCAAAACGAAGTTCGTTGACAAGCAGAAGCTCATCATTCTTTTCATCGTTAAGATGCGTAACAAGGGTGTGGAAAATATCAATCTCAAGCGGAACGTTTATAGGCTTTGCACAGCGGTCACAATCCATATCGAGAACGAACTCTGCTTTTGCGCGCAGTTCAACAATTCCCGTATAGTTGCCCGCAGAGCCGCTGACCTTTACCGGAGTGGTGAAGGGCTTGGCACCGCTGAGTTCCTGACCTGACAAATCAAGCTCAAAGCTGAAATCTCTGACCATTCCCTCGTTATTAAAAATAGGCTCTAAATCCAATATCATAAATTTTCACCTAAAAATCACGCACAAAATATTATAAAGGTGTTTGCGCAATTTGTCAACTAAAATTTTGATTTAAATTCAGATTTTTTCACAAAAATCGAAAATTCTTGCAGGAAGGTCGCTTTCATCACATGAAATTGTGAATGTGAAATCCTGTTCTGCAATCTTGCTGAGTTCAGCAACATTCTCAAGGAAGTTTGCAAGAGCTTCGTAATCTCTGCCACCGATTTTGAGAGTTGCATCAACAAGGATATCGGTGATATCGTGGTCGCCTGCAACAAGACCGCAAAGGAAGCCGTAGAATGCATCATAGCCGCTTACCTTGAAGTGGTCTGTTTCAACAAGTCTTGCTCTGTAGTTAACGTTATAAGTCAAGAGTCTTTCTTTCTCAACGCAAACAACGTTGCCGTTTGACTTTTCAACTGCACCGTTTACGAGGTCGATAAGTCTCTTTGTTTTTCCTGCGCCTTTGTTACCGATAATAAGATAGATCATTTTAGTATCCTCCTGTGTTTTATTTAAGTCTTGCTTCAAGCTCTTCCTTCTGAGCCTCGTAACCGGGCTTTCCGAGAAGAGCGAACATATTCTTTTTATAGCTTTCTACGCCGGGCTGGTCAAAGGGATTGACACCGAGGATGTAACCCGAAAGACCGCAAGCCTTTTCGAAGAAATAAATCAGCCAGCCAAGATGATATTCATCCTGCTTGTCGATTTCGATAAGAATGTTGGGAACATCACCGTCTGAATGAGCGAGAACCGTTCCCGCAAACGCCTTGCTGTTAACAAAGTGAACTGTTTTACCTGCAACAAAGTTGAGGCCGTCACCGTTGATATCGTCAAACTCGATTTCAACATCGTTCTGGGGTTCGTTTACCCACATAACGGTTTCAAACAGCTTACGTTCGCCTTCCTGAATGTACTGACCGAGCGAATGAAGATCGGTTGAGAAAATAGCCGATGCAGGGAAAATACCCTTGCCGTCTTTACCTTCGCTTTCGCCGTAAAGCTGCTTGAACCATTCGCACCAGAGAGTCATCGAAGGCTCATAAGCTGCAAGCATTTCGATTGATTTGCCGCCACGGTAAAGAATGTTTCTTATTGCGGCATACTTATAACAATCGTTTGTCATTACATCGTCTTTTGAATAAGCTTCTCTTGCTTCTGCGGCACCCTTCATAAGAGCATCGATATCGATTCCCGCAACAGCGATGGGAAGCAGACCGACTGCAGTAAGAACAGAATATCTTCCGCCTACATCGTCGGGCACAACAAAGGTTTTGTAGCCTTCATTGTCTGCAAGAGCTTTGAGAGCACCCTTTGCTTTATCTGTTGTAACGTAGATTCTCTTTGCTGCTTCTTCTTTGCCGTATTTATCTTCAAGGAGCTTTTTGAAAATACGGAAAGCAATTGCAGGTTCGGTAGTAGTACCCGATTTTGAGATAACGTTAACCGAAAAATCCTTACCTTCAACAAGCTTCATCAGTTCCGCAACAGATGAAGAGCTGATTGTGTTACCGCCGTAATAAATATCGGGAGTATCTTTTTTGATAAGGTTGTAGTTATTGGATTTTACGAATTCGATTACGGCTCTTGCGCCGAGATATGAACCGCCGATACCGAGAACAATAAGTACCTCTGAATCCTTTTTGATTTTTTCGGCACATTCTTTGATTTCTGCGAATTCATCTTTATCGTAGTTAACGGGAAGGTCGATCCAGCCAAGAAAATCGCTGCCTGCACCTGTTCCCTCGTGAAGCATTGCGTGAGCCTTTGAAACCTCAGGCTGCATTGCTTCAATCTTCTCATTGCATGCGTATTCGCCCGCATACTTGAGATTGAGTTTGATTGCCATGTGTCTGTACACCCCGCTATAAAAATGCTAAGTTGAGTTTATTTAATTTATTTTACCCTATAAAAGCATTCTTTGCAACACCTAAAAGCAAAATAATATAAAAATTTTTTCGCAGACAGCAATTTTTTTGTTGCAGAAGCCGACACTGTGTATCTTTACCTGTATTTTAACATATGTTTTCGAAAAATGCAAACCGATTTTGTCACCAAAACCGCATATCATTAATATATTGTAATTAGTGAACGAAACGGAGGTATTATTTATGGACAGACAAGAACTTGAAAAACTTATGGATAAATATAAACGGGAGATGCTTGAGTTTCAGCAAAAAAACAACCTTTCAGGGTATCCGTCATCTTCCGTCACAGATGATGAGCGTGAAAAAAAACTCGGTGAAGCGCTGAAAAACAATACTCCCTTTGAGCGCGACAGAAGCGACCCTCTGCCCGGTACAGAAACATACGAAACAGATGTAACCGACGAGTCAACCGAAGAACCGCAGGCACTCGCCGTTCAGGCGCCCACACCCCAAAACGACACACTTCCGTTAGGTGAGTCATCGCCTGATGTTGAAAGTCTTCTCCGGAGAAGCTGCGAAAATCTGCCTGCCAACGCAACCAACGAACAAAAAGCAAGATGCCGCAGTATCAACGATTTTCTTGCTGCAAACACCGAAAGCGGAACTCTTAAGGTTGAGGCTTTTGCATCTGACAGAGCTTTCGGAATACCGAGTGCAAGGGTTATGGTGTTTCTCGGACTGCCGGGAGGAAACACCGCTGTTTTTGACGGTTTGACCGACATTAACGGTTCAACCGAAAGCATACGCCTTCCCGCACCGCCGAAATCAATTTCACAGTCACCTCAGACGGGAGCAAATCAGAAACTTCCTTATGCGGTTTACTCGGTATATGTTGAGCATCCCGACTTTGTGAGGTCTGTGTTTACAAATGTGCCCGTTTTCTCGGGGATAGAATCGATTCAACCCGTCAGAATGCTGGCAAAAGCAGTGGGTCTCGAAGAGCCAGAACCCATTGTTGTTGATGAAACAGCACTCAACACATTAAGAAACGAGGCGAGATAAAATGGCTGTAACACCCGTTATCCCCGACTATATAACCGTTCATCTCGGTCCTCCCAATTCCAACGCACGCAATGTGAGGGTTCCCTTTACAGACTACATCAAAAACGTTGCGTCAAGCGAAATTTATCCTTCGTGGCCCGACAGTGCGCTCAGAGCCAACATCTATGCGCAGGTTTCTTTTGCGCTCAACAGAATTTTCAGTGAATATTACCGCAGCAGAGGCTATAATTTTGATATAACAAACTCAACCGCATACGACCAGGCTTATATTGACGGTAGAGATATTTTTTCTAATATTTCAAAAATTGTTGATGAACTTTTTAACGACTATGTCACTAAAGGCAATCAGATCCAGCCCTATTTCACCGAATACTGCGACGGCAGAAGTGTTACTTGCAGAGGTCTTTCCCAATGGGGCACCGTCACACTCGCAAACCAGGGCAGAACCCCCTATCAGATTTTGCAGAACTACTACGGCAACGACGTTAACATCGTTCGCAATGCACCTGTCAAAAACATCCCTGAATCTTATCCCGGCAGATTGCTCCGCATCGGTTCGTACGGTGGAGAAGACATCCGCACAATTCAGCGTCAGCTCAACAGAATAAGGCAGAATTACCCCGCAATTCCAAGAATACCCGACCCGAACGGCTTTTTTGATTCCGCAACACGGGCTGCCGTGGTAAAATTCCAACAGATATTCAATCTCACTCCCGACGGAATAGTAGGCAAGGCAACGTGGTATAAAATCAAGCAGATTTATAACGCAGTCAAAAAGATTTCGGAGCTTTATTCGGAGGGTATAACAATCAGCGAGGTTGAAAGAACTTTCAGCGAAGTTATACGCAGAGGCGACAGAGGCAGAGATGTAAGAACGATTCAGTATTATCTCAACTTCCTCGGCTTTTTCAATGACAGACTTCCTCAGATTACGGTTGACGGAATATTTGGCCCTGCAACTGAAAACGCCGTAAGAACATTCCAACGTGAATACGGACTCACGGTTGACGGAATAGTCGGCAGAGCAACCTGGAACGCAATAATCGATGCATACGACAGCACACTGAACTCTCTGCCCGATGAATACCGTTCGTATTCGTCTCTTCTGTACCCCGGTTACACTCTCACAACGGGCACAAGCGGAAATGTTGTAACACAGCTGCAAACCTTCCTTCGTACAATCGCACAGAATAATAATGCCGTGCCTTTGATTACGGTTGACGGTATTTTTGGCAACCAAACCCGTGATGCAGTTATAGCCGTACAAAAACTTTCGGGAATTGAGCAGACGGGCGCAGTAGGTCCTCTGACATGGAACGCAATTGTTAACCTTTATAATGAATACAGATGATATCTGCGACAATAATATAAAATGTATTATATCATAAAGGATGATGGGAATGGAGAAAACTTTTTCGGCAGACTACGCATCGGATATCGCACTTCTCGACAGCGAACTTCGGATTAATGCCAGTTTTGACGTTGTGGGCAGAGAAATAAAAATCGACAAGCGCAATGCAAAACTTTATTTTATCGACGGCTTCTGCAAAGATGAAATTATGGTTAAAATTATGACCTATTTTATGAATGCCGAAGAAAAAGAAATGAAATCGCTGAAAACGACAAGGGAATTTGCCAACAAATACGTTCCCTACGTTGAGACTGACGTTCACGCAAAGGTCAGCGATTTTGTAAAAGCCGTTCTTTCGGGTGCAATAGGAATGATTGTTGAAGGTTATCCCGAAGCGGTTATGATTGATGCAAGAACCTACCCCGTGCGTTCGGTCGGTGAACCCGAAAACGACAGAGTGCTCAGAGGTCCGCACGACGGATTTGTTGAAACTCTCGTATTCAACACCGCACTGGTCCGCAGAAGAATACGTGACACAAACCTCACTATGGAAATTCATTCCGTCGGCAAAAAATCAAAAACTGATGTTGTTATCTGCTTTATGCAAGGCAGAGTCAACGAAAAAATGCTCAATGCCCTTCGCAAAAAGCTTGACTCAATTTCGGTCAACTCTCTTTCAATGAGTCAACAGAGCCTTATCGACTGCCTTGTACCAAAGCAATGGTTTAACCCGTTTCCGAAGGTGCGCTACACCGAAAGACCCGATGCGGTTGCGGCAAGCATCCTTGAAGGAAGTATGGTTGTGCTGACCGATAACTCCCCTGCCGCAATGATAATTCCGTCAGGTATTTTTGATTTTTTGCAGGATACAAACGACTACTATATGTCACCCGTCATCGGCTCATATATGCGAATAATACGTATGTTTATTTTTGCAATGACGATGCTGCTTATTCCGATATGGTTGCTACTGATTCAGAATCCCGATTACATTCCCGAATGGCTGAACTTTATAAAAATCGAAGAAGAATACACTCTGCCGATTGTGGCTCAGCTTTTCATCGTTGAAGTTGTTATCGATGCAATAAAGCTCGCATCAATCAATACTCCTCAGTCGCTCAGCGGTTCGTTCGGCGTTATCGGTGCACTTGTGCTGGGTGAATTTGCAGTTTCGGCAGGATGGTTTGTTCCTGAGGTAGTGCTTTATATGGCTTTTGTTGCTCTTACGAACTTCACTCAGCCCAGCTTCGAACTCGGTTATGCCTTCAAGCTTTTCCGAATGATGCTGATTGCGCTGATTGCATTATTTAATGTATGGGGATTTGTTGCAGGAATACTGATTGTCGTTATCGAAATCGCAACAACAAAAACCGTCACGGGGCAATGCTATCTTTTCCCACTCATTCCATTCAACGGTTCATCCCTCCTCAGCCTGCTTCTGCGCAGACCGCTGAACAACAAAAACAACTGACGGTGTTTGACTTCACATTTCGCCTTCTTCTCAAGGGGAAGCCCAGACAGTTTGCACAAAGCAGGACGGTGCTTGCTCCCGACGTTTTGAATTTCCGCAAAAATCACGGCGGCTTGGGTCAAGCCGCCCTACGGAGATTGATGTTAATTTGGGATTTGATTTTAATTCTTGCTATGTAGGGCGGGCTGACTCAGCCCGCCGGATAGGCAAACAGCCGATAATCTCAACAAAATTCTGTAGCAGAACGGATGATATCCGTTCCCTACCTAAAATTATAGCAGGGGCGATCATCCGCCCGAAAAATTTGCCATGCCGACAAAAACTATTATCTGTTCAACATTATCTCTTATCATAAACCAGCAGACACAACGGTACCCCCTTCATTAACTTCCGAATTTTGAAATTTAAGCCGGCATCCTTTGCATAAAAACAATTAAAACTACAATTGAATTTCGCATAAATATGTGGTATACTAATATTGCCAAACATAATCCTGCATATACTATTGTGGGTTTATACAGGATTATGTTTGGAGACAGTTGGAGCTATGTGTTTTTCGTGCGTGGCTTCGGCTGCGTATTTTTTATTTTCAGGGAGGAATTTTAAAGTGAAAAAGAATATGAAAAAATTTTTATCCGTACTGCTTGCTGTGACGCTCCTTTTCGGCTCATCCGCCTTCGGTTTTTCGGGCGTTAATCTCCCCGATTTTTCCGTAACGGCAAATGCGGCAACAAGCGGCACCTGCGGCACAAACCTCACCTGGTCGCTCAACGAATCCACCGGCACTCTTACAGTCAGCGGTACCGGCGAAATGTCAAACTGGAGCAGTTTGAGCTACAATAGACCTTCATGGTTTTATAACAAAGACTCAATTTATAAAGTTGTTATCAACAAAGGCGTAACAAGCATCGGCGACTATGCTTTTTATCTTTTTGAAAACCTTACAAGCATATCAATTCCCGACACTGTGACTTATATCGGAATCGGTTCGTTTTACAGCTGTCAGAAGCTTTCAAGCGTATCAATACCCGCTAATGTAACTCAGATAGGCGAAGCTGCTTTCACTCTTTGTCGCACTCTCAAAAGCATAACCATACCGTCCAAAGTAACATATCTCGGCAAAGATGCTTTTGCAGAATGTTCCGCGCTTAAAAGCGTTTCGCTTCCCGATAACCTTACCATAATCAACGACGGCACTTTCAGAAGCTGTACCGCACTTGCAGAAATAAAACTCCCCAAAAATCTCAAAACCATCGGTGAGGGTACCTTTTCAACCTGTTCTTCACTTAATAGCATCTCTCTTCCGAGTGCACTTACTGTTATCGATAACAAGGTTTTTGAATACTGCGACAGTCTTGAAAACATAACCATCCCTGGTAACGTGACAAGAATAGGAAGTAACGCATTTTTTGGCTGCAAAAGTCTTGCAAACGCAACCATTCCTGACAGCGTAACTGAAATATGGAGCTATGCATTTGACGGATGTAAAAACCTCAAGAGCGTCAGACTTTCTAACAGTCTGACACAGTTAAGCAGCTGCATATTCGCCTCCTGCTCAAGTCTGACAAGCATCACCATTCCCAAAAGCATCAAAACAATCGGAACCTGTGCGTTCAGCTTCTGCTCAAGTCTTAAAAATGTAACGATTCCAAACGGCGTAACAACTATAGAAGCCTCTGCATTTGAAGGCTGTTCGAGCTTCACAAGTATGACCGTTCCAAACAGCGTAACAAAGCTCGGCGACAGTGTATTCAAAGACTGCACACGTCTTTCAAGCGTTTCGATCCCTGACCATATTTCGGTACTCGGCGACGAATTGTTCTCGGGCTGTTCATCTCTCAGCAGCTTCACAATAAGCAATAATGTAACTCAAATCGGCGAAAGCACTTTTGAAGGCTGTAAAAATCTTGCAAGCATCAGTATCCCCGACGGTGTGACAAGTATTGGCAGCGGAGCTTTCAAAAACTGTACAAAAATCAAGAGCGCAATTATTCCCGACAGCGTTTCTTCTTTGGGTCTTTCGGTGTTTTTCGGATGCACAAACCTTACCGAAGTCAGACTTCCTAACGGTTTGTTGAATTTATCTATGGATTTACTTGCAAACTGTACAAGTCTCAAGAGTGTTACTGTTCCAAGCGGTGTCAGAACTCTGAATTTCGGCGTTTTTGAAGATTGTACCGCACTCACAAACGTATATATCCCCTATAGCGTAACGCAGATTAGCACCAGTGCCTTTTACGGTTGCAGCAGACTTGCGCACATTTATTACGGCGGTTCTCAGAGCGATTGGAGCTCCATTGCAGTCGGAGATTATAACGAACCTCTTAAAAAGGCAAAAGTTCATTATAATTCTTACAGCAACGACGACCCTGTAACACCGACACCTTCAACCACAAAGCCAACTACAACGAAGCCTTCAATAACTAAACCGGTAACAACCACTCCTTCGTCTTACAAAAAGGTTACTTCGTTTGATATTATTGTCAAAAGAGGCTTTGACGATACCCATACCGCTCAGCTCGGTGTATCTGTCAAACCTGCCGATGCAACATATAAGAGCATTAAGTGGAGTTCGTCCAACCCGAGCATTGTTTCGGTTGACCAAAACGGATTGATTGCAACTCACGGTATCGTTGGCAGAGCAGTCATTACCGCAACCATAACCAACTACGACGGCTCAACGCTTTCCGACACCATCAACGCTTCATACGGAGACCCCGATGAACCCGTAACTACCAAGCCTACAACTACAAAGCCTACAACTACCAAGCCTACAACTACCAAGCCTGCAACTACAAAGCCGACCACTACAAAACCCGCTGCTTCGGGCAAGGTAACATCGGTTGAAATTTTTGTTAAAAAGGATTTCGGAGACAGTAATGTCTGCGAGCTTGGTATAACAATCAACCCCGCCAATGCTTCGTATAAGAGCATCGAGTGGACCTCCTCCGACACAAATGTTGCAACCGTCGACCGGGACGGAACAGTTACCACCTACGGAGTAATAGGTGAGTCCATAATCACCGTAACAGTCACAAACAACGATGGCACAACCGTTACCGATACCATTAATGTCACGGTCGGTGATGGAGACGATTCTTCAGGCGGAATCTTCGAACTGTTCCTCGACTTTTTCTTTATGATTTTTGAAATTCTCTTCCTCCCCTTCACAATTCTGTTCGGATTATAAAATCATAGTCCCGAATCCGTCTTTGGATTCGGGACTATTGTTTATATTACCTTACCTATGCAGAAGTCGCCGTCAACAGCGGTGATTTCTGCTTTTATTATGCCGTGAATTTCGCTTTCACACGGGATTCTCACGGGAGTATAATTTGACGTATACCCTTGCACAAAGCCTTCGTGATATTCCTCGGCAAGCACTTCAAGAATTCTGCCGATTTGATTATTCAGAAATTTATTTCTGATTTCATCAGCAGCCATTGTCATTGCTGCCGCTCTTTTTTCTTTTTCACACTTTTCAATCTGGTCAGGCATTTTAGCCGCGGGAGTACCGGGTCTGATTGAATAAGGGAACACGTGTACCTTCTCGAAGCCAACCTTTTTCACAAAATCCATCGATGCTTTGAAATTCTCTGCGGTTTCACCCGGAAAGCCAACCATAACGTCGGTTGTGATTGTTGTGTCTTCAAACGATGCTCTGAGTTTTTTGCAGAGAGAATAATATTCCGCACTGTCGTAATGACGGTTCATACGTTTTAGAGTTGTATCGCATCCGCTCTGGAGCGAAATGTGAAACTGCGGGCAAAATTCGGGAATCTGAGCAAGTCCGTCAATAATTTCATCGGTTATGTGGTCGGGTTCAAGCGAACCGAGACGGACTCTTTTTATGCCGTCAAATGAAGCCGCAACCTTAACTGCATCAACGATGTTTTTATCCGTTCCCAAACCGTAAGCAGAAAGATTTATACCGACAAGTACAATCTCTGAAAAACCGTTTTTCTCAAGCTCGGCAATTTCGTTTTTCAGTTCATCAAGCGGCTTTGAGCGCACTCTGCCCCTTGCATAAGGAATGATACAATAAGAACAAAAACGGTTACAGCCGTCCTCGATTTTGACATTTGCCCTCGTTCTTTCACGGAACGAAGTGATGGTATCACCCGCAAAATCATCGCCAGTTTTATGCATATCAACAGCAAAAATCCTGCCGCTTCCGTTGATATATTGCATTATATAATCGTGAAGAAAGCGGTTGCTCTTGTTGCCGATGACGATATCTGCTTCGTCAAGCTTTTCACCGTATTCGGGAAATGCCTGGGTCATGCATCCCGTGAGCACAACCACACTTTCGGGATGCTGCTTTTTGAATCTGCGCACTGCCTGACGGGTTTTGCGGTCACTCTCTGCAGTGACAGTGCATGAATTTATAACATAAACATCCGCATCCTCCGAGTGGTCGGTTATAATAAAACCGTGCTTTTCGAGAGTCTGTGCCATTGCCTGGGATTCATATTGATTTACCTTGCATCCAAGAGTATAAAAAGCGGCTTTCATTGCTTTCTCCTTTAAATCTGAGTTCTTTTTCATTATATCAAAAAAAATTGTGATAATCAATCATATTTATTTCATATATTTTTTTGAAGGGAGAGATATTATGAATTTATTCCGTAAATACTTTCTGACGGTGTTGATTTCCGTCGCAATCATCACTAATTTCAATTTGTTTGCTTATGCTGAAAAATCTCCGCCACCCGTTGAAATAAAAGCAAAATCAGCCGTGTTGATGGACGCTGCAACGGGCAAAATTCTTATGAAATTTAACGAAAACGAAAAAGTTTATCCTGCATCCGTCACAAAAATCATGCCTCTTCTGCTTATTACCGAAGCAATTGACAGCGGAAAAATCGCGCTCAGCGACGTTGTCACTGTTTCAGCAAATGCCGCTTCAAAAGGCGGATCTCAAATCTGGCTGAAGGAAGGTGAGCAAATGACGGTTGACGATTTGCTGAAGGCAACTGCCGTTTACAGCGCAAACGATGCGTGCACCGCTCTGGGTGATTACCTTGCAGGAAGTGATGAAGCATTTGTTAAGTTGCTCAACGAACGTGCCGCAGAACTCGGTATGACAAACACACATTTTGAAAACTGCACGGGACTTGATGATGAAACTGTCAATCATCTGACAACCGCTCTTGATGTTGCTGTTATGTCACGTGAACTGCTGAAACATGAACTCATCACAAACTACACAACAATATGGATGGATTCTCTTCGTGATGGTCAGACGGAGCTTGTCAACACAAATAAGCTTGTTCGTTTCTATGAAGGAACCACGGGACTAAAAACGGGAACGACCTCGAAAGCGGGTTGTTGCGTTTCGGCAAGTGCAATGAGAGACGGTACACACCTTATTGCTGTTGTTATGGGCAGCGAAAACAGTTCTGACAGATTTGAATCTGCCAAAGCAATGCTCAACTGGGGTTTTGCCAATTTTTCAACCGTGACGCCCGAAATAGACGCATCACTCATTCCCAATGTCGGAGTTATTAACGGTGTGGTTGACTTTCTCACTCCAAAAGTTCCGGAACCCGATTCTTTTCTGATTGAAAAAGGCAGAGAAGGTGAAATCACTCAGACAATCGATGTTGCTGTTGACGTTGTTGCACCTGTTGAACAAGGTCAGGTACTCGGTACAGTCACATTCCGACTTGCAGACGAAGTGCTGGGAGAATATAAAATCACCGCTCCCGACACGATTGAGCCGCTTACATTCGGAATTCTTTTTATGAGAATAATCGGAACATTTGCAAAATAAAGGAACGAACCCTTCGGTCAGACCGAAGGGTTCGTTCTATTTAAAGGATTAGTCTTCCTTCTTCTTTCTTGCGATTACATATGCTGCTGCAGCTGCACCGGAGATAACTGCGAATGCTGCTACGCCTGCAAATGAACCGGTATCGGGGATTACAACGTCAACATCTGCGCCGACATCTTCCCAAGTTGCTTCGAAGACAAGGTCTGTTTCGCCCATCTTCTCGGGAACTTCGGGGTTCCAGCCTGCAAACTCTGCGCCTTCCTTAGCGGGATCTGCAGGAACAGGAATCTTTGTTCCTTCAACAACCTTGTAAACCTTATAAACCTCACCGTCTACCATATAAGTTACGGTATGGGTATGCTTGATAAGGTGAGCTGCACCAACGATAACGATGATACCGCCAACGATTGAAATGCCGGTGATCCATGCTGCGTTTGCACCGATTACTGAGCCGACTACAACACCGGAAACAACTGTTCCGCCGATAACAATTCCGAGGAATGTCTTATCAACTTCCCACTGAGCTTCAAACTCGATGTTTTCACCGGGCATTGTTGCGGGAACTTCAGGCTCCCAACCAACAAATACGAAACCGAACTTTGTGGGTGCTGCGGGAACGGGAATGCTTTCGCCTTCTTCAAGAACATAGAGAGCGTAAGTCTTGCCGTCTACAACATATCTTGCTGTGTATTCTTCACCTGCAACGGGAACCTTAGCCCACTTTGCTGTGTAAGTAAGGTCATGTGCGGGCATTGTTGATACAACTGCGGGTTCCCAACCTGCGAAGATATAGCCTTCCTTAGCGGGATCTGCGGGAACGGGAACTTCTGATGCAAACTTAACATCTGCATATTCCTCATAAACTTCGCCTGCATCAAGATAATATGTTACCTTGTAGCTGTTGATTTCGAGGTTTGCGTATGCTTCGATATCTTCTGTTCCCATTGTTTCGGGAAGAGGATTGCCGTCCTTATCGGTCCAGCCGTTGAATGTGAAGCCTTCAACCTCAACTTCGGGATGAACAAGAGCTGCGCCCTCTTCAAATGTCTTGGTTGTGTATGCTTCAGCTGCACCGCCTTCACCCTTAACAAGGTAATATGTTACCTTATGGGTTTCGGTTTCGGGAACAACTTCCTTCCATGTAGCTGTAATCTTAAGGTCAGATGCGGGCATCTTGCCATCTTCGGGGATACCGTCCCAACCTGTGAACTCATAACCGTCTCTTGTGGGAACGGGAAGTTCACCGATTGTTTCGCCTTCTGCAAGCTCTTTTTCAATTGAAGTGCTGCCGTCTGCGAATGCGCCGCCGTTTGCATCTGCTGTAAATTCAAATGTTTCTACGCCGGGTTCTGCTTCCCAAACCGCCTTAACTGTAAGGTTGTTTGCGGGCATAGTCGCGGGAAGTGCGGGTTCCCAACCCTTGAAGATGAAGCCTGTTCTTGTGGGAGCTGCAGGCTCTGCTACGGTTGCACCGTATTCATAGGTTGCTGCGGGAACTTCGCTGCCGCCGTTTGAATCAAATGTGATTGTGTATTCGTTGATCTTCCACTCTGCTGTTGCATCGATGGGACCGCTGGGCATTGTATCGGGGATGGGATTTCCGTCCTTATCTACCCAATCAACGAAGGTGTAACCTTCCTTAACAGGAACATCAGGAAGAACTGTGTCAAGGTCTTTGCCGTATTCAACGGTATCGGTAAACTGAGCTGAACCGTCAGCAAATTCACCGCCGTTTGCGTCAAGAACGATATCGTATTCGTTAACAGTCCACTTACCTGTGATTGTTACATCGTTTGCAGGCATTGTGATGCTTGTTGCGATCTCTGCACCGTAGTACCAACCGTCGAAGGTATAGCCTTCTGCTGAGGGAACTTCTGCAAGAGTTACGGTTTCGCCTTCCTTAACGTTTACGGGAACGGGAACTGTTGCACCTGCGGGTGCATTGCCGTCGAATGTATAAGTTACTGTGTAAACAGCTTCTTCTGTCTTATCTTCTGTCCAGATACCTTCAAGAGTAACATCAGCCTTGGGCATTTCAAAGCTTGTAACGATTGAACCGTTATAGTACCAACCGCTGAACTTGTAGCCATCAAGTGAGGGAACTGTTGCAACTGTTACGGTTGTTCCTTCTGTTACCTCTGTAGTAGCGGGAAGTGCAGGAGCATTTTCGGGAATAACTTCACCGATATATGCATAACCGAGATCATACTTTTCGGGAAGGATTTCCTTCCAGATTGCTGTAAGTTCAACGTTGCCTTCGGGCATTGTGAACGCTGCATTCTTTCCGTACTTGTTGCCGTCCTTATCTGTCCACTCTACAAACTCAAAGCCTGCACGGTCTGTTGTGGGAAGATTGATTACTGCACCGGGAAGAAGTGTCTGGTCAGCAACTGCTGAACCGCCGTCTGTGTTGAATGAAAGTGTATATGCTGTGGGTTGTGTGGGAACATCGTTCCATACAGCCTTAAGATCTACGGGATTTGCAGGCATTGTGAACTTATCGCCTGCTTCGTAGGTCTTGGTTCCGTCTGTCCAACCTGCAAACACCTTGCCATCCTTGCTTGTCTTGGGAAGGTTGATGCTTTCGCCTTCTGCAAGTTTCACATCGTCAACTTCTGAACCGCCATCTTCATCAAAGGTAAGAACATACTTTGTTGCTGTTGTAGGTTCAGTAGTAGGTTCTGCTGTTGTAGGCTCTGTGGTTGTGGGTTCGGGAATTGTTGTAAGTTCTTTCCACTGTGCGGTAAGAGTTACATTGCCCTTAACTGTGTAATTATATCCTGCGGGGAATCTTGCGCCTCTTTCGTTATACCAGCCATCGAATTCGTAGCCGTCCTTTGAGGGAAGTTCGGGAAGCTTGATTTTTTCACCGTCTGTTGCAGTCATATCTTCGGGAAGAACAACACCTTCAACCGAACCGTCTGCAAGTGCAAACTTAACTGTGTAAGTAGCAAGAGTTGTGGGTACTGTTGTGGGTTCTGTGGGAAGCTCTTTCCACTGAGCGGTAAGTGTTACATTGCCCTTAACTGCATATTCATAACCTGCGGGGAATCTTACGCCCTTTTCGTTGTACCAACCGTCGAACTCATAGCCATCCTTTGAGGGAAGTTCGGGAAGTTCGAATGTTTCGCCGTCCTGCTTTGTTACATCACCGGGAAGCTCAACGCCTTCAACAGAGCCGTCTGCAAGTGCAAACTTAACTGTGTATGTTGCAGGATCTGTTGATTCGGGAAGTTTTGTCCACTTCGCAATAAGAGTTACATCGCTTGTTGCATAGTACTCATTACCTGCGGGATATCTGTTGCCATTTGCATCATACCAGTAATCGAATTCATAACCTGTAAGTGCAAGGCCGGGAAGGATACAGGGTTCTCCTGCCTGAACATTTTCGGGCTGAGGTACTGTAAGTCCTTCGGGAGCACCGTTTTCAACTTCGAAGGTGATTGCGTATACGGGCTTTGCTGTTGTGGGAATAACAATCTTCTTCCACTTTGCTTCGAGTTCGATGCTTTCGCCGGGCATTACATAAGGTGTACCTGCGGGATATACATCAATACCGTCTGACCAGCCGAGGAATTCGAATCCTTCTTTGAAGGTTTCGGGAAGCTCGTATTCTTCGCCAGCGATAAGCTTAGCGTCACTTACCTTTGAACCGTCTGCCTCATTGAATGTGAGATCGAAGATCTGGTTGGGAGTTACAACAAGCTCTGCATCGCTTGCGGGCATTGTGAAGGTCTCGCCGGGAGCATAGGTTGTTCCGTCGTATGTCCAACCTGTGAATCTGTAGCCTTCAAGTACGGGAAGAGCCTTTACAACTGCCTCTTCACCTGCTGCAAGTTCAATTGAAGCGGGAAGTTCGGGGAAGCCTTCCTCTGAATAATCATATACGTAGCTGAGAGTAAAGAGTTCAATGAATTCGGGTTCAAGAACAAGATCGCTTGCGGGCATCTTGCCGTCAGCGGGCATATTCTTCCAGCCTGCGAATCTGAAGCCTTCCTTCTCGGGGTTAGCCTTTGTGAAAGCGGGAATCTCTTCGCCTTCAGCTGCTTTGTTTGTGAATACTTCAAGGTCTGCGCCGTTTGCATCCTTATATGTTACGGAGTAAACCTTTGTGAAATCTGCTGTGAGATTTACATCTTTACCGGGCATTGTGAAAGTTTCACCGGGCATATAGAGGTTGCCTTCGGAATCTTTCCAACCGTTGAATCTGTATCCTTCCTTGGTAAGGATAGGAACAATGTGGAGTGCGCCTTCTGCAAGAAGCTTATCGAGTGCTTCGGGAACACCGTCACCCTCATCAAATGTGAGGTTATACTTGATTTCTTCCCAGATTGCCTTGAAGGTTTCGTCTGCTTCAAGACTGAGTGACTTGCCGGGTTCGTGAGTCACGCCTTCGCTGTCTAACCAGCCGTTAAGCTTATGGCCTTCCTTAGCGATATCATCAGCGGTGGGGAGAGTAATCTTTGAGCCGTAGTAATCGTTGATCTCTGCGTCACTTTCATCAGCAAACACACCGCCCATACCGTCGAATGTTGCTGTTTTCTTTGAGAGTTCAAAATATGCAACAAGGTTGTTGGGACCGTCCTCTGTAAGAGTAATCCTGAGAACGTTGTTTGCATTGTCGGTATCGGGAACGTTGCCGTTGCTGCTGATAAGGTTGGTGTATGAATGACGGATATCTGCTGTTGAAGCTGTATCGTCTGTAATTTCAACAACCTGACCCTCACTGCCTGTCTTAACCATAGGCATTGATGTGATATTGATGAGGTTTCCGCCTGAACCAAGAGCCTGGATTACTGTTGTGATTGTATACTGAATGTCGCCGGGGAGAATTGCTTCCCACTGTGCGTAGAATTCCATATCCTTTGCGGGCATTGCTTCGGGAACTGAGGGAAGCCATGTGTAGTTATATTCACCGTCATCTCTTACAGGGATGGGAGGTGTAATTGTTTCGCCTGCTACATAAGTGACAGTTGTTTCTGCCTTGTTTTCACCGTCAACCACAAAGTAACCGCCGTTTGCATAGAATGTTGCTGTGTATGTGGGAACTACAACATCAGTCCATACTGCCTTGAGGTTAAGGCTGTCGGAAGGCATTGTCATTGTCTGAAGTTCACCGGGAGCAACGATAACTGCGTCTGTTGCATCGTTTGCATCTGCCCAACCAGCAAAAGTCTTTTCATCTGTGGGCCATTCGGGGTCTGCAGGAACGATAGCTGAAAGGTCTGAACCGAATGCAATTTCATCCTTTGCAAAAAGCTCTTCACCATCTGCAAATGCACCACCGTTTGCGTTGAGAGTTACAACATAAGTGTTAACAGTCCACTGTGCTGTAAGAGTTACATCGCCTGCAGGCATTACGAATGCCGAGGGAGATTCTGCATCAGCAGGATTATAAATCTTGCCGTCAACGCTGTTGAGCCAACCTGCGAAGGTATGACCTTCCATCTCAAGAGCAGGACCGTAAACATCGTTTACGTTAACTGCTGAATCAGTTGCGTGTTTTTCGATTTCGCCAACAAGAATGTCGCCGTTCTTATATATTACATTATATTCTATAGCGCTCCACTTTGCGGTGTATTCTGCGCTTGCTGCGGGAAGTCTTTCGGGAAGAACAACATCCTTGCCGTCCTTATCTGTCCAGCCTTCGAATTTATAGCCGGGCTTTTCAGGATCTGCAGGCTTTTTGTATTCTTCGTCAAACTTGCCGGGGATAGGATCGATTGTTGTCGCACCGTCACCGGTATTAAATGTAAGAGTTACATCGTTGGGAGCAAACACTGCATAGAAGCTCTTGCCTTCTGTGCTGTCCATCTTGCCGAGGTCTGCATCAGCCTCTGTTGCTTCGGGATTTGTTGACCAACCGAGGAAATGATGGCCTGTCTTTTCGGGAGTCTTTTCGGGAGCAACTACTGCTTCGCCGTATGTTACTGCGCTTGATGCGAAGGGAAGCACATCTGCTGCATCCTTATAGAAGTTAGCAGTATAAACGTTTGTGCCTTCGCTTACGGGTTCAAATTCTGTGTTGCCTGTGATGATATAGGGGAATGAAACGGGAGTGTTGCTTTCGTCGCCCTTAAGCTTCCATACTGTGTCAAGATAACCTTCGGGAAGGTCAACTGCTTCGAATTCATCACCGTAGCCGTAACCGTCGGTTGATTCAACAACTTCAAGCTCGCCTGTTTCTTCGTTGTAGCCGTAGAATGTTACTGTGTAATATTCATCAACTGTTCCAAGATAGTTAAATTCTGCATTGAAGACCATATTGCCGGTTGCTGTTGCAGGAACATCTATATCCCAGTCAACGAACTCATATCCGAGTTTTGAGGGATCTTCGGGAACGTTGGTAGCTTCGCCGAACTTGTAGCTGTATGAGATTGTTCTCTCTCCGTTGGGGAATTCTGCACCTTCGCCAGCATCAAAGAGATGAATTATCTGAATATTAACATCTGCTACGATATCGTGTGCAGGCATCTTTTCGGGCATTGTTCCCATGGGATTGCCTTCGCCGTCGGTAACTGTAAGAGTGAAGTTGCTTGTGGGAAGCGAATCGAACTCATCAATGGTATCACCGTAATAAACGGATTCTGTTTCGGTATGCTTACCGCTGACATCTTCGTAGTTATAAGTTAATTTATATTGATTTCTTGCATAATAAGCTTTAAGCACGGAGGGATTTTCGGAGTCTGCTTCTACAATGACATTTTCTGAACTCTTTTCAGGAGTCTTGCTCATTTCTTCGTTCTGGTTGTTATCAAGAGTAAAGCCTTCTCTTGAAACAGCCTGAAGAGGAACTGTTGAACCTGCTTCTGCATAGAAGGAGTCAGTCTGTGTGGGAGCTGAAGGATAAGCACCGTTGGTATCCATAAGATAAGTTTCAACAAGATACTCTGCACGGCCACTGTTATCCCAAAGAGCATAAAGTGTATATCCGTCGTGGTTAAAGTCTGTGTTGGGCTCGTCCACTTTAAGAGCGTTAAGAACGCCTGTTGTTACATTGAAACCGTAGCCCTGAAGGTCTGTAACGGTTTTATTCTTAAGATCAAGAGCCGCAACCATTTCTACGGTAAGCATATCGCCTGCTACAGCATCGGGGAATGCTGTCTTGTCGAGGAAACCGATGTTGTTTTCTGTAAGCTTCCAGCCGAGCTCTGCAATCTGAGCATCTGTCATATTGCTGAAATCGATTCCGTCAAGAACCTGCTCGGTGATGGGTGCGCCCTTGGAAGTTTTTACATCTGACCAACCGAGAAGCTTATAGCCGGGTTTTGAAATTTCTGCTTCTTTTTCGGAAACAGCTGTTTCAATTGACTCTTCGATGATACCCTTGATTTCTGCGGTTTCTGCATCGTTTGCAAAGCTGCCGCCGTTTGCATCAAGAAGAACATTGCCGGTGGTTGTGATCCAGCCTTCGTTGCTGGTGAAGTTTTCATCACTGATTTCCCAACCGTCACCAAGAGAAGTAACCGAATGATAAGCAGCGCCGTATTTACCCTTGGGTAATTCGATAAGCATTCTGGCGATTCCCATTTCGTTAAGTTCGATTGAACCTCTGAGCTGTGCAGGGATTTCTGCCTCACCGGTCTCGCCAACAGTATTTGTTGTTGAGTTGCTTCTTACAGTGAAATAGAACTCATCATACCAGTTGTCGTTTTCCTCTGAAAGAAGAACTGTCTGTGCAAAAGCTTTTGTGTCAAGCTCAACAACGCTGTGAATAAGCTCTCTGCCTGCAAAATCAGCCTCGTTGAGATAGCCCTTAGAAATAAGGTAGCTGATCTGACTGAAACTTGCTGCATTGGGTCTGTAGGTTTTTCTTGAAGTAAGTCCGCCCTGAACCTGAACTCCTCCGAGTGCAGTTGCAACGTAGTTTTTCTGGTCTGTTGAACCGCTCTTTATACCGGAAACGTTCTGGGGGAAAGGTGTGGGATCTTTCAGATCGTCAACATCATTTGAAGCCATAATAGCCTCAAAGAAGTCGGTGTCAAAAAGCAATGCCGATGTAATGTTAAGACCTGTAGCATAGTTTGTTGAAACATAAACTCTTGCCTTAACGTATTCACCCGGTGCTGCTTTGGTTGTTTCAACCCAGCTTACGGGGAGGGGGTTACCCTCTGCGTCTGTTTTACCGCGGTTCTCATTTCTGAAAAACTTGACGGTAAAGGTTGCGGACTCAGAGCCCGCATCCGGCTCGCCTACAGCTGCAGCAGAAGCCGCAACCGACATGGAGCTGAAAATCATGACTATTGCAAGAAGCAAGGCCAATGATTTCTTTAAGTGTGTCATAAGCATTTTTCCTCCTTAATGCTTGAAAGCCGACAAGCGACACTTTCATATAATACAAGCTATTTTAACATATTCAATTTTTATTTTCAATAGCTTTTTATAATTATTTATATATAAATATATGGGGTTTTTTATACAACTCTGACAAATTGACCGGAATCAGATGTTATTCTGCCGATTCGGTATCAATTACTTTTGCTGCACGGATTTTTGCAAGTTCGTACATCATAGTATCTCTTGTCTTGCCGTGAACATTGAAGAACAGGAGCGTTACGCCCTTCATAAATCTGCCTACCGCCGGTGCAAGTGCGAATACCGCCCACAAGCCTCTGAGCATTACGGGGTCTGTCTGGGGAATAACCTTTCCCGTAACATCAAGAAGGGGTTCAAAGTGAATCGCATCGATAATAACACCGCTGAGGATGTTTGCAACAGCGGTTGAAACAAGGGTCATATAACCCATTGCTGCTGTGATTGTTGCTTCGTTACGCACACCGGATTTCCACTCAACATAGTCGTAAAGGTCACCGTTGAGAGCAGTGCTGCAATATCTCTGGATACTGTTTACCGCACCGCAGCAGGTAAGGGCAAAAACAATCCAGATGAAGTTAAGTATGAGATGATCCTCACCAAACGGCTTATAGCCGACAATCCACATAATAAAATAGCAGATACCGCAGAACATATAGCTTGCTGCTGCAAGATTTCTGAGCCCGAATTTCTTTGTAAGCTTAGGTGCAAGAGGAAGCACAAAATAGCTGGGCAATCCCGTGAAAAGACCTGAAATTGAGCTGAGCGAAAGTTTGCCCATACAGTTGATCCAGAAGAAATTCTGAACCTTTTCACCGGTACTTTTACCTACCGCAAAGAAATTCTTGATAATAAGAACCCACATTGGTCTGCAGGTGCCGACTGTTTTGAACGTTTCGATAAGGCCCATATGCTGCATTTCTTCTCTTGATGCGAGGGGCATTCTTTCTTTTAGAGCAAAGAATCCATAGGTTCTGAATATCAGAACACATCCTATAAAAAACGATGCACCGCCTATGTAAACATACCTCGTCGGAACATTCAAAAAGTCAACAAACAACGGGAACAGCGACGGCAGCCAGACTCCAAGAAGGTCGGCATAAGCATCCGTTGCAATAAGGCTGTTACGCTCGGAAACGTTTGGCGTAATGTTATAAAGAATCGTCTGATAACTCGTATTATAAAAAGAGTTTGCGATTGAACCTACATAGTTGAACAGAAAGAACCATATAAGCAACGCAGGCTGACTCATGCCATCAGGCAGAATCCATTGCGTAAAAGAAGAGAAAAACCAAAAAGGAAGAGTCAGTAAAAGATACGGGCGTACTCGTCCCCAACGGGTTCTTGTTCTGTCTATTATCAGACCCGAAACAGCATTATCTATAGCATCTATGATACCGCTGATTGTGCTTGCCGTGGTCCACGTTTTTGCCGAAATACCAAGAAACGTTGTTGCGAAATAGAATGATTCTTTGTTTGAAAATGAGTTCCAGTTTGTATCGCCGAATCCCGAAAGAATATATGCGACATAATGCTTTGGGCTGAGATAGCGTTTATTTTGCTGATCAAGGTGCCTTTGAACCTTTTCGGAATCAACGGTTTGCTCTTGAACAGATTTTGTTTTCTCCGCC
Source organism: Clostridia bacterium (assembly GCA_017549105.1). GTDB lineage: Bacteria > Bacillota > Clostridia > Oscillospirales > Acutalibacteraceae > CAG-177. Next base: position 152,789 of record JAFYVN010000006.1, read on the forward strand.
AAAAAATCACCTTCCTTATAAGATAACCCCGTATCAGGGCACAACTATCGATAATACTCCATAATAATCCTATTATAGCGTACATTCTATAATATCAGCAAAAAAAAATCAAGCTTATTTAAGAAAAATTCTAAACAAACTTGATTTATTTTCTTTTATAAAATTATTTTTTCGCTGACAAGCGGATTTTCGCTGACTGTTTTCCAGAAACTTCCCGCATAAATTTCTACCTGATAGGTTTCGCCCGCATTGAGTTCATTGAAGGAAACACTGAGTTTTTCGGGCATATCGTAGAAATAAAATTCGCTCCAGATGGTTGTGTTTCGTACTGTAAGACCGTCGCTGTTTTTAACAATAACATTGTAATCGTTAACGTAAACATCGTTGGTTTTTGCCTGGTCAAAAGTAACTTTGAAGCCGTCCGATGTTACATCGGAAATGACTGCTTTTGCACTCTCTTCAAACCACGGTGCATCAGTAGTTTTGTAGCGTGCATCGGTATAAAGAAATGATTTTATATCCCAGGCGGTATCGATTTTCCACGTCATCGGGAAGAAGTTTGAAGTGATAAGGTCATAAGGATAAATTCTTACTCTCATATCCGCATCCGCCTCAACTATAAGCATCTGCGCAGCCTTCTCTTTTCCCGGAGGAAGAGTTCCGTAGCTCTTATCGAACTCATCAAGCTCAAAATAGCTGAGAGTGCCTGTGCCGAGAGATGTGAAATGTCTTTGATGAATGGAACGGGGATCGTTTATCGGTGCATGTGAATGACCCGAGAAATCGATAATCTGCGGATAATTCATAAGGATATCGGTGAGTTCGTCCTCGCCCCAGTTTGCACTGCCGTAAACAGTACCCATAATGTGGGGATGCTGAAAAAAGAAAATAGGTCTTTTTGGGTCATCTTCAACTGCTTTTTTAAGTTCAGCCTTAACCCAATCTCTTTTTGCATCATCAAAATGGCAACCGTTTGTGGTAGTTACGCTTATAAAATGATATCCGTTGATTACTCTGTGAGTATCGGGATCCTGTGCATAAATTTCATTAAATTTTTCGAGTGCTGCAGGTTCGCCTTCACCGTGGTATTCGTGGCTCGCCATAGAAAGATTAACCGTAGTTTCCGGCTTGATATAAGTATCAATGGTATTTTTGAAAGCAAGCATCTGCGGTCTTGAACCGCTTGTTGCAAAGTCACCTACAACATAAAGAGCATCGAGCTTTGAATACTCTTCTTTTTCGCTGAGCTCATATGCGGTTCTGAGCGCAAGCTCCATTCTGTCACGCTCAACCGAATGCTCGTCACGGTAATGAACATCACTTACAACCAGAAATCTCAGCACAGGCTTAAAATTTGTGTCAAAAGCCATATAAACACCTCTCTCAATGATTTACGGGGCTGCAGAAACAGCCCCGTTGAAATTATTTTTTCAAATGATTAGCCAAGGAAAGACAGAAGCCATGTGAAAAGAGTGGGAAGGCCCTGGATAATGCTGGGGATAAGGTTGGAAAGCATTCCGATAAAGTTAACACCGTCATCTACCCAATTCTTGAAGTTGTTATCCCAGAAAATCTGGAAATAAGCCTTGAGCTGAGCCCAGAAATCAGTGGGTTCATCCGGGTTGGGCTTCTCTTCGGGCACTATAGCCTTAACACTGAGTCTGTAGATTTCTGCAGTGTGAGTGCTGCCTGCTTCTACTTCGATATAATAGTTTCTGCCTGCTTCAAGAACTCCGGTTTTGATAACCTTGGTTTCGCCTGCCTTAACTTCGATTTTGTTTGCTTCAGCAACAACACCTGCGTTCTTGCCTTCTGTAACAGTGATATACCATGAGCCTGTCTTGGGAGACTTGTCGTCTGCAAGGCTGAGTGAAATTTCATAACCTACGTTATCTTTTGTTGCCTTGAAGCCATAGTAATCAATATCTGTGCTTGTTATTGTGTCGTGAGAAATTGTTCCGCGGAGAGAACTGCCGACAGGAATGCTGTTATAAAGATTGGGCTTGTTGTTGTATTCCATTTCGGCATCCGAAACTTCCTGATAGAACACTCTTGTTCTGTAGTCACCGGTCTTACCGTTGATACCTTCAACCTTGAGCATATATTCCTTGCCGTAAACACCGATTGCGGCACTCATTTTGTACTCTTCGTTGCTGTTGATTTCAACCGATGTAATGGGTTCTTCAATAAGAACGCCGTCTACGGTTTCATAATGAGTGTAAAGAGTAGCCTTGAAATCGCCGGGAATATTACCATTATAGAGATAGATATAGATTACACCGTTCTTTGCGAGTGCAACTCTGTAGAAGTCAACATCGCTGCCGGTTGATGAAATGTTACCGTAGTAAATCTTTGCTGAACCGCTCTTTGAAAGCTCAAGAGGAGTTGCAACTGCAGCCTGGTTGTTGGGTTCTTTTTCAACAAGAGCGCCCTTGTCGAAGCTTGCAGTAACAGAATACTCGAGAGTTTCGCTGTGAATTGTACCCATTTCTACCTTAATGAAATATGTAGCGCCCTGTGAAATAGCGAAAGACTGCGAAACAGTTTCTTTTTCGGAACCTGTTGATCTGAAAACAAGCTGCTCTTTTTCAGCACCGTCATAAACAGTAATCTCAAAATATGCGAGATCCTTGTTTGCATCTTCGATGAGGTTGTGAGCAATTGTAACTGTTGCAAGACCTGCCGAATTTGCGGTGAACGAATAATAGTCAATGTCGTTTGACTCATCAAGGATACCCTTGATTTTTGTTGCAAAGCCGAAAGCTGTTGCGGTTTTGAATGAGTTGTTTGCTTCTTTTTCTTCAGCGATAGCGTCTGAATTTGCTGCGCTGCCTGTTACGGCAAAGCTCATAAGCATAACAAATGCCATGAGAAGCGCAAGAATTGATTTTGCTTTTTTCATCTTTTTGTCCTCCTGAATTTTATCAATAAAATTGACATTAGCATTCTAACACACTTTTTTTGACTTGTCAAATCATATTCGGTACGTAATTATTAATATTTAATTAACATTATATTAAGATCGCGCCAACAAACGCAAAACTTTGCACTTATCAAAAACTTATTTACCCCAGTTAAACGGTCTTTGGATAAAATCAACCTCACTCTTTTCGGGGATTAACGCAAAGGATGAAACTCTGTCGAGACCGTGCGAAGCAAAACCGTCGTATAGCTCTTCGATTGCCTGCATTCTGAACGGATTAAGAAAGAAATATTCTCCGATAAAAAGATTGGCTTTGAAATATTCCCAGCTGAGATTTGCAACCTCTGCATTGAAAAGCTGTTCATCGCTTATGTCTGCATTGAGTGCTTTTTTCCAGAGAATATCAATCTCCGCACAGACGGTAAGAGGGATGAATCCTGCCTGATAGTGCCAGTCAAAATCGAATGCATGACCCGTACCTCTGAGATGCGCCGTCTGTAAATCGATGATTTTTTTGATATAAGGTGCTGCTTCTTTGCCGTAATACGCATTGATGAAATCCATCATATGATACTCAACATCGCAGTCAACATCCCACTGGATTTTTGCAAGAAGATAGTTCCTCAGCTCGTTGAATGCCGCATAATGTCCGTCTCCGCAGTTATAGACATAACCCGTTATGCCGATGTCGTGCATATATTTCATCGTTGACTGAAGCGTTTCAAAGTTTGAGAAAAACTGCGCTGTATTGAGAAAATTGATTGTGTAATCGTATATATATGTTCTGTCTGCTATTTTTACCCAGTTTGCAAAATCTTCAGCAATGACCGCATTTGTGTTGCCGTAAAGATTCTCAAAACTTTCATCGCCGTCCTGTGCACCGCACTCAGTAAGCGGATGGCTTCGGCAAGCTTTGTGAAGCCCACAAAGAACAGGCACAACATTCTCGTTGCATCTGAGAGTCAAATCCTCCGGAGGACGCTCGGTTTCTCCGTAAGCATAGAAAGTAAATGTGAATTCGGGAAATTCTTCATCAAGCGCATCTGCAAAGCTATTAGTAAAAATCAACGTAGGAGCAGATATACTTCCGTGTTTTTCGTAGAGTGCCTCACAGCTTTCGCAATGGCAATAATTAGAATTATCCTTCTGACCGATGTGGATATGATCGGTGGTTTCTCTCGGGCATTCGCGCATTGCCTTTCTTGCATTTTCAACAGCAATCGGAAGCACGTCGGGATTGCTCAGGCAGACGTGGTCAGTGGTGCGTGTGCCATCGGGATTCATTGCAAAATATTCGGGATGCTCCGCAAAAAGAGCATCGGGAACAAGCACATCGAGAGTAACATCCCAGAGTACATAGGTAAGTGCACCGCCGTATTCAGGCATCTCGTTCCAGAATGAAACGTTCATCTTTCTTCTTGCACGGAATGTATCGTCACCGCCTGCGGGTTCGTTTCTGCGAAGCACAAACGATGGTTCAACCACACGGTTTATGTTGGCATCGGTAACAATATCCTTGCTTTCGGGAACGGTTTCGAGAGTCGGAGTGAACCAGCGTACACCAAAATACTCTTCAAGAAGCGTGTAAACTCCGTAAAGGGTTCCTCTGCTGTCTGAACCGTTTATAACAAGACGGTCGCCGTCCGAAAAGAGCTGAAATCCGTCTTCGCCCGCCTCATCGCAGTCGTTTTCAAGAACAATAGCTTTTTTGCCATCTTCAAGTGCGGACTCAGTGATTATCGGAAGATCCGCACCGCTTATCTTTTTTATGTAGGTGTTAAGTTCATCCGCAGCAGTCAGAATGCAATCATCCGCACCTTCAGGAATGACAATCGAAAAATCGCTCTCACCGTCTATGACAATATACATCGGAGTTGTTATTGCGGGTGCTTCGTTCAGTGTGCCGCCGTAGTCAATATCGCTGCTTACAGGTATAAGTCCGATTGCAAAAAGAATCATCTCAATCAGAGCAACTATTGATTTTACGATACTCATTTCAAATCCTCCTCTGTTAATATGATATCACATTTTTGGAATATTCCGAACTCTTTGAAATACCTGTTTTCAAAAGGAATCCACTTTTCTTTGAAGACTTCAAGAGCCTCGGTTCCGTTGCGTTTTTTGATACGTTCAAGTTGCGTTTCGGGTGAAACGCAGAAGAAAATTTTAAGGTCGTATATGTCGGGAATTTCGGGATGCAAAGAGTATGCACCCTCGATTATCACGGGTCTGCCGTAAAAAACCGTTCTTTTTTCCGTGTATGTACCGCTTGAACAGTCAAAAACACGGTACTCGGCATCTCTCTTTTCTTTCAGAGGAATAATAACTTCATCAATCAGACGTTCACGGTGAATATTCCCACCGGGCTGTGAAAGACGTTCTTGCGTGCGCATATCAAACGGCAGAAAAAAATCATCCGTATGAACAGTCTGAAAACCGAATTTCTCCGAAAGTCTGCTTGCAAAGGTTGTTTTACCCGAAGCGCACATACCGTCTATGGCGATAACTGCGCACGGATTGGCTTCAAGTATATCTTTTATTCTATCAAACATATTCATCATAATCATATTAATTATAAAACCCCGACAAAAAACGTGTCGGGGTTTTTCTTGTTATTATGTGTTTTCTCCTGTCTGCTCGTTAAATTCTTTAACTTCAGCAGCGATTGCCTTACGTCTTTCACGGAGTTCCGCATACATTCTGTCTCTCTTTTCACCCTGAAGGTCATAGAAGAGCTGAGGAATGATGCTGAGAATACCTGTGATAACAGGAAGAAAAGTACTCATCCAGAAGAGAGCGTGACGGGCCTGAGTTGTCTGATTGCCCTGTGTTGCATTCTGGTCATATCCGACCAACTTGAGAAGAAGGGGGTTAAGAGAGTTTTTAACGGTGTTGACCATCTTTGTAACAAGACCCTTTGCAACGCCTGTCATACCCTCTGTTCTGAAGCCGTTCTTCCACTCGCCGTAGTCGATGGCTTCGTTTCTCATTTCCTCGGGAATAACCTTTCTGATGCCCCAGAAGAACATCCAGATTGTTTCACGGAGCATAAATGCAGGAATCATAACAGCAAGATTTTCGTAACCCTTCTTGCCGTTGAAGTTAATCAACTCACCTGCGGCGAAAACGCCGAGCATCAGCACGCTGTCAACGTGGGAACCTGCAATCCACAGAGCCTTTGTTGAGAACTTGGAACGTGCCCAGGGAACGTATGAATAGGAAACGGGTGAAACAACCGCACCGGGAATACCGACGATGGTTGACATAGATGCGAGATTAAGAACGTTGATGTAATAAAGGTTGAGACCCGATCCGATGCTGAATGAGCTGAGAATCTCGGAAAGAGTGATGAGGAGAAGCGGCTTGTTTGTGATAACCGATTTGATACCGCCGGAAATACTAGGTTTATCAATCGTCTGCATAACTCTTTCTTTTGCAACAAATGCATAGAAGAGAGCAAAGAGACCGGAAACAACTGCAGTAACAACACCACCGATAACGAAGAGCTTGTTGTAGCCTAACTGGTAAGCAACATTGTCTGCAATTTCAAGAGCACGGTTTTTGGGGCTGTTGATATAAATATCAATCAAAAGACCCATAAGAATTTCGGGAGCTTTTTCAACGAAGCCCGAAAGAAGGTTTGCCGAGGTAATGAGTCTTGTTCGGTCGATGATATTGGGCGTGATGGTTGCGGTCATACCCTGACGGACAATTGAAATAAGTGAGGTTGCAAGATTTGAGAATATCTGAAGAACAAGATAAATTGCATACCTCGGAATATTGGCACCGACACCTTCTGTTCCCATAAACATAGGCAGTGCCCAATAAAGAATAGTAAGGATAACACCGGGAACAGCATAAACTACAAGCCAAGGCTTGAACTTACCCCATCTTGTTCTTGTTTTATCAACGATGGCAGCAAGGAAAAGGTCGTTGATAATATCCCAGATACCGATGACTGAGCTGGTGATTGACTGAAGAACAAGGTCAATCTTGAGGATGTTCATTCTGAAAATATCGTCATATTTACCGATATTGAAGCTTTGAGCTATGTCATCGAGTATGTATGCAAAGGTCTCTTTTGAGCCGACATAACGTCTGTCCTTGGGGACGGCGCTAGGTGCCTTCTCTTCAACAACCCTGGCGGTTGATTCGGATGCCATATAATCTCTCCTTATCTTTATAAATTATCTTTAATATATTAACACACACTTAACAATTTTTCAATACCGCAATAATTTTTTATGAATTATACACAGTAAACCCACACTTATTTTGGTAATAAAGCCTATAAAAAAGAGACAGGCTTCAAATCCTGTCTCTTGTAATTGCTTATTCGAATTATACTTTGAAGTTAACTGCCTTGTCGCCCTTTTCGTCCGAACCGAATTCATAATCCTTTCCGGGAAGAATTGCGTTAAGAACGATACCTGCAAGAGCACCTACTGCAAGACCCGAAAGGCTGATTGTAACAGAGCCAACGGGAATCTGGATTGCACCTGCATAGTTGATACCGATTGAAAGAACAAGTATAAGAGCAGCAATGATAACGTTTCTTGTGTTCTCAAAGTTAACCTTATTTTCAACAACATTACGAACACCGACTGCGGAAATCATACCGTAAAGAACGAGTGATGCACCGCCGATTGTTGCTGTGGGCATAAGGCTTACGAGAGCTGCAAACTTGGGTGAGAACGAAACAAGAATTGCAAGGTAAGCTGCAATTCTGACAACCTTGGGGTCAAACACTTTTGAAAGTGAAAGAACACCGGTGTTTTCACCGTAAGTTGTGTTTGCGGGAGCACCGAAAAGAGAAGCAAGGATAGTTGCAAGACCGTCGCCGAGAAGAGTTCTGTGAAGACCGGGGTCTGCAATATAATTTTTCTTGCAGGTTGATGAAATAGCGGAAATATCACCGATATGTTCAACCATTGTTGCAAGTGAAATAGGCATAATTGTTATAACAGCGGAAACAAGAAGGTTTTTATCGAAATCACCTGCAAGCATACCGAAAACTGTGTCTTTCATCTGGAAGGGAAGACCAATCCAATCTGCGGTTTTGAAAGCCTCAAGCTTTGCGGGGTCAAGAACTTCCATTGCGCCTGTGAAATGGAGAATAACCGCAACAAGCGATGAACCGATAACACCGAGCATAATGGGGATAATCTTGATCATACCTTTGCCCCAGATGTTGCAACCGATGATAATTGCGATTGCGATAACCGCAACAAGCCAGTTAGCCTGACAGTTCTGGATAGCGCTTGACGAAAGAGTAAGACCGATTGCGATAATGATGGGACCCGTTACGATGGGCGGGAAGAATTTCATAACTTTTTTTGCACCGAAAGCCTTGATAAGAGCTGCAAGAACAAGATAAAGAACACCTGCGCAAGCAACACCGAAGCAAGCATAGGGAAGAAGGCTGTAATCATTTGAAGCATTGCCGGCTTCATCTGTTATAGCGGTGATTGCAGCATAACCGCCGATAAATGCAAATGACGAACCGAGGAATGCAGGAACCTTTCCTTTTGAAAGAAAATGGAACAAAAGTGTGCCGAGACCTGCAAAAAGCAGGGTTGCTGAAACACTCAGACCCGTAAGAGCGGGAACAAGAACTGTTGCTCCGAACATAGCAAACATATGCTGAACACCGAGAACCGCCATTTTGGGATATCCGAGCTGTTTCGCATCATAGATGCCTTCACCGATATCAAATTTTTTCTTCGACATTTTTCAACCTCCTGAAATTTTTGTCACTTTCACTGTAACATATTATGAACAAATTGTAAAGAGTTATATTGACTCAAAAAGACTTTTTTCGTGACCTTTTTCAACATCAAGAAAATAAACATCGCCCGCATCATTGCCCTGAAGCGTGTAATACTTTCCGTTATCATAAACAATTGCGGCACCGTTTTCTAGAGCAATACCCGAATACTTTCTGCCCTTGATTGCTTCGGCATAGCTCGGCCAATTTCCGCCTTCAAAATGAGGGCAGTTAGAATAAGGCAGAAGACCCAGACAGTCAACAAACATAAAAGAGCGGTCATCTGCGCAGTCATCATATCCCTCTTCGAACCAACACATTGAGCCGGAGCTGTAACCCGAAAGAATAACGCCCTTTTCAAATGCTTTTTTAAATATTTTGTCTGCACCCGTTTCGGTCCAGGTATCCATAAGGAATTTGAGATGTCCTCCGCCCGCATAAACGATATCGGCAGAGAGAATTTTTTCTTCGATTTCAGCCTGAGTGAGCGACTTGTCTGTCAGAAAAAGTGCAGAAACGCTGCAACCGAGCTGAACAAATAGTCTGAAAATATGCTCATCACCGTTGATATCGTCAAACCCCGCCGTCGGCACAAACAAAACGGACGGATTTTTCTTCTTTGCAAGCGACACAAGATGCTCAAAAATCGGCAGAACCTCGTTATCGCAGTAACGTCCTCCACCGATTCCCATAATAATTCCCACAAAATCACTCCCGATTAATTTTTAATGTATATAATTCTATCACACACATCTGACCTTGACAAGCGCGCTTTTTTGATTTAACATTAAATCGGTGATTGATATGTATAAACAAAAACTCTGTCTCGCAATGAACAGTCAGTTCGGAGTCTCTCCCGAAGAACAGGTGAAGCTTTTCAAAAAAACAGGTTTTGAAGGCTTTGCAATCGATATGAGCGGCAGAGATGTTGACCCTGCTCCGCTTGTGAGCCTTGCAAAAACGGAGAATATGTTCATTGATTATATCCACGCTCCGTTCAATAAATCCGACGATATGTGGATGCAGGGAGAAATCGGAGAAATTGCCGCAAACAAGCTTCTCGACAATCTCGAAATCTGCGCAAAGCACGAAATTCCGACACTGGTTGCTCACACATTCATCGGTTTTGACAGCGACAATAATCCTGCCGAAATAGGAATCGAACGATACGGCAGACTTGCAAAAAGAGCAACCGAACTCGGAGTCAGGCTTGCTCTTGAAAATACCGAGGGCGAAGAATATCTTTTTGCTCTTATGGATGCATTCAAAAACGAAAAATCCGTCGGATTCTGCTGGGATACGGGTCACGAGCTTTGCTACAACAGAGGCAAGGATCTTATGGCGATGTTTGGTGACAGACTGTTTGTCACTCATCTCAACGACAATCTCGGCGTTAAAGATTACGACGGAAAGATTACCTATATCGATGATCTTCATCTGTTACCATTCGACGGCATATCAGATTGGAATTCAATTGCGGAAAAGCTTGTAAAATATGGCTTTGAAGGGCCTCTGACATTCGAACTCAACACACTCAGCAAACCCGGCAGACACGAAAACGACAAATATTCTGCAATGCCGATTGAAAACTACCTTGCGGAAGCCTATTGCAGAGCCTGCAGATTTGCAAATATTTTTATAAAAACAAAGGAGAATCTGAAATGAGCGAAAATCAAAAAATGACAAAAAAGCAAAATATAATTCAGATAATCAAGTTTGCGCTTTTCTCCGCATCGGCAGGAATAATCCAGATAGTTTCATTCACCCTTCTTTTTGAGGTTGCTCATCTTAACAACACCGTTTCTTACATAATATCGCTTGCACTTTCGGTGCTCTGGAATTTCACATTCAACAGAAAATTCACCTTCAAATCAGCGGCAAATATTCCGGTTGCAATGATAAAGGTTGCTCTTTTCTACTGCGTATTCGCTCCCCTCTCAACCTGGTGGACCCACGAGCTGACCGCTCTGGGCATCAACGAATATCTCATCGAAGCAGGCACAATGGCAGTCAACCTCGTAACCGAATACCTCTACTGCAGATTTGTGGTTTACAGAAACTCAATGAACACAGCGGAATAACAGTAAAACCTCCCTTTTTCAAGGGAGGTTTTTATCATTTCAATATGCTTTCAAGAGTCTTGCCGAGTATTTTTTCTTTTGCGCTTTCGCTGATATCAAGATTTTTTATTCTTGCGATATCGAATTTGATATGTTCGGGTTTGGAATACGGAAAATCAAGACCGAATATGCTCTGATCCTCACCCGTCTGGGCAACAACGATTTCAAGCTCTTCGTCGGTGAGTGCCCATTCGTCACCTTTGCCCTTGCGGTTGCTGACACTCGTCCATCCCGCATAAACATTACCGCCTCTGCGCGAATTGTTGCACATAACAGCAAGAGCTTCTTTGAAGAAATGATAGCCGCCGATATGCTCCATACTGAATTTGAGGTCGGGGAAATTCCATGCAACCTCATCGAAAAGGATAACTCTGTTGTCTCGCAGTCTGTGCCAATGCATTCCCGAATGGAACGATATGAAAAGTCCCAGTTCCTGCGCTCTTTCATAAACCTGAAACGCTTCGGGACCGTCAATAACAAACTCCTGATACGGCGGATGCATTTTTATGCCTTTAAAACCGAGGTCGGCAATTCTGTCAACCTCATCGCGCAGATTGTTGTTGAAATCTATAGTGCCAAAGCCTACGAGCCTGTCCATTCCTTTTATTTCATTTGCAAGCCAGACATTCTGACTGCCCTCAAATCCGCCCTCGTGGAAACGGTCATCAAACGGTGCAAACGCAACCGCTTTATCTATTCCGCATTCATCCATAAATTCAATAAGCTTCTCTGCAGTCCCCTCCGGTCTGAGTTCTTTTGGAAAAACGTGTGCGTGATTTGCAAAAATCATTTTTATCACTCCTTGTTTTAATGATAAATAAAATTCAATTATTTGTCAATGAAATATATTTTTTTGACGGTAATACTATTATTGAAAAACGTTTAAGGAGAATAAAAATGGAAAACAAAGACACGATTTTATTGCTCAAAGAATGCAGCGCAGGTATAAGAATGGCGGTCTCATCAATTGACGATGTTTTACCGTATCTTGATGACAAAGAAATGATGCAGGTGCTCAAAGAAAGCAAAACCGAGCATAAAGACCTTGAAAAAGATATCGATAACACGCTTCACAAAATGGACTGCGAAGGCAAAGAGCCTAACCTTATGGCAAAGGGTATGTCAAAAATCAAAACAAATGCAGAAATGGTGATGAAACCTACCGCAGCACAGGCTGCAAGCCTCATCACTGACGGATGCGGAATGGGAATCAAATCCATTCACAAATATATGAATCAGTACCCCGCCGCCGCACCCGAGGTCATGAACCTTGCAAACCGTATCAGTTCACTTGAAGCAAAGCTTGAAGAGCAGATGAAACCGTTTCTTTAAAGAAAAACAGGACTGTGAAAAGCAGTCCTGTTTTGTGTTATTTACATTTTTTCAACTCTGAACGAATAAGTTGAACCGTCAACGATTTCAACCTGGTCGGCACCCTTCATTGACATTTCACCGTCAATATAAAATGCCCAGTATGTACCGTCAATATCATAATCAGCTGTTATACCGTTGACCTTTTTTATATACAGGCCGTAAGGTCCTTCTTCGCCTTCAAGGCAGCCAAGATTCTGAAGAACCTCACCAACATATCCGCCGTCCGTTTCGACAGTTGTCTGTGTTGTCTTTCCGTCTTTATCAACAACCTCAAAAACAAACGATTTTTCGTAACCGTCGTCACCAAGTCCAACACTTTCAACCTCTGTTACAGGTGCTTCGGGATTTTTTTTGCCTGTACAGCCAAACATAACTGTTGTGATTGCAATAACAAACACAAGAAGTGCAACAAGTAATTTTTTCATAAAAAGCAATCCTTTCTTTCAACAAAAAGTGCCTCTCCGTTTCGGGAGAGGCACAAAGATAACTTTTTGCTATGCTTTCCTCCGCTCGCCCAAGGTTAATAACATTAAAGCTTAAACGGCATTCCGACTTTGACGGCAATGGCTGTTGCGACGGACTTTCACCGCACTTTCCCGTTTAATACTTTTTTTATTATATTTTCAATTAAAAATCAACCTTGAGGTCATAGTAGCAGCACTTGAAGAGCTTTTCCATCTCTTCCTGGCTGGGCTGACGGGGGTTGGAACCTGTGCAAGCGTCGCTGATAGCGTTCTTTGCAATCTCGGGAAGTCTCTCAAGGAATACTTCTTCGGGAACAAAGCCCTGCTCGCAGGGATAACTGTCTGCACCGTAGTTCTTGATGCACTGGGGAATGTTGAGTTTATCGTTCATACCGCGGAGATATGCGATAAGAAGCTGAACCTTCTCTTCAACTGTTTCACCGCCGAGGTTCATTCTGTCTGCAATCTTTGCATAACGCTTTGCAGCTGATTCAACCTTTGCGTTGAACTCAATAACCTTGGGAAGATACATTGCGTTTGCAGCACCGTGGATGATGTGTGCACCGTCACCGTAGTCAGCAAAAGCTGCACCTGTCTTGTGAGCCATTGAGTGAACAATACCGAGAAGAGCATTTGAGAATGCCATACCTGCAAGGCACTGAGCATTGTGCATCTTTTCACGGCAATCGTTGTCGCCGTTGTATGAATCAACAAGGTTCTCCTGAATCATTTCGATTGCGTGGAGAGCAAGAGGATCTGTGTAGTCACAGTTTGCGGTTGAAACATAAGCTTCAACAGCGTGAGTCATAGCATCCATACCTGTGTGAGCAACAAGCTTCTTGGGCATAGTTTCTGCAAGTTCTGAATCAACGATAGCGATATCGGGAGTAATTTCAAAGTCTGCAAGAGGATATTTGATACCCTTTTCGTAATCGGTGATAACCGAGAAAGCGGTAACTTCTGTTGCAGTACCTGATGTTGAGGGAATTGCAATGAAGCGTGCCTTTTTACGAAGCTCAGGAATACCGAATACTACGCACATTTCTTCAAATGTGATTTCGGGATATTCATACTTGATCCACATTGCCTTTGCAGCGTCGATGGGTGAACCGCCGCCTACAGCAACAATCCAATCAGGTTCAAACTCAGCCATAACAGCTGCACCCTTCATAACGGTATCAACCGAGGGATCGGGTTCGATACCTTCGAAAAGTTTAACTTCGAGACCTGCTTCTTCAAGATAAGCAACGATCTTGTCGAGGAAACCGAACTTCTTCATTGAACCGCCGCCTACGCAAACGATAGCCTTCTTGCCTTTGATTGTTTTAAGAACTTCAAGAGAACCCTTACCGTGGTAGAGGTCTCTGGGGAGAGTAAATCTTGCCATTGGAATCATTCCTCCTTTTTTAATGCGAACATATTCTATCACATATCGTCAAAAAGTACAATATAAATATTTTTTTCCGATTTGTTAAATTTTCAAAAAATCTCTGAACGCTGTAATATATCTCCTTGAGGTTTCTTCATTACTGCTTTCCGCAAAAATTCTGAGAAGAGGCTCTGTGCCCGAAAAACGGCAGATAACAAAGCTGTCATCCTCAAAATAAACCTTACAGCCGTCTTCGTAATTCACTTTTACAACTGTCTTTCCGAAATCGGGAAGCTTCTTTTCATCAAAAATAATTCCGTTTATAACAGCCTTATATTCAGGTGCAAAATGAAGATTATCCTCAACCATAACGTATTTGCCGTACTCGGCTTCAAGCTCTTCGAGGATTTCTGTCGGAGATTTTCCGACAACGCTTATCATTTCGCAGAAAAGAGAAGCGGCATAAACCGAATCCTTGCCGAAAATATGACCTCTTACAGTAAGACCGCCCGACGATTCACCGCCGAGAACAGCATCAACTTCTTCAAGCTTTGAAGAGATATACTTGAACCCTACCGGCACTTCATAGCATTTTTCTCCGAAGCTTTCAGCAATTTTATCGAGCATATGGGTTGTTGCAAGATTTCTGACAACAGCACCCTTCCAGCCTTTGTATTTGATAAGATAGTAATAGAGCATACAGAGGGTTTCGTTTGCATCGATATATCTTCCGTTTTTGTCTACTATGCCAAGACGGTCGCCGTCACCGTCCATTGCAATGCCGAAATCGTAATCACCCTTGATAACCATATCGCTGAGCGTGCTGAGAGTCTGCTCTGTAGGTGCAGGCATCTGACCGCCGAAATACGCATCCTTATTAAGATTGATTGTGTCAATAGTGCATCTTGCGGTGTGAAGAATAACCTGAAGAGGATATGCACCCGAACCGTGCATCGTGTCAAACAGAACTCTGAGTCCTCTGTCGCGGAGTGCCTTCATATCAAGAAGACAGATAATATCATCAAGGAACTTATTGAAGGGGCTGTGGAGATAAACGATTTTACCCTGCTCAACAGCCGAATCAAAGTCAACAAACTCAACAGGAGTATCAATATCTTCTATAATTTTTTCAAGTCTTTCCGTAACCTCAAGCGGAGCATCTCTGCCTTCTTCAACAAAAAGCTTGATGCCGTTATAGTTTGCGGGATTATGGCTTGCGGTTATTTCGATACCGAAGTAAAGGCCCTTATCTTTTACTGTGTGCATAATAAGAGGAGTAGGTGCGGAACGGTTAAGAAACCAGACCTCAATACCGCCTTCCGCAAGCACCTCGGCAACCCATTTTGCTGCACCGATGGAAAGAAAACGTCTGTCGTGACCGATAATTATGGGCTTGTCCGTTTTGCCCTGCTCTTTTGCAAGTCTGAGAATACCTTCCGCAACCAGGCGAATATTATCGCAGATAAAATCATAACCGATGACGGCTCTCCAGCCGCCTGTTCCAAATTTGATCATAGTTATTCCTCCCTGTTTAACTTTCTACACTTATCATTTTAGCACATCTTTTTGCGATAATCTTATAAAAACAGCCGTCAGATTTATAATTTTGGTCTCTTTTCTGTTGAAAGATACGATTTGAAGTGATATAATTTATTTGCATAGGGCATCCCGCCCTGCAACATTGAATTAAATACGAGGTGGCAAACTTGGAATATATCCGAACCGAACTGAAAAAACCGCTCGTCATTGACGGAATATATACTATCCATTATTTCGAATACACCAAAGATTTTGCTTACTCCGGTGAACTGCATAATTTTTGGGAAATCGTATATGCCGATAAAAAGAGCGTCGTTATAACTGCCGGTGCAAAAGAATTGACTCTCACCGCAGGTCAGATGTATATTCACAAGCCAAATGAATTTCACAAAATCCGTTGTGACGGCACTCAGGCAGCAAACTCCGTTATTCTTTCGTTTGATTGCACCTGCCCCGAGCTGATGTCGATTGCCGGAATGGTTATCAACTGCACCTCTGAGGAAAGACGGCTGATGGGTCTTATCATAAGTGAAGCGGAAGACGCTTTTTCAACTCCGCTCGGCACTTCGTATACAAGCGTTCTTGAAAAATCCGGAAACGGCGATTTCGGATGCGAGCAGATGATTCAGCTCTGTATGGAGCAACTTCTTATCCTGCTTATCAGAGGTAACAAACGGCAGATCAATCCAAAAAACAATGTCAACAGCTCGCTTCTGCCGAAAATCTGCGAATATCTCGAAAACAATACCGACAAACATCTGTCTTTCTCAGACATTCAGAAAGAGTTCAATATTTCTGCTTCGGTTATCAAAAGACTTTTTCGCGATAATATGAACTGCGGAATTATGGAACACTTTTCCCGTCTCAAGGTTGATGCCGCAAAACAGATGATAAGGGAAAACGAATATAATTTTACCGAAATAGCCGAAAGTCTCGGATTCAACACTCCGCAGTATTTCACAACAGTATTCCGCAGAATTTCGGGTATGTCGCCATCGGAATACGAAAAATCCGTTAAACTGAATTTCATTTCCCGTTGACAAATCGAAGTTAATATTGTAAAATCTAAACAATAAATATTTGGAGGTAACTACTATGGTTTTAGCTGCTGTCGGCAAAAACGGCACAGGCAAGGATTTCTTCCTTGAATATGTCGCAAAGACTTACGGATTCCCTATGATTTCAATCGGTGACGTTGTAAGAGAACTCGCTGCTCAGGACGGTCTTGAGCTTACAAGAGACAATCTTCACGCAACATCAAAGAAGTATATGGCTGCTAACGGTCAGACCTTCTTCCCCGAAATGATCGTTAAGAAGATCAAGGAATCTGACAGCCCCAACTTCCTCGTTTCGGGCATCCGTCCTCCCTCAGACATCGAGGTTTTCAAAAAGGCATTCGGTGACAAGTTTGTTCTTGTTGACGTTGTTATCAGCGACGATGAAGTACGCTATCAGAGAATGCTCGCAAGAGGCTCTGAGCGTGACGGCAAGAGCATCGAAAAGCTCCGTGAAAACGACCTTCACGAAGAAGAAATCTTCCACACCAGCGAATCAGAAAAGATGGCTGACTACATCATGAAGAATGACGGCACTGTTGACGACTTCTATGCAGGTGTCAAGGATTTCTACGACAACTATCTCAAGGCAAAGCTTGACTGATAATCAAACAAAAAACCGGGAACGGATTGCTCCGTTTCCGGTTTTATTTATTTGCTGAATGCGGATTAATACATTCCGCCGCCCTGAGCTGCCATTGCTGCTGCCTGAGCTGCATCAGCTGCGGGATCGGGCTTATCGGTAACAAGGCTCTCTGTTGTAAGAACCATTGAAGCAACCGATGAAGCATTCTGGAGAGCTGAACGTGTTACCTTTGTGGGGTCAAGGATACCTGCTGAAGCCATATCACAGTAAACATCCTTTGCAAAGTCATAGCCGTAGCCAACCTTACCGCTCTCGTGAATAGCGTTGATGATGATTGAGCCTTCAAGACCTGCGTTAGCAGCAATCTGACGAACGGGTTCTTCGAGTGCTTTAAGAACAATCTTGATTCCTGTCTTTTCATCAACATCATCTGTTGTGTCGATAAGTGCCTTAACGCTGCTTACAGCATTGAGAAGAGCAACACCGCCGCCTGCAACGCAGCCTTCTTCAACAGCTGCTTTTGTTGCTGCAAGAGCATCTTCGATGCGGAGCTTCTTTTCTTTCATTTCAGTTTCTGTTGCAGCACCAACCTTGATAACAGCAACACCGCCCGAAAGCTTTGCAAGTCTTTCCTGGAGCTTTTCTCTGTCGAAATCAGATGTTGTGTTTTCTATCTGAAGCTTGATCTGTGCAACTCTTGATGCGATATCATCCTTGTCGCCTGCACCGTCAACAATGATTGTGTTTTCCTTTGAAACCTTGACCTGACGTGCTCTGCCGAGCTGTGCAAGCTGTGTATCCTTAAGCTCAAGACCGAGGTCTGATGTGATAACTTCACCGCCTGTAAGGATTGCGATATCCTGGAGCATTTCCTTTCTTCTGTCGCCGAAGCCGGGAGCCTTTACGCAAACAACAGTGAACACACCGCGGAGCTTGTTGACAAGGATTGTTGAAAGTGCTTCGCCTTCAACATCCTCTGCAACAATGATGAGCTTACCGCCTGCGTGCATAATCTGCTCAAGAAGAGGAAGAAGATCCTGAATGCTTGAGATTTTCTTGTCTGTGATAAGAATGAGAGCGTCGTCAATAACTGCTTCCATCTTATCTGTATCTGTTACCATATAGGGTGAGATGTAGCCTCTGTCAAACTGCATACCTTCAACAACTTCCGACTCGGTAACGGCAATCTTTGATTCCTCAACGGTGATAACGCCGTCTGCGGTAACCTTTTCCATTGCATCTGCAATGAACTTGCCAACCTCTTCGTCTGCTGCGGAGATAGTTGCGATTCTTGCAATATCATCCGAGCTTGAAACGGGCTTTGAATTCTTCTTAACAGCTTCAACAGCTGCTTCAACAGCCTTTGCCATACCCTTCTTGACTACCATGGGGTTTGCGCCTGCGGTAACATTCTTCATACCCTCTCTGATAAGAGCCTGAGCAAGAAGAGTTGCGGTTGTTGTTCCGTCGCCTGCAACGTCGTTTGTCTTTGTTGAAACTTCCTTAACGAGCTGTGCACCCATATTTTCAAACGGATCTTCAAGCTCGATTTCCTTTGCGATTGTAACGCCGTCGTTTGTGATGAGAGGTGCGCCGTATTTCTTATCAAGAACAACGTTTCTGCCCTTGGGGCCGAGTGTGATTTTAACTGTATTTGCAAGCTTATCAACGCCTGCCTGGAGAGCCTTACGTGCTTCTTCGCCGTAAATAATCTGCTTTGCCATAATTAAATCCTCCTATAATTAATGTGAAAAATTATTCTACAATTGCAAGAATATCGCTCTGCTTGACGATTGTGTATTCTTCCTTGTTGAGCTTAACCTCTGTACCTGAATACTTGCTTGTGATAACCTTATCGCCAACCTTGACATACATTTCAACGTTATTGCCGTCAATCATTCCGCCGGGACCGACTGCAACAACCTCTGCAATCTGGGGTTTCTCCTGAGCCGAAGCTGCAAGGATGATGCCGCTGCTTGTTGTTTCTTCAACCTCAACAAGCTTAACAACTACTCTGTCTGCAAGCGGTTTAATAGTCATATTTATTTACCTCCGATAAATTATTTGTCGTATTTTAGCACTCTTGCCTCTCGAGTGCTAATTTGTATTTTAGCCTCTTATTAAAGAAAAATCAAGTCTTTTTTCCAAAATTTACAATATTGTAATAATTGCCGCCGAAACAAATCAAAACGAACAGTCTGAACGGTTCCCCGTCTGTTGCGTGCAATCTGCCGTTCTCGTTTGATTTCGGCTTTTGCAGACAAAAACGCACCTGTTTTTTCAGGTGCGTTGATACTTTACATATTAAATTATTCAGCGTCATCAGCGTTTTCCCAGTTGTGCCATACTGCCTGAACGTCGTCGTTATCTTCAAACATTTCAAGCATCTTAGACATATTCTTTATGTCGTCGGGATTGGTGAGAGCTGTATATGTTGAGGGAACATATTCAACCTCTGCCGAAACAAATGCATAACCCTTTGCTTCGAGGTCTTCTCTGACTGCACCGCAATCATTGGGTTCTGTTCTGATTTCGAAAACACCTTCATCGTCAGTGATGAAATCGGTTGCACCTGCTTCAAGAGCATCTTCCATAAGCTTGTCTTCATCGACACCTTCAGCCTCAACCACAAGAACACCCTGCTTTGAGAACATAAACGAAACACAGCCTGACTGGCCCATATTTCCGCCGTACTTGTCGAAATAGTGACGAACATCGCCTGCTGTTCTGTTTCTGTTATCGGTAAGAGCTTCAACGATAACAGCAACGCCTGAGGGACCGTAGCCTTCGTAGACGATTTCTTCGTAATCTGCACCGCCTGTTTCGCCGGCAGCCTTCTTGATTATTCTTTCGATATTATCGTTGGGAACGTTGTTTGCTTTAGCCTTTGCGATAACATCCTTGAGCTTTGAGTTTGATGCGGGGTCGGGACCGCCTTCACGGACTACAACAGCAATTTCTCTGCCGATTTTAGTGAAAATCTTGGCACGCTGATTGTCGGTTTTTTCTTTTTTACGCTTAATGGTACTCCATTTTGAATGGCCTGACATTTATAAAACCTCTCTTTGGATAATTTTAACCTAAATATTATATACAACATTTATACCCTTGTCAAGCATTATTCATACTTGCGCCAGAGTTCAAACTTTGCACCGTCAACAATTTCAGGGGTTGTTTCAGCCAATGCACCGTCCTCGGTTTCGGGGAGGAGCTCACTTGATGTGTCGGCATCAAAAACAATTGCGGTTCTTGTGATTTCAAAATTATAAACCGCACCGTTCTCGGTTGTAAGGGTAAGAATTTCATCCTCACTGACTGTGTATGTACCGCTTGCAGTACCGCTTGCCATTGCATTGAAATAAATCTGGAACACGCCGTCTTCCTTGATCGAAACTCTTGGGTATCTCGCATCTTCAAGGCAGAAAACTGCGGGGTCAATCGAACCCTTGCCCGAGTTCGAGGTTGTTGTTTCCTGATTGCATCCGCTGAGCATAACAACAACAGCGAGCATTAAAATCGCAAAAATCTTTTTCATAGTTTTACTCCTTTATATGGTCTTTTTAAAGCCTTTGCCGAGAATCTCGTTGGCTTCGCTGACGATGATGAAGGTTTTGTCGTCTACCGACTTGACAGTCTTGATAATTCCCGAAATTTCGTGTTTTCTCGCAACGCAGAGAAGAATATTCTTGCTGTTGCCCGTGTATGCACCGACAGCGGGAATAATCGAAACCCCTCTGGGTGATGAATTTACTATGGCTTTAGAAACTTCGTCGGCTTTTTCGGAAACAATCATAAGCATTTTTCCGTTGCCTGTACCGTAAATCATGGAGTCGATAACCTTTGTGCTGACATAAATAAGAATGATTGCATAAAGACCGCTTTCGATACTGCCGAAAACAAACATACCCGCAGTAACGACCATTGCATCCGCAACAAGCACAACGCTGCCGACCGTTATGTGTGGCCAACGTTTGTGGGCAAGTCTTGCAACAATATCGGTGCCGCCACTGGTTGCACCGGTAATCATAATAAGACCGAGACCCGCACCCTGGAAAAGTCCGCAGAAAAGGGCGGCAAGTATTTTATCGCCCGTATATTCGGGGGCAAAAATTGCAACAACATCGAGCGCCGTTGAAAGCAGAATTGTTACCCATAAAGTACGTGCCACAAGCTGTTTCCCGAGATAAATCATCATCAGAATAAGCAGTGGAATATTCAGTGCAAAGTTAACCGTGCCCACAGGCACATCAAACAGGTGGTTAAGAATAACCGCAATGCCCGTAACACCGCTCTGGGCAATGTTATTCGGAACGGAAAAGCAGTTGACGCCGATTGAGTAAAGAACACATCCGACAACCCACAAGCCGTTATTTCTGAGCAGCTCAATTGCCTTTGTTTTATTCATATTTTACCCCTTCGTCAGTTTTTTTGATCGCATCGAAAATCTCCCTGATTCTTTCGGTTTCACCCTTAAGATAAAGCCAGCCGAAAAGACTCTCAAGCCCCGTTGCATAATGATAATCGGCACTTGAAGCGTGCTTGGGAATTGCACCTGTATGAGCGTTTCTGCCGCGTTTGAAAACGGCAAGCTCATCCTCGGTAAGCATCGGCATAATCTTTCGGATTCCGTCTGCCTGAGCCTTTGCGCAGACTCTTTTACTTGCGGTTGAATGAAGATCTTTAACGGGTCTGTTTGCCTCGCAGATAAGTTCGCTGCGCACAAGCAAATCAAAAACCGTGTCACCCATAAACGCAAGAGTCAGCGGACTGAGAGACGCAACGTCAGCCGTTTTTTCAAGTAATGAATTCAAAAATTATACCCCGCAATCAGTTAACAAAATCAAATTCAAGGTCATAAATCGAAACGGTATCGCCTTCGTTTATTCCTCTTTCACGCAGAGCGTCGATGATGCCGCTTGAAATAAGAATTCTCTGGAAATACTGGAGCGATTCGTAGTCATCAAGATCTGTTCTCTGAAGAATTTTGAGAAGCCATTTTGCTTCAACAAAATAAATATCATCCTCAACTCTGATAGTGAAGCCTTTGTCATCCTGTTTTTCAAACATTTCAAGAGGAATATTTTCGGCTTCGTACTTTTTGATAGGCGGAAGAGTCTGAAGTTTGTTCCATACGGTGTGAATAAGCTCTTGTGTGCCCTCAAGAATAGGAGCACACATAGTGTGATATTCATAACCCTTTTCGGTGAAATATTTCTCAAGTCTTTCGAGCTGTTCGTCGCTTGCAAGGTCAATTTTGTTTGCGGCAACAATCTGGGGACGCTTTGCAAGCTCGGGGTCGAACTTTTCAAGTTCCTTATTGATAATTTCAAAATCCTCAATAGGATCTCTGCCTTCGCTGCCCGCAGCATCAACAATGTGAACAAGCAGTCTGCAACGGTCAACATGACGGAGGAATTCGTGACCGAGACCAACACCGTCACCCGCACCTTCGATAAGACCGGGAATATCCGCCATAACAAATGAACTGCCCTCGCCGAGAGAAACAACACCGAGAACGGGAGTAAGAGTTGTGAAATGATAGTTTGCAATGATGGGTTTTGCCTGGCTGACAACCGAAACAAGCGTTGACTTGCCTACGTTGGGGAAGCCGAGAAGACCGACATCCGCAAGAAGTTTGAGTTCAAGGCTTACTTCCCATTCTTCACCGGGAGTACCGTTCTTTGCAAATCTCGGCACCTGTCTTGTGGGAGTTGCAAAATGAGGATTTCCCCATCCGCCTCTGCCGCCTTTTGCGGCAATAAAAGGTTCATCGCCTGACATATCTGCCATAACGGCTCCGCTTTCGACCTCACGGATTATTGTGCCCCTGGGAACTTTAATCACAAGGTCCTCGCCGCCTCTGCCGTTTTTGCGGCCGCCCGAACCGTTTTCACCGTTTGAAGCAGTGTACTTTCTTTTGTAGCGGAAATCGGCAAGGGTAGCAAGGTTGTCGTCAACCTGAAAAACAATGTTACCGCCTCTGCCTCCGTCGCCTCCGTCAGGTCCGCCTGCGGCAACGTATTTTTCTCTTCGGAAGCTGACTGCGCCGTTACCGCCGCTGCCTGCTTTTATTTTTATTTTTGCAATATCAACAAACATTTTACATTTTCCTTCTTTTAGACATATGTTTACATTATGCATTATACCCCATAATTTTCAGTTTTACAATAGCTTTTTGAGGCAGTTTCAAAAAAGTTTAAATGTTTACAAATTTTTTACTGTTATTTTTAAATAATATGTGTTATAATACTTTATATTTTAAAATGGGAGAATATAGGCAGGTGAAAGAATGGCAGTTTTAATCAGCGGAATTCAGAAAGGCAGTATTGCCGAGAAGAAAAAAATCAATAAAGGCGACAGGCTTCTGAGCATCAACGGTAATGAGATAAACGATGTTCTTGATTACCGTTTTTATATCAACGAAACGAAGCTTATTCTTTCGCTTGAAACAACAGACGGAAAATCAAAGCTCGCAATGATAAAAAAAGACGAGCTTGAGGATATCGGTCTCGACTTTGAAACATACCTTATGGACAAGCAGAGAAGTTGCAAAAACAAATGCATCTTCTGCTTTATCGACCAGCTCCCGAAAGGACTTCGCAAGAGCCTTTACTTCAAGGATGACGACTCGAGGCTTTCGTTCCTTTTCGGAAACTATATAACGCTCACCAATCTTACCGACAGCGAAGCCGAACGCATTATCAAAATGCACATCAGTCCCGTCAACATTTCGGTTCAGACTATGAACCCTGAACTGCGTGTAAAAATGATGGCAAACCCCAAGGCAGGCGAAAGTCTGAAATACCTTCGCAAATTTGCGGAAGCTGGAATCGCAATCAACACCCAGCTTGTTCTCTGCCCCGGAATCAACGACGGCGATGAACTTGAATTCAGCCTTAATGAGCTTTCAAAACTCTACCCCGCGGTGCAGAGCATAGCTGCTGTACCCGTCGGACTTTCCGACCACCGTGACGGTCTTTATCCGCTTGAACCGTATAACGAAAAAACGGCTGGCGAAACAATCGACCTGATTGACCGTTTTAACGAAAGATTCAGAGCGGAGCACGGCGAAATAATAGCATATGCGGCGGACGAATTTTATCTCAAAGCAAACAGAGAGATGCCCGATGAAGAATACTATAACGGATTCCCCCAGCTTGAAAACGGTGTTGGAATGTGGGCACTTCTCAAATCCGAGTTCGAGGGCGCTCTTGAAAACTGCGATGTAACCGAGCTTGACCGCTGTGTGACTGCGGTTACGGGTAAGGCGGCATATCCACTGATTTCAGCTCTGGCAAAGAAAGCGGAAGAAAAAATAAAAGGTCTAAGGGTCAATGTTATTGCAGCGGAAAACAAGCTTCTCGGCAGTATGATAACCGTTTCGGGTCTGCTGTGCGGAGAGGATATTGCATCTGCTGTCAGCGGACTTGACCTCGGGGATGAACTTATCATCCCGCCAAACTGTCTGAGAAACGAAGGCGATATGTTCCTGGACGATATGACGGTTGAAGATCTTTCGGATAAATTAGGAATAAAAATCACACAAAACGGACCCGGCGGAGATGAACTGCTTTCCGCCTTTACAGGAGGGATTTCATAATATGGCAGGTAATGTTGTTGCGATTGTCGGCAGACCCAACGTCGGTAAATCGACACTTTTCAACAAGCTTGTGGGTGCAAGACTTTCGATAGTCGATGATACCCCCGGCGTCACAAGAGACCGAATCTACGGCGACTGCGAATGGCTCGGCAAGCATTTTATGCTTATCGACACAGGCGGTATCGAACCGCATTCGGACGATATCATTCTCAAACAGATGAGAAGACAGGCTCAGCTTGCAATCGACAGCGCAGACGTAATCATTCTTGTTACGGATATCCGTTCGGGTGTTGTTGCAACAGACAGCGAAGTTGCAACAATGCTTCAGAAGAGCGGAAAGCCCGTTATTCTCTGCGTCAACAAATGCGACACTCCGGGTGAACTTCCGCCCGATTTCTATGAATTCTATAATCTCGGTCTGGGCGATCCTATGCCCGTTTCATCGGTTCACGGTATGGGTACCGGTGACCTTCTTGACGAGGTACTCAAATATCTTCCCGAAGAAGGTACCGAAGAAGACGAAGACGATGCAATCAAGGTTGCCGTTATCGGCAAACCCAATGCAGGCAAATCTTCGCTTGTCAATGCCGTTCTCGGTGAAGACAGAATGATTGTTTCCGACATTGCGGGCACAACACGAGATGCAACAGACTCAATCGTTGAAAACGAACACGGAAAGTTTGTGTTTATCGACACTGCAGGTCTTCGCAGAAAGAGCCGTGTTTATGACCAGATAGAAAAATACTCGGTTATCCGAGCAAGAATGGCAGTTGAAAGAGCGCAGGTCTGCGTTATTATGATTGACGCAACCGAAGGCTTCACCGAGCAGGATTCAAAGGTTGCAGGTATTGCTCACGAAATGGGCAAAGGCTGTATCATCGCAGTCAACAAGTGGGATGCTGTTGAAAAAGACGGCAAGACCATGGACAGTATGAGAAAACAGCTTATGAAGGATTTTTCCTTTATGAACTATGCTCCCATAATTTTTATCTCCGCAAAAGAAAAGATCAGACTTGACCGTCTGTTTGAGCTTATCAAGTTTGTTGACACTCAGAACGCAATGCGTATCTCAACAGGCAAGCTCAACGACGTGCTTGCAGATGCAACTGCAAGGGTTCAGCCTCCCTCAGACAAGGGCAAGCGCCTCAAGATTTACTATATGACTCAGGCATCCACAAGACCGCCGACATTCGTCTGCTTTGTCAATAATGCCGAGCTTTTCCACTACAGCTATCAGCGTTATCTTGACAATCAGATAAGAGAAGTTTTCGGTCTTGAAGGCACCCCCACAAGAATGGTAGTCCGTGAAAGAGAGTCAAACAAGAAATGATAGTTCTCGGAATTGACCCTGGATATGCGATAGTCGGTTACGGAGTGGTTGAATATCACAACAACCATTTCAGAATGCTTGATTTCGGTGCAATAACAACCGAAGCGCATACTCCGTTTAACGAAAGACTCGAAAGAATTTATAACTGCATGTGTATGCTGATTGACAGATACCACCCCGATGCGCTGGCGATTGAAAAGCTGTTTTTCAACACCAACCAGAAAACAGCAATTGATGTTGCCCAGGCAAGGGGCGTGCTTGTTCTTGCGGCCCAGCAGGCAAGAATGCCGATTTTTGAATACACACCGCTTCAGGTAAAGCAGAGCGTTGTCGGCTACGGCAGAGCGGAGAAAAAGCAGGTTCAGGAAATGACGAGAGTTATGCTGAATCTCGAAAAAATCCCCAAGCCCGACGATGCCGCCGATGCTCTTGCAATGGCAATCTGCCATTGCCACAGCGCAGGTTCACTTATAGGTTCACTGCGTTTGCGGTGATATATTGCGTTGCAATGTGATATTTTCGGCTTTACCGAAAGTGATATTTGCCTTCGGCAAGTTAAGGAAGGGCTTCGCCCTTACCCATTTATATTTTTCAAGGGAGCTTGATTTATGTTCTACAGCTTAACCGGTAAAATTGTTTTTGCCGATGAAAACAGCGTTGCCATCGAATGCGGCGGCGTTGCATTCAGACTTTATACAACCTTGAATACGCTCAGAAAGTGTGCCGATATCGGTCAGACACAAACACTCTTTACTCACCTCAATGTGCGTGAGGATGCGCTTGATCTTTTCGGCTTTGCCGATAAAAATGAGCTTGACTGCTTCAAGATGCTTACCGGTGTTTCCGGTGTAGGTCCCAAGGCGGGTCTTGCCATTCTCTCACAGCTTACCCCGGATATGCTCGCAATCAGCGTTGCAGGCGGAGATGTTAAAGCAATCACCGCCGCTCAGGGCGTAGGTCCCAAGATTGCGCAGAGAATCGTGCTTGAACTCAAAGGCAAGCTTGACGGCTTTGCAACCAGTTCCGAAACCCTCGGCAATATTGCCGCTGCACAGAAAGCAACCGTAAGCTATGCGGGTGAGGATGCTGTCAACGCTCTTGTTATGCTCGGCTACAGCAAATCCGAAGCAAGCATTGCAGTCGGCAGACTTGACGGCAATCTTTCGACCGAGGATATGATTAAGCAGGCTCTCAAGGTGCTTGCAAAAAACATATAAAGGAGGAGCATTATGGATTTTGATTTTGAAAACAGAATTGTTGCTCCCGAATTTTCTTCATCCGAAGACCACGACATAGAAATTTCTCTCCGACCTAAAGAACTCGGTGAATACATCGGTCAGGACAAGGTAAAGGAGAATCTTTCAATATATATCGAAGCTGCACGCCGCAGAAACGAGCCGCTCGACCACGTTCTGCTCTACGGACCTCCGGGTCTTGGCAAAACAACTCTTGCGGGCATCATCGCAAATGAAATGGGAGTCAACTTCCGTGTCACAAGCGGTCCTGCCATTGAGAAACCCGGCGACCTTGCCGCACTTCTGACAAACCTTAACGAAGGCGACGTGCTTTTCATCGACGAAATTCACCGTCTTTCAAGAGCGGTTGAAGAAGTGCTTTATCCCGCAATGGAAGACAACGTGCTCGATATCATCATCGGTAAAGGTCCTTCCGCGCGCTCGATAAGACTTGATTTGCACAAATTCACCCTCGTCGGTGCAACAACAAGAGCGGGTCAGCTCAGCGCACCTCTGCGTGACCGTTTCGGAGTTATTCTCCGACTTGAACTTTATTCACCCGAACAGCTTTCGCAGATTGTCAACCGAAGTGCCGGCATTCTCGACATCGATATTGACCCGATGGGCGCGCTTGAAATTGCATCGCGCTCAAGAGGTACACCCCGAATTGCAAACCGACTTCTCAAGAGAGCAAGAGATTTTGCCCAGGTTATGTGTGACGGTGAAATCACAAAAGAGGCTTCATCGCTTGCACTCGACAGAATGGAAATCGATGAACTTGGTCTTGACTCGATTGACAGACTTATACTCAGAACAATGATAAAGAATTATAACGGCGGTCCCGTTGGACTTGAAACGATAGCGGCGGCTATCGGTGAGGAAGCCGTTACCATAGAAGACGTATATGAACCTTATCTGATGCAGGTAGGCTTTTTGAGCCGTACACCCAGAGGCAGAACGGTTACTCCCGCAGGCTATGCGCATCTCGGATTGACGATGCCGGGTCAGCAAAGAATGGATGTGTGATATGAGAAAAGCAGATAACTGGATAGATTACGAGCTTATCGACTGCTCCGACGGTGAAAGGCTCGAACGCTGGGGCGATATTATTCTTGTGCGTCCCGACCCCCAGGTAATATGGAAAACTCCCAAAGAAAATCCGCTCTGGTATAACCCCCACGCAATTTACAACCGCTCAAACACGGGCGGAGGCAGCTGGAGAGTATGCAAGAAGATGCCCGACGTGTGGCAGATAGGTCTTGACAGCCTTAAATTCAACATCAAAACAATGGGTTTCAAGCATACGGGACTTTTCCCCGAACAGGCAGTTAACTGGAAGATGACTGCGGACATAATAAAGAATGCGGGCAGACCCGTCAAGGTTCTCAACCTTTTCGCCTACACGGGCGGTGCAACAGTTGCGGCTCTCAATGCGGGCGCAAGCGTTACCCACGTTGATGCTTCAAAAGGTATGACCCTCTGGGCAAAAGAAAATGCGGCGGCAAGCAAGCTTTCCGATGCTCCCGTAAGATGGCTCGTTGACGACTGCATCAAGTTTGTTCAGCGTGAAATCCGCAGAGGCAACAAATATGACATCATCATTATGGACCCTCCCTCATACGGCAGAGGTCCGGGCGGCGAAGTATGGAAGCTCGAAAATGAAGTCTACGATTTCGTTGAGCTTTGCTCACAGCTTCTTTACGAAGATTCGCTGATGGTGCTGATTAATTCTTACACAACGGGTCTTTCACCCAGCGTTATGGAATATATTCTCGGTGAAACCGTTCAGAAGCAGTTCGGCGGTTCAACCGAAAGCGACGAAATCGGCATCCCCGTTTCCTCAAAAACGGGCAGAGTTTTACCTTGCGGTGCAAGTGCGATATGGCTCGGAAAGGATGCAAAACGATGAAAAGCATAAAACCCGGCAGGGGTCCGTCATTTATGGGCGGAGTTATGGGAATTGCCGGCGCACTTTTCGGAGTGTTCTGGACTGTTATGGCGATTGCCGGCGGTGCGTGGTTTATGGCTCCGTTCGGATTAATCTTTATCGGCGTTGCTGTTGTTCAGGCAATTTACAATTTCAAAAATGCAACCGGCAAAAACCGTTATTCCGAATATGACATAACCGACGAAACCGAAGAGCTTGATCCCTGGGACGAAAGATTCGGTAAAAAGGAAAATAATTACTCTCAGCCGTCGGGAACAAGCAATTTTTGTCCCTATTGCGGAGCAAAAGCCGAAACGGACTACGAATTCTGCAGCAAATGCGGAAAGAAACTACCTTAATTCAGGACTTTTATTATGAACGAAAAAATAATCGAATTCAAAAACGTTACATTTATATATGATGCGGATGACGAAACAGCCGAAGTGAAAGAATTCCCCGCACTTTCTGATGTCAGCCTTGCAATCAACAAAGGTGAGTTTGTTGCGGTTCTCGGTCACAACGGTTCGGGCAAAAGCACCTTCGCAAAGCTCTGCAACGCAATCTACGAACCGACCAAGGGCGAGGTTGCGGTCAAGGGCATCGTTGCCGACACCGAAGAAAAAGCGGACGAAATCCGCAGAACCGTCGGTATGGTTTTCCAGAATCCCGATAACCAGATTGTTGCAACAATCGTTGAGGATGACGTTGCCTTCGGCCCCGAAAATCTCGGAATCGAGCCTTCGGAAATCCGCAGAAGAGTTGACGATGCGCTCAGATCGGTCAATATGTATGATTTCCGCCACAGAGAGCCTCACAATCTTTCGGGCGGTCAGAAGCAGAGAGTTGCCATTGCAGGCGTAATCGCAATGCAGACAGAATGCATCGTTCTCGACGAACCTACCGCAATGCTCGACCCGAAGGGCAGAGAAGAGGTTATGCAGACTGTAAAACGTCTCAACAAAGAGATGGGCATAACCGTTGTGCTTGTCACTCACTTTATGGATGAAGCCGTGCAGGCAGACAGAGTTGTTGTTATGGACGGCGGAAAAGTTCTTATGGACGGCAAACCGAAAGAGGTTTTCTCTCAGGTTAATAAGCTCCGTGCGTGCGGACTTGATGTGCCGCAGTCAACCGAGCTTTGCCGCAATCTTGGCATAAAGGAATGCGTTCTCGATATTGACGAATGCGTTGACGGAATATGCCGTCTTATGGGAGGTGCCGTATGAGTTTTGCAATTGAAACAGTCGGACTGACCCATTACTATTCAAAAGGAACGGTTCAGCAGGTTGCGGCGATAAACGACGTTAACCTTCAGATAGAGAAGGGCGAGCTTATCGGAATCATCGGCCATACGGGTTCGGGTAAAAGCACGCTTATCTCCCATTTCAACGGACTTCTCAAACCCGACAGCGGAAAAATCCTTGTTGACGGAGTTGATATCTGGAAAGATAAAGAAACCCTCAAGCAGTCACGCTTCAAGGTCGGTCTTTGCTTCCAGTATCCCGAATATCAGCTTTTCGAGGAAACAGTCTATAAGGATATCGCATTCGGACCGAAGAACATGAAGCTTTCCGAAGCAGAAATAAAAGAAAGAGTTCTTCGCGCGGCGGCATTTGTCGGCGTAAAGCCCGAACATCTTGACAAATCTCCGTTTGACCTTTCGGGCGGTGAGAAAAGAAGGGTTGCCATTGCGGGCGTTATGTCAATGGAACCCGAGGTTCTTATTTTTGACGAACCTGCAGCAGGTCTTGACCCCAAGGGCAGAAAAGACCTTGTTGAACTTATAAAGGAATACAGAAAGCAGACGGGAAGCACCGTTATTATCGTTTCACACAGTATGGAAGATATTGCGGGAATGGCTGACCGTATAATCGTTATGAATAATTCTTCGGTTGCAATGCAAGGCAGCGTTGACGAGGTTTATTCAAGAGGAGACGAGCTTCGTGCAATGGGTCTCAATGTTCCCGAAATAACAGAGATTTTCTCGAAACTCCGTGCAAAAGGAATTGATGTTCCCGCAAACGTTTACACTGTTGAGCAGGGCACGGCAATACTCCGCAATCTCATTGAGAGGAGGAGCGCAGAATGATAAGAGATATCACAATCGGTCAGTATTATCCCGGCAAATCCGTTCTTCATAATCTTGACCCGAGAGCAAAGCTGATAGCAACCTTCTGGCTGATAGTTGTAATCTTCCTTTGTAAAAGCTTTTTTTCGCTCGGACTTATTGCTCTGACGGCTGTTGCAGCGGCGGCTCTTTCGAGAGTGCCCGCAAAGATGATGCTCAAAAGCCTCAAGCCTATTGTTATCATCCTTGTCTTTACAGCTGTTCTCAACGTTCTTTATACCGAAGGCGGAAAAGTCTATTTTGAATTTTGGAATATTGCCGTTACAGAGAAAGGCGTCAACACGGCGATATTCACGATGATAAGAATTGTGAGTCTTGTTATTATAAGCTCACTTCTGACCTACACAACCACCCCGACCATTCTCACCGACGGGCTCGAAAGAATTCTTTCACCGCTCAAGGTGTTCAAAATCAAGG
The DNA here is from genome assembly GCA_017549105.1 of Clostridia bacterium. Taxonomy (GTDB): domain Bacteria; phylum Bacillota; class Clostridia; order Oscillospirales; family Acutalibacteraceae; genus CAG-177. The sequence continues at coordinate 184,623 of JAFYVN010000006.1, forward strand.
TGCACACACTCGCAATGATGATGACTCTTGCACTTCGCTTCATTCCTACACTGATTGAAGAAATCGACAGAATAATGAACGCACAGAAAGCAAGAGGTGCTGACCTTGAATCGGGCGGAATAATCCAGAGAGCAAAGGCACTCGTTCCGATTTTCATTCCCCTTATGGTTTCATCGTTCAGAAGAGCTTATGAACTTGCTTTTGCGATGACCTGCCGATGCTACACAGGCGGTGAGGGCAGAACAAGAATGAAGCAGATGAAGCTCGGAATAAGAGATGTTGTTGCTTTCCTGTTCTGTGCCGCAATCACGGCGGGTGTTATAGTTTTAAATCATTTTTTTGAGGCGGTTATCTGATGCGAAATTTGCTTTTGACAATTTCATTTGACGGCACAGCGTATCACGGCTGGCAGGTTCAGGATAACGCAATCACCGTTCAGCAGACTCTCCAGGATGCACTCGAGCATATCTGCTCAAAGCGTGATAACGTTGTCGGCTGTTCAAGAACCGATGCGGGTGTTCACGCAAATATGTATTGCTGTAACGTAAGAACCGAAAGCACGATTGAATGCAGAAAGCTTGTCGGTGCGCTCAATGCGATTCTTCCGAAGGATATTGCGGCAACAGATTGCAAAGAAGTTGATTATGACTTTCACGCAAGATATGACTGCAAATCAAAAGAATACATTTACAAAATATGGAATTCACCAAATAAAAATCCGTTTTTATATAACCATTCACTCCATTATAAATATCCTCTTGACGCTGAGTTTCTTGACCGTCAGGCAAAGGATTTTATCGGAACACATAGGTTTGATTCGTTCTGCGCAGCAGGCAGCAGCGTTGAAGATACCGAAAGAACAGTGATGGACGCTTCCGTCGAACGTGAGGGCGATACGGTTATATTCAGGGTTGAAGCAAACGGTTTTCTTTACAATATGGTAAGAATAATGGTCGGAACTCTCATTGATATTTCAAGAGGTAAGATTCCCACCGATTCGATAGAAAGCATAATAAATGCAAAAAACCGTTCTGCCGCAGGCTACACAGCCCCGGCACACGGACTTTATCTCAACAAAATTCATTACTGAAACCCGGAAGGAGGAAAGTATGGCAGATAAAAAAATAGTTGATTTAAACAAGTTCCGCAACAAAAAGCTTGCAAAAAAGATACTTGTTTTTATGAGAATCCCGATTGTTATTCTCGTTGTTATTGCAGCGCTCTTTCTCAGTGTAAGATTGCTCGGCAACGTTGCAGTATCAAACATAACAGATACGCTGAGAATGACGGGTGAGCTTTTTTCAAAGAGCGGAGGCTATCCCTACGCAACCGAGGTTTCGAGATTCAAAGAAGCAACGTCAATCGGAAGCAGTCCGTTGTTGATTTACGAGGATTCAACTATTGTTCTCGGTTCAACAGCAAAAGAAATATTCTCGATGAAGCTTGACTCGGCAGATGCAAAGGTGCTTACCAAAAACGGAAGAGCTTTGATTTACAGCAACTCTTCAAACGAAGTTATTCTTCAGAGCAAAACCGAAAATCTCGGCAAAATCATCGAAGAAGGTGCCGTTGTTGCGGCGGCAATTGCCAAGAACGGATATTTTGCAACGTCCTATTCAACCGAAGCAAATCAGAGCGTTCTCACTGTTTATAATAACCGATTTGATAAGGTGTTTCAATGGAACTGCTCTCAGGAGAGAATCGCAGACATCTCGTTATCTTCAAACGGTAAAAAGCTTGCCGTTGTTGCGGTCGGAGCAGAAAATGCGGAAATTTACACAAGGCTCATTGTTTTCAACGTCAATTCAGCTGAACCGCTTGCCGATATTAAATATGCCGGCACTCTGCTTCTCAGGGTTGCTTACACAACCTCCAACAAAGTTATTGCCGCAGGTGATAACCGCACGGTTGTTATCACAAGCAAAGGAGAAGCGGTTGATGAGCTTGTTTATTCCGAAGACAGTATCCTTGCAGTATGCACTGACGATAACGGCAACACAGTCGTTTTCTACGAAGAATTCGGTGGTGCAAAAACTGGAATGGTCAGATTTTCTTCTTCCGGAAAGAGAACCTGCTCCGAAACTCTTGAAGGTATTCCCGACTGCGTTACCGCTTACGGAGGAAAAATTGCCATTGCTGACTCCGAAGATATAACAGTTTATTCTTCATCGGGCGGTGTTACCCGTACCTTTGAAACTCAGAATCCGCCGTCAGAAATCTTCTGCTGTTCGGGTGAAATCTACACTGTTGAAAACGGTTCGGTTTGTAAATACTGATATAATATAATGAAAATAAATAAAGGAGGCATGTGAATGAATATTACGGCAGTTATGTTTGACCTTGCGTTTGTTGTATTGGTTTTAATCAGCATACTCGACGGACGCAGAAAAGGTTTTGTCAAAATTATTCTTTCCTTCGCAGCTATGCTTGTTACCTGGTTTGTTGCAAGCGAACTTTCACAGCCCGTTGCAGAATGGGCAAACGAAGCCTTTGTAGGCGGTTGGATTACAAGCGCAATCGAAGGCGCAATCGCAGACACCGTTTCAAACGGCTCTCAGGCTTTTCTCGAATCTGTTCCCGAATACATATCCAACGCAGCGCAGATTGCGGGAATTTCACTCGAGGATCTTGCTTCTCAGCTCAGCGGAGCTGTTGACCCTGCCGCAGCGGCAGAAAAGATTTACGGTGCAATTGAAGGCAAACTTGTTCTCGCCGTTCTGAGAATCATCTCATTCTTTGTTCTTTATGTGGCTATGAACTGGGTAACATCAATTGTTATCGGCATCATCGGCAAAGTGTTCAAGCTCCCCGTTCTCAAAGGATTCAACAAACTTCTCGGCTCCGTTGTCGGCGCATTCAAGGGCGTTTTTGTTGTTGCGATAGTCAGCATCGTTCTCGGTCTTGTTGCAATGGTTATTCCCGAAACTCCGTTTGCGCAGGCACTTGACGGCTCTGTTATCCACGGAATAATCTCAGATATAACCCACGTGATTTTTGCCAATAATTAATTTGTTTACATAACAGGAGGATATTATGAAAGCTATTTTAAAAGAATATTTTACAGGTTGTCTCACAATTCCCAATCTTCTCTCGGTAATCAGAATCGCACTCATCCCCGTTTTTGCCGTTCTTTTCAACAACGGTGACTACGGCTGGGCAGTTCTCGTTCTTGCTCTTTCAGGTTCAACAGACTTTTTTGACGGTAAAATCGCAAGAAAATTCAACCAGATAAGCGCACTCGGCAAACTTCTTGACCCCATTGCAGATAAGCTCACTCAGATTACAATCGCAATTGTTTTCTATATGACATTCAGCAACAGCACCGACGAAACAGTAAAAACCTTCAGCTGGATTTTCCTTGTGTTCCTTATCAAGGAAGCAGTTATGGTTGTTGGCGGCGCAATTATGATTATGTTCGGTCTCAAACCCGTAGCAGCTGAAATGCCCGGCAAAATTGCCACCTTCGCATTCTATGTTATTATGTGCGTAATTCTTGCCTTCGGTCCCGACGTCGGCATTCTCGGCAACGTATTCACTCTCCCCGCAGTTCCCATGCTTATTCTCATTGCAATCAGTCTTGTTCTTACTCTTGTTGCTTTCTTCAGCTATGTTCCCGGAGTTATCAGCCAGATTAAAGAGAAAAAAGCAAGCAAATAAATTTCAGAAGGATATTATTAAATGAAACAGGTTTTATGTGCAAAATGCAAAAAGCGTCCTGCAATGTTCTTTATAACAAAGGTTGAGGGCGAAAAAACGACGCAGGAAGGTCTTTGCATCAAATGCGCCATGGAAATGAACATCGGCCCCGTCAAGCAGATAATGCAGAGCATGGGCATCTCCGAGGATGAACTCGAAGAAGTCGGTGAACAGTTTGAAGCAATGTTCGGCGAAGACGGCGGATTTGAACCCGGAGGCGCAGGAACACTCCCCTTCCTCCAGAATCTCGGTGCAATGGGTAACCCCGCCGAAAAAGAGGAGCGTACTTCTTCAGATAATTCGGCAGAAAACGAAGAAAAGAAGAAAAAATGGGGCAACAGAAAGTCCAAAGATAAAGACGAAAAGAAGCGCAAATATCTCAGTCAGTTCTGCACCGACCTTACCGCAAAGGCTCAGACAGGCAAGGTTGACAGAATCATCGGCAGAGACAACGAAATATACAGAGCAATTCAGATTCTTTGCAGACGAACAAAGAATAACCCCTGCTTCATCGGTGAACCCGGTGTAGGTAAAACCGCAATCGCAGAGGGTCTTGCGCTCAGAATTGCCAACGGCAACGTACCCGCAAAGCTCAAGGACAAAGAAATTCATATGCTCGACCTTGCAGCACTCGTTGCCGGCACACAGTTCAGAGGTCAGTTTGAAAGCCGAATCAAGGGTCTTGTTGAGGAAGTACGCAGTGAGGGTAATATCATCCTCTTTATCGACGAGGTTCACTCCCTTGTCGGCACGGGCGATGCAGAAGGCTCGATGAACGCTGCCAACATCCTCAAGCCCTCTCTTTCAAGAGGCGAAATTCAGATTATCGGTGCAACAACCTTCACCGAATACAGAAAATATATCGAAAAGGATGCCGCTCTCGAGCGCAGACTTCAGCCCATCAGAGTTGAAGAACCTTCAATCGCAGATACCGTTGAAATGCTCCAGGGTGTCAAGGATTACTACGAAGATTTCCACAGAGTAAAAGTTACCGACACTCTCATTGAAAAAGCGGTCAACCTTTCCGAAAGATATATCAATGACAGATTTTTGCCTGACAAGGCAATCGACCTTCTTGACGAAGCCTGCACCTGCGCTAATCTGCGCAATGTCAACATCAGCAATTTTGAGATTGCTTCCGCAGAGCTTGAAGAACTCAAAGCAAAAGAAACCGAGCTCACCGAAGCAAAGGACGTTGACTACGAAGCAATCGGCAAGATAAAATCCGAAATAATCCAGAAAGAAATAGAAGTAAAAGAACTTGAAGTTCTGGCTTCAGACAACAATGTGACCGAGGACGACCTTGCAAGAGTTATTCAGCTCTGGACAGGCATCCCTGCAAGCAAGGTTATCGAAAGCGACCTTCGCAGACTTGCAAGTCTTGAGGATAATCTTAAGGCAGGCATTATCGGTCAGGACGAAGCAATTTCGCTTGTCAGCGCCGCTGTCAGAAGAGGAAGAGTTCAGATAAGTCCAAGAAGACGTCCTGCATCGTTCATATTCGTAGGTCCCACGGGTGTAGGTAAAACAGAACTTGTAAAACTCCTTGCAAAAGAACTTTTCGAAACTCCCGAAACTCTTATCAGACTTGATATGAGTGAGTTTATGGAGAAACACTCCGTTTCGAGAATCATCGGCTCACCTCCGGGATACGTCGGCTATGACGAAGCAGGTCAGCTCACCGAAAAAGTACGCCGTAAGCCTTATTCCGTAGTTCTTTTTGACGAAATCGAAAAAGCTCATCCCGATGTTATGAACATTCTTCTCCAGATTCTTGATGAGGGAAGAATCACCGATGCCCAGGGCAGAAACGTAAGCTTTGAAAATACGGTTATTGTTATGACCTCAAATGCGGGCAGCAACAGAGGCTCGGGTGCTCTCGGCTTTGCAAAGACCAAGAATGAGGCCTCCAAAGAAAGAGCAATGAAAGCTCTCAACGAATTCCTCAGGCCCGAATTCATCGGCAGAGTTGACGAAGTTGTTGTTTTCAACGACCTCACTCAAGAGGATTACGAAAAAATCACCGTGCTTATGCTCAGCGAGCTTGTTGATCCCCTTAAGGATAAGGGTATCAGATTTAACTGGGATGACTCCGCTGTCAGCACAATTGCTCGCCTTTCCGTTGACGGACCGCGAGGTGCAAGAGACCTTCGCAACACCATCCGCCGCAATGTTGAAGACGTTATAACAGAAAAAATCGTCCACAGCGCAGACTGTCCCGTTAAATCGGTCAGCCTCACCGCAGACGGAGATAAGGTTATCTGTAATTTCGAATAATAAAAAATTTAATACGGAGTGATATAATAATGTATTTTGATTTTATTGAAAAAGTTAAGTACGAAGGTGCTTCAAGCAAAAATCCCTTCGCTTTTAAATATTATGATGCAGACAAAGTTGTTATGGGCAAAACCATGAAAGAACACCTCAACTTTGCAATGGCATGGTGGCATAATCTCGGTGCGGCAGGTACGGATATGTTCGGCAGAGACACGGCCGACAAATCGTTCGGCGCAGAAAAAGGCACTATGGCACACGCAAAGGCAAAGGTTGACGCAGGTTTTGAATTTATGCAGAAACTCGGCGTTGAGAATTTCTGCTTCCACGATGTTGACCTTGTTCCCGAAGCAGAGGATATCAACGAAACCAACGCAAGACTCGACGAAATCAGCGATTACATCCTTGAAAAGATGAATGAAACAGGTATCAAGTGTCTCTGGGGTACTGCAAATATGTTCTCAAATCCCCGCTTTATGAATGGTGCAGGCAGCACCAACAGCGCTGATGTTTACTGCTTTGCGGCAGCTCAGATAAAAAAAGCTCTTGACCTTACAGTTAAATTCGGTGGTAAAGGCTACGTTTTCTGGGGCGGCAGAGAAGGCTACGAAACCCTTCTCAACACCGACGTTAAGTTTGAGCAGGAAAACATTGCACGTCTTATGAAAATGGCTGTTGACTACGGCAGAAGCATCGGCTTTGAGGGTGATTTCTACATTGAGCCCAAGCCGAAGGAGCCTATGAAGCATCAGTACGATTTTGATGCAGCAACCGCTATCGGTTTTCTCCGCCAGTACGGTCTTGACAAGGATTTCAAGATGAACATAGAAGCAAACCACGCTCTTCTCGCAGGTCACACATTCGAACACGAACTCCGCATCTCGGCTATCAACGGTATGCTCGGCTCAATCGATGCAAATCAGGGCGACCCCGTTCTCGGTTGGGATACCGACGAATTCCCGTTTGACGTTTACTCGGCAACAATGTGTATGTACGAAGTTCTCAAGGCAGGCGGTATGAAGAACGGCGGTCTCAACTTTGACGCAAAGAACCGCAGACCCAGCAACACTCCCGAAGATATGGTGCTCGGCTTCATCCTCGGTATGGATACATTTGCACTCGGTCTTATCAAAGCCGCAAAAATTATTGAAGACGGCACAATTGATGGCTTCAAGGCAGAAAGATATTCAAGCTTCAGCTCGGGCATCGGCAAGAAGATTGCAGACGGTGAAGCAACTCTCGAAGAGCTTTCGGCTTATGCCTGCTCACTCGGTAAGTGCGCCGATCCCGGCTCAGGCAAGCAGGAATACCTTCAGTCTGCAATAAACGGCATTATGTTTGGTGAATAAGATGAAATATGTTATCGGTATAGATCTCGGCACTTCGGCAACAAAAACCGTCCTCTTTGACGAAAAGGGAACAACCGTTGCTTCAGCAAGCCGTGAATACGAGCTTCTTCAGCCCCACAACGGCTGGGCGGAGCAGAATCCCTCAGACTGGTACGATGCCGCAATCGAAACGCTTTCAAAGGTCGTTTCCGACAGCGGCGTTAACAAAATCGATATCGTTTCAATCGGCATTTCGGGTCAGATGCACGGACTTGTTATGCTCGACGAAGAATGCAATGTTCTGCGCCCGTCAATTCTCTGGTGCGACCAGAGAACAGGCAAAGAATGCGACGAACTGACCGAAATACTCGGCAGAGAAAAGCTTATTGAAATCACCGCAAACCCCGCTCTTACAGGCTTCACCGCCTCAAAGATTCTTTGGGTAAAAAACAATGAACCCGAGATTTTTGAGAAGTGCCGTCACATCCTTCTTCCGAAGGACTATCTCCGTTTCAGACTTACGGGCGAATTCGCAACCGAGGTTTCAGATGCATCGGGAATGCAGATTCTCGACGTCCCGCAGAGAAAGTGGTCAAAGGTTATGATTGACGCACTTTCAATCAAAGAAGAATATCTCGCAAAGGTTTATGAATCCCCCGAAATTACGGGATATATCAACAGCGACACAGCCAAAAAAACAGGACTTTCAACTGCAACATCGGTTGTCGGCGGTGCGGGCGACAATGCCGCTGCGGCAGTCGGAATGGGCGTTGTTGAAGAAGGCAAGGCATTCACAACAATCGGTACTTCGGGTGTTGTTTTTGCTCATACGGATAATCCCGTCATCGACCCCAAGGGCAGAGTCCATACCTTCTGCTGTGCTGTGCCGGGTGCGTGGCACGTTATGGGCGTAACCCAGGGCGCAGGTCTTTCGCTCCAGTGGTTCAAAAATAATTTCTGCGGTGAAGAATCCGTTCAGGCTGCAAGCGAAGGCAAGGATGTTTACGTTATAACAGATGCAAAAGCATCAGAAATCGCAATCGGATGCGACAAGCTTCTCTATCTCCCCTATCTTATGGGCGAAAGAACTCCGCATCTTGACCCCGACTGCAGAGGTGTATTCTTCGGTCTTTCCGCAATCCACACACGCTCACACTTCATCAGAGCGATTATGGAGGGCGTTACCTATTCGCTTTATGATTGCTTACTTGTGCTCAAAGAAATGGGTATCAATCCGCAGTCAATGCTCCTTTGCGGAGGCGGTGGAAAGAGCAAACTCTGGAAGGGTATGATTTGTGACACATTCGATATGCCCGTGCTCACAACAAAATCATCCGAGGGTCCCGCTCTCGGCGTTGCAATTCTTGCGGCAGTCGGTTCGGGAATCTATCCCGACGTTGCAACAGCTTGCAACGCGATGATACCCGACGAAGCGAAAATTTCAAATCCCGACAGCACAAACACAGCGAAATACCGTGAATACCACGCTGTCTATTCATCGCTCTACAACTCACTCAAAGAAAACTATAAGGAGCTTGCAAAGCTCAGATAAAAACAAAGGCTCAATCCTCAACGGGTTGAGCTTTTTTGGAGAAGAATATGATATTTTATTTTTCCGCAACGGGTAACAGCCGTCACGCCGCAAAAAGAATTGCCGAAGCAACGGGTGACAGAGCCGTTTCAATCACCGATTGTCTCAAAAACGGTCAGTTTGATTTTGCCGCAAAAGACAGCGAAACAGTCGGATTTATTGCTCCCGTTTATAACTTCGGTCTGCCTGTAACGGTTACCGATTTCATAGACAAACTCAACCTTAACGGAGGCGGATATGTTTTCACCCTCGTCACCTATGGCGGATTTTCGGGTGGGGCAAGCAAGATGATCAAATCCTTGCTCAAAGAAAAAGGAATTAAAACCGATGCACAATATTCCGTCAGAATGCCCGACACCTGGACTCCCGCTTATGATGTATCCGACAAAGAAAAGGTTGCCGAAACCAACAGAAAAGCCGATGAGAAAATCGGCAGAATAATTGACAAAATCGTCAGAAAAGCAAAAGGTAATTTTGACTCGAGACGAATCCCCTTCGGAGATAAATTTTACGGCGGATATGAGGAAATGCGTAAAACTTCTACGCTTTCCGTCAGTAACGACTGTATCGGCTGCGGTATTTGCGCAGAGCAATGCCCCACGGAGGCAATTGAAATTCAAAACGGCAAACCCGTTTGGGTCAGGGATAAATGCGCAATGTGCCTCGGCTGTCTGCACCGCTGTCCCGAATTTGCAATTCAGAGGGGAAGCAAAACCGCCATGCACGGGCAATATACACACAAATAAAAAATAACCGCTTCGGTTTAATCACCGAGGCGGTTAAATTTTTATTCAAGTCCTGCAAGCTTCAGATTCTCAAGGTGCTCTTCGTAGGTTTCTGCATAATAATAGTTTGCGTTTTCGTCGTGGCAGAAGTAGAGATAATCAACATCTGCGGGATTGAGAGCGGCATTGATTGTTTTCAGACCGGGATTGCAGATGGGTCCTGCGGGAAGAGCGGAGCATTTATAAGTGTTGTAATAGCTGTTGTAGCGGTTTATATCGCCGGTAAGATAAGGCTTTATGTGGCGTTCAACATAATAAATCGATGAATCCATCTGAAGCTTCATCCCGGCTTCAAGGCGGTTATAAATAACAGCGGCAATCTTTGCAACCTCTTCTGACTTTCCGCCCTCTTTTTCAACAATCGATGCAACTGTCAGCACCTCATCCATCGTGTAGCCGAGTGCCGAAGCCTGAGCCATCATCTGCTCCGTGATATTAGCCTTGCCGCCTCTGAGGAATTTGCCTATTGCATCCTGTGGCTTTGAGTTTGTATAAAATTCATATGTGCTGGGATAAAGATATCCTTCAAGCTTGAAACAGCGGTTAGGATCTGATGGGATTTTTGAAACGAGGGGATAATAACTGTAGTCATAGGTTGCTGCTGTCTGCATAAGCTCATCAAAATCAGCAACCTCATATTCATCGAGGATTTTAAAGATTTCGGTAAGACTTCTGCCCTCTGCAAAGCTGAGGGTAACTGTTCTTTTTCCGGTCTGTTCTTCCGACTGAATTTTTGATGTTTCTTCAATAATTTTATCCGTAAAAATTTCTGTCAGCGGACTTGTGTGCGACACGGGGATATACATAGTCGGCTTTTCGTATTCCGTCTCTTCTTCCTCGGTCTCATCCTCGCCGTAATACGGTTCATCCTCCGCTTCGACCTCATCCGAGAAAACTGCTTCGGTAAGATTTATGAATGCATCAATCGCACCCTCAAGATTTTCAGACGATGTGGGTGGAACGGTTGACTCGGTTGTTGCCGTTTCAACCTCAGGCTCTTTCACAGAGCAAGATGCCGCAAGCAAAACGCAGAGCGCAAGCAACGCAACGGCAAATATTTTTATATATTTCATTTTCTACGCTCCTTTTTGATTTTACTGCAAAATAATATCACACGGACACACAAAAATCAACCGCCGTGCAAAAAATTTACACAGCGGTAATATTTTATATATTCTCTCTGTACTTCTTGCGTGCATATCTGAAAATAACAAATGCGACGCAGACTGCGGCAAAAATTCCGATGTAAAGAGCGTATCTTCTTGCTTCGGGAGTCATTGCTTCGCCGTCATCAGTCGAAACAGCCGAACCAGAACCACCGAAAAAGAAATCGTGATTTCCCGTACCCGAAGGGATATAGTTCTTCACATCATCCCAAAGTGTACTCATCAAAGCGAGAGTTTCGGGATTGAGGTTGAGGAAAAGCTGAGTTTTGAACTTTCCGTCCTCGGGATAGAGGATTTCATCCTCATAGAATGAATACTCGGGATTGTTGAACACCTCGGTATGGGGACTTGCGTAGCAGATATATTCCGCATTGGCAAGCGCAACCTCGGGTTCAAGAAGGAAGTTGATGTAAAGCTCTGCCGCAAGCTTATTCTTTGCGCCCTTGAGCACACAAGCACCGTCAACGAAGAAATTCACGCCTTCTTTGGGATAAACAAAGTCGAGAGCGGGATTATTCTCCTGCATAGTGAGGAAATCACCTGCGTAATATGGAGCCATTGCTGCTTCGCCCGCTTCCATCTTAAGGAAAACTTCGTCGTTTACGTATGCGGGAGAAACATTCTTCTGCTCCTTGAGAAGCTCTGCAGCAACTCTCCACGAAGCCTCGGACTCATTGTTATAATCCATGCCGAGAATGCTCTGCGCAATCGCAAATGCATCACGGGGATTGTTGAACATCAGAATGCTGTTTTCGTAATTTTCGTCCCAGAGAGCAGTCCAGCTGTCGGGCGCTTCTTCAACCATTTCGGTGTTGTAGATAAGACCGACCATACCGACTGTATAGGGCACGGAGAATTCATTCTTCGGGTCGTGCGCAAGATTTTTATATTTTTCGGGAATGTACTTATAATTCGGAATGTTTGAAAAATCGATAGGCTGAAGCATATCTTCGGCAATCATTCTCTGAATCATATAGTCCGACGGAATAACAACATCATATGAAACTCCGCCGCCCTTGAGTTTTGAATACATAACCTCGTTGTTGTCATAGGTTTCGTAAACAACGTTGATGCCATATTTCTCTTCAAATGCCGCATTGACATCAAGAGTATCGTCCGCACCGTCGGATATGTATTCGCCCCAGTTATAAACGTAAAGCGTTGTGCCTCTGAGCGCATCGATTTCGCTCTGCTCCGCCGCAACTGCGGTTACGCAGGGCAGAAGTGCAAGAATCAGCGCAAAAAGCACGGATGCAAATCTTTTTTTCAATAAAAACACCCCACTTGAAAGTGTTATTTTTTCTTGGTTTTCTCCTCACTCTTTGACTGTGCAACATTATAAAGAATAAGAAGAACGAGTATGCTCACAAAAATCAGAGCCGAAAGAGCATACATATCCGGCTTGACTCGTTTCTTTGTCATTGAGAAAATCGCAATGGGAAGAGTCTGGAAGCCGGGTCCGCTGGTGAAATAGCTGATAATGAAATCGTCCAGCGAAAGAGTAAATGCCATAATCATACCGGTAATAATACCGGGCATAATTGACGGCAGAACAACCTTGAAGAAAGCCATAACCGGTCTGCAACCAAGATCCTGCGCCGCTTCGGAAAGATTTCTGTCCGTCTGGCGGAGCTTGGGCAATACGTTAAGAATAACGTATGGAAGGTTGAAGGTTACGTGGGCGATAAGCATTGTGCCGAAACCAAGCACGGCATCCTTGCTCAGAAGTCTGCCCACAAAAACAAACAGAAGCATCATTGAGATACCCGTTACGATTTCGGGGTTTGTCATGGGAATATTTGTTGTTGCCATAACGCCTGCACGAACGGGACCTTTTTTGAATTTATCTATGCCGACTGCCGCCGCAGTGCCGAGAACGGTTGCGATAACAGAAGAACAGACCGCAAGAATGATTGTGTTGTAAAGCGACCTTAAGGTTGCTTCATCCTCTAAAAGTGCCTTGTACCAATCAAGCGAAAAGCCTGCGAATACGCTTGTGCTGCTTGATGAGTTGAATGAAAAAAGAATCATTACGAGAATCGGCGCATAGAGAAAAAGAAAAACGAGAAAGGTATATATCTTTGATGCAGCTTTCATATAACTACGCCCTCCTCATCGCCCGTAAAGCGGTTCATAACCGCCATACTGATAAGAATAAGCACCATCAGCACAAGCGAAAGTGCCGCACCGAGGTTGTAGTTATAAGACTGCTGAAACTGTCTTTCGATAACGTCACCGATAAGGTCAAACGAGCCGCCGCCGAGCTTCTGTGAAATGTAGAAGGTGCTGACGGAGGGCACAAATACCATAGTGATACCCGAAACTATACCGGGCATGCTCATCGGGATAATGCAGCGTCTTACAACAGTAAGACGGTTGCCGCCAAGATCCTGGCAGGCTTCAACCATACTGTAATCAAGCTTTGCCATAACCGAATAAATCGGCATTATCATATACGGTAGAAAATTATAAACCATACCGAGGATAACCGCACCTTCGGTATTAATCATATGAATCGGGTCAATTCCGATTTTGCCGAGAAGATTGTTGATTATACCCGTATCCTGAAGAAGAGCCATCCACGAATATGTTCTGATAAGAAAGCTCATCCACATCGGAAGCATAACAAGCATAACCATCGTACGCTGAACCTTTTCTGTCTTCTGCGAAATAATATACGCAAGCGGAAACGCTATGATAAGACAGATGATGGTTGCAACTATTCCGAACCATATTGAGCGCAGGAAAGTGGGCGTATATTTGCTCAGAGCGGTTATGTTTTCAAAAGTGAACGCTCCCGAAGCATCGGTAAAGGAATAATAAACAACAAAAATCAGCGGAGCAATTATAAAAAGTACCGACCAGACGATGTAAGGCGAGGCAACAAGCTTTGACCCGAGTGATGAACGGTTGCTCATTCCTCCACCTCCTCCTCTGCGTTTGAAAGCTCATCAAACTCTTCGCTGAATGAGCTGTAGTCGCCGTAGATACCCGAATATTCAGATTTCTTCATAATATGAATTGCATCGGGTTCAATGAAAAGACCGATTTTTGCACCTTCGGGCTGATAATCGGTTGTCTGAATCATCCACTTGAAGCCACCGATATCAACGATGATTTCAAAATGAACGCCCTTGAAGGTTACGGATGTAACGGTTCCTCGGAGCATACCCTTTTCGGGTTCAACAACGTCAACGTCCTCGGGGCGGACAACAACGTCAACCGCTTCGTTCTTGCCGAAGCCTTTATCAAGACATTCAAATCTGTGACCCGAAAAATCAACAAGGCAGTCATCAATCATAACACCGTCAAGAATGTTACTTTCGCCTATGAAATCCGCAACAAATGCGTTCTTGGGTTCGTTATATATATCAAGAGGTGTGCCTATCTGCTGAATAACACCGCCATCCATAACAACAACGGTATCCGACATTGAGAGCGCCTCTTCCTGGTCGTGAGTAACATAAATAAAAGTGATGCCGAGTCTCTGCTGAATTTTTTTCAGTTCAACCTGCATATCCTTGCGGAGCTTGAGGTCAAGTGCGCCGAGAGGTTCGTCAAGAAGAAGAACCCTGGGCTTTACCGCAAGTGCACGGGCAATTGCAACTCTCTGCTGCTGACCGCCCGAAAGCGAATTTATGTTTCTTTTATTAAAGCCTGTGAGATTGACAAGCGCGAGCATCTCTTCGACTGTTTCTTTAATCTGCTTTTCGGGAACTTTCTTTATTCTTAATCCGAAAGCAACATTTTCATAAACATTCAGGTGGGGAAAAAGCGCATAACGCTGAAAAACAGTGTTAACCTGCCTTTTGTGAGGAGGAACACCATTCATCTTTTTATCCTCAAAAATAACCTCACCTTCATCGGGTTCAATGAAACCTGCAATGATTCGGAGTGTGGTTGTCTTGCCGCAGCCCGACGGACCGAGAAACGTTATAAACTCCTTATCACGGATATATAAGTTGAGGTTTTTGAGTACCTGATTATTTCCGAAAGTTACGGAAATATTTTTCAAATCAATGATCGCATTTTTTTTCAATTATGCAGCCCCTCTCTGCCTTTGCTGTGCGGCTTATAATAATATATTAAAATATAGAGCAAATTCTTGCAAATGTCAACAATTTTTTTAATAAATCCGTGAAAAATCCGTTAGGGTTTGATGTTTTCAAATATTTTACTCTGTTTTGCTCTCAAATGCTCCGTTTTGCTCTGTTTTGCTCACTTTTTGGCTGTGAAAAGTTTTTTAAGGATATGAATGCTTTTTTCTTATAAACCCCGATTTTTTCGGCAATACTTTTAATGCCATTATTTGTTTCGGGGTGATTTTTTGCAATTCAGCAAGGTTGAAATCTGCGGAGTTAACACCGCAAAGTTGAAAATTCTTAAGGAAAGTGAAAAAATGGAGTTGTTGAGAAAAGCAAGAGCGGGTGATAAAAAAGCAAGAGATGACCTTGTAACAGGTAATCTGCGTCTTGTGCTCAGCGTTATTCAACGGTTTTCAAACAGAGGTGAAAATCCCGATGACCTTTTTCAGGTAGGTTGCATAGGTCTTATAAAAGCAATCGATAATTTTGACTTGTCGCTCGACGTAAGATTCAGCACCTATGCCTGCCCGATGATTATAGGTGAAGTGCGCAGACATCTCAGGGATAACAATCCCGTAAGGGTCAGCCGTTCCGTCAGAGACACGGCATACCACGCAATGCAGATACGCGAAAGACTGATAAACGAACTTGAACGTGACCCGACTCCCGAAGAAATTGCGAAAGAACTCGGAATTTCAAAAGAAAGCGTTGTGCTTGCACTTGATGCGATAGTTGAACCCGTTTCACTCAGCGAACCTGTTTACTCCGACGGCGGCGATACAATCTATGTTATGGACCAGATAGGTGGCGGTGACAGCGACGAAAGCTGGCTTGAAGAAATCCTTATCAAGCAAGCAATAAAAGAGTTGAATGAACGGGAGAAAAAAATACTCCATCTGCGCTTTATGCAAGGCAAAACCCAGATGGAGGTTGCAGATGAAATCGGAATATCCCAGGCTCAGGTTTCAAGGCTTGAAAAAGGTGCAATCAAAAAAATCAAGGATAATAACAGGGTATAAAAAAACGGAATGTCTCGTTTGAATCGAGGCATTCCGTTTGACTTTTACATAAGCGCAACAGACATTGCGAGCAATATCTGTGCGGGATAATAGCTCGAAAGTTCAAGCGTTACCCATATATTTTTTCTTTTGACGGGGGTAAAATAAAGCAGACCCAGGCAGGTATCACTGATTATAAACAGCGCTGTTCCTATAAAAGCAACGATGAACGGAATCTTTCCTGTTCCGAAAGCAAGCACCGCCGCCGATGCAGCTTTATAAAATAACGAGCCGTAATAGACTGCCATAACAGGTTTCAGCTTATTGTCTATCTTCATTTTGAAAACTTTCATCATAATCAGAGCAAGAACTGCACCCGTAACGCCAACGAGAAGCGCAGGAAGAACAAATCCGCTTGCCGAAACGAAGCCGCAAATTGCAAAAATATGACCTGCAAGGAAATAAATCGTACCAAGTGCAACAAGTTTGCTTTTGAAGGTCGGCGCAACTTCTTTGATGCCGAGAAGCACATCTCCGAAAAATCCGAAAAGCACCGAAAAACACATCATACAGAAATAATATGTATCAACGGGATTGAGGCAGTATCCGACCACGGCAACAGAAATAAATCCGAAGCTTGCCATAAATTTGCACATCATTCCTTCGAACGCTTTACCTTTTCTTCTGAAGCAGACGCACCCTACTGCAAAAACAATTGTTACCGCTGCCAGAACACAGCATATCGGTGACATCACGGCACCTCCTCAATTATTTTCGGCTATTGCCCAGCAACCGACTTTTTTAAAACCGATTTTTTTATAGAACTCTGCAAGAGAATCCTCTCTGCAGAAAAGAAAAACTTTCTTATCTGACTTTTCTTCTGCAAGCGAACCAACAAGCTTTGATGCAAATCCCATCCCTCTTGCGGAGGGATTTGTTGCAACCGCTCCGAGAAGAACGCTCTTTGTACCCTCGAAAAGCGCAAACGCGCAAGCTCCCGGTTCATCCCCATTCAGAATGGCTGAAAGGGTCGCTGTGCCTTTGTTGAGTCTTGCGCAAATATCGGCAAGAAATGCACCGTAATCACCGAGTTCAAAACCGCAAAGGCAGAGCAAATCATAGATTTTTTTCTTGTCGCAGTCGCGGATAATATCATTGCTGTCAAACACCGCACCGCCTTTATATTCAACGGTGAACGAGGTTTTTGCCGCTTCGAATCCGAGCTTTTTCATTACTTCGGCATCACACGTCAGACTCGAAAATCCGACGGCATTTATGAATGCGGAAAGCTCTTCGTAATCCGTGCCGTCAAGGCAACACACCGTCATATTTCCGTCAACTCTGCTGACCGACGCAACCGCTTTTTCATCGGTTGTCTGCACCCAGAACATCGCAAAGGAATGCTCTGTGCCATAGGTTTCCGCAAAAGCGGTTATCCTTGCTGCATAAGGGTCGGCAGGCAGAAAATCAAGCTCGCTTTTATTTTCAATGAGTTTTACCATTTTGCGAATTCCTCTGCCATCGCACCGATAAGCTTAAGACTCTCGACGGCATCGCTGTACTTTATAACACATCCGGGGGAATGCAGATATCTGCACGGCACAGAAACGGTCAGAGTCTTTACACCGCCTCTGCTCTTGTGGATTGCACCCGCATTATTGCCGCCGGCAACAACAGTTTTTGGCTGGCAGCGGATATTTCTCTCCTTTGCAACCTCAAACGCTTTATCAAAAAGTTCTCTGCTGTAAATCGTTCTTCTGTCCATAAACGAAACAGCTCCGCCTTCACCGCAGATACAAACTCTTTTGTCATCCTTCACGCCCGAAATATCGGCAGCGGTTGTTGTTTCAACAGCTATCGCATAATCGGGTGCGATTGTGAACGCAGAAGTCTGTGCACCTCTTGTACCGATTTCCTCCTGAACGCTGAAAGAAAACCAGGTGTCATATTCAAGCTCGCTTCTGATAAGCTCAATCAGAATCGCACATCCCGCACGGTCATCAAGTGCCTTTGCTTTTATAAATCCGTCACCGAATTCGACAAAATCGCTGTCAAACCAGGCTGCATCGCCAAGGCGGATATATTCCGCCGCTTCTTCCTTGGATTTTGCGCCGATATCGATATAAAGGTCGTCTGCCTTGGGAATATCCGCATCCTGACCTTTTTCAACAAGATGAACGGGTTTTATTCCGACAACACCGCTGATACCCTTATCGCCAACCTTAACCGTTCTGCCGAGCATAACACGGCTGTCAATACCGCCAACCTTCACAAAACGAAGAAAACCTTCGGATGTGATTGCAGTTATCATCATACCGACCTCGTCCATATGAGCATCAAGCATAACCTTGTTTTTGGCAGGATTCTTACCCTTTTTGAATACGATAAGATTACCGAGAGGGTCGATGCTGTACTCGGCATAATCTTTGATTTTTTCTATTATATAGTCACGAACAACGTTTTCTCTGCCCGAAATTCCCGAAAGGGTGCAGAGTTCCTTAATCATCTCAAGCATCGGAACATCCCCTTTCGATTATATATTCGGCCATAAGCTTTGCCGTGTTTTCGATATCCTCAAGGTCGCAGACCTCAACCGCAGTATGCATATTGCGAAGCGGAATTGAAAGCAGAGCGGTTTTGACACCCTTACCCGAAATCTGAATTTCGTCGCAGTTTGTGCCTGTTTTTCCGCCCATAACCTCGGATTGATTGGGAATATTCTTCTTTTCGGCAATCTCGGAAAGACGTCTGCTCATATCATAATCGAGCGACGGACCAAAGCCTATCATTGTTCCGCCTCCGAGCGAAGCATATTTTTCGGAACTGATTCCTGGAGCAGTTGCAAAGCTGACATCAACTGCAATCGCCTCATCTGCATCCGCAGAGAATGCACCCGTCTGCGCACCGCTTCCGCCCGTTTCCTCCTGAACGGAAAAAAGCACACTGATTCTGCAGTTAAGCTCCTTGCCTTCAAGCATTTCAAGGCAGCGAAGAATTGCCGCAACACCGGCTCTGTCATCAATCGAAGGGGATGC
This sequence comes from Clostridia bacterium, assembly GCA_017549105.1. Classification (GTDB taxonomy): domain Bacteria; phylum Bacillota; class Clostridia; order Oscillospirales; family Acutalibacteraceae; genus CAG-177. Next base: position 203,581 of record JAFYVN010000006.1, read on the forward strand.
AACTCTGCTTCCGAGAAGCTTTGAAAAGCTGCCGTTAAACGTAATCCTGTCACCTGGAGACACAATTTTAAGAGCATCCTCGCGCTTCATTCCGATATCAACGGCAATTTCGTCAAATCCCTTTGCCTTGTTTGAATCCTCGGGTTTTGAAAGATGAGGCGGAGTTGAAGTGATTATTCCGAAGATATCTTCTTTGCCGTGAACAGTCACTTCCGCTGCGGCAAGCACACGGATATCCGCACCGCCGCACTTGGCAACCTTAAGGAAGCCATCTTCGTCAACAGCAGTCACGATAAGTCCTATCTGGTCAAGGTGGGCATCGAGAAGGATGTGAGTATCCCCCTCACCCATTGTGCCCGTAACGCTTCCGAGAGGGTCAATTTTTACGGACATATATTTTGAGAGAAGCTCTGAAGCGACCTGAGCAGCCTTATTTTCCGCACCCGAAACACCCTTTGCGGAGCAAAGCTTTTCGAGCAAAACGGAAACTTCATTATAATTATTCATTTCAATTACTTCCGTCAGTTAAAATCATATTACTTTTACGCCGCCTTCGGGACGGATATTGAGAACATAGCAGGATTTTTCGCCAAAAACAGCGCAAATTCTTGACTTGAATTCATCAAGGCAATCCATAGGAACAAAAGCCTGGATTGTGCCTGCAAAACCGCCGCCGTGAACTCTCCATGCGCCTTTGCCTGCAAGGATTTCCTGGCACATTGCAAGAGCAAGGCTTACGGGCTGGTCAGCAGGAGCTTTGCAGGTGTAAACATTCTGGTTATACATATATGATGAGAAACCGCTTTCGATGATGAGAGCCTTGAAAGCCTCAAAATCGCCGTTTTCAAGTGCCTTACCGAGAAGGTCAACTCTTCTGTTTTCGTTGAAGAAATGCATTGCACGGAGAACCGCTCTGTCACCTACTGTATCACGGATAACAGCAATCTTTTTCTCGAATTCATCAACATCAACGTCACGGAGAACGCTCTTGCCGAACTGAGCTGCAGCCGCTTCCATTTCACCTCTTACAGCTGCATATTCGTCGGTAAGGTCAGCGTGATTTCCGCCTGTGTCAACAATACAGAGAGCATGGTTGCAGGATGCGAAATCAAAATCAACCTTGTTGATAACAGGAACCGAGGGATCTTTGAAATCAATCTGAACAAAACCACCGACGGAGCAAGCCATCTGATCCATAAGACCGCAGGGCTTACCGAAATATTCATTCTCTGCAAACTGAGCAATCTGAGCGATTTCAACGGCACTTACCTTGCCGTCATTATAAAGATGGCTGAGGATTGTTCCGATAAGAACTTCGAACGCTGCGGATGACGAAAGACCTGAACCCGAAAGAACGTCAGAAACAGTTGCTGCATCAAAACCGCCGATATTGTAGCCTCTGTTCTTGAATGCGGCGCAAACACCTCTGATAAGAGACTCGGACTTACCTCTTTCCGAGGGCATAACGCCAAGGTTTGCAAGGTCAACAGCATCAATCTTATAGCCTTCGGACTTTACTCTTACAATATTTTCATCGTTCTTTGAAACAACAGCAACAGCATCAAGGTTAACACTTGCGGCAATAACCTTTCCGTGGTTGTGGTCGGTGTGGTTGCCGCCTACCTCTGTTCTGCCGGGTGCGGAGTAAATTTCAGCCTCTCTGTCGGAACCGAAAAGCTCTTCGAACTTTGCAACAAGAGCCGCATATCTCACCTTCTGAGAAGCGATATCTTCCGCTTTATAAATTCTTGCAAGTGCGGAATCATAATCCGAACCTGCGAAATTTTCTTTGAGAACCGATGTCTTAATCATGGTTTATATTTCCTTTCTCTTTGATTTCTTTTATATTTTTTATGTGTTTGACTGTTTTTTCAACAGTAATCCAGATTCCGTTGACGCAAACAAGCGATGTGCCCGTAAAGAACAGGATCAGCATAAGCGGAACGAGGAAGCTGCCCGAAAGCGGGTCAAAAACATTACGTCCGACAAATGTATACGAAATCAGTCTGGGCATAAAACCGATAACGGAAAACAGAATAAATTTCAGATATCCGAAATCGAATGAGCCGTAAATACCCGAAATACTGTTGACCGGCACTCCGGGAATGAGCCTGAGCGCAACAAGCAAGGCAGAATTTCCTTTTCCGTCCTGCTGAATAAGTTTCCTCAGAGTGTCTGTTTTTGAGATGATTTTCCATGCATTGCCCGCACCGAAGCGTCTGCCCCAGAAATATCTGACGGTCAGCAAAACCGCAAAGCCGATGATGTTGACGGGGATTGCAAAATACATCGGCAGAACCGCACCCGTCAGAAAACAGACGGTTGAGGTCGGATAAATCGGGATAACGCTTTTCACTGCGAAAAGCAGAAGAATTGCGAAAGCAAAAAGCCACGCAATGTCAATATGCAGAATAAAATCCTCAAGGTTGGCAAGCGATTGCTTTATCTGAGCATACCACCGCCAGAGCTCCTCGTGTTCGAGAGAAAGCAACAAAACAAACACAGCGAAGGAAAGCAAAATAAATATTAATCCGCCGAAAAGCAGAAGCAATTTTGGTTTCTTTGTTCTTTTCAAAAACTCACCGCTGTCTGTATATATTTAATTCTTTCTAATACAAACCCCCAAAAAGCGCTGAAAAGACCCGCTTTCAGGCAGGTTCGGGTTATACTCGTTACCCTAATCGATATTCAAATCGTACTTTTTGATAACCGACGGGCAGAAATGCGCATAGCAGAATATGTCAAGAAATTCGTACGCTGAAATAAGCAAAAGCTGAAATGCGAATTTCAGATCGTGACCCTTGAACTGCTTGAGCACATCAACGATATCCTTCTTTGCGATATCGTAGGTTCTTGCCGTCTGCGAAAAATATTTGCGTGAAAATCCCTTCCAGAGAAAATAAGCTCGGACAGCTTTAAGCTCCTTGGTCGGTATTTTCGAAAAATTCGGTTTGGGAGAATAATAAAACTGAACATTCGTATATTCTCTGAATGTTTTCGGCGGAGTGTATCTTCCGCTTGAAACGAGCATATCGTAAAGCTCGCTTCCTGGGCCCGGCATAAAGAAGAAGAACGTTCTCTGAGTGGCGGGGATGGTTTTTGCCATCTCAATGGTATCTCTGAGCTGCTCTTCTGTTTCGTCGGGGAAACCGATTATAAAGTTGGCAAGGGTTATGATTTCCGCTTCCCTGCACATTTCGAATGTCTCAATGATTTTGTTGTAAGGAATATTCTTTTTGATTGTTTCAAGCATCGAAGGCGAACCGGTTTCTATTCCGAAATCAACAGCAATACAGCCCGCTTTCTTCATAAGCTTATAATCTTCGAGGTCAAAATATCCCGCTCTGGTCTGCGCTACCCATTTGAAGCCGAGACCCGATTCGATGAACGCTTCGCAAAGATACCTCAGATGCGCTTTGTTCTTTCCGAAAAGCTCATCGGCAAAGTAAATGCAGTCAACATCATGGTTTTCCATAAGATATTTAACTTCCGCAAAGAAGACATCAAGCGGTCTTTCTCTGTGGCATCTGCGATGGAATTTCGAGTTGAAACAGAAAGTGCACTGACCGTAGCAACCCTTTGAAATATAAAGCAAAGCGGTTTTCTTTGCACCGTACATGGGTCCGAGATATTTATCAACATCGATAAGGGTGAAATCCGACGGCGGAAGGATTGAAAGGTCGGTAAATTCTCTTTCGGGAGTATAAATCACGTTACCGTTTTCTTTGTATGCAAGGCCTGCAACTTCCTTGGGATTTCCGCCTGATTCAACGGCATCTGCAAGCTCAAGCCAGGTTTCTTCGCCCTCACCGATTGAAATGAAATCGATGTCAATATTCTTAAAGATAAATTCGGGGTCGAGAGAAGCGAATATTCCGCCCCACACAACCTTTGCACCGTATTTTTTTGCCGCTATCGAAATTTTTTCGGAATCGCCGAAAGACTTTGTTGAAATAACGGAAATGCCAACAATATCGGGCGCAAAATCCTCAATCTCCTTGCGGATATTGGTTGTTTTTATAGTTCTGTCAATTATTTTCACCGTGTGACCGTTAGCCTTGAGATAAGTCGCAATCGAAACCAGACCGATAGGAAAACTTACCTGACGGGTATAACGCTCCATAGACGGATTAAAAAACAGAATTCTCATATTATTTCCTGCCTATGTTATATTTTTTTCGGATTTTCGGGAAGAAATTCGCATAAAAGAAGATATCAAGAAATTCATATCCGCTGATAAAGAACTGCTCAACACCCGCCTTGAATCCGTGACCTTTAAGGCTTCTGAGAACATCCTTGATATCTTTTCTGGCGGTTGCGTAGTTAATCTTGCCGTTCTCATCAAATTTCTTTTCCGTAAAACTCTTCCAGAGCATATATGAACGCACAACCTTGAGGTCAAGCGTGCTGACCTTTGAAAGGTTGGGTTTGGGAGAATAGAAAATCTTTGTTTTCATACACTCCTTCATTGATTTCTGAGGAGTGAGTCTGCCCTCGGCAACAAGTTTATCGTAGATTTCCGAACCGGGAAGAGGGCTGAAATATGAGCTTACAAATCTTGAATATCCGATTTTTTCAACAAGCTCACAGGTTTCTCTGAGCTCAGCCTCTGTTTCGTCGGGATAGCCGACAATGAAGTAGCAAAGGGTGATAATTCCGATTTCCTTGCAGATTTTAAGATCTTCCTCAACTCTGCTGAGTTTCAGACCTTTTTTCATTCGTGCAAGAGTGGTGGGAGAACCGCTTTCAACACCGAATTCAAGCCATCTGCAGCCCGAATCATACATACGCTGAAAATCTTCTCTGTCGAAAAGACCGATTTTTGTCATACCGCCCCAGTTCATTCCGAGATCGGCTTCATCAAGTGCGTCACAGAATTCGTGGAGAGTCTGCTTATTGTATCCGAAAAGTTCGTCGGCAAGAGCAAAAGCCTTTGCGCCGTATTGGTCTCTTACAAACTTTGCCTCATAAATGAAATGCTCAAGAGGGCGTGAGCGGCGGCAACTCTTATGGAAAGCGTGGTTATAGCAGAAAGTGCATCTTCCGTTACAACCTTTTGAAACATACATACCCATAATGCCGTCATAATCGTAGTTTTTATAAAGAGTTTTCTGCGCATCAACAAGCTCAAAATTAAGCGGAGGAAGAATCGAAAGGTCGGTGAATTCTCTTTCGGGGGTCATAACGAACTTTCCGTCTTTCATATATGCAAGACCGTCGATTGAATAAATATCCCCGCCTTTTGCTTTTGTTTCGCAAAGCTCAAGCCAGGTTTCTTCGCCTTCGCCCATCGATATCATATCAATACAGCCGAGTTCAAGAGTCATTTCGGGAATTGCGGAAACATAAGGTCCGCCCCATACAACGCAAATTCCGCGCTTCTTTGCCGCTTCGGACACGACGATGCAGTCCTTGACCGACATAACGGTGAGAAGTGAGCAACCCACAAAATCGGGCTTGAAATCATCAAGTTCAACGTTTATATCGGTTGATTTTATGGCTCTGTTGAGCACTCTTACATCGTGACCTTTGACCTCAAGATAGCTTGCAATCGAAAGGACTCCGAGCGGTGCGCAACGAGCTCTCGTGTAGTGTTCGGGGGCGGGATTTACGAGCAAAACCTTCATTCTTATATCTCCTGTTGCCGTGTGAAATTTCTGATACTTTTCCAACTTTTAATTTTATACCAATATTACAATAAAGTCAACAAAAATAGTTAATATTTTATAGTGTTATTTTTTACAATCTTATGCTATAATAAATGATATCTATAAAACAGCGGAGGATTTTCTATGAAAATAACCATACTTGACGGATACACCGAAAACCCCGGAGACCTCTCCTGGGAATGGCTCGAAAAACTCGGAGAATGCACGGTTTTTGACCGCACTCCTGCCGAACTTATCGCAGAAAGAACAAAGGATTGCGACATTGTTATCACCAACAAAACACCCCTGAGAAAAGAGCTTCTCGAAACTCTCGGAAGCCTTAAATATATCGGTCTGCTCAGCACGGGATATAACATCGTTGACTGGGAATACTGCAAAGAAAAAGGCATCCCCGTATGCAATATTCCGTCTTACAGCACTTCGGCGGTTGCGCAGCTCGTTTTTGCTCTTATTCTTGAAATTACCAACTCCGTAGCCATCCACAGCGACTCCGTACACAGCGGAGAATGGTCTGCCTGCAAGGATTTCTGCTATTGGAAAACACCTCTCACGGAGCTTTGCGGAAAAACTCTCGGCATCATCGGTTTCGGCAAAATCGGCAAGGCGGTTGCAACTATCGCACAGGCTTTCGGAATGAAGGTTGTTGCATCCACAAATCACCCCGCACCCTTTGAAAACGTTGAGTTCTGCGATAAGGATGAGCTTCTTGCAAAGAGCGATTTTGTTACTCTTCATTGCCCTCTTACACCGCTTACCGAAGGTATGGTCAATACAGATTTCATTTCAAAAATGAAGCCGTCTGCTGTTCTTATAAACACATCAAGAGGTCAGGTTGTTGACGAAAGCGTACTTGCAGATGCACTTAAAAACGGCAGAATCGCAGGCGCAGGTCTTGACGTTCTTTCCGTTGAACCGCCCAAGGCGGATAATCCCCTTTTCGGGCTCAAAAACTGCTTCATCACACCCCACATTGCCTGGGCGGGATTTGAAACAAGGGAAAGACTTATGAAAATCTGCCGCGAAAACGTTGAGGCATTCCTTAACGGAAACCCTCAAAACGTTGTTTATTAATAAAACTGTTGATTTAATATAATATATATGTTATAATGTACGTTACATTAATTTGAAGGAGTGTTTGTTTGAATGATAATATCACAGACACCCGTAAGAATGTCATTTTTTGGCGGAGGAACGGATTTTCCCGAATTTTACCGTGAGCATTCGGGAGCGGTAATCTCAACAACATTTGATAAATACTGCCATGTCAACGTGCGTGAACTTCCGCCTCTTTTCGATTACAAAACTTACCTTTCATATGCACAGATTGAAAAAGTCAATTCTGTTGATGAAATAAAGCATCCTGCCATCCGCAACGCAATGGAATGGCTCGGTCTTGAGAGAATTGCGCTCAACTACGATGCCGATATTCCTTCAAAAACAGGTCTCGGCACAAGCAGTTCGTTTTCGGTCGGTCTGCTCAACGCTTTTTATACAATGCAGGGCATAACCAAAACCAAACGTGAGCTTGCAGACGATGCGATTTATCTTGAACGCACTCTCTGCCGAGAAGAAGGCGGAATCCAGGACCAGATTGCGGCGGCATTCGGAGGATTCAACCGCATTGATTTCAATGCCGACGGATATACCGTCACTCCTCTTGAAATCCCCGAAGAAAGAAAACAAAAGCTTAACGGCAACCTGATGATGTTTTTTACAGGACTTTCGCGTTTTTCGTTTGAAATCCAGAAAACAACAAAGGTTGCAATGAACAATAAAACCGCTGAGCTTCTCGAGATGCTGAAAATGGTTGATATTGCGGAGGAAATTCTTACCAATCCCAATGCACCTCTTGATGATTTCGGCAGACTGCTTGGCGAAACCTGGCTTCTCAAAAGAAGCATAAGCAATAAAATTTCAACAGACTACATAGACGAAATTTATCACAAAGCCACATCCGCAGGCGCACTCGGTGGCAAGCTTCTCGGTGCAGGCGGAGGAGGATGTCTTCTTTTCTATGTGCCCGAAGGCAAACACGACAGTATCAGAAACGCTCTTTCGGGAATGCTTGAAATCAAATTCAGCTTTGAAAACGAAGGCACGAAAATAATTGTAAATAACTGACGGAGCAAAAAATGATAACGATAATTAAACCCGATTTTGTTTTTGAAGATGAGCGAGGAAGCCTTATTCAGCTTGTGCACGAGGGATATAAGCAGATTAACGTCTGTACCTCAAAAGCCGGAGTTGAAAGAGGCAGACACTTTCACAGGTTCAGCCGTGAAGGTTTCTATGTTATAGAAGGTTCGTTCACCGTTGAAGCAAAACTCGGCGATAAAAAAGAATTCTTCGACTTCAAAAAAGGCGATATGTTCGTTATCGAGCGAAACGTCATTCATACTTTCGACTATCACGAAGACTCCGTTCTCGTTGCGTTTTATGACAACGGAGTTGAACTGTCCGACGGTACAAAGGATATCATTGCGGAGGAAGATGCCTGATGGAAGCAATCATTCTTGCAGGCGGATTCGGTACACGGCTCAGACCCTGTGTTGACAATCTTCCGAAACCTCTTGCACCGATTGGCGGCAAGCCGTTTCTGCACTATCTTTTAGACAGTCTTTATGCCAACGGAATTCACAAAGCAATCATTTCGACCGGCTATATGGCTGAATATATCGAAGAAACAATCGGCAGGATTTACAGAGGAATGGTTATCGACTACTGCCGTGAAGAATCGCCACTCGGTACGGGCGGTGCAATAAAAAAAGCTCTCGGTATGTGCTGCGGCGATTATGCTGTTGCACTTAACGGAGATTCTTTTTTTGATGTTGACCTTTTTGAAATGCAAAAACTTCACGAAGAATCCGGTTGCCCTATTACCCTTGCAGCAAGAGAAGTTCCCTGGGCAGAGCATTCGGGATTCCTTACGGTAAACAACGGCAGACTCAACGGCTTCCGTGAAAAAGGCGTCAAGTCAGGCGGACTCATCAACGGCGGAATATATTTAATAAACAAAAATATTCTTGACGGAGTAACAGAAGAAAAATTCTCGTTTGAAAAGCTCATTCTCGAGGGCGGTTACTGCCCCGTTGCCGTGCTTGAAAGCGACGGTTATTTCATTGACATCGGCATCCCCGAAAACTACCATAAAGCAGAAGCCGAAAAAGATTTGCTCGTGTCAAAAAGAACACGCAAAGCTGTTTTTCTTGATAGAGACGGAACGATAAATTATGACCCCGGTCATCTTTACCGCACCGAAGATTTTGAATTTCTCGCCGATGCAGACAAGGCTATGGCAAACCTCAAGAAAAAGGGTTATCTTACCATCGTAATCACAAACCAGGCAGGGATTGCAAAAAATCTTTACAACGCAGAGGATGTTGATATTCTTCACAGACACATTGATTCTCTGCTTTGCAAAAAGCATTCCGTTGTTGCTGACGGCTATTATTATTGCCCTCATCATCCGGAAGCTGTGCTTGATGAATTCAGAGCAGACTGCGTATGCAGAAAGCCTCAGCCGGGACTTATACTGAAAGCCGTTTCCGATTTTTCGGAAATCGGAATTGAAATTGATTTAAAAAATTCGCTCACCGTCGGCAACCGCCGTTCGGATTTGCTTGCAGGAATCAACGCAGGCACGGGCAAAAACATACTCATCGGCTCAGACGAGCCTGATGCTGCCGACATTGCTTCGGCACACTATCAAAGCCTTTTTGATTTGGGGCAGGTGTTATAATCTTGAAAAATATCTATTTCATTCAGGTCGGTTTTGCATTTGATAAATCCGTTTATCTTCCCTATGCAACAGGCACAATTGTTGCATACTGCAAAAATCAGCCTGATATCGCATCCGAATATGACTTCAGGGAGATTGTATTCCGCCGTGACGATATTACAAAAATCGTGAGCGGAATGGAATCGCCTTATCTTGTTGCATTCTCAACCTATGTCTGGAACGTTGAATTCAACAAAGCGCTTGCAAAAACAGTCAAAGAAAAGTTCCCCGAATGCATCATTGTTTTTGGCGGTCACAGTGTTTCGGACAGAATGGAATTCCTTAAGCATCAATATATCGATATTCTCACTCTCGGTGAAGGCGAAGAAGTTACCGCAAACCTTCTCAGAGCGCTCCGTGACGGCTCCGACCTGAGCGACTGCAACGGAATTGCTTTCAGAGATACCGACGGATGCAATATTCTTACTGCTCCTCATTGCCCCGAATCCGTTGAAGATTATCCCTCTCCCTATCTCACGGGCGTTTTTGATTCGATTATCGAAAAGAACCCCGACACTATGTTTGACACCGTTATCGAAACCAACCGAGGATGCCCCTACAACTGCGCATACTGCGACTGGAGCAACCACAAAAAGCTCCGTCTTTTCCCGATTGAAAAGGTCAAGGGCGAAATCAAATGGCTTTCGGAGCATAAAATCGAATACTGCTTCTGTGCCGACTCAAACTTCGGAATGTTTGAGCGTGACGAAGAGATTGCAGAATATATTGTCAGTCTGAACAAAGAAACAGGATTCCCCAAGGTGTTCAGACCCTGCTACGAAAAAAACAGTGCAGAAAGAGTTTTTAAAATTTCAAAAACTCTCAACTCCAGAGGTCTTGACAAAGGCGCAACAATGGCATATCAGACTCTCTGCGATGACGCACTTAAAAATATAAACCGAAAAAATCTCACTATGGAGCATTTTTCGGGTCTTATGGAAAACTACACCAAGGCAAACATTCCCACCTACTCCGAGCTTATTCTCGGTCTGCCGGGCGAAACAGCGGAAAGTTTCTGCCAGGGAATGTGCAAACTCCTTCGTGCGGGTCAGCATAACTCAATCAGTGTTTACTACTGTGAGCTTCTGCCGAATGCACCGATGTGCAACCCCGAATACATGAAAAAATATGAAATTGAGCCGATGAAGGTTCAGTTTAACCATATCCACTCCGCAACCGGCAAAAAGGACACTATCCCCGAATATTCATACCTTGTCCGTTCAACAAGCACCCTTCCGAGAGATGCGTGGGTATATGCAAACCTTTTCTCAATCTGTCTGCAATGCTTCCACAGTCTCGGTCTGCTCCGTTATATTGCGATTTACGCATACTATGAACTCGGTATTGACTACTATGATTTCTATAAATCCCTGCTCGACTTCTGCCTCAGTGACAGCGGAACGGCAGGCAGACTTTTCAGAGAAATAAAGAAAAAACTCGACGGCTCGCTCGAGGGCGAATGGAACCACAGCAACCCCGTTTTCGGCAACGTAACATGGTTCTTTGAAGAAGGACTTTTCCTTGAATTCCTTTATGATTTTGACGAACTGAAAAGACTTATCGATGAATTCGCAAAGCCGATGTTCAGCGATGAAAAAATTTATTCACAGATTGTAAAATTCCAGCTTAACGCAGTGAAACTCCCGTTTGAAAGCGGAAAGGATTTTGAAACGGACTATGATTTCGTTTCGTTCTTCCGCAACACAGGTTCAAGGCTTGAAGAAAAGCCGAGCCGTGTTGTTTTTACCGCACCGAAAAAATATGAAGACTGGCCGACCTTTGCAAAAGAAACCGTGTGGTACGGCAGACGCAAGGGCGCAACGCTTTATAACATTTTTGAATGAAAAATTAAAAAATGAAGAATTAAGGGCGGGCATTGCCCGCACCCGATTATAATTTCTCTTCAACAGCTTAAACCGACCGTTCATTTTGCACTTTGCATTTTGAATTCTGCATTTAACATTTGAAAGGCCCGTGATTATTTGAAAAAGAAGCTATACTTTTTTCAAGTGAATTATTCTTACGGTAAGACCGCCCACATACCTTACACCGCAGGTCAGCTTTGCGCTTATGCCTTTGCGGATAAGGATGTTGCGGAGAATTTCTGCCTTGAGGATATCTTTTTTCTGCGCGAGCCTGTCGAAAAGGTTCTTGAGAAAATCAGCAATCCTTCGGTCGTTGCTTTTTCGACCTACTTATGGAACAGCAACTTCAACAAAGAGGTTGCAAAACGCATAAAAGAAAAATACCCCGACTGCGCAATAATCTTCGGCGGTCATCACGTTGCACCCGGGGGCGGTCTGCTTGAAGAATGTCCGCAGATTGACTATCTTCTCCACGGCGAAGGCGAGGTTATCTTCCGCAGACTTCTGCGTGCAATTCTCGGTTTGGAAAACGCTGAAGATATTCCCGGAATTTCTATGAGAACAGCGGACGGAATTCTCACCAATCCCGAAATGGTTTCCACCGAATGTGATTTTCCCTCTCCGTATCTTGGCGGATATTTTGATAAAATCCTCAGGGAAAATCCCGACAAAGAATTTATGGCGCTGATTGAAACATCAAGAGGCTGCCCCAACTCCTGCGCATACTGTGACTGGAGCTGTATGAAATCCAAAATCCGCAAATTTCCGCTTGAAAGAATTTACGGTGAAATCGAATGGATGAAGGATAACAGAATCCACGGTCTTGGCGCTGCGGATTCAAACTTCGGAATGTTTAAACGTGACGAAGAAATAACCGACAAAATCGTTGAAATAAAGCAGCAGACGGGTCTGCCCGTAGGCTTTCAGACATCATATGCCAAAAACAGCACACAGACCGTGTTCAACATCGGTCTGAAGCTCGAAAAGAGCCGTCTTAATAAGGGCATTACACTTTCATTCCAGTCGATGGATAAAACAGTGCTTAAAAACATCGGCAGAGAAAACATCAGCACCGAATACTATTCCGAACTGATGGAAATGTATAACAATGCAGGCGTTGCAACATATACGGAGCTGATTCTCGGTCTGCCGGGCGAAACGGTTGAAACTTTCGTTGGCGGCATAGACAAGCTTCTCACCCTCGGTCAGCATAATTCAATATACATCCACAACTGCGAGTGGCTCCCCTGCTCGGTTATGGGTATGGCTGAATACGTTGAGCGCTACAAAATCGGTCTTTCGGTTATCCCTCTCAACCAGCCTCACAGAGAACCCGAAGAAGATGACACAATTCCCGAGCAGTCAAGCGTTGTCACTTCGACCTATTCAATGACAAATGCCGACTGGAAAAAGATGAATCTTTTCTCCTTTGCCGTTCAGTGCTATCATCATATGGGGCTGCTCCAGTTCTTTGCGATCTATCTTTATCAGGAAGGTCTGTGTTCTTATAAAGAGTTTTATTCATCCTTCCTCAATCATATTTTATCAAACCCCGACACCGTTGCGGGCAAGGCTTTTGATACGATTTCAAACTATCTTGACCGTGTTCTTGACGGCACGGGCACATTAAGCTGTGCGGACAAAAGATTCGGCAAAGTGCTCTGGACATTTGAAGAATATGCATATCTCTGCACGGTATATGAGCTCGACAGATTTTATGATGAAATTGCGGATTTTCTTTCGGAATTCGGCATCGAAAAAGATATCTTTGACGAGCTTCTCGGATTTCAGAGAGAAATGCCCAAACGCCCATTTGATTCAAAGAAAGAAATCCGCCTTGAATATAACTTCTCAGATTATTTCCTCAATGCCCTTGACGGCAAACACATTCCGCTCAAAAAAGAGGATGGCACCCTGCTGATTGAAGCAAGGCCATTTGAATCCTGGGCGGATTTTGCAAGAATAGTTGCGTGGTACGGAAAGAAAGACAGCAACAGCACCTACATCAAAGTTTCGAAACGGAGTAATTCATAAAATGAACACCAAGAAGGTTTACCTGGCTCAGGTCAACGTTACCTATAACGATTATATCGCCTATCTTCCGTATGCAGCGGGCTGCCTTGCTGCATATGCGTGGAGCGACAAAGAAATCTGCGAAAGCTTTGAGCTTGCGGATATTCTCTATATGCGACTGAAGCTTGAGGAGTCTTTTGAAAAAATCAAAGACCCGGCAGTTGTCGGTTTCTCCTGCTATATCTGGAATATGGAATATAACCTCAAGCTCGCAGAGATGATAAAAGAAAAATACCCCGAATGCCTCATCGTTTTCGGCGGTCATAACGTGCCCGACGACACAAGCCTTCTTGAAAATCATCCGTTCATCGACGTGCTTATGCATTCCGAGGGCGAAGAACCGTTTGCACTTATGCTCAAAGCAATCAAAAACGGCGATGATTTTTCGCTTATTCCCGATATCTCTTACAGAAGCGGTGACGGTTTTGTTACAACAGAAAAAAAGAAAATTTACGATATAACCAACTACCCTTCACCCTATGCGGCAGGTCTTTTTGACCGTATGCTTGAGGAATATCCCAAGGTTAATTTCCACGCAACCCTCGAAACCAACAGAGGCTGCCCATATTCCTGCGCATTCTGCGACTGGTGCTTCACCAAAAAAATCAGACTTTTTCCGATGGAAAGAATTTTTGCCGATATTGACTGGATGTCGGAGCATAAAATCACCTACTGCTACTGCGCTGATGCCAACTTCGGCATTGTTGAGCGTGACATCGAAATCGCTAACCGTGTTCTTGAGGCGAAGAACAAAAACGGATATCCCCAGGTATTCAAGCCCTGCTACGCTAAAAATAGTGACGATACTGTTTTTGAAATCGGAAAGATTCTCAACCACAGCGGTATCGACAAGGGTGTAACCCTTGCTTATCAGTCGCTCGACCCGCAGACTCTTGAAAATATCGGCAGAAAAAATCTCACTCTTGAACATTATTCTGACCTTACGGCAAAATATGCCGAAGAAAAAATCCCGACATACACGGAGCTTATTCTCGGCTTGCCGGGTGAATCATACGAAACCTTCTGCGAAGGTCTGTGCCGTCTGCTCGAAAACGGTCAGCACAACTCAATGACGGTTTACACCTGTCAGGTCTACTGCAATGCACCTATTGCAAGCAAGGAATTCAAAGAGAAATACGGCATCCGCTGGGAGCGTCAGCCTCTCCACGGTATCCACTACCCCGCAAACTTCAACGGTGTGCAGGAATACTACAACGTTGTTGTTGAAACTAACGAAATGAGCAAGGATATGTGGGTCAAGGCAAATATGTTCTCGGTCTGCCTTCAGAGTTTCCACCATCTCGGTCTGCTCCGATGCTTCGCAATCTACGCAAGACACGAGCTTGGCATGAGCTATTTTGATTTTTATAACAGACTGCTCGACTATATTTTCAGCGACAGCTCAAAATACATCTACAAGCTGTTTGAGGAAATCCGCTGGAAAACCGAAAACACCGAAGTCTCCGACTGGTGCTATCAGAAGGATATATTCAGCAAGGTCGGCTGGTACTTTGAAGAAGGAATTTTTCTTGACCTCATCTACAACCGCGACTCCCTCTGGCAGGACATCGACGGATTCATAAAATCTCTCAGCATCAACGAAGAAATCTGCAAAGAGCTTCTCTCTTATCAGAAAAACATTCTCCGTCTGCCCAACACCGAGACTCTCACCGTTGAATCGGATTATGATTTCTACTCATATTTCGAAAATATCTATGATGACAGATACGCTCCTCTCGAAAAGAAGAAGACCCGTCTGAACATCACTCTCGAAAAGAAAATTGATACTTGGGCAGACTACGCCCGTGAAATAATCTGGTTCGGCAAGCGCAGAAGCGCAACCCTCTGCACTAATTCGAGAGAAAAAATCGAAATCGAACATTTCTGATTAGGACTGATAAAATGAAAGCATTGTTACTCTTCCCACCTCAGTGGACTCCCAACGCACCTTATCTCGCTCTGCCTCTGCTTTCCGCACAGCTGAAAAAACACGGCTATGAGACCGAGATAATGGATCTGAATA
This sequence comes from Clostridia bacterium, assembly GCA_017549105.1. Taxonomy (GTDB): domain Bacteria; phylum Bacillota; class Clostridia; order Oscillospirales; family Acutalibacteraceae; genus CAG-177. The sequence goes on from JAFYVN010000006.1 coordinate 218,989, forward strand.
TCGAATTTTTCAACCGTATTCTTACCAAAGAAAACCTCACACGCAGACTCGGTGAAGCCAAAGAGCTTTTCCGCACTCTGGGTGATATTGTTGCGCGTGATTATCCCGATGCGGTCAAAAACTTCGGTTCGTATTCGGTTGAAGAGCAGACAATGCTGATGAAATACAAACGCATTGCCGACATTCTCGGCGGAGAATATATCCCCGAAGAAACCATCGAAAAATGCGAAGATGCAGTGCGTATCACAAAAAGCAAGGACGATTTCTACAATCCCGAAATTCTTTTTGACGCAAAAAAGGTTATCCAGGAAGCTCTCAAAATCGCTTCTCTCCCCTTTGCGCCAAACGAAATGATATATGATAACTACTTCGCAAATCCGCTTTTGAAATATGACTGGGTAAATATCGACGCTCAGTGCAAAGACCCGTCGCTCAATATGTTCATTGAGTTCTTTGAGGAAAAGGCAAACGAAATCAAGAAAAAGCAAAACGAATTTGACCTTATCTGCATTTCCGTACCCGACCTGAGCCAGCTTATTCCCGCATTCACTCTTGCGAGAATTCTCAAATCGGCAACGGATATTCCTGTTTCAATCGGCGGTAACTACATCACGCAGAATAAAGCCGATTTTATGAATCATCCCGAGCTTTTCGGCGAATACTGCGACTTTCTTTCCGTCGGTGACGGTGAGCTTTCGATAATCCATCTTGCTGAATTCATTGAAGGCAAAAGGGCAAAAGAGGATGTTGCAAACCTCGTTTATCTTGGCGAAGGCAAGGCTGTCTGCAACGCTCCCGCACGTGAGCTTAATTTCAGAGAAGTAGCCTATGCAGACTTTGATTCCTATGATTTCTCACGCTACTTTTCGCCCGAAACCGTGCTTCCCATTCAGCTTTCAAAAGGCTGTTACTGGGGTAAATGCACCTTCTGCGACTACTACTTTGGTCAGCAGTGCTACGACACAAAAAAAATACCCGACGTTATCGACGAGATAAAATATTTCATTAACAGATACGGTGCAAACCACTTCATTTTTATTGATGAAGCAATTCCTCCGAAATACTATAACGAGCTTGCAAACGCAATTATCGAAAATGAGCTTGAAATATATTTTTATTCCTTTGTCCGTCTCGAAAAAGGCTTCACAAAAGAGATTTTTCGCAACCTTTACCGTGCAGGTATGAGGGTCGGTCTGTGGGGATATGAGGCAAAATCCGAAAGAGTTATGAAAATGATGAACAAGGGCATCGATCTTTCGGAAAGAATCCGCATTCTTACCGACGCAAGAGAAGCGGGAATCTGGAACAACATCCTTTTTATTATGGGTTACCCCACCGAAACCCGTGAAGAAATCGACGAAACTATCGCTGTTATGTATGAGCACAGAGATATCGTCAACAGCTGTACTCCCTCGAATTTCTCGCTCAAAAAGAACGCTATCCTTATGAACTTCATCGGCAAAAACGGACTTTTAGGCTTTGAAACAAACGGCGAATTCTACACCGTGCTCAAAGACGAAATCGACGGTGTGCCCCAGTCCGAAAGACGCACTATAAGACGTGATTTCCACACGAATTATATCGAAACCTACAAGCACTGCCTCTGGCCGGTAAACTACTCGGATTTTGACCATCTTCTGCTTTACCTGTCAAAATACACCTGTGACTACGTTACGGGATACCGTTCGGAAGGCAATATCTGTCTGCAGTTCAGATAAAAAATCAAATCCTCGGAGAAATACAAATGAAAAACATTTATATGGTTCAGGCATCCAACGTTTATTCCGGCAACTCATTCAAGGCTGCGTACCTTCCGTATGCGGTCGGACTTCTTGTTGCCTATGCGTTTACGGATGAAACCATCAGAGAAAAATACAGCTTCAAACGCTTCGTTTTTACAAGAGAAAACACCGACAGCGTTGTTGAAAATATGGAAAACCCTGCGTTTGTGGGATTCTCAAATTATATCTGGAACACTCAGTATAACCTCGCCCTTGCAAAAAAAATCAAAGCGAAGTTCCCCGACTGCGTGATTCTTTTCGGCGGTCACAATGTTCCGCCCGACAATTCATTCCTCGAGAAATATCCGTTCATCGATTTTTTGGTTCATGCAGAGGGTGAAGAAGCATTCCGTTCGCTTCTTCTTGAACTTCTCAATGATAAACCCGACTTCTCGTCAATCAAAAATCTTTCATTCAGAAATCCCGACGGCAGTTTCACCAAAACTCCCGTTGAAATTCTCGATAAAACAGATTATCCCTCGCCCTACCTTACGGGTCTTTTCGACAGCATCTTTGAAGAAAATCCCGATATGCAGCTTGATGCTATTCTCGAAACATCAAGAGGCTGCCCCAACTCCTGCACCTATTGTGACTGGGGATGCAACGGCTCAAAAATCAGACTTTTCCCGATTGAAAGAGTTTATGCCGAAATCGACTGGCTTGCCGCCCATAAGGTTAAATTCATCTGGGGCGCAGACTCAAACTTCGGTCAGTTCAAAAGAGATATCGAAATTGTTGACTATCTTATCGATATAAAAGAAAAAACAGGCTATCCCGAAAGACTTCGCATAAACTATGCAAAGCACAATCCGCAGGTTGTTTTTGAAATCAGCCGCAAGCTTGATAAATACGGTCTGAGCAAGGAAGGCGCAACAATCTCGTTCCAGAGCCTTGACCCGACCGTGCTTGAAAACATCGGCAGAAAAAACATCAGCATGGATAAATTCAGCCAGCTTCTCTCTATGTATAAAAAAGAGGGAGTCATCACCTATTCAGAGCTTCTTGCCGGTCTTCCGGGCGAAACATACGAGAGCTTCTGCAAGGGAATCGGCACACTGCTTGCCGCAGGTCAGCACAGGCTGATAACCGTATACAACTGCGAAATTCTTCCCAACTCGCCTATGGCTGAACCTGAATATATGAAAAAACACGGCATCAAAACCGTTGAAATAGACGCTCTTACAGCTCACAGCGAATTTGATGAGGAAATCCGTGAAAAAACCCACTATATTATCGGCACAAACACCCTGCCGACTGAAGACTGGATTGCCTGCAACATCTTTACCTGCTTTGAAGAATCCTACCATCATTGCGGAATTCTTAAATTCATCGCAATCTATCTTTATTATGAACTCGGAATTCCTTACGAAAATTTTTATAATGCAATAATAAACCGTGCAAAAGCGGATAAGAATTCAACGGGATATTCCGTATACGAAAAGCTTTATTCTTTCTTCAAGGCGATTGCCGATGCAAAACCGATAAAGCTCTATTCAAACGAAATATACGGCAACATCACCTGGGTGCCCAAAAAGGTTCCCCATCTTGATACGGTTTACAGACTTGATGCTTTCTATGAGGAAATCAGACCTCTCCTCCTTTCATACGGTATGAACGAAAAGGATGCAGACGAACTGATTGAATACCAGAGAACTGCACTCAAGCTCCCGAACCGCAACAATTTCAGCGTTGAATTCAGCAAAAACTGGCACGAATATTTTACCGCCGTTCTTGCCGATGAAAATATTCCGCTGACTGAAAAGAAAAACCGTGTTACCGTGAATAACCGTTCAACCCCGACCAATTGGAAAGACTACGCACTTGAAGCGATGTGGTTCGGTCAGAACGGAATCACATTCAATCCCGAAATCTCAAGCGAGGATATCTAAATGTCAGAATTCAGAAATGTTTCAATAATGGCGGGCGCCGTCACCGAAACCTACACGCTAAGGCAGACCGTTGATACTATTCTTGAAATATGCAACCACAACGATCTTGCGGAGATTATTCTCTGCTACTCCGAAGAGAGAACAACCCCGGGTTGCTACGAAGTTCTTGACGAAATCCGCAAAATCGAAACCGACGTTCCGATTGTCATTATGAAACAGACCCGCCCGGGAATGGCAAGCGTCAACGACACGATTGATGCTGCTCGAGGCTCTCACAGCCTGCTGATTGCATCGGATATGGCTCTCGACCTGAGCATCATTCCCGAAATGATTGAAAACGCAAAAAAAGAGCCTGACGTTATCCACTCCGCATCCCGCTGGATGAAGGGCTGCAAATTCTACGGATACGGAAGATTCAAAAAAATCGTCAACTTTTTTGCGCAGAAATTCCTCGCAGTTCTTTATATGCGTAACCTCACGGATTTCACAATACCCGTGCAGATTGCTCCGTCAGAGCTTTATAAATCAATCCGTTTTGAGCGCACAGATTTTGCGTTTCTGCTCGAAATGGTTCTCAAGCCCATCCGTCTCGGCTACAAATTCAAGGAATATCCGACCAACTGCTATCCGAGAAAAGACGGGAAATCCAGCAACTCCTCAAAACAAATCGCATCCTATCTCGGCGTGGCGCTTCATATAAGATTTATGCCGAAAAAGGATATTATCCTTCCGGAGGAATATAAATGAAAACACTTTTTATTCTGCCGCCGCAATGGTATCCGATGAACCCTTATCTCTCTGCGGCGCAGCTTATAGGTCAGTTCAAAAAGAACGGTATGCACGCTGTTGCCAGAGACCTTAACATAGAATTTTTTAACGATATCCTCAAAAAAGAGAATGTACTCTCTGCCGTAAAACAGGCAAAGGATTTTATGAATGAATTTGCGCCCGAAGTGAAGGCAAACGGCTATTGCGAAGAAAAATTCAGCGAATACCCCCGTGAGCTTCAGACAAAACTTCTTCGCTTTGTTGCGTGTTCCGAATTCTTTTCGCAAAATGAAATAAAAGCGGAAGACGTTGCCGAAAGAATCGAAGATGCCGTTTCTGTTATGAAGGATAAGGAGCGTTTCTACGACCCCGAACAGCTTTTCGAGGCAAAAGACACCCTTATGGATGCTCTGCGAATCATTTCTCTCCCCTTTATGCCGAGCAGAATAATGCTCGATAACTTCATCGCAAACCCCGTTTATGGCTACGACTATGAGGATATAGAACTTCAGTGCAACGATGCCAACCTCAATATGTTTGTCGATTATTTTGACAAAAAGATAAAAGCCGAGGACTTCGCGGAATATTCGCTCATCGGTATCAGCATTTTTGACCTCAGCCAGGTTATCCCCGGTCTTACACTTGCAAAATATCTCAAAGAAAGAACAAACGCCCACATAACTCTGGGCGGCAACTATATCTATAAAATCCGTGAATCGCTCAAAAAATTTCCTGAATTCTTTGAGATTTTCTGTGATTCGGTGCAGATTGGTGACGGCGAGATTGCAGCAGTCACTCTCGCAAAAGCGATAAACGGTGATCTTCCTCTTGAAAAAGTTTATTCTCTTATTTACAAAGACGAAAACGGCAAAATCAAAGAAACCGAAACTGCTCCCCTGCTCGATATGGATGCACTTGCTCCCCCATGCTTTGACGGCTACGATTTCAGCAAATATTTCTCGGCAGATATCGTTTTACCCGTTCAGCTTTCAAAGAGCTGTTACTGGGCAAAATGTACCTTCTGCGACTTCTACACAGGTCAACAGTGTTTCGACATAAAGAGCGTCAACCACGCTGTTGACGAAATTCAGTCGCTCGTCGAGGAATACGGATGCAAGCACTTCGTTATGGCAGACGAAGCCGTTCCGCCAAAATTCTACAATCAGTTTGCACTTGAGATTATCCGCAGAGGTCTTGACATCAACTTCTATTCCTTTGCCCGAATGGAAAAAGGCTTCACAAAAGAGGTTCTTGAAAATCTCCATAATGCGGGCGCACGTTTCTTTGCCTGGGGTTATGAGGCGGAATCCGAAAGGGTTATGAAGCTCATCAACAAAGGCATCGACTGCAGCTACCGCAAAACTTTGCTCGAAAACGCAAAATCCGTCGGTCTGTGGAATATGTGCACCTTTATGTTCGGATATCCCGGTGAAACACCCGAGGAAGCCGAGGCAACCAAAAATACTATCCGCAACCGTGACCTTGTCAACAGCTGTACTCCGTCCAATTTCGCGCTCAAAAAGAACGCACTTCTCATAAAAAATACCGACGATGCAGGAATCAAAGATATTGTTGACAACGGCGATTTTCACATTTCCTGCAACTACGTTGCGAACGGAAATCCCACAAAAAATGTTAAGAAAGAGCGTATGACATTCCAGGCCGAATTTCTTCGCGAAACAGCCGACGCTCTCTGGTCATTGAGCTTTACCGATACCGATCACATACTGCTTTACCTTTCAAAATACGGTGCAGAGTGGGTATACAATTATAAATTGAAATATAAAAAGCATAATTTCAACGGAACATAAAACAAACGGACAGAATCTCATCAAGAGAAACTGTCCGTTATTTTTATTTATCATATTTTTTCCCGATTCCGTATTTCTTTTTCACCTTCGGGAAGAAATGGGAATAATAAACAATCGAGAGAAACTCCGTGCCCGAAAGGAACATTGAGATTATAAAATCCTTGAGTTTGCTCCTCTTGAGCTGTTTTAGTGCGTCGGTAACAACCTTCTTTGCAAACGAGAAATCCTTGGTATCCTCCGACAGACTCTTTGCCGAAAAGCTTCTCCACATATACCACGAACGGATAACCTTAAGGTCGATTTCGGGCACATCGGTGAAACGGTATTCGTTTCTTTCAATCGGTCTTATATTGGCAACCTCGCTCAGGTCTGCGATTTCGTGATACTTTCCCTCTTCAATAAGACGGTAATAAATATCTGAACCCGGCACAAGCGCAAAATAATTGAGATTGACAAGCGGAGTTTCTATTTTTTCGATAAGATTGACCGTCTTTGCAACGTCATCAACCGTTTCACCGGGGAAACCGACGATGAACGAGCCGATTGCGATAATACCCGCCTTACGGCAATTGCTGAAGGTCTCTTCAATTTTACCGTAGGGAATACGCTTGTTCATCTTTTCAAGCATATTCTCCGAACCGCTTTCAACTCCGAAGAAAACCCAACGGCATCCCGAATCATACATATATCTGAAATCTTCCTCGGTGAAAACACCGATTCTCGTCTGGCATCCCCAAACAAAATTAAGATTGAGGCTTCGCAGACTGTCACAAATCATACGCATTTCGCTTCGGTTTCTGCCCCACATTTCGTCGGCAAAATAAACGCCGTCCATATCATAGTTTTTGACGAGATATCTGATTTCATCAAGCACGTGTTCAAGCGGACGCTTGCGATAAGTACAGCGGTGAAAATCCTTGTTATAACAGAAAGTGCAGCTGTGAGGGCATCCCTTTGCGCAATACAGATAGAGCATACGCTCACATTCGTAAGACGACTGAAAATATTTCGGCACATCCACGAGCGACCAATCAATCGGCGGAAGCGCACCCAAATCAACAAAATCACGTTCTGCAGTGATGACGGTTTCACCCTTTGCGTTTCTGAGTGCAACGCCTGCAACGGACTCAAAATCCGTTTCGCCTTTTGAAAACTTTTCGGCAAGCTCGATCCAGGTTGCTTCACCCTCTCCGATTGAAACAAGGTCAACGCAATTCTTTTTGAGAACGGTTTCGGGAATTTCAGACGCAAGAGGTCCTCCCCACACAACGGGAAGCGAAAATTTTTTCGCATATTCCGACATTTCGAGCGCATCGTAAACCGATTTGAACGAAACAAGAGAAATGCCTACAAGTTCGGGTCTGAACTCATCAAAAACCTTCTCCGCTTTCACTTTTTCAACCGTTCTGTCGTAAAGCCTTACCGTGTGACCCTTTGACTGAAGGCAGCTTGCAATCGACAGCAGACCGAGAGGCGCAGTAACCGACCTTGAATAGCCGACGGTTGCAGGATTTATAAGAAGAATCCTCATTTTTTCAACTCACTTCAATGACATCTTTATAGGACTTACTGCCCATTTTGCCGTACCACACAACAAATTTTCCGAAATCCTCCCAATTATGAACGGGATTCGAATCGGTGAACACCGTTCTGAATCCGCCCTTTTCGAGGGGTGAATATTTGTTGACATAAATTTTTTTAAAATAATCGTAAAAATTATATTCCGTTTCGCATTCACACTTTTCTTCGTCGGGTCTTCTGAGCACCGATTTCTGATAAGCAAGAAGCTGAGAAAGTATGTTTTCATCGGCAATAACGCTTCTGAGATACGGCAGCATTTCCTCATAAAATTTTTCGTAATCCCTGCTAATACTGATAAACATATACTCATAATGGTCCCATACAAGATTGCCTGCAAACGGCACAAAAAATCTGGGATTTATACCCTCTGCAAGCTTTGCAAAGGACTCCTTTACAGTCTGATAAAGTCCGTTTGTAAACGGAGCTTTGCCCGACTCAATATATTCCATAAGTCCCTCATAAAAGCTTCGGTAGCTTTTGCCGAGTTCATAATGCGCATAAACTGAAAAACAGCGCAACAACCCGCAAGCGTGCATAGCCTGAGTAAATCCCGCAAAAAGCGAGCTCCTCTGCCAATCTTGGCAAGGCATCGTTGCGGTTTCAGTGATAATATCGATTTTTTCGGGGATATAATAGGCATCTGCCGTGCTGTGGAAACGTACTATTTCGCTCCTCGAGGTTTTAATTCCGTGCTTTTCAATATATTCCTTCTGACCGAGCTGCGAATTCGGAAGCACAATGCAATGGTAAACCTCAAAAATAAAGTGCTGACCAATCTCAAACAGCTTGCAGATGCCGTCGGCAAAGCTGTCGTATGTCTCACCCGGCAGTCCGAGAATAAGCTCGGAATAAACCTGAAGACCTTCCTCGTGATACACGCTGAAATGCTCACGGAACCGATCGAGCGACATATTTTTTCTGCCGATATTTTCTAGCACAACCGGTGAAAGACTCTGGAGCGATATCGTTGCACCCTCTCTGTCTATACCCTTTCTGTTGAATCGGCGCACAATTTCCTTTACACGCTCGGAATTGCCTTTTGAATAATTTATTCTGACTCTTTCGGGATAACCGTATTTTTCTTTTGTTTCAACAAGAGCATCAGCAATTGTCAAGTCATCCTTGCCTATGCCGAAATTTGCATCGGCGCCCCAGACAAATCTTATCTTGTTTCTGCCAATCCAATCAATCTCGGCAAGCACTTTTTCAAGCGAAAAAAATCTTGTTTTCTCTTTAAGCGGACCCCAATCGCAATATGCGCAGTGATTGGGACATCCCCTGCTTGTTTCAAGAATTGTGTTAAATTCAATCTCCGGATATTTTTCAAGAATTGCATCAAACCAACCGTCAAGATAAGGCGATGCATAATCCGGCATACAGATTGACTTTGTTTCACTCAAAAATGCAAAGCCGTCTTTTCTGTATGCGATATTCGGAACTGTTTCGGTATTACCGCAGTCAATCGCTTCAAGAAGAGAACCGAAAGTAACTTCACCCTCTCCGAAGCAAAGATAATCAATCTGCGGATATTTTTCAAGAAAATCCGTATTCTGAGGTATGTTATGTCCGCCGAAAACAGTTATGCACTCGGGATAAACCCTCTTTATCTCGCTTGCAAGCGCAAGGTTATATTCGGTATTCCAGCAATAATTCGAAAATCCGACAACCGAAGGGTTATCCATCTCCGCAACAGCGGACTCTATATTTTTTCTGATAAATATAAACTCTTTGAATTCATATGATTCGGAAACCTTTTGGTTTTTCCATGCGTTTGCAACAATGACACCTGCTGTGTAGGGCAGGTAAAACACTTTTGAATCCTTACCCGACGAAACGTCAACCTGAACAAAATAAACGTTTCTCTTCATCGGCAAACACATCCTTTCAAAAAAATTACTCTTCTACCTTATCGGCAACCTTATCAAATAATTTGCCTGCCTTTACGGCAACTTTATCCGCAATAAGCTCAAGCTGGGTGCCGTTTGTGCAAACAACAAACATCGACGTAAGCAGGCTTACTATACTGCACATAGCATACTTGCTTTCAAGCGTCGCTGATACAACAGCAAAAACAGCAATTGCAATATAGGCAAACGCACCGAGATAATCGGCTTTCTTTTCTTTGACTGCACTGTTACTCTTGTTTTTCTTGCCCTTACGGTTTGAACCCTTGACGGTTTTAAGTGAAAATACCGCACAAACAACAAACAAAGCAGCAATAATAACCATAGGAACTGTCTTCCAGGGGAATGCCCTTAAAGTTGAAAAGCTGAAGTTAAAACGCAGCTCGTAAGCGACACAGACAAAACAAATCACAAGCGAAACCAATGCCGCACTGAAAACAATCTTTTCCCACGTTTTTGCTTCTTTAAGCCTTGGTGCAACAAGAACGAGCAACACAAAAATTGCAGCGGGAATAACCGTAAAAGCAAACGGCTCGTATATTACAAACAGCGCAAGCGAAGCAACAACGCCAATCGGTATAAACCTTGTATCGGAAACGCAGAAAAGAACAACAGCAATTATCACCATAGTCAAATTAAAAGCTAAATTCACATAAAAAAGTGAAAATGCACCGATAAAGACAACAACTGCCGCAATGATGCGGATTAAATTCTGTCCCGTGAAAAATTCTTCTTTTTTCGTCGGGAATTTACTGAAAAACAGTAAAACATAAAACACGCACATCAGCAAGCCGAAAACAAGCGCACCTACGCTGGGCTTACCTTTTCTGAACATAACAACCAGGGTTTTTATCAGAACAACCGCAAAAAGAAATATAAGTGTCTTAAGCTGACTTTTGGACGTTGATAAATTTTTTAACATATCAACACTCTCCTTCTGTGAATTTTTTCGGCGAATAGCAATCCGAAGAATAGAGAGCCGCCGCCTGATTTCTGCCGTACCACACAATGCGGCACGCATAGTCATAAAGAGAATCGCATTTTTCTTTATCGTCAACGGTAACAACCGTTTTCACCTTATTGAGAGGCTCATATCTGCCCTCATAAATTTTTTCGGTATAATCATAAAAATCATAATCCGAAGTGATTTTTATATTTCCGCTTTTTCCGACTCGTTTAAGAATTTGGCGCTGATAATCAAACACTGCTTCGGTTTCATCATCTGTTCCGAATTTATATTCAACAAGATTTTTGAGTTCAGCATAAATTTCGTCTGCTCTTTCAAGAGCTTTGAGAAAGAATATTTCGTCAAACTGCCAGCATATATCCCCAAGCGATTCACAAGGCGCTGCCCAGGCATTTATGCCCTGCGTCATACCTTCAGCAAGATTACGGATAACGGAATAAACGCTGTTGCCCGCAGAATTTTCATTTTCAGAAAAAGATTCGATGATTGATGAATAAATCTCGTGATAGCTGATTCCTTTCTCGTTTCTCAGATACATTGCCACTGCTCTGAAAAATCCGATATTGTGAAAAGCCTGAACAAGGCAGGCAAAAACTACGCAATATATCCAGTCCTCAACGCTCATTGAATTTGTTTTTATGACCGCTGAATTATATTCCTGAACCCCGTGCTTCTCAAGAGAGCTGCAATGCGCCTGAAAAAACGGTGTTCTGACGGTTTCGATTCCGAATTTTTCAACAAATTCGGGCGACCCCATATCCGAATTCGGCAGAAGGTCGCAGGTATAAACCTGAATCGCCTTGTGCTGACCGTATTCGAGCAAATCACAGATACCTTTTGTGAAGCTCTCCTTTGTTTCGCCCGGAAGGCCGAGAATAAGCTCGGACGAGGTTGAAATTCCGCATCGGCTGTATTCATTCATCAGCTCTCTGAAATGCTCAAGCGATATGTTTTTTCTGCCGATATTTTCAAGAACAACAGGTGAAAGACTCTGAAACGACAGCGTCTGTGCTTTGTCAAGACCGTATTCATTGAAACGCTTGCAGATTTTTTTAACAAATTCCGTTCTGTTTTTAGTAAAACAAACACGGAAATTCTTGGGGTATCCCGTTGCTTTTTTTGATTTGATTATGTATTCAGCAATTTCTTCGTCTCTGTCAACAATGCCGAAATTACCGTCTGCACAGTAAACATACTCTATTCCATGAGAAGAAATCCAGTCAATTTCAGCTTTTATTCTCTCCATCGGAAAAAGCCTTACCCGACTGCCGAGAGTACCCCAATCGCAAAACGCACACTTAAACGGACAGCCTCTGTTGGTTTCGAGAATTGCGGAAAAATTGGTTTTTCCGTCCGTTATCGAATCAAAAATTCCGTTAAGATAAGGTGACGGATATTCGCTCAGGCAAAAGCTCTTTTCTGCCGTTTTGAAATAACTGCCGTTTTCTTTATAAGCAATATTCTCAACATTTTCAAGGGGTTCATTATTCAGAAGAGAAAGCACAATTCCGAGAAAAGCTTCTTCTCCCTCACGGTAAATCAGGATATCCGCTTCGGGGCATTCATCAAATGTAGCGAAATCCCGAAGAATATTATGTCCGCCGAAAACAATAACCGCCGACGGATAAGCTTCTTTGACGGCTTTGGCAAGCGCTTTGTTATATTCATAGTTCCACACGGAACACGAAAACGCAACAATAAACGGATTTTTGAGTTTTTCAAGTGCCTGCTCAATCGGTTCGTGAGTAAAAATAAACCCACCGAGACTGCACTCTTTTTTTACCGTTTCGTTATCAAAGGCATAGGCGGCGATGCAACCGGATGCATACGGAATATAAACGCTTCTTATTTCGTTGCCGTAAACATTATTTGCCTGAACAAAATATATGTTTTTCACCGCTGTTCTCCTTTTAATATATATATTGTATTATTATATCACTTCAAAAAAACAATGTCAACAAACGCAACCCGATTACAGGAATTACACATAAAAATCTCCGCTGTCATTGACTAACGGATAACAAAGTGATAAAATAGCTTATATCAATTTAACGGAAGTGAAAAAAATGCTCAATATTCTTGTTACCGGCGGCGCAGGTTACATCGGTTCAGTGCTTGTTCCCCTTCTTCTTTCAAAGGGTTGCCGTGTTACGGTACTTGACAATTTCTTTTATAATCAGAATTCTTTGCTCGAATGCTGTGCGAACCCGAATTTCGAAATGATTAATGCGGATGCACGCAACGAAAACGCAGTCCGCGAGGCTATGAAGGGCAAAGATTATATTATCCCCCTTGCCGCTCTTGCGGGATTCCCCATCTGCGACAAAGAGGCTTGCTCGGCTTATTCAATCAACCTTGATGCAATAAAAATGATTCTCCGCCTGAGAGAATGCGGTCAGAGAATTATCTTTCCCTGCACAAACAGCGGCTACGGTCTTGGCGAAGGCGAAAGCTATTGCACCGAAAATTCACCGATAAAACCCATATCCATTTACGGCAAAAGCAAGGTTGAGGCAGAGGCTGCGGTGCTCAGCGAAAGCGGCACTACCGCATTCAGATTTGCAACTCTTTTCGGCGCATCACCGAGAATGAGAACCGACCTTCTTGTTAACGACTTTGTTTACAGAGCTGTTTTTGACAGAACTCTCGTTGTTTTTGAAGGCAGCTTCAAACGAAACTATCTTCACGTAAGAGATGCCGCAAACGCCTTCTGGTTTGCAATCGAAAACTTCGAAAAAATGGAGGGCGGCACTCACAACTGCGGTCTTTCGGATTCCAACCTTTCAAAGATTGAACTTTGCGAAAAAATCAAACTCATTCTCCCCAAATTTGTTTATATCGAAGCTCCCGTCGGTGAAGATCCCGATAAGAGAAACTATATTGTTTCCAACGAAAAACTCGAATCACTCGGCTGGAAACCTCTTTATTCACTTGATGACGGCATAAGAGAGCTTACAAAAGCATATCAGATTATTAAAAATAACCAATATTCCAATATATAACAAAAAGACTGCTCAGCAACGAGCAGTCTTTCTTTTTATCCTGTGATTGTGAACAAGCTTATGCCTGATGCATAAACCAACCATACTGCCGCAACGATGAAGCCTTTGCCTTTTAGTTTTTCTTTGAAATAAAGCACCGTTTTTTCGAACGGTTCATCCTTCATTGCAAACATAAACATACCCAGACCGAACTGAACTATAAGTCCGGCTGCCGCCCATCTTGTCATATCGGTTGAAAGAATGCAGCACACAAGCGCAAAAACCGGAACGAGCATAAAGCAAAGATAAACGAACTTTCTGGGCTTTGTTTGTGCGTTCTTCATACACTTGATCCATATCACCCAAAAAACCGCAAAAATGGGAAGCGCTCCTATTGCAACAGTCCTTATTCCGCTGAAATTATATCCTTCCTCACGCAAATACCACAGAAGTGCAGAAATAAATTCAACAGGCGTCATTCCGGACATATCAACCCCGAGACGTTCTTCGTTCTCATGACTGCCGTAAAGATAATAGTCAAAATAATGAATCTGGTCATAGGTAAGCTCTTCACCAAGCTTTTGCTCCATTATTTTATGCATTTCTTCAAAGGTGAAGGTTGCGGTCTCTTTTCCGACAAACGCACAGTAGAACATCAGCGCAACCGTTACCGCACACATAACCGTAAACAGAATTATATTGCCCGTTTTCTTTTCCTGAGTAAAAATAAGATAGAGCAGAACAGCTGCAATCAGCGGAAAATATGCTATGGTGTAAACATAGTTTATCAGCACTCCGCCTATGCAGAAAAGCGGAATCAGCCATCTGAACATTTTGTTTCTGACAGCGACAACCGAAAGCACCGTAAACAGATACATATATATATCGAGCAAGCCGAAAAATCTTGAAAACGTATAAACTCCGAATGCGCCCGAAACGGAAAACAGCGAAAAAATAATGATGCACGGACGAAGATTTGAGTCTGTAGATTTTATAACCCTGCCAATCAGAACCGCAGTAAAAAAATAAACCAAAACAAGAACTACAGCGGCAAATCCGTTCATCCACTCAACTGTAGGCTTATCTGTCAAAAGGTTGACAAAAGAGCCAATAAGCAGTCTTGAAGTTTTGCCCATTGAAAAATCGGCAAGGTAATAGCCGTAATATCCCGGGTCCATTCCGCGGAAAACTGTAGTATCTATGCACCCCTGGATGCACAGAAGCAGAAACACGGAAAGCTCATATTTGAATTTTGAAATTATATTCAATGATTTTTCTTTCAATCGGTTCACCATCCTTATGAATATAAATTTTAACATCAAAAAAACGCCTTGTCAACCAAGGCGTTTTGAGTTTATATAAGAACCTTTGAAAGAAATTCCTTGAGTCTGGGATCCTGCGGATTATCAAAGAAATCCTTGGGGTTATTCTCTTCTTTGATAACACCCTCGTCGATGAAAACAATTCTTGAACCGACTTCCTTCGCAAATCCCATTTCGTGGGTAACGATAACCATTGTCATACCCGACTTCGCAAGCTCTTTCATAACTTCAAGAACTTCGCCGACCATTTCGGGGTCAAGCGCAGAAGTGGGTTCGTCAAAAAGGATAACATCGGGGTTCATCGCAAGCGAGCGCACTATTGCAACTCTCTGCTTCTGACCGCCCGAAAGCGTTGAAGGATAAGCGTTTGCCTTATCTTCAAGACCGATTCTTGCAAGAAGCTTCATTGCATTTTCTTTCTCGGTCTTTTTGATTTCATCCTTTGAACGGACAGGTTCTTTTTTCTTTGAAAAAATGTTACGGATTATCGCTTTTCTTCTGTCTGAAAGTGCACAGAGCACGGGTGAAAGCATAATGTTCTGAATAACTGTTTTGTTATTGAAAAGATTGAAATGCTGAAACACCATACCGATTCGGCGACGGTGAATGTTGATATTTACCTTGGGATCTGCAATATCGACACCGTTGAAAATAATCTGACCGCCCGTCGGGTCTTCCATACAGTTAAGACATCTGAGGAAAGTTGATTTACCCGAGCCCGAAGGACCGATGACAACAACAACATCGCCCTTGTTGATTTTGATATCAATTCCTTTAAGAACATCGACTTTACCGAAGCTTTTCTTAAGGTCAATTACGTCTATCACTCTTCTTCAGGCTCCTTTCCATAAATTTGATAAGCACCGTGATGATGCAGACAATTACGATATAAATGATTGCCATTGCAAGATAAGGCACCATAAATTCGTAGCTGTTTGAACCGATATAGTTGAACGCAACATAAAGGTCTGCCGCACCGATAAACGAAACGATTGAGGTTTCTTTTATCAGAACAATAAACTCGTTGCCGAGAGTCGGAAGAATATTCTTGACTGCCTGAGGAATAACAATCTTCATCATTGTTGTTGCGAAACTCAGACCAACCGAGCGGCCGCCCTCAGTCTGACCGTAATCAACCGACTGAATACCGCTTCGCATAATTTCAGATATGTAAGCACCGCTGTTGAGTCCGAAAACCGCAATCGCAACGCTGACGGAAGGAAGATTGATTCCCATAAGAGGAAGCGCAACATAATAGAAAAGCAAAAGCTGAACCACCATCGGTGTTCCTCTGAAAAAGCCTACATAAAAAGTGCAGATTGAGTTAAGAACTCTCGGAAGTGTCTTATATTTGGGGATAACCCTTACAGTTGCAATAAGAGTACCGATAACGATACCGATAACAAGACCGAGAATTGCGATTTTTAATGTATTCTCAAGACCTTCAATAACCTTCACATAGCCTTTGTAGTCAATGAGAATTTCTATAAATTTATTTATTTTCGCTTCAAAATTCATAAGCAAAATCCTTTTGCAAACAGTAACCCCACCTTTGAGGTGAGGTTACCGGTTTTATTTTTTGTTGTTTACTGAACTGCGTTGATTGCTTCTGTGATGCAAGCAGCGGGAGCGGAGTCGATGATAACATAGTTAACACCGCCGTTGATAAGATCCTGAACTGCAAGCGAACCGTTCTTGTAGCCTACGCAAGTTGCTGCAAAACCTGCGAATCCCCAGCCTTCATCGCCTTCAACGTAGAACTGACCTGTTGTGCCGTTCTGAACGCCGATTTTTGTTGATGCGTCGTATGTATTGAGGATTGCTTCAACTGCTGCTGCATCTGTGCAAGCATCAAATGTTGTGTCATCACCCTTAACGATGATTCTCTGCGATGCTGAATAGTATGAATCTGTGAAGTTAACATATTCTTCTCTGTCAGGCTTGATTGTAAGACCCGCCATTGCGATATCGCACTTCTGCTGACCAACGGAAAGGCAAACCGAATCAAAGTCCATATTGCTGATAACAAGTTCCTTGCCGAGCTTTTCTGCAAGGAGAGCAGCGATTTCCATATCGATGCCGTAATAATCTTCACCCATTGTGTATTCAAAGGGTTCAAAAGCAGCGTTTGTTGCAACAACAAGCTGATCCTTTGAGGGGTCAAGAGCAGCTGACTTTACAGCTGTGGGAGTGCCGTCACCGAAATACTTGTTGCAGATTTCATCGAATGTGCCGTCTGCTTTGATTTCAGCAATAAATGCGTTTGCTGCTTCAAGAAGCTCAGGCTGAGTTTTGTCAACACCGAATGCATATTCTTCCTGAGTGAGGTCAATGTCGATAACCTTTACTGCTGCGGTATCGGGTGTTTCATTGCCGCCGCAACCGAAGAGCATTGTTGCGGTAAGAGCGATAACCATAACTACCGCAAAAATTTTAACGAATTTTTTCATTGGAACTACCTCCATAATTTTTGATGGAATTATTATATCATTATATTAAGGAAAAGTAAAGCAAAATTGTATTTTTATTACACAAACTCAAAAAGCTTGCATTTTTTTCGGATAATTATTCAACTTGACCAAGTGCGTTAGTAAAATCCTCATAAAAATCCGCTTCAAATTCCATATTTTCACCCGTTACGGGATGGGTAAAAAAACATCTTCGGCAATGAAGAAGCTGATGACCGATATCGGTCATAAAATCGCCGTACATATCGTCACCCGCAAGCGGATGACCCGAAAAAGCCATATGAACTCTTATCTGATGAGTTCTGCCCGTTTCAAGACGGAGGCTGAGAAGAGTTGCGCCATTATAATTCTTTTCGGCACGCCAGTTTGTGACTGCAGGTTCAACACCAAGTTCGTATGAACACGCACGCAGGGTTTTCATCGGGTCGGGTCTGTAAATAGGCACATCCACTCTGCCTTCTCCGTGGAGTTCACCCTTGACGAGCGCATAATATTCTTTTTGAACACCGCCCGCAAGCTTGCTTGCCGAAAGCTTGTTGAGAGCGCACACAACAAGACCTGAAGTGCCTTTATCAAGTCTGCCTACTGCTCTGAATGCGGCATTCTTCCCCTTTTCGGCAAGATAAGCCGTAACTGCATTCGCAAGGGTATCTCCCTGGTGGTTATGGGTCGGGTGCATCGCCATAAACGGAGATTTGTTGACAACAAGAATGTCATCATCCTCATATACAATATTTATTTCTGCATGAAGAGCTTCGGGCAAAGCATCGTCATCGGGAAGGGTCACGCTGATAACATCGCCCGCTTTAACAATATCAATCGTGCGGAGCGGTTTTCCGTTGCAGATAAGACTGTATTTTACCCTTTTCATCACCCTTGCGGAAAAACCGCAACCGCCCCTGAGAAAGTGCACGGTTTTTCTGCCGTCGTACTCGGGAGTGACCGTATATTCAATGGTTCTGGGCATTATTTTTCTCCTGTACAATTTACAATTAATTACAATTAATCACAATCCTGTAACCAATATTTACAATACCAAATTTCTTTGTTAAAATCAAGTTGCAAGATAAAAATAAGGGGGTTAACAAAATGAAAAAAACATTAAAATCAATTCTTGCAATTACACTCGCACTCATTATGTCGTTCGGAACGCTGACCGTTTTTGCAGCTGAGGGGGACACTCTTAAATGGTATCATGATAACGTCGAAAACTCTGCAGAATTTGTTAAATATGAGTTCTTCGGTAATCTGACAGAAGGTGTCAATGTAATATCTACCGATACCGATGTCAACAGCAGATACTATACTATGGACACCAAAGAAGGATACTATCTTTTCACTATGGGCGAATTATTTCATGGCAGTTATATCTGGAATGTAATAACTCCAAAAAAATTAAACAACGGAATCGCACACGGTACAAAGAGCACTGTTCTTGACTGGTGGGAAATCCTCGACGAAGAAAACGAAGAATATCAAAATCATTTTATTTACAAATTCAATGCCGGAGAAAATATCATTGGTGTTGATGTGGTCTCCGTTCCCGGTTACGAAGCACCCGAGCTGACAATTGAATATCTCGGCGAAAACATAACTGATTTTGATGTCGAAACAGAAGAATTTATCAAAGGGCATGATGTTCATCTCGAAGAGTCTGAAGGATGGGTTTTTGCAGATTTTGACGTCAGATTTTCAGAAGAAAAAACAGTCAGTGTTAAAAACAACGCTATATTCTTCACCTGCAATGAAATTGCAGAAGGCGAAAATATTTTTACATTTGAAATTGAAGGCTTAAAAAAAGACTTTACCCTCACTGTAAACAGCATTGACCGTTACATCGAAAGTGCAGAACTTTCTAATGCAGAAAAACACAGTGAAGTTTTTGTTGACTATAACGGTGGCTATTCACACCATTCGATAAATAATGAAATTTTAACAATCACGTTTACTGACTCAACCAAACAAGAAGTTCTTATCAATTATAACAGCGGCACTTTCAGTCTGCCCAACGGTAAAGAATATGAAGTCTATCTTCGTTACAACAAAGACTCAGACGGTAACTACTATCTCTGCATCAACACCTGCGGTGAAGCTATCAAGAAATACGAGTGCACTGCAACTCAGTGCAACCTTGCAGAAGACGGACAAGCTCTTATTAATGACATCAAATCGAATTTCCGTCGCTTCTTTAACAGACTTTCTGATGCTCTCGGTGATGCAACATACTACAACACGATTTTTGAAATTTTCGAAAGCCTTTTCGGTTCGTTCTTCGATACTCTTATCAACGCATCCGATCTTTTCGGCGGTATTTTTGAAAATATCGTAAGTTTCATCAAATTTTATCTTGTCGGATAATTGAAAAAATTTATATTTTATGTTAAGGTGAATGGGTAACCGTTCACCTTATCTTTTTCACGGAGGATAGAGTATGAAAAAAATCTCTGCCATACTTCTTGTTTTTGCTTTAATTTTACTTTCCGCCTGTTCGGGCAACACTACCGCCGGCACGGAAACCGACGCTGAAACTCTCTCTGTTCCTGCAACAAAATACAACACTATTACCGAGTGGGATACCGACCTTCTGCCTCAGAAATTTCCCGCTCCGCCCAAGGGTACTCACGATTTCTCTGTTGTTCAGGGTGAAGGCACAAAAGCGGCTTTTGCCTACACATCGGATTTTGTAAGAATAACATTCATCTGCCCCGAAAACGAATTTGCATCCTTCGTTAATGAAATGAACACGCTCGGATATAAAGGCGGAAGCAAAAAAATTGAAAACGGAACCTTTTATTCCAACGGATATCACGGCTATTGGCAAGACGGACAAAAGCTTGTTATAATCAGCAAATCCATCGAAACCGATAACGGCGAAATAATTTTTCAGATTGATATAGCGGACTGTGTTGATAATTTCCCCGAAGCGCTGACAGACATCTTCCCTGAATTCAACGGCTATTGCAAAAGCATAGGTTCATTCTGCGGTCACGACGGCAACGGTGAACAGATAACCGACACCTTTGAAGGCAGTCTTGCTCTCCCCGCCTGGCATTGGGAATTCAGATTTTCAAATGCTTTCATCGGAGTTGAGCAGGTTGAGTTTGAAAAGTATTTTTACGATACAGAAAAAAGCGGTTACAAAGGTGTGCTTATGACAGATTCCGTTGACGGCTGCACGGTTATGTACGGAGACCTGATAAAAGAAACCGCCGAAGGCACCTACGGAATATTTACGATTTACAACACCAATTTGAAAACGCTCGATATTGCGTACACCAACGACGCATCGATTTATACAGAAAAAAACAGTCAGAGCTGACAACTGCGGGATTATTCCCGATAAAACCGTAAATAAAACGTCTTGCATCGAGTTCCTTTGCAGGACGTTTTTTAACAACAAAAAAATTTTTTCAAAAAACACAGACCAAACCTCAAAAGCTTACGTCTATGTAGTGAAAATCCAATGAACTCAAACGGAGGGTTTGTTATGAAAGAGAACGTAAAAAGAATCGAAGAGCTTGCCAAAAAAGTAAAAAAGGGTGATAGAAAAGCTTTTGAGGAACTGTATAAGTTAACCAGTCCGAAGGCATACTTTGTTGCGCTTCAGATTTGCAATGACAAACAGGAAGCAGAGGATATCCTTCAGGAAAGCTATATTACCGCCCTTAGCAAGATTTCTTCACTTGAAAGGACAGAGAGCTTTATGGGTTGGTTTAACCGTATTATTGTTAACAAAAGCAAAGATTTTCTCAGAAAGAAGAATCCGAAGCTGCTTTCGGAGGACGACGAATGGCTTCTTGACGGTCAAGCCGATGAAAGCGATAAATTCTCGCCAGAAATCAATGCGGACAAAGAAGAACTCAGAACGGTTGTTATGGATGCCGTTCAGGAGCTTACGGTTGAAAAACGCACCTGCGTAATGATGAAATATTTCAACGATATGAGTGTCAATGAAATTGCGCAGACAATGGAGGTGCCTGTCAGCACCGTCAAAAACAGACTGCTCGCCGCACGCAAAGAACTTAAGACGCTTTTTGAGAAGAAGGGCATAACCGCAGCCTACAGCGTTGCGCCCTTCGGAGTTGTCGGCTGGGCATACGAAGCCGCATTCGAGAACATTGCGCAGTCATTTGAAGGCAGTGCGGCTGCCGCAAAAATCTTTTCGGGAATTGCCGTTGCAGGAACAGCGGCGGCATCTGCCGCAACCGCGGGCACGGCTGCAACGGGTACGGGAATATTCGCAAAAGCAGCAGCGGCAACAACAATGCAGAAGGTTGTTTCGGGTCTTGTTGTTGCGGGTGTTGTGACGGGGTCGACAATCGGTATCACTTCAGCAGTAAAAAACAAAAGTGAAATGAACAACGACGTTATTCCAACAACATCATACTCAGAAACCGTTGACCCTTCTTCCGTTGTCGAAAATGGAATTCCTGCTGTTAATATTATTCAGCCCTCATCTTCCGAGGAAGAAAAAGAACACGAAGAAAAAGTACTGGATTATGATCTTATCGGTACTATGCCGATAAAAATAAATTACAAAGGCAACATTGAAACAGGCAAAAATCATTTAACATTTGAAGGAGATAATTATATATATTATATGGATTTTTATGCCGATAAGCCGGGATATTATCGTTTTGCCGGTGATTATGAAGACGCGTTGGCATACTGCCGTATAAGTGTACCTACCCATAATCCGTCAAACGGTACGATAAACGGATTTGCAGACGGTGAAGGAAATTATAAGGACGGATTTGTATATTATCTCGACGAGGGTAAAAATACTATTGTTATTGAAAAGGGAAGCAGATACGAGAGTAAGGAATCGTTTGTTGATGTTGAGTATCTCGGTGAAGAAATAGCCGAAATCGTTTTTGACGAAGAAGAAGTTAACAATGTTGTTCTCGGATATGACGAGTTTGTTGATGATAAAGTTTTGCTTTGGCAGAAACAGGAAGGTATCGATGACGACCTGTATGGAAATATCTTCAGTATAAAAATTATTTTCGCAGACGGATCAGAATGCGATTTGGGTGAATGTCAGTTAACCTACCGCGTTAAAGAAGGTGAACTGAAAGAAGGAAAGAACACCGCTATATTCACTCTCTGGGGAGAAACATACGAAAAAGAACTTACCTTGCGTCCCGTTACGGATTATGTCAAAGAAATTGAAGTGGATAATCTTGACGATTTTATCTATGCCGAAATCGGAGAAGACGGCTATGTGTATGATAAGCCCGACGAAATTTTTATAACAGTCACATATGCCGACGGAAGCAAGGAAACATTTAACACAAAAGATTGGGACGGCTTTATCAGGCTGGATAACGGAGTTGAACTCAGGGTTACTGCTTATCAGACGGATGTTGTCCGCACTATGGATCAACAGCTCCGCAGCAGAGGACCTCTCAAATTTGTGGTTGCGATAGGCGAGAGCAACATTTATGTTGACCGTGTTTATATAATCAGAGATTTTGATGTTATCGGTTACAGAAAAGCACTCGATAAAAACAACCTTGCCACCGCAAAAGAGTATTACGAAATTGTCGAAGGATTTTACGAGCAGGCAAAAAACGACATTGACAGCATTGAGGATTATTTCCGCTATTCATATGGTCTGGCAGAAAACACGACTTATTATTCCTTTAAGCTCGCCAAAAGAATTGCAGGCTTTGAGCTTGACTACGCAATCACCGCCTATAAAATCATAACCGAAAATGAATTTGATTTGAAATAACAAATTGTACACCGACAGCAGGGAGCCGCCTCATATGAAGCGGCTCCCGTTTTTTATCTGAGCAGTATTGTTGTTATGCTTTTTGGAGAAAGGGTGTTTTTCTTTTCAAATCCACCCGAATAAATTTCTTCGCAGTTGTGTGAGCTGTCGGTAACAAATTTCTGCATCTCTTCATAAAAACCCGCAAGTCTGATTTCAGACTCGGTTTCGGCATTGTTGACAAGAACAATAACGGTTTCACCGTCGTTTCTGAATGCCGTTGATGCGATTTTGCTGTCATCTTTAAAACTGTCAAGCACATCCACCCTCACCATTCCGGGTTTTATGAAGTTTGAGAACTGTTTATAAGCATAATATCTATTGTATATAACAAGCTCTCCGTCTCTGATTTCCATAAGACCGTCGCCGTTGACTGCAGTCCAGCTCTGCCACGACACGGCATTCATACAGTTGAAATCCTGAACGATGATATTCGCCATATAAAGTCCGCTGTCGATTGTTGTTGAATCAATTGTAAGCGGAAGCTCACACCATTCGCTCATCTCGAATTTCTTATCGGGATACTGCTCAGCCATTTTTTTGCCGAACTGCTCTTTAACGGGGATGTTATTATCGAGCCAATAGCTGTGCGCACTTATCGAATCGCAGAATTCATTGAGAACGGGACTAGCAAAGAACTTATCTACATATTCGTAATATCCTGGTGAAAGCTCGCCCGATTCGGGTCCGCTGAGCTTGTAGGGAGATTTACGTTTCTGCATTTCGAGTGCAAACATCTCAAGCACTTCAACGGTTTCGTCAGCGGTATAGTGGCATCCCTCCTGACCGACCCAATCTCCGCCCCAGTCCCACTGAGGCTCGTTAATAGGCGAAATTGCATATATCGGGTAGCCTTGCGCAACAAACCAATCGGCAACCGTCAGCACATAATCAACAAACGCCTCATAGTTTTCTTCAGGAAGATTGGATGCCCCCTTTGTCAGTCCTCCCGAAGCGTGACCGCTTGCAGTCATTGAAAAATGCGGACTGTTACAAAAAAGAATAACCTTAGTTGCACCGTATTCAACGGCATAATTGAGCATTCTTCTTGCGTTTGCATCACGGGTGAAATCGTATTCATATTCCCCTGTTTCTTCGTTAAGCACATAAAAACTCTCGGTTCTTCGGTTGGGGTCGCCTATACGGCAAGCAGGATTCTCCTTCTCACCTCCGCCGATGTTATAGCGGTAAATATCAAGTCCCAGACCCGTTTCATCGTCATAAAGAAGACGGGCGATTTCTCTTGCTCTCTCGTCGGTGTCGATAGTCTGCGACCACCAGGCAGAGCTTGTGCCGAATGATTCAAAAACCTGATGCTCCATAAATTCATTCACTCCGATCATCTGCGTTTTGCCTATGGAAGATATTGAAAATAAAAACGCCTGCAACACCGCAAGAACAATACAAAGATATGATTTAAGCATATTCCCCTCCGAAAATTCATTATAAATCAAGTTTATCATACAGAAAAAAACGTGTCAACTTTTTAAAATATACTATTTTATAATGCAGACTGTACCGAATTTTTCGGCAACAGTCTGTTTTTTTGTTGCAAACGCTGATGTCAAGTCGAAATGCTTGACAAGATTGTTCTTTTTGTGTATAATGGCGACTTGTGTGGCGTTTAAAAACACTTAGAGTAACGAAAACAGTCCGGCAAATAAAAAATAAACCGTCGGATTATTCCCGCCAATCTATGGAGGTTATAATGAAGAAAACACAAAAAATTATCGCACTTATCACAGCGGCAGTAATTATGCTCGGTTCGTTCGCTTTTGCGGCAATCGGTGCAGAACCCGTTAAGGGAAGCGAAGTTGCAGCTTTTGCAAGCAGTCTTGAAGGCAGCGGATATCAGTACGCAAGCAAGGGACCCAATAAGTTTGACTGCTCAGGCTTTGTTTATTACGTTCTCGGTCAATTCGGTATCAAGGGCGGC
Organism: Clostridia bacterium; assembly: GCA_017549105.1. Lineage (GTDB taxonomy): Bacteria > Bacillota > Clostridia > Oscillospirales > Acutalibacteraceae > CAG-177. Next base: position 244,173 of record JAFYVN010000006.1, read on the forward strand.
AACAGCACAGCAGACTACAACACCAGAGAAAAAGCAAAGAATTACGGCACCGTTATTGACAGTATCGAAGAAGCCCTTCCCGGTGATATTATTGTATGGGGCAGCCACGTTGCTGTTTATCTCGGTGACGGAATGAATATTTCCGCACTCAACTCAAACACAGGCGTATGTGTAAGAGAGGTTTCGGATTTCCGCGACAAACACGGTGTAAAAAATCCCTCTCATTTCTTTGTAAGACCTTACGACTACGTTGAAGAAACAGAAGAAGAAACAACTGTTACCGAACCCGAATCAGAAGTTCAGACCGAAGAAAAAGCTACTCTTAAAGAAAAAATCGTTGCAAGAAGAGAAGCAAGACGCGAATACATCAGAAAAATGTGGGAACCTGTTATTTCAAAGTTTTAAAATGAAAGACCTGTACGGAATTAACCGTACAGGTCTTAATTTTTGCCATTATGAATATTTTCTTGACCATGCGTAAGGCGAGAAGAGCATCAGCATCGGAATAAGCTCAAGTCTTCCTGCAAGCATATCAAAGCAAAGAACAAGCTTGCTTAAAACGGAGAAATCCGCAAAGTTGCCGTAAGGACCGACGGCACCGAGACCGGGTCCGATATTGCTTATACACGAAATAACAGCTGTTGAAGTTGTTGTGAAATCTCTGCCGTCAATTGCCACAAAAAACATTGATATGGCGGCTATGATGATATACGTTGCAAAGAATACGGAAACGCTTTTTACAATAGGTTCTTCAACCGTACGTCTGTCAACCTTGACGGTTTCGATGCTTCGGGGATTGATTGCCTTTTTGATATCACGCAGACCGCTTTTGATAAGAATAATAAGACGTGAAACTTTGATTCCGCCGCCCGTTGAGCCTGCGCAAGCACCGATTACCATAAGAAAAACAAGCACAAACTTCGCTATCATCGGCCAGGTGTCAAAATTTGTGGTCGAAAAACCGGTGGTTGTTATAATCGATGCAACCTGGAAGAATGAATAACGGAAGGAATCGGCAACTCCGTGCTTGGTTGAAATAAGGCTGATCGCAATAATCACAACCGCTGCTGCTACAATACCGACATAGTATCGAAGTTCTTCGCTCTTGATTGCCTGCTTGCCTTGTTTGATAAGAATCATATAATAGAGGTTAAAGTTAACACCGAAAACAAGCATAAACACTGCGATAACCATTTCGGAATAAAGGCTGTTATATCCCTCAATGCTGTTGCTGAGAATCCCGAAACCGCCTGTACCCGCCGTTGCAAATGAATTGACTATGCTGTCAAACAAAGGCATTCCGCCCGCCCAAAGCATAACAATTTCAACTGCAGTCAGCACACAGTAAATTCCGTAAAGAATTCTTGCGGATGCACGGAGCTTTGAAACAAGCTTGCCAACCGTCGGACCGGGTACCTCCGCTCTCATAACGTGCATTGAGCTGTTTTCGGTTTTGGGCATAATCGCAATAACAAAAACAAGAATACCCATACCGCCGATCCAATGAGTGAAGCTTCGCCAGAAAAGAAGACTTTTCGGAAGAGCTTCAACATCACGCAAAATAGTTGAACCTGTTGTTGTGAAACCCGAAACGGTTTCAAAAAAAGCATCAACAAAGCTCGGAATATGTCCGCTGAAATAAAACGGCATAGCGCCGAAAAGCGACATAAGAATCCACGAAAGAGCAACAATAACATAGCCTTCTTTCGCATAAATCGTTGCTTTTTTCGGTTTCTTTCTTGTGCAAATCAAGCCGGTAACAGTAAGCGCCGCAATGGTCAGCGCAAATGAAATTAGCGTATCATCACCGTAAAGCAAAGCACCGATTGCAGGAAAAACAAGCAAAAGTGCCTCTACGGTCAGAATTTTTCCTATATTATTGAAAATCGTTGGGTAATTCATACTATTTCTCCGAATATCAGACGAAGATATCGTGGATATCCTCAAGAATTCTGCCCGCAGTAACAACAATAATGCTGTCGTTGGCTTTCATAACATCGTCACCGCCGGGGAATATTATCTTGCCGTTGCGGATAATACAGCCGATAATAAGGTTCGGAAGGAACTGCAGGTCCTTAAACGGAATATTTTCGTATCCCGCATTTTCGGGTACGATAAATTCAACTGCCTCAACCTTGCCGCCAACAAGCTTATAGAGTGTCTGAATCTGCGAATTGCCCGCAGAGTTGTGGAGCGCTCTTACATAACGTGTAACAAGATTACCCGCAACAATCTGAGGCGAAACAACCGTTTCAAGACCGATATCGTTGAGAATTGAATATGAATGACGGTTAACTTTGGTTATAACCTTATTGATTCCCTTGGATTCGGCATACATTGAAACAATGATATTTTCTTCGTCGATACCCGTGAGTGAAACAAGCGCATCCTGATATTCAAGACCCTGTTCATCAATCAGATCCTGGTCTGTTCCGTCACCGTGAATAACGGTTATATCGGGCAACATATCGCTCAGTTGATAACATCTGTCGAGATTCTGCTCGATGAGTTTAATGTTTCTGCCCGTATCGGAAAGCAGCTTTGCAAGATAGTATGCGATTCTGCCGCCGCCGATAATCATAACATTTTTGACCTTCTGCTTATAAACGCCCGTCTGCTTCATAAAATGCGAAAGCTCGGAGCGTGTACCTGTGATACTGATTGTATCGTCGCAACGCAAAACGAAATTACCCGAAGGGATAAACACTTCGTCATCACGCTGCACAGCACAAACAATAACCTTTGCCTTGCACTTTTTACGCAAATCGTAAAGCGGCATATCGCAGAGCATATTATCCGAATGAATACGGATTCTTGCAATTTCTATCTTGCCTCTTGCGAATGAATCGAGGTTTGCCGCAGAGGGGAAACGGATGATTCTCGAAATTTCGTTTGCTGTTTCATATTCGGGATTAACTATCATACTCAGACCGAGTTCGTTACGGAGAAACTGCATCTGCGCCGCATAGTCGGGGTTACGCACTCGTGCAATTGTGTTTTCCGTACCCATTCTGTTGGCAATAAGGCAGCAAAGGATGTTCATTTCGTCCGATGCGGTTGCGGCAATAATGAGTTTTGCTTTCGATGCACCCGCTTCTTCGAGCGTTTCAACCGTTGCACCGTTGCCCCATACGCCCATAACATCGTATGCGTCAACCGCATTGGTAAGCTTATCGTTATTGGTATCAACAACAGACACGCTGTGACCTTCGTTGACAAGCTGTTTTGTCATCGTCATTCCGAGTTTTCCGAGACCTACAATTATAATATGCATTTCTGAAATACCTTCTTTGAGTGTGTCGTTGAATTAATTATTTTGATGCTGACTGCTGCTTTTTGAGTTCTTTTGAAAGAAAATAAAGAGGAACAAAAATCAGCAAACCTATTGCGGCTGCAGCAAGGAATATGTGGGGAGCGGGAGTGGGAAGAATTTCTCCGTAGTCGTTTGTATAGGTTGTTGCAGAGTATGCTGCCGAAATTTTTTCAGCAATCGAAGGACCGGTAAGCATGGGAACAAGAACAGAGAATATCATTCTGATACCCTGAAGCTGACCTGTTTTATCTTCGGGAGTGAAATCACGGACTGCAGCGTTAAGCATAATCATAAGAAGACCGTATCCCACAATTGTAATGATTGCGGCAAAAAGGAAATAGAGAATGTTATCGTCCGCAAAGAAAACAACAACAAGACCGACGATATAAATAACCGATGAAACAAAAAGGAAAGGAGACTTGCCTTTTTTATCGCTCATAATAATGATTGAAACAAGCGACGAGACCGCAACAATAACAAAAACAGCCGCAAAAACAATCACACCGGGTGTGAGCATCGAACCGAGTGCGGACATATCGAGATGCTTGTCAAGATAAATGAAAATGTAGGGGAAGAACACCTGGCTTGATACCGAGAAAATTCCCATACAAAGAAGAGAAATATAAAGGCTTTTATTGCCTTTGATAACTGAAGGCTTGAAACCGTATGTGAGTGTTTCAACGAATCCTGCAGTGGTTTTAACGTTGGTTCTTGATTCTTTGACACTGAAAATGCCGATGATACCGCAAAGGGTAACAACTGCACCGAGAATCAGGAAATAAAGCGAATATTCCTTCTGACCGGGTTCGGTTTCACCACCGAAAATCGCACCGAATGAACCTGTTACGGCAAGTGTTGCAACAACGGGGAGAACAGCAAGCAGAGATTCGATTTTTGCTCTGTTTGATGATGTGCCGATATCGGTTACCCATGCATTGAAAGCAGCGTCGTTACTTGTTGAACCCATAAAGGTCATAATTCCGTCCATAATGATAACAAGGATAACGGTTGTTGTTACTGCCGAAGCAACATCTGTACCCATAATTGAGGCAATGTTTTCGGGGTTGATGATTGCAAACGCAATAACGGTCAGACCCCAAAGAATATAACCTGCGCAAATAAAAATCTTACGTTTGTTTATTTTGTCGCTCAGACTGCCCATAAAGAGCGTTGTAAGGAACGCAACAACTGCACTTACACCGATCATAACGGAAATATCGTGCATATCTCCGCCTACCTTCAAAAGGTAAAGATTGAAGAAGTTGTTTTCAACTGCCCAGGCAAGCTGACCCATAAATCCGAAAAGGATTATGTTCATAATAAGCAACGGGCTGAGTTTTTTTGCTTTTTCCATAATTTTAACCTCCAAAAACCTCAATTAATTTTTTGATTATCAATGCAAGAGCTGTTACTCCGCCGATACCTGCCGCAGCATAGCCAAGAACGTGAAGCCAGAAACTCTGTCTGTCCGAAATAGTTCTCATAATCGGGCCGAGTGATTCGCTCTTAAGTCCGAACTGCTTGAAACGTTTGAGCTGCTGTTCAAATTTTTCGGGATTATTTTCGTCAATCGTAACAAGTCTTACGCAGCTTTTACATCCGTCGGTATAAGCTCTGAAGCCTGCGGTTTTATGCTGCGCCATAAATATTCCGTCGTGATAACCCGAAAAATCGTTGAGATGGTCGTGACCGAAAAATGCACCGAGAATGCCGCCGACCTTTTTCCAGCTTGCAAACTGTCCGCTGTTGACATCGGGCGAGCAAGGACCTTCGCCGACATAATCCTTTGTTCCCTTTTTGCCGACATAGAAGGTATCTTTGTGGGTATTATAACCTCTGACAGCAACGGGAAGCTCCCAGAAATGCGCTTTTCTGAGAAGCTCATATTCCTCGGGAACTGGGGTATGCTGAAAAACAAATGAAGGCATCGGCTTTCCGCCGTTCAGCTCTTTTGTCTTTTCGCACTCTTTCTCAAACCATTCAATCTGGTCGGGATGAACATAGTCGTAATGCGAAACGCTTCTGTCCTCAAAACAGTTATTTGAATCAATGAACCAGAGGCAGAAAACAGGCTTTTCTCCGTCTGAGGAATAAATAATCTCCCTGAAGTTTGCGTTGCCCGTAATTTCGGCAGGAGCATCGTTTCTTGTAATGATACCGAGTTCCTGATAAACCTCAACAATTTCGTCCTCGTGTCCGTGGTCGTGCTCGTGGTTGCCGAGCACTGCTGCAACGGGAATGTTCCTGCGAATCATCGGTTCAACAACATCGCCGAGCAACTGCTTGAAAAACGCAGGGTCTTCAACATAAATATCCGTGTTACAGTTATCACCGAGAAGAACGCACAAATCAGGCTTGAACTCATCGAGCGCCGCATTCATCAGCTTATTCATATCTTTGAATCTTGGGTTTGTCTGATAGTCAGCGTGTTCGTGAATATCGCCAAAAAGAAGTATTTTGAATTTTCCGTCGGAATTGAATTTGAACTTCATATTTTTCTCCTTATGAATAGTTGATAGCAACGGCAATCAACATAAGCGCAACCGAAAGAATACCTTCGAGCACAAACAGTTTGCTTGAGAATTTCAACCATTTGCCGTATGAAATATTAACGAGTCCGATTGCAACAATCATAATTCCGCTTGTTGGATAAAGAAGATTTGTAAAACCGTCACCGAGACAGAACGCAAGGGTCACGCTCTGACGGCTGACCTCAACCATATCCGCAAGAGGAAGAACGATCGGCATAATGAGGAACGCTTTTGCCGTACCGCTTCCGACAAAGAATTCAAGGATAACAATAAACACAAACAGCATCAGAATAGCGGCATAGGGGCTGAGTCCGTCAATGAGATTATAAACAAAATTGAGGATTGTGGGGATAATGTTGCCCTGGTCAAGGATATATGTAATTGAGAGAACAATCAGAATAACGGGTACAATCGGAGCAATCGTTTTTATTCCTTCCCAAAAGTTTTTGAGAAGATTTTTACCGTCGAGATCGGAAAAATGACCCGCAAGCATACCGCCGACGGTAAAGAGAATTGCCATTCCCGGAAGAGAGATTCCACCTTCGGTGCCGAGCACAAAATCAAGAATAATGCACACAACAACACCGAGAAGACAGAAAAGAAAAGCTTTTGCGGCTTTCTGAATCTTTGATTCCGAAAGAACCGCTATACTGTCGTCAAGATTATACTTCTCACGAAGAGCGATATCTGTTTCATAACAGATGGATTTATGGGGATTCTTTTCGATTTTCTTTGCATAAGCGGTAAGAAAGCCCGCAAGCACCGCATAAACCGCAACAAAAACAACCAGACGGTATCCGATACCGGAAAAAACAGGTATCTCTGCCATTCTCTGAACGGTTGCAACGTTGAACGGATTGAAGGTTGCTGCAGTAAAACCGAACGCAACGGCAACAAGACTCATACCGAGACCGACAAATGAATCCCATCCTAGCGCAAGCGAAATCGCAACAGCAATAGGAACAAGAGTGACCGATTCTTCGAGAATACCTGCCGTTGAACTCAGGAGCATACAGACAAGTATCATTGCGTTAAGCAGAAGATATTTTCTTTTGCCGAATTTCTGAATGATAACCGCCATTATATATTTCAGAACACTGCACTTATCCAGAATAAGAAAAGTTCCGCCTATAAGCGTTATCATCAGAATAATGCCCACACCCGTGAGCGCAGTATCTGTTGAAAAAACAAGAATGGGAGCAAGAATAATTTTCCATATCGGCAACTTATCTTCAATCTGAGTGTAGGTGCCGTTGATAATTGTGCCGTCGGGATTGGTTTCGTAAACACCTCTTGGCAAAACCTGAGTCAGAGCTCCGGCAAAAGCCATAATCGCCGCAAGAAGTATGCAGATAAGGATTATCGTTTTTTTGTTAATCGATATTCCCGACTGCTTGCTTTCTGTATTTGTCAACACTATCACATCCTAACTTCGGTTATTGTAACATATTAATATATATATTTGCAATATTATTATATAAAAATAGTGAATAAAATTACATAAAAATGTATTGAGAATTGAAAACAGTTGTGATAGAATAAATTATAAATAATCCGAAAGGAATGATTACATTGAAAAAAATTATTTCCGTCATTCTTTCTGTCGCAATGATTTTCTGCGTTCTCGCTCCCGCGGCAACTGCTGCAAGCGGCAAATGCAACTGCGGCGTTAATCCTACCATCTATGTAGGTCCCCTCGGCAGCACGGATATCTATGAAAACCCCGATGCCAAAAACGAAAGAACCCTGTTCAGACCCACCACCGAAACAATCATCAAACTTGTTGTGAAGCTTCTCCCTGCAATCGCTCTTTCAAGCATCACATTCAACCTCGATTTCCTTGGCGACGCTCTTATTGAAGGCGTTAACGACGCTTTCGGAGCAATGGCTCTTGACGGCAACGGCAACTCAGCACCCAATGTTGCTGTTAAGCCTGAACTTCCCACCGACACAGAGCACGGCGTTAATATGAGCTACTATTTCAGCTATGACTGGCGACTTGACCCTGTTTATAACGCAGGTCTTCTCAACGAGTATGTTCAGCACGTAAAAGAACTTACAGGTCACGATATTGTCAATTTCCGTGCATCATCAATGGGCGGAGTTGTTACTCTTGCTTATTTCAACGAATACGGTTATGACGATGTTGATGCATGCATTTTCCAGTGCTGTCCCCTTCTCGGTACAGACGTTGCGGGCGACCTTCTCAACAGAAAGGTTGCTCTTGATGCAGACAGACTTCTCGCTTACGCAACAGACGGATACCCTCCCTTTGACGCAGAGAGCGTTCTTCTCTGGAGCCTTTTCAACGGTCTCTATTACAGCGGACTTGTTGATGCTGTTCTTTTCCTTGGCGATATAGTTCTCGAAAACCTCGAAACACGTGTTTTTGACGAAGTTCTCACTCCCGTTTTCGGTACTTTCCTCGGTCTCTGGTCCTTTGTTCCTCACGAAAGCTACGAAAGTGCAAAGACAATCAACCTTGACCCCGAAACTCAGGCAGGTCTTATCGAAAAGGCTGACTATTACCACTACAACATTCAGCAGAGAGCTGATAAGATTCTTAAAAACGCGCAGAAAAACGGCGTTCGTGTTATGATTGTTGCAGGCTACAACATCCAGAGAACTCCGCTTGTTGAAGCTATGGAAAACAACAGCGACGCAACAGTTGACACAAAATATGCATCCGCAGGCGCAACCGTTGCTCCCCTTGACGGCACACTCGGTGAAAACTATGTTCAGAAAAACAAAAAGTGCGGTCATAATCACGTTTCACCCGACAACGTTATCGATGCATCAACCTGCATTCTTCCCGAACACACATGGTTCATCAAGGATATGCTCCATTCAAACTGCCACGACGGTATTATGGAAATGTATAACTGGTTTGCATATGCCGACGAATACTATGACGTATGGTCAAACCCCGCATATACACAGTTCCTTCAGAACGATAAGCCCAACCTCAGAGTTATCGCAATGGGTAACTTTGCAGAAGGCGACAAGGCTCCCGAATACGAAGAAGGCGATGCATTCTACAACAAATTTGAAAAATATGTTGCACCCGTAACAGACGGAATGTTCTCATTCCTCGACAAGTGCAGAGATTTTATCGGTCTTTAATCGGAGGAAACAAAAATGATTTTTGATACAGACAAAAACTTACGTTACTACGCAGGCTTCAACCCCGCTTTTGAGGCAATCGCAAAGTTCATCGAAGAAAACGATATGAAATCAATGGAATGCGGCGGATATGACGTTGCAGAAGGAATCAAGGTAAGCATTGCCGAATATGAACCTGCAACCGGCGGCGACTATGAGTGCCACCGAGATTATCACGACCTTCAGTACGCAATCTGCGGTGAAGAGGCAATCGACGTACTTCCGATAGAATTTGCAAAGGATTCAACCGGCTACAAACCCGACATCGAATTCTTCACCTCACAGACAGCGGCTGCAACAAGAGTTGCGCTCACCGAAGGTACCTTCGTTTTTCTTGCTCCGCAGGATACTCACAAGCCCTGCATTAAAATGGGTACAGAAAAAATCAAAAAAGCTGTTTTTAAAATCAAAATATAATTTTTGTGTCACCTGCTCAGAAATAGGCAGGTGACACTTTGTTTATAATAAGGAACAACAAAAAACACAGGAAAAATCAGTAAGCACAGCAAAAACCACGGTGCAAATCCAAGCTTGAATAAAAGAATATCTGCGCATTTTTCTTTTGTGCGTTTTATGCTTTCGGATATTGCTTCGGCAACCGTAAAATCCTTGTAGCAAGCGAGATAAAACATTGATTTTGAATATCTTTGCGTATACAGAAGATAAAACGCAAAACCCGCTACGGCAAGAATTATCATTCCCGAAAAGAAGATGAAAGCAGCTTTAAGGCTGACGGCTTTCTGCATATTATAATAAACAAAAACGGCAGATGATATCAGCGGAATTGCTTCAAAAACCGCAAGCCAGAACAGCTTGATAAAAAAAAGGCATACCGCCATTTCACACGCCTTGAGTACTCCCGAAATCCCCATATCGATCCTTTTCGACGGATTGATCCCCCTTGCAAGCAAAAGATGTTTTATCTCAAGCCGAAGTCGAAGCGGTGAAACCAGAGCGACCGACAGCAACAGCGAAACTCCCGAAAAAATCACCGGAAAGTCTCTGTACGAAAACAAGGGCAAAAAGTTTATTGCCGAATTGCAGACCGAAAAAGCGAAAATAAGAATCGTAATAGCCGCAACATAAGGAATGATTTTCGCCTGCGAACCGCTGAGTGCCGCTCTTGCGGAAAGTTTTATTCTTGAATTCATTCAATCACACCAAAATAAAAAGTCGGGAAGATTTCTCTTCCCGACTATTTTTTACGTTTTATGATTTTTTATTCTTTTTTCTGTGGAACAGATATGAAAGCACAAACGGTATAACAACCATCACCAACGTAATGATGAAGAGAATCCAAGCCTGTCTGAAAGCCGCTGTCAGAAGAATGACAACTCCGCCCGCAACCCAGACTTTACCCGTAATTCTGTGGGTATAGTTCCAGTTTTCTTCGTCGTTGAGCGTCCATGGAAGCTTGATTCCCATAGTATAATTCTGTTTGCACTTCGGAAGATAGTTGCCTGTAACGATGAACATTGCTCCGAAAAGGAGAGTTGTTATGGACAAGATATCAACATCAATTCCCATTGCGTAAGTGTAGATCACACTTGAAACAAGCAATGAAATCAACGGACAAATCCATAACACAAGCGTCTGCATTTTATCGCTGTGATTCTTCTGCTTGGGGTCTGCGTTTGTGCCGAGGGTACAAATCCAATGCAAAGCCGCAAGGATAACAGGCAGTCCGAAAACTCCGAAAGCCTTGCTGCTGAAGCCGTCGGCAACACCCTGCGCATTGAAATGAGTTGCTATCTCTTCGGGCAGTTTATCCCACAGAATAAGTCCCGCCAATATCGGCAGAAGTATCACTGCTGTTGTAATAACCAGAGTTTTCAGATTCTTTTTAATCATTTTGAAGCATCTCCTTTCAAATCTGAAATCCAGAGCATAATTTCCTCAAGCACAGATACATTGAGGGTGTAATTGATGAATTTTCCGTCACGTTCGTCACGGATAAGGTCAGCCTCTTTCAAAACGGAAAGATGGCGTGATATTGCCGCAAAGCTGATATCGAATTTATCCGAAATCTCGCCCGCAGAAAGCGTTTTTTCTTTGAGAAGATTGAGAATTTCCCTTCTCGTCGGGTCAGAAAGAGCCTTGAGTGTGTTTTGTATGCTCAATCAAATCACCTCTTATTTAACATTTAACTTAACTGTTAAATGAATTATAGCACGCAAAACGCTGTTTGTCAAGCTTTTTTGAAATTACGTATCCTTGCAATTTTTTTATCGGTATGCTATTATAATATTATATGAAAACAGGAGATGATTCGATGAAAAAACGCAATGCCGCTTTGGGTATAGGACTTGCAGGCGCAATCGGATTTCTTTCGCTCGGTGCGGGCGGATTCAAGATGGGCTGTGTTGCAAACCGCAACAAAAAACCGCCTACCGACCCCAAAAGACTGCTCCGAACAGAAATCAGAAAAAAGAATAATGCTTATTTATTCTCTCACAACCCCGAGGATATTGAAATTATATCTCCCGACTCTCTCCGCCTCAGAGCGTGGTATGTTCCCGCAGAAAAAGATACAAAGCGTTTTGTAATCGCCATTCACGGCCACAACTGCAACGGCCCCGATGAATGCGGTCATCTTTTCGGTTTTTACCACGACGATATGGGTTTCAACTATCTTCTCCCCGACCTGAGAGGTCACGGCAGAAGCGACGGAAAATTCATCGGCTTCGGTGCGCTTGACTATAAGGATATCAACCTCTGGATTGATTATCTTATCGAACGTTTCGGTGAGGATATCGAGATTATGCTTCACGGAATTTCAATGGGTGCGGCAACATCTATGCTTGTCAACAACAACAATCCCCGCAACCAGGTAAAGCTCATTGTTGAGGACTGCGGATTCACAGATGCCTACGAAGAAGTGAGGGCGGTTGTTTCGGGAATGTTCGGGTTCAGAAGCAGAATTGCCCCTGCCGCAACCAATGTTCTTTGCAAAGCAATCGCAAAATATGACCTCAGAAAGGATGCAACGCCGCTCGGCACAATGGCAAACGCAAAAAATCCCGTTCTTTTCATTCACGGAGAAGAAGATACCTTTGTTCCGTTTGAAATGTGTCAAGAGCTTTATGATGCCTGCCCCGCCCCTAAGGAAATTTTCACCGTTCCCGGTGCGGTTCACGCATACAGCTATTATGACGCAAAAGAAGAATACGACGCAAAAGTGAAGGCGTTTATTGAGAAGTATATGTAAAAATAAAGAAGCTGCGGATTATCCGTAGCTTCTTTTACTCTATTATAAGGTTTTTAACTCCGTGACTTAAAATGATATTAATCAGTTCATTTCTGGAATAATTTGTTTCAGCTGCTATTCTGTCAAGCTCTGATAAAGTATCTTCTTTGATGCGAACGGAAATAAGACGGTTATAGTCTTCGCCCCTTTTTCTGATTTTTAATTTCTCGTTTTTAAAATCTTCAGCCAAAATGCTCACCAACTTTCAATATCATTTTAGCTTGACACAAATAATTTTTATATGATACAATATGATATATAAATATGCATCATATTGTATATCAAAAGATTTTAGTGCGAAAGGGTAATATTAATGCGTAAAGACAACACTTTTGAAATAATTCAAGAAAACAATCTTAAATTTCTTCGGGAAAGTCGGAGTCTGACGCAATCTCAACTCTGTTTGCACCTTCAACAATATAATTGTTACCTCGAACGAAGCACTTACTCCAAATACGAAACAGGAACAAGAGGCATACCTATAAACGTTTTGGTTTCTTTATCATATTTTTTCAACACATCAATTGAATACATCATAGGAATCACAGAAAACCCTGCACCCGTCAGCGCATAAAAAAACCGACAGCCGTCACCGGTTGCCGGGTTTTGGTTATTTCATCAGAACGGATTGAAAAGTCTTTCAAATGTCACGGGGTTGTAGCCGAGCGCAAAATATTTGAATACCCAGATAATCGGGTTGGCTCTGAAGAAAATGAGGTCAACAACTGTTACAATGCTTCTGAGGAACCAGGGAAGGTCATAAACCTTCTTTGCAACCTCAACGGGAGCAAAATCTTCGCCTTCAACATTGAGAACGAACGGCTGTGAATAGCAGATGCCGTTTTCGCCCGTAATATAGAATCTTACATAAAGATAGGGTTCTTTAAGAAGAGCTGAATGAAGGTCAAGAGTTGCCGTGCCGTTTGCGATATCGCTTTCACGGAGAATAACATTGCCGTTTGAAACCCAGGTAATCTCGTTGAAATTTGTACCTTCGATTGTAATTGTGTCCTTATCCTGGTTAACTGTAACACGTGTTACCATCGGAGTGTTGTCAAGAAGATAGCTCTTTGAATCCTCAACATCCTTCTCAACGAAATCAGGCATTTCCTTCATACCGTTAAGCTCAACGCCGTTTGAATAGTGAGAAACCGAGAAATATTCACCCTTTTCAAGGCAGGTGCGGAATGCATCAACGCTCAACTCGGGCATAAGCGACATTGTGTATGCATCATTGATTGAACGTTCATTGTGAGAATCCGCAAAACTATTGCACCAGGGTACAACACCGTTGGGAATTGTTTTCTGAAGAATCTGGTCATAGAGAATGCGGTCACAGCGTGTGTGGGCATCGGTTGCGCTGTTGATACCCATTCCGAGGCTTGAACCTGCATAATCCATAAACAGACGTGCAAACTTTGTTGCATAGTAATCATCAATGGGCTTGCCGACATAATTTTCGCTGTCCTTTTCGGGATAAACATACTCACCGACGTGGGAAAGGAACGAAATTCCGCCCGCTTCCATAACACCCTTTGAAGGTGTTTCGTAGTCACCGAAAACGCCCGCAAGACCCTGACCGTACTCGGAATAGTAACCCGTCAGGTGGCAGTCGGCAACAGGAGTTGCCATATTAAGCTCGATACCGAGAGGAATATCAATCATTCCGTTTTTGTGGGTTCTTGTTTGCGAAGGTGCGGTACCGCTGATATACTGATTATAAAGCTCATCGCTGATAGGAACAACCGGCTCATTCTTTGTGCGCTCTTTCTTTATAAGACGCATAAGCGGAACAAGCTCGGGTTCTCTGTTCCAGCCTCGGTTAAGAGTGCCGTGGTCGGTAAGAGCAACAATATCAAAGTCAAGATCGTAATGCTTCTGCACGAACTCATCGATTTTGAGAAATCCGTCACTTGCAGTGGTATGGCAATGAAGCTGGGTTTTATAGGCTTCCCACTCATCCCATTCAACATCCGCATACGGATCGGTAATGACATAGTTTTTTTCGGAAATCTGAACATCGCCGGGGGTTGCGCTCATACCCATCATCGGGATAATCATAAGCGCCGCCAGAAGAATTGCCGTTAACTTTTTAATCATTTTTTATGCTCCTTTCAGGGAATGATTCTGTTGGTTGTTATATAGTTCACACCAAGAAATGTGAGAATATCCATCAGCGGAAGAAAATCGACCGTCCACGCCGCAAGAGTTATACCCTCCTGCTTTGCCGTCTTTATCATCCTGTAGTTGACAAGCTTCTTGTGGTTAAAAGCGATTGCCAGATTATTATTTTTTGCAAATTCAACCGTACTTTCATCACCTTTTGAAACGAGGTACCAAAGCTCAATTTCCGGATCAAGTCTTCGGAGTTCTTTGATTCTGTCGGAATTGAAATCAATGATAAGAATATCTTCATTGCCCGACATTCTGATAACATTAAGCAGTCCTCTCATATCTTCAGGCTCACCGCCCTTGACCTCAATCATCGGACGCATCGAATATCTTCTGCATATAGCAATTGCATCTTCAAGCGTGATGATTTTTTCGTCAGGGTAATTTTTAATACCGTTTCCTTTGTCGATTCTGAGTTTTGAAATCTCTTCGTATGTAAAAGAACTTACTTCTCCCTCACCATCAGTCATTCTGTCAACGGTATCATCATGCATAAGAACCCACACACCGTCTGAAGTGGGCACAATATCAAATTCAGCGGCATAATATCCCGCCTTTCCGGCTTGTTCAAGAGCGGCTGCAGTATTTTCAGGCGCAACGGAAGAAAGTCCTCTGTGTGCTGTAAGATGATATTCCTTATTTGTCAGTGCCGAAACCGAAAAACGTGCATTCACGGTATCCACCGCATTCGCATACACGGCAATCAGCGCAATTATGACACATATCGAAATTACCGCTTTTATTATTTTTTTCATTGTTATCTTCCTTTTTATCAATAATATCACATCTGTTGATAAACGACAACATTTTTTAATTCTTATACATATTCTTTCACATCGTTATCATAATGTCCCGAATCCTGAAAACCGTTTTCTGTGCGGATGCATTCGCCCCACTTGCGTGCAATTTCTTCATAGGAATCTTTATAGACATTCACTCTCTCAAAGCCGTCTTTACTGCCTCTGAGACACCAATCTGAGCTCCACATTCCGTGACCCGTTGCCTTATAGGTCCAGAGGAACCAGCTGTAATCGGCTTTATCGAGAGTATTGAAACAATTCTCCCAGGTTGTTTTCTGATGAGGATAGAATTCGCCCATCATCATAGGCACATCGGCATAAACAAACTTTGTGAACCACGCAAAAAGATTGAAGATGAAGTTTGAATTGTTATAAAAATGCACCTGATAGACAACATTGTTCCAGCCCTTTGTCCATGCCATAGGCAGAGCAATTGCAGTCCAGATTGCTTCCATTGTGATTATGTGTTCTTCGTCAACCGCACGAACAGTATCGTAAAGACGGGTATATATCATTTCATTGTTGATTCTTCTCTGGATTTCGCCCGCATCAACGTCGCACATCGGCTCATTGAGAAGATCATACATTGCAACAGCAGGATTTCCCTTGAAGCGTTTGGCAATCTCCGTCCAGAGTTCATCGGTCAGCTCACGGTATCTTTCGCCCTGCTCCGTGTCATCATAAAGACCGCACGAACCCTTCTTGCCGTTATGCGGTGCATCGCTCTGATAACCAACTGCACCGTGCATATCGAGAACAACGTAAAGTCTGCGCTTTGAACACTCCTCAACAACCCACTCAAGGCGCGAAAAATCCCACTCGCCATTTTCGTCAAGGATTTTTCTGCCGTTATCGTCATAGTAAAAATTTCTGTACCAGAACGGCACACGTACGCTGTTGAAGCCCATCGCTTTGATTTGGTCAAGGTCATATTCGGTTATCCAGTTATCCATATAGCCATTGACAAGCTCATATGCCTTTTCTTCGCCGAAACGTTCGGTGAGAACTTCAAAAATCGTATAATGGTCAAGATCATCCTCATAAGGGCAAAGCCAACCCTCCCATATCATCCACGCACCGAGATTAACACCCTTCAGACGGATTTTTTCGCCCTTGCGGTTAACAAGATTCTGACCGCTTGTTGTGAGAAAATCTTCGTCGGTAAACCCGCCCCTCACAGCGTCGGAAGGCGTTGCGGGTTCATCTGCAAAAGCAAACGAACAGACCGAAAAAACGGTTGCTGCCGCAAGGATACAGGAAACAATCTTCTTGAATACTTTTTTCATAACAAATCCCCTTTCGGATTTTTTACGGCTTTATTATAACGTAATTTCTTTCCAAAATCAAATGCTTTTACAGAAACTTTCCAAAAAACGACGGCACAGTCTGAAATGACTGTGCCGTCGTTATGCAATAAAATCTGAAAGCAATTTTACGCAACAAAATATGCAGCATCGGTATTCTCAACAACTCTGAGAACGGGTTCTTCAAAACAAGCATCTTCGGGTGCTCTCATCTGAACCCTTGCGCTGTATTGCCTCGCAGCTTCTCTCTGCTTGCGGAGTCTGCGGTTGCGAAGGTGAATTCTGATTGCTCTTGCAAGCTTAACCTCAAAAGCAACAACCTTCTTTTCGTTGATAAATCCTATTATAAGCAGTACTACTGCTGCCAATTCAAAAAATGTTTTGATTATTTCTGCAAATGCCATTGTCAAGTCCTCCTTAATCAAACAAACATTAAACATTTGTTCTGTGTGAATTATTATAGCAAACAAACATTCGTTTGTCAATACATTTGTTCGGATTTTCCGAACATTTTTTCGTTTTGTTTTTTGCAGTTTTATTTTACCACAATATATATGTACTGTCAAGCATTGCGACCACAATTTGTGCTGTTCGACATAATCTGCGATTTTTCTGCAAAGTATTTTATTTCACATTCACAAGCCGTTTTTTGCTCTGATATTTTTCATCCTGCACCTCTCAACTTTCTGTTTGTAGCGGTTGATTTACCTTACATCTGCATTATACAGCGCTATATGTCCAATAAAACTCCCTTTTAAGTCTATTCGCAAAAATTAATATTATTCCTCAAATCATTGACAAAAAAACCGGGCAGCAATATAATTGATTTATTATAATTCAAAGGTGGTTATCAAATGTATAAAGCATGGGGATTTGTGCGTCAGACAGCAATCAAGGCGTATCTTGCTGCAGCAAATGCTGTTTACGGTATGACCGGCGGCAAAAAACCGGGCTTGCTCTATTGCAAAGCAGACAAATCGCACAGAATCAAAACCGATGTTAAAATAATCTCAGAAGACAAAAATTCAACAACAATCGCAAAGGTTGACAAAAACGGCAATCCGACAGACGAAAATTTTGTTATCGTAACAACAACAGACCTTCATTTCAGCGATGATAATGCTCAGAACAGGAAGGTCGTTGAATATTTCACCAGACACATCAAAGAGGTAAAACCCGACCTTGTTATTCTTACGGGTGACGTTATCCTTGGCAAATTTCAGCAGATTGAGGCAATTCAGTTTGCGCAGATGATGGAAGAAATCGGCGTTTACTGGGCGGCTGTTTTCGGCAACCACGAAACACGTGAGGACAGAGGTTTCTATAAATGGCTCCTTATGAAGAGTTTCACCGACTATGACCATTGCCTTTGCAAATTCGGTCCGGAAGAGCTTTTCGGCTATGGCAACTATACAATAAATATCCTTGGCAAGGGCGACAGACACAGACAGACGCTTTTCCTCTTCGACTCGGGCAGAGATATGCTTGAAAGAGATAAAAAAGCTTACGGTATCCCTGCCGATGTCAAAGGCTATGACTTCCTCAAAAAAGAGCAGATTGAATTCTACAAAAAAGAAACCGATGCTCTTATGAAGAAATACGGTCACGCAGATTCGATGATGCATATGCACATTGCATTCCCTGAATTTGCAGATGTCTTCAAGGAAGTTGAAGGCGGAAGATATGCACCGACGGGTGAATACGAAATCCTCTATGGTGAGCAGTGGGAAAGCGTAGGCTGTTCGCCCTACAACAGCGGAATGTTTGCCGCAATTGAAGAAAAGGGTACAACCAAGGCGGTTTTTGTCGGTCACGACCACGTCAACGACTGGTGCGCACTCTACAAAGGCGTTTATTTTGTATACAACCTTCCCGGCGGTTATCTTTACCACCACGGCACAAACTTCGGTCTGCCTGAAAGCGAATGGGTGCTTGGTGTTACCGTAACAACACTCAAAGGCGACGGCACTCTTGACATCAAGCCGAGATACAGCCGTATGTTTCTTGAAAACTGAGGTGCATCTATGACCGAAAAAGAAAAAATGCACAGCGGAGATCTCTATCTCCCCAACGGCGATGAAATAATGACCGAGCAGTTTCAATGTCTTGAAAAGCTCTATGACTATAATATGACCCGACCCACAGAGCAGAAAAAGAGAGCGGAGATGCTTAAAGAAATGTTTGCTGAAATCGGTGATGACTGCTACATCGAGCCTCCGCTTCACGCAAACTGGGGCGGAAAGCACGTTCACTTCGGCAAAAACGTTTATGCCAACTTCAACCTCACTATGGTTGACGATACAGATATCTACGTTGGCGATTACACAATGTTCGGCCCGAATGTGACTGTTGCAACTGCGGGTCATCCGATTAATCCCGAACTCCGTGAACAGGCATATCAGTATAATATGTCAATCCGTATCGGCAGAAACTGCTGGATAGGTGCGGGCGCTGTCATCACTCCCGGAGTCACAATCGGCGACAACACCGTTATAGGTGCGGGAAGTATCGTAACAAAAGATATCCCCGCAAATGTTGTTGCCGTCGGCAATCCGTGCAGAGTTATGCGCGAAATCGGTGAACACGACAAAGAATATTACTTCAAAGACAGAAAAATAAAGCTTTAATGATTGATAATTATCAATATGTATGATATAATCAGACTGTAAAAATTATCCGAAAGGGAAATGATATATGGCTAAGTATCTTATTGTTAACGCAGACGACTACGGTATGTGCAATGCCGCAAACCAGGCTGTTGCAGAACTTTTTGAAGGAGGATTCCTCAAATCGGCAACTATTATGATGCCCTGCCCCACAGCAGCAGATGCTGTAAAGTTTTCAAATGACCATCCCGAACACGCAATCGGTATTCATCTTACAATGACAAGCGAGTGGGGTAAATACCGCTGGAAACCCCTCACAAACGGCAAAACCCTTGTTGATGAAGAAGGCTTTATGTGGCACGAAAGCGACCAGGTTGAAAAGAACGCATCTTACGAAGACCTTGAAGCAGAAATCCGTGCGCAGATTGACCTTGCTCACAGCATGGGTATGAAACCTTCTCACACCGACAACCATATGGGTTCTCTCTACGGTCACTACACCGGCAGACTCGGTCTTGCAAAGATGACTCTGCGAGTTTGCGGTGAATACGGCTATGCTTACCGTCTTTACACAAAGCACGATAAGAGAATCTGCCCCAACGGCACTCCATATTTCCTCTATGCCGCAATCACACTTCTTTCAAAAAAATGGGGCAAAAAGTATAACGTTGTCATCCCCGATTATCTCCTCTTCCCTGACTGGAACGACGATATGCGTAAGAGCTACGAAACATACAGAGACACTATTCTCAAAATCTGGACAGACATTCCCGAAGACGGCGTAACCGAAACCTTCATTCATCCCTCCGTTGAGAGCGATGAACTCAAGGGCATCACCGCAAGATGGGAAGACAGAGTATGGGAATATCAGCTTATGAAAGATCCCTATACTCATAAGTATCTCAAAGATCACGGTGTTGAACTTATCAGCTACCGTGAACTCATCAAAATGAAGGGCGGCAAAGTCCGCGGATAAAACAAAAGAACGGCTTGCAATCTGCAAGCCGTTTTTCTTGTTCATATCAAATTATACTCTCTCGCCGTCTTTATAGAAAACTCTTGTGACACGAGGCATAAAAGTACAGATTACCTCATAGTTGAAACTGCCGCACATCGCACCAAGCTCTTCGGCGGTTATGGTTGCACCGTGGCTTTCGCCCATAATTATTGCATCATCACCGACACGGACATCGTCAATATCCGTAACGTCAACCATAATCTGGTCCATACACACTCTTCCCGTTATCGGAGCTTTTTTGCCGTTGATAAGAACATAGCCTTTGTTTGAAAAAGCTCTGTTAAAACCGTCGGCATAACCGATACATACCGTGGCAATTCTGCGCTTTTCGGCAGTTACATATGTATGGCCGTAGCTTATACCAACTCCGGGTTCAACATCCTTGATATGGATAACGTGGCTGACAACCTCCATTGCAGGGGTAAGACTGACTTTCTCCGCCATAACCTCATCCGAAGGATAAAGTCCGTAAAGAGAAATACCCATTCTGACCATATCGTAATTGCAGTCAAGGTCGATAATCGCAGCGCTGTTGCTTGCGTGCTTTATGGGTATAATTATATTTCTGCTTTCAAGAATCGAAAGAAAGCTGTCAAATCGCTTTTTCTGGCTAAGTGCCGAAGCTTTATCGCTTACATCCGCACAGGCAAAATGTGTAAAAATCCCCTCGATTTCGATAAACGGCAATTTTGAAATAATCTCGATTATTCCGACGCTTTCTTCCGTATCGGAAAAACCGATTCTTCCCATTCCCGTGTCAACTCCGACGTGGATAACCGCTTTTTTGCCGAGCTTTTCAGCTGTCTGCGAAAGCAGCTTTGCATCGTCAAGAGAATAAATCGTTGTAGCAATATTATTATTTATAAGCTCCTCATACTGACTCGGACTTGTGTAAGCAAGAATCAGTATGGGGGTTTTTATTCCGTTTTCACGAAGCTCCATTGCCTCTTCGAGAGCGGCAACGGCAAAATAATCCGCACTGCCCTCAAGCTCCTTTGCAACTCTTACCGAACCGTGACCATAAGCATTCGCCTTGACGATTGCCATAGTCTTTGTTTCGGGTCGGATGATGCCTTTGAGCGCATCAAAATTCTTTCTGATTGCAGAAAGGTCAACGCGGACAAAGCTTCTGTGATATTCAAGTGAAGTGTATTTGCTTCTCATAAGGTTCACCTTAAATCATTCAAATGATTTCAGTTCTTCGGTTTTTTCAAACCATATTTTGCAGGACTCTCTGAGACTGAGTGCACTGCATACAAGCTCTTTCATCAGCGCAACAATCGGGAGAATTATATCCGTACCGAAGCCGTCGATTGCGGTAATACTCTCTCCCGTCATATCGATAAGACCGTTTTTACTCGCCGCTTCAAGTGCTGCTTTTTCGATATCCAAACCGTGCATAATATCGGGGATTTCAAGGATAAACGCAAGCATTGCAATAAGCGAATAGCATCCCCAGTCCGAAACGGTTGCAGTTATAATGTTATCGGCTTTTGTGCGTACACAGATACCGCCTTTGCATCCGCACGAACACGCATTTATGCCCGCAAACGGGATTTTTTCTTTGATATAATCTCCGATTACGCCCAGGCCGATTTCGTTGCCGAGGTCACCGATTGCAATATTCGGCACACCCATAGAGCAAAGCTTTTCAAAAAGGATATCCTGCTTTGCTTCAAGGTGTGTAACATCGACACCCTTTGCGTTGTGATAAACACCGTTTGCGTTTTCGCCCGGACATTCAATGGCAATAACCGCATCGGGAATTCCCTTCGATATTATTTCGTCGGCGCATTTTTCTGCGATCCGCTTATCCTTTGTGAAAGGCAGAATGCCCACTGAATCAAGTCCGATGCTCTCTGCAATTCTTTCTAGTGCGGTTACACATTCATCGGGGCAGATTATAACAGGTTTTGCGCCGAACGCTCTGACGAGCGCACGTGCAAGCAGAACAGCACCTACCGCACCGTCTGTTTCCGCTTTGTTGAAAGGATGAAGCACAAATCCCGTCATAATATAAACAAGACTGCCTTCACCGAGCGTTTCGCTCAGCATCTTTGCACCGTTGACACACAAAGGCATGCCCGTATATTCTCTTGCCGCTTTATAAAGCAGTTTGCACACTCCGTAGCCTCTCGGGTCAAGATTCGCAAGGTCATCGAGACTGCCGCCGAGGTTAAGCAGGGTTATTTCTTGCTGTGTCATTCTCTGCGCCTCCCGATGACATTTATATTTTTGATATTTCTTATTTATTCGAAGAATTAATCAAGGAAATCCTTGAGTCTCTTGCTTCTACTGGGATGACGGAGCTTTCTGAGAGCCTTTGCCTCAATCTGACGGATACGCTCACGTGTAACACCGAACTCACTGCCAACCTCTTCAAGAGTATGAGGATGACCGTCCTCAAGACCGAAACGGAGTGCAAGAACCTTTGCCTCTCTGGGAGTAAGAGTTTTGAGAACTTCGTTGAGCTGTTCTTTGAGAAGAAGCATTGAAGCTGCATCTGCGGGTGCGGGAGCTTCGTCATCGGGAATGAAATCACCGAGATGGCTGTCTTCTTCTTCGCCGATGGGTGTTTCAAGAGAAACAGGCTCCTGAGCAACTCTGAGAATTTCGCGAACCTTCTCTACAGGCATATCAAGTTCAACCGCAATCTCTTCTGCAGAGGGATCTCTGCCGTTCTTATGAAGAAGCTGGCTGTTTGTCTTTTTAACCTTGTTGATTGTTTCAACCATATGAACGGGAATACGGATTGTTCTTGCCTGGTCGGCAATGGCTCTTGTGATAGCCTGTCTGATCCACCATGTTGCATAGGTTGAGAACTTGAATCCCTTTGTGTAGTCGAACTTATCAACCGCTTTGATAAGACCGAGATTGCCTTCCTGAATAAGATCAAGGAACTGCATTCCTCTGCCGACATATCTTTTTGCAATGCTGACAACAAGACGAAGGTTTGCTTCTGCAAGACGCTGCTTTGCCTTCTGATCGTTATCGGAAATTCTGATTGCAAGCTCAATTTCTTCTTCGGGAGTAAGAAGAGGCACTCTGCCTATTTCTTTAAGATAAACCTTAACGGGGTCATCAACGGTTACGCCCTTGTCGTCTCCGCCGCCGATATCAAGAGCTTTGGGGATATCAACATCAAAATTTTCAATTGCTGCGCTGGAAAGGTCATCAACAATCTCGATATTGTTGCTTTCAAGCGTTTCATAAAGCTTGTCAAGTTCTTCAATATCAAGATCCATCTCGATAATAGCCGCATCAATATCCTGGGTTGTCAGTTTACCCGCTGACTTACCTTTTTCTACCAACACTTTAAAAGGAGTTTTCTTCTCGTTTCCTTCCATAAATCTCACATCCTAAATATATTTTATTTTTTTCTGAACAGTTTTAAATATTCTTCTTCGCTCAAAGAAGAAGTATCGGTTACTCTCGGTGTTGATTTATCCTTCAGCACCTCGATACAGTCTTCACACTCTTTAAGAGTGTTGCTCAGACTGCTTGCCTGATGAAAAATTCTTGTTACCGAATCCATCTCCTCGGGAGTAAAATCCGCTGAAAACAGACTGAGTCCCGGTTCAAATCCCTCATCAAGACCTCTTTCAAGACTTTGCATAATGCGTGCATTAAACGCAGTGATGAAGTGTTCGTGGCTTATTTTTTCTTTCAGTTTATAATAAAAATCGGGATTGCGCAAAAACGAAGCAATCAGAGTTTCTTCTGCCTTTGCCGCCCTCAGATTTGCCGCCCTTTCGGGATTGTTTTTATCTTCAAAGCTCTTTTGAAGCATTGCTTCGGTCTGCTGACGTTTTTTTGCTTCGTCAGCCCGCCTGAGCTTCGACGCAGCCGATGTTATCTGCGACTTTATGCTTTCAACGCTCACCCCGAGTTCATTCGAAAGTCTGGTTGCATAAATTTCACGCTCGATGCTTCCGCATCCCGCAAGCACCTGAGAAGCCGCCATAAGGAATCTCAGCCTTCCGTCATCGGTCGCAAGGTTATATTTATTTCGCTCTTCGAGCAGCTTATATTCGGTTTTGTTTGCCGCTTCTTTAAGTAAATCTGCAAATCTTTCTTTGCCGTGTGTACGGATAATTTCGTCGGCATCCTTGCCTCCCGCCATACTGACAACACGGAGCTTGAGTCCTGTTTTGCCGAGCACTCCGAGAGCCTTTGCGGTTGCCGCTTTACCCGCTTCGTCATTATCGTAGCAGATTATAATTTCATCCGCATAGCGTGAGAGCAGATTTGCCTGCTCACTTGTGAAAGCCGTACCGAGGCACGCAATGGCATTTGAAAATCCCGCCTGATGAAGAGCTATAACATCCATATAACCTTCAACGAGAATCAGCTTGCCTTCGTTGGCATTCTTTGCAAAATTAAGAGCAAAAACGCCGTTGCTTTTCTTATAAACAAGTGTATCCGAAGTGTTTATATATTTGGGTTTTGAGTCATCCATAACTCGTCCGCCAAAAGCGATGACGTTGCCCCGAAGGTCGATTATGGGAAACATAACCCTGTTTCTGAAATTGTCGTAATAATTCGTCTTTCCGTCTTTATCGGAGCGCCTTGCAAGGTTTGCAAGCACAAGCTCATGCTCGGTAAATCCTTTGGACTTCATATGATTTATAAGTGCTCTCCACTCATTCGGAGCATAGCCGAGACCGAATTTGCGTATCGTATTCGGCGAAAGTCCTCTTTTGAGAAAATAATCGAGCGAATCTCTGTTTTTAGGGTCATTAAGGCAAGCATTGAAAAACCTTGCTGCCTCACGGTTTGCCTCAAGAAGCCTTCTCCGCTGCTTTGAAAGAGTGTCGTCATATCCGTCCTCGGGCATCGAAACACCCGCCATCTGAGCAACAGATTTGACCGCTTCGATATAATCGAGATTTTCCATTCTGCGAACAAAAGTTATAACATCTCCGCCCGCACCGCAACCGAAGCAGTAGAATGAATTACTCTCGGGATAAACAGTAAAAGAAGGGGTTTTTTCGTTATGAAACGGGCAAAGGCCGACAAGATTTTTGCCTCTGCGCTTAAGACTTATGTTGGCGGAAATGACAGATTCTATATCAACCTTATCCTGCAATTCCTGTATAAATCTTTCGCTTATTTTCATAATATCTCCCCTCCTTCCGGTTTATTGTTTAATTATTTTTTCTTCTTGATCAGCAAAACAACAAGCGCCGCAACACCGCAGGCAAGCACTCCGCAAACAATTGCAAGTGGCAAAGTTGCCTTATTCTTTTCTTCACTCTGAGTTTCCGTATATTCAACAGACGAATAAACTTCGGTTTCGGTTTGCTGTGATGTATAAGTATATGTATAGTACCACGATGTTGTAGTTTCTTCAGCCGTTGTTGAAACAGCGGTTGTTGTTTCGGGAACAGTCGTGGTCGGCTTTGCTGTTGTGACCGCTTTGGTGGTCGTAACCGCTTTTGTTGTGGTCGGTTTTTTGGTTGTGGTTACCTTTTGGGTTGTAGTGGGTTTGGTGGTTGTAGGTTTTGTTGTAGTCGGTTTGGTTGTGGTCGGCTTTTCGGTGGTGGTAGGTTTGGTTGTTGTCTCCGTCAGCTTTTCGGTTGTTGCAGCCAATGTCTGCGAAGGCTTGTCCGAACCGTTCAGCGCGGGAACTTTTCCACCGTCAACAGCAACGGGTCTGAAAATATAATATGAATCCGACGGATATTTCAGTCTGCGGTTAATGCCCGCACAGCCGTTATGGATAACATTCTGCTCAAAGAGAACAAGATAACCGTCCTCATAATATTTGACTATCGCCCAGTGGTCACCTTTGCCGCCCCTCATTTCAGACGAAACAAAAACAACGTCGCCCGCTTTGGGGAAATCGGGAGTAACAAGCTTATAGCCGGGTGTGTTCATTCTCAGACGGGGTTCGCTACTTCTGATTTCAACATCAAGACCGAGCGCCTCTCTGTAGAATCTTTCAACAACCTCTCCGCAATGATAAACCGAGTTGCCGCTTTCGTTATAGTAAGCCTTTACTCCCATAAAGGTGTCGGCAACAAAATTCTGACCCTTTATTTCGACCCAGGTTCCAGATTCTATATCGTCATACCAATCGGCAAAAGCCTTCGGAACTGCACCGCTGACAAGCAACACAACGGTGCACAGAAGAGCAACTGCCGTTCTTTTTAAATTCATTAATTAAATATACCTCCGGTATTAAAGGAAAACATCGTTGATTTCGCTCCACGCTTTGGGAACATAGAGTTCATTGAAAACTCTGACTGCATATCTGTCGGTCATACCTGCAATAAAATCACAAGCAGCAATCTGAACTCCGTCATTCTCGGCAATCGCCTTGAACTGAACAGGAAGTTCCTCCGGCTTTTCGACAAAATGCATATAAAGCTTCTGAATCATTTCAACAGCTTTTTTCTCCTCACTCTTGCAAGCAGGATTGGTATATACCTTCTCAAACATAAAGCTGTGAAGCTCGTCAAACACCTGCTGAATTCCTTTTTCAAGCAAAATATCCTCACCGCTGTTTTCAATACAGCTGAGAACAAGGGTGTTGATTCTTGCGCTCTTTGAGTGACCGAGCGCATTGCGTATCGCAAGAGGAATATCCTCCTCGCACATAATGCCCGCAATCGTGGCATCGTCTATATCGTGATTTATGTAGGCGA
Organism: Clostridia bacterium; assembly: GCA_017549105.1. GTDB lineage: Bacteria > Bacillota > Clostridia > Oscillospirales > Acutalibacteraceae > CAG-177. Next base: position 270,976 of record JAFYVN010000006.1, read on the forward strand.
TTCTGTCTGCAAGACGCACAACCCTGCCTTCGAGAGTGACAGCCTGTTCGCCGTTGGTGTGGCGTTCAATACCATTGCGCACTTCAAAGGTAAGATTAAGACCTCTGCCGTCTTTTTCGAGCACATCAACAACTCGCATACTCTGCGCATAATGCTTGAACCCTTGCGGACAGACGGAATTGAGCGCTCTTTCACCTGCATGACCGAACGGAGTATGACCGAGGTCGTGACCGAGAGCAATTGCTTCGGTAAGGTCGCCGTTGAGCATAAGCGCACCCGAGATGGTTCTTGCAATCTGTGAAACCTCAAGAGTATGGGTAAGACGGGTTCTGTAGTAATCGCCTTCGGGTGAAAGAAAAACCTGGGTTTTATGCTTAAGGCGTCTGAAAGAGCTGCAGTGAATTATTCGGTCTCTGTCTCGCTGAAAAGCTGTTCTGACGGGACATTCATCCTCTTCGCGAAGCCTTCCCCTGCTCTCACAAGCGAATGCAGCGCACGGAGAAAGAATCTCTTTTTCTTTTGCACAAGCCATTTCCCTAATGGTGTTATTCATAAATATCCACCCCTTTATAATAGATATACGGCATTATTCGGTCGATTCCTGCAGGAAAATTGTGAACTTTTTGTTAACAATATAATATTAATCGATATCCGCAAAAAACTCTTCGGTTTTTTCTGCCTTATATCTTCCGTTGCTGACATCGATGAGTTTTGCGTTAAATCCATCGATGATTTCAAGCGGCATTCTGAAAACAAGGGTAACATTATCCTCAAATATTGTATCTTCAATCACTCCGCCGCTTTCGGGCACAAGAGAAGAAAGCTTGCCGTAGAAATAATAATCGCAGGTCACTTTAAGGCGCGCGCACATTGCTCTTGTAACAATTCCGCCTGCAGCAACCGCAATCGAAGCGGAGTGAGAATAAGCTCTCACAAGTCCGCCCGCACCAAGCATAATTCCGCCGAAATAACGTGTAACAACAACTGCGCAATCGGTAACACCCGATTTTTCGAGCACATCAAGCACGGGAATACCCGCCGTACCCTGAGGCTCACCGTCATCGGAATAACGCTTGACACCCGTTTCTCTGATGATATAAGCATAAACATTATGGGTCGCATCCCAATGCTTTTTGCTGACGGTCTGAATGAATTCAAGCGCCTGCTCCTGGGTTGTGACGGGCATAATATGACCAATAAAACGGGATTTTTTTACAATATATTCATCGCTTGAAGCGGTTCTTATTGTTTTATAGCTGTTCAACAAATCACCTCAAAAGCAAAGCGGTGCAAAAAAACTTGCACCGCTTGATTTGCTTATTATTTGTTATTGAGATTGAAACGCTTATTGAAGCGATCAACACGTCCACCGGTATCAACAAGCTTCTGCTTACCGGTAAAGAACGGATGGCACTTTGAGCAGATATCAACACGAAGATTCTCTTTTGTTGAACCTGTTGTGATAACCTCACCGCAAGCGCAGCGTACCTCTGTCTGTTCGTACTTGGGATGGAGTCCTTCCTTCATTTGATGTCACCTCTTTCGGTATATCCATATACATAACGGAAAAATTTTATCATAACAAAAGAAAAAATGCAAGTGTTTTTTGAAATTTTTTTATTCTTGGCTAATTTCAATAGTTTTTCCGAGTGAAAATGAGTATATTACTGTCTCTTTAACGGGCAAACCGATAACCTCCGACAAACATCGGCGATAAACCGAAAGCTGTTCCTTGTAATGAGCAACAAGCTCGGACTCATCAGAAGCTCTGTCGGTTTTGAAATCGATGATAACAAGGCTGCCGTTTTCCTCAAATGCGCAGTCGGCAACGCCCTCGATAATAACCGTTTCTCCCCTTGCCTCTTCCCGAGAGATTCCGGGGTTCATTTCGTTCAGCGGAATCGCCACGGTAAATGCATATTCCTTATAAACTTTATCGGCATTTCGAATTCTTTTTGCAAGCTCACTTTCAAAGAAAACCGAAATTGCCTTTTTATCAACAACCTTCGCTTCGGTTTCGGTCAGCATACCGTACTCAACAAGTCGGTCAAGCTCTTTTTCAACACTTACACCTGCAGCCGAATAATCGGCATACTGCATAAACCTGTGAGTTGCCGTGCCTCTCTGAGCGGGTGTGAGTCTGTCTTTGCTGACAAAAGCGGGTCTGCGTGATGCAAAAAATTCTCCGCCGATGCCCTCGGAATCGAGTTTAGATGCAATTCTTTTTGCAACAACTCCTTCGAGCGATGCATAAGGATAAACATAGCTCAGTCTTTCACGGATTTTGGCAACGGTATCGGGATTTGCTTCTGCACACACAGTTTCTTTTGGCATTTCTTTTTCTTCAGAACTGTCGGGGATAATCTTTGTTTCAAGCCTTGTTTCGCATCTGAGAGCAATCGATGATGTTACTCCCGCCGCATTGCGCAGTGCGTGAGCATCGGGATGCCTTATCAACGCGGAAAGAATGCACTTTGCATAGCTCGAAAATCCGATGACCGTAAACGGGTCAATAAGCATATCCTCCCTGACATTCGCAGCAATTTTAGAAAGCTCTTTTGACCAGTCGGGTGACGATGCAAGTATAACCAGCTTTTCCTTGGGTCTTGTAAGCGCAACATAGAGCACTCGGAGTTCCTCGGAATGCTCCGCCTTTGTTATTTCAAGCTTTGCAGCGATTCTCGGAAGAGTGTCAAACTTCGCATAACCCGAATTATTTTTGATGCCTATTCCGCTTTCGGGAGCAATCAGCAAATCCTCCCTGACGGAAAGTTCATTATATTTCTTTTCGCAAGCCGCAAGGAAGCAAACGGGGAATTCAAGACCCTTACTCTTGTGGATTGTCATTATTTTAACGGAATCTTCGGTTTCCGAGTCCGAGCCGCCCGAAGTGATTTTCACTCCGCCTTTTGATATATTATCGAGATATCTGACAAATCCCGCAACGCCCTTTTTGCCCGTGCTTTCATACCGTGAAGCAAGGTCAATAAAGTTGTTGAGATTCGCTCTGCGTTTGGTGCTGTCTTTCATCGTGCTTACAACTGCGCCGTATCCCGTTTCACTTATAAGCCTTCTTATAAGCTCGCTTGCGCTGACGGTTGATGCAAGTCTGCGCATATCCTTTGTCTTTTCAAGGAACATTTCTGCTTTTGGATTGCCGTTTTCGGCAGCGTAAACAACGCACTGATAAACCGAACACTTTCTTTGTGCCGAACGCATAACCGCAAGGTCATCGGCAGTAAAACCGAATACAGGCGAAAGCAAAACTGCGGTAAGAGGTATATCGTCCACAGGATTGTCGATAACCTTCAAAAGCGAAATCATAAACATAATTTCAGGCGACGAAAGAAAGCTCTCCCCCGCCTCACAGCTTACGGGAATACCTCTTGCGGTAAGCTCATCAATAAACTCTTTTGAACACCCCTTGACACTTCGCAGAAGAATGCAGAAATCGCCATAGCGTGCCTTTCTCTGCGCTTCTCCTTCGGTGAAGGTTGTACCGTCGGACATTGCTTTTTCTATATAATCCGCAACATACCTCGCCTGCGCCTCATAGCTGTTTTCGGTTTCAATAAGACAGACCTCGGTATCCGCGCCCTTACTTTCGGGGTAAGATGCGTTTGCAGCTTCGAGAAATTCGTTTTTATCGTAGTCAAGACCGCCCGCATCACGGCTCATCAGCGAAGAAAAGATGAAGTTAACCGTTTCGGTAACACCGTTACGGCTTCTGAAATTCTTGCCGAGAGTAACCTTTGCGGGGTAGTTGCCGTCTTCGTATTCATTCATTCCGTCTCTGCGTGCAAGAAAGATTTCGGGCATCGCCTGACGGAATCGGTAGATGCTCTGCTTGACGTCACCAACCATAAACAGGTTGCTTTCATTCTTTGAAAGTGCGCTGAATATCATATCCTGAGCCTTGTTGACATCCTGGTATTCGTCAACGAGAATTTCGGCATAGTTTTCCGCAAGCTGAAGCGCAAGCGGAGTTCTGACATATCCGTCATCAGTCGGTTCAACAAGAAGCTCAAGAGCCATATGAAGTGTATCCGAAAAATCCGCACCGTTTTCTTCCCTTTTGAGCCTCTTGAATTCTTCCGCATATTTTATAACAGCATTTACAAACTCCGAAATAATCGGTGCAAGTTTTTCAACGTCGGCCTTGTGCTCATCTTCGCTTATGCCTACATAAGCTGAAATATCGGCAAAACGTTTTTTATAAGTATCCCTTGCACCCTTGCAGATATCCTTAAGCTCGCCTGCATAACCTTTCGGTGCGGTTGCCATTCTTGAAAACGAAGAATCTGAAACGCAAACCGAAAACTCATCCCACAAATCGCTGTAAAGAGAATCGAGAACCTTCTCAAACATCACTCTGTCGTCTTCAAAAGTCGGTCTGTACTTCGCTTCAAGCTCGGGTTCATCCGCAAGCAGACGTATGCAATGCTCTGCATCGGAGATGCAGGATTTCAGGCTTTTTTCGGCGTGAGAAAGAATGATTTTTCCCCATGCACTCTCTTTTATCGGCTTAGGATTGCTGAACTCCGTTGCAAGAGATCTGAGCCATTTTTCGGGGAAGGGATATGCCATCGAAAGCTCATAAAGTTTCAGTATCGCATCAATTAATTTTTTATCGTCCTTTTTATCGCTGATAAGCTCACAGAGATTAACAAAGCTTTCCGTTGACTCCGCATAGAGCGAATCAGCAACGGAAGATACTGCACGGTTTCTCAAAAGACCGAGTTTGCCTTCATCGAGCAAAGCAAAATCGGGCGCAATACCGAGCGAATGAAAATTCTCCCTGACAAGACCGATGCAGAACGAGTCGATTGTGCATATATTCGCAAAAGGAAGCATAAGCTGCTGACGGCGCAGACGCTTATCAGAGGGACTGAGCGCAATTTTTTTGCCGATGGCGGCATGAATTTTATCCTTCATCTGAGCTGCAGCTGCATTTGTGAAGGTTACAATCAGCATATTCTCAACTCCGCACGGATTCTCTGCATCGCAGATACGCTGAATTACTCTTTCAACAAGCACGGCAGTTTTGCCCGAACCCGCTGCCGCACTTACAAGCAGCGTGCCGTCTCTTGCCTCAATCGCCTTTTGCTGGTCAACTGTCCACTTCATCGCTCTCATCTCCTTCCGTCAGAATTTTTATTACCTCGTCGGTCTTGCAGTCGTTAAGCTCTCTGACGGGAATGTTTTCCTCATAAGAGCAAACCGATTTATAATCACAGTATTCGCATACTTTTTCGTAGCTTTTGCCGTAGGCAGGGAGTGCGGGAATTTCGCCCGAATGCAGAGCATCCGCCATTTCAGCAAGAATTGAATCTGCCTTTTCTTTGAGTTTTCCGAGCTGTTCAAGTCCGATAAGCGAACCCGAAAATTCACCGCCCTTGAATCTTGCCGGCACAAAAAGTCCGCTCTTTGTTTCATCCATAGCGGTTATAACATCGGGATCGTTAAGAATAATACCGTTCATACGGCATTTCTTCTGCCTTTCGGCTTCTATTTCGTCATCGCTGAGGCTTCTGTCAGCCGAAACAAGCGGAGAATTTGCGGGGTAATAAAGCACACCTGCAGGGGTAAACTCGCCGTATTTTTCAGCTCCGTTCTGCCACAGAGTAAACAGATAAATAAACATCTGCATATTCAGACCCTGAACAACATCGCTGAGCGCAAACTCCTTGCCCGATGACTTGTAGTCCACAACTCTTATATATTTTCCGCCGTTGATAAACGCCTCATCAACTCTGTCAATCGCACCGGAAATAACAACTCTTCCGTTTTCGGTTTTGACCTCATAGGGCGGAATTTCACTGTCTCTGCCGATTTCGAGTTCAAAATCAACGGGAGTAAAACTGCTGAGCGAAAGCTCCTTTATAAGTCTTTGCGCAACATCGCAGATTGATATGACAAGTTTGTTGAAAAGATAGACAAATCTTTCGCTTCTGTTTGCGCCGTCAAGTCTGCTCATAAGATATTCTTCAAGGAGTACGCTGAAAAACTCCATAAGCTCTTTTCGGCTCATTTCAACAAGCTCGGATTTTTCGAATCTTGTAAGAAGCTGTTCAAGCGCATAATGGATAACATTACCCCTCTGCATCGGATCAAGCTCCGCAACCTTGCGGGGCATAGCCTTTATTCCGTAGCGGCAGAAATAAGCAAACGGGCATTTATAGTAGCTTTCAACTCTTGAAGCGGAAATAAACATATCCTTTCCGAAAAGACTGACAGCGGTATCTTTATCTTCAATTTTAAAATCGCGGATACCCGATGCACGGTCAAGAGCGGCTATTCTGCCCTCAAATTCAGCATCGCCAACAAAATATTCTTTGAGAGAAGCGTAGAGTTCGTTCGCTTCGCTCTTATTCTTTGCAAGCTGTTCAAACGCAAGCTCTTTTCCCTCGATGAAATATGCTCCGTTTTGCTCATATGCGGCAACCTCATTACACTTTGGAAACAGAGTTTTGATTTTTGTATAAAGCTCCGAAGGCGAAAGAGCCTCGCCTTTTGTATTCTTTTCTGGGCAGCAGACATAGAGTCTGTCTGATGCACAGCAGAAAGCGTTATAAGCAATCAACTTTTCTTCGGCAAGCTTATATTCGCCGAAATCGGAAAGACCGATTCCCATTTCGCTCATTCTGCGTCTGTCTTTATCGGTCAGCGCATTTCCCGATGAAGGTACAGCGGGGAAAACGCCATTGTTCGCGCCCGCAATAAACACAACCTTCGGCGCAACCGTACGTATTCTGTCTGCAGAGCCGATAGTTATTTCATCAAGACCCTGAGGCAGGCTGCCGACCGTCTGTACGCCGAGCATAAGCTCAAGCATATCCGCAACCTCGGATGCAGTAACGCTTCTACCCCTTAAAAGAGTTTCAAGGCTGTCGAGAAGGTCGATAACGGTGTTCCACATACGTTCAAGCTCGAGAGCAAGACCCGTCTCGCCCTGATTTTCGAGCGAAACTGCAAGACTTCTGATATTGTCGGATGCACCGACTTTTTCTAAAAATTCAAAAATCGATTTTGCCGCTCCTTCGCCGTCTGTATCAAAGAGGTTTTCTTTGAGAGAATAAAGCGGTGCAACAATTTTTTTGCGCAAAGAGTTGAGATATTCAAGCTCACTCTGTTCTTTTTCTCCGAATTCTTCGCCAAACCCGTTGGGGTTACGGTCAAAATCCTTTATCCATTGTGAACCGTTTATATTCCAGAGATAGGCATAATTTTCAACATCGGATATCTCCTGCGTATCAAATCCCGCAAGACCCGTTTTGAGATATCTCATAAGCGTTTCGGTATCAAAACCCGATGATGCAATGCTCACCGCACTGCTGACAAGATTTATAACGGGCGAAACATCAACAGGCTGACGGCTGTCCTCAAAAACGGAAACACCGCATTTTTTGAGCGCACCTCTGAGCACCGGCTCATAAGACGTGCTGTCACGCGCGATAACAGCGATGTCACGGCATCTGTAGCCGTTTTCTCTTATCAGCTTTTTTGCCGTGCAGGCAATATACTCACATTCTTCATATATATCAGATGCTTTGCAAAGCGTAATCGCTCCGCTTTCATCCTCATAAACATTGGGCGAGGGTGAAAAAAGCTCTTTTTCAAGTGCAAAAAGTTCGGGAGAATTGTATTTTAAAAATTGAGGCGGAAAATTGTTGAACTTGCTTCTCATCGAAAGATACTGAGGCTTTGCAACGGGCACACCGTTTTTCTTTGCAAGTTCAATCAGACGTTTTGCCGTGCGTTTTGTATGCGCAAACAAATCCGTTTCATCGTCATCATTCTGAAGATTATCCGTGCACAGGGTAACATAAACCGCAGTTGATGTTCTCATCATCTCGGAAAGTACCTTGTATTCCTGAGCGGTAAATCCTCTGAATGCGTCAACAAAAACAAGTCTGCCCTTAAAGTAATCGCTTGAGGGCATAACCTCATAAAGCTCGGTGAGAAGGTCATCGGGATTGAAGTAGCTGTCTTTTGTCAGCGCATCATAGGCGTCCAGCACGGTCACGATATCCGTAAGCTTCATTTTGAGCAGGCTGTTTTCCTCCGTTGCAAGTGCAAGATGCACCGCATCAGCCGAAACAGAATTCTGCTTGAATTCCGAGGAGAGTGCAACAAACTCGGATATAACCGATTTTCTTGCGGTATGTTTTCCGTAAAGAGCAAGCTTATCCTTGACGCTTTCGAGCGCCATTCTCATAAGCACTGCTTTTGCGGAATCGTCAAGCCTTCTGCGCTCGTGAAACGCAGGTTTGCCCACAAGTTTTTCACCGAGACTTGTAAAGCTCAGCACATCCACATCAGCCATTGCCTTTGCACCGATGCGTTCAAGCATAATTTTTTCGCTCATAAACGAAAACTGCTCGGGCACAATGAGGGTCAGTTTTTTGTGTCCGCCCTGAGAAAACTGACCGATAAGGTTCATTATATGAGTTGTTTTTCCTCCGCCTTGCGAAGCAAGAATTAAATAGAGCATAGCAATTCTCCGATTTTTCAGTATTTTTATATTATATCACATCATATCGCCTTTGTCAGTAACTTTTTATTTTTACAATAGTGTTACAAATTCACTTGTTTTGTTGACTTTGCGAAAATAAGTTGTTATATTATTTGTGTATAATTTTATCCTTTTTACAAACGAGGTAATTTATGGAGAAAATTAATAAATTTCTTGTTTCCGACTGGTTTACGGTTCTTCTTCTTGTTGCCGCAGTCGGTGTTGTGTTCAGCGGATGCGAAATTATCGGAACAGTTGCTTTCGTGCTCATTTTCGGCATTACAATGGCTTTAACCGATAATTGGATGCCTCTGCTCCAGATTATAATGTTCACAACCTGCTTTGCGATACGGTGCAAAAACTCATTCAGCACCTTTCTGGGGTATTGGTGGGTTGTGCCGATAATGGTTGCACTGGTTATCTGCCACTTTGTGCGGTTCAAAGCGCATTTTTCGGGCGGAACATGCTTCAAGGGCATTCTTGCAACCTCGGTTGCCGTCACCCTTGGAGGTGTCGGAATTATCTCCGCCAAAGAATATTTCTCTTATACATCGCTTTTCTATATCTTTATGCTTGGCTTCGGAATGCTCATAATCTATTCCTATATGAGTGCAAGTCTCGAAGCAAAAGATTCTTATTCGTATGCTGAAAAGTTTTCGAAGATGATGGTATGTGTCATTTGTCTGCTTGCCGTATGTCTTTTTGAAGAATATTTCTCTAACCGGGCACAGTTTGCCGACGGATTTGAAATTCTTCCCTTCCAGTGGCGCAACAATGCGGCAACAATGCTTATGCTTGCAATGCCGTTTGCATTCTATCTCTCCAACAAGGATTTCGGACTTTTCTTCATCGGAATTCTCGACTATATCCTCATCCTTTTCACAGGTTCAAGAGGCGGTATGCTCTTTGGAATACTTGAACTGATACTCTGCATCATTGTTATGTTTATTCTTGATAAACGTCACAGACCCGCAATCGCAGCTATTGTCGGAGTGTCGTTGGTCGTTACCGCTCTTACATACGAAACCTGGATTGATACCCTCAGCTACACTCTTCTCAGACTTATTGACCCCAACGAAAACTCAATCAGACTTCAGCTTATCCCCAGAGGAATCGAAGATTTCAAAGCCAATCCGATTTTCGGCAGAGGCATTGGATATATGGGTAACAGAGACGTTCACAAGAGCGCTGATTTTGCGCTTTGCTGGTATCACTGCTCTCCCATTCAGATTATCGGCAGCTTCGGCATTACCGGCATTGCAGCTTACGGTTATCTGATTTATCTCCGTATCAAAACTCTTCTCAAAAACTTCACATTCTTTAATGTTATAATGTTCCTTTCGTATATCGGACTCGAACTTATGTCGCTCGTTAATCCCGGCATTTTCGCTCCGTTCCCCTATCTTTTCCTTATCACGCTTTATTTTGTTATGATGGAAAAGAGCAACAACTCCGAGGATAAGAAGGTTCTTCCGCGGATTATGAGAGGTGAAAAACGATGAACGTACTTTCAATCGGCAACAGTTTTTCAACAAATGCGCATAAATTCCTGCCGTATATGGCAAAAGTGGCGGGCAAAGAACTTTTACTTTGCAATCTCTTCATTGGCGGATGTTCACTTGAACAGCATTGGAACAACTGGAAAGACGAGAAAACCGCATATGATTATGAGGTCTATCTTGAAAATGAAACGGAGCTGTCACGTGCTCCTGAGGTTGCTCTTCACGAAGCTGTTGAAGACGAGGAATGGGATATTATCACCATCCAGCAATGCAGTCATTTCAGCGGAATACCCGAAAGCTATTCGCCCTATCTTTCCGAGCTTGCTGAATATTGCAGAATGGTTCAGCCGAAGGCAAAAATAATGCTTCATCAGACCTGGGCATACGAGCCGACTACCGAGCATCCCGGATTTGCAAACTACGGCAGAAATCAGCAGGAAATGTATAAATCCCTCACCGAAGCCTATGCAAACGCAGCAATGGAAGCGGATATTGATCTGATTATTCCGAGCGGCAGAGCGTGGCAGACCGCACGTAACACAATCACCGACCGTCTTACGGTTGAGGACGGATACCACGGCAATGACCTCGGCTGTTACCTTGCAAGTGCGTGCTTCTACGAAATGATTTTCGGTGAAAGCATTTATGAAAATACATTTTATCCCGACGGAGTTGATAAGAATATAATTGATATCCTTAAGCTTTGCGCCCATACGGCGGTGGAGAAAGGGATAATCAGAAATGGTTGATAAATTAAGATTATTTGCAGATAACTTCGTTGAATTTTTGGCTGTATTATCAGAATTACCGGGATTATGTGTTTTTATTTTCGTTCTTTTATCTTTTGCGTTTTATTGTTCCGTAACTAGTATTACGGATTCACTCTTTGATGTTCACAGAAGTAAAACAGCAGTCAGAAAAATTATGAAAGAGTACAGCTTTTGGCAAAAGATTTTAAGAAAACCCCATAAAGAACACTGTCTGCATGCCAAAAGTTTCTGCATAAAAATAATCAATTATCTTTATGTCAATGCCGTTTTCTTTGCGGTAGGTTTGCTAATTATAATTATTGAATGCATCGTATCTAAAAAACTAACCATTTCATTTTTCGTTTTAAGTGCTCAATTTTGGACTTTTGATATACCTATATTCACTATAAGTTTTATTCTTAAAGAAAATCCATTTCAGAAAATGTCTAAATACCGATTTGAAAAATATCACCAAACTAAAGAATATGAAAAACTGACATAAAGTAACTAAACCCGTGCTTCACTTGCACGGGTTATTTTTTAACAGAAAAAAGGAGCAACCCGAAGGTTGCTCCCTAAAAAGAACTTTTTAAAATTATTCAGCGATATCAATAACAACGCCTGAACCAACAGTTCTACCGCCTTCACGGATAGCGAAGCGGAGACCCTTTTCAATAGCGATGGGAGTGATAAGTTCAACGTTCATATCAACGTTGTCGCCGGGCATACACATTTCTGTGCCTTCGGGAAGGCTGATAACGCCTGTAACGTCAGTTGTTCTGAAATAGAACTGAGGACGATAGTTGTTGAAGAAGGGAGTATGACGGCCGCCTTCTTCCTTTGAAAGAACGTAAACCTGACCTGTGAACTTGGTGTGGGGGTTGATTGAACCGGGCTTTGCAAGAACCTGGCCACGTTCGATTTCGCTTCTCTGAACACCACGAAGAAGAGCACCGATGTTGTCGCCTGCCTCTGCGTAGTCAAGAATCTTACGGAACATTTCGATACCGGTAACAACTACCTTTCTCTTTTCGTCTGTAAGACCAACGATTTCTACTTCTTCACCTGTCTTGAGCTGACCTCTTTCAACTCTACCAGTAGCAACAGTACCACGACCAGTGATTGTGAATACGTCTTCAACGGGCATGATGAAGGGAAGGTCTGCCTTACGGTCAGGAGTGGGGATGTACTCGTCAACAGCAGCCATAAGCTCGTTGATGGGTGCAAGTTCAGCAGCGTTGATGTCGCCACCGTCATAGCTGAGAGCCTGAAGAGCTGAACCCTTGATGATGGGAGCTTCTTCGTCGAATTCGTACTCAGCAAGAGTTTCACGGATTTCCATTTCAACAAGCTCGAGGAGTTCGGGGTCGTCAACCTGGTCAACCTTGTTCATGAAAACGATGATCTTGGGAACGCCAACCTGACGAGCAAGAAGGAGATGTTCCTTAGTCTGAGCCATGGGGCCGTCTGTTGAAGCGATAACAAG
>JAFYVN010000007.1 GCA_017549105.1 Clostridia bacterium
AACTCAAAGCCTGCGCCAATCATATTTTCAACAAGCCACGTTGCGATATTTCCTATAACAACAAACGCAAGGAAAATTGAATGCTTGGTTGAAACAACGGTTTTCTTAACTGCGGTATAAATGATTATCGCAACCATTGCGGCAAAATATGCAAAAAGGAAAACTTTATAAATGTTGTGAAGCGGACCGTATTCTTTAATCAGATAAGCGGCTCCGTCAGAAAATCCGAGCGAAACATCTTTGTAATAAATCGGCAGAATGCCTCCACTTGCGGCAATCAGAAACATAGCCGTATTAAGGGCAATCAATATTTTCGGCAAGAACTTTGGGTATCTGAATCTTGACAGATTCATTATCATCATAAGCATAAAGAAGGGAAGAAAAACACTTCCGAGATAAGCAAGTCTGTTTGACCACAAAGCCGCTTCAAGAGTTTTTGAAGTCGAAAGCAAAAAATACCCTGCATCGCACACGGCAATAGAAACAAATAAGAGCATAAGCCATATGTCACGCTTGCGGTCAACAAAAAAGTAAACGCCAACCATTAAAAGCGCAACGGCAAAAACTATACCGTAAACCGTAGTCATCTTATCCCTCCTTATCTGTTAAATCAACTTCTATTCCGTTTCGAATACAAAACGAATAGAACTTGCCGAGCATAGCAAGCTGAGGTGTGCGGTTTTCTCTTTCCCAGCGGCTGACAGTTGCATAGGAAATGCCGATTTGCCCAGCTAATTCAGTCTGGCTGAGCTGTAAATGCATACGTACATACCTGACTTGTTCGGGAAAAGAAAGATTTTTTATATCAAGTTTCATTATTGTAACCTCACTTTATATATCATAATATAGCATAATTTGAATAATGTGTCAAATTGTGCAAAAGGTACAAAATAGCAGTCTGATTTTTGACACAGTAGCCCTAAAGGTAGCCTTTTTTGAATGAAAGTAGCCTATAAGTCCACTTATTTTTATGTATTCCAAGATGTAAAATTGAATTAATATCAAAAGCAAGGAGGTTATGCCATTGCTCAAATCGGTGACAAAAAGGTTTGCCGACAAATCCACAATCAAACAGTTTGAGTTTGAATTTTTTTGTGACTGTTGCGGCAAACCGATAAAAACAGACATTATTGAATTCATTTCAGGCTTCCGTGATAAATCGTTTTTAACAAACGATGAAAGAGAAGCAAGGGCAATCATTTACGCAAATGACCATGGAAAAGCATACGAGAGAGCTAACATTGAAGCTCGTCTTGAACTTAACAAATGTGAAATTTGCGGAAACATGGTATGTGAAGACTGCACGGTTTACGGCGAGAATCTTAATGGCGGTTTTTGCTGTAAAGACTGCGCAAACAAATAATTATTCCAAAAGGAGATTTTTGATATGGGACTTATTAAAGCGGGCATAGGTGCACTCGGCGGTGTATTAGCTGACCAGTGGAAGGAATTTTTCTACTGCGATTCACTTGAAAACGATGTGCTGATGGTGAAAGGCTCGAAGAGAGTCGGCGGAAGAAGCTCAAACACCAAGGCAAGCGACAACATAATTTCAAACGGTTCAGGTATTGCAGTTGCAGACGGTCAGTGCATGATTATCGTTGAGCAGGGAAAGATTGTTGAAGTTTGTGCCGAACCCGGTGAATTTACCTACGACTCTTCAACAGAGCCTTCAATCTTTTCGGGCAAACTGGGCGATTCAATCAAAGAAACTTTCAAAATCGTAGGTAAGAGATTTACCTACGGCGGTGACACAGGAAAAGACCAGCGAGTTTATTATTTCAATATGAAAGAAATAATGGACAACAAGTTCGGTACGGCAAACCCCCTTATGTTTGAGGTTGTCAACAAACGACTCGGTATGGCAAGAACTGTTCAGGTAAGATGTAATGGAGTTTACTCCTACAAAATCACAGATCCTCTGCTTTTCTACACAAAGATTGCAGGTAATGTAAGTGACGAATACAGACGAGAAGAAATTGATATGCAGTTAAAGACCGAGTTCATTTCTGCTCTTCAGCCTGCATTTGCAATTCTTTCCGAACTTGAACTCAGACCCGCACAGATTCCCGCAAAAACAACCGAGCTGAAAGATGCACTCAACAAAGCTCTTAAAGTTGAATGGACTGACCGCAGAGGCATTTCTGTGGAATCCATCGCACTTAATCCGATTACTCTTACTCCCGAAGATATGCAGAAGATTAATCAGATGGAAGATGCCGCAACAATGGGTTCAAATCCGTTTATGATGGCAGGAAGAATGACAGATGCTCAGGCAAATGCTATGGAAGCAGCTGCAAGCAATCCCAACGGCGCAATGAACGGCTTTATGGGCTTCAATATGGCTATGGGTGTAAACGGCGGATTTAATGCCGCACAGATGTATCAGGCAGGTGTTCAGCAGCAAAAGGCACAGCAGCAGGCTGCGGCGGCACCCGTACAGTCAGCTCCTGCAGCTCCTGCAAACAGCTGGAAATGTGCCTGCGGTGCAACAGTAAGCGGTAATTTCTGCACGGAATGCGGAGCTAAGAAGCCTGCAGAAGAAGGCTGGACCTGTTCCTGCGGCGCAGTGAACAAAGGCAAGTTCTGTCCCAACTGCGGTGCAAAGAAACCCGAAGGCGCACCTCTTTATCAGTGTGACAAATGCGGATGGAAACCCGAAGACCCCCACAATCCACCGAAGTTCTGCCCCGAATGCGGTGACATTTTTGACGATAACGATGCTAAATAAATTTTAAAGGAGAATTTAACAATGGGACTTTTTGATAAGAAATATTGCGATATCTGTGGAGATAAAATAGGACTTTTAGGCAACAAAAAACTTGAAAATGGCAATATGTGTAAGGATTGTGCGAAGAAACTTTCGCCTTTCTTCAGCGACAGAAGAAGCTCAACAGTTGATGAAATCAAACAGCAGCTTGCTTACAGAGAACAGAATAAGCAGACACTTGCAGGTTTTTCGCCGATGTTCACCTTCGGCGAGGACGATAAAATCTACATCGACCCGATGAAGAAGAGCTTTGTTGTTTCACGCCGTAATCCCGGAAGCTGGACTGATGAAAACCCCGATGTTATCCCCATTTCAAGCGTTACGGGCTGTAACCTCAGAGTTGACGAAGACCGTGAAGAGCTTTACACCGAGGGTAAGGACGGTCAGAGGGTCAGCTATAATCCTCCGAGATACAAATTTACTTATGATTTTTATATCGACATTAATGTAAATAACCCCTATTTTGACGAGATTACCGCAAAAATCAACGACAGAGATGTTGAGGGTATGGGCACAATGGAATATAACCGCTATCAGCAGATGGCACAGCAGGTTATCAACAATCTTTCACAGAATAACGCAGGTATGCCGATGAACGGTGGCTATAATCAGCCGATGAATCAGGGTTATGCACCTGCAGGCGCATACGGACAGCCTAATCCTTATGCTCAGCAACAGCCTAATCCATACGCTCAGCAGAATCCGTATAATCAACCGATGAATAACGGCTATAATCAGCCTCCTGTACAGCAACCTGTTCAGCAGCCTGTATCACAGAATTGGGTTTGCCCCTCATGTCAGGCTAACAATGACGGCGGCAGATTCTGCGCATTCTGCGGTTCACCCAGACAGTAATGAAAAAGATGAAAACCGTTATAATTATCATTTCTGTTATTGCAATATGTTCTGCAATCGTGGCAGGTGTATGGTATTACAGACATAAATTTTATGTGCCGGATAAAAACGGTATGGTTTATTCTCTGACGGATACGATAAACTCCTGCTACTATGAATCAGGCGGCGGTATGAACGGTGAATTAACCGAAGCGTGTGTTTTTATCAAAGATAATGATGAAGTGTGGTTTGAATATCATTACCGTTATCCCGTCGGCTTTGATAAAGAAGATATAAACCTTGAATATCAGATAGATTCAAAAGCTATTGATGATATCCGTGATATCTGCAAAAAATACGGTGTTCTCGGTTGGGGCAAGCTGAAACGAAGTGATATTGTAGTTCTTGACGGAGCAACAGATACGATTTCACTTAAATATTCCGACAAAGAATACTACAGCTTCAACACGGGTCTTGAATTACCCGAAGGCGGAGAAGAAATCTTTGATGAAATTCTGCAAACAATCAATAAATACAAGCAAGGAGATGATTAACCTTGTCAGCAATTCTTGAGCAAAAATGTCCGTGCTGCGGCGGTGCAGTTGAATTTGACAGCGGTGTTCAGAAACTGAAATGTCCTTATTGTGACACAGAGTTTGAAATAACCGATATGCCGCAGGAAACCGACGAAATAAACTGGAGCTCGCAGGGAAGTCAATGGGCTGCAGGCGAAACAGACGGAATGAACGTTTATGCCTGCAATTCCTGCGGCGGCGAAATAGTTGCCGATTCAACAACGGGCGCAACAGAATGTCCCTATTGCGGCAATCAGGTCGTTATGAAAAGTCAGTTTTCGGGCGCACTCCGACCCGACCTTGTTATTCCTTTCAAGCTCGATAAAAAAGCCGCAAAGGAAGCACTCAAAAAACATATTTCAACCAAGAAATTTGTTCCTAAATCATTCCTTGAGGATAATAGACTTGAAGAAATCAAGGGCGTTTATGTTCCTCATTGGATTTTCACCTGCGATGCAGTCGGCAATGCAAATTACAAAGCCAAAAAGGTCAAGAAGTGGTCGGATTCAAACTACGATTACACAGAAACATCGTATTTTGATATCTACCGAAGCGGTAATATCAGCTTTGACAACATTCCCGTTGATGGCTCAACAAAAATGCCAGATGACCTTATGGAATCTGTTGAACCCTTTGATTTATCGCAAGCAGTTGACTTCAACACGGCATATCTCGCAGGCTATCTTGCCGATAAATATGACGTAACAGCCGAACAGAGTATGCCACGTGCAAACGAAAGAATCAGACAGAGCATTATTGATTCGTTCAAAGACACTGTAAAGGGATATGATGACGTTGAAAATCAAAGCGCAAATATGAACGTTGCAAACGGTTTTTATAAGTATGCTCTCTATCCCGTATGGCTTCTCAACACAAAATGGAACGGTGAAACTTTCACCTTTGCAATGAACGGTCAGACAGGTAAGTTTGTCGGCAATATTCCGACAGATAAAAAAGCTGTCACAAAAGCTACTCTTCTGCTCGGTGCAGGTTTAGGCGCAGTAATCTACGGTCTGTTATGGCTGATTGAATTGCTTTAAGGAGGTGCGGAAAATATGACAAAAAAGATTTTTGCAATCATAATTGCAGTTGTAATCAGTTTTGCGTTTGTTATTTCTGCATCTGCCGATACATATATGCACGTTGCAGATAATGCAAATAAGCTTTCATTAAGCGAGCACGAAGAGCTTGAGAATATCGCAATAAAGCTCGAAAACACTTATGGTATCTGCGTTATGATCTGCATTGCCGACGAAACAACGGGAATGTACGATGATGCTTATGCCGAGTGGATATACACCGGCAATACCGATAACGAAAACGGTATTTTGCTTCTCCACAACGATGGTGAAAACACTTATGCTGTGTTCACGTCGGGTAATGTTGATGAAATATTTGATGATGAAGCAATCGCTGAAATGCGCGATGCTTACGATTTAAATGACAGCTATTACGGCGGTATTTATGATTATTATCAGCTCGCTGAAGAATATCTTGAAGACGGATATTATGGCAACGGTAATTCAGACAATGAACCTGTAATCACAACAGGTGAAACAGAAGAAAAAGACGGAGTTTCATTTATCTGGCTTCCCGTTTCGCTCGGAATCGGTATGCTTGTTGCTTTTCTTATCATCAATTCAATTGCTTCAAAGAATAAATCCGTTCATATGCAGGAAAACGCAACAGTTTATACCCGACCGGGTAGTGTGATTATTACAGGCAGTGCAGATAACTTCCTTTACAGCAATGTTGAAAAGAAAGAAAAGCCGAAGCAGGAAAACAAAAATTGATCGGAGGTTTTAACAATGGGATTTTTTGATTCTCTCAAAAGGCAGGCAGAATCCACACTCAAAAGAGAAGTTTCGCAGGGCATCAATAAAGCGGTGAATAATGCCGTAAGCTCTGTCGGCAAAGGGAAAAATCACACAGAAACCTTTACTTTTGCTTCGCTTCCGACAAGCGTTGCAGAACTTCAGGCTTTGCCCGAAGCGAGCCTTGATTCAGCTTTCAAAACAACTGCGCTCACTCTTGCCGCTCTTTGCAACTATGAACACAACCCTGATGCAACAATTGAAATGCTGAATTTTCTCAAAGGCCCGTGCAAAGTCAGCGGTTTTGAAATGCAGTTTATAAAGGAACATCTTGGTTCGGAAGCATATAAAGCACGTTCATATTTTGAGGGTGCAACTCCGCAGAACAGCTACAAACCCGATGTACCTTATAAAATCACCGTTATCGAAAATCCCTATTCTTTCGATAACCAGGACTGGGCAACGCTATGGATTAAAAGCGGCGGTGCGGATAATCTGAGACCCATGAAGCTTCGCAGAAAACCATCAACAGGTCAATGGTTCCTTGTTGAAATACAGTGTCTTGCGGATATCCGTGTTCCCGTTGAAGAAGACCCTTGGGCATAAAATAAAATTAAAGGAGATATTGACATGAAAAAATTATTTGCAGTTATTATTGCACTTGCAATGCTCTTATCTTTTGCTGCTTGCGGTAAAGATACACCCCAAAAACCCAAAACACCTTCGGGTGATTCAGATACAGGCATTGAAGCTTCGCTTTTCAGCGTTGACTTTGGTGGCGACTGGATAAACGATTACGATGAATTTGAGGATGAAGATGAATTTTGCACAGCTGTGCTGAAAGTTCTTGATCCCGAAGATGAAGATTATTATCTTATTGAAGCGGTTATTGAGGTTGCAATCGACGAACCTTACGATTTCCGTGAAGATCTTGTTTACTACGATTTCAATCAGTATGAATACAAAGAAAACAACGCTTATGAAACAGTGAATATCGGCGGCGTTGACCTGCTCAGATATGACGACGGCGAAGAAACTCTTATTTACTTCAACCGTGTTGAGGGCGCAAGCGCAACTGTTTATATCAAGTTTGATGCAGTTGATATCAGCGACAGCCGCATTGACGAGCTTCTTGAAGGTATCACATTCAACCTCGAAGATATCGGCAACGTTGACGGCCCTTGGGAATGGGAAGGCGAAGAATTCTATGCCGATGATGCAAGCGTGAATGCAGGCGCATTTACTGTTGAAACTCAGTTTGTTCCCTTTGAATCACCCATAACAACGTTTGATACCTTTGAGCATTCGGTTGCTGCAATCGGCGACAGAATTTATGTGCTTACCGAAGGCGAACTCAATGTTTGCCATTATAACGGCACAGAACTTGTTTTCGTTGAAAAAATCGACCTTCCCGAAGATGATTACGACAGAATAGAATCAACATCCGACGGCAGACTCTGGGTAAGTGGCGGAATGAATGACATTCTCTGCATCAAAGACGGTAATATAGTTGCAACTTATGAAGATATTGACAATCTTGCAATACATCCGTCA
>JAFYVN010000008.1 GCA_017549105.1 Clostridia bacterium
GATAAAAAGTTTTATTTTCCCAATCCTCATCCCTGCTGTTCCGATATGAAACGAAACACGCTTGAAGCTGTTTTATCGGTTCTGCAGAATGAAGATAACGAAGTTGTTGTTGAGGATTCTGTCCGTACCTGTGCACTTTTGCCTCTTAAAAGAATGTTGGAGATAGTAGGTAAATAATAATGATAATGATTACAGATATTATTATTGTAGGCTGCGGTGTAGCAGGTCTTTACTGTGCACTGAACCTACCTGAAAACAAAAAAATAACCATAGTTACAAAAAATGAAGCACCAAAAAGCGATTCCTTTCTTGCTCAAGGCGGTATATGCGTTCTCCGTGACGAAGAAGATTACAAATCTTTTTTTGAGGACACAATGAAAGCGGGTCACTACGAAAACAATCCCGATTCCGTTGAGATTATGATCCGTTCTTCGCAGGAAATAATCGGTGACCTTGTTTCCTTTGGGGTGAGATTTGAAAAAGACGGTGAAGCTTTCACGTACACCCGTGAGGGCGCACATTCAAAGCCGAGAATTCTTTTTCACGAGGATGAAACGGGCAAGGAAATCACATCTCATCTGCTTGAAACCGCAAGAAACAGACCGAATATCACACTCATTGAAAATTTTACAATGGTTGATTTGATTTGTGACGAAAATATATGTTACGGCATTATCGGACACGATAAAAACGGTAAATACATCGGCATAACCGCAGATTATACCGTGCTTGCTACGGGCGGTATCGGAGGTCTGTTCAAGCATTCAACTAATTACCGCCATCTGACAGGTGATGCACTCGCACTGGCACTCAAATATGATATCAGATTACAGCACATTGATTACATACAGATTCATCCTACAACACTTTACACTCAAAAGCACGGTCGGGAATTTCTGATTTCCGAATCGGTCAGAGGTGAGGGTGCAATACTGCTCAATTCCAAAGGTGAAAGATTTGTCAATGAGCTTCTTCCCCGTGATGTTGTGGCTAAAGCAATATTTGACGAAATGAAAAAAGAGGGCACGGAACACGTGTGGCTTTCCATGGCTACGATTCCCGAAGAAGAAATAAAAAGTCACTTCCCGAATATTTATCAACATTGCCTTGATGAAGGCTATGATGTAACAAAAGAGCCAATTCCAGTGGTTCCCTCACAGCATTATTTTATGGGCGGAATTGATGTTGACCGATACAGCAAAACCTCTATGGGGCGTCTGTATGCGGTTGGCGAAACTGCTTGTAACGGTGTTCACGGCAGAAACAGATTAGCAAGTAATTCGTTGCTTGAAAGTCTTGTTTTCGCCAAAAGAGCGGCAAATCATATAACAGATAATTATACAGAAACAGAACCTCAAAAAGAAGTTATCATCGATTCCCGTCAATATGAGGGATACGCAGAAAAATACAAAGAATCAGTTTTAAAAGCTATCGAAAAGGAGAAAAACAGCCATGAATAATATTACTATGAAATTAAACGCAGATGACCTCATTTTAAATGCACTCAAAGAAGATATAACAAGCGAAGATATTTCCACAAATTCCGTTATGCGTCAGTATCAACTTGGTGAGGTTGAACTCATCTGCAAGGAAGACGGTGTTATAGCAGGTCTTGAGGTGTTCAGAAGAGTGTTTGAACTTCTCGATGCAGATACAAAGGTTGAATTCTCCGTCAAAGACGGTGACAAAGTTAAAAATGGGCAGAAGCTCGGTGTTGTCCGTGGCGATATCCGTGTTCTGCTTTCGGGCGAAAGAACTGCACTTAACTTTTTACAACGAATGAGCGGTATCTCAACATATACACGCACCATTGCAGATATGCTTGAAGGCACAAACACCAAGCTTCTCGACACAAGAAAAACCACACCCGGTATGCGAGTGTTTGAAAAGTATGCAGTCAAGGTCGGCGGTGGATATAATCACCGTTTCAATCTCAGCGACGGAATTCTTCTCAAGGATAATCATATCGGTGCCGCAGGCGGTGTAAAAGAAGCAGTTGCAATGGCAAAGGAATATGCACCGTTTGTCCGTAAAATAGAAATTGAAGTCGAGAATCTTGAAATGCTCAAAGAAGCACTTGAAGCAGGTGCGGACATCATTATGCTTGATAATATGAGTGTTGAGGATATGAAAAAAGCCGTTGAACTCTGCAAAGGCAAAGCCGAAACAGAGTGCAGCGGAAACGTTACAAAAGAAAATGTTGCAAAACTCACTCATATTGGTGTAAACTATATATCAAGCGGAGCTCTTACACATTCTTCTCCTATTCTTGACCTCTCGCTTAAAAATTTACACGCTGTATAATGAGGTGAATCAATGAAAGCTGCTGACAGAAGAAAAGCAATTGTTAATCTGCTGTTATCGTCAAACGAAGCAATATCGGGCGGCAAGCTTTCCGAAGAATTCGGAGTATCAAGGCAGATTATTGTTCAGGATATAACCGTGCTCAAAGGTTTGGGGCACGATATTATCTCTACCCATAACGGATATATTATTCAGAAATCACCTTTAAAAGAGCGTGTGTTCAAAGTGTATCACACAACAGAACAAACCGAAGACGAATTGACCACCATTGTAAATCACGGCGGTACAGTGGTTGATGTTTTCGTATGGCACAAGGTTTACGGCAAAATGACTGCACCTCTGAATATCTTTTCGGCACTTCACATAAAGCAGTTTATCGAGGGAGTAAGAAGCGGCAAATCATCCGAGCTTATGAACATAACAGGCGGTTATCATTATCACACGGTGCGTGCGGAATCAGAGGATATTTTGAACAGGATTCAAAACGCCTTAGAAGAACGTGGATATATTGCACAAGGAATGTAATGTATTTTCAGTTATTTTCTACTATAACTGTATACAACCTGTATTGATTTTTAAGAATTAAAGTGGTATTATATAGAAAATAAAATAATTTATGGTTGAAGTTTGCAGAAGAAGCAAATGCTGCCGAAGGAGTAACGCTCTCAGGCTTCCCGCAAGGGAAAGGGACTGCAAACGGACATAACTTTGGAGAAGCTCATTAAATTGAGTGCCGAAGGGGCAAGGCGACAGCTAATCTCTCAGGCAAAAGGACAAAGTTTTTATCACCTGATTTTTCGGGGTAAATTTGTACTTTTGTCGGATTACGTCTTGTAATCCGACTTTTTTATTTGTAGGAGGAATTTTCAAAATGGAAGCTTTTTTTGACAAAGTGGCAGAAATCAACGGCGCCGTCAACGGTGTCGTATGGGGCAAATACGGCTTGATTCTGCTCATCGGCACAGGTATTCTTATGACTGTTGTTACCAAGGTGTTTCAGATTTCACACATCGGTCATTGGTGGAAAAACACCATCGGAAGCCTTTTCACCAAGAAGGTTATCGGTCATTCAAAAGAAAAGGGTACTATTTCACCCTTCCAGGCTCTTTGCACAGCTCTTGCCGCAACTGTCGGCACAGGTAACATCGCAGGCGTTGCCGCGGCTATCTGCATAGGCGGTGCAGGTGCGGTTTTCTGGATGTGGGTTGCCGCTTTCTTCGGTATGATGACTAACTACTCCGAAAACGTTCTCGGTATCTATTTCCGCCGCCGGAATATCAAAGGCGAATGGTCGGGCGGTGCGATGTATTATCTCCGTGACGGTCTCGGAAAGAAAAAAGGCTGTAAAACAATCGGCAAGATTCTTGCTTTCCTTTTTTGCATATTCACAATGCTTGCTTCCTTCGGTATCGGAAGTATGGGTCAGGTCAATAAGATTGTTGCAAACGTTTCAGCAGCTTTTAATGTTGAAGCACTTTCTTCGGTTCAGGTTCTCGGCGGAGTTTCGCTTTATAACCTTATTCTCGGCATCGTAATTATGATTCTCGTTGCTCTTATTACTCTCGGCGGTCTCAACAGAATCGCAAACGTTGCAGAAAAAATCGTTCCCTTCATGATTGTTCTTTTCATTGCAGGAAGTCTTATTATCATCGGTGTTAACTATGATATGATTATCCCCGCATTCAAGAGCATTTTTGTCAACGCATTCAAGCCCGAAGCCTTTGTCGGCGGTACACTCGGCGCAGCAATCAGCGCGGCTGTAACACAGGGTTTCAAGAGAGGTGTTTTTTCAAACGAAGCAGGTCTCGGTTCATCCGTTATGGTTCACTCAAACTCCAATATCAAAGAACCCGTAAAGCAGGGTATGTGGGGCATATTTGAGGTTTTTGCAGACACAATGGTAGTTTGCACAATGACAGCTCTCGTTGTTCTTACTTCAGGCGTATTTGATGCAAAAACAGGCACGATTGCAGAAGGTCTTACCGACGCAACCCTCGTTGCAGGCGCA
>JAFYVN010000009.1 GCA_017549105.1 Clostridia bacterium
CGGTCTGAATTTCTGCGAGGCTGTTTGCGATTGCTTCGTCTGCGGTCTTCATTATGTCTTCAATAAAGTCACCTGCAGCGATTCTGATTTCAGCCGACCACTTGTTAGCCTTATCGATAGCTTCGTCGGAACGGCGTCTTGCATCCTCGATTGTTCTCTCTGCCTGCTCTGTTGCGGCGGAAACAATATTTTCTGCCTGAGCCTTTGCGCCTGCAATTGTTGAAGCAGCCTCTTCCTGAGCGGTGGCGGTGATTGCTTCTGCTGTTGCCTTTGACTGGATAACGATTTCGCTGCTGTCAACCATAGCTGCAGCTTCAAGCTGAGCGTTTGCACGGATAATTTTTGCATCCTCGTTTGCGGAGTTGACAATCTGCTTTGCCTGTGCTTCTGCTTCGGCAACCTTGTTCTTTGAGTAATCCTCAGTCTTGAGAACGAGTGCTCTTACCTTATCTTCTGCTGTGGAAATAAGTGCTCTTGATTTTTCCTGAGCGCCTGTAACAGCGTTTACAGCCTCGTCCTTAGCCTTGATGAGGATGTTGTTTCTGTCTGCAACGATAGCTCTTGCCTGAGTGATTTCGTTCGGAAGATTGAGTCTGATATCCTCGATAGCTGTTCTGATAGCTGCGGCATCTACGCCGATTTTGCTTGAAAGAGGGACCTTTGTGCCCGCTTCAAGTATATCTTCAATCTGGTCAAGTAAATTCTCAATATTCATTTCGAAAAACCGTTCCTTTCTTTAATTCGTCTGATTATATCTTCACTTACTTCGGCTGGAATGAATTCGGTGATATCTCCGCCGAACTCGCAAACTTGTTTGACAACGCTTGATGAGAGGTACATATTCTCCGCATTTGCGGTTAAAAAGACTGTTTCAAGCTCGGGATTGAGCTTTTTGTTGGTGAGTGCCTGCTGGAATTCGTATTCGAAATCCGAAACCGCACGCAAGCCTTTTACGACGGCGCACGCACCTTTTTCTTTTGCGTATTCCGCAAGCAGACCGCAATGCATTTCAACCTCAACGTTTCCGATATCCGTAAGGCTTCTCTTGAGAAGCTCAACTCTTTCTTCAACCGAGAAATATCCGTTGGTCTTGCTGCGGTTTATCATTACGCATACGATAACCCTGTCAAAAAGCTTTGCCGCACGTCGGATGATATCGATATGCCCGATGGTTACGGGGTCAAAGCTTCCGGGGCAGATAGCCGTTTTCATTCAATCAGTCCTTCCGATAAACGGTTACGGCCGTTTTGCTGTATTTGTATTCTCTGTATTTTTTCAGTCCGCCGATTTCGTCATCAAGCTCTTCTCTGAACGGATGCTCACAGATGACAACTCCGCCCTCTGCGATATGCTCATCGATTTTGGACATCGCTTTCTGAAGAAGACCTGTTTCATAGGGCGGGTCAACAAATGCAATGTCAAAAACTTTATCTGTCATAGTCAGGAATGCGATTGAATCCGTCTGAGCAACGGTTGCAAGAGAATCAAGCTTTGTTTTTGAAAGATTTTCTTTGATGATTTTGATTGCATTTTTATCTGCATCAACGAAAACAGCATTTTTTGCACCTCTGCTGAGGGCTTCGATTCCGAGCTGACCGGAACCTGCAAACAAATCAAGGATTCTGCGGCCTTCGATTTCGAACTGGATTGCGCTGAACACCGCTTCTTTGACCTTGTCGGTTGTGGGTCTTACATTATCGCCTTCAAGAGTTCTGAGTGTCATACCTCTTGCAGTGCCTGTTATTACTCTCATTTGGAAACCTCCGCAGATAATGTATCAATCTATTATCGCACTAAATACGATTAAATGTCAAGATAAATTATAAATATATGGTAAACTTTTTGTTAATTTAAGTCTTCGCTGTCTGTATTTTTACCGTGAAACGCTTCAAAAACCGCTCTTGCGGCATTTTTATTCATTCCTTTTACAGCAGAAAGCTCTTCTTCCGATGCTTCAGAAACGGCTTTCACTGTTTTGAAATGCTTAAGGAGAGCTTTGCATCTGCTTTCGCCTATCCCCTCAATCGAAGTAAGCGTTGATGAAAGGGTCGATTTTTTGCGTCTGCTTCGGTGGAATTCGATTGCATAGCGGTGAACTTCTTCCTGGATGGTGGAAACAAGAGTGAATGCCGCTCGTTTAGAAGTGAGCGAAAGCTCATCGCCCGAAAGCGCAATTGCTCTTGTCTTATGGTGGGAATCCTTGACCATTCCGAAAAGGGGGATATTGAGATTATATTTTTCGAGTATCGGTTTTACCGCATTTACCTGACCGCTTCCGCCGTCAAGCAGAATGAGGTCGGGCAGTCTGCCGAAACCTTCACCGCTGTCTTTTTCTTCAAAATAACGCAATATTCTGCGTTCGATGACCTCCGCCATTGAAGCGTAGTCATCCTGACCCGAAAAGCCTTTGATTGCAAACCGTCTGTATGATTTTTTGTAGGGCACTCCGCTCTTAAAAACAACCATACCTGCAACGTTGTTGCTTCCTGCAGTGTGAGATATATCATATGATTCGATGAATTCGGGAGGAGATTTGAGTCCGAGAAGTGTGCCGAGTTCATCAAGTGCGGCAGTCGCTTTTCCCGTTTTGCCGAGATAAATTCCGAGCTTCTGCGCGGCATTTGAGCGGCACATTTCCATCAGCGAATGCTGTTCGCCTCTCTGAGGAGTGACGATTGAAACCTTCCTTTTTGCAAGCGAAGAAAGCCATTCGCAGAGCACTTCGCTGTCGGCAACATCGCCGTCAACTGCGATTCTACGGGGAACAAAATCTCTTATTGAATAATAGCTTCTTATCAGTTCGTGACGGGCTTCGGGCATATCTTCGGGCAGGTCGATGATAAAATGTTCGGTGTCATAAAGTCTTGCATCCTTGAAGCGGATAACCGAAAGGCACGCCTTTGCATCCGAACACACAACGGCAAAAACATCCTGCTCTTCAACCGATGCCGCAACAACCTTCTGCTTTTCGGTAACTTTTTTGATTGCGTTGATCTTATCCCTGATTTTTGCCGCTTTTTCAAACTCGAGATTTTCCGAATATTCGAGCATTTTTGCGGTCAGGTCTTCAATCGCTTTACCCGAGCCATTTATGATGAAATCTATCGCTCTGTCAACCGCTTCGGAATGCTCTGCCTCGGTCATTTTGCCTGCACACGGAGCGGCACACTGACCGATAAAATGGTTGAGACAAGGTCGGCTTTTTTTGAAATCTCTCGGAAAAACCTTTGTGCACTGCGGCAGAAGAAAAATCTTTTTTGCCGTGTCAATTGCGTTGGTGATGCCGTAAGAATTCGTGTAAGGTCCGATGTATTCCGCACCGTCATCGAGTTTCTGCTTGACGGCAGAGAAATTTTTCCATCCGTTTTTTGTGATTTTTATATAATGATATCCCTTGTCATCCTTGAGAAGAATGTTATATTTCGGGCTGTGCTGTTTGATGAGCGAGCATTCAAGAATAAGAGCTTCAAATTCGCTGTCGCAGAGAATATAGTCAAAATCTTCAACGTTTTCAACCATTCTGCGCACCTTTATCCACATTCCGTTCTGCGAGCCGAAATAGGAGCTGACGCGGTTTTTGAGTGCCTTCGCCTTGCCTACATAGATGATTTCACCCTTGTTATTCTTCATAAGATAAACACCGGGAGTAAGTGGAAGGCTCATTGATTTTTTGCGCAGATATGAAAGTCTCTCATTCATAAAATTCACCTCGTTTCGCATATATTATATACTTTTATGTCCGTTTTCGCAATACCTGAAAATTTTTCTTGACAATTATTGATTCTTCTGTTAAAATAATAAACCGCTGTGAAAACACAGCAGGATTAATCGAATTTTATCCTTGTCACGGATGCACCGTGACCAAAGACCAGAAGGAGGTGCTTTAAGAATGTCAGCAAACATCAGCTATGAGACAATGATGGTTTTTTCAGTTGCCAAGGGCGAAGAAGCTGTTCAGCCTCTCATGGAGAAATTCAAGGCTATGATCGAAGCTAACGGCACTCTTGAGAGCGTTGATGAATGGGGTAAGCGCAAGCTCGCATATCTCATCAACGACGAAGCAGAGGGTTACTACGTTCTCTTCAACTATCAGGCTACACCTGAATTTCCCGCAGAGCTTGACCGTGTTGTAAAGATTACAGACGGCGTGCTTCGTTCACTCATTGTCAAGAAGAACTAAGGAGGTCGCAAAATGTTAAATAATGCCGTTATTATGGGCAGACTCGTTGCAGACCCCGAGCTTCGCACTACCGGAAGCGGAATTTCCGTATTATCCTTCACTGTTGCCGTTGACAGAGGCTTTGTCCGTCAGGGCGAAGAACGTCAGGCAGATTTCATTGACGTTATTGCTTGGAGACAGACCGCTGAATTTATCAGCAAGTATTTCCGCAAAGGCTCAATGATTGCCATTCAGGGTCACATTCAGACCAGAATGTATGAAGACAAAAACGGTAACAAGAGAAAGGCTGTTGAAATTGTTGCAGATAACGTAAGTTTCTGCGGCTCAAAGAATGAATCAGGCAGCGGTTCTTCCTATTCAAGAGAAGACAGCTATGCAGCAGCACAGCCTGCTCCCTCATACTCAACAGCAGACGAAGGCGATTTCAAAGAAATTCCCGAAGACGACCTTCCGTTTTAAGGTCGCATTAAACTGAAACTGAAAAGGAGGTTAAATCCAAATGGCTTACGACAGAAGCGAAAGAAGACCCAACAAGAAGGGTCGCAGAAAGGTTTGTGCTTTCTGTGTAGATAAAGTTGAATGCATCGATTACAAGGATGTAAACAGACTCAATAAGTTCACTTCAGACAGAGCAAAGATTCTTCCCCGCCGTGTTACCGGCACTTGCGCTAAGCATCAGCGTGAGCTGACAACCGCTATCAAGCGTGCACGTCAGATTGCTCTTCTCGCTTACACAAGCGACTGATAAAATAAAATTAACCTCCGTACCTTCGGGTGCGGAGGTTTTTTTGTTTGATATGACAGATACAAAAAGGGATGTCCCGTATTTGAGACATCCCTTGAATTTTTATGCTATATCCCAGATAAGTTTAAGAACTCTGCCGAAAACATTCATTGCGGAGTTAACTATCTTCCAAAGACTGCCGAAACTGAAATCGGCAAGGAAATCTTCAACAAGTCCGCTTGCGAATCCGTCGTTTTTGTCAGCAATTGAGTCGGGATTCTTTTCGATTGCGAAGCTGTCAACTCTGACTGCTTCTTCGCCGTCAACCTGATATGCGTTGTAGTAAAGAGCGTTGCCGTCAACGGTGATTGCGGAGAACATTGAATTTTCAACGTCTGCAAGAGCCTCTGCTCTGGGGAACTTTTCATCGGTTGCCGCAACATCCTTGGTGTGGTAAACCTTAACACCCGAAGTGCCGCAGATTGAATAGATTGTTCCTCTGGGGTCGTATTTTACGTTGTAATCAAGACCGTTATATGTTGTTGTGCCTTCCTTTGTAGGCATAACAACGTTGGCATTGAGCACGTCGGTTCTCAGATAGACATGGTCGTGACCCTGGAGAACAAGGTCAACTCCGAGATAGGGAAGAAGAGTGCCAAGCTGCTTTCTGAAGCCTTCAACGTCGCCGTCATCATAGTGCGAGCCGTTGGAATAGGGTGCCTTGTGGAGCACAACTATTTTCCACATTGCGTCACTCGACTTGATGTCATTCTTCATCCACTCAATCTGTGCATCGCTGAGTTTATCGTCCTCGTCATCGTTGGTGTTGAGCACGGTGAAATGAACATCATTATAATCGTATGAATAGTAAACGCCTGTGTCAAGCTCCTGTTCGGGAACGTTGGGAAGAACAAAGTTTTCGGTGATAACCGCACCTTCATCCTCGTGGTTACCTGTTGTGGGCATAAAGGGAAGATTGCGAAGCGCGGGAGTTGAGTTGAGAAGATATCTCCAGTGTTTGATGTTTCCGCCCATATCAACCTGGTCGCCTGCAGATACAATGAAACGTCCGTCGGGATAGGTCTTGACTGCAGTTTCGATTGTGTTTGCAAATCTTTCGTAGTGGCTCTGACGCTGTGCCTGGGGGTCGGTGACGTAGAAGAAGGTGAATGCATCGTCGCCGCCTTCAGCAGTTGTGATAACACCTGCATCGCTCCACCAGCCGTATTCGGCATTACCTACACGGTAGCTGTATTTTGTGCCGGGCTCAAGTCCGCTGAGCTTGACGGTGTGTTTGATGTATTCCTTTTCGAACGGAAGAATTACAAGAAGAAGACCTATATCCGCACCGGGATAGGTTTTGATTACGGGTTCGGCTGTTGCGGTGACGGTTATACCATCGGGGATTTTTTCGCTGAAATCGGGATTTGCGCTGTAGGGAGCAATCTGGATATCAGAATCGGTGAGGCTGTATTTTGTGAGCCATGTGATGCTGACTTCGGTTGATGAATCTTCACCGAGTGAAACTGCTATCTGCGAGGGCAGACGGTAGTTATCCTGAGTTGCAATAACATCAACCTTACCGTCATAAGGAAGATTTACGTTGCTGTCTGAACCCTTTGCGGGGTTGCTGTCGGTCACAAGTGAGCCGAGCATCCAGGCGATTGTGCCGCCCCAGGATTCATACTGGCTGAAGGTGATGTATTCACCGAGGAGAGTGTCGATAATCGAATCGATTGAGCTGTAGTCTTCGGGGATGAAGGGGATTGAAAGCACGGATTCAACAAGATTGAGGAAGCTGTTGTCACCGCCTAAAAGAAGCTCAACGCTTTCCTGAAGAATTGCACCGAAAACATAGAAAAGGGTTCCCTTCGGGAAAAGTTCACCGGGATTGAAGTTGAGATTTGCAAGAATTTCGTTCTTCACAAGGTCATCTTTTACAACGCTGAGAAGAAGGTTGAAGAACTGCTCTGCAAGAACACCGCTGTCGAAGCCTTCAAGCGCATCGGCAATCCAGGGCATATCGCTGATATCTTCGTCGCCGCCGTAGAAGTTGAGCATTACCGAAACAGCCGCATCAGCAAGGTCACAGTATTCTTCGTTGATTTCGAAACCGAGAGTTTCTTTGTTATAAGTTGCGGGTTTATCGCTGACCTTGAAAGCGAGAAGCTTGTCAACAATCGCTTCAACCTTAGCGAGAGTTGCTTCGGGGTTCTTGACGTAAACTTCGTCAATCTGTGCACCGAAGTCGTTGAGGAAGCTCATAACATTGCCGCTTACGGTCAGGATTTCGATAGGTCCGAGTTCAAGACCGTTGGTGCCGAGTGCGCCTGCGATAAGAGCTTCAAGGTCAAGACCGACAGAAGCAAGATATTTAACAAGACCGCCTTCGGCAGTGATATCCGCAAAAATATCGGTAATCAGCGGACCGATTGAATCCATAATAAGAGTCTTTACTCCGCCTTCACCGAAGGTTCTGCCGAAAGAATATGTATATTTGAAAGGCTTTTCGTAAACCTTTCCGCTGTCGGAAACAACGTTCTGATATTCGTCGATTTCCATGAGCTTCATATCGAGGTCGGTAGTTTTGCCGTCAGTAGTGAAATCGGCAATTCTGTAGCTGTTGGGGAAGCCTGTGAGAGTGGGAGTGAGGATATCATAGATTGTTTCACCGTTATCGGAAACATATGAAACAACGTCATTTGTATGAAGATGACCGGTGAAGATATAGTTCATACCCGCATCGGCATATGCATCGGCAATTTTTTCCCATTCCTCAACAACGAAGGGCCAGAAGGTTGCTTCCTCGATATCCATATGGGGGATGAGGTTGTGATGCTGCATACCGATAACGGTAAGACCGCTGTTCTCTGCTTTTTCGCATTCTTCAGCAACCCAGTCAAGCAGTCCGTCGGCAATTCTGCCGTCAGTCATATGCTCGTTGTCTTCTGCACCGTTATCCTCACTGTACATACAGGAGTCAATTGCAATGAGTCTGTATTCACCGAGAGTGATTGCGTATGAAAGCATACCGCCTTTTTTGCCTTCTTCGGGAACAAAAACGCTGTCTGCTTCATCATATCCGAAATCGGCATAAATCTCTCTGAACTGCTCGGGTGAAGTGGGTTCTGCAGTCTCCTGAATGCCGTTTTCAAAGGTGCAGGCTTTGCTGTTGTTTATATCGTGGTTGCCGGGGATAACAAAAACGGGGATGCCTGTTTCTTTTTCGAAAGCTCTGAATTTTTCCGCAAGAGCTTTGTGACCTTCAAGCTCACCGTCCTTTGTAAGATCACCGGGAACAAGAAGATAGGTTGCGCCGTCTTCAACAGCGTTTCTCATAACGCCGTCAAGTGCATTTTCGATAAGAGAATTGCCTTCGTCATACATCTTGTGCTTGTTTTTGACGAATGTTTTCCACTCGTCACCTCTGTTGCCTTTGAGAACATCGGGATAATAGTGGATATCGGTAACAACACCGAAACGTATGGAAGCGGTGTTTGCGCTTACAGCCATGGGAATGCACGCAATAAGTATTGCAAGCGAAAGCAGAATGCTTATCACTTTGGTCGAAAACTTCTTTTCTTTCATTTCATTTCCGCCTTTCTTTTTTAAATCCGAATGGGGCTGTTTTGCAGCCCCATAAGTTGTTTGTTTAGATATTCTTGAGAAGGGGGCCGATGCCTGCAATTGCACCGGGAATGCCCTTGAGAATCTTGCGGATGCCGCCCTTTTCGCCTGCAATCCACTTAACAAGACCGTCTGCCATATCCTCGCTCATTACACCGCCACTCATGCTGATGAAATCGCGGAACGGAGTCTGGAGTGCGATTGCCTGAGCAAAGCCTGCGGGAACGACTGTTGTAAGAAGCTTATAGAATCTTGCACCGTTCTTTGTGTGTGCGCAGCTTTCGAAGGTGTCCTGAATGGTGAGTTTTCTGTCGGGAGCGTATGTTGTGGGAGGAAGCTCTCTGCCGAGAACAGCGATGAACTGCTCATCGGGAACATTCTGAACGTCGCCTGTGTAGTAAAGGGGAGCAACAGCAGAATAATCGGGGATTGAAACTGCTTCTGCGCTTACGTTGACTGTTGCAGAAAGTCTGATATCGGCACTTGATGCACCTACGAGGATATCGAAGTCACCGCTTTCAACGCACCAGTCGTTGATGTTTACATTATAGAAAGCAAATGCTCTCTTTGAAAGCTCAAATGCAATTTCCTTTTCTTCATCGGGATTGAGCCAGATTTTCTTAAAGCCCTTAAGCTCTTTTTCGGGTCTGTAGATTGTGCTTTCTTTATCGGCAACATAAAGCTGAACGATTTCGTAGCCGGGAACTGCGCCTGTATTCTTGATCTTGACGGTTACTGTGAGAGTATCAGTATCCTTGATTGACTTTGCGGAAACCTTGATATCCGAATACTCAAAGGTTGTGTATGAAAGACCGAAGCCGAAGGGATAACGCACAGCTTTCTTTGCTTTTTCGTAGTATCTGTAACCGATGTAAACGCTTTCGCGGTATTCAACTGATGCGGGGTTGCCGGGGAAGTTGTTCTTTGCGGGTGTATCTGCATAGAACATGGGATATGTTTCGGGGAGCTTACCGCTGGGGTTGACTGCGCCCGAAATAATGTCTGCAACTGCGCCTGCGCCTGCCTGACCGCCGAGATATGAGTTGAGGATAGCCGCAACACCGTCGTTCCAGGGCATTTCAACGGGTGAACCGCCTGCAAGAACGATGATTGCATTCTTGTTTACCTTAAGAATCTCTGCAACGAGCTTATCGTGTGCGTCGGGAAGATTCATATGAGTTCTGTCGTAGCCTTCTGCTTCGTAATCGTCGGTAAGACCGATGAAGATAATCGCTGTTTCGCATCTCTTTGCAAGGTCTGCAGCCTGAGCAATGAGAGCATCGTTATTCTTTGCCTTCTTCAGCTTAAGTTCATAGCCCTGTGCGAATTCAACGTCGTAGCCGACCTTCTTGAGTTCGTCAAGAGCGTTGTCAAGCTGAGTGGGGTTGATGTGTGAAGAACCTGCACCCTGGTATCGGGGAGTTCTTGCAAGTTCACCGATAACAGCAACTTTGCCGCTCTTCTTAAGAGGAAGAATGCCGTTGTTCTTGAGGAGAACCATAGAATTTGCAGCAACCTTTCTTGCAAAAGGCTGGTCATCTGCATCGTTATATGCATAGTTTTTCTTTGAACCGTCAACGCACTTCTTGATGAGGTTGAGCATATTGAGAGCTCTTTCGTTGAGAACAGCTTCGTCGAGAGTACCGTTCTTGACAGCTTCAACAATCTTCTTTGCGCCTGAACCTGATGATGAGGGCATTTCGAGGTCGTTGCCGTTCTTAAGACCGAGAACTCTGTCGTTTACTGCGCCCCAGTCGCTGACAACAACGCCGTCAAATCCCCATTCATTGCGGAGGATTTCAAGCTGAGTGTGCTTGTTTTCGGAGCCGTGGAAGCCGTTGATTTTATTGTAGGAGTTCATAACAGTCCAGGGCTTTGCCTTCTTGACTGCGATTTCGAATGCAGTGAGATAAATTTCACGGAGTGCTCTTTCGTCAACAACGGAATCGCAGGTCATTCTGCGGGTTTCCTGGCTGTTTGCGCAGAAATGCTTGAGCGATGTGCCGACACCCATTGACTGAACGCCGTTGATGAAGCCTGCTGAAAGCTCACCTGCAAGGATGGGATCTTCTGCAAAATATTCAAAGTTTCTGCCGCAAAGGGGAGAACGCTTCATATTGATACCGGGTCCGAGAAGCACGCCGACTTCTTCTTTGAGGCACTTCTTACCGAGAGCAACGCCCATTTCAAAAAGAAGCTCGGGGTCCCAGGATGCTGCGGTTGTTGCAGCTGTGGGATAGCT
Organism: Clostridia bacterium; assembly: GCA_017549105.1. Classification (GTDB taxonomy): domain Bacteria; phylum Bacillota; class Clostridia; order Oscillospirales; family Acutalibacteraceae; genus CAG-177. The sequence goes on from JAFYVN010000009.1 coordinate 10,774, forward strand.
GATTGCGGGAACGCTGTTTGAAAGGCTGTCACCCGTCTTGCTGTAGTCCTTTTTGCGGAGTCCGTGAGGGCCGTCGCAGACCATAATTGAGGGGAAACCGTATTTTTCCATACCCTTAAGATGCCAGAAATCTGCACCGTCACAGATAGCGGCTTTTTCTTCAAGAGTCATCTGAGCAAGAATTTCGCTGGGATTTTTCATTGTTATGTCCTCCTTATATATCTGAATTATCTTCTTCCAATTTTAATATTTCGTCGGCTCTTACACCGTCGATTTCTTCAACATTTTTGAGCTTTTTGCGAATGATTTCGTTTCGCTTGCCTGCTTCATCAAGCGATTTGCCCGCTTCGTCAATCTTTTGCCTTGCCTTCTGAAGAACAACACCGAATTTATCGTACTGTACTTTTGCTGCGGCAAGAAGAACTCTGACCTCGTTTGCCTTTTCGTTAATAGCAACGGCACGGAAACCGAGCGAAAGCGAGTTGAGCAGAGCGGTTATTGTTGACGGGCCTGCAATCATAACGTTGAATTCGCTCTGGATTTTTTCTGCAATACCCGAACGGGATGATGTTATCTCCGCATAAAGACCTTCGGTTGCAAGATACATAATCGCAAACGGAGTTGTCAGCGGAACGTTGATGTATTTTGTAATTGTTTTTGCTTCACCGAGAACTCTTGTTTCAAGAGCTTTTCTTGCAGCGGCAAGAGCTTCGGGGTCTGCCGAATCAGCGGCATCGCACAGACGGACGTAATCTTCCATGGGGAATTTCGAGTCAATGGGAAGATAAGTCATCTCTCCGCCGTCGCTTGACGGAATATGAACGGCAAACTCAACTCTGTCCTTTGAACCGGGAACGCATACAAAATTTGTTTCGTACATACCGGGGATTGTCTGGTCAAGAATCGCACCGAGCTGAACTTCTGCCCAGGTGCCTCTTGCCTTGACATTGGTGAGAACTCGGTTAAGGCTCGTTACATTTGCGGTAACGCCGTTTGAAAGCTCCTTCATTTCGCCGAGGGATTTATAAACATTCTCAAGTCTGTCGGAAACGGTTTTGAACGAGCTGTCGAGTCTCTGAGTCAGAGTTTCATTGAGCTTTTCATCAACGGTGACACGCATCTGCTCGAGCTTCTTTTCGTTGCTCTCTCTCATACGGTCAACCGCTTCGGTCAGAGCCTTACTCTGTTTTTCGTTCTGTTCGATATTGTTTAATCTTATTGTATTGAGCGATTCGGAAAGCGCCTTTTCCGTTCTGCCCTGATATTCGGTGTTATCGAGCCTGAGCTTTTCGATTTTTTCACTCATTTCGCCGAGGCTTTTTGCCGTTTCAAGACGCATAGCCTGCTGAGCAGAATAGGTTTCTCTTCTGCTTCTCTCAAACTCCGAGCCGAGCGACTGCGAAAGACCCGTAACCTTTTCGGCGGCAGAGTCTATCTTTCGTTCAACGGCATCACTGTTGCTTTTGCCTTGTTTCACAAGCAGAACCGCAAGCAAAACAACAATCACCGCAAGCATGGCAATAATTATGTAAAATTCCAAACAACAGTCCTCCATTATAGTTATATATTGTATATAATAACATATATATATCCGGTTGGCAAGAGCGAAAACCCGAAATTATTATGAATTTATTAAATTTTCTAAGAAAAACGCAACAAGAATTTAAGGTTTGCGAAGTACGGATTAAGAAGTGATTAAACCCGTTGACGCAGGCAAATCCTCACGCTATAATCAAGCCATCGACGGCGGGAAAGGAGCTAAATCAAATGTTATTCATTATTCTTACGGCTTGTCTGGCGGCAAAAATTATCGGCATGGCGGTTCTCACGGACACGTCAATTTCAACTGCGGCAGCAGAAATAATCGCCGAATCTGTTGCAATGATGATCGGCTGATAAACACAAAAATTTGTATATAACGAGGGAAACAAAATGAAGAAATTTATTCAGAAAACAACATCAATTTTTATGAGTCTTGCGATGGTTGCGCTCATCGGCGCGCCTGCATACGCAGCAACGGCAGAAGACGAAACAGAGCAGCTTAAACCCGAAATCATCGAATCTGTTCTTCCTGATATCGCAAGCGCAAAATCAACTCTTGCGGTTGATTTTGCGAAAGAGGAAGCCATAGAAACAGAACTGCCTCCCGAGGTGTGTGACCACGGTGAAGAAGAATTTGCAGGGGAAACCGAAGATTCCGATGCGGAAGAAAACGAAGAAGAATTTGTTGCAACACCAACTGACCCTGTCGGCACACAAACACCCGAAATCTCAACTGAAGATATTTTTGATTACATTCAGTCCGAAGAAGTTCAGGATGTGCTCGAAGATGCGGGTGTTGACTTTGAGGAAGTTGAAGAGGAGATTGAAAACGGCAACTACGAAATTATTTATATAACTCAGGAAGAATTTGAGCAGATGAGAAAAGACAGTGCTCTTGGTGTTATGAAAACCTATCTGAGCGGTTTTGGTCAAAGTTTGCTTATACTTCTTATGATTCCTGCGGCGCCGATAATGTTTTTTGTTCCGTTTGTCGGTCCTCTTGCAACCGGTGTTATACTTGCATCGCCGCTGTTCGCTCTCGGCATGCTGGGTATTGCAATTCTTTCTCCTGTGCTTGCATACGGTGAGTATAAAAATTTTGAACTTGACCCCGGATATGAAATAGTTGACGAAAAGTAAGGAGCTTTATTATGAAAAAAATCATCGCATTATTTCTTGCCGTTATAACCATATTTACAATGGCAATTCCCGCATTCGCAACGGATACCGCAACTCCGTCAGACCCGACAAATCAAGAAAATATTGAAACCAACGAATCCGAAATTACTTACATCGATAAGCTCTCATCCGTTTATTCTGCAGGTGCGAAAAATTTTGCGAACGGTTTTGTTTTGACGGGATTTGCAACAATAGGCGCAATACCTCTGTTTGTTTTTCCTTTTGGTGCTATTGCTGTTTTTGCAGGGATTCCGGGAGGAATTGCATTGACTGTAATCGGTGCAGGTGAACTTGCAACCGCTCCGATAATTGCCGCTTTTATGGATGAAAATACAAATCTTGAACCTTTAGAGGGTTTTGACGCGGAAGAAATACTGTCGTTGATGTTCGAAAATAACTGATGTGTTGATTTTTTTTGCTTGCTGTGATAGAATGACTTCATTCTATCGCAAGAGGTGTTTTTATGACAGGTATTATCGGCGCAATGCGCATCGAGGTTGAAACAATAAAATCGCTTATGGAAAACAAATCCGTTGAAACGGTCAGCGGTGTTGAATATGTAAAAGGTACTCTCCACGGCAAGGATGTTGTTATCGCTGTCTGCGGTATCGGCAAGGTTGCGGCAGCAATGTGCGCCCAGACGATGATTCTTCGCTACTCTCCCGACAGAATAATCAATACGGGTGTCGGCGGAAGCCTTTCAACAAAGCTTGCAATCGGTGATATTGCTGTTGCGGAAAGCCTTGTTCAGCACGATATGGACACTTCTCCTCTCGGCGACCCCGTCGGACTTATTTCGGGCATCAATGTTGTCAATATGCCTGCCGATGAAAAGGTTGTTGAAACACTCGTAAAAGGTGTTGAAAAGCTTGACGGAATCAAGGCTCTCAAGGGCGTTATCGCATCGGGCGACCAGTTCATTGCAAGCGAAGAGAAGAAGAAATATATCGTTGATAACTTCGGTGCAATCGTGTGTGAAATGGAGGGCGCAAGCATCGCTCAGGTATGCTACACAAACGGTGTACCTTTCGGTGTTGTGCGTGCGGTTTCGGATTGCGCAGACGGTTCATCCCATATGGATTACGGTGAATTCCTTCCGATTGCAGCGGCAAATGCGGCAAAGCTGATTGAATATTTTGTTGCTGAATGTGAATAAAAATTCTGTTGACGGGCGTGTTTTTCACGTCCGTTTTTTCAATTATGCAACTTACCGCCTTTTTGCGAAAAATAAAAATATAATTTGTTGACATTTTACAATTAATTTGATAAAATAAATTGAATATCTTTAATGTTTTATTAAGGAGGAAATCAAAATGATTGACCAGAAAACATTGGCGTACATCAATCTGTACGGCGTGCTGGGTACTCTCGAAAACCTCTGCGAGCTTGCTCCCGAGGCAAAGAGTATTCTCACAAACAAAAAGCCCATCTCAATCGGTTTTGAAGTCAAGGGCGGCCCCAGCGCTACCATCACCTTCAAAAACGGCAAGTGCAGAATGGAGCAGGGTTGCACGAAGTGCGACGTTAAGCTTCCCTTCAGCTCATGTGAAAAATTCAACGGACTTATCGACGGAACCGTTACTCCCATCCCCTCAAAGGGATTTCTTCACATCGGTTTCCTTCTTAAGGACTTCACAAAGCTCACAGACTTACTTAATAAGTATATGAGACCCGAACCCGCTGACCTTGAAGACGAAGATTTCTTCAGAATCAGCACAACTCTTATGATGTATACAATTTCCGTTGCTATCGCTCAGATCGGTAACAACGACGAAATCGGCAAGTTCTCCGCAGGCAATATGGTTGACGGTGAAATTGCATTCAGCATCAAAGACGGTCCCGCAGCAACAATCAGAGTCAAAAACCACAGACTTCTTGCAGTCAAGAAACCCAGCGAAGCTCCCAGAGCTATTATGGAATTCTCGGGCATCAAGCTTGCAAGAGACCTCTTTGACGGCAAGGTTAACGCTATTGCTTGCGTAGGCAGCGGCGACATCGTTATGAAGGGCATGATTTCAATGCTCGACAACCTTAACAGAATTCTTGACAGAGTTGCTCTGTATCTTGCATAAGGAGGAAGAGAAATGAGCATGAAGATTAACACACACGCAAAAAGTGCCGAGCTTTTCCAGAGAGCGGCAAAGGTTATTCCCTCAGGTCTTTACGGCCATCAGGGTCCCGCAGAAGGCTGCTGCATCCCTGTTTCCGCATATCCTCTTTTCAGCCAGAAGGCACAGGGTACATATTTCTGGGATGTTGACGGAAATAAATATATAGACTATATGTGCGCATACGGTCCAAACGTTCTCGGCTACAATGACCCCGACGTTGATAAGGCTGTTATGGAGCAGATGAAAATTGAAAACTGCGTTACCGCACCTTCAACAAAGATTATCGAATTTGCAGAGCTTATGGTTGATACAGTTGCTTCCGCAGACTGGGCATTCTTTGCAAAGAACGGCGGCGACACAACAACTGCGGCTATTATGACCGCAAGAAACGCAACCCACAGAAAGAAGATTATCTTCGTTAAGGGTTACTATCACGGTGTTGCTCCCTGGTGCCAGAAGGTTGACTATCCCGGTGTTATCCCCGAGGATGTTGCAAACAACCTTTATGTTGACTGGAACGATTTCGAGCAGCTCGAAAGAGTTGTTGCAGAGAACGAAGGCGAAATTGCCGCATTCATCTCAACTCCCTATATGCACGGCAACTTCCTTGATAACGTGCTTCCCGCAGAAGGTTACTGGCAGAAGGTCCGTAAGCTCTGCACCGAAAAGGGCATCGTTCTTATCGTAGACGACGTTCGCTGCGGTTTCAGACTTGATCTTGCAGGCTCCGACCATCACTACGGCTTTGAAGCTGACCTTATCTGCTTCTGTAAGGCTCTCGCAAACGGCTGGAACGTTTCAGCTCTTTGCGGTAAGGAATGGCTCAAGAGCGCAATCAGCGGTCTTTCATACACAGGCAGCTACTGGATGAGCGCAGTTCCCTTTGCAGCTGCTATTGCTTGTATCAACAAGATGAAAGAAATTGACCTTCCCAAGTTCTGCCTCGAAAAGGGCACAATGCTCTGCGACGGTCTTAAGGCTGCTGCCGCAAACAACGGCTTCAACCTCAACGTTTCGGGCGAACCCGCACTCTTCTATCTGATGCTTAAGGATGATGATTCACTTATGCTTCATCAGGAGTGGATTGCAGAGGTTGTCAAGAGAGGCGTTTATATGACCAACCACCACAACCACTTCATCAATGCAGCTCTTTCGGACGAAGACATCAAGCACACAATCGAAGTTGCTGAAGATGCATTCAAGGCTGTTCGCAAGAATCACCCCGAACTCGGCTGATTCAAATGAATAATGAATAGTGAAAAATGAATAATTAAGGACGGGTTTTCACCCGTACCCGATATAAAAAGCGTCTCAGACCCGAAACTTTTTCATTCTTCACTTTTAATTTTTCATTTAAAAGAAATTGTAGGGCGGGATGCCCTAATCCCGCCGTTAAATTTATAAATTCTAAGGAGGAATTTACCATGGCATTAACCAAGCAGGAATGGCTCGAGCTTGAAAAGCAGGCTAATGAGCTTCGTAAGCTTTGCCTTGACACCACCTATTGGGCAGGCAGTGCTCACATCGGCGGCGGCATGAGCGTTATGGATATGCTCGCTATTCTTTATTACAAGTACATGAAGTACGACGTTGCAAATCCCCAGTGGGAAGACAGAGACCGTTTCATTCTCAGTAAGGGTCACGCAGGCGTTGCTCTTGCAAGCCTTGTCTGCCACGTTGGTTTTGACGACAAAGAAAAGCTCAAGACATTCAATCTCAGCAACTCAACAATGGGTATCCACCTTGACTCAAACAAGGTTAAGGGCATCGACGCTTCAACCGGTTCACTCGGTCACGGTCTTTCAATCGCTCTCGGTACCGCTCTTGCAGCAAAGGTACTCGGCAAGGATTATATGACATATTGTATCCTCGGCGACGGCGAATGCGACGAAGGTTCAAACTGGGAAGCAGGTATGGCTGCTGCTCACTTCAAGGCAGACAACCTTATCGCTTTTGTTGACCGTAACAAGTGCATGATTGACGGCCCCACAGAAGAAGTTATGAAGCTTGAACCCCTTGCAGACAAGTGGCGTTCATTTGGCTTCGAAGTTATCGAGGTTGACGGTCACAACATGAACGCTCTTTCAGAGGCTATCGACACTGCTCTCGCAGTTAAGGAAAAGCCCGTTATGATTATCGCTGACACCGTTAAGGGCGCAGGCGTTGATTATATGGAAGGCGACTACAAGTGGCACTACGGCGCACTTAACGAAGAAAAATATGAGCTTGCAAAGGCAAGCCTTGAAAAGTATTATGCAGCACGTGTTGCACGTGCAGAAAAGGAGGGCATCTGATCATGGCAGGAGGACTGACTTATACCGCTACCGAATCAACCGCTTTCTCAACGGCTGAAATTTACGGTAAGGCTCTTTGCGAGCTTGGCGAAAAGCATCCTGAGGTTGTTGCTCTCACAGCTGACCTTGGCAAATCAACAAAAATCGGTATGTTCGGTGAAAAATTCCCCGACAGATACTTCAACGTAGGTATTGCTGAGCAGAATATGTTCGGTATGGCTGCAGGTATGGCAAGAGCAGGACTTGTTCCCTTCCTTTCCACCTTCTCGGTTTTCGCTTCTCTCAGAAGTGCTGACCAGCTTCACACCGACATCTGCTATCAGAATGTTAACGCAAAAATCATCGCTACCCACGCAGGCACATCCTTCGGTCAGGCGGGTTCAACTCACCACGCTATCTGCGATATGGCAGTTGCACGTTCAATCCCCAACCTCACCGTTATCTGCCCTGCTGACGGTCTTGAAACATACAATGCGGTTCACGCTGCATACGACAATTTCGGACCCTACTACATCCGTATCAACAGAGGTTTTGACCGTGTTCTTTACGAAACAAGCGACTACGGCTTCGAGGTTGGTAAGGCTGTGACAATCAACGAAGGTTCGGATATCACAATCATCGCTTGCGGTTCATGCGTATTCCAGGCATATCAGGCTGCAAAGTTCCTTGAGGTCAACGACGGTCTTAAGGTAAGAGTTCTCAATATGCACACCATCAAGCCTATCGATAAGGAAGCTATCATCAAGGCTGTTATGGATACCCGCCGCATCATCACCGCAGAAGACCACAATATCCTTGGCGGTCTCGGTTCAGCTGTTGCTGAAGTTATCGTTGAAGCAGGTAAGGGTTGCGCATTCAAGCAGCTCGGTATCCCCGACAAGTTCGCTCCCATCGGTCTCCACGAAGATATTATGTCAACGCTCGGTATCGACCAGAACGGTATCATTGCTGCTGTCCGTGAAGTTATGGGTAAGGACTTCGAACTCGACGACGACTGGGACGACGAAGCATAATTTGAGTTCTTTTCACTTTCTCGTTCGGTAGTGAAAATGAAAAACAACCTCAAATCCGTCATTAAAACAAGCGAAAGGAATGATTGATATGCCTTCAAGAGAAGACTATTTGACCAATAAAATTTTCCTTTGTGCGGTTCTGCCCCTTATCAAAACCATCGCTACGGATGACCCCAAGCTTGCCAAGAAATTTGAGCACGCTCATGCGGTTATCCAGGTCAGTGCAAAAGACCCCGAGTCTCCTGACGGCAAGTTTGCAACACATTTTGTTGTTAACAGCGGTGAATGGCTTTGCCACCCCAATAAGGTTGCTACCAATGCTCACATTGAACTCGAGTTCAAGAACATCGAGACAATGAACGCATTTTTCAAAGGAAAAATCGGACCTGCAACACTTCCCGCAATGAAGGGCGTTGCAAAGAAACCCGCCGTATTTATGGCATTTATGATGACACTTCTCAAAATGTCATCTCTCCTCACAGCTACCGAAGCTCCCGAGGATGAAGAATCAAAGAAACTCCTTGTTAAGTGCTATTTCTACCTGCTTTCGAGTGGTATCAGCACTCTCAACAAGCAGGGTCACGAGGATATCCACAACTGGACTCTCAAGAGCCCCGACAGAGTTTATGCATGGGCAGTCAATGACTACCCCGAAATCTCCGCTTACATCCGCATCAAGGCAGGTAAGTCAAAGGCAGGCAGAGGCGTTTATAAGCGTGCTCTTCCCTTCTTCACAATGAGATTTGACAGCCTCGACAGTGCACTCGGCATTCTTATGGGTACCGCAGATATGCTTGAATTCACAAAGACAGGTAAGCTTATTATGGACGGCGCACCCGAATTCGGTGCAGAAATCGGTAACTATATGATGCTTGTCGGCGACTACGCAAGATAAACAGACAACGGGACGGTCTTTTGATATGCACCGTCCCGTTTTATATTAAGCCCAAAGGAGCTTGCTTTATGAAAAAATCAATTTTCGCTATTGCAATGGTTTTTGTTTTTATGTTTACTGTTATCAGTGGAGTTTCGGCAGAAAATAATGTTGAAAAAAGCGAAATAACTTCAACTGACACATCGGTACCAACCATAACAATACCTGCACTCCCGATAGCATGTAACAATTGCCACACATACTTCAATGATAGAGAACAATACAATGAACACATTGCTTCTTGTAATATCCATAAAGAGTGTGTTGGATGCCGGAAAACTTTCTATAATTCAGAACTATACGATGCTCATCTCCAAAACTGTATAGAAGAAAAAAGTTCACACTTAACGATCAAAGACCTTCTTGAGTTAATTTTAGACAACGCAAAAAGCAACAATAGCCAATGGGACGATATCGAAGCAACCATTATAAAAATTGTTGATATTCTCAGCAACCTCAGTGGAGATCCCGATAATCTAGAAAAACTTGATGCAGCAGTCGCCGAACTTGAAGCGTTGGGTTTTGAAGATAGCGAATGGTTGATATCAATTCTGAAATCTAAAATAAAAACTCTTTACGCCGGTGAAATAGCTGTGATAAAAATCGATATCCGAACACCGTCACAGACAAAAATCAACTATGGCGATACAATTTTACTTCATGCAGATGTCGACTCCTTGCCCTCATATGCAACAATTCAATGGACTGCCGATAACGACAATTTTACAATAGTTGAAATTTCGGAAGACGGCAGAACCTGCAAAATTACTCCGAACAAATCGGGCGATACCGTATTCACTGCATCGGTTATCAACAAGGATAATGGCGGTGTGCACGGAAAAGACACTCAGACCATGACATCAAATGCAGGTATTTTCCAAAAGATCCTCGCATTTTTTAAAAATCTGTTTAGATTCACAAAAGACATGCCCGAAGCAATTATATTCTGATATATGTTAATTCAGTCTTATTGTTAAATAACAAAACCCGACAGAGTAAATCTGTCGGGTTTTGATTTCTTATTTCTTATTTACTTTCGGAATTATAAGACATCCCGCAATAACCGCAACCGCCGCAACAACCGCAACGATAACCCACACCATCGGCTGGCTGCCCGTATCGGGTGCGGAAACCGAATCGGGCGATGCCGCAAATGCGCTGAATGCCGCTGTCACAACGCCGAGAATCATTATTGCGCAAAGCACGATTGCAACTATTCTGACTATAATATTATTCTTTTTCATAATATTCACCTCATATTTTCAGCAGAGTTTTCATTGCGTTGCCAATGTCGGCAGCAACCTTCTCTGCGCCTTCCTTTGATTTTTCACAGCCTGTGACATAAACCTTGATTTTCGGCTCCGTGCCGGAGGGTCTTACTATTGCAAAATTACCGTCGGGTAATGTGTATGCAAGAATATTCGACTCCGGAAGCCCGATTGCTCTTTTTTTGCCCGTTGCGGTGTCGGTAATCATACCTTCGGCAAAATCGTGAACTTCAAGCACCTTAAGACCTGCAAGCTCTTTTGGCGGGTTGTTTCGGGTCTCTGCCATAATTTCAGACATTTTCACCATTCCGCTTGCCCCTTCAAAAACGAAGTTGTAAAGGCGGTCAACATAAAATCCGAATTCGCCGTAAATATCATTGAGAACATCAACAAGGGTCTTGCCCTTTTTCTTATAATAAGCCGCCATTTCGCAGACCATCAGCGATGCGGCAACGGCATCCTTATCTCTTACGTGTGTGCCGATAAGATAGCCGTAAGCTTCTTCGAATCCCATAATGAATCTGTGTTCTTCGCCCTCTTTTTCGAGATTCGTGACAAATTCACCGACATATTTGAATCCCGTGAGCACATCAACAACCGTGCATCCGTATTTGGCGGCAACTCTTGTGATGAGCGGAGTTGAAACAAATGATTTTGTCATAAGAGAGTTTTCGGGAAGAGTGCCTTTTTCTTTTTTCGACGAAAGCATATATTCGGCAAGCAGAACGCCCACATCGTTGCCCGAAAGAAGAACATATTCTTCGCCCGTGAGCACGGCAATGCCCACTCTGTCGCAGTCGGGGTCGGTTGCAAGAAGCAAATCCGCCTTTTCTTCTTTGGTCATTTCGAGTGCGCACTCAAAAACCTGTCTGATTTCGGGGTTGGGATAGGGGCAGGTGGGAAAAGTGCCGTCGGGCATTTCCTGCTCACTTACGACTTTCACATTTTCAAATCCCGCTCTTTTAAGGATTGTTCTGACGGGGATATTTCCCGTGCCGTTGAGTGGAGTGTAAATTATTTTCAAATCCCGTGCATCGGGGTTAATCGGTCTTTCCATCACGAGCGAATAAAACTCCTCGGTAATTTCATCGGGAATATATCCGATAAGACCTTTCTCCATCGCCTCATCAAACGGAATGCGCTTGATATCTTCAAAGATATCAACTTTCTGAATAAATCCGTAGGTTGCAAGAGCCGCTTCATCGGTCATCTGATAACCCGAAGGGTCATAGCATTTATAGCCGTTGTATTTTGACGGATTGTGGCTTGCAGTGATAACTATTCCGCCGTCACAATTAAGGCGCTTGACTGCGTATGATAACATCGGAGTCGGTTTTAGGGTTGGAAAAATATATGCTTTAACTCCGTTTGCGGCAAGCACTTCGGCGCATTGTTTTGCAAAAAGGTCGGAATTGATTCGCGAATCGTAGCCGATTGCAACGCTCGGATTTTTGCCTTTGCTGTTCAGATAATCCGCAAGTCCCTGCGTTGCCTGGCAAACGGTGTAGGTGTTCATTCTGTTTGTTCCCGCACCGAGTGTGCCTCTTAACCCTGCCGTTCCGAATTCAAGATTTCTGTAAAAACGGTCGAGAATTTCTTCTTCGTTTCCCTTGATTGCAAGAAGCTCTGCATTGATTTCGGGATTATCTGCCGTCTTTTTGAGCCAGAGTTCATAAAGTGATTTCACATCATTCATAGCCGATTCTCCTTAATTTGCTCCATTTTATATTTTACCTTTTTTTTATTTTATTGTCAATCAGCGCAAAACATTCTTTTTGTTAACATTTAATTAATTGACTAAAAAATTCTTGTTTGTTATAATAAATTAAATATTGCAATTTTGGGGTGAAGAAAATGACAGCTTTTCAGTTGATGTTCAACAAGGTTCTCTCGACGGTTTTTGCGGTTGTACTTATTCCTTTTTCGGTGCTGACTCACGGGATTGACCTTATTTCCGCAGGCGAAAGAACCGATACGGAAAAGACAAATATCGTCGGAATCGGTGCGTATTTTCATTCTCAGGGTATGACTTCGGATGGCGAAACCCTTTATTTTTCATCAAAAACAACGCTTATCCGCACCGAAGGCGATGCCAAAACTCTCATCAACGCAAATTATTTTGCAATCCCCGATGAACTGAAGGATCTTGGTATTGCTCACGTCGGCGGACTGAGCTATTATAACGGCTATATCTATGCAGGTCTTGAAGACAGCAAGGTGTGGGATTACCCCATAGTCGGCGTTTACGATGCCGAAAGCCTTGAACTCGTTGACTATTATATTCTTGATGCAGAAATGATAACCCGAGGACTTCCCTGGGTCTGCGTCAATCCCGAAAACGGTTTGCTTTATTGCACCGACCATTCAAAGACTCCCACAAAACTTCTTGTTTACGATACCGCAAACGGAATGAGTTTTGTCAAAGAGGTTGCTCTTGAAGAATCGCCTTATGCAATTCAGGGTGCCGAATTCCTTGATGGCACAATCTATGCCGCAACCAACGATGATACACAGGCGGTTTACACAATCAATCCCGACAGCGGTGAGGTTGAAAAGCTATTTGACCGTAATCTCACTTCGGGCAGCGAAGGAGAAGGTATGACTTTTATGACAAAGGACGGAAAAACCGTTCTGGTTGCTATGGATATGGGTCCTTTGTTCATCAACGCATTTGTGCGTGAATATGATATATAAGAGGAGATAATTATGAAAAACAAAGCAACAACAATTGCCGTTGCAGGCGTTGCAGCAGCTATGGTCTGCATAGTTGCGGTGCTTGCAATCAGACTGAACAACAGCAATAAAATGCCTGTTGCATCCGAGCCTTCGGATTTTTATGCGCAGGAAACTCAGCCGACATATCCTGTTTATCAGGATGAATATTTCCCTTCCGTGCCTGATTATTCAATGGAAAACCCCTATTTTTCTTCGCAGATTTCCGTGACCGAAACACTCACTCAGCTCCAGTCACAGACCGCAGCTTCAACAACCGCTGTTCAGACTGAAGAAGCAACCGAGGAATCAACTGTACCCGAGAGCGAAACGGCAACGCTCACCGAAAAGGTGACCGAGCTTGCAACCGTTATTACCAATGCGGCTTTCAAAGAAGTTTTCACCCTCCCGAAAGCACCCAAATATATTCCTCCCCAGTCAAGCATTGACTATGAAAAGGTTAACCTTGCATCATACCGTTACGACGGCGACGGCAACTTCTATTACACCGATGATAAGGACTGCTGGCAGAAAAATTTCGGCTTCAACGAGGTTTATGATAACTTTGCTCCGCTTACAGTTATGTATTACGATACCGTAAGAACCACTTTTATTTATGACAATAAAGAGTGGATGATTCAGATGTGGAAGGGTCAGTACGGCTTACCGTTTATCGGAGGCGAAGTCGGCGTTTATACAAGACCTATCGGCAGCGACGGCACTCATTATGTCTGTGCCGATAAGGAAGATTGGCTCAATATGGAAATGGCATTTATGTGGGATGAATATTCTGACGGCAACTACAGAGCTGTTTTCAACCGTGACTACGAAAAATATTGGTGGTGCACAGGCTTTGTTGTGGGCTTCCCCAACGGCAGTCTGAGAAAAACTCTCAAGGAGTTCCGTATTGTTCATCACATCACATTCAAGGATGCCGAAATGGCAAACGCATTCTGCGAAGCCTTTGAAAAGAACGGATTCACAAGAGTTTCAAAGCTCGATAACAATTCACCCGACACCTTTGTTCAGGTCGGAGCCGATGTCGGATTTGTCTGGCAGAATATTAATCACAAATAATATGAGAAGCGAAAAAACAAGAATCGAACTGACCAATATGGTCATGATTGAGGATAAGCAGACGGGCAAGGTGCTTGTTCAGGAAAGACTTAAAAGCTGGACGGGTCTATCTTTCCCCGGCGGTCACGTTGAGCAGGGCGAAAGCTTTGTTGACTCCGCTGTCAGAGAAGTGAAGGAAGAAACGGGGCTTGATGTCCGTAATCTGCAGACCTGCGGGGTTATTCATTGGGTTCATAAAACACGCAAGGACAGATACATCGTTTTTCTTTACAGGACAAGTGATTTCAGCGGAAATCTGCTTGAAGCGACAGACGAGGGCAGGGTTTTTTGGATTGACCCCGAGGAACTGAAAACGCAGAAGCTTTCGTCAAACTTTGCAAACTATCTGCCGATGTTCACGAGTGATGAATACTCCGAAGCTTTCGGCGAATGGTGCGAAGACGAACCCGATATATTGGTTTATAAATAAAAACATAACATTTCAACGGCAGAGGCAATTCTGCCGTTGTTTTTTTGTCAAAATATGTTATAATATTCTTGTGAGGCATAATATCGCAATATAAATGTAAAAAACTGTGAACTTTTTGTTTTTTTGCGTAACATTTTTGTTTTTTCGTCATATATATATGAGTTGGGAAATTATGGCTCAAAAAAAACAAACAGGAGGAATCTCTATGAAAAAGTTTCTGGCAATCATTTTAACCTTTGCTCTCTGCTTCGGAGTACTGTCGGTTGCTATTGCGGCTGAAGATGAAGCGGTTACAGCCGTACCCGACGGTTATATCGGCATTTATAGTGCCGAGGAACTGGACAATATCCGCAACAACCTCTCGGGCAAATACATACTTTTGAACAACATTGACCTCTCGTCTTACGAAAACTGGAACCCTATCGGCACAAGCGAAACACCGTTCACAGGCGAGCTTGACGGCAACGGGTATGTAATTGAAAACTTAAGAATCAATACAGAATGCAACGATACCGGTACATACGATTCGGGATTGTTTGGTTACGTGAATGGCGCATCCATATCTGATATCATAATAAAAAATTCAGATATAAATATTAAATATGTTGGTAACGCAGAATCAAAATGTCGTTTTGGCAATATTGTCGGTTTCTCTCTCAACACAACACTAACCGGTTGTGTTGTTTCCGGCAATGTAAATATTGAGGGATTTTCCTCAGCAGAAATCGGCAGTATTGCAGGCAGATCAAAAACAAGTCAGCTTGTCTTTTGCGGCAACTATTCAAATATTGATGTAACAATCAGTTCATCAGCAACACAAATCAATGTCGGCGGTATTTCCGGAAGTGCCGCATCAACCGAAAAAAAGTGTTTCAATTACGGAAATATTTCGGTAAACGGAACCGATATTAACGATACTTGTACCGTCAGAATAGGCGGAATAGACGGAAACGGTTCAGAAAACATGGGTATAGCAAACAGCTATAACAGAGGAGAGCTTTCGGTTGGTTTTTCTGCAAAAAATGTTTATATCGGAGGAATTGCCGGAGAATCCTATGTAATTAAAAATTCATACAACTCAGGAAACATCAATATTCCCGAAAACTTTTCCGGGTATGCAGGTGCTGTTTCGGGAAACCTCGCTTCGGATGTAATTTCTATCGGAGACGGATCTTCATTGAGCAATTCATATTATTTGAATTCTGAATTAATTCCGGCATACAACGCCGATTCCAAACCCGAAAGCTTTAATGAATATCCCTTTGAAAATGTAAAGCACCTTACTTCGGAAGAGATGAAATGCCAAGAATTATTTGTCGGTTTCAATTTTGATACAGTTTGGAAAATGGAAGAAAACGGATATCCGATTTTAAAAAACATGCCGATTATTCCCAAAGAAAAGGAAGATCCCTCAACAGAAGAAAGCACAACAATGCCGGTTGCAACTCCTGTTGAACCATCGACAACCGCCCCCTCAACGGAGGAAAGCACAACCTTACCGGCTGCAACACCTATTGAACCTTCAACCACCCAACCCACAACAGCGACAACCGAACCTGTAACGGAACCCACAACGGCAGAAATTGTTACAACCGTAAAGCCGACCGAGCCTGTCACAAATTCCGTGACAGAACCTTCAACAGCTGTTGCCGTAACAACTCAGCCGGCAACGGAAATTGAACCCACAACAAATCCTATAGTCGAACCCTCAACCGCTCCGTCGGTTACGGAAATAGAACCGTCAACAACAAACTTAACAGAACCTTCAGCGGCAACAACTACCGAACCGACAACCGAACCCGATAACGATATCGGCGTTCTTGCGTGGCTGATAAAAGTGTTAAAAACAATTGTTGATTTTATTGTTAAGATATTTGTTATAATAGGTTGCTGATTCTGTAATTAAAACTATCATCCGGTCATATTTTTTCGACTCAAATAACTAATGATTGGAGACAGTTATGAATTACAAAAAATTTATTTCGTTCTTTTTAGTTTTAAATATATTTCTCAATTCTTTTTCGTTTGTTTGCTACAGCGAAAATGCGGACATATCGATAAAAGAATTCAATCGTCAGCTATCTGATATGGTTGTTAAATACGATGGAATGCAAACTTCTTCAGTATCTTCAAACCTGCCTATTAATCGACTGATTGTTAAAACAGATTATAATGAAAAAATGGAAGAAAATTACGGCGCAATAGATAGTGTAGAGGGGTATAAATGTCTACATATTTTTCAATATGAAACACTTGAAAAAACAAATAAAGCATATTCTTCTTTCTTCGATGACGATATTGAGTATGTTATATATGACAAATACATAGAATTAGCAGAAAATAGCCTTTCAGACAGTATAAACACTGTTACAGACGAACATCTATCTTGGAACTCCGATGTTGCTCAAGTTGATGATGCTTTCAACCTAATTAAAGAAAAAGGATTAACTTGTGAGGAAATTTTAGTAGCTGTGCTTGATACCGGTATATATGCTGAACATGAATTTTTTGATTCTTCTCGACTGATTGACAGCGGATATTACAGAACAGATGAGGAGACAGGTATAAGTTATCCTTCGCTTATTGATGATTTAAATCACGGAACTCATGTTTCAGGAATTATTTATGATAACACAATGCCAAATATCAAGCTTGCACCGTATAGGGTTTTTCCTTTGATTGGTATGGCTGAGTTATCGGTTATTTTTGGAGCTTTTGAGCAAGCGGTTTTTGACGATGTCGATATTATCAATATGAGTATTGGAAGTACGTTCAGCGATGAAATAATTAACGAAAACAGATTGTTTATCGAATCAATAGAAGAAGCTACAAGTGAAGGAATTGTTGTAATTGCTGCCGCTGGAAATAAAAAAGCAAATGCAGATAAAGTTCTTCCCGGATTAGCTCCGGATGCTATCACAGTAGCAGCTACAGACAAACTTAATGCACCGGATATAAGTTATTCTGCAAGTGGAAATTGTGTTGATATTGCAGCACCAGGCACAAAAATCAATAGTACTGTACCTAGATTATGGAATTGGTATGAACATGACATTGATGAAGAAAAAATTTATGACCCTAACCCTCAAAGTCTATATAAAGAAATGACAGGTACTTCAATGGCAACACCTCTTGTAACTGCCGCAGCTGCAACTCTCAAATCAATCAGTCCCGATATGAGTGCCGCCGAGATTCAGCGTATTATAAAAGAAAACGCATATGTTCCCGAAGGTTGGGACACAAAATATGGCACAGGTATTGTCAATTTTTATAATATGGTCAAGCAGGATGTGAGCGGCAAGCCGACTATAAAGCTCAATTCTGACGGCAAAATCGAAATCACCGCACCCGAAGGTACAGATTCAAGACTGTATTACACTCTTGACGGCTCAATCCCCACAATCGATAACCATATTGTTTATACCGAACCGTTCTCAATCAGCGGTAAAAATGTCAGAATGATAACTGCTGTATGCCACGAAAACGGAAAACTTATAGGTGAAGCAGCAAAATACCGTACAAATTCCTTCCATACTTTAGAACTTGATTACAAAGAAACCGTAAAACCGATAAACACAGAAGCAAAATGGTACTCTTGGAATACAGACGTTGCAACCGTTGACAGAGAAGGTAATATAACGGCTGTCGGTGTCGGCAAAACAACTGTCACTGCAATTCTCGATTCCGGCAGAAGAATAACTTATAACGTTCACGTTGAGTACACGTCTTGGCAGTGGTTCATTAGAATCTTCCTCTTCGGTTTTATTTGGTATTAAGCATTAAAAAACGAAGTTCAGGCGCAATGTCTGAACTTCGTTGATTTTTTATTGATTTTTAGGGAAGACGAGGAAGCTTGTTGCCGTTTCAACATTGATGAGCCTGCAGAGGATATCCGAAATATCTTCAATCGACTCAACCATTCCGTTGTCAAACCAGCGTTTGAAAACCGCAAGAACCGCTCCGACATAAAACTGAACGGCGTATTTTCCGCCTCTGTCCTCAATCGCAACGGGGAAATAGTTAAAAATTCTTTCACCGAGCATATCCGTCAGTCTGTGACCGAGACCCGCATCATAAACCGCTTGAATAACATCAGCATTCTCCTGAAAGAAACCCGAAACTATCATCATCATTCCTCGCAGGTCGTTTGCGCTTTCACCGTGAAGGTCTTTTAAAAGTTGCTTTTCACGGTCTGTCAGATGATTTATAAGAATATCATCTTTGCTTTTGTAGTTGCGGTAATATGCCATTCTCGACACGCCCGCAAGAGAAGTGATATCTGTTATCGATATGCTCTGATAGCTTTTTGTTTCCATAAGTCTGAGCAAGGCGGTGACGATGCACTCCTTGGTCAGAACGTTGACTTCGTTGACTTTTTCCATTGCTAACCTCTTTAACCGTTACAATCCATTGTTTTGTGTAACATTTTCAGTTTAAAATGTAATTTGTTGATGATTTATTCATAAACTAATGTTACAATCGTTACTGTTACAAGTGTAACATCGAAAAATTGCTTTGTCAAGAGGTATTTTTATGCTGAAACTGAAAAATATCGTTAAGGAATACCCCACGGGTGACACAAAGGTTGTCGCTCTCAAGGGCATAAATATCGAGTTCCGCAAAAACGAATTCGTTTCGATTCTCGGACATTCGGGCTGCGGTAAAACAACTTTGCTCAATATCATCGGCGGTCTTGATCAATACACATCGGGCGACCTGATTATTGAAGGCAAGTCCACCAAGGATTTCAAGGACGGTGACTGGGACGGCTACCGTAACCACTCCGTCGGATTTGTTTTCCAGAACTATAATCTCATTCCCCATCAGAGCGTGCTTTCAAATGTTGAGCTTGCCCTTACTCTTTCGGGTGTTTCAAAAAGCGAAAGAAAGCAGAGAGCGAAGGAAGCTCTCGAAAAGGTCGGTCTCGGTGACCAGTTGAGCAAAAAGCCCAACCAGATGTCGGGCGGTCAGATGCAGAGAGTTGCAATTGCAAGAGCTCTTGTCAACAACCCCGAAATTCTTCTTGCCGACGAACCTACGGGCGCGCTCGACTCCGAAACAAGCGTTCAGATAATGGATCTTCTTAAGGAAATTTCAAAGGAAAAGCTTGTTGTTATGGTTACTCATAATCCCGAGCTTGCCGATGAATATTCAACAAGAATCATCCGCCTTGTTGACGGTAATATCGTTGACGATACCAACCCCTACACAACTGAAGAAACCGAAAAGCATCAGAAATCAAGAGCCGAAAAGAAGTCCGAAAAGAAAGAGGCAAAGAAGAACAGAAAGCCTTCAATGTCTTTCTTTACCGCTCTTTCGCTCTCACTCAATAATCTTATGACCAAAAAGATGCGTACTTTCCTTACCTCATTTGCGGGAAGCATCGGCATCATCGGTATTGCTCTTATCCTTGCTCTTTCAAGCGGTTTCCAGGCATATATCGACTCCATTCAGCAGGAGACGCTCACCTCATATCCCGTTATGATTGAAAAAACCGCAATGGATATGAACGCTATGATGGGCAGTATGACTGCCACCGTTTCGGGAGAAATCAACCACGGACGAGACAAGGTTTATTCAAATTCGATGGCATCGAGCATGATGGAATCGTTCTCTTCCGAAATCTGGCAGAACGACCTCAAATCCTTTAAAGAATATCTCGGCAGCGAAGCTTGCACCATAGATGATCTTGCAAGCAGTATTCAGTATACTTACGGTGGAAAACTCAACATTTTCTCTCCCGATTTTACAAACGGAATCAATCAGGTTTATCCCAGTCCGATGATTTCAATTATGGAATCGATGATGGGCAGCGTAAATACCGGCGGAATGCAGATTGATACCTCCATGATGGCAAGCATGGAAAAATATATGAATTCCTGGCAAGAACTTATTGATAATCAGGCCCTTCTCAATGACCAGTATGAACTCGTCAAAGGCAACTGGCCCCAGTCATATAATGAAGTTGTTCTTATCATCGATAAAAACAACGAAATCAGCGACATCGCTATTCAGGGTCTCGGTCTTACAACCCAGGAAGAAATGATGCAGGCATTTATGGCTATGCAGAACGGAGAAGAAATCAAGGCAAAGACTTTTGAAATTGAGTACGACGAAATCCTCAGCAAAACATTCAGAATCGTTCTTGAACCCGATTATTTTGCTTATAACGAAGAAACAAAAACCTGGGACGATATGAGAGGCGACGAAGAATACGTCAAGAATCTCATCAATAACGGTGAAGAAATCAAGGTTGTCGGTATTGTAAGACCCGCAGAAGGTTCTCTTATGGTTACCGCAACGGGCGCAATCGGCTACACTTCATCACTTGTTGAATATATCATCAACGAAACAAACAACTGCGAAATCGTAAAGCAGCAGAAAGCAAATCCCGAAATCGATGTTTTTACGGGTATTTATTTTAACAAAGAGGACAGAATTCCCGTCAACAGCAAGCCTGCA
Organism: Clostridia bacterium; assembly: GCA_017549105.1. Taxonomy (GTDB): domain Bacteria; phylum Bacillota; class Clostridia; order Oscillospirales; family Acutalibacteraceae; genus CAG-177. Next base: position 31,835 of record JAFYVN010000009.1, read on the forward strand.
TCGGCTGCACCCGAAGTATCGGCTGTTTCTCTTGACCCGCAGATAAACACATCCGAATTCACTCCCGTTTCGGATACTCCGAAAGCAAGTGCAATGAAGCTTGGCGGTTCGGATGAACTTATTGCAACACCATTGGCTACTTCAACGGGTATGCCCGATTTCAGTCAGTTCCCCGCAGTTTCCGAAGAAGAAATTTACGCTTCGATTGACAGCACCTACAGTGGTGAAGAAGCCGAAAAAATGAAGCGCACTGTTGAGCTTATGCTCAAAACCGTTCTTTCAATCAGCGAAAGACGTGAGCTTGTCGGATATCTTGACGAGATGCTTGCAGGCCAGGAAATCGAGGGTATGGGTCAGGTCAGCGGCGAACAGGCGCTTACCTTCCTTCAGATGATGGATAAAACAACCAAGCTCAAGATGCTCAATGCAATTATGAGCGGAGAGTTTGCTCCGGCAACTCCTCCTTCGGGCGGTGAAGAAACTCCCGATAACCCCGAAACTCCCGTTGAAGGCGAAGAGAAACCCACGGATGTTCCCGCAGAGGTTATCCCCGAACCCGAGCCCGAGCCTGAACCGGAACCCGAACCTCTTGCTGCAAGCTACGAAGAAGCTCTTGAAATTCTTGGTGTTGCAGATCTCAACACCCCGCAGTCAATCTATATTTATCCTACCGATTTCGAGTCGAAAGACCTTATTTCGGAGGAAATTGAAAAATACAACATCGCAAAAGAAGTTGAAGGAAACGCAGACGGCGCAATCAAATATACCGATTATATCGGACTTCTTCTTTCCTCTGTAACAACGATAATCAACATCATTTCTTATGTTCTTATCGCGTTCGTTGCAATTTCGCTTGTTGTTTCGTCGATTATGATCGGTATTATCACCTATATTTCCGTTCTTGAAAGAACAAAGGAAATCGGTATTCTCAGAGCTATTGGTGCATCGAAGAGAGATATTTCAAGAGTATTCAACGCAGAAACGCTCATTGTCGGCTTTGTTTCGGGTGCAATAGGCATCGGCTCGACCTTGCTTATGATAATCCCCATCAATGCACTTATCGAGCATTTCACAAAGCTTCCCAATATTGCACAGCTTCCCACAGACGGAGCAATTGCTCTTGTTCTTATCAGTATGACTCTCACATTTATTTCGGGTCTTATCCCGTCAAAGATCGCTTCGAGAAAAGACCCCGTGGTCGCTCTCAGAACGGAATAACAGTAAAAATCAAGTCGGCTTGAACAGGATATTTTTCTTGTTCAGGCCGATTCTGTTTATTGATAAATTATATTGTTTTTTTCGACGGAATATGATATTATAATCAAAAAAAGGAAGGGGGAGTTACTGTGTTTGCACGCATAAACAGCATGGGTCTTTTCGGTATCGACAGCTATATGGTCGGTGTCGAAGTTGATTTCGGTCAGGGTTTACCGAGAGTTGAGCTTGTCGGTCTGCCAGATGCGGCGGTCAGTGAGTCCCGCAACCGTGTGCGTTCCGCACTGAAAAACAGCGGTTATTCCTTCCCGGCCGGACGTGTAACAATAAACCTTTCGCCCGCAGATATCCGCAAGGAAGGCCCCGTTTACGATTTGCCGATTTTCATTGCAATGCTCAGAGCAAGTGAACAACTTAAATGCAACACCGATGAGTTTGCTTTTATCGGCGAACTTTCGCTTGACGGTCTTATCCGTCACGTCAACGGTGTTCTGCCTATGGTTATCCGAGCGCAGAAAAGCGGTATGAAAAAAGTTTTCGTACCTGCCGCAAACGCACTTGAAAGCTCCGTTGTAAACGGAATAGATGTGTACGCAGTTGAAAACGTCAATCAGGTTGTTAAATTTCTTAACGGTGAAGAAATTCTTGAACCCGTGAGGTTTGATATATCGTCACAGCAGAATACCCGTATGTTTGCTCCCGATTTCAAGGATGTCAAGGGTCAGCAGGAAGCAAAATATGCTCTTGAAATTGCGGCGGCTGGCGGTCATAATGTAATTATGGTCGGTCCTCCCGGTTCAGGTAAAAGTATGCTTGCAAAGCGTTTGCCGTCAATTCTTCCCGATATGACTTTTGAAGAAAGCCTGCAGACAACCGAGCTTTATTCCATAGCGGGTGCGCTCCCCGAGGGTGTTTCGCTCATAACGGAAAGACCGTTCCGTTCACCGCATCATACGGTTTCTCCCGCAGGTCTTTCGGGTGGCGGCGCAATCCCGAGACCGGGTGAAATATCGCTTTCGCATAACGGTGTACTTTTTCTCGATGAACTTCCCGAATTTTCCAAAATTGCAATGGAAGTTCTGCGTCAGCCGATTGAGGATGGCAAAATCACAATCTCCCGTGCGAATGCATCGTTCACATATCCGTGTTCAGCTATGGTTGTTTGTGCAATGAATCCGTGTCCGTGCGGATATTACGGACATCCGAAGCGTGAATGCACCTGTCCGTCGGGTTCGGCAAGACGCTATCTTTCGAGAATTTCAGGTCCGATGCTCGACAGAATCGATATTCATATCGAGGTTCCGCCTGTTGATTTTGAAAAGCTTTCAAGCAAGCTTCCGTCAGAGCCTTCATCGGAAATCAAAAAGAGAGTCAATGCCGCAAGAAAAATTCAGCAGGAGAGACTCAAAGGTTCGGGTGTTTCGTGCAACGCAAAAATGGATGCCGCAATGACACGTGAGTTCTGCAGACCTACTCCGCAGGCAATGGCTTTGCTTGAAGAAGTGTTCAACAAGCTCGATTTTTCCGCAAGAGCTTATGATAAAATCCTTCGTGTTGCAAGAACGGTTGCCGACCTCGAAAACAGTCCCGTTATTGACGAAAACCACATTATGCTTGCCCTTCAGTTCAGAAGTCTTGACAGAAAACTCTGGGGACGGTGAGCCGATGTTGTGTCAAATACACATTGATAATGCAATAAATATAGTATATAATATAAGAAACATAAAAAATATCGGAGAAAATATATGTTAAAGCTTGAAAAAGTTTCATTTAAGGTTGATGCTGACGGCAGAGAACTTGAAATCATCGATAATGTTGATCTGGAAGTTCCCGACGGAGCGTTCACCGTTATAACAGGTCCCAACGGCGGCGGCAAGTCAACTCTTGCCCGTCTTATTATGGGTATCGAAAAGCCGACAAGTGGCAGAATTCTTTATAATGATATTGATATCACAAATATGTCAGTGACCGAAAGAGCAAAGCTCGGTATCGGCTATGCATTCCAGCAGCCTCCGAGATTCAAGGGTCTTACCGTGCGCAGACTTCTTTCACTTGCAGCGGGCAGTGAGCTTCCCGTTGACGAGTGCTGCGGATATCTGACAAGTGTTGGTCTTTGCTCGAAGGACTATCTCAACCGTGAGATGGATAATTCCCTTTCGGGCGGCGAAGCAAAGAGAATCGAGATTGCAACTCTTATGGCAAGAAAGCTCGGTCTTGCGATATTCGACGAACCCGAAGCAGGTATTGACCTCTGGAGTTTTTCAATGCTTGTTGAAAGCTTCAAGGCAATGAGCAAGGGCAGTCATAACAGCGTTATCATCATTTCTCATCAGGAAAGAATTATGCAGCTTGCCGATGAGATGGTGATTATTGCCGACGGTAAAGTCAAAGACAAAGGCTCAAAAGAAAGGATTTTTCCCCAGCTTATGGGCGAATTCAACGAAAACTGCGGTTTCAGAGGAAAGGAGGATAAGTAATGGATAAAATAGACAGCAACCTTCTCGAATCCATTGCGGATCTTCACGAAATTCCCGCAGGAGCTTATAATATCAGAAAAAACGGTGAGGGATTTTCACGCCGTTCAACCGCTAATATCGAAATTGTTACCAAAACGGACAAGCCCGGTATTGATATTATCGTTGCTCCCGGCACAAAGAATGAGAGCATTCACATCCCCGTTATCATCACAGAAACGGGTGTGAACGATCTTGTATATAATGATTTCTATATCGGTGATGACGCGGATGTTGTTATTGTTGCGGGTTGCGGAATTCACAACAGCGGTGATGACAAGTCACAGCACGACGGCATTCATTCTTTCCATATCGGCAAGAATGCGCGCATCAGATATGTTGAAAAGCACTACGGAGAAGGTGACGGCAAGGGCGAAAGAGTTCTCAATCCCGTAACCTATGTTGAGCAGGATGAAAATTCGGTCTGCGAAATGGAAATGGTGCAGATTAAGGGTGTTGACTCAACTGTTCGTGACACAAAGGCACATCTTGCGGCAGGTGCAAAGCTGATTATGACCGAGCGTCTTCTGACCCACGGTGAACAGTATGCACGTTCGGATATGGAAGTTTATCTTGACGGTGAGGGAGCCTCTTCGCAGATTATCTCCCGTTCGGTTGCAAAGGATAATTCAAAGCAGATTTTCTATCCCAACGCAATCGGTAACGCAAAGTGCCGTGCGCACGTTACCTGCGATTCGATTATTATGGATAACGCAACGGTCAGCTCGATTCCCGCAATAACCGCAAATTCAGCAGATGCACAGATTGTGCATGAAGCTGCAATCGGCAGAATCAATAACGATCAGCTCATAAAGCTAATGACCTTCGGAATGAACGAAGAAGAAGCTGAAGAGGTCATCATCCAGGGATTCCTGAAATAATACAATATATATAACGATTAAACAGGCAGCTTCGGTTGCCTGTTTTTTAATTATTAAGAAATTATTATGGTTTTTCTATTGTTTTATAAACATGATTGACTTTTGTTTTGGGAGTTACTAAAATATAGATACAGCACCGACAGGTGTACTGCTTATAGGAAATATAATTTTTGGAGGAATTAAATATGAGAAGAGCAATTTCGATTTTATTGTCAGTTTTGGTGTGTTTACTTACGATGGTAATAGGCTTCGCATCGGAAGAAACTGAGATTAAGCCGATTTCCGATTATGTTGCGGTAAATCCGATTTTTGGGTTTAAAAATGGCGAGATCGTTTCTTCGGATTCGTCTGATGAAATGGTTGCGGTTATAACAAAAAATGAAAACAACGATTGTTTTTTGAATTGTTCATCAGACGGAGAAACTTTTGGATCATATAATCTAACAGAAAAATTGGCTGAGTTTCTGCCGGATAACACAGAATTACTTGGAGATGCGAGCGTTCAGTTTGTGGATTCAATGTTGTTTGTAACTGGTATGTTATTAAATAAAACAGATTATTCGGGTTATGATTACATCGTTAATTTTGATCATCAAAATGGTTTTTATAATTTCAAGATGTTTGACAGAAAATTTAATGAAGAAGGACCGAATGGCGGAAATGTCAAAATCAAAAAATACAATGATGTGTACGTGCTTTATGCAGAAAAAAGATGTGCATTTAACACTCTTGTAGAAAATATAGATGATGCCAATGATTATTCATATTTATTTTACTGCAACTACTATATTTCGAGTGATTTGAAAATGTGGAAGAAATGTTCGACACCGACATTTGAAGGAGGAAGATTTAGCGAAAGCTATTCTTTTTTTGAAATGAACGTTTCTGAAAAGGGAATTCTTTTTCTGGGATATGAGTATTGGTGGAATGCCGAGTTGGCCACTCCGGGCATAGAGATGTTTATTAAAACAAATGATTTTGAGAATTATGAAGAACTTGATATGTCTGTGTTCAATATTCATAATGATGCACCGTATACATTTGAATATCATATGACCGATTTAACCAATGGCGATATTGCCTTGGTTTACTCAAGTGCATATGGAAAAATAAATGAAGAATATGGATGGATTGAATATCCGCTTATAATCAAATACCTTGATTGTTTCATAATTGATATGACAAGTGGAGAAATAATTAATATCATTTCTGATAGCAATGATTCGGGTTTAGGTTGGGTGTGCAATAATATGTCTCCCACAATGAGCATTGCAACGATTCCTGAAAAAGATACAGCAACAATCTTTAATTATGATTGCAACACAAAGAAAGTAACAAAAAAAGAGATGTCTAACGAAAAAATCCAAGAAGTAAGAACGGATATTTCTACAGGAAAATATGATTTCTGGAATTATGAAGAAAATGCAACTTATATTATAGGTTATACCCAAGCGACAAATGATATCATATCCTTTATAGATTCCGAATATTCGGATGTGAAGCTTTTTGGAGTAGATCACAAAGACGGTCTTTTTGTTTGGGATAAACAAGGTCTTCTTTATCTCTGTTCTGATGATGAATGTGTTTCGATTTCTTTACGACATTTGATGAATGCTCTTAATCCCGAAGAACCCACAACGGATATACCCGAAGAATCTACAACCGATATTTCTCAGGAACCCTCAACCGGTGTTCCTGAAGAGTCTACAATAAGCATACCCGAAGAATCAACAACCAATGTCCCTGAAGAGCCTACAACAAACATACCCGAAGAATCAACATCCAATATACCTGAAGAACCCACAACAAAACCTGCTGTCAAAGCGGATTCGGTTGAAATTGTGGTAAAAAAAGATTTTGAGGATTCAAATACTGCTGAATTTACATATGAAATCAACCCTTCAAATGCAGAGTACAAGAGCGTTGTATGGACTTCTTCCGATGCAAGCATTGCAACCGTTGACAAAAACGGTGTCGTTACAACTTATGGAGTTGCAGGAACCGCAAACATTTCTGTAACTGTTACAAATAACGACGGTTCAACGGTTTCGGACAGTATTGAGGTTACAGTTGAAGATGTAAATTCCGAAGAAAGCATAATTGATATGATTATCAATTTCATTGCAATGATTATTGATTTCATTTTGCAGCTGTTTGCAATATTTGCTTGATTTTTTAAAAGAGCATTTATCACTATGCACCCCGGTTTGCTCCGGGGTGCGTTTTTTGTTATGCACTTGCATTGTTTTCAAAAAAATGATATACTTTAAGTATCAAAAATTGACCCGAAGGAGAATAATACATAATGAAAAGAAATCCCAAGCGAATTATTGCTTTTATAATGTGCGTGCTGATTGCTGCAAGTGCGCTGATATTCAACAATGCATCCGCAGCAGGCATTTCAAAAATTGATTCGTACGAATCTCTTGTTTCAAATTACGGCACGGCAATCGGTGATGACGGTCTGACCGACGGTTTTGTATATGTCGGAACTGAATTTTATGAAGAGGATGGCAACCTGACCGATTATTTTGTCAATCCCGGAGACAAGCTGACTGTAAAAGTCTATCTCAAGAGCAATATGTACACTGCAGACTGCAATCTTATCACTCTTTTTGATAACACATTTTTTGATGTTAAAATTGTCGATGACGGCGCACCGACCGATGGTGACGGCTACACAAGTATGCACGAAGAAGCAGTCATCAACGATAACCACCCGGTAGTTATGTCTCACGGAATTACGCATATAGCAACCTCAAAAAATCTTACTGCCCAAGGATTGGGTGCCGTTCAAAAATTCTGCGGATTTTCTCAGGAGTATCTCGAGAATACCGACCTTGTTCAGAATTCATCGGTTATAAATATACAAAAATCCGATGCGCCCTATGAAATGACATCCGACGAATGGATTTTCAGCTATTATGTCCATGTCAAAGAAGATCTCGCTGAAGGCACAAAGGGTATTGTCGATTCGCCCGATGCAATCTGGCAGTCAGCGATACGTGAAGTTAATGGCAAGACTAAGCATGACCCGAGAATGCTTGCAAAGGTTCCCGTTCGTCATATAACGGAGGACGTCAAAAATGCAGGTGATTTTGTTCAGATGGCTTCTGAAATGGATAAAGGCACCCTCGATTATTTTATCAATGATGATATGTATCACGAGTTCATAATCGGAGAGGAAGGCGTTCCCGATGTTACCGATCCGCCCGAATATCCGACGGATACACCTGATGAGCCTTCAGATTATCCCACGGATACTCCTGATGAACCCTCGTATCCTTATTATCCCGACGAACCGGATTATCCATCAGAGCCGGAATACCCCACAGAACCGCCTACAACCAAGCCGACTATTCCGGATGTAACCGTAGGCAATGCAAGGATTGAAATTTTGACTCCTTCAACAACCGAAATCAAATACGGCGACGGCATAATTCTGCACGCAGATGCCGTTGTTCCCGCAGGTGCAAGAATTGAATGGGAAGCAAACAACTCTAATTTCAGCTACAGCTATTCTGCTGATGGCACAAGATGCACTGTTTATTCAAAGGAAGACGGTATGACTGTTTTCACTGCCAAAGTAATCGATGCAAACGGAAATGTGCTTTGCGAAGATGAACAGACATTGACTTCAAAAGCGGGATTTTTGTGGAGGATAATTGCGTTCTTCAAGCAGATCTTCGGTCTCAACCGAATCATCGAACAAGTAATTAAATTTTAAATTACCGTAAGGCGGGGGCAATGCTCCCGCCGTTTTAATTTAAATGGAAGTTTTAATTTTTAGGGAATAAATGTAATATCGTAGGGGACGACCTCCGTGTCGTCCCGAAAATCAGATAAAAGAAAAAGACACATCGTAGGGGCGACGTTTCGTCGCTCGTAAATTATCGGATAAATATATTTGGTGCAGGGCAGTATGTCCACAACCCACCGATAAAGAGTAATACAGTCAGAAATGCATTAATGAATAATATAAATAAGGATAATGAAATAAATATATATAATAAACTCAAATAATCAACCGTATTGAACATATATAGAATAAAAAGAAAAGAAAAACCGTACAGAAACAAGCAAGAGAAAACCTCCAAACCCAGTAATATCAACGGATGCGAGGATTCGCGCCATCAGAAACACACGGAGCGGTTGATAAGTACTCGAAAAAAGTTTAAAAAAAGTGTTGACAAATGGGGAAGGATTTGATATTATAGTCGAGCACTCCGCAAGAGAGCGGAGAGAAACGCACCTTGAAAATTAAACAACGATTCAAGAAAAAACCCTTGAAGATTAATTTGAGTATGTACTTTCAAGTACAGCAGTAATTCTCGTGAAGAACGAGGAAAAGATGTCAGTGAATGACATTTTGAGCGATTAAAGAGCTCTGAAAATGATTTGGACGCCGAAAGGTGTTTAGATAAGATTTTTAGAGAGTTTGATCCTGGCTCAG
>JAFYVN010000010.1 GCA_017549105.1 Clostridia bacterium
ATCCACTTTGCCCGAAACGGTTGCAAAATCAGCAACATCTTTCATTCTAAATAATAGTTCCGTTACTATCAACTGTCCTATTTTCTTGCCACGGTATTCAGGCAACACTTGTATCCATTCAAGTATAAGTTCTTTTGCTTCTGCATCATAGTCAGCCAAACCGCAACCGACAAATTTGTCAGTTGCTTTTTCTTTAACCATTATCCATAAGTTTTCGTTGTAAACAGGTGTTTGGGTGTAGCTTTTGATAAGTTCCTTGTTTACCGAAATATCCGTATATGAATCGTTGATTATCTGCACGATTGTTTTTATATCTCTTCGTGTTGCGGTTGTAATCTCAAAATCATTCGTTGCGATTTTGGGTATATATTTAAGGCTGTGATACAAACGAAAATATTTTTCGTCGGTGTAATCAGATAATATATCGGATAAAAAATCTCTGTCGTGCAGAATTTTCATATCCGGCGGAATGGTTATGTTCTTAGCTTTCCAATACGGAATCGAAAGAGTACCGCAAGGGTTGTTAAGATATTCGATTAGTGTAATCATTTTTGCTCCTGATTTAAAAATTTCTTCATCATTTCAAATAAGGTTTTTCTGTTATCATCTGTCAACAATGTTTCTTTTTTAGGCTGATAATGATGTCCGAATTCTGTGTCAGCATAACTGCTGCCATTTATAGTTATTGCATTTCTGTATCGAGGTCTTGCGTGCAAATGCAAGTGTGGGTTGGGAGTGGCTGATTTATAAAAGTCATTCATCAGACAACTCCAATTACACAATTCAGCACCCAATATTTTTTCAAAACATTTTTCAAGCCTGTTGATTAGTTCTTTCAACTCAATCCATTCGGACAAATTAAGGTCAGACAGATTTATACAATGCCTTTTAAGAACGATAACACATCTTCCGATATAATCCTGATTGTCTGCCAGAAACACATACCAATATGTGCTTTCAAATAAGATGCTTTGTTTTTCTTCATTAGTAAAATTGCACCAACAACACTCTTTTGTCATTTTTACACCTCTTTGCACATCGTAATTTTTGTAGTAGATTGGTTGACTATGATAAAACCACATTTACTGTATAGACTCAATGCAGCTGAATTATCTGTTGTTGTTTGCAACTTTATATATCTATACCCACGGTGTTTCAGATATTGAGTAGCAAATTCTACAGTGAATTTTCCGATGCCTTGATGCTTAAACTTTTCAGAAACAACAAGCATCGAAATCCAAGCAGTATCGTTGTTTTTAAGTCCATTCAGTTTTAACCAACCACACGGAATATCTTTATTATAAACAATAAAGTTTTCTTCATCTGCATCATTTTCAGCTTCTGAAAAAGAGTTTTGCCATTCATCCAAGGAGATAATATCTGTATGTAAAGCATAAATATTGTTAGGTTCAGACATAAGACTACAAATAAATATGATGTTTTCTTGTTCTAAAGGTTTAATTTCGTACATTTAAAATCCTCTTTCTGTAAAAAATAAAGGCACCTCCGAAACGGAGATGCCTGCAATTTACAGAAAGATATAAATTACATCAATCGCAAACGGACAAAACGGCTCTCCGATTCATTGAGTTAATCATCATTGTCATCTTGTCCACCTGCCTTTCAGTAATTTTTATTTATTGTAACAATATAAGAATAATTTGTCAACAGTTTTCACTTACGATGCAAAAGTGTTGGTTTTAAATTCAAAAATGTTTGCAACAGATTCCGAATGGCGCACTTCTATACGTATCCTGACAGAATGTAAAGTGCGCAGCTCCGCTGATGAAAAATCAAAGATTTTAAACAAGGGGTTTACCCTTGCGTTGTAGAAAAACTATCCCAGTTTTATATTATTATTTAAGCCCAACGGGCGCCGCTCGGAGAGAAGATTTTTAAATTTTCTCTCCGATTTTTATTTGGTTTTGGAAACCACCGGCTCTGCCGGTGGAGGTTACCTCCGTCAAAAGCTTTAGCTTTAAGTGTCGAGCGGAGCGAGCAATTTGTAAACAAGATAAAAGTTAGTACAAGTTTAAAACGAAAAATTTTGTGCTCGTTTACGGGCGGCGGAGCAGTAGATGCAGAAGAAAAAATTATCAGTGCATCTTTAGATGCTTGCCGGTAAAATGCCCTTTTAGGGCTTAATCAAGCCACCTGCTTAGCTGGTGGTTATGACTTAGATGGGAGGCGAAGGACGAGCGGAACAGAGCAACAGTCGGATAATAAAAACGGGACAGTTCAATCCGAACTGTCCCGTAAACATTATTTATTGATTTCGATTTTGCCGTAGAGCGATGCGCCTGCGGAATCTGAGCGGGGTGCTCTTGCGGGAGCTGAGGGAGCATCGTCGTTATAACGTCTGTTGCCGCCTCTGTTGTTACCGCCACGGTAACCGCCTCTGTTGCCGCCCTTATTGTAGCCGCCGCGGCCTTTGTTGTATCCGCCGCCATGTGTGGGCTTTACGCCTTCTTCAAGAGTGATAACAACTTTTCTGTCGCCGTCGCTGCCGACTGAATGCGAAGTAACGCCTTCAATTTCCTGAACTGTTGTGTGGATAATGCGGCGTTCATAGGGATTCATAGGCTCAAGTACAACGTTTCTGCCATACTTTCTTACCTTTGCTGCGTTCTTGTGAGCAAGAGCTCTGAGAGTTGTTTCTCTCTTTTCTCTGTAGTTGCCTACGTTGATTGAAACTCTCTTGTATTCTTCTGAGCCTCTGTTGATAACGAGGCGGGTAAGATACTGGATAGCGTCGAGGGTTTCGCCTCTTCTGCCGATAACTGAACCGTAGTCATCGCCGCAACTGATGGAAATGCGAACTTCTTCTTCGTCTGCTTCAACGGAAAGCTCAGCTTCTTCAACACCGAGATTTTTGAGGATGTTGAGAACATATTCCTTTGCCTTTGCGAACGGATCTTCTTCGAATTCATAGAAAGCTCTCATTTTTGCGGGTGAACCGCCGAAAATGCCGAGAACCTTTGCCTTGGGTCTTTCGATAACTTCATATTTAACATCTGCATCCTCGGGAGCTTCAAGAGCTCTGAGGGCAGCATCTTTTGCTTCGTCAAGAGTAGTGCCTGTGCCGAATGCTTCTTTTATCAAAATATTTCACCACCTGAAATTAGTTGTGGTTTTCCTTATTTTTAGCCATAAGCTTTGTGTTGTTTTCTTTTGAACGACGTTCAACGGTTTCATCAACCATAAGCTTAGCGATCATCTTTTTGGGGTTGTAGAAGTGGCCGATGATAACTGTTGTAAGGAAACCGAAAATGCTGGATGCAATCCAGTAAATACCGATACCTGCAGGATAGTTAACAACGAAATAAAGCGAGAAGAGGGGCATACCGAGGGTCATACAGCCCATCATGGGGTTGTTTGACATTGCAGGGTTGGTCTTCTTCTGCTTCATCTGGGTGTAAAGACCTGTTGCAAATGATGAAATGAAGGAGAGAACAGGGATTGCCCAGATGACATGAATTTTTTTGAAGTTCATAGGTACATCACCGAGTGAGAAAAGACCGAAGAAATCAAAATTGACGCTCTTGATAGCTTCATATGTTTTTTCGCTTACTCCGGCGATATTCTGAAGAGCAGGATCGTTGATGTTCTGAATAATGAGCAGTTCGCTCAGATGAGTGCTGTTTGCGAATTTTGAATTGCCGAGACCTGCAACAGCATCGGAAAGCAGTTTTATCTCAGCATCTGTAATTCCTGTAAGGAAGTTGCTCAGAGGGTAGTAGATAGCACCGATAAGACCGAAAAGAAGAACAAACTGAAAAATCATGGGTGCGCAGCCCGCATTCATCGGGTTGTAGCCCTCACGCTGGTAAAGAGCGGTTGTTTCTTCCTGAATTTTCTGCTGATTGCCCGCATATTTAGTCTGAATCTTGCGGATTTTGGCCTGAATACGCTGGGTTTTAGCCATACCCTTCTGCTGGCTGATAGTTGTGGGAATCATAAGAATTCTTGCAAATAAAGTCAGCAATACAATTGAGATGGCATAGTTGCCGAAGCCGACGGTGTCGTAGATGAGTCTGAGCAGAAAACCGAACGGAACACCGAGAATTTCATAAAGACCGGTCATTTTTTGTCCTCCGAGTGTTTGTGTTTCTTTGGCGGAACAGGGTCGTAGCCGCCCGGGAAAAGTATGTTGCAACGCATAATGCGAAGAATCGCCATAAGCGTGCCTTTGATTGCACCGTGAACCTGAATAGCTTCAACGGCGTAGTGTGAGCAGGTTGGATAGTACCTGCAAACCGGCGGAAACAGCGGAGAGATGCATTTTTGGTAAAAACGAATCAGCGCAAGCAGAACTCTTTTCATCAAAGATCCGCCTCCGCTCCGTGTTTCACAATTCCAAGCTCCTTGAGATGCGAAAGCATAATGGGAGCAAGGTCTGTGCTTTTTGATTTTTTGGTTTTGAATCTCGCAACAAAAACGATATCCCAATTTCCGCTGCAATCGGAAGAAATTGAGGAGAATGCCGCCCTTATGATGCGGCGGCATCTGTTTCTCTCAACTGCACTGCCGAGTTTTTTTGCGGCAGTAATGCCTATTCTGCAGCCCATACCTCTGTTTTTGACGGCATAGGTTACCAAAACGGGGGAGGTTTTTACCTTACCCCTTCCGTAGGCGCGGTGGAATTCTGAATTTTGTTTGAGGGTTACTGCACCGGACATTTTTGCATCAACCCTCTCGGATTAATAAGTGAGCTGCTTTCTGCCCTTTGCTCTGCGGCGAGCGAGAACCTTGCGGCCGTTTCTGTCAGCCATTCTCTTGCGGAAACCGTGCTCCATCTTGCGATGACGCTTCTTGGGCTGGTAAGTTCTTTTCATTTTGCAAACCTCCGTTTCACTTTATATCTTCGGATTGTGTAATCCGAGCATGACAAATAAAGGGGAAAATACCCCTCGGAATACACATTATATAACAGCTTGACCATGAATGTCAACATTTTTTTGAATTTAATTGATTTTCTTTTCTTTTTTCTTGAAATATGCAAACAGTTATGATATACTCTATTATGTATCGTTATCGTTAAAATGAGAAAGAATGCGTAAAAAACGGAAGACAGGAGGAAATTGCAGTGGAATCGCTCAAAGAGATGTGGCAGCTTGTGTGTGAACACCTTAAAGTAAGCTGCGGTGAAGTAATTTACGATATCTGGTTCAAACCGCTTGAGATTATCCGCTTCGACGGTGCAACGGCAGAGATTGCAGCAAGCGAGTTTATGAAAAAAATAATTGAGCAGAAGTTTTATAATGAAATCAAAGATGCGTTCAGGGCAGTTATGGGTTTTGAGGTTGAGGTGGTGCTCACCGACCCTGACAGTGTAAAACCCGAAACCAAGGAACCCGAAAGAAGCAAGGTTCCGTTTATGACCTCGACCAGCATCGAATCCAACACATTCGAAACATTTGTTGTAGGTTCGTCCAACAGATTTGCACATGCGGCAGCTCAGGCTGTTGCGGCAACACCGGGCTCGGCTTACAATCCGCTTTTTATATACGGTAATTCCGGTCTCGGAAAAACCCACCTTCTTTGCGCTATCAGTAACGAAGTCAAGCGCAACAACCCTGATGCAGATATCATCTTCACAAGAGGTGAGGATTTTGTTACCCTTATTGTTGAAGGTATCAAAGAAAAGAAGATGAAGGAAATCCACGATAAGTACAGAAATTGTGATGTGCTTCTTGTTGACGATATCCAGTTTATCGCCGGCAAGGAATCAACCCAGGAGGAATTCTTCCACACATTCAATGCACTTACACAGGATAACAAGCAGATTGTTCTGACCTCGGACCGTGCACCCAAGGATATCGAAATCCTTGATGCAAGACTGCGCAACCGTTTTGAGTGGGGACTTATTGCAGACATTCAGCCGCCCGATATCGAAACAAGAATGGCGATTATTCAGAACAAGGCAAAGAAACTCGGCCTTGAGCTTCCGCAGGATGTTGTTCAGTATGTTGCGGAAAAAATCAAGACAAACATCCGTCAGCTTGAGGGTGCGGTCAAGAAAATCAACGCACTTGTCAATATTGAGGGTGCATCAATCAACATAGCAATGGCACAGAATGCCATCAAGGATATAATGAACGACAGCAGACCCGTTTCGTCAATCGTAAGTAACATCATATCCGAAACCTCACGCACATTCGGTGTTCCGCAGAACGACATCACTTCAAAGAAGAAGGATGCCAAGACTGCAAAGGCAAGGCAGGTTGCGATTTATATTGTCAGAGAAATTACTGACCTTACCCAGAAGGAGATCAGCGAATATTTCGGCAACAGAGACAGAACAACGATTCTCTATTCAATCGAATCAATCAAGCAGGAGGTTGAGAGGGATTCATCGCTCAAAAAGACTGTTGACAACATAATCAAGAATGCCCGCGAGCAGTAATTTATTATACATTTTATATATAGAGGTACACAATGGGACTTTTCAAACGTATAAATCAGGGTCTTAAAAAGACCAGAGACAATATGACCGGCGCAATCAACGCCGCTCTTTACGGAAAAAACGAAATAGACGACGAGTTTTATGATGAACTCGAAGAAATTCTTGTTATGTCCGATGTCGGTGTCACAACCGCAATGGAGATTGTTGAAAGACTCCGTGACTCGGTATTCAAGAAAAACCTCCGCAGAGCAAAGGACGTTAAAAAAGAAATCAAGAATATTTGCGCTGAGCTTCTCAGCGGCGGCGAAACAATCGATATGATAACCGTTCCTTCGGTAATTCTTGTTATCGGTGTCAACGGTGTAGGCAAGACCACTTCTATCGGCAAGATGGCAGCGATGTTCAAAGCCGAAGGCAAGAAAGTTATTCTTGGTGCAGCGGATACATTCAGAGCAGCGGCGATTGACCAGCTTGAAATCTGGGCAGACCGTGCGGGTGTTGATATCGTAAAGCACAAAGAAGGTGCAGACCCTGCAGCTGTTGTTTATGATACAATCGAAGCGGGCAAGGCAAGAAATGCAGACATCATTATCTGTGATACGGCAGGCAGACTCCATAACAAAAAGAATCTTATGGAAGAGCTTGCGAAGATTTACAGAATTATGGACCGTCAGCTTCCCTATGCTGACCGTGAAATTCTGCTTGTTCTTGACGCAACAACGGGTCAGAACGCTGTTAATCAGGCAAAGGAATTCAAGGATGTTGCAGAAATCACAGGTATCATTCTCACAAAGCTTGATGGCACAGCAAAGGGCGGTGTTGTTCTTGCAATCAAGAACGATCTCAAGGTTCCTGTTAAATTTATCGGTGTCGGCGAAGGAATTGATGACCTCAGACCCTTTAATCCCCAGGCTTTTGCAGAAGGATTGTTTGAAGAAGACAAAGACGAGGAATAATATATATGGATTATATAATTGCTACACATAATATGAAAAAGAGAGACGAGATGCAGAGAATTCTCGCTCCTCTCGGAATCCGTGTTCTTCTTGCTGAGGAAGCAGGTATTGAACTGACCGATGCAGAAGAAACCGGAACAACTTTTGAAGAAAATGCATTCATCAAAGCCGAAAGCGGTTGCAAAGAAAGCGGAATGCCTTGTATCGCAGACGATTCGGGTCTTGCTGTTGATTTTCTTGACGGTGCACCCGGTGTTTACTCCGCAAGATATGCTGGTGAACACGGCAACGATGATGCTAACAACAAAAAGCTTCTCAAGGCTCTTGAGAATGTTGACCCTGCCGAAAGAGGCGCAGCATTCGTAAGCGTTGCTTGCTGTGTTTATCCCGACGGCAGAAAGCTTATCGCAAGAGGCGAGTGCAGAGGCACAATCGGATACGAAGAAATCGGAAACGGCGGTTTCGGCTATGACCCTCTTTTCCTTCCCGTTGAATACGGCGGAGAAAAGACGATGGCTCAGCTTACCGCAGACGAAAAAGATGCAATCAGCCACAGAGGAAAGTCGGTCAGACTTCTTGCAAAGCAGATTGAGGAGGGCAATGTATGACAGGTAAAGAGAGAGCGGCTCTCAGAGCGCAGGCAAACGGACTTGAACCCCTTTTTCAGATTGGTAAGGGCGGAATTTCCGATGCGCTTGTTGAGCAGACCGCAGATGCGCTCAGAAAAAGAGAGCTTATAAAACTCAAGGTTCTTCTTGAAAGCGCACCCGAAACTCCCAGAGAGTTTGCAGATAAGCTTGCGGCTGCAACAGGCAGCGAAGTTATTCAGGTTATCGGTGGCAGCATTGTGTTTTACAAGGAAAATCCCGATAAGGACAAGGAAGAAAAAAAGAAGAAACCCGCAAAGAAGGGCAAGCCGCTTTCAAGGGTGAAGGCAAAAAGAGCCGCAGCTGCAAAGCGTGAAGCAGAAGAAAAAAAGAATAAAAAAGATTTTTACGCAAAAAAAAGAGCCTACAAATCAAAAACCGCTAAATAATGTGTTTTGGATTTGATTCGGACACACTATTTTCCGATTTTTAATAATCAAAAAATTTTTTGAAGTTTGATGCAACAAAAAACGGGTATTGACACACTTATATAATGTGTGGTACAATCGCAAATCACGAAAGGTACTGAAAATGGATAAGAACACCGGAATAAAAATTATTGCTCAGAACAAGAAGGCGTACCACGATTTTTTTGTTCTTGAAAAGCTCGAAGCAGGAATTGAGCTTTTTGGCACGGAGGTCAAATCCATCCGTCAGGGAAAAATTAATCTCAAGGATTCGTGGTGCTTTGTCAAGGACGGCGAAATGTTTGTCAACGGTATGCACATCAGTCCTTACGAGCAGGGTAATATCTTTAACCGTGACCCGTTGAGAACCAAAAGACTTCTCCTTCACAAAAAGGAAATACGAAGATTTTATTCTCAGGTCAAACAGGAAGGCCTTGCAATAATTCCGCTCAGCGTTTATTTTCTCAAAGGCAGAGCGAAGGTTGAAATCGGACTTTGTAAAGGTAAAAAGCTTTACGACAAACGAGCTGTTGCAGCAAAGAAAGACGCGCAGAAAAACATCGACAGAGCGATGTCAATGCGTAATTCGTAATTCGTAATGCGTAATTGTTTTAAAGGCAGTGATATTTATGTATGGAAACAATGTTGTTGCAGATAAAAGCAAAGCGTTCGCATTAAGAATTATAAAACTTTACAAGTATTTGATTAATAATCACAAAATTTCACCGATTGCCAATCAGATTTTAAAAAGCGGAACAAGCATAGGGGCAAATATAAAAGAAGCGATCAGGGCGCAGAGCAAACCGGATTTCTATTCTAAAATGAACATTGCACTTAAGGAAAGCAGCGAAACTGAGTACTGGCTCGAGCTTTTATATGAAAGTGGTTATATATCCAAGGAACAATTTGAAAGTGTTTATGCAGATTGTTGTGAGCTTTTGAAAATACTGATGTCAATAACTAAAACGCAAAAAAATTCGTAATTACGCATTACGCATTCTTAATTACGAATTATATATATGGGGATGAAAGGATTTCGACGGGGAATCTGAGCCCGGATAAGCGAGTAGCGGTGCGGGACCGCTATAAAATCCGCAATTCTTAAATTTAAACGACAACAATAAAGTTGCACTTGCTGCTTAACTAAGCAGCCGTCTCTGTGCGGAGGACTGCGGCCGCATAAGAGGCGTCGATGAGCAGTGAACGTGAACGGGTAACGGCGGATAGCCCGTCATGCATAATCTGTCTACCAAGCACCGAAGCCTGCCCTTCGGCGTCGGTGTAAGGGAATGTTAAAAGACGGGATACACTCGTAGAAAGTCCCTGCAAGGGTTTTTCGGACGCGGTTTCGATTACCGCCATCTCCACCAGGACATTATCTTGCTTCAAAGCAAGATAATGTCAATGAAATCCGTTCGTAATGAACGGGCGAACATATTTGATTTAATGTTGTTTATAAATAAAACCAAAGGAGGAAAAAAGATGAAGAAGAGAAATGTTAATCTTCCGGTTATCGGCGTTGCTGCGGTTGCGGTTTGTCTTGTGGCAGTTGCAACAACTCTTGTTCTTAAGGCAAGAGTCACCATGCCCCCGGCAGAGAATACCGAACTCACACAGAGTATAGGCAACAATTATTACTTCCCCGAAACAGAACCTCAGACGGTTCAGCAGACAATCGGTTCCATTTTTGACCTCACAACTCAGGTTATAACCGATACTTATGTGCCCACTCAGGCAACAACAACTCAGAGGCCCACTCAGCCTCAGACCCAGCCAACAACCAAGCCTCAGGCAACTCAGCCTGCTGAAACAGAACCCGTGACCGAAGAGGTAACCGTTCCTCAGATTCAGGCAGGCGCAAACACCGGTGTTGCGGTTACTCCGAGCGGAAATCTTCCGCAGGATATGACTTTTGCAGGTCTCAGCCTTATGGGATACGACGTTATCGGTCAGAAAGCATACATATATAATGATGATAAAGACCCCGAATGCTTCCAGAGAAATTTCGGCTATAACCCCCTCTATGACTGGGGTGCACAGCTTATTGACTTCAGCATCGAAACAACGAAGCTTGATTTCGATTATGATAATAAGCAATACAGAATCCAGCTCTGGAAAGGTCAGTATATTTCGGGTTCAATCGGAACGGTCGGCGGCGAAATCGGTGTTTACACCAGACCCAAGGGTTCAATCGGTGAACACTACAACTGCGCTGAAGAAGACGATTGGCTCAAGATGGAAATGACTGTTTTCTGGGATGAATTCGATAATGGCGAATATCTTCCTCAGTTCTCAAGAAACTACAATGATTTCTGGTGGGCAACCGGATTTGTTGACGGTCAGCTCAAGAATCGCAACGATTCCAACACTCTCAGAGTTCTCGGCAGAATTACTTTCGAAAGCGAAGAGCAGGCAATCGCTTTTGATGAAGCGATGTCAAAGAAAGGTTTCACCAAGGTTGATGAATTCTCGCCCTACGAGATTGATACCTACAAGCGCCACGGCAAAGACGTTATTTTCCTTTGGCAGAATATCAGATAACAAAACCTTAAAGGTTTGATATAATTATTATCCGGGTGAAAACCCGAAGGAGGAACAGGCAATGAACAAGAAAAGAATACTTATTCTCGCTATCAGCGCAATCGTTGTTATCGGCGGTGCTGTGGCAGCAGTTGCTATCTTCAGAAACACCGATAAGGCAAAAGAAGATACAACCACATCTGCTACCGTTCAGCAGACCGAATATGTTGAACAGACTTATTTCGCAGATGTTCCCGTTTTTGTTACAGATACAGACAACTCAACAGTAACAGATCCCTCAGGCAACGCTCTTACCACCATCAAGAGAGTTGTTCAGACAACCAGGAAGATTGCAAACAACAAGGCAACAACCAAGAAGGCTGTTGCAACAGCTGCACCTAACAACAACGCACCCACCAAGCATCCCAACAAGGCAGACAAGCTTGTTGACCAGGTTATCGGTGAGGACGGAAATCAGTTCGCAGGCTACAGATACAACAGCGCAGGTGACTTCTACTACACAGACGATAAAGACTGCTGGCAGAAGAACGCAGGCTACAACGAAGTTTACGATAACATGGCTCCCGCAGCTGCTATGTTTATTGACCAGGTCCGTATCCGTTTCAACTATGGCGGTAAGGACTGGATGATTCAGTTCTGGAAGGGTCAGTACGGCTTCCTTCTTGTCGGTGCTGAAATCGGTGTTTACACTGCTCCCGGCGGAACATACAAGGGTGACACAAGCGGTGTTAACCACTACAGCTGTGCATCTCAGGAAGATTGGCTCAATATGCAGCTCGACTGCTACTGGAGCAAGAACAACAACGGCCGTTACGAAAAGATTTTCACCAGAGAATACGGTAAGTATTGGTGGGCAACAGGTTTCGTTAAGGGTCAGCTTACAAAGTACACAATTCCCAAGACCGAGCTTAAGGTTAAGGGCAGAATCACATTCAAGTCAACCGAAATGGCAAACCTTTTTGTATACGGTCTCAGAGAAGCAGGCTTTGTAAGAGCTGCTGCTTCAAATCAGCTTGTTGACGATTCATACTTCCAGAAAGGTGCAGATGTATGGGTACTCTGGTCAACAGTTTACCATGATTGCTTTGTTGATTCCGACGGAAACAAGGTTACCGCAACAAAGGCACCTGCCACAACAAAGGCTCCCGCAACAACCGTTAAGGTTACAGAGCCCACAACAGTTAAGGCTACCGAGCCTACAACCGTTAAGGCAACAGAACCCGCACCGGTTGAATCAACTGCAGAAGTAACAGAAGCAAAAGCCGATGCAAATACAGATAAAAAAGACGAAAAAGAAGAAAACAAGCCCGATGCAAATGCCGATAACAAAGGTGAAAATAAGGGCGAAGGAAGTGCAACATAAGAACGTAAATTTTGCCTGATTTAAGGCGAAAAAGCGCCGAATTATGCATGTTGCACATATTCTAAAGATCACTTTTTAAAAATTATACAAAGAAAATATTAAAAAGTGTTGACAAAACGGTTACAATATGTTACTATTAGGTAACAATTGTTGCTCTTGCAATAAAATTTGAAAGGAATGGTTCAAAAATGAAGAAAGTACTTGCACTTGCACTTGCACTCATCATGGCTCTCTCAATGAGCGCTATGGCATTCGCAGCACCTGCTACTCCCGCAGAGCCCACAGCTAACAACAACATGTGCCCCAACTGCGGCAGATGGTTCTACAGCGAAAAAGAGTACAACACTCACCTTGCACTTTGCGACGTTAAAGTTTGCGAAAAGTGCGGCGAAGAATTCGCTAGCGAAGCTGAATACAACAAGCACGTTGCAGCTTGCACAGTAGGCGACACAAAGGATTACGTTAACCTTACAGTTAAGGATATCCTTGAAATGATCATCGACGTTGCTAAGTCAACAATGGGTCAGTGGGATTCAATCGAGAGCGTTATCATCCGCCTCGTTGATTTCATCGAAAACATGGGTGGTCTTGTTTCAGAAGCAGACGTTAACGGCGTTATCGCTGAACTCGAAAGCTTCAACATCCCCGGCATCGAAGGCCTCATCGACGCTCTCAAGGCAAAGATCAAGGCTATGTATGCTGGCGAAACAGCAACAACAGTTGTTGAAACAACTGCAGCTGCTCCCGCAGACACAGGTTCAGCATCAGTAGGTATCGCTGTATTCGCAGCTGTTTCAGTTGCAGCAGCAGCAGCTTACGTTTGCACAAAGAAGAACTAATTAAAGTTCGCAATCGTTTATTTGATTGAATTAGCGCAAGAATTTAATTAAATAACAGTGGCGGCGTATCCGAAAGGATGCGCCGCTTTTTGCTTTTTGTATGTTTGGTCAACTCTAACAAAAAGCCAACCTCTTTTTAGTGGAAAATGTTGTCTTTAAAATCAGCGTTATAAGTGATATAATAATAAAACAAATAATCAGCACAATTCATAAGGAGAAAAAACAAATGAACAACACCTTTTTCTGTGCAAGGGAAAACGGAAAGCTTCACCGACCCAGAACTATTCTGACCGGTTTCGGCTTTTTGGCTTCCTCAATTGCATGGGCAATCTATGACCCCTACATCACAAAAATTCTTGAAAAATTGCTTAACGCTTCTGAAACAATAACAATGTGGAGCGCAAAGCTTAACGAAATGTTTCCTGTTCTTGCCAAGTTTGCGGAAACTCAGGGTGAAAACGTTGTTACCGAAGCGGGCGGCATCACTCTTGTACCGCTTTTCATTGGTATTATAATGACCTTTGATAACATTTTTGGTGTTATTTTCCAGCCGACATTCGGTAAACTTTCAGACAGATGCCATTCGAAGCTCGGCAAACGTCGACCCTTTATCGTTTTTGGCGCACCTGTATCTGCTTTCCTCTTTGCAGTTATTCCCTGGATTGCGCTCAGCGGTTCTCTTCCTCTCACAATGCTCTTCATCATCCTTTTTGTTTTCTCAATGTCATTGTGGAGAGCTCCCGTTGTTGCACTTATGCCTGCGCTTACTCCTCCCGCACTCCGCAGTGAAGGTAACGCAATCATCAACCTTATGGGCGGTATCGGCGGCGCAATCGGTATGTTTGCCGGTACGGTAGTCGGTCTTTTCTATAAGCTTGCAACAGGTGTTGAGATAACAACCGAAAACGAGCAGATTGCATTCCCCTATGTATTCCTTACAGGCGCCGTGGTTATGGTAATCGGTATGCTTGTTATTCTCTTCTTTGTAAAAGAACCCTCAAGCAAGCTTGAAGCAGTTGCAGAGCAGAACAAAGCTCTTGATGCTGCTGCAAGAGCAAAGGCAGAAAAAGAGATAAAGAAAGCTGAAAAAGAAGCTAAAAAAGCTCAGAAGCTTTCAAAGGGCGAAAGAGTAAGCCTCGTATTTATGCTTGCAGGTTTGTTCTTCCTTTTCTGCGGCACAAACGCTGTCACAACATTCTTTGCGCTTTTCGCAGCTGAAGTTCTTGGCAAAACAACCGCAGAAGCAACTATTATGACAACTCTCTTTGCAGTTTGTTCTGCAGTTGCGGCAATCCCCGCCGGCTATGCAGGTAAGAAAATAGGCAGAAAGAAGACAATTCTTCTCGGTCTTGCTGTGTTTATGGCAGCCTTCCTTCTTTATGTTGTAACAAGAAGTATGGCAATCATCTGGGTAGTTCTTGTTCTCGGTGGATTTGCAAATATGTTTATCACCGTTAATACACTTCCTCTTGTTCTTGAAATCGGTGGTATCGACAAGGTCGGAACCTTTACAGGTTATTATTATACAGCAACTTTCTCTGCACAGATTGCTTCACCCATCGTTTACGGTATTGTCCGTATGCTTTCGGGAACTTATATGTCGCTGTTTATTTACAGCCCCGTTATGTTCATTCTCAGCATGCTCTGCATTTTCGTTGTCAAGCATGGCGAAGCAGTGCCTGAAGAAGTTATCAAAAAAGCTGAAGAAGCTAACGATTAATCCGTGAATACTTCGCCGGTTTTCAAGCCGCACGGTATCCGCAACCTTGCGGCAGAGTTTCCGGCATTCATACATCCTTCTATAAGCAAAAAGCACCGAGTAATCGGTGCTTTTTGCTTTTGACTGTCAATAATATTTTTAACTGTTTTTATTCTTCAATCATCAGGTTGAGAAGTGATTCACATCCGTCATAAATATCACGGTATGCAACATCGAATCTGCCGCTGTACCACGGGTCGGCAACATCTCCGCCTCTGTCAGTGAAATCCATCAGCTTTTTGATTTTGCAGTCGGGATCTGAACCTAAAATGCGATGCATATTGCGGATGTTCATGCTGTCCATTCCGACAAACAGATCATATTTATCATAGTCGCTCTTTTTCAGCTGAACGGCACGCTTTCCTTCGCAGGAGAGACCGTGTTTTGCAAGTTCCGCCTTTGCGGGGGGATAGACAGGGTTGCCGATATCGCCCCATATTTCTTCTGTGCTTGTTGCGCAAGATGAAACTGAAAAATCAGCCTCAAGATGTTTGCGTTTTACCATATCCCTGAATATAAATTCCGCCATCGGACTTTGGCATATATTGCCGTGGCATACGAACATTATTTTTTTCATAGATTATCTCCAAAAATTTATTGGATTTATTTTATCATAAACCAATTTATAAATCAATGTTGCGGCTGGAGTTTAAATGTGATATATTATAACAAGGTGATTTTATGACTGTGGAAGAAGCGCTCGAAAAGCTCGGTCAGTCAAAATTCCGCTCGGGATTTCATCTAGGTGAGGATGACAGAGCATATATAAACGAAAAAGGTCTTGAAACGGTGAGGATTCATGCCGAGGATTTTATCCGTAAACGGCTTGCACCCGCTGTTATTCCGAATGACGGAAGGCAGACACCGATGATGGGGCATCCCGTGTTCAAGGCTCAGCATGCCTGCGCGTGCTGCTGCAGAGGATGTCTTGAAAAATGGTATAAGGTGCCTCAGGGCAAGGCGCTTACCGAAATCCAACAGCATAAAATAGTTAATCTGCTTATGGCGTGGATTGAAAAAGAAACGGAGGATAAAAAATGAAAGCATTTATTGCTTCGGCACTTGCGGCGGTTGTTGCATTTTTGGGCTCAATGTGGGGTAGTGTTGTTGATGATTTCAACAACTATGAATTCACTGTTGACGTGAGCGAAACGGGCAGAGTTCTTGCAAACCCTGCAAGCAATATCAATATATGGTCGATAGACGGTAATCCGTTTGTCGGTGCAAAAATCAATGAAGAAAACAATATTTTTGATTTCGTCAATTATGTTCAGTTTATGCAGTGCACGGGTGGAAGCCCGGAGAGAGATTTGTTTGTTGATCCGCTTGACAGAAGTGTGCTCGACGATTACGATTTCACAAAGCTTATCGAAAACTGCAGGGGAGTTCTGAATCTCGGTGCAAAGCCGATGCTCAAACTCGGAAGTGTTCCTCTTAAATATTCCGAAAAATCAAATACAGATGCGACATTCGGCACAAATATTTATCCTCCCGATGACTACAATGTATACTATAATTATATAGCAGCAATTGCTAAGGCACTCGTTGAAGAGTTCGGCAGAGAAGAAGTGCTGACCTGGCGATTCGGTGTTATGACGGAATATGAAAACGAAGCCTGGTTCAAAGCCAACAGCGGTGACCCCGATGAATCAGCGGTTGAATACTGCAAGCTTTATGACTATACCGTTGCGGCACTCGAGGATGAAATCGGCGAAGTTTTTGTTGGCGCACATTCTATGACGGTTACCGAAGGTTTGTGGGACGAAGCTCTGTTTATAGAGCATTGCGCAAACGGTACAAACTATAAAACGGGCGAAAAGGGCTCAAGACTTTGCTATCTTTCCGCATCGTTTTATGATTCCGAACCGGGAGAGTTCACAAGCGGCTACACACTCCCCGAAACTATTGATTATATCAGAAGCGTTGCCGAATCAGTTGGTATGACTGACCTTATCTACGGTATTGACGAGGGAAGACTTCTTTGCGGAAATTCAAGCGGTGCCACAAGTGACGAGCTTCTTTCAAGAACTGTCGGATACACATATCAGGCTGGCTACGATGCGAGAATGTATAAGCAGATGTTTGATAACGACATCAATTATTTTTCGTCGTGGGATTATCTTTCCAACGGACTTTTTGACGGCAATCCGACGGTGAGCTATCACGTTGCAAGGAATGCGACGAAATTCGGCGGTTCAAAGCTTGCTTCAACCGAAAGAACAGGCAGAGGATGGATTTTTAAAGCTGAGGTTGATGCTGTTTCTGCGTTTGACGAAAATACAGATACCCTGCGTATTATGGCATATAATTTCAAAAACAAAGTTAATTATAAATCGAATGCGGATTTGAAATTCACCGTAAAAGCGCCTCAGTTCGACGGAAAACAGGTTAAAGTTATCAGATATGTGATTGATGATGACTGCAACTGGTTTGATGAATGGGTTGAAGACAGAAAAACCTACGGTATCGGGGATGACTGTTTTGCTTGGTCACCCGACGACCCCGTTGTTGATAACCCGACAACTCTTTCGGACCCTGAGGCAAAAGAAATTTATAAAAATGAACTTTACGATAAGTATACCGAATGTTCAAAGCTTCTGCCGACAGAGGAGATTGCGACTGTTGAAAACGGCGAATTGAATCTTGAGGTCACTCTTGACCCGAATGCTGTAGTTTTTTATGAAATAGTGGAAATTTAAAAAATATCTTGCAATACAGTCAATTTTCTTGTAATATATAAGGGTTAATGTAAAAAATAAAAACAAAGGAGAAACATATGCAGGACAATAATCAGTTCAAACCCTATGTTCCCGCAAGCAAGGTAACTCCCGAGCTTACCGTAACATCAATTGTTATGGGTGTTATTCTGGCAGTTGTTTTCGGTGCGGCAAATGCATATCTCGGTCTGCGTGTCGGTATGACGGTTTCGGCTTCAATTCCCGCTGCCGTTATTGCTATGGGCGTAATACGCGTTGTTATGCGAAAAAATTCAATTCTCGAAAGCAACATCGTTCAGACAACCGGTTCTGCCGGTGAATCGCTTGCTGCCGGTGCAATTTTCACTCTTCCCGCTCTTTATCTTTGGGCGGCTGAGGGTAAGATGGAAAAACCCGGTCTGCTTGAAATAACTCTTATCGCACTTCTTGGCGGTCTTCTCGGTGTATTCTTTATGGTTCCGCTCAGAAATGCACTCATTGTTAAAGAACACGCAACCCTGCCTTATCCCGAAGGAACAGCTTGCGCAGAAGTTCTTCTTGCAGGTGAAGAAGGCGGATCAAACGCCTCAACAGTTTTTGCGGGTATGGGATTTGCGGCTTTCTTCAAGCTCATCATCGACGGTCTCAAGGCTGTTCCCGGTGAAATCTCATTCAGGATCAAAGGTTACGCAGGCGAAATCGGAACTCAGATTTATCCCGCTGTTATGAGCGTAGGATATATCTGCGGACCCAAAATCTCATCATATATGTTTGCGGGCGGTATTCTCAGCTGGCTCGTTCTTATTCCGATGATAGTTCTTTTCGGTGAAACTCTTACTCTCTATCCCGGCACAGCTCCTATCGGAGAAATGTTTGCCGAAGGCGGTGCGGGTGCAATCTGGGGTTCATATATCCGATATATCGGTGCAGGCGCTCTTGCTGCCGGCGGTATTATCAGTCTTATCAAGTCACTTCCTCTTATTGTGCGTACATTCAGAGATGCAATCAAGGGTATGAAGGGCGGCACAGATGTAGGTTCAGAGCGTACTAATCAGAGCATCAGCATGAAAATCGTACTTATTGCAATTGCAATTCTTACAATTCTTGTATGGCTTGTTCCCGCAATTCCCGTTTCGCTTCTCGGCGCGGCAATTGTTGTTATTTTCGGTTTCTTCTTTGCAACCGTTTCTTCAAGAATGGTAGGTCTTGTAGGCAGCAGTAATAACCCTGTTTCGGGTATGGCTATCGCAACTCTTCTTATTGCAACGGTTATCCTTAAAATTACAGGTGATACAGGTGCTCACGGTATGAGAGCGGCTATCGCAATCGGTTCGATTATCTGCATTGTTGCCGCTATTGCGGGCGATACTTCGCAGGACCTCAAGACAGGTTTCCTTCTCGGTGCAACCCCCAAAAAGCAGCAGATTGGTGAAGTTCTCGGTGTTGTTGCAGCGGCTCTTGCAATCGGTGGTACTCTCAACCTTCTTGATTCGGCTTGGGGCTTCGGCGGTGACGAGCTTGCAGCACCTCAGGCAACCCTTATGAAGATGATTATTGAAGGCGTTATGGACGGCAACCTTCCCTGGGGTCTTGTTTTCCTCGGCGTATTCATCGCAATTGTTGTTGAAATCATCGGCATTCCCGTTCTTCCCTTCGCAATCGGTGTTTATCTTCCCGTTCAGCTTAATGCCTGCATTATGGTCGGCGGTCTTGTTCGCCTTGCGGTTGACAAGATGAAGAAACCCGAAGATGAGAAGAAGAGAATTACAAACGACGGTATCCTTTTCTGCTCGGGTATGATTGCGGGCGAAGGTCTTGTAGGTATCGTGCTTGCGCTTCTTGCGGTATTCGGTGTTGACAAGGTTATCGATATTTCGGGTCTTCTCAACCTTCCCGAAGGCGTTGCAAAGGTTGCGGGACTTGTGGTATTCGGTCTTGTTATTCTTTCACTTCTTAAGTTTTCCGTATGGAATAAAAAGAAGAGCAAGTAAGCTATGAAAAAGAAAAACGATACGAATTATCTCGATAAAATCCCCATTCATCCCGACATAAAATGGACTGCGGATGAAAGCGGAATCGTGACTCTTGAAATTGAGAATAAAGGCGCAATGAACAAAATCGCACAGAAGCTTTTCAAAAAGCCGAAGGTGAGCTATATTCATCTTGATAAGACGGGAAGTTTTGTGTGGCCTCTTATAGACGGCAAAAAAACCATTGCAGACCTTGCAAAGGATGTTGATGCTCATTTCGGCGAAGAAGCACATCCGCTTTATGAAAGGCTTGCTCAGTTTTTCAGAGTTCTTGACAGTTATAAGTTTATAAACTGGGTTAAATAAGAGAAAATTCCTCCGATTAACAGTCGGAGGAATTTTTTTGTTGCAATATTGTTTATATTATGTTAATTTAATATTAATGAAAGGAGAGATAGAATGAAAAATCTTAAGAAAATCATTGCAATCCTTCTGGCGATATCGCTTGTCGCCGTTTTCCCCGCGGGTGCATCCGCACTTTCGATTGATGACGGAATTGAGCCTATCAAAGAACAATTTGTTTTCGGCGAAGGGCCTGTTGCTGGCGGATATTCAATTGACTACCGCTATTTTTCACCCGTAAAAGAAAAGGATACAACCAAATATCCTCTCGTTATCTGGCTTCACGGCATGGGAGACGGTGCCGAGGAAGGCAGACAGGTTGCAAAGAGCAACATTGCTTATTGGGCAAGTGACGAATTCCAGGCACGTTTTGAGCCTGCAGGCGGTGCATTTATTCTTGCCGCGCGCTCAAGAGAAGAAAACGGTATGTTCTGGGATAATGCGCTTATCGAGCCTCTGCGCGCAGCGATTGATGATTTCATCGAAAAGAATAAGGCGAATATCGACCTGAGCCGTATTTATGTAGGCGGTTATTCAATGGGCGGTAAGATGACATACAAAATGGCAACGGCTTACCCCGAACTTTTTGCGGCTGCATTCCCGATTTGTCCCGCATGGGCACCTTCGGATGAAATGCTTGAAAAAATCAAGGATATGCCCATCTGGCTCACATCGAGCAGACGAGATCCTCTTGTTAACTATTATCTTGGTGTTTCGCCCACATGGGACAGACTTGTTGAGATTTCGAACGTTCCCGAAGAATGCAGATTTTCAACCCTCACAAAGGTTTGCTATGAAGACGGGTCGGCAACATCAAGCAGCCATCACGCATGGTTCGCAATCAATCACGATATGTTTTCGGCTGAAAACAGTGATTATCCCTATATGACAACCGTCAACGGTCTTGGTGAAAATGTGAAGCTTGAGTTCCCCAACGGAATGATTTCCTGGCTCAGCAGTCATACCTCAGATTATGACGGTGCAAAGGGCGAAGGCTCGGGCAACGCAAGCCTTGATGATTCAACAAGTATGATTTATGTTGACGGCTTTTTCGGAATTTTTGAGCTTCTTTATAATGCCGTACTCAAGCTTCTGAGAATTAAATAATTATTTTTACTTAAACGGCGGAGGCAAACGCTTCCGCTGTTTAACTTTTTGCAAAACAATAAAATAATTAAAAAGCGATTGACAAAACAAATATAATTTGATAAAATATTTAAGTTGAAAAATTAAATATACGGAGAGTTGTCCGAGTGGTCGAAGGTGCAGCACTCGAAATGCTGTGTGGGGAAACTCACCTAGGGTTCGAATCCCTAACTCTCCGCCAGAAAAAGAGCAAATACCCTTGTGGTATTTGTTCTTTTTGTTTTGAACAGGGATTCGAAAGGGCGTAAGAAAACCTTTACTGTATAAAAAGCGAAACAGCACCCGAAGGGGTGCTGTTTCTTTTGAGGAGTTGTATATAAGAGGGTGAGAAGATGTCAAAAATTATTCTTCGATATCGAGAAGCTCGTTAACGGTCATGCCAAGCACTTCTGCGAGAGCTTTAAGTTCAAAATCTGTAACGAAACGAAGCTGACCTTCAAGCTTTGAAAGACCGGATGCATTAAGGTCGATGCCTTTGATCTGGAGCTGGGTGAGAAGATCCTTCTGCTTCATATTGATTGCTTTACGTCTTGCTTCAATTTTTGCACCTACGATGTTTCTGTCGCCGAGTGCCTGTTTTCTGGTTCTCATAATAATGTATCCTCCTGTGAAATCATCATCGGACATTTTTTACTTTAGGTTTATACATTTTGTATAATTAAATATCTTTGAACTGCCCGAAAAAACGCTGTTTGTGTCTACGGCAGACATTTTAACACACAAAAAACAAAATTGCAACTGTTTTTTAAAATAAACATTTTCTCAAACAAAAAATTAACATTAAGGTAACTTTTTGATTATTTACGTTAGCATAAGTTGATTTTGTTTTTGAAACCGTTCTTTGTTAAAAAGAATTTATCAAAATTTGTTTAAATTAAATATTGTAAATTCTTGAAAAATACTGCATAATATCATTTGACGGCAGAGCCGAATACTACCAAAAGAGGCGAAATTTAATGGAGTACACAAAACCGCAGAGAAATCTGACCATGCTGACCGATTTTTATGAAATCACCATGGCAAACGGTTACTTCAAAAACAATTTTAAAGATACTATTGCATATTTTGATATGTTTTACAGAAAAGTTCCCGATGGGGGCGGATTTGTTATTGCGGCAGGTCTTGAGCAGCTTGTTGACTATCTTTCGAATCTCACATTTGATAAGGATGACATTGAGTATCTGCGAAGCAAGGGGTTTGGCGAGGATTTTCTTGATTATCTTGCAAACTTTAAGTTTGTGTGTGATGTATGGGCGGTTCCCGAAGGCACACCTGTTTTCCCCGGAGAACCTATTGTTAAGGTAAAAGGACCTGTTATTCAGGCTCAGTTTATAGAAACGATGATTCTTCTTTGCATAAATCATCAGAGCCTTATCGCAACAAAGGCAAACCGAATCTGCCGTGCCGCAGGTGATAAGCATGTTATGGAATTCGGTTCAAGACGTGCTCAGGGTGCCGACGGTGCAATCTACGGTGCAAGAGCAGCGTATATCGGCGGTGTTGTGGGTACTGCCTGCACGATTTCGGATGAGATGTTTGGTGTTCCCGCACTCGGAACAATGGCTCACAGCTGGGTTCAGCTTTTTGACAGCGAGCTTGACGCATTTACGGCATATGCAAAGGAATATCCCGACAGCTGTACTCTTCTTGTTGATACCTATAACACCCTTAAATCCGGTATACCCAACGCAATAAAGGTGTTTGACGAAGTTCTCAAGCCTCTCGGCAAACGTCCGAAGGGAATCAGAATCGACAGCGGCGATATCGCCTATCTTTCGAGAAAAGCAAGAAAGATGCTTGATGAAGCAGGATACCCCGACTGTTCAATCGTTGCATCAAACTCACTTGATGAATATATTATCCGCGATATGCTTATGCAGGGCGCAAAGGTTGATTCGTTCGGTGTAGGTGAAAGACTTATCACGTCCTCATCTAGTCCTATGCTTGGTGGTGTTTATAAACTTTGCGGCATTCAGAAAGACGGCAAGGTTATTCCGAAGATAAAGTTGAGCGAAAACGTTGCAAAAATCACAACCCCTGGCAACAAGAGGGTTTACCGCCTTTATGATAACGAAACAGGCAAGGCGGCAGCTGACCTTATTACTCTTGCGGATGAAACTGTTGACGATTCGCAGCCTTATGAGCTGTTTGACCCCGACTTTACATGGAAACGAAAAACCATCACAGACTTCACCGCACGAGAGCTTCTTGAACCCGTCTTTGATAAGGGCAACTGTGTTTTTAACAGAAAAACAGCCAAGGAAATCCGCGAATACTGCAAGCAGCAGGTTGAAACTCTTTGGGACGAAGTTACAAGATTTGAAAATCCCCATAACTACTATGTTGACCTTTCCCAGCCTCTCTGGGATCTCAAACACGAACTCCTCAGAAAGAACGGCAAATAATATATAGCAGGTGAAAATATGAAAGCAAAAATTACTCTTGCAAAAGAATTCAGAATAGGCGAAATCGATAAGCGAATCTACGGTTCGTTCATCGAGCATCTCGGAAGAGCTGTTTACGGCGGAATTTATGAACCCGGTCATCCTACTGCGGATAAAAACGGTTTCCGTCAGGATGTTATAGACCTTGTAAAAAAACTCAATGTTCCTATTGTCCGTTATCCCGGTGGCAACTTTGTTTCGGGCTATAACTGGGAAGACGGTGTGGGTCCCGTTGAAAACAGACCAAAAAGACTTGACCTTGCGTGGGGAACAACCGAACCCAACACCTTCGGCACCAACGAATTTATGGAATGGTGCAAAAAGGCTGATGCCGAATGTATGATGGCTGTCAATCTCGGCACAAGAGGTGCTGACGAAGCAAGAAATCTTGTTGAATACTGCAACCACAAGAGCGGTTCGTATTGGTCAGACCTCAGACGTTCGCACGGTGTTGAAGAGCCTCACAACATCAAGCTCTGGTGCCTTGGCAATGAAATGGACGGCGGTTGGCAGATGGGCGCAAAAACCGCAGTTGAATACGGCAGAGCCGCTCTTGAGGCATCAAAGGTTATGAAGTGGACAAGCCCCGGAATCGAAACCGTTCTCTGCGGTTCATCGAGCAGAAATATGTCTACATTCGCAAAGTGGGAGGCTGAAAGCCTTGAAATTGCTTATGACAGCATCGATTACGTTTCGCTTCATCAGTATTACGGCAACCACGACGATGATGTTATGAGCTTCCTTGCAAGAAGCCTTGAAGTTGATGACTTTATCTATTCAATCATCTGTACTTGCGACTACGTAAAAGCGAAAAAACGTTCAAAGAAAACAATCAATCTTTCGTTTGACGAGTGGAACGTATGGTATCATTCCAATAATGCGCCCTACGAAAAGTGGAGTATGGCTCCTGCGCTTCTTGAAGATATTTACAACTTTGAGGATGCACTTCTTGTAGGTTCGCTTCTTATTACTCTTCTTCGTCACTGTGACAGAGTAAAAATTGCCTGCCTTGCACAGCTTGTCAATGTTATTGCACCCATATTCACCAAAACCGGCGGCGGTGTTTTTGAGCAGACAACATATTTCCCCTTTATGCATCTTTCGAATTACGGCAGAGGCAGTGCTCTTCTTCCGCTTGTTGATTGCCCGAAGTATGATTGCAAGGCATTCACGGATGTGCCCTATATCGAAACAATCGCAACCTATGACGAAGAGAACGAAGAAATGGCGATTTTCTGTGTCAATAAGAGTCAGGATGAAAGCGTTGTGCTTGACGTCAATCTTATGGATTTCGATGGATACAAACCCTGCGAATTCATCTCTATGGACGGTTACGACAGAAAAGAAGAAAACTTCTTTGACAGTGTAAAAGTAAAGCCTCATAACAATCCCGTGCCTGCAATTGACGGCACAAAGCTTGAGGTTGAACTCAAACCCTTCAGCTGGAATGTTATAAGACTTAAAAAATAATCGGTTCTTAACACCTATAAAAAACGGGAGCAATGCTGCTCCCGTTTTGCTTTTTATTTTATAATTGCCCAAAGTGCGAGATTGAGTGCGAGATAAATGATGTTGACAACGGAGAAAACGAGGATGTATCTGCCGGACTGAACGTTTTCTTTTATGACATATTTGAACGAAATAAGGCTTGCCATTGATGCAATGAGTGTGCCGAGTCCGCCGAGGTTGACTCCGATAAGAAGGTCGTTTACGTTTTCGGTAAATCCCGAAAGAAGAAGAGCGGCGGGCACATTTGAAAAAATCTGGCTTGATGCAACTCCTACAAGCACTTCGTTTCCGCCAACGATGGAACGGAGAAAATCGCTGACGGGAGCTATGTTTTTGAGGTTTCCGATGAATATGAACAGAAATGTGAATGTCAGAAGCAGTGAATAATCGATTTTGAGAATTGTTCTGCGGTCAAAAATCAGTATTGCAATAACCGAAACAGCGAGTGTTATTATATAAGGTATAACACGGAAGACCGTCAGGAGTGAAACAGCAAAAAGAATGAAGTAGATTATGCAGAGTTTTGCATCGGGTTTGCTGTTTTCGGTTTCGGGTGTAAAACTGAGTTTTTCCTTTTTGATGAATACGCAGGAAACGGCTGTCAGAATCAGCGAGAGAATTGCGTATGGCAGAAGAACTCTGAAAAAATCAGCAGTCTTCATTTCGAACGAAGAGAAAAGATAGAGGTTCTGCGGGTTGCCTATCGGTGTGAGCATACTGCCGAGGTTTGCGGCAACGGTTTCGAGCGTAACGAGGGGGATAAGCAGATTCGTTTTGCCCGAAAGAGTAAGTATTATAATAGAAAACGGTACAAATGTGATAAGTGCAACATCGTTTGTGATTACCATTGAGGAAAAGAAGCAGAGCAGACTGAGTATCAGACACAGACTGCGTGAGTCTGAAGAAAACGAAAGCAGTTTCGAGGCAAGTATGCGGAAGATTCCGAGCTTGTTGAGACCCGCCATAACTGCCATAAGGCAGAAGAGAAGGGCAAGAGTGCGAAAGTCAATGTAATCAATATATCCCGGATTGGGATGAACGATAAATGCGGAAGCTGCAGCGAGAATGAATGAAATTATAAGCACAGCTTCGTTTTTGATGAAGTTTTTGACGGAGGTCATCCGACATTCTCCTTTCTCTGAAACTTACAAAGTAAATAACACCCGGTGAAAACCGAATGCATCTGCGAAGCAATATAACTCGCCGTAAGGTGAATAAAACTGCCGAGTGTCCTTACGAACACTCGGCTGGAGCTACTGGTCGGACTCGAACCGACGACCTGCGCATTACGAATGCGCTGCTCTACCAACTGAGCCACAATAGCGTATATTATGTATTATAAATGATAACCCCGGAATTTGCAAGAGTTTTTATAATTTTCCGCTGTTTGTTTTGTGATTTTGGCGGTTGGTCACAATTTGTTAATAAACATTTCATAAATTAGTTGACAAATATTATAAAACTATACTTGATTTTATTCAAAAAATAGGATATTCTATATATCGAGGCAAAACCCATATCAATATTATTTCCCCCGGAGGAGAACATATGAAAAGAAATATCACAGCAATTATCCTTGTTTTCGCGCTTATTCTCAGCTTTGCTGCTTGCCGTAAGCTTGACAGCGAAAACATCATCATCGAAAGCAAGGCATACATCGTTGACGATGAAGGTGTAACCCGTGACATTTATAATGTAGGCTCAAACTACTATTATTATGACGCTGACGGCAACAGAAAAGAAGCAAATTCAAAAGATGTTGTTGTTGAAACAAATAAGGTCATCATCACAGAACCCGCTTCACTTACACCCGAAGCACAGTCGTTTATGGATTCATTCGGCGATGTTGATTCACTCGAAGATATGATGGAAGCAGATGCTACCGTTCCCGAACTCGAAAACGATGAGATTATTCCTGAGGATGCTTTCAACGGTATCGACCTTGAAGTAGATGCAGACGGCAAGCCCATTCACAATGATGTGGAGATGAGCTTTGATGAGCTTGTTGCAAGCGAAAAATTTTCAATTGAAGCCAAAGTCAAAACAAAGACAGGCGGTCTCGATTATTCTGCACCCATGAACATTATGCGCAGCGGTTCAAAGCTTTATTTTGAAACTGCAGTTCCTCTTGAAAACGGTCTGGGCAGCACACGTGTCAACATCCTTTTCAATGACGATGCTTGCTACATTATCATCCCCTCAATGAGAGCTTATATGGCAATCCCCAAGGAGACTGCAGGCGAAATGATTCCCGGCGATGCATTTGACGGTCTTGCTGACGCTGAAGGCACTTATGTTTCCAGCAGCCAGGTTGAGCACGGCGGTCACACCTACGTATGTGATATCTATAAAACAGAAGACGGTGTTGAAACTAGAAACTTCTACCAGGACGGTCAGCTCAAGAGAGTTGAAACCATCAGCGGTGAAGATACAAGCATTATGGAATTCACCAAGCTTTCAACATCTGTTGACGAATCGAAGTTCAGCGTTCCTAAGAACTATTTCGATATGTCACAGATGGGCGGCGACTATGTGTCGATGATTACAGGCTGATAAAATGAAGAAATGTGCGCTGATAACCGGAGCATCGGGTGGAATCGGAAGTGAAATCGCTCTTCGCCTTGCGAACGACGGCTTTGAAATTGCCGCTTGCTATAATTCCGATGAAAACGGAATAAAAGAGCTTGAAAAAAAGCTTTTGCAGACGGGAGTACGCTTTAAGATTTATA
Source organism: Clostridia bacterium (assembly GCA_017549105.1). Taxonomy (GTDB): domain Bacteria; phylum Bacillota; class Clostridia; order Oscillospirales; family Acutalibacteraceae; genus CAG-177. The sequence continues at coordinate 27,815 of JAFYVN010000010.1, forward strand.
AAGCGGATGTAACGGATTTCAACACAATTAAAGATGTATTTGCAGACGCCACCGATTTTTTCGGCGGCGTTTCTGTGCTTGTCAATAACGCTGGCATTGCCCAGCAGAAGCTGTTTACGGATATTACCCAAGAGGATTTTGACAGAATAACTGCGGTCAACTTCAAGGGCGTGTTCAATTGCTGCCAGTGCGCAGTTCCGTTTATGGTCAGTCAAAAAAGCGGAAAGATAATCAATATTTCCTCTATGTGGGGAGTTTACGGTGCATCGTGCGAAACCGTTTATTCCGCAACAAAGGCGGCGGTTATCGGTCTTTCAAAGGCTCTTGCAAGGGAGCTTGCACCGAGCAATATCCAGGTCAACTGCGTTGCACCCGGAGCGATTGACACCAAGATGAACAACAATCTGAGCGAAGCGGATAAAGCTGATTTTGCCAATGAAATTCCGATGGGCAGATTCGGAACCCCGGCTGAAATTGCAGGCGTTGTATCATTCCTTGCGAGCAAGGATTCGGATTATGTTACCGCGCAGGTCATAACTGCCGATGGCGGACTGACTTAATAGGCATAATGCCAAAAATCCGCCCGGCTTTTTGGTCATAGTTCACAATTGATTTAGCGGCACTTATATGATAAAATAAATATTATTAATACAACCTGTTTGGAGGAGAAATTATGGCTAACTGCCCGAAATGCGGAAGAAAGCTTACAATATTCGATTGGAAGCCCAATTGCCCCGGTTGCGGAGTAAACCTTGTTTATTACGGAATGGAAGAAAGACTGCTTGACGAAGCTGATAAGGCTGAGGCAGAGCACGCAAGACTTCAGAAAAGAATAGACAGACTCAAAGCTTCTTTTGTAGGCTCAAAGCTTACAATCGTGAGAATTATTCTTTCTGTTCTGCCTATTGCAATGCTTATGCTTCCGCTTTGCAGCGTTACATACAGCGGTCCGTTCATTGAGCAGACAACAACAAACGTTAACGCAATCGAGATTTACAATCTTGTTTCATCGCTTGATTTTGATGCACTTTTCACAATGATCGGTTCATCGCTTCTCGGCACAAGCTTTATCGGTTATGCAGGCGCACTTGTTTGCCTTCTGCTCTCACTTGTGCTTGTTATCGTAAGCCTTCTTTTACTCACAATTGCTTGCGGTCGCAGAGGCAATTCAAGAAACATTACTCTTAATGTAATAACAATTGTTCTTGCTGTTGCATCAACCGTTTTCTTCAACGTATTTTCAAGCAACATTACCGCTGTGTTCCCTGAATTTATCAGTGGCTCAATCGGATTTGGTATTTTTGCTTATATCGCAGCTCTTGTGGCACTTCTTGTTATTAACATTGTTATTGCAAAGAAGGGTATCAACATCAAATACAAGCCGTGCTTCGTTGGCGGCATTCCTGCAGAAGAGTATTTTGAACTCGTTAAAAAGGGAACAGATAAGGCTGTTATCCGTGAAATGATGGCAAAGGCTCTTGAAGAAAAAAAGGATGAAAAGGCAAAGGAAGAAGCCAAAGCATAAAACATAAATATTAATCCCTGTGTTTTCAATTCGAAAACACAGGGATTTTTTTAATATTCTTCTTCGGGAATGTAGTCTTCGTATACGGGTTCTTCGGGGTAGGGTTCTTCAAACTGATCTTCCGGAGGTATATCGACGGGCTCATCGTAATATGATTCATCCGTTGTTCCGTATATTTCGTCGGGATTGAAATAATCCTGAGTATATTCCTCGGTTGTTTCACTGTTAGGGCGGAAGGGGTTGAGCGGATCTCTGCCGTCATCACCAACCCAGTTGAAAATACTCTTTTTGGTGGTGGATTCCTCTACGTAGTAAAAATGAGTTTCTGCCTCGGTGGTTGAAAGATCTTCATATTCATCGGATTCATATTCCTGCCTGCCGGTTGAACTGCCCTTTGCAAGCTCGATTGCCGAAACATGGGTTTCGGGATTTATTTCGATGTTGGTCTGACCGTAGAGAGCAAGCTGAAGATCTCTTGCGGCAGTAATGTAGTCAACAATCCAGACAAAAAGTCTGCCCGTGTATGTCTGGAAATAATCAACACCGTAGCGGTGGATTTCGTCGGGATAAGCCTGGCTGACTATATCGTATTTAAGCCAGCCGTCGCTGAGAGCCTGGGTTCCGAGCGAAATAATTTCACTCGTTTTGTAGTTGGTTGTTACATAGGGAAGGAAGGTCTGAATTGCATTGTTAAGATCGCTGACAGATGAACCTTTGACCTGATTGATGAGTGCGGAAATAAGTTCACGCTGCCTTCTGGTTCTTTCAACCTCGCTGTCGAGTTTGCGGATTCGTGCATAAATAAGAGCCTGTTCACCGGTAAGATGAACGCTTTCACCGCTTTCGAAACCTTTGACGCGGGTTGTTCTGTTCATATACTTTGCTTCGGATTCTGTAATCGGAACGGAAATACCTCCGAGTGCATCAACCGCAGCCACAAAGGATTCGTAGTTGATTGAAACGTAGTGGTCGATTTCGATTTTGTAGTTATCCGAAAGAATCTCCATCAGCTTTGCCGCACCGCCCCACGCATATGAGTGGTTGGTTTTGTCGAATCTTTCGCTTCCGTTGATATCCATATAGGTATATGAATCGCGCAGGAAAGATGTGATGGTGATTTTGTGAGTCTTTGTGTTGACCGAAACAAGCATTGTTGAGTCGGAACGGTGAGAGCCGTCTTCGTTATCCTCGCCTATCAGAAGCACGTTGATAACTTTTTTGCTGTAGATTTTTTCACCGTTGTTTGTTGCCCACGAACGAAGAAGCTCTTTGATTGAGTTTGCGTAAGCGATGTCTGCAATGCTGTCGAAAGTCAGATTTTCGTCTTCAATTTCCTCGATGAAGGTTGCATCGGGATTACCGACATTACCTTCGCTGTGGTTGATGAGCGAAAACATCTTGCGCACGTATGCACCGCAGAGAGCGGAGACAACAAGAACAAGGCAAATACATATACTGAGAAGAGCTTTAAGGTTGCGCTTCTGATTTTTCAGAAAGAAGGGTTTGAATCGGAAGTTCCAGAAATGGCTGAGCTTATTTTTTGTGCCCTTCGGAGTACTGTAGCTCGATATGTCTTCAAAGCCGTTGGAACGTCTTCTGTTTTTATCGGACAAAATATCACCTGCAAACCGTATGTGTTTAGTCTTTATTACAATCAAAGGTTATTATAACATAATGCTCGCCAAAAGTTAACACTATTCACGGATTTTGTTTGAAAATTTTTTGGGAATATACAACCATATTTTGTGTATTTTTACAAATCAGCCTGAGCAAAGCCTATGCATTCGCGACCCCTGATCATATCGGAGGTATCTCTTGCGTTGAAATACAGGCGCAGTGTGTTGCCGTAACGTACAAGGTGGCTTGCATAAACGAACTGGTTCATCCAGGCATTTGCGCCGTGCATTGCGGGTTCTACAAGGATTTTTCTGAAATCAAAGTGCAGTCCGTCATCGGAGGTAAGAAGCAGAATTGCTGAGTGGCTTTTTCCGTTCTTTTCGTATATGCCGTTCTGAATCCCGATGTATCCGTCGCTGAGTTTATATACTTTCAGACATCCGCTGCAAAGGTTGAGATAGGGGTCGTTTTTATCGGGGGAAATAATGGGTGTTTTTGCCGAAGTGTATCCGCAGTCGATGTTTTTGCTTTCTGCAAACGAAATATGAGTTGGTTCACAGAAACCGCAGTCCTCGATAAAAGTCATTCCGCAGGAATAATAAAGACGGTTGATTCCGTTTTCCTGCAAAAGAAACGGATTTGAAATTTCGGTTCCTCTTTCGCTTGTTTCATAGTCCCTCGTGTTGATGATTACGGGTTCGGGTTTTGACCAGCTTTTGAGGTCGGTGCTTTTTATAACACAAATTTCAGAATTCCATTTTGCAAGATTAACAACGTTGAGTGCGTTGAAAAACAGGGGACGGGTTCTTTCGTAGAAAAGATAATAAATACCGTCTATTCTGTTGATGTTGGGTCGCATTGCCCTGTTCGTTACTTTTACGGGTTTCTCAAAATGCACACCGTCATCACTTTCACATCGGCATAAGCCGAAGGTTGTGTGGAAAAACATATGCCATCTGCCGTCGTGACTGTTTTCGGGTGTGAGAAGTGAAGGATCGGCAACAACGATAGACCCGCCCCAAGGCTTGAGAACGGGACTGCTTTGACTGACCCTGAATTCTGCGTTGATTATCTGATTTACCGTTAAATTCTTCATAGATTCCAAATCACTTTGTAAGATAAGCGGAATTTACCCATCCGCTTGCTCCGGAAGCTTTGATATATGCCCAGCCGGGAACGGATTTTATAACCGTTACGCCGTCACCGTTTGAAAGCTTGCCTATTGTCTGACTTTCCTGTTTGGGTTCAATACGGATATTGAGGTTTCCGCCTTTGGTTTTTACTTTATATTCACCCGATTCAAGAATTGCGGTACTTTGGGTTGCACCCGTATTTTCGGTGAATTCGATTTGATAATAAACATTGCCGTCTTTGAGGGGCTTGCCGTAAGCTTTATACATTTCGCTTACGGAAACGATCCTGAAGCCTTTTTCGATGAGTTCGGGAATAACAATTGCACTCAGATCGGCAGTGAAATTATAGATATCGTGCATAAGGATGATATCGCCCTTTTCGGCATTCTGAACCACATTATCGGCAATGCGTCTGAGCTCTGCGTTTCGCTCGTCTTCCGTTCTGTCCTTGTGGGCAGAGTCTTTTGCTTTCCAGTCCTCGGTATCGATTGACCATTGGATAAGCGGCATACCGATTTTATCCGTAACATTTTTGAACGAACCGCCGGGAGCACGGAAAAGAGTAACCTCAATATCAGTGTGTTCCAGAATTTTTTCGTTTGGCAAATCCACCTGGGTACGGATATCTTTGTCGTTGCATTTGGTGAGGTTTTTATGGTCGTTTGTGTGGTTGCCGATTTCACATCCGATTGCCTGAGCACGTCTGATTGTGTTGATATTTTTTTCGATGTTGTAGCCAACAACAAAGAAGGTTGCCGTTGCACCGTTTTCTTCAAGAATATCAAGGATTTTTTCTGTATGGACAGAATGCGGACCGTCATCGTAGGTCAATGCGATGAGCTTGTCCTCCGAAGAAGGGATGGCGGTTGTTTCGGCAGCGGTTGATTCGGTAATAACAGCAATGTCAGAGCCGCCTTCGCCTTCGGGAGCCGGATTTTTTTCAATGCAACCCGAAAATACCGTTGACAGCACAATGAGCAGGGCTGTTAATGCATAAATGTGTCTTTTTTTCATCTTTTCGTCCCTCATTTTAACGTATATAAACGTATATATAGTTATTATATTACTATATATGCGACTTAAAATTACTTTTTGGAAAAATAATTGTTTTTGAGAAAAATTAATTATTTTGTCATATTTTGTGCCGATTGCAGAGTAAATTTACAGAAAATTTAAGGCAACTGCTAAAATATGAGCGGTTTTTCTTGAATATGGCGTAAAAGTTTGATATAATATCAATTATCTATGAAATCCTCGGAGGATAAAGTTATGTTTCAGATGTTGATTGAATATTTAAGGGAGAGAAAGGTGCTTATTCTCGGCTTTGGCAGAGAGGGTCGCTCCACTTATGATATTATAAGAAGAAATCTGCCCGATAAAAAAATCGGTATTGCAGATATGCGTATGATTGAGCTTGATGACCCCAACGTTACTCTTCATTGCGGAGAAAATTATCTTGATGCTATTGAAGAATATGAAACGGTTATCAAAACTCCCGGAATTTCGTTCAGAGATGTTGCGGTTTCGAGCAACATAGAAGTAACCTGCCAGACAGATTTGTTTTTGCGTTTTTCAAAGGGTGTCTGCATCGGTGTTACCGGTACAAAGGGTAAAACAACAACCTCGACCCTTATCTATGAAATGATAAAGCAGGCGGGCAAGAGTGTTTGCCTTATCGGAAATATGGGAGTGCCTGTGCTCGACAGCCTTGAAAGCGGAAGCACTCTTGCTGCGGTTATCGAAATGTCGTCGCACCAGCTTGAGTATACAACCGCATCACCCCACGTTGCGGTTATGACAAATATTTATCCCGAACATCTTGACCATTACAACGGTTTTACGGGATATGTTACCGCAAAGATGAACATAATCCGTCACCAGGTCGGATGTGACTACTTTATCTGCAATGCATGGCAGAATTATGAGGAGCATTTCAACTTCTCAAAAACCGAAACTTCGGTTATCAGAGTTTGCGAAAACGGTGGAATCGGTGACGAAGAAATCATTGCTGCTGCAGCCTCGAACGAGCGTCTGAAGGGTGCACATAACAAGCAGAATGTTCTTTTTGCCGCAACTGCCGCAAGATGCATCGGCATAAAGGACGAAGATATCATCGAAGCAGTTAAGAATTTCAAGGGAATTGAAAACCGTATGGAGCCTATTGGCGAATATCACGGAATAAAATTCTATAACGATGCGATTGCAACCATTCCTCACGCTGTTGAATGTGCAATTGAAGCGCTTGAGGATGTTGATACTCTCATTTTCGGCGGTATGGACAGAGGAATTGATTATTCGGGATTTGAAAAATATCTTGAAAAGTGCAAGGTCAGAAATCTTATCGGTATGCCCGACACGGGATTTGACATCTGCAACAGACTTATTGAAAAGGGTTGCAAGAAGAATATCGTTCTTGCCGAAACAATGGCGGAAGCAGTTGAAGCGGCTTTCAGATTCACCGAAAAAGGCAAGAGCTGTATCATGTCGCCTGCGGCATCAAGTTATAATGTATATAAAGATTTTGAGGATAAGGGCAATCACTATAAAATGGTTGTCAAGTCCTGGGAATGTTGAATTTAAAATAATATTTTGCGGGCGACCAAGGGTCGCCCCTACTTTTTTATGCAGAATCATTAAGAAAACTCTAAGTTTCTTAAGGTTACATAAATCCGGTTGACTTTACCGAAAGAAAGCGGTAAACTGAAGCCATAACAAACGGGCAACGCCCAAAAGGAGAAAAATTATGGATAATTTCATCAAAGGATTTTCGGCATTCATTCTTGCGATTGTTGTTGCAATCAACGCTTTCGGTAACTTCATCGGTGTTGGCGATATTATTCCCACCGAACCCGAAACAACTGTAATTGAAACAACTCTTCCCGAAGAAACAACAGCATATGAAACATCTGAAGAAATCCTCGCGCTTTACAACTCATCGGTAAATGATGCATATGCAAATAAAGTCGGTTTCAGCAAAGAACGATATACTGATAATGAGGTTATTAACATTTCTGCCGCTCTTGTTGCTTTCAAAGATCTTATTGGTCAGTTTATGGGCATCGGAGAAGAAAATAAATATATAATGAATGTTTCAAAAGGTGAGTGGGAAGAGGATATTCCTCACCATTATCTCAGAAAGAGCACCCTTACCGCTGATGATATAACAAGGGCAGTCTGTACAGAATCAAACGGACAAAAGACAATTATTCTCACTGTTAAATCCGGCAGCAGCAAAGCTTCCAAAACAGAAGAGTATAATAATTCACCTGTTGATAAATGCGGTATCTGTGTCGGCAACGAAAATAAAAGCTATTTCGACCATAAGACAGCTCCCGTTGTTTACAGTGCAATCGGCACGGTGTTCTCCAATGTAGTTGTCGAAGAGCAGAATTCAAATGCGGTTATCAAAGCTGTTGTTGATTCCGAAACAGGCAATCTTATAAGACTTGATGTTGATTTTGATGTTGCTTATCAGATTGATATCGGTGCTGCCGGATCGGGTGATGCAAAGGGCACAACACATATTATTTATAAAGATTTTGAGTATTGAGTTAAAATATTAAGAAACCTCTAAAATTCTTAAGGTTACATAAATCCGGTTGACTTTACCGAAAGAAAGTGGTAAACTGAAGCCATAACAAACGGGCAACGCCCGAAAAAGGAGAAAAAATCATGGATAATTTCATCAAAGGATTTTCGGCATTCATTCTTGCGATTGTTGTTGCAATCAACGCTTTCGGTAACTTTATCGGCGTAGGTGACATCATTCCCACCGAACCCGAAACAACTGTTATTGAAACCACTCTTCCCGAAGAAACAACAGTTACTGATGCAGAAGCAATTGCAGATTTTGTTGCACTTTACAATTCAGAAACTGCAAAAATCGTTGAAAACGGCACATACGGTATCAACAGAGTTTGCTCATACACAAAGCCCATCGATGTTGGCGCTGCAACTGATATTCTTAATACTTTAATCGCTGCAATTGACGAAAATTCAAACCTTGACAGCGTTGTCGGCAGCTTTCTCGGTGTTGGCACAATAAAGCGTGAATCACCCGAAGACGTTTCTTCTTATTATGAAGATTACCTTCTTAAGGCAAGCACTCTTAAGGCTGAGGATATTGAGTCTTTCAGTGAAGAAAACGGTGTTTACACATTCACTCTTTCAGATGTTGCTAATCCCAAGAAAGACGGCACAACAGCTCTTTCAAGATTTACAAACGATTTCGTCACACATGAAGATGTTGTTGAAAATATCGCACAGTTCACAACAGCTGTAAAAGTTAACAGTTCAAATGCTGAATTTACCAATATCAAGGTTTCGGTAACTGTTGTTGAAGGAAAAATCACAAACATCAAGTATTCATACGCAATGGATGCTGAAATTAACCTCAATGCAGTTGTTGCTGTTCACGGCACAGGTGCAACGGCAGTTAAAGCAGAGTTCTCAAATATTGCATATTAATCAAAAAATTATCACCCGGGAGAATGCTCTCTTGGGTGATTTTGCATTTATATCAGTTTTTAAGGCTCTGCATCGGAGCGGGGATTCTGCCGCCTCTGTTGATGAACTTTGCGGGGGAGTAGGTTGAAAGGGGCATAACGGGCCCGCTTCCCAAAAGTCCGCCAAAGCTGAGTTCTTCGCCAACCTTCTTGCCGATTGCGGGGATAACTCTGACTGCGGTTGTCTTTGAATTGACCATACCGATTGCGGCTTCGTCGGCAATGATTGCAGAGATAACCTCTGCGGGGGTATCTCCCGGAATGTTAATCATATCAAGACCTACGGAGCATACGGCTGTCATTGCTTCGAGTTTGTTGAGGCTGAGAGCACCGCATCTTGCGGCATGAATCATACCTGCGTCTTCTGTAACGGGAATGAATGCGCCCGAAAGTCCGCCAACGTGTGACGATGCCATAACACCGCCTTTTTTGACTGCATCGTTGAGAAGAGCAAGAGCGGCTGTTGTGCCGTGGCATCCGCAGCACTCAAGACCCATTTCCTCAAGGATATATGCAACCGAGTCGCCGATAGCGGGAGTCGGAGCAAGTGAAAGGTCAACAATACCGAAGGGTACGCCGAGTCTGCGTGAAGCTTCGCTTGCAACGAGCTGACCCATACGGGTGATTTTGAATGCGGTTTTTTTGATAAGGTCTGCAACCGCTGTAAGGTCGCAGTCGCCCGCCTTTGCGAGAGCCGCTCTTACAACACCGGGACCCGAAACACCTACGTTGATAACGCAGTCGGGTTCGCCCGCACCGTGGAACGCACCCGCCATAAACGGGTTATCCTCGGGAGCGTTGCAAAAAACAACAAGCTTTGCGGGACCGATGCAGTCTCTGTCTGCGGTAAGCTCCGCACTTTTTCTGACTACCTTGCCCATAAGACCGACGGCATCCATATTGATGCCCGCTTTTGTTGAGCCGATGTTGACTGATGAACAGATGTGGTCGGTCACGCTGAGAGCTTCGGGAATTGCTTCGATAAGCTCTCTGTCGCCGGGGCCGAAGCCTTTCTGAACAAGAGCGGAAAAACCGCCGAGGAAGTTGACTCCGCAGGCAACAGCCGCCTTTTCAAGTGTTTTTGCGAGCTTTATGGCATCCTTGTTTTCGCAGGAAGCGAGAATCATAGCCGCAGGAGTAACCGAAATTCTTTTATTGATGATGGGGATACCGAATTCCTTCTCAATCTGTTCGCCCGTTGCAACAAGGTCTTTTGCGTAGCGGGTGATTTTGTCGTAGACCTTCTGACACATAACATCAACGTCGCTGTGGCAGCAGTCGAGAAGGGAAATACCCATTGTTATTGTACGCACATCCAGGTGTTCATCCTGGATCATTGTTATTGTTTCAAGAATGTCTCTTGCGTTAAGCACGGAATATCACCTCACACTTATATTGTATGCATTGCGTTGAAAATATCCTCGTGCATTGCGTGGATGGAAAGACCCATATCATCGCCGATTTTCTGGAGCATATCCGAGAAATCAGTAAAGGGAATGTCTGATTTTGTGATGTCTACCATCATAATCATCGCGAACATATCCTGAAGGATTGACTGGGTAACTTCGAGAACATTTATGTTGTGGTTTGAGCATTCGGTTGATACCTTTGCGAGAATACCGACCATATCCTTGCCGATAACTGTTATAACTGCACGCATAGTTTTGCCTCCGGTTTTATTTTATATTTAAAATTTCGATGATATCCTTAACAATAAAATCTGCCGCCGACTCGGGATTTTCTGCTTTTGTGAAAAGACATCCGTAGGTGCCTGCGTTTTTACCTGACAAAACGTCAATCTCTCTGTCGCCTATCATAACGGTTTTGCTTCTGTCGAGACCGTAGGTGTCGCAGATATAGTTGACTGCATCGGGTGCGGGTTTTGAGGGGAAGTTCATCGATGAATCGACAAATGCGGTGAAGAATTTCTTCATTCCGTATGCTTCAAGATAATGCTGAGAGGTTTCAAATCCTCTGTGGGTATATAAAAAGTGCTTTTTGCCGTTGTTGAAAAGTTCTTCGAGAACCCTGTATGTATTCTCAAAAGGAACGGCAATCGGGCAGAGATTGTAGTTGTGTTTGTGTTTACGGAAAACAGCTTTTTCTTCTTCGCTGACGTCATAATGTTCAAAAGCGTGGGCAAATGTGATTTCGAGAAGTGCCTTTGCTTCGTCATAATCGGCTTCTTTGCCGAATTCGGCAAGTGCTTTGAGAAAAGCCGAGGTTATGTGGGGGTAGCTGTCGAACAGCATACCGTCAAAATCCCAGATATAGTTCTGCATAATCAGTCACCGTAGCCGTTGGGATTCTGTGACTGCCATCTCCACGAGTCTTCGCACATTTCGTCAATGCCTCTGACAGCTTCCCAGCCGAGTTCTGCTTTTGCTTTTGATGGGTCGGAATAGCAGGTTGCGATGTCGCCGGGTCTTCTGGGTGCGATTACATATTTGATGGGCTTGTCGCAAGCTTTTTCAAATGCTTTTACAACTTCAAGAACGCTGTAGCCGTTGCCTGTGCCGAGGTTATAGGTGAAGCATCCGTTTTCACCGAGAACCTTTTCAACCGCTTTGAGATGACCGAGTGCAAGGTCAACAACGTGGATATAGTCGCGAACACCTGTGCCGTCGGGAGTGGGATAGTCGTTGCCGTTGACGTTGAGGTGAGAAAGCTTGCCGATTGCAACCTGAGTGATGTAAGGAACAAGGTTGTTGGGGATACCGTTGGGATCTTCACCGATTCTGCCGCTCTTGTGTGCACCGATAGGATTGAAATAACGGAGAAGGCAGACGCTCCATTCGCTGTCGGATGCGCAGACATCCTTGAGGATTCTTTCGATATAAAGTTTGGTTGTGCCGTAGGGATTGGTTGTTTTTCCCTCTGGCATATCTTCTTTGAGAGGAGAAATGTTTTCACTTCCGTAAACGGTTGCCGATGAGCTGAAAACAATTTTCTTGCAACCTGCTGCAGCCATTGCTTCGCAAAGGATAACGGAGCCGCCGATATTGTTGTCATAATATTCGAGCGGTTTTGCACAGCTTTCGCCAACAGCCTTAAGACCTGCAAAGTGAATTACAGCATCAATCTTGTTTTCTGCGAAAATTTTGTCAAGTCCTGCACGGTCACGGATATCGCATTCGTAGAACTTAACATCCTTTCCCGTAATTTCTTTGATACGTTTTACACTTTCGCTCTTGCTGTTGCAGAGATTATCGAGTATAATAGGGTCATAGCCTGCATTGAGAAGTTCGACGCAGGTGTGTGAACCGATGAATCCGGCACCGCCGGTAACAAGAATAGACATTTACATATCCCTCCATAATAAATCTAACAATTATTATAAAGATTTTTTATTATAAAATCAACAGACGGATATACAATAATTTTCGAAAAGGGAGTGCATTTTTTGACAAGCTATGAAAATTTGAGGCACGACAGCGAAATTCTTGCGCTTATCAAGGCGGCAAACGACGTTCTCGGTGCAATAGGTTTCACCGAGCACGGAATGGCGCATTGCGTAAAAACAGGAACGGATGCGGAAAGAATTCTTGCAACTCTCGGCTACCCCGAAAGGGAATGCGAGCTTGTGAAAATTGCGGGTTTGATTCACGATATCGGCAACACTGTTAACCGTACCAACCACGCTCATAACGGTGCACTTCTTGCTTTTTCGCTTCTCAAAGAAAGAAACTTCCCGATTGACGAAGTTATTGCAATAACAACGGCTATCGGTCATCACGACGAAAAGACAGCCGCACCCGTAACTCCGATAGCGGCAGCTCTTATTCTTGCAGACAAAAGCGATGTGCGTGCAACAAGAGTACGCAACAAAAACGATATATATACAGATATTCACGACAGAGTCAATTATGCTGTAACCGAATCAAAGCTTACCATTATAAAAGAACGCAGACTGATAATTCTTGAGCTTGAAATCGACACATATATCTGCCCTGTTATGGAGTATTTTGAAATCTTTCTTGAAAGAATGGTGCTTTGCAAAAAGTCCGCCGCGTTTCTCGGTTGCGATTTTGAGCTTATTATTAATGATACGAGGTTACTGTAATGTATAATTTAACCGACATTGGAACAATAAAAGAAATTCTCGGCAGACACGGTTTTCATTTTTCGAAAGCGCTTGGTCAGAATTTTATAGTCAATCCTTCGGTTTGCCCGAGAATGGCGGAGGAAAGCGGTATAGACGAAAACTGCGGTGTAATCGAAATCGGTGCGGGTATCGGTGTGCTTACTGCCGAGCTTGCAAAGAGAGCAAAGAAGGTTGTGGTTATCGAAATCGACACAAAGCTTTTGCCGATTCTCGATGAAACTCTCAAAGATTTTGATAATATCGAAATAATTAATCAGGATGTACTCAAAACAGATCTTGCGGCACTTATCAGGGAAAAATTTGACGGAATGCCCGTTTACGTCTGCGCAAACCTGCCTTATTATATAACATCCCCCGTCATTATGGCGCTTCTTGAAAGCAGACTGCCGATTGAAGCGGTGACTGTTATGGTGCAGAAAGAGGCGGCGCAGAGAATCTGTGCACCCGTCGGAAGCCGTCTTTCGGGTGCGGTTACGGTTGCGGTTGATTATTATGCACACGCACAGAAGCTTTTTGACGTTTCGGCAGGCTCGTTTATGCCCGCTCCGAAGGTTGACAGCTGCGTTATCAGAATGGATATCCGTAAAACACCCGAAATCGAAATAACAGATGAAGAGCTGTTTTTCAGAATGGTGCACGCTGCCTTCGGTCAGCGAAGAAAGACTGCGGCAAATTCAATCAGCGCAGGTTCTGGAATACCGAAAGATGTTGTTATCAAAGCGATTGAGGAATGCGGATTTGAACCCTCTGTGCGAGCTGAAGGTCTTACGATGCAGGAGCTTGCAATGCTCAGCGAGAAAATTTCGGGTCTTATGAAATAAATTTTATTTCCCTTGACAAAAAATCCTATATAAGTTAATATTAAGTCATAAAAAGCAAAGATAGAGGCGCAAAAACTAAAAGTATGCCGTTTTCCGTCGGGAAATGGAGCGGCTGAAAGGAGTTTTTGCCGAGGTTGACATTCGCTTGCCCGAAGTGATGTCTGCCGGTATGTCACAGAATATGTGCCATACTGTCACGGTTGTGGAGAGCTATCGCAAAGGATTTTCAGCTTCGGTATACAGCCGTTAATGTATATCGGAGCTTTTAATATTTTATGGAGGTCTGATTATGACTAACAAGAGAAAACTTGCGGCAATCTGTATTGTTATTGCCCTTCTCGGCTCGATGTTCTGCACATTCAGTTTTGCAATCGCAGATGACTCGGCTGCAGCTGCAACCGAAGGCGAAGTTGCAATCCTTATGGCGGCAGACGACACATTGACAACAGGCGCAAACACGGCATTTTCGGTTGACGTTGACGGTGAAGCTGTTGACTACGACCTTTCTGACGGTGACTCCGCTCACGCTTATGTTGATTCTTATGCGGATAACCTCACAAACGACCCGAATTTCAAAACAAATATCGAAACAGCTATTGCAAAGGTTCGTGAGAGCATCGGTTCTTACGCATCAATCCTTGCTCTTCTTCCTCCCGTAATCGCAATCGTTCTTGCGCTTATCACAAAGGAAGTTTATTCATCGCTTATTATCGGTATTGTTGTAGGCGGCTTCATTTTTGCGGGCGGCAACTTTGAAACAGCAATCAACCATGTTCTGTTTGACGGCTTTGTTGCAAGCCTTTCAGACAGCTATAATATGGGTATCATCATCTTCCTCGTTCTTCTCGGTGCACTTGTTTCGATGATGAATAAGGCCGGCGGTTCGGCTGCTTTCGGCAGATGGGCATCAAAGCACATCAAGTCAAGAGTCGGTGCACAGCTTGCAACCATCCTTCTCGGTTGCCTTATCTTCATCGATGACTATTTCAACTGCCTTACAGTCGGTTCTGTTATGAGACCCGTATGCGACGAAAAGAAGGTTTCAAGAGCAAAGCTTGCATATCTTATTGATGCTACCGCAGCTCCCATTTGCATTATAGCTCCCATTTCATCATGGGCGGCAGCTGTTGCAGGCTTCGCAAGAGGCGCAGGCGCAGAAAGCGGTATCAGTCTTTTCGTTCAGGCTATTCCCTATAACTTCTACGCACTTTTCACCATCCTTATGATGGTTGTTATTGCAGTAAGCAAGTTCGATTTCGGTCCTATGAGACTTCACGAGAAAAATGCTCTCGAAAAGGGAGATCTTTTTACAACAGGCGAGCGTGTTGAAGCAAGCGATGAAGCTTCAAATCCCAAGGGTAAGGTTATCGACCTTGTTCTTCCCGTTGTTGTACTTATCATCTGTTGCGTATTCGGTATGATTTATTCAGGCGGATTCTTCAGCGGTGAAAGCTTTATTGATGCGTTCTCAAATTCGGATGCTTCCGTAGGTCTTGTTATCGGTTCGGCAATTGCGATTGTATTCACCGTTGCATATCTTCTTATCAGAAGAGTTATCAGCTTCAAGGACGCAATGGCATCTCTTCCCGACGGCTTCAAGGCTATGGTTCCTGCTATCCTTATTCTTACCTGTGCATGGACTCTTAAGGCTATGACAGACAGCCTCGGCGCAAAGATTTATATTTCACAGCTTGTTGAAGGCAGTGCAGGCGCATTCCAGATGCTTCTTCCCGCTATCATCTTCCTTATCGCTGTAGGTCTTTCATTCGCAACAGGCACATCATGGGGTACCTTCGGTATTCTTATCCCCATCGTTCTCAGCGTATTCGATGCAAGCAATCCTCTTATGATTATTGCTATTTCGGCTTGTATGGCAGGTGCTGTTTGCGGTGACCACTGCTCACCCATTTCAGATACAACAATTATGGCTTCAGCCGGTGCACAGAGCGACCACCTCAACCACGTTTCAACCCAGCTTCCTTATGCACTTACAGTTGCGGGAATCTCGTTTGTAACATATATTATTGCAGGTTTTCTCGCAAAGTCGGGTCTTGCAATTGTTGCTCTTCCCATCGGTGCTGTTCTTACCGTTGCAGTTCTTCTTGTTGTCAAGAAATCGGCTTCGAAAAAGGGTATGAACTTCAAGACATTCAAATAATTATCGGTATTCAGCGGCGCACTTCATTATGGAGTGCGCCGTTATTTTTGACATATTGTTTCCTCTTGATTTTTTATGATAAATCGATATAATATAAAATGGAAAAACTTATGCAACTAAATTAAGGGAAAGCAAAGGTGACTTGAAAATGAGAAAAATAACCAACATAAACAGCGGCTGGGATTTTATCAAGGACGGTGTTGCTGAGAAGGTTGACCTTCCTCATACCTGGAATGCTGTTGACGGTCAGGGCGGCGCAGATGAATATTACAGAGGCAGATGCGTTTATGAAAGAACGATTCCTTACTTCGACGGCAGAGTTTATCTTGAATTCTGCGGTGCCAACACCGTGTGCGAGGTTTTTGTTAACGGCATTTATATCGGCAGTCACGAAAACGGCTATTCTATGTTCCGTTTCGAAATTACCGATTTCATTAAGGCAGACGAAGAAAACACACTCAGAGTTATTGTTGATAACACTGCAAATGAATTTCTTTATCCCGAGATGGCGGACTTTACCTTCTACGGCGGTATTTACAGAGATGTAAATATCATCAGCGAGGTTGCGCAGTCTCATTTTGCGCTTCTTGATATGAGCCTTTGCGGTATGTATATCACTCCCAAGGCAGATGGCAGAGTGTTTGTCAAGAGCCTTATCGAAGGCAGCTGTATGGGTCTTACAAAGGAATTTGTTATTACTGATGCGGAAGGTAACGAAGTTGCAAAGAGAGAGGTTGAGGCGGATAAGGATGCGGTCAAACTCTTTATTGAAGAACCTGTTCTCTGGGATGCAACCGCAAATCCCTATCTTTATACAATGACTGCACGTCTTAAGAAGGACGGCGAAATTATTGACGAAATCAGCGACCGTTTCGGTGTCCGTGAATTTTATTTTGACAGCGTAAAAGGTTTCTTCCTTAACGGAAAGAACGTTAAGATGAAGGGTGTTTCAAGACATCAGGACAGATGGCAGATGGGTAATGCTCTCACTCTCAAAGAGCACGCAGAGGATATTGAGCTTATCAAGGAAGTCGGCGCAAACTCAATCAGACTTGCTCACTATCAGCACGACGAAAAGTTCTATGACCTGTGCGACGAAGCAGGTTTCCTTGTATGGGCAGAAATTCCCGTTATCTCTAATTTCAGCAAGAAAAAGCAGGCTCAGGCAAAGTTTATGCTTGAGGAGCTTATCAGACAGAATTACAACCATCCCTCAATCTATTGCTGGAGCGTTGCAAACGAAATCGGTATCAACGGCGCTGCTTCGGGTCTTGCGGCGGGCATTAAGGAGCTCAACGATATTGCTCACGCTCTTGACTCAACAAGACCCACCGTTACCGCTCAGGTAACTATGACTTCAATCAACTCAAAGCTCAACGAAATCCCCGATATTCTTGGGTATAACCACTATTACGGCTGGTATATGCAGACGGTTGAAGGTATTGACAAGTGGCTCGATAAGTTCCGCGAAGCAAAGCCTCACCTCAAGCTCAGCCTTTCGGAATACGGTGCGGAAGGTATGACAAATCTTCACTCCGCAAACCCCGTTCAGGGCGACTACACCGAGGAATACCAGGCATATTATCACGAGCATTATATCAAGGCAATCAACGAGCGTGACTGGCTCTGGGGTTCATATGTCTGGAATATGTTTGATTTCGGTTCGGCAATCCGTAACGAAGGCGGCGTAAAAGGCAGAAACAACAAGGGGCTTGTTACCTTCGACAGAAAAATCAAGAAGGATGCATTCTTTGTTTATAAGGCATATTGGTCAGACGAAAAGTTCGTTCACATTGCGGGTGAAAGATTTGTTGACAGACCGACGGGCGAACAAAAAATCAAGGTCTATTCCAACTGCGATAAGGTAACTCTCACCGTAAACGGTGAAAAGACAGAGCTTGAAGGCGATAAGATTTTTGAGTTTGACGCAGTAATCAAAGAAGGCGAAAATGTTATTACCGCAAAGTCGGGTAAATGCACCCATAAGATTACCGTTAACGGCACGGATATTCCCAATCCCGATTATGTTCTTCCCGACGGATGCGAAAGCTTTGTGCGCAACTGGTTCAGTTCAAGCGACGAAATCAATCCCGATAATCTTTCGCTTAACGATAATCTCGGTGATATTCTTTTCAACAGCGAGGTTCAGCGTCTTGCAAAGAATCACGCAAAGATAACTATTGATAAGGATATGCCTATTCTCAAGCCTATTGCAAAGATTCCTCTCAAGCCCATCAGCAAGCTTGCGACAAAGCTCGGTGCGGGAGAGGCAATTTCAATGGCAAACCAGTTCCTCCAGACAATCGAAAAGGACAAATAATTATTGTAACACATTTCTGTTTCTGACATAAGATGTGGATGTAAGCGGTTGATAAAAGCTGCTTAACCGGAAACGGAGGTCAGATTCATGGGTTGCGGATGCAATAACAACTGGTGTCTTTTCATCATCCTTATTCTCCTCTTCTGTAACGGCGATTGCGGTAACAACAGCTGTGGCTGTCAGATGAGCAGAAGCAATGACTGCGGCTGTGGCTGCGGTTGCTAAAGCAAAAGAGATAAAGTAAAAAAAGAAAGCGGTTTGCAGAGGTTTTACCTTTGCAAGCCGCTTTTGACATATAATTCATATTTCCGAAAGAATTTTCTCTGCTTCTTCCATAGTCAGTCCGCCGGGTGAAGCAGTGAAATTTCTCGGGATAACGCTCTGCCAGCGCAGGGCGAATTTTTTTGCGTTTTCTTTGCCGATAACGGCACCTCCAAGGTCGGTCAGAGATGAAATTACGGCTTTTACTTTGCCGATTTCATCGGTCATTTTGCAGAAATTCGCAAATTTTTCGGGTGCAAATTCCGCACATCTGTCAACAAACGGAGCAAAAAATGCGGCGCAAGCCATACCGTGGGGCACACCGTAGTTTTCGGTCAGAACATAGCCGAGAGGGTGGGGGAATGCAGTGCCGCAGGTGTTGATTACAAGTCCTGCATAAATTGATGCATAATAAAGTTTTTCTCTGATTTCATCGGGTACGGTATCGGTTTGCGAAAGAATTTCAAGGCAGGAATAAAGCTTGGGAATGCACTTTTCGGCAAACAGACGGAGCGGACCGTCACATTTCTGCGTGAAGAAGCCTTCGATTGCGTGGGCGAAGGCATCAAGAGCGGTGGAAACCGTTGTCTTATAAGACATTGAGTGGGTATATTTCGGGTCGCAGAACGAAACGGCAGCATAGCAGTCCGGGCCGGAGATGCTCTTTTTTATGCCGGTTTCGTCGTTCGTGAGAACTGCAACGGCAGTAACCTCACTGCCGGTTCCGGCAGTTGTGCCGATGAGAGCAACGGGGAGAGCTTTATTTTTATATTCTCTTTTATAGATATCAATCGGGGAAAGTTCGCTGTTTGAGGCATAAATCGCAATTGCTTTTGATGCGTCAAGCACTGAGCCGCCACCGATTCCGAGAATGAAATCAGCACCGATTTCTCTTGCGGCTTCTCCCGCTTTATGGCAGGCGGAGATAAGCGGATTTTCACCTATTCCGTCAAAAATTCCGTAGGAAACATCCTCTTTTTTTAGCGCTTCAATCGCATCGCCAAGCGCTCCGCTGAGTTTTGCACTGTTTTTACCCGTTACGATAAGGCAGTTTTTTCCGAGGTCGAGTGCAGATGAATTCTCGCAGACGCAGCCGTTACCCCAGAAACATTTTGCGGGCATATATATCGAATAAGTCATAGAAATTCTCCTTGTGATTTTGTTTATAGAATTTTACCATAAAAAACTTGAAATTGAAATAATTTTCATACATTTTTTTGAAATATGTAAAAAAATCTATTGAAATGTATTAGAAATAAGTGTATTATATATTATTATATTTAATATGGGGAGGAAGGCGATGAAAAAAACAGTTGCTGCCGTTGTGACGGTTATTGTTGTTGCATTGGTGACGTTTGTTTTTTATGACGGGGTGCTTAACAAAACCTCCGAAGCCGATTTCTTCTCGATGAAAACCTATGTCACAGCAAAGGTGACCGGCTATGAATCAGACCTTTGTACGGATGAAATTCAAAAGATTGTTGATAATCTTGACGTCAATGTGCTTTCGAGAACGGCAGAAGATTCGCTTGTTTCGTCGGTCAACAAAAGCGGTGGAGGTCAGCTTGATATTCAGACTGCGGCATATGTTTCACTTCTTCTTGATGTCTGCGAAAAGAGCGGCGGCGCTTTTGATTTCACTCTTGGTGCGGTCAGCGATCTGTGGAAATTCGGTTCAACTCCCGAAATTCCCGATCCGAATGCTCTTGCAGATGCACTTTCTCACAGCGGATACAAAAAAATATCGCTTGAGGGCGGTAATCTTGTGATGCAGGATAAATCGGCGGTGCTTGATTTCGGCGCATCCGGCAAAGGGATTGCTCTTGATTCTGTCAAGGCTTATCTTGAAACCCGTGATATAAAGAATGCTGTTGTCAGCGTCGGCGGAAGCACTCTTCTTTACGGAGACAAAGATTTTACCGTCGGAATCAGAAATCCCGAAGGCAATGCGGGCAGCTACATTGCAAAGCTTCATATGAACGAAGGCTGTGTTTCGTCGTCGGGAAGTTATGAGCAATTTTTTGAAGAAAACGGAAAAAGATATCACCACATACTTAATCCCGAAACGGGATATCCCGTTGATAACGGACTCGTTGGAGTGACTATTGTTTCCGACAGCGGACTTCTCAGCGATGCGCTTTCGACTGCTTGCTTCGTGCTCGGAATCGAAAAAGGATCTTCGCTTGCGGCTGAATACGGTTGCACGGCAATTTTTGTTACATCAGACAAAAAAATCTACATTGAGGGCGATGCGGATATCGTTGAGATAACCGATGCTTCATACACCTATGGAAATTAAGCTTTTCAGAAAAGGGGATATCGCAGTTGTTGCGCTGATAATCGTTGCGGCACTCGTTTTTGCTTATACAAGCATCTCAAACGCTGATAATCTTCAGGCAGTGATTACAGTTGACGGCGAAATCGTTGAAACGGTTGATTTATCTTCTGTGAAAGAAAAAATTGTTATAACTCCCGATACTCAGCCGAAGGTTGTTATCGTTGCGGAAAACGGAGAAATCCGATTTGACTCTGCCGAATGTGATGACAAGCTCTGCGTGAATACCGGGAGCCTTAAAAAAGGCGGAGATACGGCTGTCTGTCTGCCCGCAAAAACGGTTATAACCGTTGAGGGGGCTGATGTTGATGCTGTGGTTTACTGATATGAAAAATAACGCTGCATATAAAGTCGCACTTCCTGCGATACTCTGCGCATTGGCGTTATCGCTCGGCTTTCTTGAAAGTCTTATACCGCCTATGCCGTTTTTCCCTCCGGGAGCAAAACCCGGATTTTCAAACATAATAACCATGTTTGCCGCAGGCAGTCTGGGATTGCCGACTGCTTTCGCAATTGCGCTTGTCAAAGGTATTTTTGCTTTCGCAACAAGAGGAGTGACTGCGGGAATAATGAGCCTTTCGGGCGGTCTGCTTTCGGCATTGGCTATGTATCTGCTGATGCGGTACGCAACGAAGAGTCTCGGAATGGTAGGAATATCTGCTGTTTGCGCAGTTGTTCACAATATGGGGCAACTTGCGGCGGCTGTATTTATAACCGGTACGGCAGATGTTATATATTATGCGCCTGCACTTGCTGTTTTCGGTGTTATTACCGGAGCGCTGACGGGCATCATTTTAGGGTCGGTTATGCCGGCACTGCAGAAATTGAAATTTACACATTACGATAAATAGGAGGAGATATTATGGTTAAAGCCGGAATTGACGGCGTACTCAAGGCTGTTAAAAAGGTCAGAGGCGGCGTTAAGGTTGACCATCACAAAAATACTGCCGAGATGGAAGTTGTGAGAATTCCGACTCCGTCAAAGGTTGTTATACCTATGCAGCAGCATATCGGTGCACCTTGTGAGCCGGTTGTCAAAGTGGGCGACGAGGTGGCTGTCGGTCAGCTTATAGGTGATACAGATAAGTTTGTCAGCGCACCTATTCATGCATCTGTTTCGGGCAAGGTTGTTGCAGTGGGTGACGTAAAACTCCCCAACGGCGTTATGTCGAAGGCTGTTACAATTGAATCTGACGGTGAAATGAGACTTTGGGAAGGTATTGAGCCGCCTCACGTTGAAACAAAAGAAGATCTGATCAAAGCGGTCAGAGCATCGGGTCTTGTTGGCTTGGGCGGTGCAGGTTTCCCGACTCACATCAAGCTCAACTTCCCTGCAGATAAAAACATCGACACACTCGTTATCAATGCCGCAGAGTGTGAGCCTTACATAACAGTTGACTACCGTGAATGCATGGAGAATTCGTGGGACATTCTTTCGAGCGTCTATCTGCTGAAGGACTTGCTCGGCTTCAAGAAGGTTGTTATTGCTGTTGAAGACAACAAGCCCGAAGCATTCAAGGTTCTCAAAAATATCGCAGACCATAAGGAAGATGTTGACGATGAGGTCAAACTTATGGTTCTTGAATCGAAATATCCCCAGGGCGCTGAAAAGATGATGGTTCAGTCCGCAACGGGCAGAAGAGTTCCACCCGGAAAGCTTCCTGCAGACGTCGGATGCGTTGTTATGAACGTTGCTTCGGTTGCGTTTATCGCACGTTACCTCAAAACAGGCAAGCCTCTTGTCAGCCGTTCGATGACAATTGACGGCTCAGCAATTGCCGAGCCCAAAAACGTAAGAGTTCCCGTCGGTACAAATATCGGAGAAATCATTGATTTCTGCGGAGGGTTCAAGACAGAACCCGCAAAAATCATCACGGGTGGCCCGATGATGGGTCTTGCAATAGTCGGAACAGACCTTCCCGTTCTTAAGCAGAACAATGCAATCCTTGCATTTTCAAAGGATGATGCTGTTCTCAAGGCTGAAACCGACTGCATAAGATGCGGCAGATGCGCAATTGCCTGCCCGATGAGTCTTATGCCCACAAACATTGTAAAAGCCGCAAAGGCAAAAGATCCCGATGCTCTTAAGCAGCTCGGTATTATGGTTTGTATGGAATGCGGAAGCTGTGCATTTGCATGCCCCGCAGGCAAACCCCTTGTTCAGCATATGCGCCTTGCAAAGGCAATTCTCAGAGAGGAGGGCAACAAATAATGGTTGACGGTAAAAAGCTTTTAGTCAGTGCGTCGCCTCATCTTCGCACCAAAGACACAACAAGAGGAATAATGCTTGATGTTGTTATTGCTCTTATTCCCACACTCGTTGCGGCTGTTATTCTTTTCGGACCGAGAGTTCTTGCCGTTACGGCAACAACGGTCATCACAGCTGTTCTTTCGGAATTCCTCGCAAGAAAAGTGATGAAAAGACACAACACAATCGGCGACCTGAGCGCTGTTGTTACCGGTCTTATCCTTGCATTCAACCTTCCCGTGAGCATTCCTCTGTGGATGGCGGCAATCGGCAGCTTCTTTGCTATCGTTGTTGTTAAGCAGATGTTCGGCGGTATCGGTCAGAACTTTGCTAACCCCGCAATCGTTGCCCGAATCGTGCTTCTTCTTTCGTTCGGTCAGGCAATGGGCAACTGGACAGCTCCTCTTTCGTGGAAAACAGATGCGGTTTCAACAGCAACTCCGCTTGCAATCCTCGGAGGCGAAACAGCAGAGGCGCTTCCTTCACTTTATCATATGTTCCTCGGAATCAGAGGCGGCTGCCTTGGTGAAACCTGCTCTGTAACACTTATTATCGGCGGACTTTACCTTCTTGCAAGAAGAGTTATTTCTTATAAAATTCCTGTTGCATTCATCGGTACGGTTGCCGTTGTTATGCTTATTGCAGGCAAGGGCGATCTTGAGTTTGTTGCATATCATCTTATGAGTGGCGGTGTGCTTCTCGGTGCGTTCTTTATGGCTACCGACTATTCAACAAGCCCCATAAAGTCCAATGCAAAAATCGTTTTCGGTATCGGCTGCGGTCTTCTTACCTGTCTTATCAGACTTTTCGCATCGCTCCCTGAAGGCGTATCATTCGCAATTCTTATTATGAACCTTCTTGTTCCTCATATCGAAACAATTATGGCTCCCAAGCCTTTCGGTACTGTTAAAGAAAAAAAGGCAAAGGAGGGTGAGGCAAAATGAAAATGCTGAAAGAATTTCTTGTTCCAACGCTCACACTCTTTGTTATCTGTCTTGTTGCAACCGCTCTTCTCGGACTGACAAACAATGTTACTGCTCCGATTATCGAGCAACTTGCAATTGAAACCGAAATCAAGTCAAGACAGGTTGTTTTTGTTGATGCAAAGTCATTCGGCGAAGCTGAAATTCTTGCCGACGGCACAAGCGTTGTTGCAGCTCTCGACGAAGCGGGCAACGTTATCGGTCACGTTGTTGTCAACACAACCAAGGGCTATGGCGGGGATATTGCCGTTATGACCGGTGTTGACAGCGAAGGCAAGGTTACGGGTGTTAACATCCTTTCTCACGCAGAAACTGCGGGTCTCGGCGCAAAAGCGGCTGAGCAGGATTTCCGCGACAGATTTATCGGTCTTATCGGCGGAATCACCGTTTCAAAAGATAAAGCCGGTGAAAATTCAATCGACGCCATCACGGGCGCAACAATAACATCAAGAGCGGTGACCGAGGCGGTCAATGCCGCAATCGAAGCAGCAGGAGGTGTAAACAATGGCTGAGAAAAAATCACTCGGTAAAGAATTTACCAAAGGTCTTATAGCCGAAAACCCCGTTTTCAGACTTGTTCTCGGCACTTGTCCCACCCTTGCAACATCAACAAGCGTTGTCAATGCACTTGGTATGGGTATATCAGCAATGATTGTTCTTGTTTGCTCAAACATTGTAATTTCTCTTCTGAGAAAAGTTATCCCTTCGAAGGTGCGCATTCCCGCTTATATCGTTGTTATCGCATCTTTCGTTACAATAGTTCAGATGATAGTCAAGGCTTTTGTTCCCGCACTCGATGCCGCCCTCGGTGTTTTCTTGCCGTTGATTGTTGTTAACTGCATCATCCTCGGCAGAGCAGAAGCTTTTGCGGGCAAGAATTCAGTTATCGCATCGGCTGTTGACGGTCTCGGTATGGGTGTTGGCTTTACAATTGCACTTTGCTGTATGGCTTCTGTCAGAGAAATTCTCGGTGCAGGTACATTCCTTGCAGGTGCACAGAATCTTCTTGTGCTCTTCGGCGACAACGTGCTTAACGGATTCAACGGATTTACTCTTCCCTGGACGGAAGTTTTCAATCCCATGACCGTATTTATCCTTGCACCCGGCGGTTTCCTTACCTTCGGTCTGCTTATGGCTTGCGCAAACAAGCTTGCAGAGAGCAAGGGCAAACCCAGAGCAGAGCTTGGCGGATGTCAGGCTTGCCCCATGGCTAAAAACTGCGCACTCCTTGCAGACGGCAAGGGCTGCAGCGAAGAAAAGAAGGAGGGTGAACAGGTATGACAGCAACAATCGTAAAATCGTTCCTCGCAATTATCCTCACTTCGGTTCTTACAGAAAACTTTGTTCTCTGTAAGTTCCTCGGAATCTGCCCCTTCCTCGGTGTTTCAAAGAAGCTGAATACAGCGGTCGGTATGTCTGCGGCTGTTATCTTTGTTATGGCGCTTGCAACTGCAGTTACATACCCCATCAACAAATATCTTCTTCTTGCAAACGACCTTGAATATCTTCAGACAATCGTTTTCATTCTTGTTATTGCGGCTCTCGTTCAGCTCGTTGAGCTTATTCTCAAGAAGTTTATGCCTCCTCTTTATAATGCACTCGGCATTTATCTTCCTCTTATCACAACAAACTGCGCTGTTCTCGGTGTTGTTCTTCTCAACCAGACAAAGGGCTACAACTTCGCTGAATCAATGGTAAACAGCGTTGGTGCGGGTCTCGGATTTATGGTTGCAATGGTTATTTTCTCAGGTGTACGCAGCAGACTTGAAGGTGCGGATATTCCCAAATTCCTTCAGGGACTCCCCATTGTTCTTATTGCTGCAGCAATCGTTTCACTTTCGTTTATGGGCTTTACGGGTCTTGTTGACGGAATATTTGCATAAGGAGGTAACGGAATAATGAACTCTATTGTTATTGCAGTTATAATTGTTGCCGCTATCGGTCTTATTGCAGGTCTCGGTCTTTCAATCGCATCAAAGGTTTTTGCGGTGCCCGTTGACGAAAAAGCCGAAGCAATCAGAGAATGCCTTCCCGGTGCAAACTGCGGCGCTTGCGGTTTTTCGGGTTGTGACGGCTATGCTGCCGCACTTTCAAAAGGTGAAACAACAGACACGGCACTCTGTGCACCCGGTGGAAACGATACCGCAAAGGCTATCGGCGAAATTACGGGACTTGCCGCAGGTGAGGTCAAACCTATGGCAGCAGTTGTGCTTTGCCAGGGTCACAATGTCAATGCAGAAGTAAAACTCGAATATCAGGGCGTTAAAAGCTGCCGTATGGCATCCCAGATTTTCGGCGGTCCCAAGGAATGCATCTACGGCTGCATCGGCTACGGCGACTGCGTGGATGCCTGTCAGTATGATGCAATCAGCATTTGCGACGGTATTGCAAGAATCAATCCTTATATGTGTAAGGCTTGTAAGATGTGTGTCAAGACCTGCCCCAAGGGTCTTATTGAAATGATGCCCCTTGAAGAATCAAAAGCGGCTGTGCTTTGCAAGAATCACGAC
The DNA here is from genome assembly GCA_017549105.1 of Clostridia bacterium. GTDB lineage: Bacteria > Bacillota > Clostridia > Oscillospirales > Acutalibacteraceae > CAG-177. The sequence continues at coordinate 54,336 of JAFYVN010000010.1, forward strand.
AAGGGTGCAATTACACGCAAGGAATGTAAAGTTGGTTGTATCGGCTGTATGAAGTGTGTCAAAGCTTGTGAAGCAGGCGCAATCTCAATCGATAAATTCTGCGCAAAGGTTGACTACGAAAAGTGCACGGGCTGCGGCAAATGCCACGCAGAATGCCCCGTCGGCGCAATCGATGTTGTTACCCTTGGCGTAAGAGCATAAATTAATTGTCATATCCCCGAAAAACATATTTCGGGGATATGGATGATTTTTAACAGTATAATTTTTTTGCAGGTGTGTATGTTTTAGCTTACAAAACCTGCTTTTATATTACATGTTTCTGTTTATTATCGCAGACTAAATGTAAACAAACTGTAAACAAAAGCCGAAAAATTGAATGTCGGCATAACAACTTGGGTCTTTATTAATGAAGGGGTTTCCCTGAAAAATAAAAAAGGAGATGTTCAAATGAAAAAGACAGTAAAAAAAGGATTATCGCTTTTGCTTGCGCTCATTTTTGCGTTATCAATAGCGGCACCCGCATTTGCACATGATGAACAGATTTTGGTTTCAGACAGTGCATCGGCAGAAACGGTGTTGAATGGTGCGATTGAACCCCAGGCAGGGGAGTATCTGACCGTTTCAAACATCACAATTGCCGCAGATTCAACTGACCCCACCGGCATTATCGAAGTGCGTATCAACAACACCGGTTCAGGAACATACGGAATCAACTGGGAATTCCGAACCGACAACGGCAGAGTTATTGACCCTCCTCAGATTTATGACAAGGGCGTAGGTTCCGGTTACAGATGGTTCAAATTAAAAGCCACCGCAGTCCAGGGCGGAACGGTTACCTTCCCGATTTATGCTTATTACAATACCTCAGATAATATTATTGCAACAACCAACTGCACAGTTACCGTTACTGTACCTACACTTACCGTTAGTCCTTCTGATATCGTAATTGACCTTAACAAATCAAATTCGGCAACGGTAAATGCGGTTATTTCTAACCATACAACAAACACTCTTGATATCGGATATGCTGTAAGCAACAATAATATATCCGCATCATACGGGAATTATATAACGAACGGCACGGAAATTGTTGTTACCGGAAACACTCCCGGTACATACTATCTTTATACTTACATCAGAAATCCGTATTCGGGATACAATATCGTCAGCCAGTCTCACAGAGTTACCGTAAAGGCGGCACGTGCACTTTCATCAATTTCGGTTGACACTTATCCTAATAAGACGACATATTATGTAGGTGAAAGTTTCAGCAGCAGCGGTATGGTTGTCCGTGCAAACTATAATGACGGTACATCGGAATACATAACAAGCGGTTTCACCTGCTCGTCACCCGATATGTCAACAGCGGGCAGAAAGAATGTCAAAGTTACATACGGAGGCAAAACAACTTCTTTCTATATTACCGTTAATGCAAAGCCCGCCGCAACTCTTTCCTCAATCTCAATCAGAACAAATCCGAGTAAGATGACCTATAATGTTGGCGAAAGCTTCAACTCCTCGGGTCTTTCACTCAATGTGTATTACAGTGATGGCACAAGCAAGAGCGTTACAAGCGGATTCACTTGTTCAAAACCCGATATGTCAACAGCGGGTACAAAGAAAGTAACTGTTACTTACAAAGGCAAGACTGCATCTTTTAATATCACGGTTAAAGCAAAACCCGCTACGGTTACACTTTCGTCAATCTCGGTAAAAACATATCCGAGCAAAACAACATACAATGTTGGCGAAAGCTTCAGCTCCTCCGGTCTTACTCTTAATGCGAAGTACAGCGACGGTTCAACTAAAACAATCACAAGCGGATTCACCTGCTCAAAACCCGATATGTCAACAGCGGGCATAAAGAGTGTAACAGTTACATATCAGGGAAAAACAACATCGTTCAACATTACTGTAAAGTCAAATGTCGTTAAGGCAACATCGGTTGAAATCATTGTTGAAAAGGATTTTAACGGCACCAGTGTTGCGGAACTCGGCGCACAGGTCAACCCCTCAAACGCAAGCTACAAGAGCCTTGTGTGGTCGTCAGCAGATCCAAGAATTGCAACCGTTGATGCAGACGGCACGGTCACAACCGTCAGCTCGGGCATAACAATAGTTACCGTAACCGTAACCAATCACGACGGTTCAACCGTATCGGATACCATTGAGGTTGAAGTTGTGGACAACAGCAGTTCAGGCGGCGGAATTTTCGATTTTATCATTGCAATATTTGAACTTCTGTTCCTTCCGTTTACACTTCTGTTTAGTATTCTGTTTGGTTGATTATAGTTGATATGTTCAGCTGAAAGCCTTCTCCTTGAGGAGAAGGTGTCACGAAGTGACGGATGAGGTGGTACGGATAATTATTTCGCAATCACCTCATCACCGTCTATGACGGAGCTTCCCCTCAAGGGGAAGCCCAAGAAAAAACATTGAGTATTAAAAGTAAGGGGCATATATAAATGAAAAAATATTTCAGATCTATATTGGCGGCTGTTCTTGCTGTCATTATGATTTTCGGTGCTGTTCCGTTTGTGGGAAATGCAATGACAGCAATGAAATATTCAAATGACGGATATAATAAATACTCCACAAATGCGATTTATCATTCCGATATCAAGTCGATGGGCGGAGTGGAACTTCCTCCCATATCCCAATGTAAATTTCAGGATATCAAAGTGATGAGCTACAATATTTATGTAGAAAACAAAAAAGTGAACGGATATGATTGCACCTATAAAAAGAGAATGAAATACATTGCTCAGACAATCAACGATGTTATGCCTGATTCATTTGGTTTGCAAGAAGCTACAAGCAAAATGAGAAATTTGCTTGAAACCACCGAGGATCTTAACGGAAAACTTGTAGGTGACAATTATTCGGGCGTAGGTGACTACCGAGGCTCAAAAGACTATAAGGGTAAAACAATAAATAGCGAATCTTCACCTGTATATTATAACAAAAACAAGTTCACTCTTGAAAAATCCGGTACATTCTGGCTTTCGGAATCAGGTGAGAAAAATTCAATACATTCAAAAGCAAAGTACCCCAGAGTCTGTACTTATGCATTGCTGAAAAACAAGGAAACCGGACTTGAATATCTTCACGTTAATACTCATATGGAGCATGACCTTACCAAAGACAAAGAAATCAAATCAAATGAAGCTGCAATCTTTTCAAGTGAAAAGATAATTGATTTTATAAACAAGAATTTTCCCGATGTTCCGGTTGTTGTTACAGGTGATTTTAACCAGAAGAAAGGTTCTGAGCCTTACAATGTCTTTATTAATGAAGGTTATACCGATACAAGAGATATTTACAAGGGTAGCCTTAACACTTACACCAATTGTTTTAATCAATCAGGTGACGATGGAAAACTGTATGAAGCAAAAGTAATTGATCATATTTTGGTTAATGACAGTTTTTGGGGAGGAATAAACAGTTATAAGGTATATAATGAGGATTATTCTTTCTTTGATAAATACGGATATGTTGCCCTTGATTATCCTTATCCCTCAGACCATCATCCGGTTGTTGTTGAACTTACGGCAACCTATGTCAAATCCTCATCAAAGGACGGATATTATTCTGTAATGTGCGATGATTATAATTCGAGCCTTTCATATGACAACGGTGTGTTTACAGCAAAAATGACTGACCCGAATTTGAAGGAAAGATATACGGTTAATATGCCGAGTACACCCGAATCCAGGTGTGAGTATTCATGGGAAATAAGTTTCACTGATGGTGAGAATTTATATAATGTAACTACGATTTATTTTGCCGGAGGAATGTTTGGATATCCGCAAAACTATTCGGCATCGTTATATGAAATGCAAAATTCAGTTTTTGTCTGGGATAAAGAACCTGATGAAAACGGAGTAAGGCACGGTCATTTTATAGCTGATGCATCTCTGACTGTTGACGAAAAGACACTTACGTGGACATTTACACTTCCTGATGAATATGATTTTGATGCAGAAAATATGAGTATAACGAATGCAACGATATATGATATTAACAGTGATGATGAGGGCAAGGACTTTGCTGAGGTGATAAAGGATATATTTGAAACAATAGTTGAATTTATATTAACACCCATCAAATTCCTTATCGGACTTTTTACTTAACTGACCCGTTCCTTTCATAACAACACCCCGGCGGTACATTGCGTACTGCCGGGGTGAATTTTTGGAATGATGTTGAGTTGTGACAGCTTTGATTAAATCAATCCTCAGTCCTACGGACAGCTCCTTTTCTAAGGAGCCCGAACACCAGCTTTCTGTTTCTTGGCCTCCTTGTAGAAAGATGTGGCACGGCATTCAGCCGTGACGGAGAATTGATGAAAACTTATTTAATAAGGTCATTTTTCTTGATGAAGTCGATTGTTTCGTCAACTGTTGTGAATGCGAGGGCAACGGTGGTGTCTGCTGCGCCGTAGTAGATAGCGATTCTGCCGCTTTCAGCATCGGCAAGAGCTGCGCAGGGGAATACAACATTGGGAACGTCGCCTACAAATTCATAAAGCTCGTGAGGTGCGAGCAGGAAGCAATCCGCTCTGTGAAGAACCTTCCAGGGTTCGTCTTTATCGAGGATTGCAGCACCCATTGCGTATGTGAAGCCGTTGCAGCTTGTGAGAACGCCGTGGTAGAACATAAGCCAGCCTTCGTCGGTTTCAATGGGTGTGGGTCCTGCACCGACTTTTGTCATTTCCCAATTTTTTTCGGGTTTCATAACAAATCTGTGTTTGCCCCAATAGGTTAAATCCTTGCTGTGGCTGAGGAAAATATCACCGTAGGGAGTGTGTCCTCTGTCGCAGGGTCTGATAAGAAGAAGAAATTCATCGTTGACCTTTCTGGGGAAGAGCACACCGTTACGTGCAACGGGATAGCAAGCATCCTCAAGCTGGGTCCATTCCTTGAAATCGGTGGTGTATGCGATGCCGATTGTTGTGCCGTGAGGTGTAAGATTAACCCATGAAAGATAATATTTGCCGTCGATTTCGCAGAGTCTGGGGTCGTAGCCTCTGAAGATAACCTTTTCTTCAAGCTCCCAGTTGATTGCATCCTTGCTGTAACCGACAACAAGAGTATGGTCACGGCTCATAACGTCAACTCTGAAAACGCCTGCAAAGCCGTCACCGTAGGGCACAACAGCAGAATTGAAAATACTGTTTGCCATATAAAGATTGTCACGTGTGATGATGGGGTTGCCGCTGTAACGCCATACAGGATAGCGGTATCCTTCTGGTTTGTCCTGCCAGGGGATGTTGGGGATATTCTGTCCGATAATTTTTGCCATAATATATCTCCTTAAATTTAATTTTTTATATGTCTGAAATCATCGACATCCTGCCATTTGACCTCAAAGCCTGCACCGTGAGAACAGAAAACGGAGGATGAGGGATTTTCAAGGTCACGTTCTTTTTCGTAGCCGATATTTTCAATTACTTTTTCAGCATTGTGGCACGGTCTGTATCCGCATTCGCGAAGTGAAACACTTCCTCTGCCGCCCGTGTATGCCGTAACTTCTTCGGGGTAATCCATAAATTCGGAAACGGGTCCGAAACCTTTGATAACTGCACGGGTTTCGGTCATTTCGGGAGGCTCGAATTCACCGCAGAGACGCTGGATATCCGCAACCGCTCTGCCGAAGCATTCGACGGGTACACGCAGAGTGAATGAGTAATACGGTTCAAGAAGAACGCTGTGCGCCTTTTCAAGACCCTGACGTATTGCTCTGTAGGTTGCTTCACGGAAGTCACCGCCTTCCGTGTGTTTGAGATGAGCTCTGCCTGCAGTGAGAATAATGTTGACATCCGTCAGAGGTGAACCCGTGAGAATACCGATATGTTCTTTTTCGAGAATATGAGTGAGAATCAGATTCTGATAATTTGAATCGAGAAAATCAAGACTGCATTCGCTTTTTGCGGTGATTCCGCTGCCTCTTTCGGCAGGTTCAATGCGAAGCTGGGTTTCCGCATAATGGCGTAGCGGTTCGTAATGACCGTAACCCATAACTGGAGATTCGATTGTTTCTTTATAAAGAATGGTGCAACTGCCAAAGCCGATGTCGATACCGAAACGGTCTCTCACAAGGGATTTGAGAATTTCAAGCTGAATTTTGCCCATGACGCTTATCTGAATCTGCTCTTGCTTTGCATATAAAACGGTTCTGACCGAAAGTTCGGGCATTTCTTCTGAAAGGATGCGGAGTTTTCGCACAGCGGTGTGGATGTCCGTGCCGTCAAGAATTTCAACCTTTGCCGAAAGCAGAGGACGGAGCTTGGGCGATTTGTTGACGATTGTTCCGTCAGAGCCGATAATGTCACCCGGTGAGGTTTGTGAAAGACCCGAAACCGCGCAGACACCGCCTGCTGTCACTTCGGAAATGCTTTCGGTTTTTTCGCCCGAGAAAATCTGGATGGTGTCGATTTTTTCATCGCCGAGAGGCATTTTGACAGTGAGTTTTCCTCCCGTTATTTTGAGAAAACTGAGTCTGTTGCCCTTTGAATCATGAAGGATTTTATAGACTTTTGCAGAAAAATCATCGGGATATTTTTTGGGAAGAGAAAACTTTTCTGTTATATCGAGAAGGCGGTCAACACCGTCGCCTTTGAGCGCGGAACCGAAAACACACGGAAAGATTTCTCTTTTGATTATTGCGTCGGCAATTTCGCTGATGAGTGAATTTTCATCAGTTTTACCTTCGAGACACGCTTCAAGAATTCCTTCGCTGAACATCGAGATATCTTCAGTCTGCGATTCTCCGAGAGGTTCGGTGAAATCGGTGCAACCTTCGGAGAGAATGCTCTTCAGTTCGGAAATAATGTTTGTTTTATCAAAACCGTCACGGTCCGATTTATTGACGAAGATGAAAACGGGAATGCCGTATTCTTTGAGAAGATGCCATATTGTTTCGGTGTGGCTCTGCACTCCGCTTATGCCATCAATGACGAGCACAGCATAGTCGAGAACTCCGAGCGTACGCTCCATTTCTGCTGAAAAATCAATGTGACCCGGGGTATCTACAAGAGTGAAATGTTTTTCACCGAGGGTGAACGGATTCTGCTTTGAAAAAATCGTTATTCCACGGCTTCTCTCAAGCTCGTGAGAGTCGAACCAGGAATCTTTTTTGTCAACACGACCAAGCCGACGGATAGCTCCTGCTTTGAATAGCACGGCTTCGGTCAGCGTGGTTTTGCCTGCATCAACGTGGGCAAGAATACCTATCGTGTTTTCTTTTGCGCAAATCATGGTGATATTATATCAAAACTGAATTTATATATCAATAGTTAAAGGGATAAAAAACATCCGCAGACACATTACTGCATCTGCGGATAAAACGGTTATTGTTTATTTACCGAACATCATAAGCAGGAAGCCTGCGGCAACTGCCGAGCCGATAACGCCTGCAACGTTGGGACCCATAGCGTGCATAAGAAGGAAGTTTGTAGGATTGTACTTTCTGCCTTCAACCTGTGAAACACGTGCTGCCATGGGAACTGCGGAAACACCTGCCGAACCGATAAGGGGGTTGATTTTTCCACCGGTAATGAGGTAAAGAAGCTTTCCGAAAAGAAGTCCGCCGATGGTTGAGAAACAGAAAGCGGCAAGACCGAGGAAAACAATCTTGATTGTGCTCAGCTTGAGGAATTCTGTGCCGTTGGTGGTTGCACCTACAGTTACACCGAGCATAATGGTTACGATATTGGTGAGTGCATTCTGAGCGGTGTCGCTGAGTCTGTCGGTAACTCCGCAAACCTTAAGAAGGTTGCCGAACATAAGCATACCGATAAGTGGAGCGGCGTCGGGGATAAGGAATGCAACAACGATGAAAACAACTACGGGGAAGATAATCTTCTCTGTCTTGCTGACTGTACGCAGCTGTTTCATTTCAACCTTTCTCTCCTTCTCTGTTGTGATAAGCTTCATAAGAGGAGGCTGAATGAGTGGGATGAGAGCCATATAGGAGTATGCAGCAAGAGCGATGGGACCAAGAAGATGACCGGCAAGCTTTGAAGCAACAAGAATAGCTGTGGGACCGTCGGCACCACCGATGATAGCGATTGAAGCTGCTTCCTGAGGAGTGAAACCAAGGAGGATAGCAACAACAAATGCGATGTAGATACCGAGCTGTGCGGCAGCACCTAAAAGAAGGCTGACGGGGTTCGCAAGGAGCGGACCGAAGTCTGTCATTGCACCGATGCCGAGGAAGATGAGGCAGGGGAAGATTGAACTCTTGACACCCGCGTAAATCAGTCGGAGAACACCGGAGTCGTACCAATGAGCGCCTTCAACAATGTTGGAGGTATCCATAAGACCTGTGGGGTCATCCATAAGACCTGCACCGGGCATATTTGCAAGAAGGATACCGAATGCGATGGGAACGAGCAGAAGGGGCTCAAATTTTTTAACAATTGCGAGATAAAGGAAAACTATGGAAACAAGAATCATTACCGCGTTCTGCCACTGAAGAAGAGCAAGACCCGAGCTTTCCCAGATTCCCTTTAAGATTTCAAGAATAAAATCCATGGGCGATCACCTTAGCCGATAACAGCAAGAACAGCATCGGTTTCAACTGTTGAACCCTTTGAAACGAGAACCTGCTTAACTGTACCTGCGCAGGGAGCAACGATTTCGTTTTCCATCTTCATTGCTTCGAGAATCATAAGAACATCGCCTGCGTTTACTGTTGAGCCTGCAGCTGTGTTAACAGCGAGGATTGTGCCGGGCATGGGAGCAGTGATGTTTGTGCCGCCTGCAACGGGAGCAGCGGGTGCTGCAGGAGCGGGCGCTGCCTCGGGAGCTGCTGCAGGTGCTGCAACGGGAGCTGCAACAGGAGCAACGGGAGCTGCTGCAACGGGTGCATCTGTAACATTCATAATAACTGCCTGGGTTTCTTCAACCTCTACTTCGTATGCTTTGCCGTTAAGATTTACAACGTATTTCATATAATTATTCCTCCACTTTTTTGATTGATTTGAAGCTGAGTCTGTTAAGCGGAATACCGCTTTCCTGACTTACTATTGCCATAATTGTTGCCGCAGTTCTTTCGTCAACGTCAACAAGCTCTGTTTTACCCTTGATTGATCTGAACATAAGTCTTTCGAGGGGAATGCCGGTTTCTTTGCTTACGAGAGCCATAACAACTGCCGCTGTGGGTTCGTCAACGTCAACAAGCTGAACACAGTTTGCGGGGATGTAAGCAACGGGTGCGGGTGCTGCTGCGGGAGCAGGAGCGGGAACGGCTGCGGGTGCGTTTGCAACGGAATCGGAAGATTCGGAATCGTTTTTTACGAGCTTTCCTTCGATTGATCTCAATATTTTTGAAAGACCGAGAATGAGAATGGTGATGAGGGCGAGCTCAAACATAACAACTAAAATGCCTGCAACCGCAACAAGAAGGGTTTCTGACATAGTCAGTGTGATTTTATCTGCAAACATAATTAATAACCTCAGTCAATTCTCTTGATTGTGTAGCTGAATGTGTTCTTTCTGTTGGCTTCACGCTTCTCAAAGAAAGCTTCTGCCTGTGCGGGGAATGCGATGTAAGAAAGAACGTCTTCTTCACAGGTTGCCTTGTCGCCAAGATAAGCCTTTGCTTCTTCCATACCGGGTGCGAGAGTATCAGCAAATCTGCCGGTGAAGGGTTTTTCGTCGCCGATAACGAGCTTCTGAAGATCTTCACTTACCTTGCCGGGAGCCTGACCGTATTCACCCTTGATGTAGCTCTTAACTTCCTTGGAGATGTTCTTGTATCTTTCGCCTGCAAGAACGTTTGCAGTAGCCTGAACACCGACCATCTGGCTCATAGGAGTTACGAGGGGAGGATAGCCGAGATCTTCACGTACTCTGGGAGTTTCGAGAAGAACTTCGTCGAGTTTGTCGAGTTTGTTCTGAGCTGTAAGCTGTGCAACAAGGTTTGAAAGCATACCGCCGGGAATCTGATAAATGAGAGCGTCTGTCTGAGTGCCCATAACAACGGGATTGAGAAGACCGCTTTCAAGAGCCTTTGCACGGATGGGCTTGAAGAAATCGTTGATTTCCTTGCATACGTTTTCGTCAACGTCAACTTCGTAACCGTACTGCTTGAGAGTATAAACAAGAGTTTCGGTTGCGGGCTGTGAAGTACCGCCGGAGAAGCAGGAGATAGCTGAGTCGATAACATCTGCGCCTGCTTCAACGCACTTGAGAAGTGTCATAAAGCCGAGACCTGTTGTTGAGTGTGTATGAACAACGATGGGAACTTTTACGTTAGCCTTGAGAGCCTTAACGAGGTCATAACCCTCCTTGGGGCTCATAATGCCTGCCATATCCTTGATGCAGATGGACTGAACTCCAAGAGCTTCGATCTCTTTTGCGAGCTTTACATAGCTTTCAAGGTTGTGGATGGGGCTGATTGTGTAGCAGATTGTGCCTGATGCGTGAGCACCGCACTTGAGAGTTTCGTCAACTGCTACTTCGATGTTGCGTACGTCGTTGAGAGCATCGAAAATTCTGATGATGTCGATGCCGTTTTCAACGCTCTTTCTGATGAAAGCACGTACAACGTCATCGGGATAGTGCTTATAGCCGAGAAGGTTCTGACCTCTGAGAAGCATCTGAAGCTTGGTGTTGGGGCAAGCCTTTTTAATGTTGCGGAGTCTTTCCCAGGGATCTTCATTGAGGTAGCGCAGGCAGGAGTCAAATGTTGCTCCGCCCCAGCATTCAAGTGAATAGTAGCCTGCTTTGTCGAGCTTTTCAAGAACGGGCTTGAAATCCGAGAAAGGCATTCTGGTTGCGATAAGAGACTGGTTGGCGTCTCTGAGCACGGTTTCTGTGAAATTAACTTTCATAATTCGCCGGGTTCCTTTCTATAATAATGAATATTTTTGCCAAAAATCAAAATTCAATGCGTGAAGCGATGTAATCTTCGAGAGCATCGATTGAAATTCTTTCCTGCTGCATTGTGTCACGGTCACGGACTGTAACGCAATTGTCTTCGAGCGAATCAAAGTCGAAGGTAATGCAGATGGGGGTACCGATTTCGTCTTCACGGCGGTAACGCTTACCGATTGAGCCTGTTTCGTCGAAATCAATCATAAACTTCTTCTGAAGCTTTTCGTAAACCTTGAGAGCATCGGGTGAAAGCTTCTTTGAGAGGGGAAGAACAGCTGCCTTGAAGGGAGCAACTGCGGGGCTGAGGTGGAGAACAACTCTTGTGTCGTTCTTTTCAGCGTCGATAACTTCTTCATCGTATGCTTCGCAGAGAAGAGCGAGAACTGTTCTGTCGAGACCGTAGGTTGATTCGATGATGAAGGGGATGAACTTTTCGTTTGTTTCGGGGTCAAGATAATCCATTTTCTGACCGCTGTATTCCTGGTGTCTTGTGAGGTCGAAGTTGGTTCTGTTGTGGGTACCGTTGACTTCGCCCCAGCCGAAGGGGAAGAGGAACTCGATGTCGCAGGCTGCCTTTGCGTAGTGAGCGAGCTTTTCGTGGTCGTGGAAACGGAGATTCTCTGCCTTGATGCCGAGGTCCTGATAATACTTCATACCGTATTCCTTGAAGTAATCGTAAAGGTCGCTGTCTGTGCCTTCCTTGCAGAATGTCTGGAACTCCATCTGCTCAAACTCGATTGTTCTGAATGTGAAGTTACCGGGAGTGATTTCGTTTCTGAAAGCCTTACCGATCTGACCGATGCTGAAGGGAAGCTTTGCTCTCATTGTTCTCTGAACGTTGAGGTAGTTAACATATTCACCCTGAGCATTTTCGGGACGGAGATAGATAACGTTCTTGCTGTCGTTGGTAACGCCTCTGAATGTCTGGAACATAAGGTTGAATTCTCTGATATCGGTGAAGTCGTGCTTGCCGCAGTGGGGGCAGGGGATTGAGTTAGCCTTGATGTACTCAAACATTTCCTCTTTTGTCATACCGTCTGCGTGTGCATCGGGGTTGAAGTCGTCGATAAGGTTGTCTGCTCTGTGACGCTTCTTGCATTCCTTACAGTCAAGAAGGGGGTCGGAGAAGCTTGCAACGTGGCCGCTTGCTTCCCATACTCTGGGATGCATAAGGATATCTGCGTCAACCTCGTAGCTGTTCTTTCTTTCCTGGATGAATCTCTTTCTCCAGGTGTCCTTAACGTTGTTTTTCATTCTTGCGCCGAGGGGGCCGTAGTCCCAGGTGTTTGCAAGACCGCCGTAGATTTCGCTGCCTGCGAAGATGAAGCCTCTGCCTTTGCAGAGAGCAACGATTTTTTCCATTGTTTTGTCTGTGTTTTTCATCATATCCAAAACTCCCGCCATTATAAATTTTTACTCTGTTATCATACCCTAAAATCACCGTTAAAGTCAATGATTTCCGCAACTAAAAAAGACCGCACAAAGCGGCCTTTTTTGGTGAAATGTTATATATTATATACATTTATATCGATAAAAAGTTGCGATTATCTCTCCGACTTCATTTGTCCGTCATCAGAAAGAAGATTGATAGATTGTTATTATTACTCTGTTTATTCTGATTTTAACATAAAAAGGGACGACACTGAGGTCGTCCCTACGGGTTTGCAATAATTTGGTAATATTTTTTAAAGCAAAAATGCCTTTGCAAGTCCGAAATAAATAACGAGGGTTACGATGTCAACAAGGGTTGCAATCATCGGGCCTGCCATAAGTGCGGGGTCGAGCTTGACTATCTTTGCAAAAATCGGGAGCGAACATCCGATGAGCTTTGCAACAACAATCGCACAGAACATCGCAAGAGATACAACGAGGAAAACTTCAAGAGTACCTTCGCTGAAAAGATACATTCGCAGAATGTTTGCTGCGCCGAGAACAAGTCCGCAGATTGATGCGACACGCAGTTCTTTCCACACAATTTTGAGATAATCCTTGATTTCGATTTCACCAACCGCAAGACCGCGGATGATAAGGGTTGAAACCTGGCTGCCTGCGTTACCGCCCGTACCCATCAGCATAGGCATTGATGCGGTCAGAGCAACAAAGCCTGCAAGAAGGGTTTCGTAGCCTTCAATGATTTTGCCCGTGAAGGTGCCCGAAATCATAAGGATGAGAAGCCAGAGAATTCTGTTTCGTGCGAGTTTGAAGATGCCTGTTTTGAGATATTCATCGTCAGACGGAGCAAGCAAAGCCATTTTCTCGAAGTCTTCGGTAACCTCTTCTTCGATAACGTCAACGATATCGTCAACCGTGATGATACCGACAAGACGCTTTTCGTTATCGACAACGGGTACGCTCAGAAGGTCGTACTTTTTAACAATATCAACAACATATTCACGGTCATCGAGAGTGTTGACCGAAATGAGCTGTGCGTCATCTTCCATAATGTCGCCCACAAGTGCGTTTTCGTCGCAGAGAAGAAGTGAGAGAAGAGGAACGCTTCCGAGAAGATGATGCTCACGGTCGATGCAGTAGCAGGTGTAGACGGTTTCTTTGTCTACGCCTGTTTTTCTTATTTTTTCAATCGCCTGTGCAGCGGTGAGGCTTGTCTGAAGATGAACCATCTCAATGGTCATCAGACTGCCTGCACAGTCTTCTGGGTATTTAAGAAAACGGTTGATGAGCTTTCGGGTTTCGGGGTCGGAGTGGGCAAGCACTCTGGTAACAACATTTGCCGGAACTTCTTCAAGAAAGTCAACCGTATCGTCAAGAAACATTTCGTCAAGCAGTCGTTCAAGCTCGGCATCGGTTATCATTCGGACGATATCCGCCTGAGTATCGGGTTCAAGATAAGAAAAAACTTCAGCCGAAATATCTTTGGGCAGAACACGGAAAACAGTAAGCCTGTTTTTGTCGGCAAGTTCTTCCATAATCTGCGCCGTGTCAACAACGTTCAGTTCGGTGAGAATTTCACGGAGAAATGAAATTTCGCCTTTTGAAATATGCTGTTCAATCTGCTCGATGAGAGTTTCGTAAATTTCGTTTATTTCCATAAAAAAGCATCTCCTTGTGCGAATTACCGCAAAGGGGATGCCAAAAGTCAATATAAGCGATTTGGTTGAGGCAAATCACTCTCGGCACAGCTCCGTCGATGCGGCGTAAATTTCTGAACTTCTACTTCGGGGGTTGGGAATATCGGAACTGCCCAAGATTTTCACCACTCTTTTTTAAAATTTTTATGACACACTAATTTTACACCCTAAAGCGCATCAAGTCAAGCAATTTTGCAAAAAAATTCGCAATCTGAAATTATTTTATAAAAACGGAGAAAAACGGCGATACAGGGGCGGAAACAGGCGAAAACGGGAGAAATCAGAACAATAAAAGAAACGGAGTCCGAAAAAAAGTGAACCTATTCGGGTTTAAAAAACACCGAGTTCCGCTTTAGGGTGAGAGGAGCTTTTATGAGAATGCAGAATGCAAAGTGCAAAATGCAGAATGAGTTTCTCTCGGAAAGGACGTGGTTTGTTGTCAAAGAAATTGACAGAAAAAGAAAAGCTGTTCTGCTCTTATTATGCGCAGGGCGGCGATGCAAGAGGATGTGCCGCAAGAGCGGGTTTTTCACTGACCCCTCAGCGGAGTGCGGCAAAGCTTCTTGCAAGGGACGAAATCAGAGCGGAGATTTCAAAAATCGAAAAGAGCAGAAAAACGGCACAAGCTGCCGCAAGGGGGCTTTACCGCCTTGCTTTCGGGTCGGTTGCGGATGCTCTGAGACTTATGCTTTGCGGTGACGAAATGACTGCGGGGGATATCGAAAAGCTGGATTTTTTCAATGTTGCCGAGGTCAAACGACCCAAGGGCGGCGGTCTTGAGATTAAGTTTTTTGACAGACTCAAGGCTCTTGAAAAGCTCGAAAAAATCGGCTCGGGCGAAGAGAATCCAAACAGCAGTTTCATTCAGGCTCTTTCGGAGGGCGCAAAGCTGATATCCGAGGAGGATGACGGTGAGTAAATCAGCAAAGAAGCAAGGCTTTACACCGTTTTCCAAAAAACAAATGAAGGCTCTGTGCTGGTGGATGCCGCAAAGTCCGCTCAGCGGATACGATGCGATAATCTGCGACGGTGCGGTGCGTTCGGGTAAGACGCTGTGTATGTCCGTCTCATTTGTAGCGTGGGCATTCTCTGCTTTTTCAGACCGTTCATTCGCTCTTTGCGGAAAAACAATTTCTTCTCTCCGCCGCAACGTTGTCACAGTTATTCTGCCCGTCTTGCGCGAACTGGGATTTGAATGTGACGAAAAATATTCAAAAAACCTCATCGAGATTTCCTATGGCGGAGCAACAAACCGTTTTTATCTTTTCGGCGGTAAGGATGAAGGCTCTGCGGCTCTCATTCAGGGTATGACTCTTGCGGGAGTTTTGCTTGACGAAGTGACGCTGATGCCGCGTTCGTTTGTTGAGCAGGCGCTTGCAAGATGCTCGGTTGAAGGCTCAAAGCTGTGGTTTAACTGTAATCCCGAACATCCGATGCATTGGTTCCACGAGGAGTGGATAAAAAAGAAGGATGAAAAAAACTGCTGTTATCTGCATTTTACGATGAAGGATAATCCTTCGCTCACACCAGCTATTATCCGCAGATACGAGAAGCTTTATTCGGGCGCATTCTATGAGCGCTTCGTTCTCGGCAGATGGGTTGCGGCGCAAGGCTGCGTTTATCCGATGTTTTCGCAGGAGAAACACGTGGTACACCCTCCCGCAAGTTTTGAGAAATATTACATTTCCTGTGACTACGGAACGGTAAACCCTTCGTCGTTCGGATTGTGGGGCGAAAATGCAGGCAAGTGGTACAGAATAAGGGAATATTACTTTGACTCACGTGCTGAGGGCAGTCAGAAAACCGACAGCGAGCATTATGCAGCTCTTTGCGAGCTTGCAGACGGGTTAAAAATCGAAGCGGTCATCGTTGACCCTTCTGCCGCAAGCTTTATGGAATGTATAAGGCGTGACGGAAAATTCACCGTCATTCCCGCAAAGAACGATGTTATTGACGGGATAAGACGTGTTTCCGACTGCCTCAAGGACGGAAAAATTCTTTTTTCTCCCGAATGCAAGGCTTCAATCAGGGAATTCGGTCTTTACCGATGGGAAAGCAGTTCTTCAAAGGATGCTGTACGAAAAGAAAACGACCACGCAATGGACGATATCCGCTATTTTGTTTCTACTGTTCTGACGCAGGAGGGTGATATCGGATTTTTCGCCCTTGCAACTAAAAGGAAAGGGGGTTAAATTATGGGATTATTCAAAAGCCGAAAGGCTTCAAGAGTTTCTGCACCGGTAACGCAGAACAAAAACGGACATCCCTTCGGGATAATTGACGGCTATGTGCCGCTCGGAGTGCCTCAGATGAGGCTGTATCAGACACTCAGAGAAGCGGTGCCTGTTATTGATGCGGCAATATTCAAATTGGTGCGTCTTACCGGTGGATTCAGCGTTGAATGCACCGATTCTGCGGCGCAGACGGCGATTGATGAATTTATCGAAAATGTTCCCGTAGGAGGCAACAGGCAGGGAATATCGGCGTTTATTTCAACCTATTTTGAACAGCTTCTGACCTGCGGTACGGCTATCGGTGAAATCGTGACCGATACCGACGGTGTTCCACGCGCGCTGTTCAATTCTCCGCTCGAAAGTATCGAACTCAAGAGAAATAAAAACGGATTTGATGTTGATATTTTTGTCCGCAGCGGCACGGAACTCCGAAGAGTGACACGACCCGAAATGTGTCTTCTCAGCGTGCTTAATCCCGAACCGGGTGCGCTTACGGGCAATTCAATGCTCAAAGGTCTGCCGTTTGTAAGCTCCGTTCTTCTTAAAATATTCGAGAGCATCGGTGCAAACTGGGAGAGGGTCGGCAATCTCCGCTTTGCCGTCACCTACAATCCGAAAAACGATGCTGTTGACAGAGCTTATGCCAAGGACAGAGCCTTGCAGGTTGCGAAGGAATGGGGCGAAGCAATGCAGAGCGGCTCGGAAATCAGGGATTTTGTTGCGGTCGGTGATGTTCAGATAAAGGTTATCGGCGCAGATAATCAGATTCTTGACAGTGAGGTGCCTGTGCGCCAGATGCTTGAGCAGATTGTTGCAAAAACGGGTCTGCCGCCTTTTATGCTCGGTCTTTCGTGGTCGAGTACGGAGAGAATGTCGTCTCAGCAGGCGGATGTGCTCACAAGCGAGCTTGAAGCCTACAGAAAGCTCCTTACTCCCGTTATCAAAAAAATCTGCACGGCATTTCTGCGAGGCAACGGTTATCATTGCGGAGTAAAAATCGTCTGGGATGATATTACTCTTCAGGATGAGGTTGAACAAAGCAGAGCGATGCTCTACAGAGCTCAGGCAGAAAAATTAAAGAGAGGTGAATAATTACGCAGGAAAACAAAACAAACACTCTGCCCGATGAGGAGCTTGAACTTATCGGCAGATTTGCAAGAAAAAAGCTTTCAAGCGATGAACTTTACACATTCGGAATTATCCTCTGCGATAACGAAATCGACAGAGATAACGAAAAATTCACCGTGTCCGCATTGAACACCCTTGCAGAGCTTTTTGTGGGAAAGACGGGTATTTTTGACCACAATATGAAGAGTAAGGATCAGTCTGCAAGAATTTACACGGCGAAGGTTATCACCGATCCGTCAAGAAAAACTGCCGACGGTGAGGATTATACATATATCGAAGCCAAGGCGTATATGGTGAGAACCGAAAAAAATAAAGACCTTATTGCAGAAATCGATGCGGGAATCAAAAAGGAAACGAGCGTCGGCTGTGCGGTAAGGGATATCAGCTGCTCAATCTGCGGCAAGAATATCAAAACGGAAGGATGCGAGCATAAAAAGGGCAACGTTTACGGCGGAAAGCTCTGCTGTTACCTGCTCTCGGAACCGACGGATGCTTACGAATGGTCTTTTGTGGCTGTTCCCGCACAGAAGAATGCGGGTGTCATCAAGTCTTTCAACCCTTGCGAAGAAAGAGAAAAGCTTGCGGAATGGGCAAGGGAATATAACGACGAGCTTAAGAGCGATATCGTGCGCTCGGCGGCAACGGTTATTCCCGGTCTTAATAGCGAAGCCGTCAGCGAAATATGCGATGCGCTTTCGCTCAAATCACTTAAAGATTTGCGTGATGCACTCCGTATGAGTGCGCAGAAAAATCTGCCCGTTATCAGACAGCTTGAATCATCGGGCTGCGATAACGGCAATGAAAATTCCGAGTACAAAATTTAAGGAGGAAAAAATTTATGTCAGTATCATTTAACGGATTTAACGAAAATACGGCAACTTTTAAGGCTGTTGAAGAAATTGCGGGCGGTGCGCCCGTTAAAATGAGCGAATCAAACACAGTTGCAGCCTGTGCAAACGGTGACAAGTTCTGCGGCTTTGCGATTGACTGCGACGGCGGTTATGCTTCAGTTCAGCTCAGCGGCACGGTTACTGCCGTTTACAGCGGCACGGCACCCGAGGTCGGCTATGCAAGTTTTGTCTCAGACGGTACGGGTGTGAAAACAGCCGACAGCGGCAGGGAATATCTTGTTGTTGCTGTTGATGAAGCAAAGAAAACAGTTACGTTTCTTATGTAAGAAAGGAGAGAAATACAATGGCTAATTTTGATAACATCAAACTCGAAAAGGGTCTTTATGCATCAGGCAACTTCACAAAGTCGCTCGAAAGCATCGACCCGAGTGAAAACTACAAGGGAACTTCTCTCGAGGGTCTTGACGCATATCAGCGTCAGCTCAAGAGATTCGGAATCAAGGTGGGCGGTCCCGCAAGCGACGTGGTTGATAAGTTTTTCAAGAACTCACAGAGTGCAGTGCTCTTCCCCGAATATGTTTCAAGAGCGGTAAAACAGGGTCTCGAACAGGCGGATATCCTTGCGGACGTTGTTGCTTCGACAACATCAATCGACGGTCTTGACTACCGTTCAATCAGCTCAATTCCCACCGAAGAGGAGAAGGAAATCAAGGTTGTCAAGGAGGGTGCGTTCATCCCCGAAACAACTATCCGTACCAAGGAAAACCTTGTCAAGCTCAAGAAGAGAGGCAGAAGCCTTGTTGCTTCATACGAAGCAATCAGATTCCAGCGCCTCGACCTTTTCACCGTCACTCTCAGACAGATCGGCGCCTACATTGCAAGAACTCTTCTCAAGGATGCGATTGATGTGCTTGAAAACGGTGACGGTAACGGCAATGCGGCGGAAACTGTTTCTGTTGCTCAGGCAGGCGCTCTTACATATGCCGACCTTGTCAATTTCTGGAACGGTTTTGATCCTTATGAGCTTAACACAATCGTTGCCGATCCTGCCGTTATGGCGGAAATGCTCAATATGGAGCAGTTCAGAGATGCGGCGGCAGGTCTCAATTTCCACGGCAAGGGTGATATGATTACACCCCTTGGCGCAAAGCTTCTTAAGTCATCCGCAGTCGGTGAAGGCAAGCTTATCGGTATCGATAAGACCGCTGCTCTTGAAATGGTCAAGGCGGGCGACATTATGACCGAATATGATAAGCTTATTGACCGCCAGCTTGAGCGCGCGGTTATCAGCTGCACAGCGGGCTTTGCAAAGATTTTTGACGGAGCATCAAAGGTGCTTTCCGTCTGACGGGAGGGATGAGCGTTGATAGATTGCCTTAGCGTTTTATCTGCGCTGAGAGAATATTATTCTCCCGAGGGTACGGACGAGGAGCTTGCTCCCGTTTGCACTCTGACGGTCAACGAAATTCTGCCGAGAGTCAGGTCAAAGGAAATGCATTCGGACGGACGTCTTGTCAGCCTTGCGGCGGCGATGGTCAACTACCGCCTCTGCGTTAAAAAGATGAGAAATTCGAACGAAGTCACATCGTTCAAGGCGGGCGACGTTACGGTTTCGGTTTCACCCAACGCGATGATTGAACTTGCAGAAAAAGAAAAGAACGAAGCTCTTCTTGCGGCTCTTCCTCTGTTGAATGACGATGAGTTTGTTTTCAGGCAGGTGAGCATATGAACATTTCACCGATTTTTGAATCGTACGGCAGAACAGCTTCTTTTTCTGCAAAAAACGGAAAGAAGCTTGCCGATATGAAGGCGTTCATAAGCCCTCTGAGATACAAGAATAAGATGTATCTCTATGGTGTAAACACCGAAATCGGTTATAATTCGCAGGGCCATTATCTTTATATCGGACCTCCGACGCCCGATCTGACTGTTGCGGAGGAAGGTTCATATGTGACCTGTGGCGGCGAAAAATACAGAATTGACCGTGCCGAAAAGGTTTATAAGGGCGACGAAGTGTTTTATATATGGGCGATAATAAGAGTGATTGTTGAGGTGTGATTTATGAGTGAAATAAGTGCATTGCCGTCAAATATCGTTACGTGGCTTAAGGGTAGGAACGAACTTGCCCACATTAAGTTTCTGACGGAGTTTCCGGCAATTAAAAAAGCCGTACCGCTTAAAAACACAACGGTTGCGGTAGGCATCCAGAGTATGGAAATTGTTGATTCATTTACAGAAAATGATGAGGGTGTTCTTGTTGAAAACGAATATTGCAGGCAGGCGAAAATAAGGCTCAGACTTTCTATTCATGCACCTTATTCTTCGGGCGGTGAAGCGTGTCACGATGCGTTTACGGATATCGTTGATTGCCTTACCTTTGCTTCGGGTCTTGATATTCTCAACTCAGGCTGTGACGGAATTGTTTCGGACAGAGATACCGATGCCTTTGTGCTCAGTGCGTGGGCAACGGTAAATGCCTCTCTCTGCCCGGCATCAAGTTCGAGCCTTGATTTTCCGTCGTTTATCAGCAAGGAGCATCTTTGCGGTTCTCACATAAACAACAACGCAATCCATCTTTCTGCCGAACAGCAGACATATCTGAACACACCGTTTGTCAGCGGAACATATTTCGGTACGGGTGCGGCAACAAGGTCGATATCTCTCGGTTTCAAGCCGAGCGTTGTTATTGTTGTCGGCAGCGGACTTCCGATGATGTATTTTGATTCTGCGAACAATAAATACCACGCAATGGCGGCTGTCGGACTTTCGGACGGTGCAAGCCTCGGAATTGAGATGACGTCCACGGGATTCAAAGCAAAGAGCGGTGATTCAACCGTTGCAAAGGGATGCCATCCCTTGCTTAATGAAGCGGGTACAACCTACTTTTATATTGCTTTCAGATAAAAACAAAGCCCCGAGCCTGGATTCAGGTTCGGGGCGAAATGTTTACTTTCTCATTGCTGCAAGGTCACGGTAGTTGATGAGCTTTATGCCGTGTGCTTCGATGTGCTGACGGGTCTGCGGGTCTTTCATAACCTGATATTCCCAAACTCTTCTCTGCCATGCACCTGATGTGCCCTTGAGGTCGTCGGTTTCGAGCGAGGGGTGAAGATAGGTTTCTGTGATGCCTTCCGGCATTGATGTGTAGAGATTGTAGAGATATTCCTTGAAATTCTCGTAGCTTTCGTCCTGAGGTCCGCCCCATTCGTTGGGGATAAGGTGGTCGGGAAGTGCAACACCGTTTGCGTTTGCGAACTCAATGATTTTGCCGTAAACCATATCAATCATGCTCTTGTCAACATTGATTTCGAGCATTGAGTTGCCGAGCATTGCATCCGAGAAAATGCCGGGCAGACGGAAGGGGAGACCGTATTCGCCTGCGATTGCAAGAGTTGTCTGAAGAAGCTCAAATCTGCCGGTTTCGATGCCGTAGAGCGAGCCCATATGGTTGTCGAGATGTGAAGGAGTTGCAAGACCGAGCTTTTTGCAACGCTCAATCTGTGCTCTGATTTCGCCCTCAACCTCGTCGATATCGACGTGTTCTTCAACCTGGTCGCTCTCGTGCCACATAAAGCCTTCTTCGTCGCGGAGTGAGTCTGTGTTGCTTGTGTTGACGGGTGCCCAACGGTACTTTGACCATTCACTTGTAAAAGTGAGGTGAACACCGATTGCAAGCTCGGGATTAGCTGCCGCAAACTGGCAAGCCTCGGGTGCCCAGGCGCAGGGAGTCATAATTGTTGACGATGTGAGTGCGCTCTTCTCATCTTTGAGAAGGTCCATAACAGCAAGGTTTGCACCTCTGCACATACCGAAATCGTCTGCGTTGATAATAAGATATCTGTCCATTTTAATTTTCCTTTCCGATTATTTTATATCGTCATAGTTGATTTTGTTGCCTTCGAATTTGTTGACATCAAGCTCTTTATCACCGATAAATGCTTTGTCAACCTGCTTTATGCCCTTGACATATTCCTTTGTACCGGGGCAGAAGGGATAAAGACCGAGAACGCCGAAGATGTACCAGATAGCGGTTGTGCCGTTGTCTTCGTCACCGGGGAATCCGTCGTCTTCGTATGAGAATAATTCGTCGCAGATTTTCTTTACCCAATAAGCGGATTTCTCAACTTCACCGAGAGCAGAGTAAATATAAGGAATGTGGAAACTCGGCTGATTGTTCATTCCGCACTGACCGAAGTCAACGGCCGCCATTTCGGTTATCTCGTGAATCTCACAGCCGTAGCCGATGATTTCGTAGTGGGGAGGAGTTGCGAAAAGTTCGTCGATTTTTTCGATGAGCTTATCCTTTCCACCGTAGAGGTCTGCGAGACCTTCGATGTCGTGGGGCACAGCGAATGAATTCTGCCACGCACTGCCTTCGGTGTAGTCACGTCCCCAGCCGATGGGCGTGAAATCGGGTCTGAAGTTACCTTTTCTGTCCTTGGGACGCATAAAGCCTGTTTCGGGGTCGAAAAGATTTTTATAGTTAAGCGCACGCTTTCTGTATTCTTTTTCGATGTCGCTCTTACCGAGAAGTTTTGCGATTTCGGCAATACACCAGTCGCCGTATGCGGCATCAAGAGTGAGGTTGACAGTCTCTTTTTCTTCCTCATAGGGAACGTAACCGAGTTTGCAGTAGCTCTCTGCACCGTTTCTGCCGAAACGGCTGTGGGGAGCATTTTTTACGGAATGCTTTATCATACCTTCAAGCGCGATTTCGAGCAAATCGTTATCAACAAATCCCTTGACAGCAGCGTCGCAGATAACTGCATCAACAAGGGTGCTGGGCATACATCCGCATTCGCCGATTGAAAGCCAACGGGGAAGCCAACCGCTTTCGGTGTATTCCATAATGAATGCGGTGAGCATTTCTTTAAGTTCTTCCTTCGCAACGAGCGAGAAGAAGGGGTAAACGGTTCTGTATGTATCCCAGAAGCCGTTGTCGGTATATCTTACACCGGGACGGGTTGAACCGTCGTGGGGGCAGTAGTGGATTGCGTTGCCGTTTTTATCGTATTCATGGCATTTGTGGGGATAGAGGAATGCTCTGTACATACACGAATAGAAGGTTTTGAGCATTTTCTTATCCTTGGTTTCAATTCTGACTCTTGAAAGATATTCTTCCCATTTTGCCTCTGCAAAAGCTTTGACGGATTTGAGTGTTGCACCCGAAAGCTCTGTTTCAAGATTGAGGAGGGCCTGATTGAAGCTGATGTATGAGGTTGCGAGCTTGATTTCGGTTGACTTGTTCTTAAGTGCAATGTGAATGCCTGCTTTTTTGCCTCTGCACTTTGTTCCGTTTTTGAATTTATCGTCGTTGCTGATAAGTGTATTATCAACATCAACGCTGCCTTCGGGGAATTTTAAAACAATATAATTCTTGAATTTAACCGCTTCGCCGCTCATATGCATATCTGTTGAAGCATAGAGAGTGTTGGTTTTTTCGTCGAAACGGAAAGAGTTGTTGCCCTTGACGGGAATAACTGAAAAATAGTTGTCGATATCCTCATCAAAATCAACCTTGATAACCGCGCCTCTTTCTGTGGGAGCAAGCTCGAAATCCGCTCTGCATCTGAGGAAACGGTATTTGAGGTTGTAGGGGGTAAGCACTGCATCTTCAGGTCTGAATCCGGACCATCTGTCCTCACCGTCGAAACCGCCCATTTTTTTGTTCTGAAGGCTGAAAAGCATTGCACCGTAGTCGGCAATCCAGGGCGATGGCTGATGGGTGAGGCGGATACCCTCGAGGCTTCTGCTGTCGGGATGATAGTACCAACGGATGTTGCCTTCAACGGTCTGTGGGCAGAATGCCGCCATACCGAAGGGGAGCTGAACGAGAGGCAGAGTGTTGCCGTTTGAATAACGGTGAACGGACTTGCTGCCTTGCTTTGTGTTGACAAGATTACAGTATTTCATAATTATTTCTCCTGAACCGAATTTATTAAATTTATTAGGTTTCGGACGCTGTAACAGCGGCTTTTCTTCATTGTGGTGTTAAGAAAATCCATATTGGATGCCGAGTGCTCAACCTCTTTTGAAAAGCGTTGCATTATTTGTGTTCTTCTTTCTTTGTCAGCATTTTCTGCGGCGCAAAGTTTTTGGATAACGATAAACGAAACCGCCGCAAATTTTGATTTTATCGGCAAACTGCGGTCAAAAACCGCCGCCATAAAGTAGCGGAACACAAAATAAACCATAAGATGCTCAAAATCCGTTTTGTTGTCTGAAAACGTAGAAACATCAACACTTTCAGCGTTTGAAAGGCGGTCTGCGAACGATGAATCGAGCATCTCCAGACTGCGGAAATCCGAAAAGATTTTTTTGGTTGTTCCGTTTGCTCTGCGTTGAGAGTAAGCGGATTTTTCGGATAAGAAATAGTCTTTTTTTAATTTGGAACGGATTGTGCCGCACTCAAAGTGGCGGATATCTTTTGATATATCATCTGAAAATTCCAGGAATGCACAAATCCGTCGGCAGATTGAAAATTCTCTGCACTGAAGTATATCAATCGCCTTTTTTCGTGCTTCGAGAAGTGTAAAATACAGGTCGGGATCTATGTCGGTAGGCTGAGGAAAATCAAGGGTGTTTTCCTCTTCAAAAGTTATCGGGTCATCGCCCTGAAGAATAAGCCTTGCCGCTTCGGGGCAGGAGAGAGAAATGCCTGTTTCGCTTCTTGCACCGAAATATGTTATGTGCCTCGGATACTGACGGCAGGTGCGGCAGAGAGAATCGTGACCGAGTTCGATATACATTTCGCACAGACCGCTGTTGAGCAAAAACGGGCAACGGTTGTTTATCGGGGTGAAAACCGTGTCTCCGTCTTCGTCAACCGCAATAACGCTTCGGATTTTATTGCCGAAATCTCCGTCTGTGTTCTTATATTTTTCAAGACTTTCACTGTCTGCAACGACTGCCCACCCTGCACAGCAGGTGTCGGGACATTTGTCGGCAATGCAGGTGAATTTTTTGTAATATGATGGATAAGTATTTTTCATTTTGTTTCAGAAAACGGGTGACCGATCAGTCACCCGTTGAAATTGTTTATTCTTCTGACTGAATATTCTCTTCGGGAACTTCTTCATCTGCCGGAAGTTCTTCGGGAGGAATGATTTCACCGAATTCGTTTGTCACAACCTCGGTTTCGGGAACAAAAACGATGAGATAAACCGTTGTTCCGGGAGAATATGCTTTTTCTGAACTGGGTGACATAGAAACGATTTCGTTTTCCCTGTAGTTGCCCTGGGAGGTTTCACTCTTTTTACATACGAATCCGAGCTCTTCAAGGCGGACAACCGCTTCTTCGTAATCCGAACCGATAACGTTGGGAAGAACGATTTCTTCTTTACCCTTGCTGACGTAAAGAATGATCGGTGTGCCGGGAGTGACCATTTCGTTGGGCTGAATGCTCTGACCTACGATGTAGCCTTCGGCAACCTCTTCATCATAAACATATTCGGGGTCTCCGAATTTGAAATTCTGTGAAAAAACAGGGTTTGACGAAATGTCAAGATAGCTTCTGCCCACGAATGTGGGAACGGCAACGGGCTCTGCCTGAACCAGGTCTGTAGCAATTTCAGTAGTGTTGCTCTGACTGCCGATATCTATTGACAGATGTTCACGGAATACCGTGAATGCAAGGATTATACCGATAACGAGGCAGATTGCAAAGCTGACAACCGCCGATGTGATAATAACCGGAGCACCGCCGCTCTTTTTCTTTTTGCCGTTCTTTTTTTGTGAAGGCTGAGCCGCAGAGGGTCTCTGCTGAACGGGTTTGCCTGAAGGCGCTGCAGGCGGGACGGCGGTTCTTTGTTGCTGATACTGACCGCTGACTGCCGTTGCAACGGGAGAAGCCGAAAGCTCTGCTCTGAGCTGCTCAACCGTGCGTGTTCTGTCTTCCGGTAAAATCTGAAGAGCGTTAATCAGACCGTTGATGACATATGCGGGAAGAGCTTCGGCAAATTTGCCGGGTACCATCAGACGGTCGTTTGACATTCTTTCTTTTGCCGAAATCGGGTCGCTGCCGATAAGAGTGCGGTAAAGCACGGCTGCAAAAGCATAGATATCCGTCCATGTACCCTGACTGCCGTCGAAACCGTACTGCTCAATGGCCGCATATCCGTCGAAAAGCTGACTGTTGAGGTCGCTTCTTGCGGTTCTTGCAGCGCCTGTGCAGAAGCCGGTTATCTTCAGTTTTCCGTCAGACGAGATAACAAGTGTTGACGGAGAAATTCCCTTGTGGATAATACCCGATGAATGAAGGGTTCCGAGGGTTGAAAGGATGGGCATAAGAAGCTGCCTTGCCTTTTCCCACGAAATATAGCCTGTTTTGCTTTTCAGGAGGAAATCTCTGAGGGTAACTCCTTCGAAATGCTCGTAAATCGCATAGGATGTGCCGTAATCTTCAACAACGTTTGTTACGCTGATGAGCGCCGAAAGACCTTTGAGTCTTGCGAGCTTTGTCCACAGTTCCTCAAAACTCTGACGAAGCTCTGTGAAGACATCTTCGCTGCCTCTCATAATCTGGAGTCTGAGGTTTGAAGTGGTTCTTGTTGTGAAAGAATCGGGAATGAATTCCCTGATTTTTATGGCTTTTTTCTCTGTGAGGTCCCATCCGATATATGTTGCGCCTTCACCGTTATATTCAAGCATTTTGCCGACGAGATATCGGTTTGCGATAACGGTTCTTACGGGAAGATAAGGCGGAATCTGAGCTGATTCGGAGAGAAATCCGCAATAGGGACATTGCTTTGCTTCGCCGATTTCACGCATACAGCCCATGCATAAATTATCTGAACTTATCATTTTGCGCTCCTTGCAGTTTGATATGTTTTGTGCCGCAAACTGGCATTATAATTCTCATTATAAACCGAAATAATGATATCAAATATGTGCAATCTTGTCAATGAAGGTGACATAATTGTAACTTTTATCGTCAATTTGTTAAACTTTTACGGTAATATTTTGTTATTAATATTTTTAATCTGCCCTTGAAATGATAATTAATAATTGTTATAATTATACTAATTAAAACGGAGGTTTGCATTTTATGAAAAACAATAAAAGCAATATCCCTCTTTATCTGTTTCACGAGGGCACAAATGCCAAGGCTTATGAGTATCTCGGTTCTCATCCGTGTGATGGCGGGGTTGTGTTCAGAGTCTGGGCTCCCAACGCCGAAAGCGTAGGTGTTGCAGGTGATTTCAACGGCTGGAATGCCGATTGCGCTCCTATGGAGAAAATCAGCGACGGAATCTGGGAATGCACACTTTCAAACGTCAAAAAGTTTGATTCATATAAATACCGCATACGCACAAGGGACGGACGAGATCTTTTCAAAAGCGACCCCTATGCGTTTCATGCCGAAACCAGACCTGATACGGCGTCAAAATATTATGATTCGCTCGATTTTGCCTGGACGGATAAACCGTGGATGAAAAAGAGAAAGGGCAGAGATATCTATTCTTCTCCCGTCAACATTTACGAAGTTCACGCAGGTTCGTGGCAGACCTACGATGACGGAAATCCGCTTTCCTACAGAGAACTTGCCGACAGACTTGTTCCTTATGTCAAGGAAATGGGTTATACCCACATCGAGCTGCTCCCGATTCTTGAGCATCCGTTTGACGGCTCGTGGGGATATCAGGTGACGGGTTATTTTGCGCCCACCTCACGCTACGGCACTCCCGATGATTTTGCATATTTTGTAGATAAAGCACACTCGGAGAATATCGGTGTTATCCTTGACTGGGTGCCTGCTCATTTCCCGAAAGATGCCTTCGGCCTTTATGAATTTGACGGCACACCCTGTTATGAGTATCCCGACCCGCGAAAGGGCGAGCATTATCAGTGGGGTACCAAGGTTTTTGACTACGGCAGACCTGAGGTCTGTTCGTTCCTGATGTCCAGTGCAATGTTCTGGATTGATAAATACCACATCGACGGACTTCGTGTTGATGCGGTTGCATCGATGCTTTACCTTGATTACGGCAGAGATGACGGACACTGGATTGCCAATATGTATGGCGGAAACGAAAATCTTGAAGCGGTTGCGTTTCTTCAGAAGCTCAACGAAAGTATTTTCAGAGAATACGGCGACGTTATGATGATTGCGGAAGAAAGCACAGCGTGGCCGATGGTTTCAAAGCCGACCTTTATGGGCGGTCTCGGATTCAACTTCAAGTGGAATATGGGCTGGATGAACGATTGCCTGCGATACTTCTCGCTTGACGGTATCCACAGAAAGCATCATCACGATTGCCTTACATTCTCGTTCTTCTATGCGTTTTCAGAAAATTTTGTTCTTCCAATTTCGCACGATGAGGTTGTTCACGGCAAGTGCTCACTTATCAACAAGATGCCCGGCAGTTACGAAGAAAAGTTTGCGGGTGTGCGTTCGTTCCTCGGTTATATGATGTCGCATCCCGGCAAAAAGCTTCTGTTTATGGGAAGTGAATTCGGTCAGTTCATCGAATGGAATTATAAGCAGCCGCTTGACTGGATGCTTCTCGGTTACGATGCCCACAGGCAGTTCAAGAATTACGTTGCAGCTCTCAATGCGTTCTATCTCAAAAACGCTCCTCTCTGGGAGGATGACTACAGCTGGGACGGTTTCAGCTGGATAGTCAGCGACGACAGAGACAATTCCGTTGTTGCGTACACGAGACGAGACAAGAGCGGCAACGAAATCATTTCGGTCTTCAACTTCACAACCGTAACCAGGCAGAAATATTGCTTCGGCGTACCCAAAGAGGGCACCTACAGAGTTGTTTTCAGCTCCGCTTCTCCCGAATTTGGCGGCAAGGGCGAAAGCACCGTCGGTTCGGTCAAAGCAAAAAAGAAACCTATGCACGGATACGATTACAGCATCGAGATTGATATTGAAGGTCTCAGCTGCATGTATATAAAGAATACTTCGAGAAAAAAATCGCCGCTGAATGCCGGCAAATGAGTCGTAATATAAAAATCCCCGACATTCATCAGCAATTTTTAAATATTCATAATCGTTTATCAATTTTCAATTTCAATATAAGGAGGAACCCCCAATGGCAGTTAAACCCGAATGCATAGCAATGCTCCTTGCAGGCGGTCAGGGCAGCCGTCTCGGCATTCTGACAAAAAACATCGCAAAGCCTGCCGTGCCCTACGGCGGTAAATACCGCATCATCGACTTTCCGCTTTCAAACTGTGTCAACTCCGGCATTTATACCGTCGGTGTTCTGACTCAGTATCAGCCGCTTGAACTCAACGATTATATCGGCAACGGCCGTCCCTGGGATCTTGACCGTGCCAACGGCGGCGTACATATTCTTTCCCCTTATCAGCAAATCAAGGGTACAGAGTGGTACAAAGGTACCGCAAACGCAATTTATCAGAATATCAACTTCATCGAAAGATATGACCCCGAATATGTTCTTATTCTTTCGGGCGACCATATCTACAAGATGGATTATTCAAAGATGCTTGATTACCATAAGGAAAAGAACGCAGACTGCACAATTGCAATGCTTGAAGTTTCGTGGGAAGAAGCAAGCCGTTTCGGTCTTATGATTGTAAACGAAGACGGCTCAATCAGCGAATTTGAAGAAAAACCCAAGAATCCCAGAAGCAACAAAGCTTCGATGGGTGTTTATATCTTCAACTGGAAGAAGCTCAGAAAGTATCTTATTGAGGATGAGGCTAAGGAAGGCTCGGGCAACGACTTCGGCCACGACGTTATTCCCGCAATGCACGCAGCAGGCGAGAGAATGTTTGCTTATCAGTTTGACGGATACTGGAAAGACGTCGGCACAATCAGCAGCCTCTGGGATGCAAATCTTGACCTTCTCAACCCCAAGGTTGACCTTGACCTCAACGATGACAGCTGGAGAATCTATTCGCGTTCGCCTGCAGCTCCCCCCCATTATGTCGGCACGGATGCGGTTGTTGAGAATTCAATGATAACCGAAGGCTGTGAAATCAACGGCAAGATTGATTTCTCCGTTCTCTTTGCAAACGTAACCGTTGAAGAGGGTGCAGAGGTCAAATATTCAATCGTAATGCCCGGCACCGTCATCAAAAAGGGTGCTGTTGTGCAGTATTCCATAGTTGCTGAAAACGCTGTCATCGAAGAGGGTGCGGTTGTTGGCGAAAGCCCCGAGAATATGAAAAACATCGAAGATTGGGGCGTGGCCGTTATCGGCAACGGAGTTAAAATCGGCAAGGGCGCAAAGATTGCTCCCGATACTATGACAGACAGCGATGTAGGAGGTGCAGAATAATGTCCGCAAAAAAAGTTCTCGGCATTATCTTTTCAAATGCCTATGATGAAGCTCTTCCCCAGCTTACCGCATTAAGAACGATGGGTTCTGTTCCTTTTGCGGCGCGTTACCGCCTTATCGACTTCCCTCTTTCCAATATGGTTAACTCGGGAGTTCCTCAGGTCGGCGTTATCACCAAGAGCAATTATCGCTCTCTTATGGACCATATCGGCACAGGCAAGCCCTGGGACCTTTCGAGAAAAAGAGAAGGTATGACTCTTCTTCCGCCCTACGATACTCCCGGCGCAGGCATAACAATCGGCAAGGCTGACGCGCTCTACGGCTGTATCGATTATATCAGCGATTCGCAGAAGGAGCACGTTCTTCTCGTTGACTGCAACGTTGTGTGCAGTATGGATTATTCAAAGCTTATCAAGGCTCACACCGCAAACGATGCGGATATCACCATTGCATACGCAAACGGCGAACCTCCCGTAATCAATGGCGGCACTGAGCTTGTTATGGACGAAAACGGCAGAGTAACCGCAACCCGTCTCATCGACTGCTACAGCGGAAGCACATGCTATTCGCTGAAGGTTATGATTATCAGAAGAACCCTTCTCGAAAGACTTCTTCACGAGGCTCACAGCGCAAAGATTGTTGACATCGAAACAATGATTTCAAAGAACATCGGCCACCTGAGAGTTTACGGCTACGAAGAAAAAGGCTTTGTAAGAGTTCTTAACTCGCTCCAGAGCTACTATGATATCAGTCTTGAACTCCTTAAGGCTGAAAACAGAAAAGAACTCTTCTCTGCGGACAGACCTGTTTATACCAAGGTCAGAGACCAGGTTCCCGCAGTTTACGGCATCGGCGCAAACGTAAAGAATTCTCTTATCGCAGACGGATGCCATATTTACGGAGAAGTTGAAAACTGTATCCTTTTCAGAGGCGTAACGGTTGAAAAAGGCGCAAAAATCAAAGATTCAATCATTATGCAGGATACTTTCGTTGGCGAAAATTCAAACCTCAGCTGTGTAATCATCGATAAATCAGCTGTTGTCAAACCCAACAAAACGCTTTGCGGCGATTCAAGCTACCCTGTTTATATCGGCAAGGGAATTGTTATCTGAGAAAGTGTGAAAGTTAATGTCCGGTAAAAATATTTTAACAGCTGCTGTAGGTGTGTTTGCGCTTATTCTTGTTGTTATCGTTATTCTTGTAAAAACAGGCTCTTTTGACAGAGTTGAAGAAACAACAGAGGTTGAAACCATTATCGAAACCTC
Organism: Clostridia bacterium; assembly: GCA_017549105.1. Classification (GTDB taxonomy): domain Bacteria; phylum Bacillota; class Clostridia; order Oscillospirales; family Acutalibacteraceae; genus CAG-177. The sequence goes on from JAFYVN010000010.1 coordinate 86,043, forward strand.
AATTGTTGTTGAAACCGAAACCAACGAAGAAGGCAGCATTGAATACGTAACTGCTTTGCATTATTATCCGAAGCCCAAGTATTCATCAAACCACACCTATCCCACAACAAAAAAGAAGACCACCGTTCCAAGGTCAACCACCACTACCGTTCCTATGCTCGAGATGACTGATTTCGTGCCTGTTACAGATGAAAACGGTATTCCGCAGTTTGACGAAAACGGTGTTCCGTTCACAGAGATGCTGACCTATACCGTTCCTGCGGACAGCACAACAACCACAGAACCCACCACGGAATTTGTTCCGAGAACAGAGGGTGTTGTTGTTACCAACAGATGGGGCAGAGAAGAAAAGGATGAAGACGGCAATCCGATCACGGAAATGGTTACTCTTGATGCTCCGCCCACAACTCTTCGTGACCTCTGGAGCGAAAATCTTCAGAGCGGAACAACCAACAAGGACGGTAAGGATGATAAGGTTAACCTGAAGAGAGACGATTCTCTTGCTCAGGCGGTTGTTGACCAGATCAACAGAGACCGTGAAGCAGAAGGTCTTGCGCCTCTCGAACACGCTTCAAGCCTTAAGGCAACAGCAAGAACAAACAGTATGGAGCTTGCTCTTCCCGAGGTTTACGGCGAACCTTCCGCACCCGGTGCTTATACTCTTATTACCACCTACGGAGGTAATCCGATTTATCAGACCGTCAAAGCAGCAAACAGCGCAAAGGCAATGGGTGAAGAAACAACCCAGATCGGTGTAGGCATTGTTGTTTACGAAGGTCAGTATTATACAACAGTTATCTTTAACTGAGAAAGGAAAACAAAATGAAAGTTCTTTACGTTGCAAGTGAAGCTCTTCCCTTCGCCGCAAGCGGCGGCCTCGCCGATGTTGCGGGTTCGCTCCCTCAGGCTCTCAGAAGACGTAAAATTGCCGCAAGAGTGGTTATGCCTCTCTACGGTTCAATCAGCGACGAAATGCGCGCAAGTATGAAGTTCATAACAAGCATAATGGTTCCCGTTTCGTGGCGCAGACAGTATTGCGGTATTTTTGAAGCCAAAGCGGGCGGTGTTATATATTATCTTATAGATAACGAATACTATTTCAAGAGAAACGGTCTTTACGGTCATTATGATGACGGAGAGAGATTCGCGTTCTTCTCAAGAGCGGTTCTTGAAATTCTTCCTTATATCGATTTCAAGCCCGATATTATCCATTGCAATGACTGGCAGTCGGCTCTCGTTCCTGTTTACTACACAACCATTTACGGCCACAGAGAAGGCTACACGGGCATCAAAACCGTGTTCACCATTCACAATATCCAGTATCAGGGCAAATACGGCACAGAAATACTCGGCGACGTATTCGGCCTCGGTGAAGAACACGCATCGCTCCTTCAGTTCGGCGACTGTCTCAACCTTATGAAGGGCGGTATTGAGTGCGCCAATAAGGTCACAACCGTAAGCAACACCTATGCGTGTGAAATTCTTGATCCGTGGTTCAGCCACGGTCTTGACCCCATTCTCAAAGAAAGAAGCTATAAGCTCAGCGGTATTCTCAACGGTATCGATACGGTCAACTACGACCCCGAAAAGGATAAGGATATTTTTGCGAACTATTCAGCAAAGGACCCCGAAGGCAAAAAGGTCAACAAGGCTGCTCTTCAGGAGCTTTTCAATCTTCCCGTCAGAGAAGATGTTCCCGTTATGGGAATCGTAACAAGACTTGTTGCACACAAGGGTCTTGACCTTATCAAGAGAATTATGTGGGATCTTCTTTCAACAACCGATATGCAGCTTGTTGTGCTCGGTTCGGGCGATTGGGAATATGAAGCATTCTTTAAGGAGCTTGCATCGGCTTTCCCCGAAAAGGTTGGTCTTCGTCTCGGCTTTGTTCCCGATCTTGCAAGAAAAATATATGCGGGCAGTGATTTGTTCCTTATGCCCTCAAAGAGTGAGCCTTGCGGTCTTTCCCAGATGGTTGCTCTGCGATACGGCTCAATTCCCATCGTAAGAGAAACCGGCGGTCTTAAGGATACCATTACCGACAGCGGTGACGGTAAGGGCAACGGCTTTACATTCAAGAGCTATGATGCGTACGATATGCTCGATGCAATCAGACGCGCTCTCGGAGCTTATTATGATAAGGAATACTGGCAGAAGCTTGTTGTCAGAGCGCTTAAGTGCGACAACAGCTGGAGCCGTTCGGCAAAGGAATATATCAGCCTTTACGAATCGATTCTCTGATATCAAAAAACCACCCGTTTTTTACGGGTGGTTTTGATTGGTTTATCTCAAAAATTCAAACGGAACAGGCGGACACTTTGAGGTTGTGCTGTTGACAATGAAATTTTCTGCTTCTTCAACGAGTGTTTTTACCGCTTCGGGAACAGGTTCGTTCGGCACGGGAGATTTGCTTTTTGGCGGTTTGACTGCATCGTAGGCGGCAAGCTCGATAATTCCGAGATATGTCGGGTTACAGCAGACCTCTCCGTCAGCATAGGCTCTGCCGCACCAGTTTTTCGGCAAGTTACCCGCCTTCGCCTGAATAAGAATAATTTTGTAGAGCGCAATCGCATAGAGCATATCAAGGCGCATACCGCCCGAAATGTCGGTGCTTTTGAGAAGCTGACTGATAATAGTGCCGGCTTTGATAAACGTTTTTCCGGTCGGGTTTGAATCTGAAATTGAGTGGTCGTTGAGTATATCGTTTGCAAGAACGTCAAGCTCATTACGGTCGTTTGTGCGTCCAAGCAGATAGTCGCACGAAACTCCGTAAAAATCCGCAACCTTTATCAGAAAGCTCTGACCGCATTCTCTTATTCCTTTTTCGTAGTGAGAGAGGAGTGCCTGTGAAATTCCGAGTCTTGCGGCGGCTTCTTTTTGACTGAGACCTTTTTCTTTTCGCAGTTCGGTCAATATTATCGGAAAGTTTTTATCCATAACAAATCCTCACAGTATAATATAATAAATTCATTATATAGTTTTTTATACATTTTGTATATTGATAATTTTCACGAAAATCAACACCTTTTTTTGGAGGAAAAATGAAATCCTATACCATTCATTTTATAAGGAATGCCCTCACGGACGAAAACCTTGAAGGCAGATACATAGGTCACACAAATGTCGAAATCAGCGAAGAAGGCAAGGCACAGCTTGCGCAGATGAAAAACGAGCTTGTCTATCCACCTGTTGATGCTGTTTTCACAAGTCCGCTCAAACGCTGTTTGCAGACAGCGGAAATACTTTATCCCGAAAATAAACCCCTTGTCATTGAAGGGTTAATCGAATATAATTTCGGTGAGTTTGAAAACAAAACTGCCGAACAGCTTGAAAAATATGAGGAGTTTCCCCGCTGGCTTGCGGGTGAAAAAGGCGTAAAGCCTCCCTACGGTGAAAGCAATGAGGAATTTACCAAAAGAGTTTGTGACACATTTGAGAAGATTGCCGAAGGTCTTATGAAAACCGGCACAACCTCTGCCGCAATCATCACTCATGGCGGAGTTATTATGACCGTGCTTGCGGCTTACGGTATTCCCGAATATCCCATGCACGAGTGGCTCACTCCCAACGGCTGCGGATTTACCGTCAAGGTTAATCCTTCCCTCTGGATGAGAGCCAAGAAATTTGAAGTTTTCAGTGAATTCCCGTACGAAAGAGAAGAACTACCTGACTAATTAATTTGGAGGAAAGATATGAATACATTTGCTATCGAAAAAGACGGATTTAAACTCAACGGTGAGGATTTCAGAATCATTGCCGGAGCTATCCATTATTTCAGAGTCCCTGCTGAATATTGGCGTGACAGACTCATCAAGCTCAAAGCTTGCGGCTTCAATACCGTTGAAACCTATGTTGCCTGGAATCTTCACGAACCCAAAGAGGGTGTTTACGATTATTCCGATATGCTCGATATCGAAAAATTCCTCGATATCGCTGCTGAACTCGGCCTCTATGCCATTGTCCGTCCCGGTCCGTACATCTGCTCAGAATGGGATTTCGGCGGTCTGCCCTGGTGGCTTCTCAAGAACGATTCAATGGCGCTCCGCTGTATGGACAAGGATTATCTTGCAGCGGTTGACAGATTCTATGACGATTTCATTCCCAGAATCGCAAAGCACCAGATAACAAAGGGCGGCAACGTCATCCTTGTTCAGGTCGAAAATGAATACGGCAGCTACGGTGACGACAGCGAATATATCCGCTACATCGCAAAGGGTATTGCCGACAGAGGAATCGATGTTCCATTCTTCACCTCTGACGGTGCGGAATATCAGATGCTTACGGGCGGCACTGTTCCCGAAATCCACAAGACAGCAAACTTCGGTTCAAGAGCAAAAGAGCAGTTTGCACGTCTTCGCGAATATCAGCCCGACGGACCTCTTATGTGTACCGAATTCTGGAACGGTTGGTTTGACCATTGGACTGAGGAACACCATAGCCGTGACCCGCAGGATGCCGCAGATGCTATGGACGAAATCCTTTCAATGGGTGCAAGCCTTTCGGCTTATATGTTCCACGGTGGCACAAACTTCGGCTATATGAACGGTGCAAACGACTACGATGCATACGAGCCGACCATTTCGAGCTATGACGACGATGCTCCCGTTAACGAAAACGGTGAGCTTACCGAAAAATACTATAAATTCAGAGAAGTTATTTCAAAATACGCACCCATCCCCGATGTTGAAATGCCTGCTCCCATAAAAAAGAAAAAGTACGGTGATATTGAATTCACTCATTCTGCAAAGCTTTTTGATAACCTTGATGTTCTTTCGACTCCCGTTGAATCCGTTATGCCTTTGACAATGGAAAAGCTTGACCAGGGTTACGGTTTTGTGCTTTACAAAGCAAATGTCAGAGGTCCCAGAGATCCGCAGAAGGTGCGCCTTCAGGATGTTCACGACAGAGGATATATCTATCTTGACGGTGAATTTGTCGGTGTTCAGTACAGAAACGACAAGGAACCGCAGAATATTGTTGCAATCGAAGAGGGTGGCCAGGAGCTTGCTGTTCTCGTTGAGAATATGGGCAGAGTCAACTACGGTGCAAAGCTTAAGGATGCAAAGGGTATTACTCAGGGCATCGGCTTCGGCAACAACTTTGTTTATCATTGGACAAACTATCCGCTCCCGCTTGATGACGTTTCGGGTGTTGATTTCAAAGAAGGAGTTCCCGCTTTTGACGGCACACCCGTTCTCCTTAAAGCTGAGTTTGAAGTTGACGAATGTTGCGATACCTTCGTGAAGCTTCCCGATTTCAAGAAGGGTATCATTATCGTTAATAACAGAGTTCTTTCAAGGCATTGGGAGGTTGGTCCTCAGCGCTCGGCTTACCTTCCCGCACCGTTCCTCAAGGAAGGCAAAAATGAAATCGTTGTTCTTGAACTCGAAGGCTATAAAAAGCCTGCCGTTCTTCTTGATGACGAACCCGATTTAGGATAATTCATTCCGAATAAAAAGGGGAGAGAGAAACATGTGGAAAATAATCAGAGTTTTTGTGGCAGTTCTTCTTTCGTTTGAAACAATGTTTACCGGTATAATAAACGGTGTAAGCTTTAATAACGATATTGAAATGCCCGAAGTTGTTGCGGGTGAATACGGAAAATATGTTGACCCGTTCATCGGTACGGGCGGTACTCCCTGGACCTGTGGCATGCTCAGTCCGGCTGCAACCGTTCCCTTCGGAGCGGTCAGACTCGGACCCGACACAAGCTTTGTTGGCGGTATTTACATAACCAAGCTGAACACATCGGGTTATTACTATGAGCAGGGCCACATCAAAGGCTTCAGCCACTCAAGGCTTTCGGGCACGGGTGCCGAGGACTATTCCCATTTCAGAGTAACACCCGTCAGCGGCAACGGTAAGGTTGCCGTTATGCCTTATTCACACGATAAAGAAACCGCTTCTCCCGGCTACTATGCGGTTTATCTTCCCACGGTCGGCTGTCTTGCCGAGATGACAGCGGATACCCGCACCGGTGTTCACCGCTACAGCTTCTTTGACTCCGACGATGCACGTCTTTATATTGACGTTACAAGCGGTTCGGCGCAGGAAGATTCCTATGACGGTTATGTTGAATTCGACGAGAAAACCGGCATTATAACGGGCGGATGCGTTATCGACGGTCAGTTTTCGGGCAGGTCTGACGGACTTCCTGCATATTTTGCCGCAGTAACAAGCAAACCCGTTGTTTCCTACGAAGTAAAATCCGATGCAACCGACTGCGGTATTGACCTCAACTTTGGCAATCTCAAAAATGAGAGCGTTGAAATCAAGGTCGGTATCAGCTATGTCAGCGTGGAAAATGCGTTGCTTAATCTTAATACCGAAACAGACGGCAAGTGGTTTGACGGTGTGTATAAAAACGCAGTTGAAGAGTGGGAAGCCCGACTTTCTTCAATAAAAATTGATTCTGACGGTGAAACTAAAACCGAATTTTATACTGCGCTTTATCATTCAATGCTTATGCCGACCGATTTCACCGATGTCAACGGTGAATATCTGGGATTTGACAAAGAGACCCATGTTGCAGACGGTTTCACTTACAGAACAGATATGTCGCTCTGGGATACAGTAAGAACGACCAACCCGCTTTACACTCTCATTGCCGAGGAGATTCAGGTTGACTGTCTCAAGAGCCTTGTGAACATGGCTGAGCAGGGCGCAGGTGTTATTCCCAGATGGCCTATGGGCGCAGGCTACACAGGCTCGATGATAGGCGATGCCGCAAACATTATGATTGCCGAGAGCTATCTTAAGGGTATCACCGATTTTGATGCTGAAGCGGCACTTGAATTTATGAAATACACGTCCGAAAATGCAGTTAATAAGGACGGCAGAGATTATATCAATGAATATAACAAATACGGTTATGTTCCCCAGGATATTGAAGGGGTCAACAAATCCGTCAGCCGTACTCTTGAATATGCCTGGGCAGATGCAGCAATTGCTTCGCTCGCCAAAGCGCTCGGTAAGGATGACGATGCCGAAAAATACGGTGCGAAGTCGATGTACTATAAGAATGTTTTCAATCCCGAAACCAAGTATTTCCAGGCAAGAAATACCGACGGAAGTTTCGTCTGGAATTTCAGTCCCTATATAACAACATTCTATGATGCTGTTATGATAAAGAAATTTGCCGACTGCTATTGCGAAGGAAGTGCAAGGCAGTGGAGATGGAATGTTTTCCACGATATTGACGGTATGATTGAACTTTTCGGCTCTGAGGAATATTTCGTCAGCGAGCTTGAAGACTTTATGGAGGATGCATCTCTCACAAGAGCGGCGATTGACCCCGGCGACGGCTGGTGGGTAGGTAATCAGCACGATATCCATACTCCTTATCTTTTCAGCAATGCAGGCAGACCCGACCTCACCCAGAAGTGGGTGCGCTGGACGCTTGATAACCGTTTCAGCACCGATATAAACGGTCTTGACGGTAACGATGACGGCGGCACTCTCAGTGCGTGGTATGTGTTCTCATCAATCGGATTCTATCCTCTTGCGGGAAGCGATAAATACTGGATCGGTTCACCTTGCGTGGATAAGGCCGAAATAAAGCTTTCAAACGGAAACATTCTCAATGTTACCGCGAAAAATCAGAATGCAGATAATGTTTATGTCAAGTCCGTTACTCTCAACGGTGAAAAGCTTAACGGTTGCTATGTAACCCATGCTCAGCTTACAGGCGGCGGCAACCTTGTTTTTGAAATGAGTGCAACACCGACAGAATAAAGCGGGTATTCTTGACTGCTTATGTATATTAATATATAATATCAGACAATAAATCTACGGAGGTAATACTTTGGAATATATTGCTCCGATTTTCGTTTCTGCTGCCGAGGCGAAGGATTTTCCTGTTGCGGCGATTGATTCGTTTATGTGGGATGTCAACGGCTGTAAACCCGAAAGCTATGCAGCGATGTTTGCTGTTGAAGGTGAAGGGATTCACGCCCTTCTGTGGTCGTTCGAAGAGGATATCCGATGCGAATGCACAAAGCGTGATGACCCCGTTTATACCGACAGTTGCCTTGAAATTTTCCTTATGCCTGTTGAAGGTGACAAACGCTATGTCAATTTTGAAGTGAACCCCAAGGGTGTTTATCTTTCTCAGATAGGTACCTGCCGTGAGGACAGGGTGTTCATAAAAGAGCTTAGCGACCTTGAACCCGTTATTCATCCTATGGAAATTGAGGAGGACGGTAAAAAAGCCTGGGGATATGAAATAATTATCTCCGAAAGCTTTATTTCTGACCTTTATCAGACCGATTTCAGAATAGGAGAAACAACAATAAAAGGTAATTTCTATAAATGTGCCGACGGTGCAATGCTGCCTCATTACGGCTCACATTTCCCTGTTGCAACAGAAAATCCTGATTTTCACAGACCCGAATTTTTCGGAACCATCTCATTCAGAAAGGCTTGAATTATAATGGAAAACGTAAAAAATATAAATGAACTTCTCAGCGTGTTCAGTTTCAGCGGCGAATTTGAAAAATTTTCTCAGCTTCATGACGGACACATCAACAACACCTTCAGATTTGATTTCCGTGAAGCTGACGGCTCAGTCAACAGATATCTTGTTCAGGAAGTCAACACCTATGTTTTCAAGGACTATGACGGTCTTATGAAGAATGTTATGGGCGTTACTGCTTTTATGCAGAAGAAGGTTGCCGAAAACGGCGGTGACGTTAAAAGAGAATGCCTCACAGTTATCCCCACAACCGAAGGTAAACCCTATTACCTTGACGGTGAGGGCAGATGCTGGAGATGTTATAACTTCATTTACGATACCCATTCTTGCCAGTTTGTTGACTGCGCAGAAACCTTCTATAAGGCTGCGAAGGCTTTCGGTAAATTCCAGAATATGCTTGCAGATTACCCCATCGATTCTCTCAGCGAAACAATTCCCAATTTCCACAACACAGTTTCAAGATTTGCCGATTTCAAAAAGGCTGTTGCGGATAACCTTTCGGGCAGAGCAGATCAGGTTAAGGAAGAAATCGATTTTGTGCTCGCAAGAGAAAAGGATTGCTCCGTGCTTCTTGACCTTGTTGCAGAGGGCAAGCTTCCTCTCCGCGTAACTCATAACGACACAAAGCTCAACAATGTTATGTTTGATAACGAAACCAACGAAGGCATCTGCGTTGTTGACCTTGACACAGTTATGCCCGGACTTTCGCTCTACGATTTCGGTGACAGTATCCGTTTTGGTGCAAATACTGCTGCAGAGGATGAAAAAGACGTTTCAAAGGTATCGCTCAGTCTTGAGTTTTTCAAGGCGTATGCGCTTGGTTATCTTTCAACCGCAGGCGAGAGCCTTGTCGCAGAGGAAATCAATCAGCTTGCATTCTCGTCAAAGCTTATGACCCTCGAATGCGGTATGCGTTTCCTCGGTGACTTCATCAACGGTGATGTTTATTTCAAAACCGAATATCCTGAACACAATCTCGTCAGAAGCCGCACTCAGTTTGCACTTGTTGCCGATATGGAAAAGAAGATGGCTCAGATGCAGGAGGCTGTTGCAGACTGTTGCCGTGAACTCGGAATCGAGAAATGAACAGCCGTGAAATCCTGACTGAAACCGAATTCAAAGCGCGCTATCTGCGTTGGAGAATAAAAAACGATATCGGTATGATTATGCCGCAGGACGAAGATATTGATGATTATGCTTCGGTTTATCCCATGCCTGATTTCGATTATGTTCACACCCAATCTCTTGCAGATGAAAACGGAGATCTGATAACTCTTCTCAAAGGCAATGTTCATCTGAGCGCCTGGCAGACAAGGAATCATAAAAAGCCGAGGGACTTCGATTTTTATCTCGTGCTGAAAACACTTACGGATTCGCCCGAGGTTGAACCGTTTCCGATGGGATATATAGTTATTGACTAAACAAAAAAGGGACTGTTGAAAAACAGTCCCTTGATTTTTTGCGTTTATCTCTGAACTCTGCCCGAGCCGTCGCCGCCTGCGAGCTTTTCAACTTCAGCAACGCTCACTCTGTTGAAGTCGCCCTCAACCGAATGCTTGAGTGCTGAAGCAGCTACGGCAAATTCAATTGCCTCCTGAGTGGTTTTGCCACTGAGAAGTGCATAAATCAGTCCACCGCCAAAGCTGTCGCCACCGCCAACTCTGTCAACGATGTGAAGGTGATATTCCTTCGAGAAGCAGTAGTTTTCGCCGTCGTAGAGCATACCTGCCCAATCGTTGTCACTTGCGGAAATTGAGGTTCTGAGAGTGATTGCAACCTTCTCAAAGCTGAATTTGTCGGCAAGCTGTTTTGCAACCGACTTGTAGCCCTCTTTGTTGAGCTTACCGCCGTAGATATCGGTGTTTTCTGCTTCGATGCCGAAAACATCCTTTGCATCCTCTTCGTTTGAAATGCAGACATCAACATACTTGCAAAGCTCGCTCATAGCCTCTCTTGCTTCGGCTCTTGTCCAGAGCTTGCCTCTGTAGTTGAGGTCGCACGAAATCTTAACGCCCTTTGCCTTTGCTGCAATGCAAGCCTGCTTGCAGATTTCAACAAGATTTGCGCCGAGAGCGGGAGTGATGCCTGTGAAATGGAACCAGTCTGCGCCCTCAAAGATTGCATCCCAGTCAAAATCTTCGGGAGATGATTCCTGGATAGCAGAATGAGCTCTGTCATAGATGCAGACGCTGCCTCTCTGCGATGCACCTTTTTCAAGGAAATATATGCCTACTCTGTCGCCACCGCGAACGATTTTTGAAGTGTCAACACCGAAATAACGGAGTGAATTGACAGCCGCCTGACCGATTGCGTGAGCGGGGAGCTTTGTTACGAATGCCGAATCAAAGCCGTAGTTTGCGAGTGAAACGGAGACATTTGCTTCACCGCCGCCAAAAGTAGCCTGAAGCTGGTCATCCTGGAAGAAACGGTAATATCCGTTGGGTGCAAGGCGAAGCATAATTTCGCCAAAGGTTACTACTCTTGCCATTATCCTCTTGCCTCCTTAACAATTTCAACCGACTGCTTGCAAAGTGCGATGATTTCATCCCACTTCTGATTGTCGATGAGATCTGCGGTTACCATATATGAGCCGCCGCAAGCCGCGATGACGGGGCAAGCGAGATATTCACCGAGATTCTTGAGAGAAATACCACCTGTAGGCATAACCTTGAACATCGGGAACGGTGCGCTCATTGCCTTGATTTTGTCAAGACCGCCGCTCTGCTCTGCAGGGAAGAATTTGAGCACGTCAAGACCGAGTCTGTAAGCGGTGTGATAATCGGTGGGAGTGGTGCATCCCGCGTAGATGGGAACATTCTTTGACTGGCAGTACTTGACGATTTCTTCGTCAAGACCGGGGGTTACAATGAATTTTGCACCCGCTGCGATTGCTTCGTCAACCTGTGCGGTTGTGAGCACTGTGCCGGCGCCGACGAGCATTTCGGGCACGTTTTCGCTCATAAGCTTTATTGCCGTTGCCGCACCTGCCGCACGGAATGTGACCTCTGCAACGGGCACTCCGCCCTCAACGAGAGCCTTTGCGAGTGCAACGGAATCTCTCTCGGGATTGTTTAATTTGATAACCGGCACAACACCGATTGACATTATTTTTTCTGAAATAGCGTTCATTGTTTATTCCTCCGATTATTTATTTGCCTTCTCGCAGGCTTCAAAAAGTCCGTTGATATATGCCGCACCGAGCGCACGGTCATAGAGTCCGTAGCCGGGTTTACCTGTTTCGCCCCAGATCATTCTGCCGTGATCGGGTCTTACATAGCCGTCAAATCCCGTTTCAACAAGAGCTTTTGTGATATCATACATATCAAGGCTTCCGCAGTTTGAAAGATGACCGCTTTCTTCAAAGCTGCCGTCTTCCATAATAAGGATGTTTCTCATATGCATAAATGCGATTCTGTCTGCTGCGCTGTATTTGCGTACCATCGCAACAACGTCGTTTGATGCGGCGCAGCCGAGCGAGCCTGTGCAAAGACAAAGGCTGTTTGCGGGAGAGTCAACAATCGCAAGCATTCTGTCGAGGTTTTCTTCGTTGGTGATGATTCTGGGAAGACCGAAAATGGGATACGGGGGGTCATCGGGATGAATTGCCATTCTTACTTCGCATTCCTCTGCAACGGGGATAACCTTCTTAAGAAATCTTTCAAGATTTGCCCAGAGTCCTTCTTCACCTATTTCGCCGTAAGCGTTGATGAGTTCTCTGACTTCATCCTGGGTATAGCTTGAATCCCAGCCGGGGAGGTGAATGTCGTCCTTGAGAGGGTCAAGACCCTTCATCTGCTCCCAATACATAACAAGGCTTGTTGAGCCGTCGGGAGCTTTTTTATCGAGCTGGGTACGTGTCCAGTCGAAAACGGGCATAAAGTTATAGGTTACGCATTTAACGCCGTATTTGGCGCATCTGCGGATATTTTCGCAGTAAACTTCGATGAGCTTGTCAACCTCGCCTCTGCCGAGCTTGATATCTTCGTGAACGGGTATTGATTCAACAACGTCAAAAACAAGACCGTTATCTTCACACTGTTTTGCCATTTTTGCAATGCTTTCTTCGGGCCAGACTTCGCCGGGTTTAACATCGTAAACCGCACTTACAATGCTTTTCATATTGGGAATCTGACGGATATATTCGAGCGAAACGGGGTCGGAATCGCCATACCAGCGGAATGACATCTTCATAATTACAGCCTCCTGAAAAATCAAATTAATACATTCTAATTATATCACGAGTTTTTTTCAATAGCAATGAAATATTGTTGAATTAACAGTAAAATTTTAAGCATAAAAAACCGACCGAAGAGCAAAATGCTTTCGGTCGGTTGCTTTTTTGTAAGTTAAAAATAAATTATTCTGCGAAACCTGATTCAACGAGCTTTACAAGCTCAAGAACAGCCTGCTCTTCGTCGGGACCGCCGGCGATGATGCGGATATCTGTTCCGCCCATAATGCCGAGTGAAAGAACACCGAGAAGGCTCTTTGCATTGACTCTGCGCTCCTCTTTTTCTACCCAGATTGATGACTTGAACTCGTTTGCCTTCTGGATGAAGAAGGTTGCAGGACGTGCATGAAGTCCAACCTGATTCTGAACTGTTACATCTTTAACAAACATAATCTATATCTCCCACGATGAAAATTTTCTTACTGATACAGTATATTATATCATAAATCTTTGCTTCGTCAACAATTTTGGCAAGAGTTTTGACGTCCTGTTGAATAATTCGGCTTGTCGGCCAAAGTGCGGGCATTCAAAAATTTTTCTTTTGGTAATATTGACGGACAAAAAACATTCCGCAAACAGATTTTTCTGATTCGGACAGTAATATAAGTTTAATCTTTAAGATGAAAAAAGTCAATGTGCAAAAGTTATATTGTTTATTTTATAAAAAACAGATAACTCTGCCATTTTCAACAAAAAAGGACCGCCTTTTGAAAGACAGCCCTTTTACGGTAATCAATCAGTTAAGCACATAAATCTTAACGCCTCTGTTACCCCAGTCGTCACACATATCTTCATTGTCCATATAGAGGTCGATGTCTGTGTTACCCATCTTAACAAAGCCGCCAGTGTCAGCCGCAATGCAGTAGCCGTAAACATAGCTGCCGTCTGCGGAAACAACATAAAGCTCTGTTCCGTAAGGATATTCTTTGGGGTCAACCGCAATATGACCGGGCATGGGTTTTCTGCCGGAAGCGGTTTCGGGGTCACCCGTATAGGCTGTTGCTTTGCCTTCAACGCAGTATGCGTAGTCTACGGGAATGCCGTTTTTATCAAGCTTAAGGTCAGCGGGCACTGCAAGATCGGAAATCGGAGCATCGTTATTCTTATGAGAAGCAAGAGTGGCTCTTTTCTTTGTGCCTACCTTAATGACTTCATCGACGGGAGTCTTTGTAACCTTCTCACGCTCAAAGATTTTTTCATCGAGCTTGCCGTCAATGTATTTTGCGGTATAGAAAACTCTTTTTTCACCGTCAACACCTTTGCTTACAACAACTTTTTCGTCAATAAACATTTCGTCGCTGTAGATAATTTCGGTGCCGTGTTCAACGGTCTGAGTTTCAATTTCTGTGTCATATTTAACTTTGAAAATTCTGATGTCGGTCAATCCGTTGAGCGGAGTATCAAGCGAAGGAACAACAATGTCGTCCTTGCCGAGTTCTATTCCCGACTTTTCAACTGCATCTTTAACAGTGCCTTTTGTTATAAAGAGCTTCTTCGATTTACCCTCTGAATTGATATTTACACCGAAGGCTCTTTTGATGAAAACCCTCATTTCGTCAAAAGCGTTTTTATAGGGTTCTGCACTGATTTCGTCATTCTCGCCAAGGCTGATGCCTTCCTTGCCGAACATATCACCGAGGCTGTCACCGTAACCGACAAAGTAGGATATGATGCCGTTATCCTCAACTCTGATGATGCTGGCTCTTTCGATAACGATAACACCGCCTTTGCCGACAGTGAAATCCGAAAGGTCGAGGTCGTCATTTGCACCAAGTGTGAAGCCTGCCTGTTTGCAAAGCTCACGGGGGTTGTTTGTTTTGGCTGATATGCTTACCGATTTTTCTCCGTCAGTTACGGTTACATCGTATCCGCCTGTTGCAGCGAAGGTTGTTACCGTTACCGAGCAAACGAAAAGAAACGTGATGACGGCAGTAAGAATCTTAAAGCTCGTCTTTTTTGTTCTCGCGTTTTCGGATACAGAATTTGTAATCATAAAACACTCCTTATTTTGCGCATTAGTAGATTTTTGGATGGCCTTTTTGCCGCGGCATTTCTGCCGTTTTTGGGGTCAAACATCGATTTCCTTTTGCAACGCGTCACATTATATTGACAAAAGTTTGATTTGTCAAATTTTTTTCACAACAAATTTTGTGCAATTTGCACAAAGCGGTTTTTGCTTTTTGTTAAAATAGAATTATGTCACTTTGGTCGGGTTGCGGTATCTGTGAAAAAATGTCAATTTCTTTGTAAGAAACAGAAAAAGTTACAAACGGTTACAAAAGGCCGAAAATGAGCGTTATTATTCCTGTTAAGAATAATAATCGGCAATTTCGTCAATTGCCTTTATAAGGGTTCAAAGGTATTATTGACCGATTTTGCCAGCATTAATCATATGCAATTGACTGAGAAAAAAGAATACCCCGTGCACAGCAAAATCTGCGCACGGGATAAGCCTATATTAAAGTATATTAATATACATTATATTATATAGATTTGAAGAGAATCAGCTCCGATGAGAGTGTGGAAGGCAGCGTGATTTTAAGTCCTCTTGTCATCAGTTCATATCCGCTTATGTTGAATGATGCACCGCTGTTGTCGAGCGTAATCTGATAGTTTGATGCAGGATTTGTGCTTTTGGGAATGATGTTGAAATCCGTTTTTCCGCATGGGAATGAGAACACTCCAATGGCACCTTTTTGGCAATCGGGTGAAGCAATTTCGAACACGCATCCTTCATCGGGATTCTTTGCAGCTTCGGGTGTGTGGTGGAAGACTTTGGCTTCGGGAAGAAATCCCCTGATAAAGTTCTTGTAAACATCAACGCTGTGGCGCACAAAATCCGCCTGCTCTGTGTTCAATTCAGCGCCTGCAGGTGCAATTACGTTGAGTGTCATATGGGTGAGCATGGTGTTTCTCATCTGTACATCGAGCGAACAGAATTCGTGGCAACCCATACCCGCAAAAAGACGGTCAACCCTTTCGGGAGGCAGAGCAAGGGTCATACCGTTGGTTATCATAACGGAACGAGGTGCTCTCTGACAGTCGGATACCCAGGTGTGATTGAAATTTTTCATCATACCGAGGTCGGTTCTCGCACCTCCGCCGGCACAGTTTTCAAAAATGACATCAGGGAAACGCTTCTTAAGATTATTATACATTTTATATACATTATTAATATGGCGTACCGAAACGCATTCGGGAATACCTGAACCCGTATCACGGATTGCGAAATAATCTCTGTATGAAATATTGTGGTCAACTCTGAGCAGGTCGAGTTTGTAGTCGGTAATGATTCTCGCAAGTTCGTTTTCTGCCCACTGTGCAACTTCAGTGCGGCTCATATCAATGTAATTTCTGCTTCTGTTGCCGAATATATCCGATCCAAACCAATCGGGATGTTCGGAGGCAACGCCCGAAAGTTTTCCGACGTTTTCGATATCAACCCAGAGTCCGAACTTCATTCCAAGAGAATGGCAGTAATCCGAAAGTTCTGCGAGACCGTCAGGATAACGTTCGGGATTTGGAAGGTTAATTCCGTTGAATTCGCCCCATTCGGTCTGTCTGTCGGGAGGACACTCCCAACCGGCATCAACGATAAAAACTTCTGCGCCGAGTGATGCAAACTGACGCATAAAATCCTTGGAATCATCAATGCTCATTGTGTGTTCGGCACCCATTCCCGCACCGACGAGGCAAGCCGTCTGGTCTGCTTCGGGCATATTGAGAACACTTTTTCTTATATGGTTGTGCATATCGTTGACCGCATCGTCAAGGCTTCCGCACATAATTCCGAAATGCACTTCGGGAGTAGTGAATGTTTCGCCTGCGGGGATAACGGTAATCGGTTTGTGAGATGTGATTTCGGCTTTGAAGGCAAGAGAGGTGAAATTTCTTTCTTCGCTTGCGTTGTAATCAACCGAAAATCTGCAGCCTCCGCTCCAACCGATCTGACAGGTGTAGATTGTACCGGTTATGTTGTTGCGGATAAAAATAATGGGGTGACGGAAACGGTCACGTCCGAAACGTGTATCAACAGAGAATATGTCGGGAGAGAGAGGTTTCCAGGCGAATTCGCCTTCTTTACCCCATTGGTCATTTGTGAAATATCCGACGGAATAAAGCTCATCAATGCCGTGGTTTGTGAGCATTCTTCTGTCAAAGCCTTCAACCCCTCCGCTGATAAGCGAAAGACGGCTCAGGCACACGGGCTTATCTGAATTATTGATTATTTCGATGTATCTTGTGAGCATTTGTGTGCCGTCAAGAAGTGTGTGGATTTTCAGAGTGACGGGTTTGATTTTGCTTTTCAGAGCAAGAATACATTCTGTTGAATTTTCGTTTTCTTCTGTTTCAAAACCGATAAATTCAAGTCGGTAATCGATGCTCTGACCGTCAATTTCTATGTTGAACGCAGAAGGCTCTGCAAAATCGTTGGCATTCAGTCTTGAAGGGAATCCCGAAAGCACATTCAGCGGATAGCCGGCTGCATTGTGACCCGACGAAATGAGCACACCGTTAAGAAGCGTTTCTTCACGCACGGCAAGTCCGCTTCGGTAACAGAAAACGGGGGTTTCACACGGCTGATAATATATATTTCTGAAGGGTTGATTTTTCATTAATGTCACCTCTGTAATATAAGTATACATTAAAATTATGAGATGTCAAACAGATATTCTGTTGACTTTTTTTCTGCGAAGTATTAAAATGCAGATTATAAAATCTGTGGAGGCAAACAAAAAAATGACAGGTACTCTCGTCAACTGCATTGCAGTTATAGTCGGCGGACTTATAGGTCTGCTTTTCAAAAAAGGTATAAAACCCGCATATGCGGAGTCTGTCAATAAAGCTCTCGGTCTTGCGGTGTTTATTATTGGTATCAACGGTGTTGTTGCGAATATGTTCACCGTTGAAAACGGAAAAATATCGAGCAGCGGAGAACTTCTGCTGGTGGTTTTTCTTGTTGCGGGAACTTTGATTGGAGAACTTCTTAAGCTTGATGACCGTTTCGGCAGATTCTGCAATAAAATCGAAAACAAATTCAAAGCAAAAGGATTTGCGTCGGGGTTTATAAACGGAACGGTGCTTTTCTGCGTGGGTGCGATGTCGATTATCGGCTCAATCAACGACGGTTTGACGGGCGACAGTTCGATTCTTTTTGTCAAGAGTGCGCTTGACGGAGTTAATGCAATTATCTTTGGCGCAACGCTCGGCTTCGGTGTTATTTTCACTTGCATTCCGATGCTGATTTACCAGGGCGGTATTTCGCTTCTTGCGGGTACGCTCAGCGGTGTTCTTCAGGGAGAGCTTCTTGAGCAGGTGTGTATGGTCGGATATGCAATAATTATGGCAATCGGATTTAACTTCCTTCTTGAAAAGAAGTTCAGAACGCTCAATATGATTCCTGCTCTGATTTTGCCGATTGTTTATCATTACATTCTGATGTTGATTGATTATATTAAATAAAAAAACTGCCGGGTGTTCTTATGAACACCCGGCAGAAATTTTTGTTATGTTTTTATTTGGTCAGACCGATATCATCGAACATACCGAAGAGAAGAGCAAGACCCTTTTCCCAAAGACCGCCTGTGCTGAGGATAAGGTCGGGAAGTGTGTTAAAGAGGAAGTTGAAAGCGGTAACAAAGAATTCACCGATAACAGTGAAAACGTTTCTGTTGGGACCAACTTCGACTTCTTTCTCTAATGTGATTGTTCCTGCAGGTTTCCAGTTGTTGCCGCCGTTGTATCTTTCAACCTTGAAAACAACATACATTGTTGTTTTGGAGTTTGCGTGTGCGCTGCCGGGAATAACTTCTGTTTTGCCGTTCTTGATGGGGAATTGTTCGCCCTTGGCATCGAAATAGATATAGTCGGGAATAAATCTTGTATCACCGAATTCTGCAAGGTAAAGGTCATCGGGACCGTCGCCTGAAACAGAAACTTCGATAGGTGCATTAGCGTATATTTTGCCTTCTGCAAAAGTAACCTTGCAGTCAGCAAGAGAAGCTTCTACACGGGGCTTTGAGTTTGTTCTGAACTCAAGGATTGCACTTGAGGGGTTGGGATCCTGAACAGCGGGATCGTAAGCTCTTCTTGCGATAACGCCGTAAATTGTGTTAGCCTTAAGGTTTTTGAATTCGCCTGAGTACTGCCAGGTCTTGCCCTTATCGATTGAGAATTCAATCTTTTTGTCTTTGTCTGCTTCTGCGCACTTAACAATAACTGTTGTGTCTGTTTTGTCAAGAAGAACGGGCTTGCCAACAGCGGTCTTATCGCCTGCCTTGAGAGTTCTTACAGTGATGCTTACGGGATCACTTGCATATTTGGTTGTTGTTTCTTTTCTTCTGATTGAAAGAACATACTTTGTGTTTGCGCTGAGACCTTCAAAAACAACGGTCTTATCGCTCCAGTTGTAAGTCTTGACAACATTGCCTTTTTCGTCGGTAAGACGGTATTCACAGTCTGTAACCTTGGTTACTGTGATTGATTTTGAAGTAACCTTTGAAGCAACGGGAGCATTGGGAGCTGCGTGCTTATCCTTGATTGTTTCGGATTTTTCGGGTGAATAGAGAAGTGAACCGTCGGGCTTTCCGATGTAAGCTTTGAAAGTGTACTTCTGACCGGGGGTGAGGTTAACATAAAGCCAGCTGCCGTTGTTGAGGTCAACATAGCTTGCTGAAGGTGAAACCTGAATGTAAACCTTGTAGCCGGGAACTACGGGAAGCTTAACGGTAATGGTTTTGTCTGCATCACTCTTTGTGAGAGTGGGAGCGGGAATGCTTGTGGGAACAGCGGGAGCTGTAGGCTGTGTTGTGGGTTCGCTCGGTGTTCCTGCGGTTGCTGCACTTGCCGAAACTGCCATACCTGAGAACATCATAAGCACAGCAAGAAGAAGCGCAAGCATTCTTTTTGTTACTGAGTTTGTTTTTGTCATTTTTTTATCCTCCGTTTTATATTTTCCCCAAAAATCAGGGGATGTATAAACGGATTATAACACATCATCCCGAAAAATGGAATAGGTAAATTTTAATATTTTATTAATTTTAGGAAAATAATTACTTAAAAATGAAAACAATTGACTTTTTCGGCTTGTGAGCTATACTATATTTATCAAACCCAAAAGGAGAAACATATGAACAGACCCGACGAAGCAAAAAAACTTTTTGAGTGCGGATGCAACTGCTGTCAGGCGGTATTCTGCGCTTTTCTTGATGAAACAAATATGACAAAAGAGGATGCTCTGCGTCTTTCCGCAGGATTTGGCGGAGGATTCGGCAGACTGCGTGAGGTCTGCGGTGCCGTCAGCGGAATGACGATGGTACTTTCCAATAAATTTGCATCAGCCGACCCGAATAATAAGGAAGAAAAAGCTGCTCTCTATGCGCTTATTCAGAAGGCGGCGGGTGATTTCAAGGAAGAAAACGGCTCGATTATCTGCCGTGAACTTCTCGGTCTTGAAGAGAAGAACTCATCTCCCGTACCCGAAGAGAGAACAAAAGAATATTATAAAAAACGTCCCTGTTCAGAGCTTGTAAGATGTGCGGCAGAGATAACGGAAAAATATCTGAATGCACCCGAAAAATAATTATAAATATTTTTTATTTCTACTTGTATTAAATTTTCACTTGTGCTACTATATATAGCGTAACTATACATTCGTAATAATAAATTTAGGAGTGAACTTTAAATGAAACTTCCCGTGGCTGTCCAGCTCTATTCCGTTCGCGACGAAATGGAAAAGGATTTTTACGGCACAATTCAGACGATGAAAGACCTTGGCTATGACGGTGTTGAGTTTGCAGGTCTTTTCGGTGAAGACCCCGAAAAAATAAAGGCATTCTGCGCAGAAATCGGTATTGTTCCCATTTCGGCTCACGTTCCTTACTACGATATGCTCGAAAATCCTGAAGCAGTGCTTTCGGACTATGCAAAAATCGGCTGTAAGTATGTTGTTGTTCCTTATCTTACCGAAGAATGCAGACCCGGCACAGACGGCTTTGCTGCAACTGTTGAAGGTATCCGCAAAATCGGTGAAGCCGCAAAGGCACTCGGTCTGCAGCTTCTTTATCATAACCACGATTTCGAATTTGTCACCATCGACGGTGAGTATGCTCTTGATGTGCTTTATTCAAGCATTCCCGAGGATCTTCTCAAAACAGAGATTGACTGCTGTTGGGTAAACGTTGCAGGCGTTAATCCTGCAGAATATGTTGAAAAATACAGTGGACGTTCGCCTGTTGTTCATCTCAAGGACTTCAAGAAGAGCGGCGACAATCTCGGCAAGCTTTATGACCTCATCGGTATTGACGGCGAAGAAGAGCAAGAGGAAGAAGAGGATGCATTCTCGTTTATGCCTGTCGGCTATGGTGTTCAGGATATCCCCGCAATTCTTGCCGCTTGCGAAAACGCAGGTGCACAGTGGGTTGTTGTTGAGCAGGATTCACCCGCAAAGGGCGACACTCCGCTTAACTCCGTAAAGCTCAGCAGAGAATATCTTAAAACTCTTAATTGGTAAATTTTGAATAAAAAGCGAATAATGAAAGATCATGGACCGGCTCTGCCTATGACCGATTTTATATAAACGGTTGCGTCAGTATCCGCCGGTCATTCTTCGTTATTCACTTTCAATTCTTTATAAAAAGCTTATAAGTGAGGTAACTATTATGTCAGAAAATATTCTTGATAAGTTCAAAAATGCTCCTGCTGACGAAAAAGTCAGAGATATGAGCAAAAAAATCAAGATCGGTATTATCGGCACAGGCTGGATTGCAGAAGCTCACGTAAAGGCATATCAGAAATGCCCCGATGTTGAAATCGTTGCTGCTGCAGACCTTGTTCTCGGTAAGGCAGAGGCTTTCTGCGAAAGATACGGTGTTGAGGGTGACGTTAAGTTCTTCCCCAGCCACAAGGAACTTATTGATGCAGGTATCTGCGATGCAGTAAGCGTTTGTACATACAATGCAACTCACGCTGAATGTACAATCTATGCTCTTGAACACAATGTAAGCGTTCTTCTTGAAAAGCCCATGTGCGTTACTCTTGAAGAAGCTGTTGCAATCTGCAAGGCAGAGAAGGCAAGCAAGGGTGTTCTTTCAATCGGCTTCCAGCCCCGTTTCGACGAAAATATGAAGATGCTCAAGAGAGTTGTTCAGTCGGGCGAACTCGGTCAGATTTATTACATCCAGACCGGTGGCGGCAGAAGAAGAGGTATTCCCACTCCCTTCGGCACATCATTTATCGAAAAAGAAACAGCAGGCATCGGTGCTCTCGGCGATATCGGTTGCTACTCACTCGATATGGTTCTTAACTCAATCGGCTATCCCAAGCCGCTTACAGTTTCGGGCTACAAGTCAGACTTCTTCGGCAAGAGCCCCTCATATGAGCATCACGACGTATTCGGCGTTGATGACTTTGCAGCAGGTTTCATCCGTCTTGAAGGCGGCATTATCCTCGACTTCAGAATTGCATGGGCAATGAACCTCGATACTCCGGGCGACACAATCATTATGGGTACAAAGGGTTCGGTAAGAGTTCCTTCAACAGAATGCTGGAACGGCAGCATCGGCGGACCTCTTGTTATTTACCATGAAATCGCAGGCGAGCAGATTGAAACCTACATTCCCATGAAGGAGAACGATGTTGATTGCTTCGACATCAAGATCCGTTCATTTGTTGATGCTGTTAAGGAAGACGGTGAAGCTCCCGTTCCCTGCAGCCAGATTCTCTATAACCAGGCTATTATCGACGGTATCTCACGTTCCGCAGAGCTTGGCAGAGAAATCGAAATCGAAATTCCCGAAATCTAAATGCATAATTTTACAGCCGACGGGTAATACCGTCGGCTATTGCTTTTCTACAGAATTTGTGATAATATATAATGTATTAATATTCGCAAAAGGGGGATAAAAGTATGTGGTTAACTTGTGACTGCAATTTTTTTGTTAAGCTTATAAGTTTGTTCATACTTATTTTTGCGATTGTTGTTAACGGCATAGGCAATTTTCTCGGTATTGGTGACCTTATTGAAACCGAGCCGCATTCGTGCTACACAACAACCGTAACCGAGGAGTCAACAACCGCTCCTTACACAACAGAACCGATGACAGAGGAACCGACGTCAACAGAACCTCATGCAACTGTTGTTCCGACTACCGAAAAAACAACTCTTGCGCCCACAACAGAGCAGGTGAAAACAACAGCTTCCGCTCCTTCGTCAACGGTTATTCAGTCAACCGAAATTCAGACAACCGAACAGCTGACAACGACAGTTCCGACAACTGTTGTTCCTACAATTCCCGGTCCGACTTTCGGTCCACCCGTAATAATCAAACCCACAACAACTCAGGCACCTGCCGTAACCGAAGAGCCGACAACTCAGCCTCCATTAACAACCGAAGCTCCGGCAACGCAGACAACAACGCAGGTTCCTACTACCGCTGAACCTACCACTCAGCAGCCGACCACCGAACCTGAAAAAATATATGTCATTCCTCAGCCGCAGGTAACTGTGTTTGATGATATATGCAGTATTCTTGTAATTCCGCCTGTTGTTGACGGATGCGATGATATAACTCTTGCAATCGAGCCCGAAGCACAGTATGTTGATATGGGTGGCGGTATGCAGGGTTTTGTCGGTGTTACTCCGGGTGAAACATATTCAATCACCGTGAGAGGAACAGTCAACGGTGTTGACGAGAGCTCAAAGCCTGTTGTTGTTACGGTTTATGACCCCGTTACTCCTGCGGCACCCGTTATTAAGTCAGTAACTTATAATTCAATCACGGTAGAATACGATGAAAGATGTGAATACCGTATTTTTGACGAAAACAGAGGTTGTGTCGGCGACTGGAGTGACAGCGTTCACTTCGAAAATCTTGAACCTGACACGAACCACAGCATTGAAGTTAGATATAAGACTACCGATATTCACGCAAACACCAATGAAGATGCCAACAAGGCAACTGCTTATGTAAGAACCCTTTCCGCGCCCACAACAACTGCCGCTCCGACCACTGCGGCACCTACAACCACAAAGCCGAGAACAACAAGACCTTCGACCACAAAAAGACCTGCGGTTTCAACAACCAAAGCGCCCACAACCGAAAAAGGTCCGTATGTCAATACTGCAAGCGAAATTGCACTTGCCGTTTTTGGCGGAAGCCATCGTGAGATAAAAGATAAAGGCGATGTTATCGGCTATTCGAGTACCGTAATCAATAATATGGCTGAAATTTCTGACGGCAGTTATGTTGTTTGCGGCACAACTCCGTCTCTTGACGGCGATTTTGAGAGTTACGGTGGTTCGGCGGGTAATTGGTTAGCACCGGTTTCCTTTGTTGCAAAATTTTCAAGAGCGGGAACCGTTGAATGGATAAAACTTTATGGTGACCCGAAATATACTGTTTCTCTTAACGACATAGCTGTTCTCGGCAACGGAAATATCGTTACCGTCGGAACATATACCCAGTCATCTGTTTACGGTCAAAAAGGCGGCAACGATGCCGTGATAATCACTCTTTCACCTCAGGGCAAAGAGCTTTCAAGAAATATCCACAGAGGTACGGGTGACGACTTCTTCTATTGCGTAAGCGCAACCGCAGACGGTTATGCCGTTGGCGGCAAAACAACTTCAACCGACGGCGCGTTCCTTGGTGTACCCGGAATGAGTGCGATTGTTATTAATTTCAACAGCAATAACGAAGTTCTCTGGAAGCATTATTTCAACGGCTCAAAGAGCAGCAGTATAAGCGGAATTGATGTTGACAAAGACGGCAACATTTTTCTTGCTTGCGTAACCACCGCAACCGACGGAATGTTTGAAGCGTTTGACGGGCTTTTCGGTAGCTATTCCGACACCGTCATTATGAAGTTCAACTACGCCGGCGATTATCAGTGGCACTATGTTATAGCAACCTCGGGTTCGGATGAATTTGATTCAATAGCGGCTGACGGAAAGGGCGGATGCCTTGTTGCGGGCAACTATGTTCTCAATTCAGCGGCTTCTCCCGATGGCACACTCAAGGGAATTCACAATTGCGGCGATACCGATGCGCTTGCAATCCGTCTTAACAAAAACGGAGGCAGACAG
Source organism: Clostridia bacterium (assembly GCA_017549105.1). GTDB lineage: Bacteria > Bacillota > Clostridia > Oscillospirales > Acutalibacteraceae > CAG-177. Next base: position 110,832 of record JAFYVN010000010.1, read on the forward strand.
TGGTACAGCATCATTTCAGGTTTCAAAGATGACTATATCACCGATGTTGTGAAAACTGACGGTGGCTTTGCTGTAACGGGTTACACAACCTCATCAAACCGTGAATTTGCATCAATCGGCAACAAGGGCGGTACAGACGGCTTCGTCTGTTTCCTTGATGTAAACGGCACAATAGTCGAAACGCTTTCTCAAGCGGGATTCGGTGATGATGCCGCACTCTGCCTTGCATATTCGTCTGATAACCGTGAACTTCTTGTTGCGGGCAGAACAATATCAACCGACGGAAGCTTTAAGGACATCAATATTTATAACGACACAAGATGTTTCGTCGGCAGATATAAAATCAGTTTGAGAAATTATTAATATAGGTATAACAAAAACTTACCCCGGCAGTACATTGTGTACCGCCGGGGGTGTTTTTATGAAGTTTTTATAATGAGTTGGTTTTGATAAATGTTCAGATTATGTCCAACCACAAAGGGGGATCCAACCGGTAACGCCGTTATATGTTACTTTACCCCAAATCTGTCCCCCGGGTTCACCCATTGTTCCCGTATAACCAACTTGATTTATGGTTACTGTGGTATTGGCAGGAACAGAGCCTACTCTGGTGGGTGACGAGCTTAAGTTGTTGCGAATATAATTTGTTGCAGAGGTGATTTTATACAAAGACAGTGTGTATGTGTAAACATCACTGTAATAACCTCTTTCATGATATCTGATTTTAACCGTTCCTGGCTGTGCGATATACAAATAATCTCCACTTACTACTGCATTGCCGCTTACAACTTCCCAACCGCTGGCACCCCACCCGGCGATGTTAGAGTAAGATACAGTAGGAAGAGGTGTTCTCCAACCTACGAATTCTCCTCCTGACACAATTACTCCGGGAGATGTTGAATAAGATCTTATCAACCATACATTAGAACCGGTTGTGCTTTGATAACTGCTTCCGCTGTAACTGCTGAGTGTTACCGATGGAGTGGGAACCGTTACTTTGCATTGCTGTGATACTGTTATACCGTCAATTGTTGCGCTGACTGTGAAGTAATCTGTACCTGGATTTCTGCCTGTTACTGCATATCCGTATGAAGTTGTTTCAACATCGAAAACAGAGGTGTTGCTTGATAATGTCGTTGAATTTGTTGATGGAGTTACTGTAGGAAAGTCAACATAAACAGTTTCATTCACAAGAACCGTAATGTTTGGCATAGGAGACATAATTGGAGCTGCTTGCCATACAGCATAAAGAGTTGTGTTTGAAATCAAATAAATTATGTCTCCTGCAACATAGTCAGCGTAATATGCTGCACTGCTTGTTGACCAACCGAGGAAGTTATAACCCGAACGGGTAGGAACAGATGAGCTGATTGTGTATGTTGTGTTGCCAGATTGAGCAGAAGGGGGATTGCTACCGCCGTTTGCGTTATATGAAAGGGTATAGGTGTTCTTGCTCCATACAGCATAGAGAGTGGTGTTGGTAGAGATCGTTATTTTATCGCCTGCTCTGTAGCTTGCGGATGTTGCAGAACTGCTCTTTGACCAACCGAGGAAGTTATAACCCGAACGGGTAGGAACAGATGAGCTGATTGTGTATGTTGTGTTGCCAGATTGAGCAGAAGGGGGGTTACTACCGCCGTTTGCGTTATATGAGAGAGTATATTTTTTTTGCAAAGCGATTTTTGCACTTCCGTTACCTCTTAACTTGGGAACAGCTGCAGGTTCATATTTATAATCAGAGTTCTTACGGTAATTATAGTCGTTGATGCCATAAGTACTTGTTGCATTATCAAAAGCCTGCTTTGCGGTTTTTCCGGAGAACAATTGATCAACCCAAGTTTTCATAAATTCTCGGGAGTAGTTTGCCATAACAGAATTATGGAAGCCTACAACAGCCTCAGCGCCACATTTAATAAGAGCGTCGGGAAACGAATATGTGTAGTTGTTGTTTTGACCTAAAAAACAGCATGATTCAGAAAAAACGAAAAGACCGTCCAGAGTACTGCTTTGATAATTATCTGTGAACAGTTGAGGTGAAATTGCATATATTTTACTTCCGTCAGAAAGTTGTGCAGAGTAAATTGAGCCGGCTTTAAGATCACTTGCGTATTCTTCCAAATTCTGATTGGTTACCTTTTCTGTAAGGCAGAAAAGCGGCGTAGTGTCAGCGCAAGTTCCGTGACCGCTGAAACAAAGTATTTCGTAGTTAGGATCTATATTTTTTAAATCTCTGATAGTGACAGCTTTGTCAATATCGGTATTGAGCTTTTTGTTTTCCCAGTCTTTTTCTGTGCTGGAATAAAAAGGTTCACGATATGAAGGGTTGTCGGAAGGCATATTAAATGAAAACATAATTAAAGCATCGGTTGTTGACGAACTTGCGATAGCTGATAAATCACTTTCGTGCGTTTCTTGATTGAGTTTTGTTTGAGTTGAGTCTGATGATAGAACATTTACGGTTCCGTTTGTTTCGCCACCAAATTCTTCGAGTAAAATTACGCCTTTAACTCCATTGTAATATTCAAAAGTATATGTACTTGAATATGTATTAAAGCTGTTTGTGTTTGCTTCAACAAGTTTTTCATCAGCAAGAACATCAAATGCGTTATTAAGTTCGTTCTTCTTTTCTGAAACCGACATTGATTGGAAATCAGGCTGATTTACAATTTCCATCATTTCATCATCAACTTTTTTCATTTCAGCAATTTCATTGTTTGTGAGAGTGTCTGAGTCACTGAAAAGGGTGGTTACACACAAATATGTTGAAATGCCGCCGAATTTGATTTCAAGGTTTTGAGTGTTTTTTGCTCGGTTGTCGGAATAATCTAAAACCGGAAGAGCGGATGTCAAAGAGAATATGTTTTTAAAGAAAACAAGGATTTTTTGGAAGAAATTCAGTTTTGAACAGCTTGAGGAAAGTATGATTTCAAAAGAAAAATTATAACTTTCTCCTGGCGCCAAGGAAACACAATCAGCTTTTGCAACTCCTTTACTATAAAGAAGCATATGTTCTTCGGAAGAAGCCAAAACCGTTACATCCGGAGCAGTTTTATTACTTGTGTTTTTTACCGTTACAGTAACCAAAGCAGAATCAAGAACACTGTAGCTTGTTTTGTTTGTGTTGATTTCGGTTGAGAGTATAATTTTATCGTTGTTGTTTGCAGCGGTGCTTACCGTGATGCACGTTGTAACCAACAAAGCAACAGATAAAATGATACATAGGACTCGTTTGATTTTTTTCATCATTTTACCTCTTTAATTTAAATTTCTTTATTTTAATCCCAAATTGAATTATTTTTGAGTGCAGAGTTTTCAATTCATAATCTGGAATTGATTTTGTAAAATTTATCATTTACAACTTAGGAGCGATGTTTCATCGCCTGTCAAAATCGCGCATTTTCAGACTTTCAAAGAACACACCAATGTTGATTATGAATCCACCTTTGACAAAAGGGACATTACACCCAAAATGAAAACAATGTTTATATAAAAATATTTGTAAATATGAAATATTCTGAAGTGGGAAAGTTTTCAGAGTTTGCGGAGCAGCTTTTTGAGTAACTTTATCAGTCGCTTTAGACACTTTTTTCTTTAAGTAGAAGGCAAATAGAGTTACAGGATGAAAATAAAATCAGAAGTTAGTTTTTATCATTTCGGGAATAACCTTTGTCATACCGAACAGCTTTTTAAAGAATGCTATAATCTTCTGGAAAATGCCTGCGTTTGAGGTCATTGTCTGGCTGTCGGAGCTGATTTCCTTACCGTTTGCATCAACAACGGTTGCAGTAAATGTTGTATTGCCGTTTGCGGAGGGAGAAACTGTGCAGATTGTTCCGTCGCTGGATGCGGCAAAAGTAAAGTTGCTGTTGTCGGCAGTCCATACAACCTTTGCACCACTGGGCAGATTTTTAACATCTGCATGAAGAATGATGCTGTCGCCATAGGCGATTGATGTTGTTGAGGGAATACGGATAGTAACAGTTGTTACGATGCTCGGTTTAGTAGCCGGGGTTGACGGCTTGGTTGCGGGTACTGTGGGCTTGGTTGTGGGGGTTGACGGTTTGGTTGTGGGCTGGCTTGTGCTTGTCCAATGAGCATAAACCGTTGTGTTCTTTGAGATTACGGTTGAGGTTGTAATCTTTGTTCCGCCGCTTGCGGCTGTATACCAACCGTCGAACTTATAACCCGAACGTGTGGGAGTTGCAAGAGTGCCTGCTGTAGGTGTTGCATACTGAGCGTAAAGAGTAACGTTGCTGTTTGCCGAATATGTAGCACCCGCTTTGTAGGATGTACCCTTGCCGTTCTGCGATGTGTTCCAGTTCATAAACTTGCAGTTGAGAGTCTTGCTTGCGGGTGAAACACTGCCACCGTTAGCGTTATAGGTGATAGTGTATTTCTTGGTGGGAACTGAACTTGAAAGAGTCAGTGATGAACCGTGATTTTTGGTCTGGCTTGCAGGCGCACCCGAACCACCGTTAGCGTTATATGAAACGGTGTAGGTTGCGACCTGTTCTTTAACAGTGAAATAATATTTATCGGTGCAAGAAGTCAAAGATTCATTTTCACCGCATACGGTTACGATTTCTGTATAGTATGAACCGGCAGGCAGATTTATTGAAAGGCTGGGATTAAGCTTCGATAAACTGTAAGTTACTTTTTCGGTAGAATATAATGAATAAGAACCGTTTTGCTGACGATATATTCTTACAGTAAAATAATCTGCTTGATCGACATCGCTTGCTGCAACGTTACGTGCGTTCCATTTGATTTCGGTTGAAGTGTTACTGTTTCCGGTTGTTACTGTTACATCTGTTGCGGCAGGAGGTGCAGGATTGCACAGCGAACAGTCTGAATCAGGACTTGTTTGTGTGCTTCTTGATGTTTCATTGCAACCGCTTCTTGAACATTTATAAACATTGTAGTGAGGGTGTGCACTTTCTGTATAATCGTATGAACTGAAATCATGACCCAGTGCATACTGGTATGTTGAAGTGTAACTGTGACCGCAGCTGCAGGTATATACATAATAGCCGTCAGTTGTGCAAGTAGCAGAATAGGTTGCTGTTACGGAGTATGAGTGGGCATGGTTACAGGTTTCACAAGAAGCCAGATAGTTTGTTTCGTTTTTGTTTACTTCGGTTGCACTGCAGTATTTACACTGGTATTCATTGTAATGAGGATGAGCCTTCCAACACCATAAAAACACACTGAAATCGTGGGTGTGTGTGGTGTTATATGTATAAGTTTCATTTCTCGGGTTGATATTACTGTTTTTGTTGTAATATGTTCCTGTTGTTATTTGGAAGTGCAAATGATTTCCACTAGAGTTTCCTGTTGAACCGATTTTGCCGATTTCCTGACCGGCAGAAACAGTTGCACCAACATAAATGTTAGAAGGGATAGAGTTTGCTTTCATGTGAGCATAGCCGTAAAATCTTCCGTCAGGTCCTTTGATAACGACACCGGTTCCGAAACCATCGCATTTTACGCCGTTACTACCCATTGAAGATCCGTTATGTTGCTGAGTACATTTGAATACGTTTGTTACTTTGCCTGATGTTGCTGAAACAATTATTGCATTACCAGAAGATGAATCTGCAATATCAATTGCGCATCCGGAATGGTAACCTTGAGTCAGCTTAGTGGTGTTTGCAGGAACCGGCCAAACAAGGGTTAAACTTCCTGCTACGCAAACGAGGGATGTACTTACTGTCCCCAAAATAACTATAATTGACAGAAGTACGGAAATTAATTTCTTCATTTTTTAAAACTCCTTTTGTTTTGATATTCTATATAAACCCCTAAGGGGATTGTTTTTGAGTGAAGAGTTCAGAATGCAGAGCTTTTTAAGTGCAAAGTTCAAAATGCAAAGTGAAAAGTGAAGGGTCGCTTCGCTCCGATTATATTTTTGACTGTATATTCTTATAGGACGAATTGATCTGAACTGCCGAAATAAAAACGGATTTGCCGTGCTATGGTAAGGAACGTATATCATCCGTTCCGATGTTGAATTTTTGTGAAAACCATCGGCATCACCGTAGGGGCGTTCTTTGAACGCCCGAAAAACTCAGCGCTTTTTGGCGGACGACGAAACGTCGTCCCTACGTTGTTGAGGTTGCTTTTTGCGGTTTTTCGGATAAAACAAGCTTTTAAACTACCATTTGGTTGGTATTGGATTTGCCAATACGCCCGCCGGTTTTAAATCCCTACATAAATAAAGACCCTGGTTTTTGGGTAAATATTCAATAAAATCCGCAAGTTTGTGCAGAATGACGGAGAAAAAATGCGTTTTTGTTTAATCTGACGAATTAAAATGTATACGATAATAAACAAATATGTTGTGTCTATCAAAATTGACAATGTCGATTAGAGTATACATCAACATCCGTAAAATTGCAACATATATTTATAATGTATATATAAATAACGGACCGTTCCGCAAAAAGAACAGTCCGTTAATGTCATTTTTTGAAATATAATCCGTATTTTTTTCGTATTTTCGGATGGAAAAATATTGTGAATGTTTTTGCCAGGCTATAGGCTGTGTAAAAACCGCTTCGTATGAAGTGCGTAAAACCTCTTCCGCTCATCGACTTAAGTGTGTTAGCGAGAACTTTGAAAAATTGCTCGTCTGACGAATCTCCGCTTTTTGCAAAAATTCCCCGAAGTCTGAAATATTTTCTTATTGTCATAAGTTCAAGTGTGCTGACCTCGGTTGCGTTGACCGTCACATCATCAGCAAAAGTAACCTTTGAATATTCCTCGAGAGTTTTCGGGGGAATCATCTTGCCGTTTTCAACAAGCTCACGCTGAATCTTTGTACCGGGCAGGGGAGTGAAGCATCCAAATGCAACAACCGCCCCTTCAATCTGCTTTGCGAGAGTGACTGTTGATTTGAGGTCTTCTTCGGTTTCTCCCGGGAAACCAATCATAAACATAACGATCGGAACGATGCCCGCTTTCAGACAGTTTGTGATGTTGCTGACAATCTTATCAAGCGGAGTTTTTTTATTGACACTTCTGAGAATTCTTTCCGAACCCGATTCAACACCGTAAATCATACATCTGCATCCGGAGTCATACATCGTTTTGTAGTCTTCAACGTCGTTTATTATGCCGATTCTCAGATAACCGCTCCAGCAGGTATCAAGACCGCTGTTGACCATTGTTTTGCAGAAATCCATAACCTGATTGCGGTTAAGGAACATCAGGTCGTCTGTGAAATCAAATCCGCCTGCACCGTGGTTATCGATAAGATAACGCATTTCACCGATTACGTGGTCAATCGGTCGCTGACGTCGTGTCGAACAGTGAAATTCAGGGTTGTAGCAGTAAGTGCAGGTGCCGAAACACCCTTTGGAAAGATACGTGCTGAGCATATTGCCGTAGCCGTATGAAGTCTGAAAGTAGTTTTCGGGTCTGACGAGCGACCAGTCAAGCATCGGAAGAGTTGAAAGGTCGATAAACTCTCTGTCGGGAGTGCGGATAAATTTTCCGTCTCTTATGTATCCGAGACCGTAAATGCCGTCAAATTCTTCACCGTTGTCAAAAGTGTTTGCAAGCTCTAACCAGGTATATTCGCCTTCGTTGAAACTTATGTAATCAACATAACCGCTCGTAAGCGTTTCTTCGGGAATGGTAGAAGGCATTATTCCGCCCCATATAACGGGTATGCCCATCGATTTTGCTTCTTTAGAAATATGAATTGCATCTTTTATAAATGCAAACGAGATTACTGAAATGCCGATAATGTCGGGTCTGCGTTTTTTTAATACATCCTTTACGCTGTCAGTTTCAAAAAATCTGTCGCAGATGGTTGCACTGTGACCGTTAGCGTTAAGATATGTTGCGATGGACATTATCCCGAGCGGAGGATATGATGCTCTGAACGAGTCTTCAATCCTCGGATAAAAAAATACCGCTCTCATATATAATTCCTCTTTCCTCAATATGTTCTTTTACAGAACATAAAATAATTATAATCCCGAAAAATATACAGTGTCAATGTTCGAAAAAGAAATTATACAAAAGAAAATTAAATTAATTATATTTGTATAAAGATTAATCGTTGGTATACATATATGCACATAAATCCAAGGAATAATTTTATTTTTAACATATACAGTTCTATTTGTTTAAAAAGAAATTAATAAAAGAAATTACAGGTGACACGGTTTTGCGCAAAATAAGATTGTAATTTCTTCTTTGAAAGGATAATGTTGAAAAATTTTTTAAAAATCGCAAGTGAGCTTTTGCTATGAAAAAACGAGAAAAAATGAGCAAATGAGAGATTGCGAAATATAAATTAAAAAAGTTTAAAAAAACTATTGACAGAATCGGAACCTTATGATAATATATGCAAGCACAAAAAATTAAACGGAGGAAAAGTTATGTCTACTTATATGCCTAAAGCGGGCGACATCACCCGTAAGTGGTATGTGATCGATGCAGCAGGTAAGCCCATGGGTAAGGTTGCTGTTGAAGCTGCAAGACTTCTTCGCGGCAAGCATAAGCCCATCTTCACACCTCACGCAGACTGCGGCGATCATGTAATCATCATCAACGCTGAGAAAGCAGTTCTCACAGGCAACAAACTCGACCAGAAGATGTACTATCATCACACAGGCTACATCGGTCATCTCAAAGAGGTTAAGTACAGCACTCTTATGAAGACAAGATCCGATTTCGCTATGACACTTGCTGTTAAGGGTATGGTTCCCGATACAGTTATCGGCCGTAAGGCTCTCACCAGACTTCGCGTATTTAAGGGCGCAGAACACACACATGCTGCTCAGAAGCCCGAAGCATGGGAATTTTAAGAAAGGGAGGCAATAAATAATGTACGAGACAAATCCTTATTTCTATGGTACAGGCCGTAGAAAGAGCTCAGTTGCCAGAGTACGCGTTTATGCAGGTACAGGCAAGATTATAATCAACGACAGAGAGATCGACGATTATTTCGGTCTTGAAACACTCAAGCTCATCGTTCGTCAGCCTCTCGCTCTTACAGACACAGCTGAGAAGTTTGACATCATCTGCCGTGTAGGTGGCGGCGGTGTAACAGGCCAGGCAGGTGCTATCCGTCACGGTATCGCACGTGCACTTCTTCAGTACGACGAAAATCTTCGTCCCGCCCTCAAGAAGGCAGGTTTCCTTACCAGAGACCCCAGAATGAAGGAAAGAAAGAAGTACGGTCTCAAAGGCGCACGTCGTGCACCCCAGTTCTCAAAGAGATAATTTTTCCCGAATGGGAATTATCGAAAACCCTTGGAATCTCAACGGTTCCAAGGGCTATTTTCTTTTTAAGAATAATCCTAAAATCCAAAATGTCAATATTTTGTCAATAATTAAAAAAAAACACAGGAAAACAATCTGTTTCCTGTGTTTACGCATTTCTAAAATAAATGTCCCCTTCCGGTCCGCAGTTCACACCGAAGTGTGCCTAAGCGTAAGGGGCTCTGTCATATATATTATATACAGAGTCTGATGACAAAAGTCAATAGCTTTTTATTGTGTTACATAAAATGATTACATTATAAATGTTTCAACCATATCTTTTGTTAATTCTGCAGAACTCCAAAAATCAATCAAACGTAACGTTTCTTTATTGGATAAGCGAATTTCTATTCTTTTGGAGTTTTTGTTTGTTTTGATTTTCTTCTCATCTATTTTTTTGCGCAACATGGTATTTACAGCGTCAAAAAACCATTCGCCTATGTTGTCTTCGTTCTTTTCTGACTCATCCGTAATAATGTAGTAGAACACAAGATGATCGCTTTTGCATAAATCGCCGTTTTCATCAGTTGATTCATAATATCCTGCACTATATACATGCAGATTATTGTTTGGATAACCTAATTCTCGGAGAGTTGTTGCTGCTGCGATTCTATGGGGTGTAAGTATAGTCATAATATAAATTCCTTTCGTTTTTAGATTTTGTTGTTTGATTGTTGATTATCCGTTCCACACAAGTGAAGCGAATTTTTCGTTTGCGGCCTGCTGTGCATCTTTGTTGCTGTGGCAATATAACGAAAGCGTAATTTCGATCGATCTGTGACCCAATTTTGTAGATACGGTTTTGATGTCTGCGCCGCTTTGTATCATAATCGTTGCCATTGTATGTCTGAACTTATGAGGATGACAATCTTCAATGCCGTACTTCTCACCGAATTTTCTAAGATACGCAGTAGGAGCCTGAGGGTTTATTCTTTTGCCGTCAAGGTGTGTGAAGATATGTTTTGGTGTCGGTAAATTCTGCCCCTCAACAACCTCTTTCTGGAGTGTTTTCCATTTTTTCAGAATTTCTATAACCTGAGGGTTCGCATAAACGTCTCTTTCTTTTTTGCTTTTTGTGTTTGTGTCGTAGACCCCCTTGCCTTCCGTGTACTGTGCATTGTTCACGATATGAATTCTGCCGCTTGCGAAATCAATATCCGCCCATCTAAGACCGCAGGCTTCTCCGCGACGCATTCCTGTATCGGCAAGAAGATAAATCATTGCCTGCCACATCGAAGGCTCTTTTTCTGAGCAGAGCAGAATCTTTTTCAACTCTTCCACAGAAAATGTCTCAACCTTTTCCTCGCCCTCGTTATCAACAGGCTTCTCGATATTTTTCATCGGATTTGATGCAATCAGATTTTGCTTTACGCACCACGTGAGAAACGCAGACAGAGTTGCATAATGCTTTCTGACTGTAGAAATCCTGAGTTCACAGTCATACGAAAGAAAATCAATATAAGCCTGACAATTGTCCTCGCTAATATCTTCAAGCTTCTTATTTCCGAACATCGTCAGAGCTCGTTTCATCGTGGTTCTGATGCCGGTAATGGTGTTAATCTTCTTTTTTCTGGTTTTGCTGATATATAATTCAAAGGCATCGAAAAAAATAATTTTTCCGGCTTCTTTTTTTGCCTGCAATCTGGCTATTTCCAGCTTCTCAGCTTTAATTTCTTCTTTTGTTTTGACTTCGCCTCTGTCGCAAGCAACCTGAAAATTAGCTTTTGCAATATCAAGCTCTTTTTGCTGACGCTTTTTAGCCCACTTATCCCAGTCTTCGGGCAGTTTCCAAACTGTGGAATAGGGAGTAATTTGCTTACCGTTAGCATCATAGCCTCTGGATACCTTTATTCTGTATCCTGTTAATTCTTTATCCTTATTATACACAGGTGTTGCACTTGCCATTGTTTTTTCATCCTTTCGGTTTTTATTGATTTGCCTGCCCCTCCTGTGCAGAAGGGGCAGATGATATTGATTTTGACACAACATCTTATGCTGCTGTGTTTTCGTGAGCTTCGAAATACTCCATCATCTTGGGGTAGTTGATGAGATACTTCATACCGGACTTGTGATAGCTGATTTCATTTGCCTTAGCAAGGTCTCGTATGTAATGAGCGCTCATACCGCTCGCCTTTGCTGCATCGTTGATTGACATATATGTAGGTGTAGTTTTCATAATTAATAATTCCTTTCGTTATACAAAAATATTTATAAAAAATTGTGTCGGTTGCCTATAGTACAGTTTTACTCGCCTTTTTGTAAAAAACTAAATCCTTCTATGGTAGAGAGGAGGTCTTACAATAACACTCTTAACTGTAGAGAAACGATAATCGGGATATGTTGGTCTTGCCTTCTTCTTACCGTTATAATCGGAACATCTGCAGTTGATAATCTCTGTTGCTTTGTTTGTGAAACCGGAATGTGGATTGTACTTAACAAACGAAGCATCAAGCTTCTTAATCGGTACATCTGGTTTATCGAGAACAACAAGCTCTGAAGGTTCAACGATTTCATCCGCTTCAGTAGTTGCAGCAACTGTTTCGTCTTCGATATATTCGAAATCTGAACGGTGACAAACATTATCTATGAAGCTTATTCTGTAATTCAGCTTTGTGTAGAGAATGCTTATCTCTGCATCCTGTGCAAGATTAAGGCAAGCATTGTAGATGACACGGTTACCCTTCTGAGAATGAAACGAGTGACAGCCTTCTTCGTTTATCTGCATCATATTTGCAAGAAGGTGGTCAAGCTTATACTTCAGATATGAAGGCTTCTCGCCTTTGGGGTTTGTACTGTATTCAGCCTTTTTGGCGTTGTAGCAATCGGTTATTAGCTTTTCATATTCATTCTCTGGAACGAAATCGTAAATCAGATTCCGAGAGGTAAGAAGATAAGCGAAACGGTTGTTGGCTTTCTTGAACATCTTTTCAACACTGCCGAACACCTTGCCGTCATAAGCACTGAACGGCTCCTTGCATCTCATTTCAAGCCTCAGTGTGTTTTTTATTTTATTTTGGTCTTCTTTCGCTTTATCCTGCTCTTTCGCTTTATCATAAAGAACGATATCTAATTTCTTCGAAGTAAAGCAGTAACCGTCAATGTCATAATCATAGGTCTTGCTGCCTGAACGACCGGGCTTCAAATATTTAAAGTACATATTCCGGAACAGTCGGCAGAATTCTTCCTGTTCTTCTATACCGTTGATGCAAAATGAAAAGCTGTGGTCGATTCTCCTTACATCAAAAACATCAAAATAAATCGGGTTCGCCGCAAGGTCAACGTTGATGTTGTAGCAGGTTAAAATATCCTTGGCTTCATAGTTCAGAATATTGCTGTCCTTATACAGAAAACCGGTTGTGTTATCGCCATAAAGGACCTTCGGAACCGAAAACTCGATAAATACATTGTCGTAGGGCTTGTCCTTCAGCTTCTTGTAAATGAACTTTGCGGTCGCATTGAGAAAAGGTATATCACCTAAGTAATGGTATTTGCGTTTGTTATCCCAAAGCCATGTTCCTTTGACAGGAAGAATTTCTTCCGCTGGGTGGCAAGCTTTGATTGTGTCGACAAAAACCTCTTTCGGAAAAGGCTGTTTCAACTCTTTGATAAACTCTTTGTTCATGACATGTCTCCTTCTGCGTTTTTGAGTGTCTTGTGCACTTTGCACAAGAAGTATGTACGAAACGCTTTTTAATTCGTGTTTCTGAACAAGATTTTTTTTAAAAAACGACAAAAAGTTGACATGTTTTGTTAAGAAATTACCAAAAACAGGAAAAATCTTTGTGGATAACGAACAAGGTTTTACGAAGCTTAAGTAGGTTTTGTTGGTCAGATTTCATGAAAAAATAAATTTTTCAAGCTAAAAAATAATGCCCCGCAAATACCTTGCGGAGCACCATTCTGTTTGTATGAGCATAAAGATGGTAATTAATTAAATAAATCATCTATAATACCGTTGCAAGCATCAGCGGAATGCCTACAAACGGTTATTTTTTTCTACCTTGCAAATAATTGGACTGCATAAAAATATCCTTCATCGGATTCTAAAACGCATATTCCTGAATAAGTCCACTCTCCCAAAAGAATTTTTTTATGAGTTTCTGAGGATAACCAGAGACTTAACGCATATGACGGCGAGAAGGTCTTTTGAGAACGTATGATGACGATATTCTCGCCGTAAGCATCATAAACCATACCGTTTTCTTCAAAGACAGTATAGAATCTTGAAGAATCGGGTCTCAGGTGACCTTGGGCAACAAGCTGTTCACAGACCCGTATATAAGAAAGCTGCGAGATTTCACAGCTGTGCACAAGCTTGTCCAATCCTACGTCCTCTCTCGCCCGATTACAGAGTTCGAAAAGTTCGACTGCATCTTTGCTGTGAACATTGCCGGAAGAGCTCACAGAGCATTCTGTTGAAGAACAGACGGGCTCTGCGGTTGTGATTTCGTCAAAAGGTATTGAGATAACATCTTTCTTTTCCGAAACAAAGGACATAAGCATTAAGATTATTGAAATAAGAATTGATAAAACCTTTTTGATATCTATTCCTCCTCTGCATAATCAAAATCAAAAATAAGTTTGCCGTCATAATCAATATACACGTGAGCTAAAATCTTGGTTTCACATGATTGATCGATAAAGAGCAGAAGGGCATCTGTAATGATACCTTCCCCATATTCTGGGTTTTGCAGAATCAGCATTCTGTTGTCGTATCCGCCGAAGACCTCGATGTGCGTGTCATCGATTGACAAACTGCCTTTGAATTTAGTTTCAGGATCTTCGATGAGCCTTGCAACAAATTTGCTTTGACCGTCCGTTTCGCAAAACAGCAATCCCGATTGTTCTGAATCCGAGATTGATCCGACTACGAATTTCACACCGTCTTTAAATCTGAAGAAGCGTATTTCGTTATCTTCGGGCAAAGCGTGAGCGAAGTAACAAGCCGTGTGGTTCATCATAAACATATTTTTCAACATTCCGGATCCTCCTTATGCAAACTCTATCATCATCATGCCGTCCTTGACATAGCAGCGAATGAAAAGTCGGGTTGATTTTCCGTCAAAAAATCCGACCGTAATACCGTCAGACCTGATATCCTGATAATAGTCATTTCTGAATATGAAAATTTTTCCGTTGGGCATCCGAACTTCCGTCTGATCATCGTATGCACCGGGTTCGATTATGTATCGTCCACCGTCGTATGTCCATTTTTCTTCCGGCGGATATTCTTTCTTCTTCAGATCAAAACCATCTTCGGTTCGCTTGAAAAAGAGAAAATAGTTTTCGGAATCAAGAATGGAAGCTATGGGCTTTTGGGAATGGCAGGTATCACAGAAAAAATCTAACGAATTATGACCTTTGCCGGATAACTTGATTGAAAATGTGGCTTTTTCGCCTTTGGTTGAAACAGTAATTGCTTTGGTTAACATTGTGTTATTCCTCCTGATATTTGAATTTAAATTTTTACAAATCGTACTACGACATTTTTCGTTTAGTACAAGTTACGAAAACTTCCCTGTCTTGCCCCGCTGAAAAACAAGACAGGGAATTGCTGTTGTTCCCGATGCAGATGTTTATGACATAAAATGATATACAAGGCGTCGGAGATCTGCTTTTGGGAGTGTTTAATCTAACAGTCAATAGGAGGTAGACGAATCAGACAAACATAGACAACAGCTTATTGCATCTCAACAGCGTCAAGGGACCGCTGTTGCTACGCTAAATTTTTTGATAAACAAAATACAGCACTGCGGGTGATATATGAGACGTATTGGATTGTGCTGCTCGCTTTTACAGGTTTGAGCGGTCGCTCAGATCGGTGTTATAGTACAAACCACCGTCCTTCGCAACAAGGTCTTCAACTCAAAAATATTCCTCCTCTTACATTCAGTTTGTAGATGATACAATTCGATAAAAAGGCAAGGTTATTACTTATCATCCGAGAAATCTCCCTTGACGATTTCTCAGATAAAACTCCTGTTGCCTCGTCGGTATCATATAAAGTATGTAAGATTGACATTGCTTGTACGAATCATGTTTGGGAATGATTTAAAAATTCGTTGATACTAAAGGAGTTATATAGGATATATTTAAAAAAGCACAAAATTATAAATCTACAGAATTTATTTTTATTGTTGTGTTTTGAGGAGAATGATGATATAATCAAAGCGAAGAAGGTGACTTATGAATCATCAGGATAAACTAACAAATAAAAACTTCCCCAACGGGTTTGCGACAACTGCCGAACTGAAATCTGCAGGTATCAGCGGATACTGTATCAATCAGCTTTGTCAAAACGGCGATATTGTCAGAATCAAACACGGACTGTATAAAATAAAAACCTTGAAGATAAGCGACAAGCGAGATGTTATTCTTGCCGCTGTTCCTCAAGGTGTGTTTTGCATGAGTGAAGCATTATTTATTCACGGCTTCAGAAAGAGAAAACCGTATAAACACGAAATTGCTGTTCCGAGAGGTTTGGTTCACTCGAACAGCAGGTTTATAAAAGACATTGACTTGCAGATTTACTATGTTAAACCCGAACATTTTGAAATCGGAAAGACTGTTTCGGCAGACGGATTGCCTTGCTATGACCTTGAACGCACAATTTGCGACTATTTCAAAAATCACACACGTATCAGTTGGCGCAGACTGCGAGATCTTTCAAAGGCATACCGTCGCTATGACGGTAAAGACATAGGCAAATTAAAATCCTATGCAAAAAAACTTAATCTCTCCGTTGCTGCTTTGCAGAAAATGGATTGGATGATATTTAAGCATTTTGAAGAAAAGAAGAAACAGAAAAAGCGTAAAAAGAGAAGAACCCGCAGCTGATTCGGCTGCGGGTTTGCTATATTTCCTATAAATCACTATGTTTGGGGAAATATCTTTTTGATTATTTAAAAATAGTTATTGATATCCTTCCTGAAACGTGATAAACTTATCATGTATTATCGTATCCGAACGGAGGTACACTCTATGAACTATATAAAAGCGTCTCAGGCGGCGGAAAAATGGGGCATTTCCCCCAGAAGAGTCCGTATGCTCTGTGCAGAAGGAAAGATAGAAGGTGCTGTTCAGAAAGGCAAGCTCTATATGATTCCTGAAAACGCACAGAAACCTGCTGACGGCAGAGTTAAATATAACATCTTCGCAGATATCGAAGCTAAAAAGGCTCGTCTTTCAGAGATGAGACCGCTTACCGCAGGTGAGGTTGAACGCCTTCGTGAAGAGTTTATGATTGAGTTCACCTACAACTCCAATGCTATCGAGGGAAACACTCTCACGCTTAAAGAAACAGCAATGGCTCTTGAGGGCATGACAATCGACCAGAAGCCTCTCAAAGACCATCTCGAAGCCGTAGGACACAGAGATGCGTTCCTTTATGTGCAGGATATTGCAACAAAGGATATGCCCATCAGCGAGAGCGTAATCAAAAACATTCATTCCCTTGTTCTCATCAACAAACCCGAAGACAAGGGCGTTTACCGCAGAATTCCCGTTCGAATTATGGGAGCTTATACAGAGCCTCTTCAGCCGTATATGGTTCAGCCTGCGATGGAAGGACTTCTGATTAAAGACAAAAATCGTGCCGAAACGATGAATATCATCGAGCGTATTGCCCGTTTCCACCTTGAATTTGAGGGCATACACCCCTTTATCGACGGCAACGGCAGAACAGGCAGACTTGTTCTAAACCTCGACCTCATCCGCAACGGCTATCCGCCTATAAACGTCAAATTCACAGACAGAAAGCGTTATTACGAAGCCTTCGATGCCTATTACCGTGATAACGATGCAACAAAAATGACCGCCCTCATCGCAGAATATGTCAACGAAAGACTGGATGAGTATTTGGCGATTTTAGAAAACAGCCTTGTTTAAATTAATTTGATAATTGTAAAAGATTTTTGCAATAGAATCGTACAAATTATATTTTGTGCTAATCTATTGCATTTTTTGTTTTTTTATGATAGAGTAGTAAAGTAGTTAGCTTACTTATGTACTTTTGGGAGGTGATGGAGTGGCAAAAAAAGAATATGCAGAAGGAAGTTTCGGTGCATACTTCGTGAAGCTCATTAAAGACCATGATTATTCACAAGCGAAATTTGCTTCGGACTTGGGCGTGTCTAAAACATATCTGTTTGATGTGTTCAACGGACGAGTTAAACCACCCACTCCCGATATGCAAGACCGCATTATTGAGCTTTTACGCCTGACTGACGATGAAAAGAATGATTTTTACAGTAAGGCGGCTGATGGGCGGCATGAGCTACCCAAGGATATTGTCGAGTATCTTACAAATAATCAAACTGAGATTGATTGTCTCAGAGAAAGAATGAGGGCGTAATTATGGCAAATGAAGCAAAAACCTATGCTATTTTCCGAGATATGCTGAGAAGCAAAGGTTATTATGATGATAAAGATGTTGTAGTAGAAGAACAAAAAAGTGATAACGCTAAAATTGACAAGCTGTTAAAGAATGCGTCTAAAAAGGGAAACAAGAACGGATATCCCGACTTTATTCTGTATTCAAAAGCCTATCCCGAACTGATTATTGTAGTTGAGGCTAAGGCTGACATTAACAAACACGAAAGTGAAACGCGGGACAACTACGCCGATTATGCGGTTGACGGTGCTTTGTTGTATGCTTCTTTCTTGTCAAAAGAGTTTGATGTTCTTGCTATAGGTATTAGTGGTGAGGAAGAACACCGCTTTAAGATGTCCCATTATCTTCATTTGAAAGAAGACAAAAAGGCATATCCTCTTTTTGATGATATCCTCTTGACCGTAAAAGAGTATTTTGACGGCATCAATCAGAGTAACTACAAGTTTAATCAAGATTACGCAAAATTGATTGCCTATACAAAAACTCTGAACGAGACACTTCATGCAAAGAAAATCAAGGAGTCTCAGCGTGCTTTGCTCATAAGTGGCATTTTGATTGCGTTAAAAGATAGGGCGTTTAAGGACGGATATAAGAAACATGAGAAAGTAACACAGCTTGTTAAGGCTCTCTATACCGCTATAGATGGTCAGCTATCAAGCGGCGATATTCCTCAGAAGAAAATAGATGTCTTAACACAGGCGTTTGGCTTTGTTAAGACAAACCCAGCATTGACCGATGCGAAAACTGGAAAGAAGTTCCTTGAAGACCTTATTGATGAAATTGACCGAGAGATAAATGGTTTCATGGTCACACATCAGTATGTAGATACAGTTAGCCAGTTCTACATAGAGTTTTTAAGATACGCCAATAACGACAAAGGACTTGGTATTGTATTAACTCCGCCGCATATTACGGATTTGTTCGCAGAATTGGCTGGAGTTGATAAAAACAGCGTAGTACTCGATAACTGTTGCGGTACAGGAGGCTTCTTGATTAGTGCTATGAAGCGTATGCTTATTGATGCTAAAGGAGACCAAGCTAAAGAAAAAGATATCAAGGGGAAACAGTTAATCGGCATCGAATTTCAAGATGATATTTATACGCTCCTTATTTCCAATATGATTATTCATCGTGATGGCAGAACCAACATTTATTGGGGAGACTGTTTTAAGGAAATAGAAGATGTTAAAAAGAATTTCAAACCAACAGTCGGTCTTCTGAATCCTCCGTATAAAACCAAATCGGCAGACATAGAAGAATTTGAATTCATTCTTAATAATCTTGCTGCGCTTGAACCTGGTGGAACGTGTATTGCCATTATTCCTATAAGTTGTGTAATCGAGAAAACAGATGTTGCCGAAAATTTGAGAAAACGTCTTTTGGAAAAACACACCCTTGAAGCAGTTCTTTCGATGCCAGAAGAATTGTTTCATAATTCAAAAGTGAATACGGTTACCTGTGCTGTAATTATTACAGCACATAAGCCTCATCCTAAGGGAAAGAAGACTTGGTTCGCATATTGTCGTGACGATGGCTTTGTAAAACTGAAAAATAAAGGTCGTATTGATGCAAACCATACTTGGGATAGCATTCGCAACAAATGGGTAACGGCATATAGAAACCGCGAAATAATTGAGAACTTTAGCTTGATGAAAGAAGTTACAGCAAAAGACGAATGGTGTTCAGAAGCTTATTTTGAAACATCATATGATGACTTTTCAATAGAAGACTATTCCGAAACAGTTAAAAACTACATTTTGTTCTCCATGAGAATGCAAAATTCACAACTTGAAGAAACTGAGGAGGAAGAATAATATGAAGATAGTCCCATTAACTGATTTGTTTTTGCCAGTTGTAGGAATTGCTTCTTCTCAGGTTTCCAGGCATCCTAAAGGTAACGAATATGATGTTCCATACATTAGACCATCAAAAACACAAAACGGAAGTATTGATGATTATGTAGATAAGCGATTTATTCCCGATGAAAAAATATTTCCAGCAAATACACTATACGTATCGACAGACGGACAAGGTAGCCATACATATTCATATGTTTCTGTATTTGAATTCGTTCCTAATAGCAATGTTACTGTTTTAATTCCCAAAAGGGAAATGAGCTTAGAAGAAAAACTGTATTATGCTCATTGTATTACACAAAACAGATATAAGTTTTCATATGGTAGAAAACCCAAAGGGAAGCGTTTAGAGGCAATTCAAATACCTGAGAGTATGCCTGATTGTATTGTTAATGGTTTTATAAGAAACAAGAGCGAAGAACTTATAAAAACAACAGAGTTTCCTGTTGATACATCTTCGTATCCTAACAGCAAGAAAACTGTACCACTTGACCAACTCTTTTATGTGGAAAATGGTGTCGCTTCATCCCAAGTTTTTCGAAGTATGACCAAAGAAAACGCAAATTGGATTCCATATATAAGGCCATCATATAAACAGGAAACAAGCATTGACGCTTATGTAAATAAAAACCTTGTTTCTTCTGATAAAGTGTTTCCCGCAGGAAGTTTATATGTTTCTACTAATGGTCAAGGTAGCCACACATTCTCATATGTATCAACAACTGAATTTGTGCCTAATAGTGATGTGTCGGTTCTTATTCCTAAAAGAAAAATGAGTTTGCAGGAAAAACTATTTTATGCTCAATGTATCACAAATAATAGGTATAAATTCTCGTATGGTAGAAAGCCGAAAGGAGCACGTTTAAAAGCAATACAGCTTCCTGAATATCCTCCTAAATATGTTACAGATTATACTATCGATAAAGTGGTGGATAGTTTTTCTAAAGTTTTAGATATAGTGTGAGTTAGATGAATGACAATTTACATAATATTTAAACCGATTTATGGTTGAGAACATAAAAGCCCGTCTTTGCGACGGGCTTTTGTGCGCTACAGAGGCCATATTGCTTAATTCGCGTTAAAGATTGTGCGCTATAGAACGTGACGTGGCGGGCAGATATCTGTTAAAATAGTTATACAGAAAACGAAGTGGCGGAAAGAGGTTTTTATGGCTGGGTTCATTGAAGATTTTTATTACGGCAATGTGGAAACACAGAATTGCACACCCGAATTCGGAAATGAGCTTAAGAAAAAACTTGGTGCTTTGACCGCGCTTGAAAAACAGCTTTCCGACAGACTGACGGGCGAAGAAAAAGAATTGTTTCTGAGCTATGTAGAAAAATACAATGAGTTTAACTCACTCTCTGTTGCAGACAGTTTTATAAATGCTTTTCGAATTTCTTCAAAATTCACTTATGATATGTTTGTCCGATAACCTCCTCCTTTCGTTTTGAGGGTCATGACATAAAATGCTCCACAGAAAATATCTGCGGAGCATTTGTGTTTATTTAATGAAATTGGTTTTGATTTTGTTTTCGGGGATATCACGCAGTTCGTATTTCTCATCTGTCTGACCGAGAATGATTGCACAGCAAGGAACCATTCCTTCGGGGAGGTTGAGTTCTTTCAGAAGCTCATCGTTATCGTTGAGGAATCTGACCGCACCCCAGATGTGGCAGGAGCCTATGCCGAGTTCGGTAGCGGCGATTGCCATATTCTGAACAAGAATTGCAGCGTTTGAGAAGTTCACGTTAACGCTTTTGAGGTCGGTTGAGGTAATAAGCGACGAAACAAGAATAACCGTCGGTGCGCCGTAGAAAGGTCTGTGACCGCTTTCGCTTTCGCAGTAGTCTTCCCACTTGTTCAGAAACTCACGGTTGCTGATAACCGTAATGTTCAGCGTGTCAAAAAGTGCTCTGCCGACAGGTGATGCGTAAGCTGCTTTGAGAATCAGATTGAGTTAGGATTCCGTTATGTTTTCGCCGTTATATGTACGAATTGATCTTCTGCTGAAAAGATTATCAAATGTATTCATAGCTTTTCTCCTTTATTTCTGTATAGGATAATTATAATTCTGCCGGAACCCGATGTCAACATTCGCGTTGCCTCATGTTTTTGCGTGTTTCTGGAATTATTCGCTCATCTTTTTGTGAATTTCGTGAATTATTCACTCGTTTTTTTGCAATTTCATTGACTTTTCAGCCGAATTATGTGTATAATGTTACTGTAAATATCTTATTCGGAGGATAATATGGCTTATTTAAAACGAAAAGTTGACATTTTCCTTTCAGAATGGAAAAACAATCCTGACAAAAAGCCGCTGATCATCAAAGGTCCACGACAGGTGGGAAAAACCGAGTCGATAAGAACTTTCGCAAAAGCAAATTATAAGAATCTGATTGAGATTAACTTTGTTGAAGAACCTAAATATAAAATGATTATTTCAGACGGATACAAAGCCGACGACATTATCAAAAACATTTCTTTGCTTGATCCTTCAAAAAGATTTGAGGAAGGCAATACCCTGCTTTTTTTTGACGAGTTGCAGGAATTTCCTGAAATCTCTACTGCCTTAAAGTTCTTTAAAATTGATGGCAGGTTTGACGTTATATGCAGCGGTTCTATGCTTGGAATCAACTATCGCAAAATCGAAAGCAACAGTGTTGGCTACAAAACAGACTATGAAATGTATTCTCTTGATTTTGAGGAATTTTTATGGGCAAAGGGATATGGCGATGATTTCACCGAAAATCTGCTGAATCATATGAAAACCCTGACACCATTCAATGAGCTTGAGCTCAGTGTGTGCAATTCTCTGTTTCTGGATTTCAGTATTCTCGGCGGTATGCCTGCAGTTGTCAGAGAATACATTGCTAAAGGCACGTTTGAAGGCTCTCTTGATGTTCAACGTCAGCTCATAGCCGACTATAAAGAAGATATCCGAAAATATGCCGAAGGAATGGATCAGACACGAATTCTGAACGTGTTCAATCAGATTCCGCCTCAGCTTGCAAAGGATAACAAGAAGTTTCAGATTTCCAAGGTTGCATCCGGTGCCAGATTCAAAGACTACAGAGGTTGCATTGAATGGCTTTGCGATGCAGGTATGATTAACATCTGCTATTGCCTGAACTTCCCTGAACTGCCTCTCACCGGAAACTATGACGAAACAAAATATAAACTTTATTTCGGAGACACCGGGCTGCTTGTTGCAATGCTTGATGAAGAGGCTCAGGATGATTTGCGTGCTAACAAAAATCTCGGAGTCTATAAGGGTGCATTATACGAAAATATGGTTTCTGAAGCATTCAAAAAGAGCGGCCTGAACTTGTATTATTATAAGCGTGAGGACTCAACCCTTGAAGAAGACTTCTTCGTCAGAACTGCAGATGAGCTTATTCCTGTTGAGGTTAAAGCGGCAAACGGGAAATCAAAGTCCTTGCGTACACTTATCGAAAGTGACAAATACACGGATATCCGAAGCGGCATCAAGCTGACCGGCGGGAACATAGGCTTCTCGGATAGAATCACAACCTTTCCCTATTTCTGTACTTTTCTGATGAAACGTTATTTGAAAGGGAAATAAAATGTCAATATTTTGTCAACAAGTCAGGATATTGGAACTTTTTCTGGGTCGGTTACAAACTGCGGCAAGTTACGGCAAATGTCTTTTTATTGATTTTTTGCCCGTTTGTCAACGTCAATCTGAGCAAAATGGAAGATTAGAGCAAGTTATGACAAGCAAAAACAAGATAATCTAATTACATTCAAGTTCTCAAAGAGATAATTTATCCCGAATGGGGATTATCGAAAACCCTTGGAATCAACCGATTCCAAGGGTTCTTTTTTGCTAAAAGCTCCGCAGATTTTTCTGCGGAGCTTTCAAATTTTGTTTTTTAGTTGGGTTGAGCGAATTCATGAGGGATATTCTGCTCTACTGCTGCAAGGAGCTTATCAACGGCAATAACCTCAACGCTGTCATCAAGCTGGCTGACGAAATATGCAAGGTCGTCGGGACCGACTGTCCACGGGTGAACATTGATTACCGTGTAGCCGTTAATGGTTTTTATGTCGGCAGGTTTTGCGTTTATGATTGCGGCCTGCTCTGCAAGCCATTCGTTGGTCACATCACTTGCGTTTCCGCTGGGATACCAGAGGCTGAAGCCGACAGTTACAAACGGTTTATCATCTGAGAAAAAGACTCTTCCTCCGCCACCGGCATAGTTATCGGGGTCGAGCTGGAGAATGCCGCCTTTGATATTGTCATATCTCGAAAAATATCCGAGTCTTTTCTGCATGCTGTAATCAAATGTACCGTCTTTGATTTCGTCCAGAAGGGTCATAATTCCGAGTCCAGAATCTAGCATAGCAGATGCGGTATAATCCGAGAATGCTCTGAGTTCTTCGGAGTTCATTTTGGTTACTCTTGCGTATCCACCGCCCGAAGGACCGGTGATGAATGTTGCGTTGTCTGAATTTGCGAGTGTTCTCTTTACGTCAACATCGGTAAGTTCTGATGCAATCGGAGCAAATGTCCAGCTTACAGGTGTATCAAGACCGTAGCTCTGCCAGGTATGAAATTCTCCGAAACCGTTCTGAATCCACTGCAGATTATCACCGTCGCTGTAAACAATTGCAACATAATGCTTTTCGGGGTCAAGCTCAACATCGCCTTCAAACGGAGCATCAAACTTTTCGTCTGTTGCGTTGAACGATGAGAGAATGCTGAGGTTGAATGAATGGTCGGAGGGGATAACATAATGTCCGTATCGGGATGCCGATTCGGTAAATTTAAACTCATACTGACACCAGCCGAAGATTGATGACGAGGGTTCGAGATCTTTCATAACACTGTCGCGGAAAAGTCTGCCTTCATAATCGCTGTCTTCGATATACATTATAAAAATATTCTGCTGAACAGCGAAATCTCTCATTCCCTGTGCATAGTAATACATATGAACAAGACTGTCGTTGCGGAAGTTATCCTTGTATTCTTTGTAGAAATTTTTCAGATATTTGAGGTCTATGTTATCACTGCTGATGTCAGCACGTTTTTCAAGACCGAGATTGATAACGGTTTCTTCATCTGCAGGTGTAACAGGAAGCCAACCGTTGATTGTTGTGAGATTTATTGCGGTGTTGAGCTGACCGTGGTCCTCTGCTGTTGCAAAGAGGGTGTAGCCGTTGTCTGAAATATACGGTTTGAATTTTGATATAATGGCATCGAATTTCCAGGGGTTACCCGTTTCGTCGTTATAGACAAGAGTGTAACCGGCATTTTCAAGTTCATTGAGAGCGTTACGGTTTGTTTCGTAACCGAAATCGATGAAAATCCGGGGCTTGTCTTTGGCAACAAGACCTTGAAGTGCAATGACAGTATGGCGCTGGGCATTCGAGAGGGTTGAGGCTTTGATAACGGTTATTTCATCCGCAAGCTCAGGCTCATCAAATTTTTTGTTCATTTCAATAAGTGCCTGTTCGCTCAGAGGTTCGGGTGCTTTGGTGAGTAAAGCGGCATCCATTGTGTTGAAGAGGATAGAAAACATCATAACGATAAAAGAAATACCGAATCTTATTTTTTCCATATTTATTTGCTCCTGATTTTTGAAAATTAATTTTTAAGAAAAACGCCTGCAGAGCATAGGATTCTGCAGGCGGTAATAATTTTATCAGAGCTTTGAAAATCCGTGGCTGTTGATGAGGGCATCAAGCTTTTTGCCTTCCTTACAAAGCGGACACTCATGAGCAGGGATTGAGAAATATCCGGGAAGGTCGTTGGGGTTGAAAACGGAATTGACAGTATAACCGTCGCATTCGCTTGCAGTTGCAAAGATTGATGCAACGCCGACAACTTCACCGCCATAGTATCTGACAGCTTCCATTGCAGCCTTGACCGTACCGCCGGTTGCAACCGAAACAGCAAGAACAAGAACGTGCTTGCCCTTTATCATAGGAACAATGTTATCTCTGAACATAATCTGAGAACTGCTTGTTGTTTCGGGGGTAACAACATAAATTGTCTGGTGAGCGTTGATGTTCATCCAATGGTTTTTGGTGAGTTCTTCGGCAAGGCAAGCGCCGATAACCTCTGTGCCGTCGAGGCAGAGAATGGTATCGACTATATTAACTTTGTAGTTGCTGTTGCTGCAAAGCTCCTGTGCAACGGCTTTTGCTTCTGAAAGACGGGATTTTTGCGCCGCAACGTCAATATAATAATTACTGTGAGCGTGATTGGTTGCGAAATGACCCTTTGCAACTCGCAGATAAAGGTCGTTTCTTTTGGTTTTTATTTTTGTAATGCTTGATGTAGGCATAAAAATCCTCCTTAATTCCTATGGGATATAAATTATTGTATAACACTTATATCAAAAATGCAAGAAAAATATTACAAAAAACATAAAGTTTTATGCAAATTAACTATAATTATTTTATAAATGTCATTCCCGATGTCGGCACATCAAGTTCCGTAACAGGTGAACCAATCATTCCGCTTGCAATTTCTTCGCCCATACAGTTAACGGTCCGGAATTTTTTGCCTTCTGCACCTCTGATGATGAGTGATTTATGCATTGATGCATTAACAGCAACGGTTTCGCAAGCGTTTACTTCAATAACGGGATTGGTGAATGAAGTTATAACTTCTTTATCGCCAAGTGCCGAACGGGCGGTGCTGTAGTTGGATTCGGGGTTGGTTGCAGTCAGCTTACCGTCAAGAAGAACATCCTTCCATTCTTTCCAGAACGAAATGTAATATTTCAGCATTCTGTAATGCGCTTCGGGAAGTTTGTCAACACGCATTGAGACCTGCGGTACACCGTAAAGAATGCTTGCAAACTGGAGGGCTGCATTTTCGGCTGTATCCTCATAATTCCACATTATCATATCGGAATGAACAGCGGTTTTGCCCGAAGTCATACGCAGGTTTATAATTCCGATTCGGTTTTTGAGTATATCGCAGGGGCAGTCGCCGACACGGAGCATATTCCCGTATTTACGGATTGAAGGACCTACATATGACTGACGGAACTCAATCATAATGTCGGGATTTATGGCTGTGAGTGATGCGCGGATTTCGGTCATAAGAACGTGGATTGCATCTTCGAGTGAGGGATAGTCACGCTTTTCGTCGGGTTCAAGGGATTTTCCTTTGAGGATGAATGAATCGATGAAGTCGAGCTTCAGACCGTCGAGACCCCAATCTCTGACCGCTTTTCCGTATATGCCGATAAGGTATTCACGAACCTTTTTGTATCTCGGGTCAAGACCGAAGAATGTTTTGTCATCGCCCGAGCCTTCAAGAAACATTCCTTCAAATTCCTTGAATTTTTCGGTGTAAATACCCATAAACGGAACCGAGTACCATAGAATAACCTTCATACCGATATCGTGGATATCCTTTATGAGCGAAGCCATATCACCCATCTTTTTGGGAGCAACCTGCCAGTCACCGCAGTAGGCATATCCGCGGTTGTTGTCGTCTGTCTGCCAGCCGTCATCTATGATGACTGTTTCAAGTCCGATTTCTTTTGACGCTCTGCATTCTTTGAGAATTTCTTCTCTGTCGAGCATCTGGTGAAAGCTGTACCAGAGCGAATCCATCGGCATTTTTGCGCTTTCAGGCACATAGGCGGATTCATAACCGCATTCGTTTTCCCACCATTCGGTTGTGTCATAAATGCTGTCATAATAGGGGATTGAACGCATATCAAAACGCACCGTTGCAGTATAATTGCAGGTTGGCGAAGTGGGTTTTGTGAAAAACTCGATTTCGCAGGCGAGGGTAGCATCTTCCTCGCGGATACCGGTACGGATGCTTATGGGAGTGTCAACATCCGAAACCGAAACGCACAGCTTGTTTTTGCCGTCCTTTGAAATGAGCGACTGAATTGGCATCCACGATGCCAGACGTGACTGAATCGAGAGCTTGCCCCATTCAAAGGCAAGACCGTGAATGTCGAGCAGAGAGGGGTTCCATGTCGAACAGCAGTCACTTGCGCTGAAATTCCATCTGATGAAAAACGGCTCGGGAATCTCGGGAGAGGGCATAGTCATATTGACGGTCAGATAAAGAATATCGCCGATTGCGTTTTCAGTAAGGTTTACAGCAGCGTTTTTATTGCCGCCAGAAACTGAAAAATTCATAATATCTTTCCTTTCACGGAGAATATTGATTAAAGTATAATATCTTTGTCGGGATAAATCAATAGCCTTGTGCTTTACTTTTTCCTTTGGATGTTATATAATCCGAATGTATCAATTTCAGCGGAGGTTTGTTATGGCGTTCGGCAAAGCTAAAGAGCATTTAAAAAAATACGGTATGGAAGACAGAGTCATGGAGTTTGATGTTTCGTCGGCAACCGTTAGCGAAGCGGCAAAGGCGGTTGGCAGCAGTGAAGGCGAAATTGCCAAAACGCTGTCATTCCTTGTTGATGAAAAAGCCATTCTGATTGTTGTTGCAGGAGATTGCAAGATAGATAACGCAAAATATAAAGCATATTTTCACGCAAAAGCAAAGATGCTTCCGTTTGAAAGCGTTGAGGAGCTTATCGGTCACGCCGTCGGCGGAGTATGTCCCTTCGGAATCAACGGGGGAGTTGAGGTTTATCTTGACGAATCGCTGAAAAGATTTGAGATTGTTTATCCCGCCTGCGGAAGCTCAAACAGTGCGGTTAAGCTGAATATTCCCGAGCTTGAAAAGGCTTCGGAATTCAAATGCTGGATTGATGTTTGCAGGGCAATATAAAAAATCAAGCCCCTTGAAAAAGGAACTGTAATGCAAAGTGAGACTGAGGTCTGATTTTGTTTAAAATTATATATTTATTGATTTGAAGCCGGCGGAATTGCTCCGTTGGCTTCTTCGTATTTACGGATATATTCTCCGGCTATAAACTTATACTATATATAGTATTATTTCTATAAATTCATATTGACATCAATTTGATATAAGTTTATAATGAAGGCACCATAAAAAGATGCAAAAATCAGTTGTTGCCGACAAAAACAATTCTGCTGTCATATAAAAATGATGGTTAAAACCAAATTGCGGTTTATGATTCAGGCTTCCTCTGATGAGGAAGCTGTTGCATAGCGACTGAAGGAGAGACGGTTTTGCAATTAAATGCTTAGCCTATGGCTTTATGCTTTTCTCTCCCTCCGTCTTTTGCCTCACAAAATCCGCAACAGGAAATTAATCAGTGTTTATTCAACCTGTGACAGAGGATTGGCAGAAAAACGGATTTATGCATCGGAATTTAAGGAGGACAAAATGGGCAAAACAAAAACCTTTTCCAAAAAAGCGGTAAGTATTGTAATTGCAATGCTTATGATGGTTGTTGTTGCAACACTTGCTTTTTCGGGAACCATCGCTTCAGCCGAAACCTCGGGTGATTTTACTTATACCGTGTCAGGCTCTAATGCAACAATCACAGGATATTCAGGTTCGGCAACAAACCTTGTGATTCCTTCAAAATTGAACGGAAACAATGTTGTGAAAATCAATGCACGAACTTTTGAAGGTAACAATAATATTGTCTCTGTTACAATTCCTGCTTCTGTTAATGTGATTGGTGGTTCCTATAATGATGGTGCTTTTCAAGATTGTAAAAATCTTAAAACCGTTACATTTGCAGAAGGATCAACAGATGCTTTTATAGAACAGTATGCGTTTATAAACTGTTTGTCACTTGAGAGCGTTTCGCTTCCCGGAAATTATAGTTCTATCGGAACAAGAGCGTTTCAGGGATGCTCGTCTATGAAGTCTTTTGAATGGAAAAAGTCGTCTTATTCCTTTGCAAATCAATCGATTTCAGATAACGCTTTTCATGGCTGTTCAAGCCTTTCAACTTTATCGTTGCCTACTACATTGAAGAGTATAGCTGCATCAGCATTTAGAAGCTGTAATTCACTTGTGAATGTTGTTATTCCGGAAGGTGTTACAAGTATAGCTAACGGTACATTTTGGGGATGCTCAAAACTTGCCAACGTTACTTTACCTTCTACCTTAAAAACCATTGGCGGATCCTATAATGATGGTGCTTTCCAGGATTGTAAAAATCTTAGAACAGTTTCATTTGCAGAAGGTTCGTCAGATGCGAGTATAGAGCAATATGCGTTTATAAATTGTTTGTCACTTGAGGGTGTTTCACTTCCGGGTAACTATACATATATAGGAACAAGAGCTTTCCAGGGTTGTATATCTATAGAAATTTTCGAATGGAAAAAGTCATCTTCTTCAGAAGCGAATCAATCGATTGGTGACAATGCTTTTAATGGTTGTTCAAATCTTTCAACCTTATCATTACCTACCACATTGAAAAGCATAGGAGCATCAGCGTTTAGAAGCTGCACATTTCTCACAAAAGTTTTTATTCCTGAAGGCGTTATCAATATAGATAGAGGTGCGTTTTGGGGTTGTGCAAAGCTTTCGGAAGTTACTTTGCCTTCTACCTTAAAAACCATCGGTGGTTCCTATAATGATGGCGCTTTCCAGGATTGTAAAAGGCTTAAAACCGTTACATTTGCGGAAGGCTCATCGGATGCAACAATAGAACAATATGCGTTTATTAATTGCACTGAACTTGAAAATATTATAATTCCTGGTAATTATACATTTATTGGAACACGAGCATTTCAAGGATGTTCAGCTATGAAGTCGTTCGAGTGGAAAAAATCAACTTCTTCATATGCGAACCAGTCAATTGGTGATAACGCATTCAACAGTTGTTCAAGCCTTTCAAGCTTATCGTTGCCAACTACATTGAAAAGCATAGCGGCATCGGCATTCAGAAGCTGTAACTCACTTGTAAGCGTTATTATTCCAGAAGGTGTTACCAATATAGATAGAGGTGCGTTTTGGGGATGCTCTAATCTTACCGATGTTTCATTACCCTCTACCTTAACGGTTGTTGGCGGTGCTTATAACGATGGCGCTTTCCAAGACTGTAAAAAATTAAAAACTGTTACATTTGCAGAAGGTTCATCAGATGCAATAATAGAACAATATGCGTTCATCAATTGTATTGAGCTTGCGAAGGTTACAATTCCGTGTAACTATACCCATATTGGAACAAGAGCTTTCCAGGGATGCACTTCTCTTAAGTCTGTTGAATGGAAGAAATCATCTTACTCCTATGCTAACCAATCAATTGGCGACAATGCATTTCATGGTTGTTCAAGTCTTGTAAGATTGTCTTTACCTACTACGTTAAAAAGTATAGCGGCATCTGCTTTTAGAAGTTGTACTTCTCTTGAAATAGTTATTATTCCGGAAAGCGTTGAATCTATAGCTAATGGTACGTTTTGGGGATGTTCAAAGCTTACTACAGTTTCATTACCGTCCACTTTAAAAGTTATTGAAGGCTCTTATAATGATGGTGCTTTTCAAAATTGTCATTCACTGACTACTGTTATTTTTGCTGAAGGCGATAGAGACTTATCTATAGGAAGATATACGTTTAATACTTGTGAAAGTCTGACAATAGTACATCTTCCTTTAAATCTTATCTCAATAGATAGAAACTGTTTTGATGCTTCAAAGACCAACCTCATAATCTGTGCAAAGAGTATAGATTCATATGCAAAAACCTACGCAGATGAAAATGGTATTCCGTTTACTATTTGCGGTGGCGGACACGAAACACCTGATATTCCAGATGCCCCCGATACCCCCGACGTCCCCGATACTCCCGTTGTAACAACTTACACACTCTCCTACGATGCAAACGGCGGTTCAGGTGCTCCTGCTGCTCAGACCGGTGCATCAGAATACACAATCAGCACTGTTGCTCCCGTAAAAGACGGCTACAAGTTCCTCG
>JAFYVN010000011.1 GCA_017549105.1 Clostridia bacterium
GCGGAGATTGCTTCAACAACCTCTTCGTTAAGACCGAGGTTGAGGATAGTGTCCATCATACCGGGCATAGATGCACGAGCACCGGAACGGACTGAAACGAGAAGGGGATTTTCCTTATCGCCGAACTTTTTGCCTGTAACTTCTTCCATCTTAACGATGTATTCCATGATCTGAGCCTGGATTTCATCGTTGATCTTCTTGCCGTCCTCATAGTACTTTGTGCAAGCTTCAGTTGAAATTGTGAAGCCCTGGGGAACGGGGAGACCGATCTTTGTCATTTCTGCAAGGTTTGCGCCTTTGCCGCCGAGAGTGTTACGCATTGAAGCGTCGCCTTCGGAGAACAAATAAACATACTTGTACATTGGAATCTACCTCCATAAAAAATTATAAACATTATTAATGGGCGCACTCCGCCAACGACGGAATGAACCATTTATGATTATAACAGATAAAAAATAAAATTTCCATATATTTTTAAGAAAATATAATAAATTTTCGTGTTGATTTTTTAGTAACTATTTACATATCGGGCATATTTATGCGGGCGCTGTTGAAAAGATATACGGAAATGATGTATAATCAATTCGGAATTATGTTGCTTTGCAAAGCTGAATTCTCTCCCTCAGGGTCTATGACCCAGCTCCCTCGTCAGAGGGAGCCATAACAGATATCTTCTGCTTTAAATTATTTTACTGCATATATCTTGCTTTCCCTTTAGGCTCCCTCTGACGAGGGAGCTGTCCGTAGGACTGAAGGAGAGATATTGATCATTCAGTTTATATCAATATTTGCACACATATAAAACAAATTTTTGACTTTTCTCTTGACATTTACCTTGGGTGAAATATTAAAATAACCCTCGAAAGGAGGTCGGTTTTATGAAAATGAAAGACGTAATCGAGAAAACGGGACTGACCGACAGAGCGGTAAGGCTTTACATTGACGAGGGTCTTGCCGTGCCGAACATTGAAGAATCTTACAGCGGAAGAAAAAGCATTGATTTTTCCGAAAGCGATGTTGAACGGCTGAAAAATGTTGCGCTTCTTCGCAAAGCGGGATTTTCGATTGCCGATATAAAAAGCATCGTTGACGACAGTTCAACCGCAAAAAATATTGTTGAAAACTTCATTGAACAGACTGAAAACAACATTGCACACGAAACGGAAATCGTTGAAAAGCTCAAAGGAATTTCGTTTGATGAAGACGTGACACTCGAAACAATATGCAATTCCCTCTCCGAAACGGTTGAGGAAAAAGAAGTGCCGAGTGAAGATATAAAACTGACACCGAAAGAAAAAATCACAAAATTTCTGTTTATAACATTTGCGAGTCTCCAGATCGTAGTTTCTGTTCACGCTCTGATTTTAATTTGCCTGAGTACCTTTAATTACCGATATCCTTGCATTTCTGAAAACGGTATCTCCGTTTTGCTCTTTCATATCGGCTGGTTTGTTACTATACTTCTATGTGCAGTGATCATACGGTTGAACACAGGACGCTATGTGTCGGTTAAAAGCAGAAAAACATTGAAACGGCTGTCTGCAATATTGACATTTGTTACGATGCTTTGCGGATTGGCATCAAACTTTTTCTCTCTTATCGGTGTATTTGCTCAACCCGTTTATTCACAAACCGACAACCCAGATAACTATTTGGTGTTTGATAAATGGTCTAAAGATGAGTTGGAACAAATATGCGACTTTTTTCCTGGCGTAATACCTGATAGTGCGATTAATTGCACAAAAAGTTTGCACGAAGCAGATTACCCATACACAACAAAATATTTTTACCGATACACTTGTGACAATGATTATTGGTATGAATCCTATGATGTTTGTGCCGAATGGTCATTACCAGATGAAGAATACCGAAAAGCAAAAAATGAACTTCCTAAAGGAACCAATACAGTCCAAAGAGGAAACTGGACTTGCATTTATTATGAAAGACGCGTAAGTTTTATCGAAGACCGCAAAGATTTGCTTGATGAATACACGGGAACAGATGAAATTGATTATAAAAACTTCAAAGACGAATTTGTAATAAAAAACTGGGGACGTATCGGCTATTCTTTTTCTGTTGCAGCATATAATGACCAGACGCAAAGGATAAGGTATATTGTTTCCGGTTGTTGCGGACACAACCACTCAAGTGCCGGTCCCTATTACCTCTCCCTCGACTGGTAACCTCGCTCTTGAAAAAATCAAAAGTATGATATATAATCGGTGTGGATTAGTTCCGCACCGATTTTTATATCAGATTCATGTTTGCTTTGTTTTGCCTTCCCCTTGAGGGGAAGGTGTCGCACAGCGACGGATGAGGTGATTGCCGCAAGGCAATTATTATATAATTTCCATGCTTGACTTTTATGCTTCGCATCCACCTCATCACCGTCTGTGACGGAGCTTCTCCTCAAGGAGAAGCCCTAACAACAAAATTCTGCTGTCAATTCGAAAATATACGGTCGTGTTTTATGGAAATATTAACATTAATTTTATTCTGTCTTGCGCTGATGATATGCATTATTCTTGACTTGTCGGTGCTTTACGCACTCGGGGCAGGGCTGGTCATATTCTGCGCATATGCAAAAATCAAAAAGCATACTTTCAAAGCAATAATCAAAATGATTTTTGACGGAATCAAAACCGCAAAAAACATCCTGATTGTCTTTCTGATTGTCGGCGTGCTGACTGCAACGTGGCGTGCAAGCGGAACGATTCCCTTCATCATATGCTCCGCGGTAAAGCTGATAAATCCCGGCATCTTCGTGCTTATGACATTCCTGCTGTGCTGCGGTGTTTCGTTACTTATGGGCACATCCTTCGGCTCGGCGGCAACGATCGGCGTCATCTGTATGACAATGGCTCATTCAATGAACATCAATCCCGTTATCGCGGGCGGCGCAATGCTTTCGGGCGTGCTTTTCGGCGACAGATGCTCCCCCGTTTCAACGAGCGCACTCCTCGTTTCGGAGCTGACAAAAACCGACATTTTCACCAACATAAAAAATATGTTCCGCACAGCGGCAATCCCCTTTCTGCTGACCTGCATTGTTTATACATTCCTCGGATTTTCCGCAGGTTACGGCGGCGAAGTGCCCGACCTGAACGCTCTTTTTTCAAAGGAATTCAGCCTGCATTGGCTCTCGGTTGTTCCCGCTGTTGTGATACTCACGCTTTCGCTTCTGAAAGTAAAAGTCAAGTTTGCAATGCTTGCAAGTATCGTTTCAGCAGTTATCGTAAGCATTTTTGTTGAGGGTGCGGAAATTCCGTGGCTTCTGCGTACAATGATTCTCGGCTTTGAGGCAGAAAGCACCGAAATCAGCAATATGATTAACGGCGGCGGACTTGTTTCAATGCTGAATGCGGCGGCGATAGTCTGCCTTTCGTCGGCATATTCGGGAATTTTTGCCGCAACGGGACTTCTCAATTCGCTGAAAGAAAAAACCGATGCGCTGAGCAAAAAAATAACGCCATACGGCGCAACGATGGTAACATCAATCTTCACTTCGCTGATTTCGTGCAATCAGACTCTCGCAATCATCCTTGCACACCAGCTTTGCGACGGCAACGAAAAGGATGCCGACAAGGCGGCAATTGACCTTGAAAACTCGGCGGTTGTTATTTCTCCGCTTGTGCCGTGGTCGATAGCAGGTGCCGTTCCGCTTGCATCATCGGGAGCACCGACAGCCTCCCTTCTTGCCGCTTGCTACTTATATATTTTACCGATATTCACATTCATAATCTCACTCATAAAGCACAGAAAGGATAAGAAAAATGAACAGAATCACAAGCTTCACGGTTGACCACGACCTTCTCACAGAGGGTATCTATGTTTCAAGAATTGACGGCGATATCACCACCTATGACCTGAGAACAAGAGTCCCCAATTCGGGCGATTTTATGGACACAACAACCGCTCACACCGTTGAGCATATGTTTGCAACATTCGTGAGAAATTCCGAAATCAAGGACGATGTTATTTACTTCGGACCAATGGGATGCAGAACGGGATTTTATCTGCTTGTGCGCAACGCAGACAACGCAAAAATCCTTGATATCACGAAAAAAATCCTTGCGGATATCGTCGCTTATGAAGGCGAAGTTTTCGGCAACACAAAGAAGGAATGCGGAAACTATCTTGACCTTGACCTTGCAAAAGCAAAGGAAGAATGCAGCAGATATCTCAAGGCTCTTGAAGCAGAACAGACATTTGAATATAAAGTATAAAAAGACGGTCGGGTTTCATCACGAAATCCGACCGTAATATTTTTTATTTTGTTACCGTTTCTTTCTGCTCAAATTCAAATGCAAGCTTACCCTTGTGGCGGTAAGGCACAAATTTGATAAAGAGGTAAGAAAGAAATGCGCCGACAGAATTGAGAACGATATCTGCCATAGTGTCCATAATGGGCCAACGTTCGGGAACGATGGGGTCAAAGAGAGTAAGCTCCTTGGGTGTGCCGAGTGCAAGCTCGAGCGACCAATGCTGTGCGTCACCGGGATATCCACCCATCATACCCGCAATCTGGTCAAATCCGAATTCAAAAAGCTCCCAGCAGGTTGAAGCGAGGAACGAAAATCCGACGGATGCGAGAAGGATGAGAGTCATCGGTGCGGTTGATTTTCTTGCCTTAAGGATAGCGCATACGATTTCGTAGCCGAAGAATACGCAGGCACCGCCGCCGATGAAATGGAGAGCAACGTCCCACCATCTGAAATCATAGTAGAGATTAAGGAATTTTCCGCCAAATGAGCCACACCATATCATAACCATAAGTGCCGACTGAAATCCTGATGCAACGTGACGGAAAACACTCTTTTTGGGGAAAGCCATAAAAATTTCCCACGCAAATGTGCAAAGGAAGTTTGCGCCGACCTGAAGGGGGTCTGTGATATCAAAAGCCTCACCCTCTGCAGGAAAAAATCCTTTGACAAATGCAAAAAGAAGGGTTGCTCTGAGTATCCACCAGAAAACAAATCTGTATGTAGGGCAATTTTCTTTTAAGCTCTGAATATATTCTTTCATGCTCTTTCTCCGTTCATAGGTTATAATTTGAATATATCATATCAATATTTTGCGGTTGTGTCAACAACAGTTTGCTTTTATCGGGAAAGTATGATATTATATAATACATTGAATTTGTCTGAAACAAGGAGCAAACTATGACACAGAAACTTTACTATGAAAACCAATATATAAAAGATTTTGCCGCAACGGTCGTTTCCTGCACCGAAGGCAAGAGAGGATTCGAGGTTATTCTTAACAAAACCGCGTTTTTCCCCGAAGGCGGAGGTCAGCCGGGCGACACGGGCTTTATCGGCAATTCGGAGGTTATCGATACCGTTGAAAGCGGCGATGATGTTGTTCACATATGCAAAGAAGCTGTTTCGGGCGAGGTTGAATGCAGACTCGATTTCGAAAAGAGATTTTCAAATATGCAGGAACACACGGGCGAGCATATTTTCTCGGGCATAATCCACGCTATGTGCGGCTGCGACAATGTCGGCTTCCATATGGGCGAGCATAACGTGACCGTTGATTTTAACTGCGTTGTTACCAAGGAACAGCTTGACGAAGCAGAAAGACTTTCCAACGAAGCAATTTACAAAAATATTCCTGTTGAAGCAATTTATCCGACAGATGACGAGCTTTGCAACTATGATTACAGAAGCAAAAAAGAAATCAAAGGTCAGGTTCGTCTGACAAAAATCGGCGATGTTGACCTCTGCGCCTGCTGCGGAACTCACGTTGCATTCACGGGCGAGGTCGGAATTATAAAAGTTATATCCGTTATGAACCACAAATCGGGCGTACGTGTAACTCTTCAGATAGGCAGAAAAGCTCTTGCGGATTACCGCGAAAAGAACGTCAGCGTTCACGAAATTTCGGCTCTTCTCAAGGCAAAAACCGAAGAAATAACTTCTGCCGTTGAGCGTGTTATGGCACAGCTTCAGGAAGCAAAATTCAAATATTCACTCCTCAAAAAAGAGATTTTTTCCGTTAAGGCGGCAGATGCATCGGGCGAAAAATTTATCGCATTCGATGATGGCGGTGAAGCCGAGGATGCAAGAATTTTCAGCGATATGCTTGCCGAAAAATGCACGGTTGCGGCTGTATTCTCGGGCAATGACGAAATCGGCTACAAATATGCAATCACAAGCCGTTCCGAGGATGTAAGAGCAATCGGCAAGGAACTTAACTCAGCCTGCAACGGCAGAGGCGGCGGCAAACCCGATATGGTTCAGGGCTCTGTTGCAGCAAAGCGTGAAGAAATCGAAAATTTCTGGAGCAACGTCGGATTGAACTGAAAATATACATTAAACAATAAAAAAATCCTCTCATAAGTTGACATACTTTAAAAAAAGTGTTATTATAAACCATAAACTGTGCTCTGCACAAATTATATTTATTGAAAGGAATAACTCAAAATGAAAAAGCTCACAGCAATTGTACTTGCTCTTGTTATTGCTCTTTCAGCAGCAACAGTAGCATTTGCAGCAACATCAGTTTACACCTGCCCCGCTTGCGGCGATGTAATCGAAGGCGAAAAAGAATTCAACACTCATCTCGAAAAGACTTGCCCCGTAGTAGGTTCCGAAGGCAAATACAAGGAATGCCCCTACGACGGTTGCGACGCAAAGTTCAAGAGCCAGGAAGAATATGACAAGCACCTTGAAATTTGCTTCTACAAGCCCGAACCCACAATCGCTGACAAGGTTTCAGACTTCATCGCAGGCATCGACTTCAAAGAAGTTTTCGGCAAGGTAACAGATTTCCTCGGCGGCATCGACTTTGCAGGTATCCTTGCAAAGGTTGTTGGCTTCATCGGCGGTATTGATTTTTCAGGTATCATCGATAAAATCGGTAGCATCGAACTTTAATCAAAAAAGATTTCCGGGCATCCATATCGGATACCCGGATTTTTTATGCCTTATGAAAAGTTCTGTCCCGACAACATAAAACTGTTTTCTTTTATGATTATAAACAGACCAAATCAAAAAACGGCTTGCAGGGTGTAATTTACGATGCAAGCCGTTCTTTCTTTATTCAGTTTCTGTTGTTCGCTCAGCAAAACTTTCCTTCGGTCTTATATCTTATTTTTCGTCGTAAAGATATGACTGAGGAGCGGGGAAGTAAATCTCGTTATTTGTCATAAAAGCAACCGCTTTTGTGGGAATATCGATATTATCGATTGTTTCGCCGTCTTCAATAAATGAATCGCAACCGTAAACAAGTACGGGAACATCAGTATCTGAGTGGCTGCCTGAAGTCCAGGTGTATGTGCCGTCACCGTTGGGTTTAACTGCGCCTGTTTCGTGGTCAGCAGAGATAACGATGAGTGTGTGTCCGTCTTTTTCGGCAAAATCAATTGCATTGCTGATAGCCTTATCAAACTCAAGAACCGCAGTCATTGCACCGTCGCCATCCTGTGAGTGTGAACGCTTGTCGATGTGTGCGCCTTCAACCATAAGGAAGAAGCCGTCTTCATCTTTGTCAAGAATTTCAATAGCCTCTGTTGTAAGTTCCGAAAGAGTAGGCTGATCTTTGTCACTGTCGAGACCCTGCCAGAGAGTATCGCTGTCAAACTGACCGATAGACTTCTGACCGTCTTTAAGAGCCTTTACTTCGCTGAGTGTTGAAACATATTCTTTGCCGTTTGCGGTGCAGGCTTCTTTTGTTACGGTTTCTTCGTCGATTGAACCCCAGATAAGGTCAATATCCGAAGCAACCTGGTCAGCAAAAAGTTCGGGAGCCATATCTCTGTCTCTTTCGTGAGCGGAGAATGCAGAAGGAGTTGCACCCGTAACAGCGTCACTTGTAACAACGCCCGTGCTCATTCCTCGGCTCATTGCAACCTCGGTAATCGAAGCGGGAGTTGCAAAAACCTCAAGAGGATCGGTGGGATAAACACCGATATAGCCGTTCATTGTTCTGCCGCCGGTTGCAAGAGCGGTACCGCCCGCTGCAGAGTCGGTAACAAGGTTGCTTGCCGAACGTGTTCTCGAAAATCCGTGATACTCGGTTCTTTCAAGCATTTCAAGCTTGACATTGTGCTTATTCTGAGTTGAATACAAATGATTCCAACCCATACCGTCACCAATCATAATGATTACGTTTTCAAATTCGTTTGCTTCCTCTGCGGGTGCTTCAAAAACAAGACCGAAGCTTGAAGTAATCATAATAACGATGGACATTATAAATGATACGATTTGTGCCATTAAAAACACTCCCTTTTTCAATTTGTTTTATTTTAGCAAAATCAACCGAAAGTGTCAATAAATCACAAAACATTTACAGATATTTTTTTACCGATCCGACTTCGAAAATATTGCTTTGCCGATTTCACCCGTTATCAGAGGCACAAGCGAAAGAGCAATAACCGTTGCCCACTGCGCAGAATTCATCGGAACAGTTCCGAAAACTTTTGCAAGCGGAGCGATAACAACAACAGCCGCCTGAAGAATCACACAAACAGCAACCGCAAGGTTCATCATCTTATTGCCGAAAAATCCTGCCTTGTAAAGCGGTAAAGACGAGCGTGTGTTGACGGCGTGGATAATTTCGCAGAAACTGAGTGTGCAGAACGCCATTGTGCGTCCGAGTGATATTCCGTCATCCGCACCGAACATCAGATTTCCGATAAGATAAGCAAGAACCGTAAGGGTACCCACAAGCATACCTTCAAGTGAAATATCAATCCACAGTCCGTCGGAGAAAAAACCTTTTCGGGGTGAAACCGGCGGTCTTTTCATTATATCTTTTTCTGTTTTTTCTGTGCCGAGTGCCATTGCCGGAAGAGAATCTGTTACAAGATTTACCCACAGAAGCTGAATCGGTATCAGAGGAGGGGCAAGACCGAGAACGGATGCCGCAAACACCGCAAGAATTTCACCGATATTTGTGCCGAGCAAAAAATGCACAGCTTTTTTTATATTATCAAAAATACCTCTTCCCTGCTCAACCGCCTTGACTATAGTTGCAAAATTATCGTCGGTCAGTATCATATCTGCCGCATTTTTGGCAACATCCGTGCCGCCCTTACCCATAGCACAACCGATATCTGCCGCTTTGAGTGCAGGTGCATCATTAACACCGTCGCCCGTCATTGCAACAATCTCGCCCTTTGCTCTGAATGCTTTGACGATTCTGACCTTGTGTTCAGGACTGACACGGGCAAAAACTCTGCAGTCTCCGATTGTCCGGACAAGAGTTTCGTCACTCATAAGGTCAAGCTCACTTCCCGTTACCGCACGCAGACCGTCATCAAGAATTCCGAGTTTTTTCGCAACCGCACAGGCGGTAACAATATGGTCGCCCGTAATCATAACGGGTATGATCCCCGCTTTTTTGCATGTTGCAACCGCCTTTGCCGCTTCGGGTCTCGGAGGGTCGGTCATTCCGATAAGTCCCGCAAACACAAAGTTTTTTTCTCCATTATCTGACGCTCCCGATGACACTCTGTAAGCAACGGCAATTACTCTGAGCGCATCCTTTGCCATCTGTTCATTCTGAAGACTCACCCTTCTTCTGATGCTCTGAGTCATTGCGGTAACGCTTCCGTTAACAAGCACATATCCGCACAGCGGAAGAATCACATCGGGCGCACCCTTGGCTATAAGCCGAAATCCGCCGCCGAACGAATTCACCGTTGACATCATTTTGCGCTCGCTCGAAAACGGGTTTTCATACACTCTCGGGTATTCTTTTTCAAAAGATGACACCTTTTCGCCCGCATCGTATGCGGCAGAAAAAATTGCGGTTTCGGTCGGATCGCCACTGTAAGTAACGGTTTTTCCTTTGCGTGAAACCCGCGAATTATTGCAGAGCGCACCCATAAGCAGAATTGCTCTGCCCTCTGAACTCCCCGTGTTTATCTCACCCGATGCATTACTTACACGGGTAACGGTCATTCGGTTCTGAGTAAGAGTTCCCGTTTTATCGGAACAAATAACAGTTGCAGCACCGAGGGTTTCAACTGCGGGCAGATGGCGGATAATTGCGTTGCTCTTTGCCATACGCTGAACACCCATCGAAAGCACGATGGTCACAATCGCCGGCAAACCTTCGGGGATGGCAGCAACTGCAAGACTCACCGAAAGCATAAACGACGGCAGTATCCCCGTTTTTCTTATTATTCCGAGCAAAAAAACAAAAACGCATATCACAAGAGCTCCGACTCCGAGCGCTTTTCCGATTTTGCCGAGGCGCTGCTGAAGCGGTGTCTGCGGTGATTCCTCGCTTGCAAGCAGATGCGCAATTTTGCCGACCTCGGTTGCCATTCCCGTTTCGGTCACAATCGCTTTGCAGTTGCCCGAAATAACCGTTGTTGATGAAAAAATCATATTTTTGCGTTCCGCAAGAGGACAAGCTTCGTTGTATACCGTTTCGGGATATTTTTCGCACGGTTCCGACTCACCCGTAAGCGCGCTCTCCTGAACCTTCAGCGAATTTGCTTCAATCAGCCTTGCATCGGCAGGAACCATATCTCCGCTTTCGAGCAACACAACATCACCCGGCACAAGCTCGGATGTATCAATTTTCTTTACTTTTCCCGAACGGATAACACACGCTGTGGGAGCGGACATTTTTTTGAGCGCATCAATCGCCTTTTCTGCCTTTTGTTCCTGAAACACTCCGATTGCGGCATTAAGAACAACAATCATCAGAATCACAATCGGCTCAACAAAATCCCCGCTGCCGTCAACAAGGCTTGTCATAAACGAAATTATGCACGCTATGAATAAAATCACCACGCAGAAATCCGCAAACTGTGCAAAAAACCTGCGGATAAGCGATGCTTTTTTCTTGCCCTCCAAACAATTTTTACCGTATTTTTCAAGCCTTTTCCGTGCAACTGCATCGCTCAATCCGTTTGACATATCGCTTTTAAGCTCGTCAGCAGTGCGGTTTGCCGTTTTTGAATGCCAAAGCATTTTATTCCTCCCCGAATGTCAATTTTTTGAATTACTGTTCATATATATTCACTCGGGGATAAAAAAATCCCCCGGTCAACCGAAGTTGCCGGGAGAAAAGCGTTCTTATTCCGCTTTAAGCTTTTCAAGACAGCTTGCACAAATAAATTTGCCTTCAAACTCGTGAAGCTCTGACTCAGCCTTGCAGAAAATGCAATTGCTTACCGCTTTTTTTACAATAATCTGCTTGCCGTCTGAGAACAGTTCAACTGCACTTCCCTGCTCTACAATGCCAAGCTCCTTTCTGATCTGCATAGGAATAACTATTCTTCCCACGCTGTCGATTTCTCGGATAAATCCTGCAAACATATTTTTTTACCTCCATTTGCGGTTTTCCCGCTTGATTTAACTCTTTTATACCATATTTTGACATATTTGTCAATAGAATTAACATATTTTGTAAAAAATTCTTTTTTTCTTCAAATTTATTCCTCAAATTAATAATGAAAGGAAACGGGTAATGATAAACTACATCTGGGCAGGAATGATAATTTTTTCGGTCATCGCCGCTTTTTTCGGAGGTACGGCAGATGCGCTCACAACCGCAATCATATCGAGCGCATCGGACGCAGTTTCGCTGTGCATCCGTCTGGGCGGAACAATCTGTCTGTGGGGCGGACTTATGGAAATTGCAGAGCAATCGGGTCTTACGGGCGCAGTATGCAAATTGCTGTCACCGTTCCTCAGAATTGTTTTTCCCAAAATGGATATAAAAGGCAAAACCGCAAAGGCAATATCGATGAATGTTACCGCAAACCTTCTCGGGCTCGGAAATGCGGCAACTCCGCTCGGGCTTGAAGCAATGCAGCGCCTTCAATCGGAAAACAGTTCAAAAGAAAAAGCAAGCACGGATATGATAAAATTCGTTGTAATGAATTCGGCTGCATTTCATCTTATTCCGACCACCGTAGCGGCAATGCGCCAGGATTACGGCAGTAAAAACCCATTTGAAATAATGCCCGCCTCTTGGATTTCATCGGCTTGCGCACTCACGGTCGGTCTTGTTTCGGCAAGCATTTTTATCAAGCTGTCGGAGGGGATAAAATGGAAAAATTAACCTCTTATATCTTACCCGTCATAACCGCACTTATTATTATTTTCGGCATATCAAAGGGAATCAAGGTTTTTGACTGCTTTGTTGAAGGTGCTAAAAAAGGTTTTGACTCCGCAGTAAAACTTCTGCCGCCGCTGATGGGACTTGTTGTTGGAGTAACAATGCTTCGCCAATCGGGTGCGCTTGAAATTATAACAAAAATGCTTCTTCCGCTCGCAAAACTAACAGGTATCCCTGCTGACGTGATGCCTCTGACGGTGCTCAGTCCGATATCGGGAAGCGGTTCGCTGACGATGTTTGAACAAATTCTGAAAAACTTCGGTCCCGATTCTGCCGAAGGGAGGATTGCTTCGGTCATAATGGGTTCAACCGAAACAACTTTTTATGCCGTAACCGTCTATTTTGGCTCAGTAGGTATCAGAAAAAGCGGATGCACTGTTCCCGCCGCACTTCTTGCGGATATGACGAGCTTTATTGTGTCCGCAATGACGGTTGCTCTTTTTTCTGACTGACAATATAATAAATTCCTGTTGAAATTTTATAATATTCGTGTTATAGTGTCTGTGTATGTGAAATAATTCGCATTGTTAAAATAAAATATAAGGCGGACATTGATATGATAGGAATTATTGATGTCGGCGGCGGCATGAGAGGTATTTACACGAGCGGTCTTTTCGATTATCTTATGGATAAGGGGATTTCGTTCAAATATTATCTCGGTGTTTCCTCCGGCAGCGCAAACCTCATCGCTTATGCGGCAGGACAAAGAGGACGTACATACCGATTCTATACCAAGGATGCTTTCGACAAGAGCTTTATGGGTTTAGGCGCATATTTCAAAACCGGAATGATAATGAATCTTGACAGGATTTTTGCAAATCCGCTCGAAGGCGACAACGCTCCCGACTATGATTCATTTATGAAGGCTGATTTCAGATTCACAGCGGTTTCGACCCATATGAAAACACTCTCCCCCGCTTACTTTGGCAAAGAAGAACTCAAGCCCGATGACTTTACTGCGCTCAAAGCAGCTGCTGCAATGCCCGTTGCTTGCAGACATCCCATCAAATATAAGGGCGAGAGTTACTTCGACGGCGGTCTTTCCGACCCGATTCCCTATAAGAAAGCGTTTGAGGACGGCTGTGACAAAGTTATCGTCTGCATAACCAAACCCGAACACGAAAGAAAAACAATTCTTCCGTGGTATATAGTAAAGCCTCTTCTCATCCAATACCCCAATGTTGCGGATTCGGTGCTTGACCTTCACACAAAATACAACGAAGGTGTTGACGGCGCCCTCAGACTTCAGGAAGAAGGTAAAGTGCTTGTTGTTGCTCCGAGAGAGTGCTTTGGAATCAACACCATCACACGTGACCTTGACGGACTCAATAAACTTTATCAGCTCGGCTACGAAGACGGCAAAAAAATCGAAGAATTCGTTATTGCAAACGAACAGTATGTATAAAATTAAGGGGATAGGAACAAAAGATGCAGAACGGACAAACTGAGCAATAACAAGGATCAGCCTTGTTATGCCTGCCCGAAGGCGTACAAAAGTACGTCGAGCGGCGAAGT
Source organism: Clostridia bacterium (assembly GCA_017549105.1). Lineage (GTDB taxonomy): Bacteria > Bacillota > Clostridia > Oscillospirales > Acutalibacteraceae > CAG-177. Next base: position 13,603 of record JAFYVN010000011.1, read on the forward strand.
TTGTTCGTAGCATAAAACATTATTTTTCTTTATTTTTAACTTTTGAGAAAATTTCAGGGTTCTTCGGGATGTTAATTCATTCCTGTAGAACCCTTTGTCATATATTGTTTTATGCGGTCTGCGCTTTTTTTACATCCCCTCTTAATAAAATCTTAGAGATTTTCCCCCTTTAATCTTAGAAATTAAACCGTTATAATACAGACATAACATAAAACAAAACACAGGGGGACAAAAAAATGATACTTTTTAAATTCTTTGCAGTTGTTATTCTTTCACTCACTCTTGCCGCTTGCGTGCTTTCAGGTCAGGAAGAGATTGCCGAAGCTGAAGAAGCAGCATAAAGTGTAAAATCAAAACGCAACTTTCCGGGCAACCAAAAACCCACTCTCGATTGAGAGTGGGTTCTTTTTTTGTAAGATTTAATTATTTAAACTTACGCTTACGAGCAGCCTCTGACTTCTTCTTTCTCTTAACCGAAGGCTTCTCATAGTGTTCTCTTTTGCGAACCTCCTGGATAACGCCGTCTCTTGAAGTCTGTCTTTTGAATCTTCTGAGAGCGTTCTCGAGTGACTCGCCTTCCTTAACTTTTACCTGACTCAATGTATTCCCTCCCCTCGTCTAAATACAGGGACTAATTTTCATAGCTTGTTGACTATTATACAATAACTGATACCTGCTTGTCAACCTTAAATATATGAATTTTTTGCAACAATTACGGTTTGACAACGATATTTACAAGTCTTCCCTTGACATAAAGCTCTTTAACGATTGTCATACCGTTTATTGCTTCTGCAATCTTATCAAGTGCCTTCGCAGCGGCAAGAGCCTCTTCCTGGGTTGCTTCAGCGGCAATAACGAGCTTCTCTCTTACCTTGCCGTTAATCTGAACAGCAATTTCAACCTCGTCATCAACGCACTTTGCTTCGTCGTATGTGGGCCAGCTTTCGAATGCGATTGTTTCGCTATGACCGAGCATCTCCCAGATTTCTTCGCAGATATGGGGTGCGATGGGGCTGAGCACTCTGATGAATCCCTCTGCAAATTCCTTGGGACAGCTGTCTGCCTTATAAAGCGCATTGACAAAAATCATCATCTGGCTGATTGCTGTGTTGAAAGCAAGGTGTTCAAAGTCTGTTGTAACCTTACGGATTGTAACATTATAGATTTTTTCAAGCTCGGCATATTTGCTGTCATTTATCTTTGATTCGTCGGTGAAGAAGTTCCACACTCTTAAAAGGAAACGCTTTGCGCCTTCAACACCCTGATTGCTCCAGGGCTTTGAAGCTTCAAGGGGGCCCATGAACATTTCGTAAAGACGGAGTGTATCAGCACCGTAGTCACGGACAATATCCGACGGATTTACAACGTATTCAGGGAATCTCTTACCCATCTTGATGCCGTTTGAACCGAGGATCATACCCTGGTGAACAAGCTTTTTGAAAGGCTCTTTAACAGGTGAAACACCCTCGTTATATAAGAATCTGTTCCAGATTCTTGAATACATAAGATGACCTACTGCGTGTTCGGGACCGCCGACATAAAGGTCAACGGGAAGCCAATGTTTGAGAAGTTCGGGGTCGCAGATTGCCTTGTCGTTATTCGGGTCTATATATCTCATAAAATACCAGCTTGAACCTGCCGAACCGGGCATTGTTGAAGTTTCACGCTTGCCTTTAACACCGTTTTTCTCAACAAATTTCCATTCCTCTGCATTTTCAAGAGGTGCCTGACCGTTTTTGCCTTTGTATTCCTCAAGTTCGGGAAGAACAAGCGGAAGTTCATCATCATCAAGAGCATGGATTTCTCCGTCATCGGTATAATAAACGGGAACGGGTTCGCCCCAGTAACGCTGTCTTGCAAAAATCCATTCACGGAAATGATAGTTAACCTTTCTCTTGGCAACGCCCATCTTCTCGAGCTTCTGAGTGATTGCTTCCTTTGCTTCCTCAACGGTAAGACCTGTAAATTCTTCTGAATTGATAAGCTTGCATCCCTTACCAAGATAACCGCCCTTTTCAAAAGCACACTCGGAAACATCTGCACCGTCAACAACCTGAATCATGGGAATGTTATGTACTACCGCATATTCAAAGTCACGCTGGTCGTGACTGGGAACCGCCATAACAGCACCCGTGCCGTAGCTTGCAAGAACAAAGTCACCGATATAAACGGGAACTTCCTTGCCGTTTACGGGGTTTATTGCATATATGCCTTTAAGAGGACAGCCCGACTTTGTCTTGTTGAGATCGGTACGGTCCATATCAGACTTTTTAACGGTTTCCTGGATATAAGCATTAACTTCGTCTTTATTTTCGATTCTCGGCATAAGGCTCTTGACAAGGTCACCGTCGGGAGCCATAACCATAAAGGTTATACCGTATATAGTTTCAATACAGGTTGTGAAAATTGAGAATTTGCCTCCGCCTACAAGCTGGAATTCCACCTCAACACCGGTGCTCTTTCCTATCCAATGGCGCTGCATATCCTTTGTTGACTCAGGCCAGTCTATTTCATTAAGGCCGTCAAGAAGCTCTTCGGCAAATGCAACCTGGTCGATAACCCACTGCTTCATATTCTTACGGACTACGGGATATCCGCCGCGCTCGCTCTTGCCGTCAATAACCTCATCGTTGGCAAGAACTGTGCCAAGCTCCTCACACCAGTTAACGGGAATATCAACAAGCTTTGCATAGCCTTTGAGATAAAGCTGCTTGAAAATCCACTGTGTCCACTTATAGTATGAGGGATCTGAAGTAGCAATCATCTTTGACCAGTCATAGTCAAAGCCGAGCTCTTTAAGCTGTTTGGAGAAAGTCTGGATGTTCTCCTGAGTAAATCCGTTGGGATGATGACCTGTTTTAACGGCATACTGCTCTGCAGGCAGACCGAACGAGTCATAACCCATAGGATGAAGAACATTGTAACCCTGCATTCTCTTCATTCTTGAAACAATATCCGTAGCTGTATAGCCTTCGGGATGACCTGCGTGAAGACCTACGCCTGAGGGATAAGGGAACATATCGAGAACATAATATTTGGGTTTTGAAAAGTCCCAAACATCGGTTTTGAATGTTTCGTTATCTTCCCAATATTTCTGCCACTTTTTTTCTATATTAGCGTAATCATAATGAGCCATTTTGATTCAGCTTCCTTTCAAATTCAACCTTATAGTAAATGAAAAATTAATAATGAAGAATGAATAAATTCGGAAGGGCTTTGCCCTTACCAATTATAATAAGCGTCGCAGACCCTTAATTACTCATTACTCACTTTTCATTATTCATTTGATTTTTATTCCGGAGTAATAACACTGCTCAGATCGAGCTGATTTGCATCCGCCCAGAGTCTTTCGAGATTATAATATTCTCTGTCTTCGTGCTGGAACACGTGAACAATAACAGTGCCGTAATCAAGAAGAATCCAGCCTGTTGCTCTGCCCTCGATATGCTCGGGAGAAACATCAAGGCGCTGCTTGATTTCATATTCAACATCGTCTGCAAGCGACTTTGTGTGGGTGTTCGATGTGCCGGAAGCGATAACAAAATAATCCGAAACGATTGTTATCTCCTCTGTTTTGATGGCAACGATATCCATTGCCTTTTTTTCGTCAAGAACCTTTGCGATTTCCAGGACGAGTTTTTCGGAATCTATCACAAAACATTATCCTTTCTGTTTTTTAGCTTAAACAACATATCGTTGTAACATTCGACCGTTGCGGGATGAATCGGTAAATCCGACGAAGCAAGCTTCAGCACGGTATACCGCGATGTGTACAGAATTGCATCCTCAAGGCTTTTTTCGGCAAGTCTGCGTACAACATTCACATCGGGATAATCTCTGTCAGCAGAAATAAAGTCCGCAACATAAACGATTTTTTCGAGAAGAGTCATATCTGCCCTGCCCGTTGTGTGCCATCTGACGGCACTGAGAATTTCTTCGTCGGTTATCATTCCGCTTTCCTTGAGAAAAGCCGCACCCGAAATCTGATGCCAGACCTTGGGATTGATAATCTCAACACGCGAAAGAGGTTCTCCCGACCTTTCGATTATTTCAAGCTGGTCTGACTTCGATGTGTTTTTGGTAACATCGTGAAGAAGACCTGCAAGACGTGCTTTTTCGACATCCGCACCGTATTTTTCCGCAAGCACGGCGGCGCATTCGCTGACACACTCGCTGTGGTGCATCCTATAGTCATCAAGCTTTTCGGAAAGCAGCTTTCTGTAATCCGAAAGCCCGTCATCATAAAGACTGTTTTCACGGATATAATCCGCAACCTTTGGACTGATAAGAGCGGGTGATTGCTCTCCCCTTGCTATTATTACCCGTATTTCCGTTGAACTCACCTCAAAGGGTTCAACGTCAAGCAGAATAATTCTTTCTTTCTGCTCATCGGTAAAAACGGATAAATCGGGTACAAAGCCATTTTCTCTTGATGCGGCGCAGATATACGCAAGCTCAAGTATTTCTTCCCACAGATACCAACCCGTCAGCGTTGCGAGCATATCCGAGCCGATGATGAAATAAAGCTCATCTTCGGGATAAATCTTTTTCAGCTCACGCAGAGTTTCAACCGTGTAGCTCTTACTGCCTCTGTCAAGCTCGATTGACGATACTTCAAACCGCTCATCCTCAAATGCAAGGCGGCACATATTGAGTCTGTCTTCACCGCTTGCAAGCTTGCCCGGAAGCTTATGGGGAGGAATGCACGAGGGAATAATCAGCATCTTTTCAAATCCGAGTCTGTCTGCCGCTTCTTTTGCAAGCCTGACGTGACCCGAATGCGGAGGATTGAACGTTCCTCCGAAAATTCCGATTTTTATTGTAATCTCTCCTTATCAGAGATTTTATTTGAGGTTAACCTTCTTGTGCATAATGTACGATGTTACAAAGAACATAACAACATCAAGCGCAAGGAAAGCAAAGCCGGGAGTCACTTCCATACCGAGCTGATTGCCGACAAGATATTCCGAAGGACTGAGAATACCGAAGCTGAGAGTCTTATCGTCATTGAAAACCATAACGAAGTTAACAACATCGGTCATTTTGAATGAAATCCAAAGGAAAACAAGAGCTGTTACAAAGAAAATAACGATTGAAGCAATAATTGAATGCTTCTGGAGAAGTCTGACATGAGAAACGGTAATCGAAAAATAAATAATCGAAACAAAGCTGAGGAAAATAACGAAGAACATCAGCACGATATAAACAACATAAGCAATAATCTGATTTGTTGAGGGAAGGTCGCCCATCATAGCAAGAAGAGACTCAACAAGCGAAATCTTCTCCATGCCGATAACTTCGTCTGCGGTGTAATTCATCAGATAAATGCTTGTGAGCATAAATGCGGCATAGCTGAGAATCATCCAGCCGCCGTAAACAATAACCTTTGAGCCAAGCAGCTGATTGCTCGAAACGGGAAGAGTAAAACTCAGATAGCCTTGCGGGCTGAACAGCGATTTGAAGAAATCGTAAACAACAAAGAAAAATGTTACGAAAATCAGAAGGAACGAAACAAGAATCGAAAGAATAATCGAAACGTTTCTTGCGGTTGAAATCTTCTGTGCAAATTCGGCGCTGATTGAGTCGCTGCCCTGAAGAGCGGCGCAGACCGCAAACACACCCACAAGGATGATTATTGCAATGTAGAATAAACTGATAACTCTTGCACTTGCAAGAAAATCGTTTTTGAGGAGCATAAAGAACTTGTTCTTCGGCTTAGAAGTTCCAGTCAACGCTGAACACCTCCTTAAATATATCATTGATTGTTTTTCCGCTCTGAGTGATGTTGGCAACAGTATCCTTCATAAGAAGCGAGCCTCTGCCGATCATAACGATTGAATCAAAAATTTCTTCAACGTCCTGAATAAGATGGGTTGACATAAGAATTGTTGAACCCTCGGGACGGTTTTTGAGGATTGTTTCAAGAATAAAATCTCTTGCCGCAGGGTCAACACCGCCCATAGGCTCGTCGAGAATGTAGAGCTTTGCGTTTCTGCACATAACAAGCAGAAGCTGAAGCTTTTCCTGCATACCCTTTGACATGGTCTTAACCTTCTGCTTATGTGGAAGCTGGAACACATCCATCATATGCATAGCCTTTGCCTTATCGAAATCATCATAGAAATCCGCAATGTAGTTGACCGCATCGTCAGAGGTCATCCAGCTTGCAAGGTAGGTCTTTTCGGGAAGAAAAGCAACCTTGGATTTGCTGATTTTGCCGGGCTTGTCGCCATCGATAAGAACTTCGCCCGAATAGTCATTGATAAGACCCGTAAGAATTTTAATCAGCGATGTTTTGCCGCTGCCGTTGGGTCCGAGAAGGCCGATAATCTGACCGCCTTCAAAGTCAAAAGAAACGTTGGTCAAAACCTGATGACTGCCATAGGATTTGCTTAAGTTTCTTACAGAAATAATCTGAGACATTTTAACCTCCCGTTGTTTAATGGACACTTTTCCATAATTAGGATATATTATATCACTATTAATTATAAAATAAAAGACTTATTTTATTATTTTTTTAAGAATAATTAAACATTTTGTGAAGGATGGAAAGAAAACGGCAGACCTTAACGGTCCGCCGAAAAATCTTATTTAATTTCCTGCTCCAGTTTATCAAAATCCTCTGCCGAGAAGAATTCGCCGAGAGTAATTTCCAGACCGTCGCACAGCTTTTTAATTACCGTAATTGAAACATCACGTCTCGATTCATCCATCATACTGTAGACCGTCGAAGGCGTAACCCCGGAAACGGTTGCAAGTTCATTATATTTGATATTTCGTTCTTTGCATATATCCGCAAACCTTTTGACAACAATATCCTTTACCGCCATACATTTCACCTCAAAGATATTGTAAATTTTTCTCCGCTTCTGCGTATACGCGCTTGCGTAATCAGAGGAGATGTTTTATAATTATTTTGAGGTGATATTATGCAGAATAATCTCAGAAAAATAAGATTGTCAATGAATCTTTCTCAAAAGGAAGTATGCTGTGAACTCCAAAAATACGGATGCTATATTGAACGAAGCACGTACACAAAATATGAATCCGGAAGCCGAAATATTTCTTGTGAAAATTTATGTGCATTGGCAAAGGTTTTTAAAACGACCACAGACAACATACTCGGAATTTCAAATACCAAAGAATAAAATATTGGGAACAAAAAAACACCCCGCTCGGCTGAGCGGGGTGTTGTAATTTCATGTGTTATGCTGCGTCTGCGGGTGTTGCGGGAGCAGTTCTGTCGATTGTGTATTCAACAGTGTTGCTGTAGCGGAGAGTTACGGGAACAGTGCCGATATCGGCAAGTGAACCCTGACCTGTTACGTTTGTCTTAACGTCGATATTCTTTACATACTTGATGGTATGTACTTCGTCTGTTTCAACGTTTGCAACGATGATAATCTGGCAGTCCTTATATTCAAGAACGGGCTTATCAACTGTGAGATATTTCTCTGCCTTCTGGAATTCAGTCATAACATCGTCTACATTGCCCATATCGTATGCCTTCTCGATTGTTGCGGGAAGTGCGGGGGATTTGAGAGTGAGGGTAATTGTTCTCTGATTGCCTTCATCAACGCAGGTTGCGCTCTCGATATCTTCGAGAGTAAGTGCGCTGACATAGCTTGCACCCTTAACGGGCATAAATGCAACCATATCTTCGCCGTATGCAAGCTCTGCACCGTCATTGTGGAGCATATAACTGTCAAGAGAAGTAATTGCTGAATTGATATAAGCATTTTCGCTGAAGGGAAGGTCGTTGCCCTCTGCATCCTTTGCCTTACCGATGCTCTTGCTCTGGCTCATATTAACAGCTGCTTTTGTGCCCTTAATCTCATTGATGTGAAGATTGAAGTATTCAAAGATTGTTGCTGTGTTAGCCTTAAGCATTTCGGGAGTGTAGGTTGTGTCTGTAATAACCTGACTCTCTTCGTCGATGCTTGTTGTGATATCGGTGGGAAGAGGAGTTTTTACAAAAATTGTTGTTGTGGTAGTTGCTTCTTCTTCACCTGTTGAGCTGCAGCCCGCAAATGAAAAGATAAATGCAACCACGAGAAGCATACTTATTGCAGCCAAAATTTTCTTATTCATTAGGTTAATCTCCTTTCGCAAACAGCAAAGCAGCCGTTCTCTGCGATATTAATAGAGTAATTATATCACAGATAATGACAAATTACATCTGATTTTTGTGAAATAAAAATTTTTGTTAAAAGTAGAAAAATTTGATGTGTCGGCTTTGTTGAATTTGCCTAATTATCAAACGTTGAGACCCTTTTCGTCAAAGAGGAAAAGAGTTTCAAGGCAGATATCCATACCTGCTTCGATTGTCTTGAGGTCAAGATTCTCGTGATTATCGAGTCTTGTGTGATAATATCTTGCGGGAGCGGGGTCCATAGCTGCAAAAGCAGCTGCCTTTATGCCTGTGCCGCTCTTTGAAACTGCAGCAGCATCCGTTGCACCGAGAGAAACAGATGCATAAGGTACGTCATAGCCTGCGATTTTTGCGCCTTCTTTAACAAGCTTGCAAGCCTCTGCGCTGTTTGTAACGGTACCTGTCATATCCTTATTATAGATAGCAAGGAAATCGAAATCGTGAACAGTATCGATTGCAACAAAAACAGTTTCAACGTCGCTGAATTCTTTGCCGTGCTTTTCGCAGAAATCCTTTGCGCCTCTGAGACCGATTTCTTCTGAACCGGTGCAAAGAGCAACTACTTCTGTGTTTTCAAAGCGGATGTTGTTATCCTGAAGGAACTTGAGAATGCCGATTGAGGAGAAGCAGCCGGTAAGATCATCGTTTGCACCTTCAACGATTCTCTTTTTATCATAGAAGAATGAAGCTGCAAGGAAAAGAACGATAAATCCGAGAGCAACATAGCTGAGGATATCCATTGCGGTTGAGTCGATGAATTCGGGCTTTACGAATGACATAACAATAGCAACAATGCTGATAACTGTGACATAAAGAACACCGAGAATTGCACCGCCGATAACGGGAATAAGAAGCTTGGGTCCACCGTAATAGGTGAATCTCCACTCCATTGACGAGTCAGCGTGACCGGCAAAAATAATGCGTCTCTTTGTTTCTCCGCTTGCCTTACGGACACCGTAGGTATTATGCGAAGTCTTTTTGGGAAGGAACGGATCAAGAGTTTCTTTGTAGAAAAGGAACTCGGTGATTATAAAGAAAAAGCAGATAACTGAAAGTGCAACAGATACATAAAAAAGAGGGGCGATTGCAAAAAACTGACCGAGGAACAGAAGCACGGATGCAACTGTCATAAGCACAACCGAGAGAGGAATCCAGCCGAGGAATGCCTTGGGATGAACGGTGAACGACTCGGTCTTCACTTCGTCACAGCAGGTTTTAAGCTCTTCCGCCATAAAGTCGATGCCTTTTTTCTCTTCTTCGGTACCTGCGAATCGGGGACCGATTTCCTTGCAGACCTTTTTGATTGCCCTTGCCGCATAATTCGTATACATTCTGCGCTCGGACTGATAATTTTTTACGCTTTCGCTTGCTTTCACAGCAAACACTCCTTTCAGAATATGTGATATCGGGTTCTGCACGACCCGTTTAATTGCAAATTAATTATTAACAATCTTCGTCTTGGTTTGACAAGACCGTTATTTGAATGTAATATATAAATCGGATAAATTCCACGGAGGATACTTGTATGAAAAAAATATTTATACCGATTGTTGTTGCAGGTCTTACTGTTGCTGTTGTCTGTTCGGCATGTGCCAGAAAGTTTGATACAGAAGATATTAAAATCACATCTGCCGTTGCTCAAACTGTCACGGAATCCGAAAACCTTACCGAAGAAACAGCAACAGTTGTTTCCGAAACCGAATCGGAAGTGCCGACAGATGAAGTAACAACGGAAAAAGAAACAAGCTTTGCCGACAAAATCGCATCCGTTTTCGAAAAAACAACACAGGCGCTGACAGATGCACCCACAACGGCTCCCGTTATCTATATTGAAGATTATGAATATGCATATGCGGGATTTCAGCCTGCCTATGCAAACATTGACATCGATGACTGGAAGATGCTTCTTGTGAACAGAGATTACATTCTTCCCGATGGATATGAAGTTGAGCTTGCGCCGAGCATAACCGATGACCCCGACAGTATGAAGCTTGATTACCGTGTTGCACCGCACTACAATGAAATGTATCTTGCGGCTCTTGAGGACGGAATTGAACTTACTCCCGTTTCTGGCTACCGCTCGGTTGAGAGGCAGGAACGCAACTTCAAAAATAAAATTCAGAAATATATCGATGAAGGCTACAGCAAAACCGAAGCCACTCAGATGGCGGCAACAATTATTCTGCCTCCCGGCACAAGCGAACATAACGCAGGACTTGCCATGGATATCTGCAGTCTTTATCAGAGTTTTGAAAATACCGATGAATTTGCCTGGCTGAGCGAAAATGCTGCTGATTACGGATTCATTCTCCGCTATCCCGAAGATAAGCAGGATATCACAAAAATCATTTATGAACCCTGGCACTGGAGATATGTAGGCATTGAAGCCGCAAAAGAAATGAAGGCAAGCGGTCAGTGCTTTGAGGAATATCTCGGAGTTGTAAACAATTAAATCTTGCGTTTATTCTCCGGCTCTCCGCCTTCTGATATGTTCTCTCTTCTGAGCACAACCATAACGGTTTTAAACAAAATTTTAATATCAAGACCTATGCTCTGTTTGTCAACGTATTCCTTGTCAAACAGGGCTTTTTCTTCGTCCGAAAGCATATCTCTGCCGTTGACCTGAGCAAGACCCGTGATACCGGGTCTGACGGAATAAACATTATATTCTTTTCTGAGCTGACGGATTTCTTTTTCTTCGGGGATAAGAGGTCTCGGACCGACAAAACTCATATCTCCGATAAGAACATTGAAAAGTTGGGGAAGCTCATCAAGACTTGTTTTGCGAAGAAATCTGCCGCTTCTTGTAATGCATTCATCCGCCTCGGTAAGCTCGCTTGTTGCAGCAAGGCGGGTATCGTTTTTCATTGTACGGAATTTGTAAATATAAAACAGCTTGTTATCTTTGCCGACACGGTACTGCTTATATATAACGGGATTACCCGCATCAACGGCAATAATCAAGCCGATAAGCAGGAAAATCGGTGAAAGCAGTATTATGAGCACAAGGCTCACCGTAAAATCGAATATGCGTTTCATTTCACACCTCATTTATGAGCGTTAACGTTTTGACCAGAAAACATAGTCCTCTATCAAAACTGCCCTTGCAGGCGCCCCTTCAATCCCTTCACATCTGACGGGCGGAGCAAAAAGAAAATAATTGCCGGGTTTGACCTCCGAAAGGTCAAGACCTTCGAGAATTGCTACGGAATTAAGTAAAAACGCTTTGTGCGGACCGACCTGATTGCCTTTGCATCCGACAGAATTTGAATCCGTACCGATAAGGATAAGACCTCTGTCAGCAAGCTCCTGGGCAGAGGAATCCATAAAAAACGCCTTACCGTTGCCTTTAATCAGCAGTCTTTCGCACTTTTTGGGGAAGAATCTGTCAACATATTCACCCGTGATGACCCCGTTCGGAACCTCAATAACCGTGCAAGGACCGACAAACGGTTCAAGCGGAAGCTCGTCTATCGTTTTGCCGTCGGCAACAAAGTGAAGAGGCGAATCAACGTGGGTCGCTGTATGGGCACACGCGTGGATAACCGACAGATTGCACGCAGAGTCCTCACCGATAACGGAGATTTGCTCCGCATACGGCTCAGGGTCTCCGGGATAAACCTCGGATGAGAAAAACTTTCTTGAAATGTCAATCAGTTTCATAGTGTCACCCTTGTTGAATGAAAAACTAAAAATGAATAATGAATAATTTCGGGCGGGCTTTGCCCGCACCCAATATAATTGCGTCGCAGACCCTTAATTTTTCATTTTTCACTAAAAATTTATTTTGCACTATCCTTAAGAGATTCCATCTTGAGATAAGCGTTGATGAAGCCGTCGATATCGCCGTCCATAACAGCGTTGATATTACCTGCTTCAAAGCCTGTTCTGTGGTCTTTTACAAGAGTGTAGGGCATAAAGACATATGAGCGTATCTGGCTGCCCCACGCAATTTCTCTCTGCTCACCCTTGATATCGTCAATCTTGTCGAGATGCTCTCTCTCTTTGATTTCGATAAGCTTGGACTTGAGCATTTTCATTGCAACGTCACGGTTCTGATGCTGGCTTCTTTCAACCTGGCAAGCGCAGACGATGCCCGTGGGAATATGTGTGATACGAACGGCTGACGAGGTTTTATTAACCTTCTGACCGCCTGCACCGCTTGAACGGTAATAGTCTATGCGAAGGTCGTCGGGGTTGATTTCAACCTCAACGGTGTCATCGATTTCGGGCATAACTTCAAGGGACGCAAAGGAAGTGTGTCTTCTGCCCGAAGCATCGAAAGGTGAAACACGGACAAGTCTGTGAACACCCATTTCACCCTTAAGATAGCCGTAAGCGTTTTCACCCTCAAAAAGAATAACCGCAGACTTGAGACCTGCTTCGTCACCGTCAAGGAAGTCGAGCGTGCTGACCTTGAAGCCGTGCTTTTCGCCCCAGTGCTGATACATTCTGACAAGCATCTGGTTCCAGTCCTGAGCTTCGGTACCGCCTGCACCTGCGTGGAAGGTAAGGATTGCATTCTTTGAATCGTATTCACCCGAAAGAAGGGTGCTGAGGGTCATTGCTTCAAGCTTTTCCACAAAGCTGTCAACCGAAGCCTTGCATTCGTCGAGCATATCGAGGTCTTCTTCTTCATTTGAAAGCTCAATCAGAACAAGAGCATCGTTATAATCGTTTTCGAGTGCATTATATGCACCGACTTTATTTTTAAGCTGACTGATTCTCTGCTGAACCTTCTGGGAATTTGCAAGGTCATTCCAGAAACCGTCCTGAGCAGTCTGCTCTTCAAGCCCTGCGATTTCTTTATTCATATCGTCAAGACCGAGAGCCTCGCGGAGCTGACCGAGTTTTTCTTCATATTCGAGCAATGAAAGTCTTAATTCTTCAAACTGAACCATAAAAAATCTCCTGATACATAATTAATCAGCATATATTATATCGGAATTTTGCTCACTTGTAAAGAAGTAATATACAATTTTTGTAATACTGTTACAATTATAATATTTTTTAAAAATATCATTGCATTTTCTGTCATAATTATGTAGAATATAATGTATATGTAAAACTAGAAAGAGAGAGAAACACATTGAAATACAATAACCTTCCCTGCCCCTGCTGCAAAAAACCGCTCAGGCAGGAGGATGACGTTGTTGTCTGCCCCGTATGCGCAACCCCGCAGCACAGAGACTGCTGGATGGAAAACGGACACTGCGTAAACGAAAACCTTCACGGTTCAGGATATGTATGGAGCTCAGACAGCGCAAAAACCGAAACGGTTGAAGAAACCGTCAGCTCTTCGGAATCAAAAATATGCCACATCTGCGGCAGCGAAAACCCCTCAGACTCGCTTCATTGCGGCAACTGCGGTGCTCTTTTCGGCGAAGACCGTCAGTCAGAAAGCAACGGCAAAACCTGCGCTTTCTGCGGAAAAGAAAACGACAGCGACGCACTCCACTGCAAATACTGCGGTGCGCCCGTCGGCATAAATAATCCTTATGTGAACGACAATCCCTATCTTGCCGGCACGGGAATTGCTCCCGATGAGCTTATCGGCGGCATAAAAGCGGGCGATATCGCACTTTACACACAGGCAGCATCAAAAAGATATCTGCCCAAGTTCAGACGCTTTGCAAAGGGCAAAAAGCTTTCGTTCAACTTTGCGGCATTCTTCTTTGCACCGTATTGGTTCTTCTACAGAAAAATCTACAAAGCAGGAATATTCTTCATCGCTTTGTTTGTTACGGCATCGCTGATGCTTTCGGGATACTCAACCGAGCTTATTAAGTGTTCGGATGAATATATGAACGTGATGTACGGAATCGACTATGAAGCAGCAACCGAAGAAGAGCTTGCCGAACACGCAAAGACTCTTGAGCAAGCAAGTGCGGAATTCGTTGCGAAGGCTAAAAAACCGATGCTTATAGTTTTCGGTGTTGATATTTTGCTTCACCTCATCTGCGCACTTATCGCAGACAGACTTTATTACAAAAAGCTCAAAGACGACATAAAACTGATTGACGAAAGCGTCAAAGAGCCGAATATGCGCAAGCTTCTTATTTCACGCAAAGGCGGTCTTGCCCCGCTTTCGTTTGCGGCAAGTCTTTTAGGATATAATTCACTCGTCCAGCTTCTTGTGGCGGGTGCAGATATGATAATGAACAGTTTATAATTTACGGAGGATACAATTATGAAAGTCAGAAAAGCCATAATTCCCGCAGCAGGTCTCGGCACACGAGTTCTCCCCGCTTCAAAATCAGTTCCCAAGGAAATGCTCAACATTGTTGATAAGCCCGCAATCCAGTATATCGTTGAAGAAGCTGTTGCGGCAGGTATCGAAGATATCCTTATCATCACAAACAGAGGCAAGGGCGCAATCGAAGACCATTTTGACCATTCATTCGAGCTTGAAGCAGGTCTCAGAGGCAATCCCTCAAAAGAAAAGCTTTATGAAGATGTCAAAGCAGTTGCAAACCTTGCAAACATCTACTTCATCCGTCAGAAAGAAACAAAGGGTCTTGCTCACGCACTTCTCTGCGGTAAATCATTCGTAGGCAACGAGCCTTTTGCTGTTCTTTACGGCGATGACGTTATCATCTCCGAAGACCCTGTAACCGCACAGCTCACACGTTGCTACGAAAAATATAACAAGGGCGTTGTAGGTGTTAACGAAGTAAGTGAAGAACTTATCAGACTCTACTGCACACTCGACGTTTCACCCATCGAAGGCGAAGACAGAGCAATGACCTGCAGAAGAATCATCGAAAAACCCGCTCCCGACCAAATTCTTTCTCTCTTTGCGATTCTCGGCAGAGTTGTTCTTCCTCCTGAAACCTTTGAACTTATCGAAAAAGGTCTTGCAAACACTCCCGAAGGCGAAGAATTCTATCTTACCGATGTATTCACAGAGCTTGGCATGAACGACAAGCTTCTTGCTTATGATTTTGACGGCAAGAGATATGATATGGGTAACAAGCTCGGCATTATGAAGGCAAACTGCGAGGTTGCAATGAATCATCCCGAAATCGGAGAAGGATTCAAGGAATATCTCAAGGAACTTGTTAAAACATTCTGATAAAAGAGGAAATAAAAATGAAAAAGACGTTTTTCAGACCTGCAACAGCGGTTTTGCTTGCGCTGATAATGGCAATCATTCCGCTTTCTACGGTTATCGCATCAAACAGCAACTCCTCAATGCGCTATTTTGCGCTTACTCCCGGTGATGTTCTCACAGGCAGTGACGTTCTTACCGGTTCGGATGCACCGTCAACCGAAACAGATGCACCCGCAACACCCGATGTTCCCGGCACAACTGTTCCCGATGAACCCGGAACCACTCTCCCTGACATTCCGTCAACCACTCTTCCCGATTCTCCCGCAACTCCCGATAAACCCGAAGAACCTTCCGTTCCTGCAACACCCGATGTTCCCGGCACCACCCTTCCCGACGAACCCGGAACAACCAATCCCGACAAACCCTCGGAGCCTTCAAAGCCTTCCGCGCCCTCGGATAAGGATATCGTGGGAACAATCTCCATCGCTTTCCGTATGAGCAGAATTTCTTTCGGTCACGTCTGGATTTATATTCATAACACAACCGACGAACCGTTTGAAGTCGGACTTTACACCGTTCAGCCCGGCGAAGGCGTTTCGCTCGGCAATTTCAACCTCACCCGCTCCGACGGACGCGGTCTTTACTACAACATCGAGTCATACTGCGGAAATCTTTACGGCCTCGACGGCACCGTTTCCGTCTCCGATAAACTGACCCGCGGCAGACTCAACACAGTAAGCGAGGTTCTCAAAATCGGCAACCATTTTGACCCGATTTATAACTGCACCGGTTTTGCACTCACCATCTGGAACATAGGCTCGGCAAAGATTATGCCGTTCATCCCCATCCCCCTTGTTGCAATGGTTGAAATTATCCTTTGGGGCGGCAGATTCAATAATCTTGAGATGTCCTATCCCCCTGCAGATCAGGTCTATAAGCAGAAGGGCAACGGAAGCGATGCATATCTTGTTCCCGTTTGCGAAGAATCGCTCGACAGTCCCGTATAATATAATGTAATAACAGTATCACCCCGAAACCGCAACGGATTTCGGGGTGAATTTTTATGCTTTCGGAAGTGTGACAGTTGCTTTAAACAGGTCGCCGTCGATTGAAATTTCAAGTCTGCCCTTCTGCAATTCGCAGAGATTCTTTGCAATTGAAAGTCCGAGTCCGTTACCCTCGCTCGAACGGGATGCATCGCCTCTGACAAATCTTTGGGTCAGTTCGTCTGCCGAAATATCGAGCGCCTCTGCGGATATATTCTTGAAAACGATTGAGCATTCCCTTTCACCCTCAACAACTTCAACATAGGCTCTTGTGCCTTCCATTGCATATTTTCTGATATTTGAGAAAAGATTTTCTACAATGCGCGAGGTTTTCTGGGAATCCGCCATTGCAAGGACAGGATAATCGGGCATACGCAGAAGTATTCCGATGTTTTTGTTTTTAAGCTCATCCTCGTGCTCACCTACAGCCTGAGCTGCAAACTCGCAGAGATTAATTTTCACGGGGTGGATTTCCATTGCGCCCGACGAAGCCTTTGAAGCCTCAACCAGGTCCTCGATGAGCTTCTTCATCTTCTGCGCTTTTTCGTCGAGAATATCAACATATCTGTTGGCATCCTCTCCCTCAATATTGCATTTTTTGAGCAGGTCAACATAGGTAACGATTGAGGTCAGCGGAGTTTTGAGGTCGTGGGAGACGTTGGTGATAAGCTCCGCCTTCATCCTCTGATCACGCACCGCACTTTCAACCGCATTCTGCAATCCGTCTTGCATTGAAAGAATATCCTCTGCAAAGCGGCGCATAAAGGGCGGCATATATTTTGTATCAATCGTGCGGTTAAGGTTGCCGTTTTTGACATCATTGACCGCCTCAAAAATCCTGTCGGCAGAAACGATGATAAGAAGAACAAAAAGCAGAATTGCAATATCGCCGATAATGCCGAGAAGCAGAAGCAGGAAAGCAAGACCCTCTTCGCCGTCGCTCATAAGCATACCCGTGATGAAATAATAGATAATCGACAAAACAACAAAAAGTATTGCCGAAGCGCAGGCGATAATCTTGAACTTCGTGCCCTGACCCTTTGAATAGTCGCAGGTGAAAATATACTGTATCTTTTCAACTGTTTTCTTTGACTTTTTCCAAAGGAATCTGAAAAGCTTTCCAAACGGTTTGCAAACGAACTTAATCAGCTTCCACGCAAGTCTGATGATAAGATAACAAAGCGTGTGCTTTATAAATGTTTTGTTACGGATATTCCTTGCAATGCTCATGTTGAGAGCTGTCCATATCATAAAAAATCCCGCAAAACAGAATGCGATAAGCTCACTTGTAAACAAAGCAAGACTGTTGAACGCACCCGTCAGAAAAGCGGCATCGCTTCCGAAATAATCATCGGCAAGACCTACGGGATCAAACTCTCCGATAACAAGGCATAACGCAAGGAATGCAAGAATTGCCATTGCTCCGACACCGAGAATCCAGTTGATTTCAGCAGGAACTTTGTCGGTAAAATTGATTTTTACTCCGTTTGCGGTTTTACCTGCAACAGCGATAAGATAAACAGCCGCTGCACACGCAAGCAGGAATGTTATAACGGTGAGAGTCAGAAAAAGTGTGGGCGATTTAATGTGAGCAGAGGCAAAATCGCTGTATGCCTTCTCTGAAATCGAAAATCCGTCAACGTCTTTATAAACGGGGATTCCGAAATATGCCGCCTGAACATCCTCGTAATATCCCTGAAGAAAGCTCTTTGTTTCGAGCTGGCTCTTTACATAATAATCGCTGAACATCCAGCTGCGGAGCAGACCGAAAACACTTTTGCGCTCTTTGGGAGCGTTGCCTTTATATAATGTATACTTACCGTCTTTAAGACCCTCGGCAAATCTGCCGTCACCGACAAGCTTTTCAAGAATCTGCTCCTCGGTATCGGTTGCAGTTATTCCGCAGTTTGAGACAACCGCACCCGATTTATAAATCATCGCATAGTTGACGTTTTTTACATTGCTGATGCTTCTTTTGTTGATGTTATTCTGATGAAAAAAATTCGCAAGCTCGTTTTCGCGGTTCTGGTCAACAATACTGATAAAATCATCCTTGGTCACTTCACCGTAGCAGTAGTTTCCGTCAACCAGATAAAGAGTGCTGAGTGCCTTGCTGATATCGTTAACATAATCGGGAGCGTTGCCCGTAATATAGGGGTCATAGACATGACCGGGATTTTCAGCAGCATGAACCTGAGTGTATACGATATTGTTATCAACAATATTTACGGGAACCTCCACTATTGTTGTTGATTCTTCATCAGCATATACTTCTTCGTAATGATCAACATAGTAAAGATCCGAAAACTCCTCTTTGGAAATGAAATTGCCGTCATAGTTGAAATAATAAGTAACATTATTATATACAAGCGAATAACGGTAGCGATTCTGCGCATCATGGTGAACTTTGAGTTCCGACTGCTCAAGCAGATCAAATGCCTGCGAAACCCGCTCCGCCTCTTTCTGATATCTCTGATTTATGTCTTTTCCGTCGGCAGTTTTCTGAAAATCTTCAATGCTGTTGACCGTCAGAAAATGCGCCGAATGAAACATATCAGTTATAAATCTGTTCATCTGATAACGGAACGACGGGGTTTCAAAATAAGTTGCGCTTGTGTCACCCGCATAATGAGCGAAGCTTCTTATGAACAGACTTCCGAAGAACCCCGACACAAGAAACATCACAACCGCCATAACGAGGGCGGCAATTTTTATTGCTTTAATATTTTTCAATTTTGTAGCCAATGCCCCACACCACCTTTAAATATTTTGCGTCCCTGGGGTTGATTTCGATTTTGTCGCGGATGCGTTTGATGTGGACCGTCACGGTCTTTTTGGAGTCAAACGCAGGCTCATCCCACACAGCCTCATAAATCTGGTCGGAGGAGAGAACCCTGCCGAGATTTTCCATAAGCACCTTCATAATTCCGTATTCCGTTGCTGTAAGCTTCACGCTTTCGCCGTCAAGAGTCAGCTCTTTTGCCAGAATGTCAAGCGAAAGTCCCCCCGTTGTTATAACGCCTTCTTTTTTCTGCATTGAGCCGAGAGCAGTGAATCGCCTTATCTGCGACTTTACCCTTGCCATAAGCTCAAGCGGATTGAACGGCTTTGTAACATAGTCATCCGCACCGAAGGAAAGACCCGTTATCTTGTCGGTATCCTCACTCTTTGCGGAGAGCAGAATGATGGGTATATTGTGCATCTCACGGAGTTTCAATGTTGCCTGAAGTCCGTCAAGACCGGGCATCATAATGTCGAGAATAACGCAGTGCACCTCGTTATTCTTAACCTGCCCGAGCGCCTGTCTGCCGTTTTCGGCACGCAGCACGTTATACCCTTCAAGCTTTAAATAAATTTCAACGGAATCAAGAATTGCGATATCGTCATCGCAGACGAGTACGGTATACATCGGTTTCACCTCTGAAAATCAATTCACCCTTGGACAATTATGATTATATCGGGGCGTAATTACAAAAAGAGTAGCAAAAAAGTTACAAGTTTATTAAGAATGAAAAATTAAAAATGAATAATTTCGGGCGGGCTTCACCCGCACCCATTATAAATCGTAGCGCAGCGACCCTTAACTCTGCATTCTGCACTTTGCACTCTGCATTTTTTATGCATAAATCCCCCGACAAGCAGTCGGGGGAAATCATTTTTTACTGCTTTCTTACGTCGCCGCAGCAGTTCTTATATTTCTTTCCGCTGCCGCAGGGACAGGGATCGTTGGGTTTTGCCTTTTCTTTCTTTCTGACGGGCTGTTTTTTATCCGTGCCGTCGGATGAACCGCTGGTTGCGGTGATTTTTGCGGTCTGCTCACGCTTTGTTTCTTCCTGACTCTTGATGACAACGGTCATAATCTGCCTTGCGGTATCCTCACGGATTGCCTCGGTCATACCGTCAAACATATCTGAACCAACGTTTCTGTAGGCAACAACGGGGTCGGTCTGACCGTATGCGCGAAGTCCGATACCTCTGCGGAGCTGATCCATTGCATCGATATGATCCATCCACTGTCTGTCAACATTGCGAAGAAGAATCTGCTTTTCGAGCTCACGCATAATGGGTTCGCCGTTTTCACCGATGCCAAACTGCTCTTCGCGTGCTTCATAAATCTTATGAGCTCTGTCGAGAAGCATTTCTCTTGCTTCTTCCTTATCGAAGTTGTCTGTGAAGTCGTCTGGAGTTGTGAGCCAGCCTTTGAACTTATCACGCAGGCCGTCGATATTCCAATCTTTCTTTGACATACCGTTTGAGCAGAAGAAATCAATTGCATCGTTGATGCTGCCCTCAATCATTCTCATAATAACGGGCTTGAGTTCTTCGCCGTCAAGCACCTGATTACGCTGTTTGTAGATAAGCTCTCTCTGACGGTTCATAACGTCGTCATACTGAAGAACGCTCTTTCTGATACCGAAGTTTCTGCCTTCAATCTTCTTCTGCGAGCTTTCGATGGTGTTTGAAATCATCTTTGCTTCAATGGGCATATCCTCGGGAGTTTTGAGGGTATTCATAACACTTGTGATTCTGTCTCCGCCGAAAAGACGCATAAGGTCATCCTGGAGCGAGAGGAAGAAACGGCTTGCACCGGGGTCACCCTGACGGCCTGCACGGCCTCGGAGCTGATTGTCGATACGTCTTGATTCGTGACGCTCTGTGCCGATTATGAAAAGACCGCCCGCTTCACGCACTTTTTCTGCTTCGGGTGCAATTTCATCGTCATATTTCTTTTCAAGAGCGGAATATTCGGCTCTTGCCTGAAGAATTTCTTCGTTATCGGTTTCCGCAAAACCTGTTGCCTCTGCAATGAGTTCTTCGGTATAACCCTTTCTGCGAAGCTCTGATTTTGCAAGATATTCGGAGTTACCGCCAAGCTTGATATCGGTGCCTCGACCTGCCATATTGGTTGCAATTGTTACTGCATAAGGCTTACCCGCCTGAGCAACGATTTCAGCTTCCTTATCGTGGTGCTTTGCGTTAAGAACTTCGTGCTTGATGCCCCTTCTCTTGAGAAGTGCGCTGAGAAGCTCTGATTTTTCAATCGAAACAGTACCTACAAGCACGGGCTGACCCTTTGCGTGGCATTCCTCGATGGTCTGGATAACAGCAAGATACTTTGCCTGCTCTGTCTTATAAACAACATCGGGCATATCGTTTCTTATCATCGGCTTGTTGGTGGGAATTTCGATGACATCAAGATTATAAATCTGATTGAATTCGGTTTCCTCGGTCATTGCAGTACCGGTCATACCCGAAAGCTTTGTGTAAAGGCGGAAATAATTCTGGAATGTGATGGTTGCAAGCGTCTTGCTCTCGTGCTCAACATCAACGTTTTCCTTTGCTTCGATAGCCTGATGAAGACCCTCGTTATAGCGTCTGCCCATCATAATACGGCCCGTGAATTCGTCAACGATAAGAACCTGATTATCCTTGACAACATAGTCAACGTCACGGCGCATAACACCGTTTGCCTTAAGAGCCTGATTGATGTGATGCTGAATTGTCATATTCTCGGCATCCATAAGGTTTTCAAGATTGAAGAAAGCCTCTGCCTTGGCAACACCGCTCTTTGTGAGGGTTGCGGTCTTTGCCTTTTCGTCAACAACGTAGTCACAGCTTTCGTCAACAATATCGTCAACCTCTTCTTTGGAGTTGAGTTCTTTTATTCTTGTGCATTTAAGCGAAAGAGCAAAGCGGTTTGCCATTTTATAAAGGTCGGTTGACTTTTCGCCTCTGCCCGAAATGATAAGCGGAGTTCTTGCTTCGTCGATAAGGATGGAGTCAACCTCATCGACGATTGCAAAGTTGTGGCCTCTCTGCACCTTGTGTTCCTTATAAACAACCATATTGTCACGCAGATAGTCAAAGCCCATTTCGTTATTGGTGCCATAGGTAATATCAGCGGCATAAGCTTCTTTTCTTTCGGGATTTTCTTTTTCGTGGATGATAAGACCGACGGTAAGACCCATAAAGCGGTAAACCTTGCCCATCCACTCACTGTCGCGTCGTGCAAGATAGTCGTTGACGGTAACAATGTGAACACCGTTTCCCGAAAGAGCGTTAAGATATGCAGGAAGGGTTGCAACAAGAGTTTTACCTTCACCCGTTCTCATTTCGGCAATTCTGCCCTGATGGAGAATGATACCGCCGATAATCTGCACGGGGAAATGCTTAAGACCGATGACTCGCCACGATGCCTCACGGCAGGCAGCAAATGCCTCGGGAAGAATATCATCAAGTGTTTCGCCGTTTGCAAGACGCTCTTTGAATTCGGGAGTTTTTGCCTGAAGCTGTTCATCGGTGAGCTTGGCAAATTCTTCTTCAAGCTTAAGCACCTTATCGCAAAGCGGACGTACACGCTTAACTTCTTTCTGAGAATAGTTGCCGAAAATTTTGGTTAAAAGACCCATAATACACCTCTGTTTAATACGGATTTATTTTTTCTATTGTAAATTTTAATTGTTTGTGTTAGAATTTTCTAAAAGCCTTCCCCTTGAGGGGAAGGGGGACCGCTTGCGGTGGATGAGGTGCAAGCTATATGGTTACTGTTGCTTCGCAACCACCTCATCAGTCACTTTGTGATAGCTTCTCCTCAAGGAGAAGCCTTTAATACATCTGTCTAAAGGAGAATCATCTATGCCGAAAAGAGAAGACTACATTTCGTGGGACGAATATTTTATGGGCATCGCCCTTCTTTCATCTTACCGCAGTAAGGACCCCAGCACTCAGGTCGGTGCGTGCATAGTCAACAATCATAACAAAATTATGTCCGTCGGCTACAACGGTTTCCCGAGAGGATGCAACGATGACGATTTCCCCTGGGAACGCACCGGTGAAACATACGACACAAAGTATCCCTATGTCTGCCACGCAGAGCTTAACGCAATCCTCAATAACGGCGGAGCAAGCCTTGAGGGATGCAAGATTTATGTTGCTCTTTTCCCCTGCAACGAATGTGCAAAAGCAATCATTCAGTGCGGAATAAAAGAGGTTTTCTATCTTTCGGATAAATATGCGGACACTCCCGGCACAAGAGCTTCTAAAAGAATGTTTGATTCTGCGGGAGTGAAATATACTCAGCTCAAACCCGCAAAGGATGAGCTTGTGGTTGATTTCAGAGAAGAAAATATATAATTCGTATGCGTAATTATTATCGGGCGGGATATTTCTCCCGCCTTTTTTATTTCATACTACGATGAAATCGGAGCGAAGCGACCCTTCGTTCTGCACTCTGCGTTCTGCATTCTGCACTTAAAAAGTATAAACAACCGAGCCGACCTTTGCACCTGTGCCGTCAAGTGCACGGACACTCATAACGCTTCCGTTATCAACCCATACAAAGCCCGCGCTCTCGTCAAAAAGAAGGGGTTCTGCGTAGATTGCGGGTTCTGCCGAACCGTCGGCTGTGCAGTAAATAAGCTTCTGCACCGAAACTCCGTTTGCGTTGACTTCGCCGTAAGAAGCAAAGACAGCCTTTGTGCCGTCGGGACTTACGGAAAATACGTCTGCCGAAGTAATATCAATACCGCTGAAAGTCTGTGTTGCACCGGTCATAAGGTCGGTCATAACCAGGCTTTTTCTGTTTATAAGATATCTTCCGCACTGCATATAATCGTTATAATAATCGCCTTCAAACTGAGTAAGAACTCTTTCCTCGCCGTTTGCAAGATTCATATTGGCAAATCCCGAATCATTTTTCTTGAGATAATGCATACCGTTTACGTCGTTGACATACCATACACCGAGGATATCTTTTACAACGATTTTGGGTCTGTATGCGTTTGAAAGCTCCATAACGTCGGCTCTTCTGCCTTTGTCGTTTTCGTTATAGTATCTTGATGAAAGAAAATACTTTGCATCGCCGAGATTCTTTACGAAATCATCGGTAAGCAGAGTCCAGTCCTGACGGAATGTGCCGTTGCGGTCAATCATTCTTGTGTGGTTGGAAACATAGGTTGATGCCGAGCCGTTTGCAAGGTTGAAATTATAGATTTCGGAATAGAGCTTGTCTGCTTTATAGAAATTGTTTTTATCAAAATCGGCAAGAAGAAGGTAGCCTTCGCCATAGCCTGCAGGTTTTGCGGTAAGCTTTACGAATGCATATGAATATACGTCAACATCCGCACTCATATCAGATGTGAAAACTCCGTAACCGCAAGCCTTGCCGTCTTTTTCTATGTAATTCACGGTAACAGGGATTGTTTCGTAGCTTGCTTTGAGATTAGCCTTGACCTGCTTTACCTCAAGAGTGCAGGGATTCATAGCACCGTTTGCATATTCAAAGAATTTCACGCTTCCGTCAAGCGATGCAACATAATAAACACCGTCAAAATCCGTGGGGAGATAAACCTCACCGTTTGCCCCCTTGACAGAGAGCTTGAGACTGAGAAGATATTCACTATCTTCGTAGGTATAAACCACGGGATCGGGGTCTTTCTTGATTATTTCAGTTTTGTTTTCTCCCGAAGAAAAGAAAAATACAACTCCCGATGCAATCATTACAACCGCAAGCACAGCGGCAAGTATTTTTAAAGCATTGTTTTTCATTTCGTTCTCCTCTTTTTACGTTCTGCACTCTGAATTCTGCACTTATATTTCTATTTCCAGTTCGACCGGGCAATGGTCAGAGCCGAAAATTTCGTTATGGATTTTTGCATCCTTCATTTTCTCTTTCAGTTTTTCAGATACGACAAAATAGTCGATTCTCCATCCCGCGTTCTTTGCCCTTGCGGAAAAACGGTATGACCACCAACTGTAGACCCCTTCAAGGTCGGGATAAAAATATCTGAACGAATCAACAAATCCGCTCTCAAGCATCTCGGAGAATTTGCCTCTTTCCTCGTCGGTGAAACCGGGATTCCTCTTGTTTGACTTGGGATTTTTGAGGTCAATTTCTTTATGCGCAACATTAAGATCTCCGCAGAAGATAACGGGCTTTTTCTTATCAAGCTCGCAAACATAGTTTCTGAATGCGTCCTCCCACTCCATTCGGTAGTCAAGGCGCACAAGTCCGTCACGGGCGTTGGGAACATAAACAGTTATGAAATAATAATTATCAAATTCAAGGGTTATGACTCTGCCCTCGGTATCGTGCTCCGGAATTCCGAGACCGTAAGCCACCGAAAGAGGCTCTTCACGGCTGAAAACAGCGGTGCCCGAATATCCTTTTTTCTCGGCATAACACCAATACTGGTGATAACCTTCAAGGGTAAGCTCTGCCTGGCCCTCCTGCATCTTCGTTTCCTGCAGACAGAATATATCGGCATCAAGCGCCGCAAAACTTCCGTAAAAATCCTTTGTAAGGCACGCTCTGATTCCGTTAACGTTCCACGAAACAAACCTCTTGACAGCCATAACGTACATCCCTCCATTATAATTAAAATGTATTATATCATACTTTTTCCGTTCTGTCACCTATTTATAATATTAAAGTTTTGTAAATAAACAATTTCTTTATGTAAATATGTATAATTATGAACGGCGATTTTTGGCAGTCTATTTTGTGTTTCATACTTGACAAAAGACCGAATTTGGAGTATTTTTATATTACAAGTGCGCAGAATCATCATAGGAACTGCGCAAAAAAATTTTTTATTATTTTTCAGGAGGAAGAATCATGAAAAAAATTCTCGCAGTTCTCCTCGCAGCTTCAATGCTCTTCGCATTCGCAGCTTGCGGCGGAAACGATGAAGGCACAACCACCACAGCTCCCGTTACAGAAGCAGAAGTTGTAACAGACGCTCCCACAGAAGCAGCTACAGAGGCAGCTACAGAAGCTGCAACAGAAGCTCCCGCAGTTGACGAATCAGCAGCAGCCACAGAAGCAGTTTCAGAAGATGCTACAGCAACAGCTGACCCCTCAGCAGTTGACGCTTCAGCAGCAGAAACAACAGCTGCAGTTGCTGACAAAGAAATGACAAAGGCTGAATTCGTTGCTTTCCTTAACGCTGAAACAGCTAAGGCAGCAAAGGGCAAGTACAGCTACAAGAGAGTTTGTGAATACACAGACCCCATCGACGTTGGCGGCGCAACTGATATCCTCAACGGCATCATCAGCGCAATCGACGAAAACTCAAACCTCGACACAGTTGTTGGCGGTTTCCTCGGAATCGGCACAATCACAGAAGCTAAGGATGACTATGCTCTTAAGGCAACAACCCTTAAGGAATCCGATCTCACATCATTCAGCTATGCAAACGGCGTTTACACCTTCACTCTTGCAAACGTAAACAACCCCAAGAAGACAGGTGCTACAAGCCTTTCAAGATTCACAAACGACTTCATCACACACGAAGAAGTTGTTGATGGCGTTGCTGAATTCACAACAGCTATCACAGTTAACGAAACAAACGTTGACTACAAGGACATCAAGGTTCAGGTTACTGTTGCAGAAGGCAAGATCACAAACATCACATATTCATATGCTTTCGCTGCAACTCTTAAGCTTAAGGCAGTTGTTACCATCAACGGCGACGGCGCTGCAAAGCTCACAGCAACATACTCAAACATCAAGTATTAATCGATAATACAAATAAATTTTCCCTCTGCTTCACGGCAGAGGGAATTTTTTATACACTTGATTTTCTTGCGGTTATATGTTAGAATACGGAAATAAGAAAACAAAGCCGAAAGGATTATTATTATGAAAAGAATAATTTCAATACTGCTTATCGTTGCTTCAATCACTGTGCTTTTCGCATCGTGTAAGCCGAGCAAAGAAAAGGTTATTGTTTCGGGTAACTACACATACGTTGCTCTTGAAGACAACACCGCCAAAATCACAAAATACAGCTGTTCCGATGAAATGCTCGTGCTCGAAATCCCGTCAGCGATAGACGATATGACAGTTACCGTCATCGGCTCGGGTGCATTCAAGGATGTTCAGAATATCGGTGCAGTCACCTTCCCCGAAACCATTACTCTTATCGAAACCGATGCTTTCACAGGCAGTTCAATCAAAAAGGCTTATCTCCACAGATGCTCCGCTCTTACCGAAATTCAGGAAAAAGCTTTTGCGGAATGCCACAATCTTATTCAGGTTGACCTTCCCAAAAATCTTGAAACTATCGGTGAAGGCGCATTCTATTACTGCGACAGCCTCAAGGTTGCAAATTTCAGAGGTAACACCCCGAATATCCATCAGTTCGCCTTTGATGCCTGCCCCAAGGTCAAAATTTAC
Organism: Clostridia bacterium; assembly: GCA_017549105.1. Taxonomy (GTDB): domain Bacteria; phylum Bacillota; class Clostridia; order Oscillospirales; family Acutalibacteraceae; genus CAG-177. The sequence continues at coordinate 41,034 of JAFYVN010000011.1, forward strand.
ACAAAATCAGATATGATGAACGTTATAAATTTTGCTCAGACCTATCACGTTGAACTCTCTGTTTCCGACTAACGGAATCAATCCTGCGGATGTGCTTCGGTGCATCCGCATTTTTTATTTCGTCAACAGCTTCCTTTCCGAGTAAAAGAAGCGCAAAAATATTGGGCACAGCCATAAGTCCGTTAAGAATATCCGACAGACCCCACACGCTTTCAAAGCGTATGATACTTCCCGCAAAAACTGCTGCAACATATAGCGAATTATAAACTTTGCCGCTTTTTTCTCCGAAAAGATATTCAGCACCGCATCTGCCGTAATAAGACCACGCAATCAGAGTTGCAAAAGCAAAAAGGCAGATGCATCCGTTAAGAAAATAACCTCCCGCTTTGCCGAAAACGCTTTCAAATGCCGCTGCGCAAAGCTGAGCTCCGTTAAGCTCCCTGCCGGTAACACCGCAGACCAATATCGCAACACCCGTCACGCTGCACATAAAAACCGTGTCGATGAAAACCTCAATTATTCCCCACATCCCCTGCTCGCCCGCATTCTTGCAGTCTGCGGCGGCGTGAATGACCGCACTGCTCCCGAGACCTGCTTCGTTTGAAAAAACACCTCTTGAAATCCCGTATCTTGCTGCCTTGGCAAGACCGAAACCGCTGATGGACTTAATCGTGAAAGCCTCTTTTATAACAGTCTTTATGCAAGGAACAATGTTTTCGCTGTTTTTCGCAATGATGATAAAACAAGCCGCAACAAAAGCTGCCGAAAGCACGGGAATCAGTTTTTCGGATATCGACGATATTCTTTCAAGACCGCCCGAAACTGCAATTGCGGTAAGAACACTCAGAACAGCCGCTGTAATGACGGGTCTGACTCCGAAACCGCTCATCCCCTGCGCAACGGAATTTGCCTGAGTCATATTCCCCATACCGAGCGATGCGCCCGTGAGAAAAACGGCATACGCCGATGCAAGACCTTTCATCCCAAGACCGTTTTCTATGTAATACATCGGACCGCCTTTGAGTTTCCCCGAAAAATCACGGACTCTGTATTTTATTCCGAGAATGTTTTCGCAGCAGCACGTCATCATTCCGAGAACAGCAGAAAGACACATCCAGAAAAGCGAACCCGGTCCGCCCGAAATAACAGCCGTTGCCACTCCGATTATATTGCCCGTTCCGAGGCAAGCGGCAAGTGCGGATGTAAGCGCGGAAAACTGAGAAATCGAGCCGTCGGCACTTTTATTTTTTCTGTTTCTGAAAGCGGATACGAGCGTTGTTCCAAGCCATCGCTTCACTCCGAAAATCTGAAAAAATCCCGACCTTGCGGAAAGGTAAAATCCCGTTCCGAGAAAAACAGCGAGCATCGGAGCTCCCCATATTACCGAACCGATTGCAGAATTGATTTGGGATATCATTTCAAACACCTCAGTAAAAAATATGAAAACCGACCTGGAAAAAGAATAAATTACATCTTTATTTTTTGCCCGACAAATGCTATAATAAAATGAATATTCAAAAAGGAGCGCAAAAAATGTTTATCACAAACGACATTAAATATATCGGAGTCAACGACAGAGAAATTGACCTTTTTGAGGGTCAGTACGTTGTTGAAAACGGAATGGCATATAATTCCTACATCATCGAGGACGAAAAAATTGCCGTGTTTGACACCGTTGATGCACGTTTCGGCAACGAATGGCTCGCAAACATCAAAGCAGTTCTCGGCGAACGCAAGCCCGATTATCTCATCATTCAGCATATGGAACCCGACCATTCTGCCAACATAAATCTTTTTGCCGAAAATTATCCCGAAGCAAAAATTGTTGCATCAAAGAAGGCTTTCGGAATGATGCTTCAGTTCTACGGTAACGACTATGCGGACAGACAGATTGTTGTCGGTGAGGGCGACACGCTCTCGCTCGGCAGTCACGAGCTGACCTTTGTTACTGCACCGATGGTGCATTGGCCCGAAGTAATCGTTACCTACGACAGCAAGGATAAAGTGCTTTTCTCGGCTGACGGTTTCGGAAAATTCGGCGCACTTGATGCGGACGAGGACTGGGCGTGCGAAGCAAGACGCTACTATTTCGGCATCGTGGGCAAATACGGTGTTCAGGTTCAGGCACTTCTCAAAAAAGCTGCCGCTCTTGACATTCAGACCATCTGTCCCCTTCACGGTCCTGTTCTTACCGAAAATCTCGGATATTATCTTGACCTTTACAACACCTGGTCATCCTACGGCACCGAAAGCGAAGGTATTGTGATTGCGTACACAACCGTTTACGGCAACACCCGAAAAGCAGTTGAAATGCTCGCAAAGAAGCTCGAAGAAAACGGCTGCCCGAAGGTTGTTGTGAACGATCTTGCACGCTGCGATATGGCAGAGGCTGTTGAAGATGCTTTCCGCTACGGAAAAATTGTTCTCGCAACCACAACCTACAACGGTGAAATGTTCCCGTTTATGAGAGAATTTATCGCTCATCTGACCGAAAGAAACTTCCAGAACAAAACCGTCGGATTCATCGAAAACGGAACCTGGGGTCTTATGGCGGAGAAATTTATGAGAAGAATGCTCGAAAACAGCAAAAATCTCACTTATACCGAAGCAGGTGTTCACATCAAATCCGCTGTCAATGAAGAAAACATTGCCCAGATTGATGCTCTCGCAAAAGAGCTTTGCAAATAAAAAAACGTCCGTTCAGAAGGGCGGCACACCATAAGAAATTTAAGCCTTAAAACGGATATTTGGGCACGTAACTGCGTTAAAAATGCTCGAAATCCACAAAGGATTTCTGTGCTTTTTGCCTTGTTCCGTATCCAAACTATCTCATTTTAAGGTGCGAAGCAGTTTTTATCAGATTATTTTTCGTTCAGACGAAATGACAAAAATCCCGCAATACTTTGTGTATTACGGGATTTTTTCGTGAAGTATCAACGGAAAAGAAGCGATAAAAACCTTAACTTCCTTATGGCGTACCGCCCAAGTGGGCGGACTTTCTTATTACCTGAACAGCTGCCGTATACGCTTTGTCCGACGGCTCGAAATCTGCCGACAAAAAATCGGGATAATTCTCCGAAATGTATCTGCCGAGCGTTACCGTTCCGTCTGTTTTTTCAAAAATCTGCTCCGCAACAGTCAGCATTTCGGGGTAAGTTCTGCAACCGCTGAGGGTTATGCACCGGGCAATCAGCTCTGTGCGTGCCGTAAAACATTCGGATGAATCTGAATCAAGCCCGAGTGCATAAAGCGTTTCGTGATTTACCCGTGAATCATTTTCAAGCTGCTCAAGACGCTGAAAATCAGCAACCGCCCGCTTGGTTTCAAAATCAAAAATTCCGTTTTCTTTGCCGTGATACAAATTCATTTTCCTTAATTCGTGCTGAATTCTTGCAACTCTTTCTCCGCTGCTGCCGAGCGTTTCTGCCCTTGCACTGACGGACGATATGAGAATAAGCATAATCAGGTCAATGGCAAGAAGTGCCGTTAACAGCCACATTTTTCTCGGTTTTCGGCTCATTTTATCAGCTCCCGAAAATTATTTTTTTACCCGTTTATGCTTTTATGACATATAAAATACTGACTTTGGAAAATAATTTTTGAAAATCCGACAATTTTTTCTTTGAAGAAAAATACAAAAAAGACACAATATATAGGTTTTATGTTCATTTTAGTAACTATTCACCAATTAAAATTCACCATTGAACAAAAAAGTTGTTGACAAATTTCAAATATTAGCTTATTATAATTGTTAATAGGGTTTTGCGAGGTATCTTAATGCAAATAAATCAGCAAAAAAAATTGTCTGATGAAGAGCTTGCGGTTCTTGCCGCAAACGGCGATGATGAGGCTATGGCTCATCTTATTTCTGCCGTCACTCCCATCGCAAGGGCAAAGGCATCGGGCTTCGCAAACGCAAGAATTTCGAACGAGGATTTAACCCAGGAGGGTATGCTCGGATTTCTTGATGCGGTCAAGAAGTTTGACCCGTCAAAGGGTGTGCCGTTCAAGGCATTTGCCGAAATCTGCATCAACAACAGAATCATTTCCGCTGTGCGAATGAATTTCAACAGCAAAAACGCCGCTCTCTCAAATGCGGTTCCGTTTGAAGCGGATTCCGTTGACATTGCTGCAGGCACCGACCCCGCCGATATTATATCCGACAAGTTTGAAACCCAGTATCTTGCAGAGCTTCTGAGCAGCGGACTTTCCGAATTTGAAAAGAAAGTCATCGATTTGCGTCTTCAGAACAAAAGCTATGCTCAGATTGCGCAGGAGCTTGACCGAAGCGAAAAGGCGGTTGATAATGCGCTTCAGCGAATCAAAAGCAAGATGCACCGAAAACTCAATAAATAATACTCCGCAAGGAGTAAATATATGCCCACGTAGCTTAAAGCAGAGCGTTGAAATTCAAAGGTGGCGGTGCGATTCCGTCCAAGGGCGTCAAAAATATTTTTTCAAGCGAGGTTAACAACAATGTACGAAGACAAGACTCTCATCTGTAAGGAATGCGGCGAAGAATTCATCTTCACAGCCGGTGAACAGGAATTCTATGCTGAAAAAGGCTTTGTAAACGAGCCCCAGCGCTGCAAGACATGCCGTGACGCACGCAAGAATGCTGCCCGTGGCGAGCGTGAATGGTTTGAGGCAACATGTGATTCCTGCGGTGGAGTTGCAAAGGTTCCCTTTAAGCCCCGTGAGGACAGACCCGTTTACTGCAGCGAATGCTTCGCAAAGAAGCAGGAGCAGGCATAAGCTCTGACTTTATATCATGCTTAAAGAACCCCCTCGGAAATCCGAGGGGGTTTAAATTTTGGGTGAATTTCCAGCCAAAAACTTCAACTGACGGATTATTGAAATAATATGATTTGCAAATTATAATTATAGTTGTGAGGTGCTTCAAAAAATTATTTAAGGAGTAAAGTTATGTCAGTAGATATTAATAAAGTCAGCGCACAAATTGCCTCGTTAAGAAAGGCAAAAGGACTTACTCAGGCTGAACTTGGAGACAGATTGAATGTTTCGTTTCAGGCTGTCAGTAAATGGGAAAGAGCCGAAGCGTTACCAGATATCGGTCTGCTTGTTGACCTTGCAGGTATTCTTGAAACTTCTGTTGATAATATCCTTACCGGCGGAGAAAAAATGATTAATTACAGAGGAAAAATCACTGTTTCGGAGATGAAAGAGGGCATTTCCTGCATAGAAAAATGCGGCAAGCTTCTCGGAAAAGACAATCTGATTTACCGCTGTGCCGTTGACGGCATCAACAAGGGAATGAACACGGATATCGTGGAATGTTTTTCAAACGATTACATTTTTGAGTGTTTTGTCGCCGAGGCAATCATTCAGAATCTCAAAGCAGGCTCTTACATTGACCTGACCGATGTTAAGAATAATTTCAAACACGAGCATTTCAGAAATATTGTTCTTGACTATGCAGTAAAATATGGGGTTAAATAAAGAAAACCGCCCGTAGCGGGCGGTTTTTATGTTTTTCCTACAACCAATTTCGAGCCAACCTTTACTTTTATCTGAGGTTTGCTCTTTTTTGTTTTTCCTTCGGGAAGGACAAGGACATTCCCGTATTTGAAAGCATCCTTGAGCACTGCGGTCATTTCTTTGTTTTCGGTGAAATTCTTTGTTGCAAGCGGCTTTGACCACTTGTTTCCGATTTCTTCGTAGCTATCAAGAACAAGGTCTGCTTCGGGAACACTGCCACCGAAGATATATGCGGATTTCAGTCCTGCGCCCTTGTAATCGCCGATGAGCCACGAAATTCCGCCGTCATTGAGTGCGGTGAGCGACTCCGAAAGATTTTCCTCCGCTCTGATTTTACAGACGATGCACGGAATCCTGTTCTGCTTATAAGTTTTGACCTGTCTGAGAAGCGCGCCTGCCTCAAAGGTGGTTCTGAAATGCGAATAAAATCCGTAGGCAACATTCTGAAGGTCGGTCTTTTCGGGGAGTGAATCGGGTGTACCCGCCGCCTCAACAATAACAACGTGTCTTTCGTCAACCGTTCTTATCGCCTTTATTGCTCTGCGGTAAAACTTGTTGAGAGTGTCAACCTTGCTCTCCCAATCGGCAATGCGGCTGAGAGGTCGGTTAAGAAGGTCATAAGCCGCAACGGTTGCTTCATCTTTATAGTGAGATGCAACCTGAGTCCAGAATCTTATAACAGCATTTCTCGACTCAAAGCCTTCCTTACCCGAGTTGAAAAGAATGCTCTCGTCTCCGCTTCCGCAGGCTGAATCCGTATTCTGAAATCCGGGTGCGGAATGAAGCTCGAAAATAACATAAAGACCCGCTTTTCTGCACTTTTCAACAAGAACATCAAGCTTGTCAAAATCAATATCGTCCTTGCAGTTATCCTTTCTGCAAAGATACTTGAAACGCAGAGGGATTCTCACGCAGTTTGCGCCAAGTTTTCTGATAATCTTTATATCGGACGGAGTTATAAAGTTTTCATAATATTTTTGGCAAAGCTGCCTTGCACCGTAGCTGCCGAACCTCTTTTCGAGGGCATAAAAAACATCGTAGCCTTTCGGTGACTCAATATCAGCCTTGCTGAAATAAAAAATATCATCGTTGAGATTTATACCTCTCAAGGAGGTTTCAATGCCGTTTTCATTGACGAAGGCGGCATTTTCAGTATGCAGAAAATCCGACTCGGCAATCGGTTTTGCTGCCGCTGAAGCCTTTATAAAGCCGTAAACAGTCGGCACCGCCGCCGCTGCCGCACCCGCAGCACAACCCGCAATCATAATTTTTTCACTTTCTGTCAACGCAATCTCCTCCTTTTGATATAAGAGAAAATATAAAATAATAAACTGACAGCCGCAACACCGGCAAGCGCACCGAGAGAATCAACAAACCAATCGGAAACGCTGCATACCCTGTCCGCAACAAAATGCTGATGGATTTCATCCGTTACGGCATATGCAGATGCAATTGCAAACGAGATGAGCGGTCTCGGTTTTAAACAAGTCTGATAAAGGGCGTTATAAACAAGTACGGCAAGACCCGTAAACTCAAGGAAATGAGCCGCTGTACGGAGAAACGCTTCGCTTATGGGAAGTTTCAGAAGAAACAGAAGCCAAATGCTTGTTTCGCCCGATTCTTCGCCGTTTTGCGCAGAAAGTGAGAATATAATCCCCATACACACGGCAACCGCTGCCCACGAAACGGCAATAATAAATGGTCTTTTTTTCATCAGTCAAACCTCTTTGTGCCGATAAAACTGATACTGCTTTCAGAGTCAAAAACGGCAATTCCTTCAACATCCTCCGAAGTGACAAAGCAGCTCGAACGTGAATAAAGCGGATAACAAACCGCCTGCTGAAGGATATAATTCTCTGCCGTAAAGCATCCGCCGAGAAGCTCGTCATCGCTTTCAACGGTCATAAGTCTGTCGATTATCATTCCGTAATCCTCACCCGAAAAACGGAACAAGCCTCCGTTTCTGAACGAAGCAAGAAAATCAACCGCACTGCTGTAAGCCGATTCGGTGCCGGTAAGCGCAATCTGATACTGACCCTTGCTGACTGCCGTACGGATTTCGGAAGGCGTTTTGTTCTCTATTGTTATGCCGAGACTGATGCCCATTGTCTTCTGCCATATCTGAAGCTGATTGCGTACAGCAGAATCAAGCCATTCGGGGCAAAGAACGGTGAGCTGAACCTTATCCTTACCAAGCTCGGAAATACCCGTCTTCCAGAATTCCTTTGCCGCTTCGGTATCAAAATTGATTTTCGGAGTCTGTCCGCCTACGGCATCGCGGTAGTTAAGACTGCCCGCAGAGCAGTTTTTGGGCACAAATCCGTCGGTCAAATCCGAATTTTCGGGTGCCTGAGCAAAAAGACTGCGGTCAATCGAACTGCTCAGTGCAATTCGGAGATTTGCATTTTTCAGACTGGAATCAGAACAGTTGAAGAAGAAACCGAAAACGGAATTGGGATTATTCTGAACAACCACCGAATTCTCGGGAATAATCGAATCGGGAGGCAAAAACGCACCGCTGACATTGCCGATTGCAATTTCGTTACCGATTTTTTCGGCATTATAATTAAAACTGAAATTGACAAGTGAGGGCAGAACCGTCTGTTCGCCCGCATAATAGTTGTTGCGTCTTATGGTTAGGGTTGTTTCTGCATCCCACGAGCTAACATAAAACGGTCCGTTGCAGAGCATATGCTTATTACTCAGACCGTATCTGCCGCCTGTTGCGGTAAAAAATTCCTCGTTGCACGGCATAAACACACTCTCGGTAAGTCTTTCAAGAAAATCCTCACAAGGTTCAAGAAGCTTTATAACGAGGGTGTTGTTATCGGGTGCGGTTACACCGAGGGAAGAAACATCAGCATGACCAGCATGAATTTCAGCCGCATTTTCAATGATAAAAAGTCGGTGTGCACTCGGTGAGTTCGTTGCGGGAGAAACCGCTCGGCGCATTGCAAAAACAAAGTCATTCGCCGTCAGTTTTTCACTGGAAAATTTATTGTAGAACTCTTCACCGAATTCGCTTTTGATTGAAGTGGGGCAATACCATTCGGTACCGGGTTTGAGGATAAATGTATAGGTAAGCGAATCGGGAGAAATACTCCACGACTGTGCAATACCGGGTATGATTTCACCCTCAGCCGAGCGGCGCACAAGCCCCTCAAAGGTGTTGTTGATAATAACGTGAGCCTCGGTATCGCCCGCATACTGCGGGTCAAGAGTGGAGGGCGATTTGCTCAGAGAATAACGGATTGTGCCGTTATCACCGTTTCTGGCGCAGGATGCAAGGGATAAAAGCATCGCTATTGCCAGAATTACAGAAAGAAAACGCCTCATTTGTTTTCCTCCATCCATTTTGCAAGCTGGTCCGCAAGCGGATTGCTCGATGTTTTCTGCTTTGCCTGCTGCTGCATATAGTGGGCAACATCACGCTTGCCTGCGCCTGCACTTTCTTTTCTTTTTTCAAATTCGGAGAGTTTTTCTCTGTATCCGCAGACACAGAAGAAAGCTTTTTTATCGCCTTCGCCCCTCATTTCGAGCTTCTTATGGCATTCGGGGCATCGTGCGTTTGTTATAACCGTAACGCTCTTGCGGTATCCGCATTCTCTGTCCTGACAAACGAGCATCTTGCCCTTTTTGCCGTTGACTTCGAGCAGATACTTGCCGCATTCGGGGCAAGGTTCACGGGTCATATTATCGTGCTTATATTTTGAATCGCTCGATTTTACGGAGCTGACAAGCGAGCGGGCATAGTCACGCATTTCGGAAATGAACTTTTTGCTGTCCGCACCGCCTTTGGCAATAAGCGACAGACGTTGCTCCCATCTTGCGGTAAGCTCTGCGGATTTGAGATCGGGCGGAACAATATCAATAAGCTGTTTACCCTTTGAGGTGGGGAAAATTTCCTTGCCTCTGCGTTCAACGCAGAACGAGTCGAAAAGCTTTTCGATTATATCCGCTCTTGTTGCGGGAGTTCCGAGACCGCCCGCTGTTTTGAGCGCATCTTTAAGTGAGCCGTCGTCAACCTGACCCGTCGGATTTTCCATTGCGGAAAGAAGGGTTGCCTCTGTGTATCTTGACGGCGGAGATGTTTTGCCTGCACAAAGGCGGACTCCCTTGGGGAATACGGGCGCACCCTGTGAAAGTGCGGGAAGCGACTGCGACGAAATATCATCGTTATCATCATCTTCGTCTGCAAGCGACGAATCATAAAGAGCCTTCCAGCCTGCCGATTTAACGGACTGACCTTTGGTGTAGAATTTATGGTTTCCGATTGTTATTGTGACCTGCATTTCGTCATATTCAAACGGTGCGCTGAGCACAGCAATAAAACGGCGCACAACGAGGTCATAGATATGACGTTCTTCCCTTGTGAGTTTGTTGAGATCAACATACTGCTCGGTGGGAATGATTGCGTGGTGGTCGGTGACTTTTGCATCGTTGACAATATATTTGGTCGGAATCGGCTTTGCACGCAGAACCGCATTTGCAAAATCCTTGTAGGGTCCAACGGCAATTGCACGCAGACGCTCGGGAAGAGTTGCGGCAACATCCTTGGTTATATATCTTGAATCCGTTCTCGGATAGGTGAGAAGCTTGTGGGTTTCGTAAAGGCTCTGCATAAGCGAAAGGGTCTGCTTTGCGGAGTAGCCGTATTTTTTGTTGGCATCCCTCTGAAGCTCGGTAAGGTCGTATGCGGCAGGTGGCGCCTTGAATTTATAGGTCTTTTTGACCTCGGTAAGAGTACCTCTTTTGCCTTTGACATCATCGGCAACAGCCTGTGCTGCTGCGGCATCAAAGAATCTCGCCTGGTTATGTTTATCTTTATAAAGTGCCGAAAATCCGTCAAAATCGGCTTTTACGGTAAAATAATCCTTGGAGCGGAATCTGAGGATTTCTTCTTCACGCTTAACAATCATTGCAAGGGTCGGGGTCTGAACTCTGCCTGCGGAAAGCTGTGCGTTATGCTTGCAGGTAAGTGCACGGCTGACGTTGAGACCTATAAGCCAGTCTGCCTCCGCACGGCATTGCGCACTGCGGTAAAGATTATCATACTGTGAAGCAGGTTTGAGCGAAGCAAATCCCTCACGGATTGCCTTGTCGGTCTGCGACGAAATCCACAGACGGAGCATAGGCTTTCTGCAATTTGACTTCTGAATTATCCAGCGAGCAACAAGCTCACCTTCACGACCCGCATCGGTTGCAATAACAACCTTGTCAACCTCGTTGCTCGAAAGAAGCGAGCTGACGGCCTTGAACTGCTTCGATGTCTGACCGATAACAACAAGCTTCATTCTTTCGGGAAGCATAGGAAGATCTTCCATTCGCCAGGTTTTATATTTATTGTCATAGGCTTCGGGGTCAGCAAGGGTAACGAGATGGCCAAGCGCCCAGGTAATTATATATTTATCGCCGATTATACAGCCGTTACCGTTCTTTTTGCATCCGAGAACTCGGGCAATATCCCTTGCAACGGAAGGCTTTTCGGTTAAAACGAGAGTTTTTGCCAAAAAACTCACTCCAATCATTACTATAATACTCCAAATTATATGATAACAAAAACACTATGATTATATTTTCTGTTTTAGAATAATAATTAAAAAATATATCACCCTCTCCGAATCGGAAAGGGTGATAAAATATCGTTTCAATTATTTATTTCTGCGTTTTCTGATTATTTTTTTAAGAATAATAATCGCAACAGCGATAACAGCAACAACGGGAATGATAATCGGAAGACCGCCGATGAAATTGACAACAAAATCGCCCAGACCTTCGCCAAGCTCTTCAAGATTATCAAGGAAAGTATTCTTGATTCTGCTGATTATGGTCGGCTTTTCTTCGGTCACACGCTCAACCTCATCTATGTTGAGAGTAACGGTGCTGTAGCCGATTCTGTTTTCAAGCACACGCATCTGTGCGGTGTAGGTTTCAATCTGATAGTTAACCTCGGAAAGTCTTTCCTGAATCGAAAGCACATCTTCGAGCGATTCAGCCTTTTCAAGAAGACCTGTGAGAGTTGTTCTCTCGGTTTTGTAGGCGCTGATACGGCTTTCAAGATCAACATATTCGAGTGTAACATTTTTCTGGCTTTCGGTTTTGCGTGTTATCTTGCCCTTCTCCTCTGCTCCTGCAAGAAATTCGTCAAGCTTATCTGCAGGAATACGCACAACGTATGTTGAACTTCTGTTGGAATCCGATGAATAAAAACTGCCCATATGATTTGTGGAATTTTCAACATAACCGCCAAGCTTTGCAACGCTTGCGGTCATTGCGGCAAGATATGCTTCGTATTCCTTGGTCTGGATTGACAAATCAACCGTTTTGATAATTTTTTCTTCGGTTGATTTCTGCTCTGCGGGAGCTTCGGCACCTGAAGCAGATGACTGCGCACTGTATTTGAAATCACCGCCGATGTCTGCAACGCTGTCGGAATAAAGCTCCATATCGTTTTCAACTGCAAACGCTCCGTTTTCCGTATCGGCAGCTGCAAGCTTGTCGCTCGACGCTCCGCAAGCCGCAAGAGAAAGCACAAAAACAATGCAAAGGATAACTGTGAACAATCTTTTTTTCATTAAAATCAACCTTTCTTTTTATGGATTTTTTATTGTTATGTCTGCTTTGCAAAAATGTTAAATTTCTTCAAAGCCATTGACATTTATCCGATTTTATGGCACTAATATATATAGAAAAGAAATTTGGGAGGAATACTCTATGATAAAAAAGATACTTGCGATTCTTGCTGCGCTGACCACCGTTTTCTCGCTCGCTTCATGTTCGGTTAAAAATGATAAAACAACTGAAGAGCTTGTTTCGGAGCAGGAGGCTGAATATGAGCAGCTTATCGAATCCATGTCACAGGCGGAGCTTGAAGTTTCCGAAAATGTTATCAAGAACATTAAGGACATCGGTAAAACAGTAAAAAACAAACAGATTGTTCTTAAAACTCCCTATGCTCACGGTGAGCGCTATCGTATATATATTTTCAACAAAAAGGGAATCTGTGAAAAGGTAAGGGACTATTGTTTCTTCAACAGTTCCGAGTTGTTTGAGCTCAATAACGAAAAGCAGAAGGAAAAGACCCAAGAGAAAAAAATCGATAGTGACAAAGATGCAAGAATGGTTGCTTTTGAAAGTGAGTATGACATTGAAGAAAGAAACAAGTTCGACCAGATTTATGATTACTACAACAGCGACGAAGGCAGAGCTGCCGGATATGAAATAATCGAATAATTTTTATTTTCCGCTCTCTTTAAGAGGGCGGATTTTTATTTGTAATATTCCTCGGGAACAATCATTTCCGCAGGATTTGACCCCATTCCGCTTTCACGCTTGGGCATTGCGATATAATATTCGTCAATTGCCTCTCTGTCAAAGGAATAAATTAATTCCGTGTTGAAAATTTCATATATTTCGTGTTCTTCAAACGGGGTGAAATAAACCGGGAGCACACCGTAAACACTGTTTATTCTTCTTGCGTAATCGCGGTTTACCTCATCAAATGCTTCTTTTGAAATATTAAACCGTTCGACAAACTGAACGATCGCCATACCGTCTTCGGCAGAAACCGTTTCGCTCCACTCGGCAAATTCAACTTCATCGACAAGAGACACAAACGACTGAGGGATTACCGAATAAATGCTTCTGAAGCCTTCAGCATCAAAGATGCTCCAAGCCCAATCTTCAACAATGAGTGCAGTATCATTTTTCAAATCGGCTCCGCCCGACAAACTGTCAGACTGTGCGGAATAATAATTTACATCCTGATCCGCAAGAAAGATATCCTCTGCCGCCGCTTCGTTTTCAGCCATATCGGCGGGCGCACCCGCTTTAAGATAAAATCCGGGAGAAAAAACAGCAACCGTAATAACCAGACACGCTGCTGCAGCCGCAAGAGCCGTATAATTAATTCTTCTTCGTTTTTTACCTTTGCAAGCTTCGAGGATTTTCTGCTTCTGCAAATCGTCGAGCTTTATTTCCTCTGCCGCTTCTCTGAATTTATCAAATTCGGTCATTGTTTCGCCTCCTTTTCATAGATTTCCCGCAGGGCATCCCGTCCCCTTTGCAGTCTTTTTTTGACTGCCGCAGAGGTTATACCGAGCAAGGATGATATTTCTTCCGTCTTATAGCCTTCAACGTAGTGAAGGTGCATAACTATTCTGTATTTCCCGTCGAGCGACATCAGCAGACCGAGGATTTGCGCATTATCCTCGCTCGTGCCAAGATTGCGGATTTCGTCAAGGCTGACGAAGCTTGTCCGCTTTCTGCTTCTGAGAATATCGTGACATATGTTGGTTGCAACCCTTATAAGCCAAGCCTTTTCGTGGTCGGAGCCGTTGAAATCGGGGGCTTTTGTTATGTAACGCAAAAAACAGTCCTGAACTGCATCCTGAGCATCCTCCCTGTTGCCAGTCATAACCGAGCACAGTCGGTAAAGGCTGTCACCGTATTCCTCCAACGCCCTTTCGGCATCGGGAGGGATTTTTTTCGTTTTAGCAGGCAAGCAACAACACCTTCTCTCTGTTGGTGAATAGATAATAATTACCGTCATTGTCACGGTAAAGCTTTGCGTTCATAAAATTTTTGCAGTTGGATTCAAAATCCTCATCAGGTTTCTGTGTCTCCGGCACAAGAGAATTAACAGAGCCGATATATTCCATAGTGTCGGACTGAACTTCAACAAGCCTTTCGTCCCAAAGAAGCATTCCGTCATAATAAATCATCGGTCGGTAAACAGGAGGTGATTCGTGATATAAAGAATGCATAATTCCAAAAACCGTTGCCGCAACGGCAAGAATAATCAATATTATAATCGATATTTTAAAACGCTTCATCTTCTCTTATTAATCATAAAAGCGACAATCCCCGCAACAGAACCCGCCGCAAAAGAAATAATGCTCTTTTGCCAGAACATATGCCGTACGCTCTGGATAACATAATCGGCAGGATTTGTGCTAAGCTTCAGACCCAGGCTGAGGACTGCAAAAGTAAGAACAAATACAATAATAAATATCAAAAGCGGTAACGCGATTTTTTTCATATCAAACCACCCTTTTCTGTCTGTTCACTATATAAACGGAAGAACAGGGCAGATGGTGACACAATTTTAAAAAAAATTTAAAAAAGTTAAAAGCGCCCGCAAAAAGGCGCTTTTATCCTTATTTCTTATAAACTTTCAGAATTTCGCCGATATAGACCTTGTGGTAGTCCTTATTGGCATAGTTATTTTCGATTGATGCATCCTCAAAACCTGCGGGGTCAATAAACTGCGAAGCCATTTTGCGGCAGACAAGAGTATATTCCGCCTGATCAAAGGTCACACCGCCGTCGGTGAATACGGGTGTAAGACCGCAGAACTCCGCCTTGTTGATATCTCTGCCACTCTTTGAACCGCAGATACGCAGAGCATCCCTCATCTCCTCTCCGTAGAAGGTAAGGGTGAAAATATCGCTGTTTTCGATGAATTCATAGGTGTATCTCTGAGGTCTGATGAAGATAAACACAGCATCCTTGCCCCAGATTTCGCCGAGTCCGCCCCAGCTGACGGTCATCATATTGAACTTTTCTTCGTTACCTGCGGTAACAAGACCCCAGCCGTCGGAAATAAGCTCAACAGCGCTCTTTTTTATTTCTCTGATATTGATTTCTTTCATAAAATCTCCCCCCGTTTCATCTATATTATATTCATATATATCAGAATGTATAATCGGGTTTTACGGGTTTTCCTGTTGTTGATGACTCGACAATAGCAAGGCAGACTGCAACAGTCTTTGCACCTTCTCGTGCGTCGGTCAGAACGGG
The DNA here is from genome assembly GCA_017549105.1 of Clostridia bacterium. Lineage (GTDB taxonomy): Bacteria > Bacillota > Clostridia > Oscillospirales > Acutalibacteraceae > CAG-177. The sequence goes on from JAFYVN010000011.1 coordinate 56,334, forward strand.
TTTATCGTTGAGAATAGCATCGGCAAAAACCTCGAATTCTCTTGCAGCATTGTGGTTATTGACCTCAACCTCGATGGTCTGGGGTTCTTTTGTTACGCCTTCTTCATCAACGGTAAAAAGAGTCATTGTCGGTGACGTATTGTCACAGATAATTGTTCCCTTTGTGCCGTAAATAACGGTGCGCATTGTGTAATCACGCTTACAGCCGGTTGAAACAAAAACCTTGCCCGCAACATTTTCGCCGAATTTCATAACAGCGATTGTTGCATCGTTATAGGGAACCTGGGGCAGAAGCTTGTGTGTACCGTAAGCAAAAACCTCCTGCGGGTCGCCTGCAATCCATCTGATAAGGTCAACTGCGTGGCAGCCGCCGCCGATAACTCCGTGGCGGTTGGGGTCAGCACGCCAGTCATCGCAAAGCTTCATATAGTCGTGAGCATACTCGGATTCAATAAAATAAAGTTCACCGATTACGCCCGATTCAACAAGCTCCTTTGCTTTTTCAAAAGCGGGAGTGAATCTGCAGATCTGACCAACCATAAATTTTGCTTCCGATTCATCGGCAACTCTGACGATTTCTTCAACATCCTCACGGGTAAGTGCAAGAGGCTTTTCGCAAAGCACGTTTTTACCTGCACGGAGAAAATCGCAGGAAACTTTTTTATGCAGCTGATCGGGAATGGCAACGGTAACCGCGTTGATTTCCTTATTATTAAGAAGATCGTTATAATCCAAAAAACGTTTTTCCTCGGGAATGCTGTATCTTTCGCCCGCAAAACGAAGATTTTCTTCGTTGCTGTCGCAGATTGCCTCTATCGGTGCGCCGAAACTCATTGCACCTTCAACGTGGCACATACCGAATTTCATACCTATATTTGCAACTTTTAATTCCATTTAAGTATCATCCTTTTTATAATTGATATGCCGTATGAATTTTCGGGTCTGAAAAAACATACGGCATATATCAGCAATCAGATATTATTTTGAATACTTGCCTCTCTTGACATAGTGAGTATGAAGAACCTCGTGAGCAACGTGGCTGCCGGGCTTCTCAAAGTATTCTGCATAAACTGCCTTAACTGCTTCGTTTTCGTGTGACTTTCTTACGGGAAGGTTAGCATCTGCCTCATAGAGAGCCTTTGCTCTGATACCCTTAAGGTCAACGAAGTTGTGAACTGTTGCGGGCTGTACGGGCTGACCGCCGCCATTTACGCAACCGCCGGGGCAAGCCATAATTTCGATGAACTGATAATCAGCTGTGCCTGCCTTAACCTTTTCCATAACTGCCTGTGCGTTCTTAAGACCGCTTGCAGCGCAAACCTTGATTTCCTTGCCTGCGATGGTGTAGGTTGCTTCCTTGATACCTTCTGTACCTCTGACCTCGTTGAACTCAAGCTTCTTGAGCTCTTCGCCTGTAAGAACTTCGTATGCAGTTCTGAGAGCAGCTTCCATAACGCCGCCTGTTGCGCCGAAGATAACGCCTGCACCTGAGCCTTCGCCAAGAGGATTGTCGAAGCTTTCGTCGGGAAGAAGGTTGAAGTTAAGACCTGCAGTTTCAATCATTCTGCCGAGTTCACGGGTTGTGAGAGCATAGTCAACATCTGCATAGCCGCTTGCTGACTGGTCTGCTCTGCCTGCTTCAAACTTCTTTGCAGTACAGGGCATGATGCTTACAACAACAATATCCTTGGGATCAAGGTTCATCTTCTTAGCATACCATGTCTTGATAACTGCACCGAACATCTGCTGAGGTGACTTACAGCTTGAAAGGTGGTCAATCTGCTCGGGGAAGTAGTGCTCGCAATACTTAACCCAACCGGGTGAGCAGGATGTAATAAGGGGCAGTGTGCCGCCGTTGTTGATTCTGTCGAGAAGCTCTGTTGCTTCTTCCATAATAGTAAGGTCAGCTGAGAAGTCGGTATCGAACACCTTGTCGAAGCCGAGTCTGCGAAGAGCAGCAACCATCTTACCTGTTACGTTTGTGCCGATTTCGTTGCCGAAGCATTCGCCGAGAGTAACTCTGATTGAAGGAGCAGTGTTAACAACAACGAACTTTTCGGGATCTGCGATTGCAGCAAATACCTTTGCGGTATCATCCTTCTCATAAAGAGCGCCAACGGGGCAATGAACGATACACTGACCGCAGGATACGCATGAGAAATCGTTGAGGGGAAGCTCAAAGGGTGAGCCGATATGAGTGTCAAAGCCTCTTGCGCTTGCACCGATAACGCTGATTGCCTGATTGTCACAAGCTGCAACGCAGCGGCGGCAAAGAACGCACTTGCTGTTATCTCTGATCATATGTGCAGCTGAATCGTCATACTGTGCTTCGGGATAAACGCCTTCGAAAACATTTTCGTCTTCAACGCCGTAATCCTTGCAGAGCTTCTGAAGCTCGCAGTTGCCGCTTCTTACGCAGGAGAGACATTCTTTTCTGTGGGTTGAAAGAACGAGTTCAAGATTTGTCTTGCGGCTCTTTCTTACTTTTTCTGTGTTTGTGAAGATTTCCATACCCTCGTTTACGGGGAATACGCAAGCTGCAACGAGTGAACGTGCACCCTTAACTTCAACCATACACATACGGCAAGCGCCGATTTCGTTCATTTCCTTAAGGTAGCAAAGAGTGGGGATTTCGATGCCCGCATATCTTGCTGCTTCAAGGATTGTGCTGCCCTTGGGAACGCTCAGGGGCATATTGTTTATTTTAATGTTTACCATTTCCATTATATTATGCCTCCTCTATTAGCCTTTGATGATTGCGCCGAACTTACATGAATCCATACAAGCACCGCACTTGATACACTTGGTTGTGTCGATAGTGTGGGGGTTCTTGACTGTGCCGCTGATAGCGCCAACGGGGCACTTTCTTGCACAAAGAGTACAACCCTTACACTTATCTTCAACGATTGAGTAGTTGAGAAGGCTCTTACATACGCCTGCAGGACACTTCTTATCAACAACGTGAGCGATATACTCTTCACGGAAGAACTTGAGTGTTGCAAGAACGGGGTTGGGAGCTGTCTGACCGAGACCGCAGAGTGAGTTCTCTTTGATGTAATATGCAAGCTCTTCAAGCTTGTCGATATCTTCAAGAGTACCGTTGCCGTCTGTAATCTTTTCGAGAAGCTCCATCATACGCTTTGTACCGATACGGCAGGGTGCGCACTTACCGCAGGATTCATCAACGGTGAAATCGAGGAAGAACTTAGCGATGTCAACCATACAGTTGTCTTCGTCCATAACGATAAGACCGCCTGAACCCATCATACAGCCGATAGCTGTGAGGTTATCGTAGTCGATAGGAGTATCGATAAGGCTTACGGGGATACAGCCGCCGGAAGGACCGCCGGTCTGAGCAGCCTTGAACTTTTTGCCGTTGGGGATACCGCCACCGATATCATAGATGATTTCGCGGAGAGTTGTACCCATGGGGATTTCAACAAGACCTGTGTTTTCAATCTTGCCGCCGAGCGCGAATACCTTTGTACCCTTTGATTTCTCTGTACCCATTGATGCGAACCAATCTGCACCCTTGAGGATAATCTGGGGAATGTTTGCAAAGGTTTCAACGTTGTTTTCTGTTGTGGGCTTGCCGAAGAGACCCTTAACTGCGGGATAGGGAGGACGGGGTCTGGGCTCACCTCTGTTGCCTTCGATTGAAGTCATAAGAGCTGTTTCTTCACCGCAAACGAATGCGCCTGCACCGAGACGGATGAAGAGGTCAAAGTCGAAGCCGCTGTCGAAGATGTTCTTACCGAGGAGGCCGTATTCTCTTGCCTGGTCGATAGCCATCTGAAGACGCTTAACAGCGATGGGGTACTCTGCACGAACGTAAACGTAACCTTCGGTTGCGCCTGTTGCGTAGCCGCAGATTGCCATAGCTTCGATAAGGCAGTGGGGGTCACCTTCAAGAACCGAACGGTCCATGAAAGCACCGGGGTCGCCTTCGTCAGCGTTACATACAACATACTTCTGGTCAGCTGCGTTTGCTGCTGTGAAGCTCCACTTGAGACCGGTGGGGAAACCGCCGCCGCCTCTGCCGCGGAGACCTGAATCCTTAACAATCTGAACAACCTCTTCGGGCTTCATCTCTGTAAGAACCTTACCGAGAGCTGCGTAGCCGTCCATAGCGATATATTCGTCAATGTTTTCGGGGTCGATAAGACCGCAGTTGCGGAGAGCAACTCTCTTCTGGGTCTTATAGAAGTTTGTGTCGTTAAGAGAAATTGTTTTGCCTGCTTCTTCAATAACGCTTTCGTCTGCATCCTTGTAAACAAGTCTGTCAACAAGACGGCCCTTGAGAAGATGCTCGGAAACGATTTCTGCAACGTCACTTTCCTGAACGCGGCTGTAGAATGTGCCTTCAGGATAAATGATAACAACGGGGCCGAGGGCACAAAGACCGAAACAGCCTGTCTGAACAACTTTTACTTCTTCTGCGAGACCGTTCTTTTCGATTTCGCTTTCAAAAGTGGAAATAAGTACCTTACTGCCCGATGAAGTACAGCCGGTACCGCCGCAAATCAATACATGGGAACGAATCATATTTTTTTAACCTCCATTATGAGATAGCGTTGCTGATTGTGTATTCCTGAATAGCCTTGCCGCCCTTGAGGTGCTTTTCAACAACCTCGGCTGCCTTTTCGGGAGTCATCTTGATATAAGTGACCTTTTCTTTGTCTGCTTCAAAGATTTCTACAACGGGTTCGTACTGGCAAACACCGATGCAGCCTGTCTGTGAAACAGTAACCTTATCTGCAAGACCTGCCTTGCTGACTTCTTCAACAAATGCGTTGAGAACGGGTCTTGCGCCTGCTGCGATACCGCAGGTTGCCATACCGACAACAACTCTGATTTCGCCGCTGCCTTCACGAAGGACAACCTTATCCTTCATCTTTTCTCTGATTGCTGCAAGCTCAGCCAATGATTTCATAACATCTATCCTCTCTTTAATTATTTATTGTATTATGAAACGGACTCATAGGATTCTTTGAGGAAATCCTCAATCCATTTTATAACCTCGTAGCTGTCAAGCGGAACATCACCGAGAACCTCTCTGAGTTCTTTGGTGTCCAGTTCAACGCTTTCATTGCCGATTGTGTGAACAAACTTCCAGTCAATATCGGGTGAACCCTGAATCAGCACCGTCACGCTCGAAACAACATCGCCCAGAGGCGTAAAATCAAGATGGTTTTTGAAGAAAACCGCAGTGACCGTTGTTCCGTGGCTGTCTGTTTCGCAGTCGGAAGTTATTTCAATACCTCCGCCTGTTTGCTCCGCTGCAAGCTTGAGAAGCGGAATTCCGAGACCGACTTTTCTTGTTGTTCTTGTTGTGTAAAACGGATTCATAACATTCTGAACCGTTTCTTCGCTCATTCCGCAGCCGTCATCCTTTATCGTAAGAGTCAGGGTTTCGTCTGTTTCGTCGAGCTTTATAAGTATGTTCTCAGCTTTTGCCTTGACCGAGTTTTTTGCAATATCAAGAATGTTAAGCGATAATTCCTTCATATGTTTCTCAGCCTTTCGAAAAGCTTTTTGCGGATATTATCGGGAGTCTCTTCTTCAACATCAAGCTCAAAATAATTGAGTCTGCCGCTGATATCCCACAGATAATGGGCATCGGAAGAAACGACCAAAGGCTTGTCCGCAAGAACGGGGAATTTTGAAATATATTCATCCTTTTTATCGGAATCGTGAAACTCCGCACACGGGAAGAACGGCATTTCGGGGAACACACCGAGAGTGGCGATGATTCCGTTTGCTTCTCTGTCGATATGGGCAGGGTAACAAATTCCGCCAAACTCTTCAACAAGAGCGGGTGCCTCGTCAACCGTTATCTGCGTTGCATTTGAAAGCAGAAATTCGTCAACTCCGATAACCTCGTCATTTTCGTCCATTATCATCTGCTGACCGAAAATATCAACTCGGTTTTTAAAAGGTATTCTGCGGAGATTAACTTTTTCGCTGAATTTCAGCGCATCATCAAGTTGCTCAAAAAGGCAGACAAGGTGAATATCTTCCGCAGTAGTCAGTTCCATACCTGCAACGGGTACAATTCCGTTTGCCTGCGCCGTTTTGAAAAAAGCGGGGCAGTTGAGGCAGGTGTTGTGGTCGGTCAAAGCCATAATATCAAGCTTCGCAACCACACCCATACCCGCAATGTTATTCGGAGTCATATCGTCGTCACCGCAGGGCGACAGGCAGGAATGCATATGCAAATCGTAATAATATTTCTTCATATCTTAAGAAGCATCGCCGTTTCGTAGGCGGGCAAATCCGATGTGAGGATGTTGACACCCTTTGCGTTTGCCGTTTCGGTAACGGCAGCATCAAGAGTAACGCCCTCGGCAAGGATTATACACGCAACGTCGGCAAGGGATGCAACGGCAACGATGTTGATGTTGGACATAATTGTTATCCACGCACCGTCTGCCTTTGCTCTGCCCATAACCCAGCTGAGCAAATCACCGATATAAACGTTGGTAATTTCACGTTCACCGTCGGGGATGGCAACGGCTGTGAAGCCGGGCATTGCCGCAAGCTCATTTACCGTCAACCGAATCACCTCCGCTGTATTCCGCAATATATTTCTTAAGAAGTTCCTTGTAAGCGATAATGCAATCGTTTCTGTCGGCATTTCCCATAACAATATCTTCCGCAAAAGCACGGCAGCTCGGTGCGCCGCAAGAACCGCAGTCGATACCCGGAAGCTCCTTGCGTACCGCCTGAATCTTTGACATAAGTCTCATCGATTCACCGATATTATCGCTCAGACGGTTGAGCGGATTATAATTCGGCAGGTCGGTAAAGAAGCATTCGTGGGGAATGTAGCTCTCGCTGTCTTCGGGGGCATTGAGAGAAACGGGCATATAGCGTCTCAGGGTATGAAGTCTGTTTTTGGCAACATAGGGATTTTCAATCGTCAGAACACCGCCCACGCATCCGCTCGGGCAAGCGTTAAGCTCAACAAAATCAATCGGGGGAATGTTGCCGTCTTCTATCTGGTCGAGAACGGAGATAACGTTGTTGATTCCGTCCGCAGCAAGAATTTTGTCGTTTAAAAGTGCGGAGCCTTCGCCGCCGCATATCGCCCAGCTCAGACCGATTCTGCCGGCCTCGCTTGCGATTTCGCACACCCTCTCACGCTTCATAACGTTGATAAGCTGAAGGTAAATTTCGCTCATTGAAATTACCAGGTCAACCTCGCTCTTGTAGCTTCCGAAGCCGTTCCTTGCATAGCTCATCTTTGCGGGGCACGGAGAAATGAAGCAAACTCCGATATCCTCACTTCTGAGTTCGGGATGCTCCTTCATTGCTCTTTCTCTCGCAAGCCTTGCGGCAACCTCCATCGGAGGCAGAAGCGGAATAAGATTATCTTTAAGGAACGGAAAACGGAGAACGATAAGCCTTGCAACAACAGGGCAAGCAGTGCTGATAACAGGCTTCTTGATGCCTTCGGTATGAAGATAGAGGCGGGTATAAGCCGAAACAAGCTCGGCACCCTTTGAAACCTCAAACACATCGTCAAAACCGATATCAAGCAGACCCTGAAGCACATAGCCTATGTTGTCAAGATTATCAAACTGTGCAAAAAGCGCAGGTGCGGGCAATGCGATTTTGAATTTGAATTTTTTTATTTCGTCAAAAGAGTTGCAAATGCTCTTTTTGGCGTTGTTGGGGCAATTACGGATACACTCGCCGCAATCGATACAGCGTTCGGAATCAATAACAGCGCAGCCGTTACGGATTCTGATCGCCTCTGTGGGGCAATGCTTCATGCAGGTTGTGCAGCCGGTACATTTGCTCGGGTCAAGAGCAACCGAATGAATGTATGTATTCATAAAAATACACTCCTTCCCGCTTTGTCAGGCTCAGTACCTTACCTTCATGGTGATGGTGGTACCTTCACCCACAACCGAATCAATCTGCATTTCATCGGTATATCTTTTCATATTGGGCAGACCCATACCTGCTCCGAAGCCGAGCGAACGGACATTATCGGGTGCGGTTGAAAAGCCTTCCTGCATAGCCTGTTCGATGTTGGCAATGCCGGGACCTTTGTCTGCCAGGATTATTTCAATACACTCGTCACTGACGATAACAGAAGCCTCTCCGCCTTTTGCGTGGATAACCATATTGATTTCGCCTTCATACATGGCAATCGAAACGCGGCGGATTGTTTCGGGGTCGATGCCGAGCTGACGCAGATTCTTTTTGACCTGCACCGAAGCCTGACCCGCAGAGGTGAAGTTATCGCCGTCAACCTCAAATCGGAATACCAAGGGTTCAGCCATCTGATTCACCGTTTCCTCTCAGTCCGTTTGAATAGAGGATACCGCAAGCATCATACATACGCATCGGAGTGGTCATCACTGCGATACCGCATTCGTTTGCAAGCTCTATCATATCGGACGAAGGACGCTTTGAGCGAACAAAAACGACACACATCATATCCATCATCTCTGCGGTACGGATGACCTGAGCATTTACAAGTCCCGTTAAAAGCACCGCCTGATTCTTTACATATGCAAGCACATCGCTCATCATGTCGCTTCCGCAAGCAGAATGAACATCGTTTTCGAGATGTTCGCTGCCGCAAAGAACCTCTGCGCCGAGTAAATCTTTTATAGTGTTGATAGTCATTATCAATCCCTCATTTCCGCTTTGCGGTTAAAGATTAGTTGTACTTTGCGAGGATATCGGGAATTTCGTCAGCAGTAACTCTGCCGTAAACGTCTTCGTTGATTGTGAAAACGGGAGCAAGACCGCAAGCACCGATGCAACGGCAAGCTTCAACCGAGAATTTGAGGTCGTCTGTGCATTCGCCGGGTGCAACACCGAGAACTTCGCAGATTTTGTCGAGAATTTCCTGTGAACCCTTAACATAGCAAGCTGTGCCGAGGCAAACAGAAACATTGTACTTTCCCTTGGGAGTGAGTGAGAACAGAGCATAGAAGCTTGCAACGCCATAAACCTTCTGAAGGGGAACGTTCATGCCGTCTGCAATCATGGTCTGAACCTCGATGGGCAGATAACCGTAAATGTTCTGTGCTTCCTGCATAACGTGCATAAGCATACTCTTATCATCTTTGCATTCTGCGATGATAGCCTTGAGCTGTGCTTCCTGTTCGGGAGTGCCTGTAAAAGGCAGGTTGCTGATTTTTTTAACCATCTAAGTCATTCCTCCTGAATGAAATTTTAAACAATTGAATCTTTCAGAGTTGCAGACTCAAAAACCCGCAATTCTGCATTCTAAAGCATTATAACATATTGTAATAAAAATTTCTACTTTTTTATCGATATTTTTTGCACGATTTAAAAGATTTTTTTATGTTATTTTTATATAAATATTCTTTTTTACGGTTAGTTTTATCTAACTTGCGTGAATCGTTGACAACATGAGCAAGATTATGATAAAATATTGGATAAAGCAAAAATTAGCAACGAAAGTGATAACCTTATGAAAAACAAACGTAATTTTCCGATTGTAACCGTTACAAAAAAGGCTGAAGCCGTGCTTAAAAAAGGTCATCCCTGGGTCTATGATGCCGAGATAACACAGACCTTCGGAGAAATGCAGAACGGCTGTCTTGTTGACGTTTTATCGTCCAAAGGCTCATATCTAGGAACGGGATTTTTAAGTCTCAACAGCAAAATAAGAGTGCGTGTTCTCTCTTCAAACGCAAACGAAACCTTCTCCCCCGCTTTCTGGGAAAGAAGGCTGAAATATGCAATAGATTACAGAAAAACCGTTATGGGCAACGATTTTTCCTGTTGCCGTCTCGTTTTCGGCGAAGCCGACGGACTTCCCGGACTTACGGTTGACCGCTTTTCGGATATAATCGTCACCCAGGTGCTTTCCTACGGTATGGATAAAATCAAGGATATGATTTACACTGCAATCGTAAAAATCCTGCGTGATGACGGCGAAGAGATAAACGGTCTTTTTGAGAGAAACGACGTTGCAATCCGTGAGCTTGAAGGTCTTGAACAGTACAAAGGCTGGTACGAAGCAATCCCCCACCCCGAAAGCACTGTGACCGAAATATGCGAAAACGGAATAAAATATCTTGTCGATGTCGAAAACGGTCAGAAAACGGGATTTTTCCTCGATCAGAAATATAACCGACTTGCCGTTTCAAAAATCGCAAAGGGCAAAAAAGTGCTTGACTGCTTTACCCATACGGGTTCATTCGCACTCAACGCTGCAATGGGCGGAGCGGAGCACGTGACCGCAGTTGATGTTTCAAAAACAGCGGTTGAAATGGCAAAGGCCAATGCCGAAAGAAACGGTCTTGAAGGCAGAATGGATTTCCTTGCCGCAGACGTTTTTGACCTTCTTCCAGAGCTTGAAGCAAAGGGCGGAAAGCCTTATGATTTCATCATTCTCGACCCTCCCGCATTCACAAAAAGCCGCAAAACCGTGCACAGTGCGGAAAGAGGATATAAAGAAATAAACTACAGAGCAATGAAGCTTCTGCCGAGAGGCGGATACCTTGCAACCTGCTCGTGCTCGCACTTTATGAAAAACGAGCTTTTCGTAAAAATGCTTCACGATGCGGCGGCTGATGCGGGCGTTCAGCTCAAACAGATTGAGGCACGTCAGCAAGCGTGCGATCACCCCGTTCTCTGGAATGTACCCGAAACTGATTACCTTAAATTCTATATTTTTCAGGTGGTGTAAAATATGTTTTTTGAAAACTGGATGTCATACATCAAAGACGATGCAAAAATCACCAAAGTTGCTATGCCCGGTTCCCACAACTCGGCAACAATGGGTATGATAAAACTCGCAAAATGCCAGAACGGCTCTCTTTATGAACAGTACCGATACGGTGTAAGATACTTCGATATCAGACTTAAAGCAGATAAAAAAGGCAGACTTTTTATCGCTCACGGCATTATGAAGGGTATGCCCGCAAAACTCGCATTTGAAAGTCTGAAAAAGATTTTTGACGAAAGCGATGAGTTCTTCGTTATCAAAATGATAACATATATGAACCAGAAAATCGGTCCTTTCAGTCTCAGCTACAAAGGCAATGCGGGCGAAACATCAAGGCTCATCAGAGAGTATCTCAACCCCGAAAAATATGCCCTCACCGGCTACGGTGATATCAGCGACCTTACTCTGGGCGAGATAAGAAAAGCAGGTAAAAAATACATAATTATCAACGAAAACAAAGAATACGATTTCAGCAATGACTGCACCGTTGACGGCCCCTGGAGCGGTGAGGTTCACGGCTATAAGCCCGAAAAATTTGCAAAGGAAATTATGAATTATTTCCGCAAGGTCAACACTGACGGATTCTTCTGGTTCCAGACTCAGCAGACCCCTAATCCCGGCACGGAAATCGGCTGGTCAATGTGGCCCGACGATCTCGACAAAATCACCCGTGAATATTTCCCCGGCATCATCGCCGATATAGCCGCAAATCCCGAATTCATTGAAAAAGCCAACATAGTCGCAGGCGATTTTATGACTGCGGACTATATGAAAGCAAAAGAAATTCTCTCCCTCAACCTGCTCAAAGGCATCGTCAAGGAAGAGATGATTGATAAGTATAAAAAGGCAATAGGCAAATGATTTTAACGGCGGGAGTTGCTCCCGCCGTTTTTTGTCAGTTTACCGAAACACGGCTAAAATTGTAAAGTCGAAAACCAAACAAGCTGTCCTTTATATAAACAAAAAAGCTCTTAAGCGTTTGGAAAATAATTTTAAATAAAGAATATTCGCCTTCCGGTTTTCCGAAATTGTACTCTATTAAAACATAGTCACCATCGTCGTCACGGACATATTGAACAGTTTCACCGTTCACCTTAACAACGCAATTTTCAGCAAAACAATCACCTTCGTTTTGAGGGCGAAGCTCAAATATCAAAGAATATTCGTATTGCGGAAGAAAAACATCGGATTTTGCAAAAAACTCAACGCCGTTAAATTTTGAAATCCACGCAATCGTTCCTACACGACAGTTTTTGTTATCGAGTACAATTTCTTTATGTGCGTATGTTTCTTCGCCTGTCCGAGGTGCGGGCAAATTAATATTAACTTCACTTATTTCACTTTCTCCGGCAAAAGCACCGGGACAAAAAGAAGAAAATATTGTTAAAAACAACAAGAAAACCACTAAAACGTTTTTAAGATTTCTTTTCATAATAATTCCCCTCCTTTTTATATATTTATTATAAATCCCCGAAATCATTTTGTCAATGTCGAATTAACAAAATATCCTACAAACGTTAAAACTCAATTCATACGCAATTAATATTTTCGGGGTATTATCTGAATGTACCGAGCGGGAGCCGCAACCCGCAACGTACTGCTCATTTTGAGTAAGCAATACCCCTCCTCAATTCAACCCCATAAAAGAAAAAGGTGCTCTCGCGAGCACCTTTTTCTTGCATTCAGTCCAAATTTATATATTTACCGATGTTGAAAGTTATATTTGACGGATATGTTACACGCAGGATATTTTCTTTTATGAGAATATCGCATCCGTATTTCATGCGGATGCATACACTTTTAACATCGTCTTTTACTTTCGGGTAAAGCTCTTTGGCTTTTTCAACGCTGTAAGTTCCTCCGAAGTAATAAAATCCTACATCGGCTTCTTCCGATAAGTACACTTCTTTAATAGGAAAATCACTGTTTTCCATTGCTTCTGCAATTTTCATCGGGTCTATAAATTCATCCCTGCAGTAAGTCAGTCTTTCGTTATTTCCCCATATTTCCTTTTCCTTCAGTCTGAACATCTTTCCCCCCCTACATAAACCTTGTAATTTCAACAATAACTCTGCCTTTTTTCGAAACCGACGAGCAGTCGTTGACGATTATTCTGCCCTTTCGCCTGAAGACGACCTTATCGCCTTCGGCGATTTTTTTATCGGGTTTTGTGCATTCAACGTCGTTGACATAAACAACCCCGCTTTCAATCGCAGCCGCCGCATCGCCCCTCGAAAGGCGGAAGGCATTCTTCACAACGCTGTCGAGCCTCATTGAAGAAACGGTAAAACTGTCGGGTATTCCGACTGCCTTTGCGCCATCTCTTGCCTGAGAAGGTGAAATTATTTTTGCTTTAAGCGTTCCTCTGCCCGCTTTACCGAGATTTTCGGCAACAAACGGTGCAATCTTCGCCAGCACAGCCATTCTGCATCCGTTTTCGCTGACGATGATATCCCCCGCCATTTCACGCTTGATTCCGAGACCCATAAGCGCACCGAGATAATCCCTGTGTCCGAGTGCGGGAGAAAATTTATCCTTTTCAATTTCAACAACAGCAATCGGGTCGTCATCGGGATAACCGTTAAAATAATCAGCAGGTTCTTCGGTTATATATTCGGGCATAAACACGGCAACAGTTCTTTCCGCATCATCAAATCCGCCGTAAAAATATAATCTTGTGTCGCTGAACGGATTTTTCATTCCGCTGACAACCGAGCGTTCGTGCATATCAAGAAAAACGCTGTTTGTTATCATTGAATTTTCGCTGCATTGCCTTGCTTTATCCTCGATTTTTGCAACAAGAATTTTTTCATCCGAAGTCATTTTTACCTCTTAAAAAACCGCCGAATCCGAAAGAATCCGACGGTGATATAAATTTCAAATTAAAGAACTGCCGAAACGAGCAGAGCCAACAAAGAGAATGCACCGACAAAGGGTATTATGTAAATCCAGAGGGGCATCAGCCACATTGCCGAAACCGTGCCGCCGACAACCTTGATTGCCATTGTGCTTTCAGCCTCGGAAATATTCTGCCAGCAGAAATAAACGTCTTTTCCATCCATACAGTACTGATCAACACCGACGCTGTCGTTTCTTTTGCTTTCCTTAAGTCTGCATTCCTTAAGACCGTCGGCAACAATCTGTGCCATTTTTTCATCCTTGAAAGTGATTCTGCCAACCAGACGAAGCTCATCGGCAGGCTCCTGCTCTCTGAGATGGCCGTTCTTGAAGCCTGTGCACCACCAATACTTATCGTATTCACGGGTAAATTCACGAACGTAATTTCCCTGCAAATCCTGATGATAAAGGCTCATTTCCATCATAAGCCAATCCTCTTCGGCAGGGCAGTTATACATTGTCCAATCGTTAACACCGTCTTCGGAATGCTCTCTGTTATAGATTCCGATTTCTCCGCCGTAGAAAATCAGACCGTACTGACCCTTCCACATCTGGAGCATCCAATCCTTGTTTTCGTATGTGAAAAAGACTCTGATATAGTCGTATTCAAGCAGAATATAAGGAGAAGCGATATCGTAGATTTTTCCGAATCCGAAATTATACTGCCACGATTCTTTATCGTTGGTATAATAATAGTCATCAATATAGCTGTACTGATAGCTCAGAATCTGCTGCTTTTCAAGCAGGTCTCTGACAAAGTTGCTGTTTTTGGTAACGTTGATAACAAAATCTCCTCTGAGAGTTTCACCGTCAACAGTTGCGCTTGCGGTTATCGTTGCGTTACCGGGTTCGATACCTCTTACAACACCGTCCTCATTAACGGTTGCAACGGACGAATCTGAGGTTGACCACACGATACGGGGCTGCTGAGCAACGTTTGTAACCTTTGCAGTCATCTTAATTGTTCTTCCTATCGCAACGGTCAGACCCTCGCTTTCAAGAACCAAAGCGTGTGTTGCGTCTTCCGGAACAGGGTCAGTCGGTGTTGCAACAGCATGAGCAACCGCAACATACGAAAACGCAAATATCAAAACAAAAAACACCGAAATTGCTTTTAACACTGTTTTTTTCATTCTCGTTCCTCCAAGTATACAATTTGTTAGATAATACCATATATCTGCACAAAAAACAAGTATAATTAAAAAACACATTTCCGTGCACCGGTGTTTCCGGTTGAAAAACAAAATAATATATGCTATACTTTAATATTAATATGACAGTTTCGGAGGATTTTTTGTGGAACTCAAAAAAAATGACAGAATACCTCTTAAAATAGAATCCTGCTCTTCTAACGGAAGCGGAGTCGGCAAACTCAACGGAATGGCAATTTTTGTGCCCGCAACAGCTGTCGGTGACGAGATTACCGCTCACATTCTTAAAGTCAAGAAAAATTACGCTTTTGCAAAGGTTGAAAGTGTTATTAATCCGTCGGCAGACAGAATTGCGCCCGAATGCCCTGTTTATCTCAAGTGCGGAGGCTGTGTTTTTTCTCATATGACATACAGTGCCGAAAAAGAGATAAAAGCAAACCACGTCAGGGAATGCTTCAGACGTATCGGCGGAGTTGACCCCGAATTTGAACCGATAATCGGCGGTGATTCCGAAAAACGTTACCGCAACAAAGCGCAGTATCCCGTTGCATACGACAACGGTGAGATTAAAACGGGTTTCTATTCACCTCACAGCCACAGAGTTATCCATTGCCCCGACTGTCTGCTTCAGCCCGACGAATTTGAAGATATTCTCGGAGTTTTTGCGTATTATGTCAAAAAGCATAACGTCAGCATCTATGACGAATCAACCCACAGAGGTCTGCTTCGCCACATCTACATCAGAAAAGGCTGTGCAAGCGGAGAAATAATGGTTTGTGCCGTTATAAACGGTAACCGCCTGCCCGATGAAAATACTCTTGTTGAAAATCTTCTCGCAAAAGAAGGTAATATAAAAAGTATTATTATTAATTCTAATACAAAGGATACAAACGTTATACTCGGCGATAAATGCCGCACCCTTTGGGGCAGCGATTATATAACCGATATCCTCTGCGGACTGAAATTCAGAATATCTCCCCTCTCGTTTTATCAGGTCAACCGCAACCAGGCGGAAAAGCTTTACGGAAAAGCCGCTGAATATGCAGATCTGACGGGTACCGAAACGGTTATGGACCTGTATTGCGGAGCGGGCACAATCGGTCTTTCAATGGCAGATAAAGCAAAGAAAATCATCGGTGTTGAAATTGTTCCCGAAGCAATCGAGGATGCAAAAATCAATGCTGAAATCAACGGAATAAAGAACGCCCGCTTCATCTGCGGCGATGCTCCTCAGGCGGCAGAAACGCTCAAAACAGAGGGAATAAAACCCGATGTTATCATCCTTGATCCGCCCCGTAAAGGATGCAGTCCCGAGATGGTGAAGTCTGCAGCGGAATTCAACCCCGAAAGAATTGTCTATGTTTCCTGCGACCCCGCAACGCTCGCAAGGGATTGTGGACTTTTCAAAGAACTCGGATATACCGCAGTCAAAGCCACTCCCGTCGATATGTTCCCGAGAACAGGTCACGTCGAGACGGTATGTTTATTGTCCAAAAACGAAAATATATAATGTCATATGATTGGTGATATAAAATGAATACATATTTTAACGAAATAAACTCAAAACCCGTTAGTGCCACCGACAGCAAAATTCTCTACAAAATACCCGCAGGTGCGATGTGCGGTAACGGTGACCTTGCCGTTGTTTTTGACAACGACGAAAAAGACCTTATTATCCGCATTTCAAAATGCGACTTCTGGAAATTTGTTTCCGGCAAAAAATCCGATGCCGGAATAAAAGCAGTCGGCAGTATTCGTATAAATAACGTTGACCTGTCGGAATATAATATCAGGCAGTATTTCGACAAGGGACTTCTCGAATGCACCTTCGGAAAAGCCGGAATCGAGCTTTTCATCGCTCCCGAAAACATAATTTATATTCAGATCAAAGTTCCCGACAGCGAAGAATTTCCCGGCACAGGCATTGAAATTCCCGACACCTGCGGTTCGGTCAATTCTGAATTTACCGATAACGGTGTGGGTTGTTATGTCCGTAAATTCACCGGTGAAGATATTGATCTTGAATCTGCGGTTGTTCTTTGCCTGCGAGAGCTTGATTCGCAAACAGCTGACGGATTTAAAACCGTCAGATACTGCATTTCTGCAGTCACCTGCTTTGACGACAGCGATTATACCGCCAAGGGAATCCGTCTTGCACTGGATGCCGATTACGAGCGTGACAAAATAAAAACCGAGAAAAAATGGAAAGACTTTTTCTCTGCATCAAAAGTAACTCTTGAAGACAAAGAAATCGAGAAATACTATAATTCAAGCCTTTACCATCTTGCCGGATGTATGGGCAACAAAGAATTTCCTCCCGGATTATTCGGCAATTTCATAACAGACGATTTCTTCCCCTGGGCGGGAGATTATCATATGAACTACAACTATGAAGCTCCTTATTATTGTATTTTTGCCTCAAATCATCCCGAGCTTTTTGACGGATATATGACTCCCGTCAACGAAATGAGAGAAAACGCAAAGAAGTTTGCAAAGCTTTTCGGCTGCAGAGGATATGCTTTCCCCGTAAGCTTCGGACCCAAGGCGCTTGACTTATACACTATGAAAGAGTGCAAAGAACACGGAATTCTTTTCCTCGGTCAGAAGAGCCATGCCGCTTATACCTGCGTTATCCCCATTATGCACTGGTATTCAACATACGACAAAGATTTTGCCCTTGAAAATTACTATGATTTTGTGTTCAACACAGCCGCTTTCTGGGAAGATTATCTTGTCAAAGAAAAAGGCAGATACGTAATCAAAAACGATGCGGCGCATGAAATCCCCTATTACCGCGGCGAAAAATTCAATTATTTTACCCACAAGGGTCAGATTGAAGCGGTCAACGCAATAAATTCTCTCGGTCTTGTAAAAATGCTCTTCAAAGGCATTTATGATATGGCAAAAGAGCTTGGAATCAACGAAGAAAAATATCCCCTCTGGGAAGATATCAACAAAAATCTGAGCGATTTCCCGACCTTTATAAAACACGGAAAAAAATGCTTCCGCTATTCAAAAAGAGGCATCCGCTGGAGAAATGAGAACACAGTCGGTCTGCAGCATATTTTCCCTGCATCGCAGATAGGTTTTTCCTCAGATGAAAAACTGCTTAAAATTGCAAGAAACACATATTTTATCAATGACCGCCGTCTTGACGACAACGGCTCAAACTCCTATCTCCCCGCAGGCGCAAGAATCGGTGTTAACCCCGATTTTCTGATTGAAGGAATCAGAATGAATATAAAAGAATTCGGACTTCCCAACAGACTTTTCCGCCATCACGGCGGCGGAATCGAGCATCTCACATTGGTGCCTTCAACCGTTAACGAAATGCTTATGCAGAGCTACGAAGGGGTTATAAGAATTTTCCCTTGCTGGAACAAAAAAATGAATGCCTCATTCGAAAACCTGAGAGCAGACGGAGCTTTTCTTGTTTCGTCCGAACTCAGAAACGGAAAAATTTCTTCACTTGAAATCAAAAGTCTTATGGGCAGAAAATGCGTTGTCGAATGCCCCGATATCAAGCAGATTATCAGAAAATCCGACAGCAAACCAATTCCCTGCACGCAGAACGGCAACACCGTTTCTTTTGAAACCCACCCCGATGAAGTGTATCTGCTGAAATAAAATAAGGAGTAAAAACCATGCCAAACGGAATGACTCGCAGAGAACGTGAGATAACAGATATCAATGAAATAACAAAAATTCTCGACACCGCCAAGGTGCTTCACCTCGGTCTTGTTGACGGCGATGAACCCTATGTTGTGCCGATGAACTACGGATACGTTATGGAAAACGGCAAGCTGACTGTCTATCTTCACGGTGCAAGAAGAGGCAGAAAAATCGACGTTATTCAGGCTAACCCTAAGGTTTTCTTTGAGGCGGAATGTGATATTCAGCCGTTTGAAGGCGACATTGCCTGCCGTTACGGAATCACCTATTCCTCGATTATGGGCAAGGGCATCGCAACAATCGTTGAGGACGTTGAAGAGAAGAAAAAAGCTCTTTCGATTCTTATGAAAACCCAGACGGATAAAGACTTTGAATTTGAGGACAAAATGGTTGCATTTGTCAGTGTTATCCGCATAGACGTTTCACAATACACCGCAAAATACAGACCTATGCCTAAATAATATAAAATGTATTATTGACAATTTATCAATTTTTTGGTTAAATACTCTATATAAAACTCAAGGAGGTCAACAAAATGAAAACTTTCAGAAAGACTCTGAGCATTATCCTTTGCGTAATTCTTGTTGCACAGCTCGGCATCTGCGGTTTTGCGAGCTCGGATTACACAATCGTCAACCCCTACGAAGATGTTATCTGGAGCGGTGACAACGCATGGGGCGCATACAAAGGCACACTTCATTCACACACAACTTACAGCGACGCAAGCGAATCTCTTTCCGTTATGATTAAGGAATACTATAATCAGGACTATGATTTCGTTGCAAACGCTGACCACGGCGTAACAGGTGTTGACTGGGACGAAGCTCCCGTGTTCCCCCCTCTCTATCTCTATCAGCCCATCATCGGCTGCACATATGAGCATCTCACAACAGAAGAATACGCTGCTATTCAGGACGGTACTTTTCCTCTTTATGACGGAATAACAGCAAGAAACAGAAAGATGGTTCCCGTTCTCGGTGCAAACGAACTTAACTTCATCGCTCTTTCAAAGAACCATGTAAACGGCTTTTTCCTTGACGGAGCAACAGGCATGGGCTTCCAGAGCTTTGAAGGAATGGCAGGATATGAAGATGCAGTTGCTTTTGTTGAAGCAAACGGCGGTCTTTCACATATCAACCATCCCGGTGACTGGCTCAATTCAAATGCTAATCCCGAGGTTGTCAATGATCCCGAAATGGTAAAGCAGTTCGGCGACATTATTCTCAAATATGATTCCTGCCTCGGCACAGAAGTTTTCAACGAGAAGAACGGCACAACAGGTTATGACAGAATTCTCTGGGATAATCTTCTTATGTACACTCTTCCCTACGGCAAGAACGTTATCGGCTTCAGCAACACAGACGCTCACACAAAGAGCATGGTTAACTCATCCTTCAGCGTTTTCATGATGGAAGAAAATAATAGTGACAACATCAAGGAAACAATGCAGAACGGTAACTTCTTCATGGTTACAAGAAATCTCCGCAAGAATGTTGTTAACGACATCGGTCCCGACGAAGCATTTGATGTTATCGACGAAATCGGTCTTTCATATCCCATGTTCACAAAGGTTTCCGTTGACGGCCACAAGATTACTGTTGCTGCAAAGGATGCTGACAAGCTTCAGTTCATCGCAAACGGCAAGGTTATTGCAAAATACGATGTCGGCGAAGGCGAAATCACTCTTGACCTCGACACCATTGAAGGCGCAGAAGATTTCCTCTATGTCAGAGCAGAGCTTCTCGGCGAGGGCGGTATGACTCTCACTCAGGCTCTCACAATTGACGATGGTTCGGAGCCCCTCGAATTCGTTGCAAAGACAGGCGTTGAAGCTCTTTTGGAAAAGGCTCTTCAGATTCTTTCAAGCCTTCGTCTTGTTGTTATTGTTCAGGAAATAATCAGAGCATTCTGATAAATTATTTACGGGTATGTTTCGGCATACCCGTTTTTTGTATGCAGCCGCAATCGCAGAAATAGAAAAATTCTCTCATCAAGAGAATTTGTTTCAATGAACAGGTTATTGTTTATCCTTTGGGAAACTGTTATTATTCAGTTGTAACCAACGGCCGGGTTAACAACAAAAGTTGAAAGGTGATATACTATGACAATCTATTTCGGAGAAAACCTCAAGAAGCTTCGCAAATCAAAGGGCCTCACTCAGGAGGATCTTGCAGATTTCCTCGGTATGTCTTTCCAGGCAATAAGCAAGTGGGAACGCAACGAAACCTATCCCGACATAACCATACTTCCGACAATCGCATCCTTCTTCGGCGTTACGGTTGACAGTCTTCTCGGTACGGATATGATTGAAAAAGAAAAACGTATTAATGAATACCGTGAAAATTATTTACGTTTGATTAGCAAAGGAAAAACAAGCCAGGCAAGAGACATGCTCAAAACAGCAATCAGCGAATTCCCCGGCAATTATGATTTGCTTTCAAAATATCTTAATGCACTTATCTATGCGCAGTATGATGACAGTTATCTTCTTTCAATAAAAGCAGAGGTTCTGAGAATTTATGACAACATACAGAATTACTGCACCGTTGACAGCATCAGAATTTGGACAAAAAAGCTTATGTGCCGTTACCTGCGTGACCTGAGCCTTATTAAAAACAGCGGTGTTGATATTGCCGAGGCCGAAAAAATTCTTGAACAAATGCCTGTTATGCAGAACACACGAGATTACGAAGCGATGTATATGTATCCCCACGATGATGAAAAGCGTGCGGCTGCCTGTGCAAACGGAATTTCCGAAATGCTTCGCCTTTTCGGTGAAATAATGAACAGAAAGTATAAAAACTTCCTTGATGCCGACGACAACATTTCAGAAGCATATCTTAAGCTTGTTGAAGCCGTTATGCCCGACGGTGACTACGGCAAGAGCCATTATCTTATGGTAATTTACAACCAGAGACTCGGTGTCAAAAAATATCTCGCAGGCGATGAAAAATCTGCACTTGCACATTTTGAAAAAGCTCTTACTCTTGCGAAAAAATACGATGAAATGCCCGATGTTCTTGTTCACACATCAAACGCTGTAAAAGGTCTTGAATTCGATAAAACGAAAGCATACCGTTTCTGGGAAGGTTCTTTCTTTGAGGATGTAAAAGACGGTCTGATGAACAGACCCGAGCTGCCCGAGGAGTTCAAAAACAGCCAGGAATTCAAGAAAATCACAAAAAACATCTGACTTTTATCTGATTTCAAATTTGATTTATCCCATTTTAAGTTTATCCGGAAACCGGTTGAAATGCAAAAATCAGTGTGATATTATGCAGTTGCAGACAAGGAAAAACATTTCTATGAATTTTTAAAAAGTTTATCAGAAAATTCAATCCGAATGTGTTTTTTCATACGTCTTAAGGTATGAAACAGATGTCAACCGTTGGTTGAAACAGAAAAAACAACTGCAGGTTTACCGATTTCAACATTTCGTTTATTGACTCAACCGAAGGAATTTGCCAAAATGAAATCGGCAGCTGCAGTCAAAATCACAATCTGAAGGAGACCGAATTATGAATCTCGGAAACAATATTTACGGAAGAAGAAAAGCAATGGGAATGACTCAGGATGACATTGCCGCAAGGCTCGGAGTATCACCTCAGGCAGTTTCAAAATGGGAGAATAACTTATCCTGCCCAGATATTTCGCTTCTGCCCGAAATATCAAAAATTTTCGGCGTAAGCGTTGATGAACTTCTGAAGGATGAACCCGTAACCGTCAACACAGAACCCGTTAAAGAAGATGTATCTTATTCCGAACCTGAAGCAGCATATAAAGAGCCCGTTTTTAACGGCAAAAAAGCAACCACGCTTCTTATTTCAACCGAACGCAACGGAAAAACCGCAAACGTAAAAATCCCTCTCGGAATAGTGCGCTTCGGTCTTAATCTGGGCAGTGCCTTCGGCGGTATCACAGGTGAGCAGGCAAATGTAATTGAAAACGCCGTGAGAACGGGACTTACGGGGGAAATCCTCTCGGTTGACGGTGAGGATGGCGAAAAGGTTACAATCAGTATTGTTTAATTTTAAAAAAACACTTGATATTTTTATTATTATGTGTTAAAATATAAACAGTAGGATTATGAAACAAGAGAGTGGGGCGACCCGCTCTTTTGTTTGTGCAAAAAACAAATTTCATAAAAAGAAATATAAAGGAGATTTGACCCATGGCTAAAGGAAAAGGCGGTAATACAGTTGCTGCCGTATGGGAAATAGCAGAGCCTATCGCCAAAGAGCTTGGACTCGAAATCTGGGATATCCGCTTTGTCAAGGAAGGCACAGACTGGTTTCTTCGCATAATAATCGATAAGGACGGCGGCGTTGGCATCACAGACTGCGAAAATATGAGCCGCGCAATCGACAAGCCTCTCGACGAGGCCGACCCCATTGAGCAGAGCTACTGCCTTGAGGTTTCATCCCCAGGTCTTGAAAGAGATTTGACAAGAGAAACCCATTTTGAAGCCTGCAAGGGAAAAAAAATAAAGGTTAAAATGATAAGAGCCGTTGAAGGCGTGCGTGAATTCTCAGGCATCCTTGAGGATTTTGACGGAAAACTCATCACTCTCCGCCTTGAAGACGGCAACGCAATGTGCTTTGAAAAGAAAGAAACAAGCTATATAAAGCTCGACGACTTTGACATATAATTGAAAGGGAGTATTTGAAAAAATGAACAACAGCGAATTTTTTGAGGCAGTCAGACTCCTCAGCAAGGAAAAGAGAATCGCAGAGGACGGTCTGCTTGAAGGTATCCAGAGAGCAATCGTAACAGCAGTTAAAAGAGACTATAATAATAAGGATATCGTTTTTTGCGAAATCGACAAGGAAAGCGCTAAAATCAGAGTTTTTGTCCGCAAGAACGTTGTTACCGAAATCCTCGACCCCGATGAGGATATGACAGTTGAACAGGCTCAGAGATTCAAGAAAAATGCCATCGCAGGCGATATCGTTGAAATCGAGCTTGAAACAAAGGAAGTAAGCCGTATTGCCGCAGAAAAGGGCAAGCACATTCTCCGCCAGGCAATCAGAGAGGCTGAACACGGTCAGATTAAAGAAGAATTCCAGAGCAAGAATCAGGAAATCGTTACCGCAAAGGTATCAAAGGTTGACCCCGTTACTCTTGATGCAATTGTTGAAATCGGCAAGCTCACCGAAAAGCTTCTCAGAAGCGAACAGCTTCCCACCGATAATTTCACCGAAGGCGACATCATCAAAGTATTCATTGCAGACATCAGAGATGCAACAAGAGGTCCCAAGGCAACAATTTCCAGAACCCATCCCGGTCTCGTAAGACGTCTGCTTGAAAGCGAAGTTCCCGAAATCTTCGACGGCACCGTTGAAATCAAGTCCGTATCACGTGAAGCAGGTTCAAGAAGCAAGATTGCCGTTTACAGCGCAGACGAAAACGTTGATCCCGTTGGCGCATGTATCGGTCAGAGAGGCGCAAGAATCAACAAGATTGTTGATCTTCTCGGCGGCGAAAAGCTTGACGTTGTCCGCTACAGCGAAAATCCCGCAGAATTCGTTGCCGCTTCTCTTGCTCCCGCAGACGTTATCTCCGTAACAGTTGAAAACGAAGAGGAGCGCTCCTGCAAGGTTGTTGTTCCCAACAGCCAGCTTTCACTCGCAATCGGCAACAAGGGTCAGAATGCCCGCCTTGCCGCAAAGCTTACCGGCTGGAAAATCGACATCAATCCCGAAACAGAAGAAGCTGTTATCAATTTTGATGAATAATATCAAAAATACTTTTTAAGAGGTAGAACCTATGCAAACACGTCGGATTCCCATGAGAAAATGCACGGGATGCAATGAAATGAAATCCAAAAAAGAGCTGGTAAGGGTTGTCAGAAGCCCCGAAGGCGAAATATCGCTTGATTTAACGGGCAAAAAACCCGGCAGAGGCGCATATGTATGCCATGACTCCGCTTGTCTTGCAAAAGCAAGAAAGGCAAAAAGGCTCGAAAAAGCGTTTTCGTGTGAGATTCCCGACGGAGTCTACGAGAGAATGGAGGAAGAGCTGAAAAATGACAGATAATCCAAAGCTCCTCTCTCTTCTCGGCATATGCCGCAGGGCAAAAAAGCTCAGCTGCGGTCACGATGCGGCAATCGGTTCAATCAGAAGCAAAGGCGCAAAGCTTTGCCTGCTGAGCAGCGATTCTTCTCAGCGGCTGAGGAAAGAGATTGAGCGTGAGGCAGCTTTTGAGGGGCGCAATATCCCGGTCAGAATGCTGTTCTCATCAGCAGATGAAATAGGTTGGGCAACGGGTCTCAAATCCGCAGTGCTCACAGTCAATGACGAAGGCTTTGCAAAAAAAATGCTTGAGCTTTTGGTTACTACAGGGGAGGTTAATCTATGATAAATAAATACAGAGTACATGAAGTTGCCAAGGATTTCGATATAAAGAGCAACATAGTCGTTGATTTGCTTCAGGCGCATTTCGACGGTCAGAAAAAGCATATGACAGTTCTCGAAGAAGACGAACTTGATCTCATCTTCGAAACATTCACAAAAGAAAACGAGGTTGCAGACCTCAACGAATATTTTGAGTTTACGCCCTCCGCAAAGAAATCAAAGGAGAAGAAGGAAGAAAAGGCAGAAGACGCACCCGAAGCTCCCGCAGAAAAGAAAGCGGAACCCGAGGCTAAACCCGAAAAGAAGGCTGAAAAGAAACCCGAAAAGAAAGCAGACGAAAAGAAGTCTGCTCCTGCAGAAAAGAAAGAACCCAAGCAGGAGAAAAAAGCAGAGAAGAAGCCCGAACAGAAAGCAGAGCAGAAAAACGCTCAGCCTGCAAAACCCGGCAAGCTTCCTCCCATGCCCCAGAAAAAGCAGCCTAAACCCGAAGCAGAGGTTAAAGAAAACAAACCCATGCAGTCAAGAACCAAGGGCGAAATGCGTACAATCGACACCCGTGCCGATAACGTTGACCTTGAAAAATACAACGAGAGATATGAAAATATCGCTCCCGAAAACAAAACAAAGCAGCACGAAGGCGCTGTTAAAAAGCAGAAGCTCAAGCAAAAGAGCCAGCAGTACAGAAAGCAGGGCGGTATGCGTTCTTCAAGACGTGAAACCGAAGCTGAAAGACTCAAGAGAATTGCTGCTGAAAGAGCAAAGAAGCCTCAGATGCTCCTCAAGCTTCCCGAAGAAATCACCGTCGGCGAGCTTGCTGCAATGCTCAAGATGACTGCTGCGGAAGTTATCAAAAAGCTCTTCACTCTCGGTCAGATGGCAACCGTAAACGAAGTTCTCGACTATGATACCGCTGCTATCGTTGCGGAAGAACTCGGCGCAAAGGTTGAGAAAGAAGTTGTTATCACAATCGAAGACAGAATCATCGACGACCACGTTGACGACGAAAGCGAACTCATTTCAAGAGACCCCGTCGTTGTTGTTATGGGTCACGTTGACCACGGTAAAACCTCACTTCTCGACGCAATCAGAAACACATCCGTTACATCAACCGAAGCAGGCGGTATCACTCAGCATATCGGTGCTTACAGAGTTGATCTCAACGGTCAGAAGATTACTTTCCTTGACACACCCGGTCACGCAGCATTCACATCGATGCGTCTGAGAGGCGCAATGGCAACGGATATTGCTATCCTTGTTGTTGCTGCAGACGACGGTATTATGCCCCAGACAATTGAGGCTATCAACCACGCAAAGGCTGCAGGTGTTCAGATTATCGTTGCCATCAACAAGATGGATAAACCCGCTGCAAACCCCGACAGAGTTCTTCAGCAGCTCACAGAGCACGAACTCGTTCCCGAAGAATGGGGCGGCGAAACAATCTGCGTTCCCGTTTCGGCACACACAAGAATGGGTATCGATTCACTTCTTGAATCAGTTCTTCTTGTTGCTGAAATGCAGGAACTCAAGGCTAACCCCAACCGCTCGGCAAAGGGCGTTGTTATCGAAGCAAAGCTCGACAAGGGCAGAGGCCCCGTTTCAACTCTTCTTGTTCAGAACGGTACTCTCAAATCAGGCGACATCATCGTTGCAGGTACTTCAGTTGGCCGTGTAAGAGTTATGATTGACGACAAGGGCAGAAAGGTTAACGAAGCAGGTCCTTCCGTTCCCGTTGAAATCATGGGTCTTGCAGAAGTTCCCCAGGCAGGCGACGGCTTTGACGCAGTTAACGACGAGCGTCTTGCAAGAGAGCTTGTTGAACAGAGAAAGAACAAGGCAAAGGAAGAGCAGTTCAAGGAATTCCAGAAGGTTACTCTCGACAACCTCTTCGCTTCAATTCAGGAAGGCCAGCTCAAAGACCTCAACATCATCATCAAGGCAGACGTTCAGGGTTCGGCAGAAGCTGTTAAGCAGAACCTCACCAAGCTTTCAAACGAAGAAGTCCGTGTTAAGGTTATCCACAGCGGTGTTGGCGCAATCGTTGAAAGCGACGTTATGCTTGCAAACGCATCAAACGCTATCATCGTAGGCTTCAACGTAAGACCCGATAATGTTGCTTCGGAAATTGCAGAACGTGACGGCGTTGAAGTAAGAACCTACAGAGTTATTTACGAATGCATCGAAGAAGTTGAAGCAGCTATCAAGGGTATGCTTGCTCCCAAGTTCAGAGATGTTGATATCGGTAAGGCAGAAGTCCGCCAGGTTGTTAAGATTTCGTCAGTCGGCAACATCGCAGGCTGCCACGTTATCAACGGCAAAATCACAAGAGGCGCAAAAATCAGAGTTGTCCGTGACGGCTTTGTTATTGCAGAAGACGAAATGGCTTCGCTCCGCCGTTTCAAGGATGACGTTAAGGAAGTTGCTTCAGGTTTCGACTGCGGTATCGGTCTTAACAAGTTCAACGATATCAAGGAAGGCGATATCTTTGAAGCCTTCATCACAGAGGAGTACAGAGATTAATGGCAGGATACAGAATTGACAGAGTGTCCGAAGATATAAGAAGAGAAATTGCCGCTATTATGCGCGAGCTGAAAGACCCGAGAATTCAGGGTATGCTCACGGTTGTCAACGTTGAGGTCAGCTCCGATGCTTCATTTGCGAAGGTTTATGTCAGCGCAATGGAAGGCATCGAGACCGCAAAGCTTGCGGTCAAGGGTCTGACCAGCGCAACCGGCTACATCCGCAGAGAAGTCGGCAAAAGACTTCATCTGCGCAAAACTCCCGAGCTTAAATTTGTTGCCGATGACTCAATCGAAAAAGGTATGGGCATCGCAAGAATGATCGGAAATTTCAATTCGGACAGTAATGAAGAATAAGGAGTGTCGATTATGAGAATTGACCTTCGTGAAACCGCAGAATTACTTCAGAGCTTTGATAAAATCCTTCTTTTGTGCCACGCACATCCCGACGGAGACACCCTCGGCAGTGCAACCGCACTTGCCCACGCTCTTTCGGCAAAAGGCAAAAAGATAAGGATCGAATGCTCCGACCCTATCCCCAAGGACTTCGGATTTATGTTTGAGGGCCTTGCGGATGAGGAGTTTGAGCCTGAACTTATTGCGGCAATAGATGTTGCGGATATCAAGCTTCTCGGCAAAGAATCCGAAGGCAGATATCAGGGCAAAATCGGTCTTTGCATCGACCATCACGGTTCAAATATGATGTATGCGGACAAAGTGTGCCTCGAGCCCGATTCGGCATCGGCGGCAGAAATGATGTATCTTCTCCTCAAAGAGCTTGAAGCAGAAATCACTCCGCAGATTGCATCGTGCCTTTTCACGGGCGTAACAACCGACACGGGCTGTATGCGTTTTTCAAACACAACACCGAGAACCTTTGAAATTTCGGCAGAGCTTGCAAAGCTCGGAGCTGACACCTACAACATCATTCAGGTTTTTTTTGAAACAAAAACAAGAACCTATGCGGCGCTTGAGCGTCTTGCTCTCGAAGGAATGAGATTTTATTTCTCCGACCGCTGCGCAGTTATCTGCGTAACGCAGGATATGTATAAGAAAAGCGGCTCAGACGAAAGCGAAACAGACCGTCTTGCAAATCTTCCACGTCAGGTTGAGGGCGTGCTTGTCGGCGTTTCAATGAGAGAACTCAAAGACGGAAGCTTCAAGGCATCCGTTCGCACTCACGGAGATATCGATGCATCTGCCATCTGCAAAAGACTCGGCGGCGGCGGTCATATGGGTGCGGCAGGCTGTACGCTTTACGGCACAAAACAGCAGGCAATCAATTCCCTTCTCAAAGAAATCCAGACGGAGATTGATGCTTTTACCATTGATTAAAAAATGCGGGCAACTTTTGCGGTTGCCCGTTTTTAATAAGAAATAAACTAAAAGACCACTACGGCTTCTCCTTGAGGAGAAGCTGTCACGAAGTGACTGATGAGGTGGTTGCGAAGCAACACTCACTGTTGTGTTTACACCTCATCCACCGCAAGCGGTCCCCCTTCCCCTCAAGGGGAAGGCTTTTTAACGGTATTCATTAATGCGAAAGGAATTGCTATGACAGGAATAATTCTTCTCGACAAACCCAAGGATATAACCTCGTTCGGCGCTGTTGCAAGGGTTCGCCGCATATGCGGTGAAAAAAAGTGCGGTCATACAGGCACTCTTGACCCGATGGCAACGGGTGTTTTAACAATAATGCTTGGCGGTGCAACACGTTTCTGTGAGCTTTTGCCGAGCCATAACAAAGCATATATCGCAACTTTCCGTCTCGGCACAACAACCGATACACTTGATATCACGGGAAAAGTTCTTGAAACAAGACCCGTCAGCGCAACTGCGGCAGACGTCAGAGAAAAACTCAAGGATTTTGAGGGTGAAATCAGCCAGCTTCCGCCGATGTATTCGGCCGTTTCGGTTGACGGTCAGAGACTCTATGACCTTGCACGCAAAGGAATTGAGGTTGAACGCAAGGCAAGGCAGGTAACAATTTTTTCAATTGAAATGCTCAGCGAAAACGAAGAAAACGGAGAATATTCCATTGCCGTTGAATGCTCATCGGGCACCTATATCCGCACTCTTATTGCCGACCTCGGTGAAGCGCTCGGATGCGGCGCGGTTATGACCGAACTTCGACGCACAAAGGCAAACGGATTTTCAATAGAAAATGCCGTCACCCTTGAACAGCTTTCGGCTGCTGCGGATAACGGCAGTTTGAACGATATAGTTATTTCTGTTGACAAGGCATTGGAGGAATATCCCGTCATCAAAGTCAGCGCCGCGCAGGCAAAACGCTTTTCAAACGGCGGTGAACTCGACCTGCAGAGGCTGAAATATCCCCGTATGCTCGGATTTTTCAGAATTTATGACCCCGACGGCAAATTCATCGGTCTCGGCGAAATCGGCACGGGCGACAGCCTGACGGTAAAGCGTGTTTTTGTGGGGTGAAATTAATGACTTCTCCTTGAGGAGAAGGTGGCGGCGATAGCCGACGGATGAGGTGTTTTTTGTTGCTCACGCAATCACCTCATCACCGTCCATGACGGAGCTTCCCCTCAAGGGGAAGCTGAAACAATAAGCAACAGATGTGCAGAATAGGCGGTCTTTGACCGCCCGATTTTTTTATTGAATTTCACAAAGTAATGTGTTATACTGAATTTGCGACACAATTAAATAACCACATATCTTTGAGTTTGTATTTTTTTTGATAAAAATGCATGCTCTATTTCAGCATACTCATAAGATGTGTGGAAAATTGTGTCGCAGCAATCGGAGCGATGCATTTTTTGTGCGTAGCTTCGGCTGCGCACTTTTTATTTTACGGAGGAATTTAAAATGAAACGCACACTCAAAAAAGCAATGTCAATTCTCCTCGCATTCACACTCCTTTTCGGCTCATTTGCATTCGGATTAGCGGATGTTGATTGGGTAGACTTTGCGGTAAAAGCAAAGGCGATGACGTTAGGTGATTATACCTATTCTAAAGATTGGTTAGGGATACGTATAATATCAGTTAACAAGTCGATTTCTGGCGATGTTGTTGTTCCTGCATATTTTACTTGTGAACTTGCTGATGGTAAAACAGAGGTTGTACCTGTAGCATACATATATGACGAAGCATTTAAAAACTGCACTGCAATTAAAAGTATAACACTGCCCGATACAGTATGCTATATATGGAGAGAAGCTTTTTATGGCTGCACATCTCTTGAAAGTATTACGCTCTCAAGAGATTTAAAGGAAATCGGTTATATGGCATTTAAAAATTGTAAAAGCCTCAAGAGCATAGTGATTCCGGATAAGGTGAAAACCATATCATCTGATGTTTTTGCCTATTGTGAAAGCTTAACAAGTGTAACACTTTCCAACAGCCTTACAAGTATATCCGATGATTTATTCTATCGTTGCAAGAAACTTGAGAACATAACAATTCCTGACAATGTAACGAGCATAAGTAGCAGTGCATTTCAGGGATGCGAAAGTCTGACAAACATAGTGTTGCCTGATAACATAACAAAAATAGGAAGTTTTGCATTCTGTGGTTGCAAGAAACTTGAAAGCATAACATTTCCCGATTCTCTTACAAGCATAGGTGACTATGCATTTGAAGGTTGCGAGAAATTTGAAAGTATAACTATTCCTGCTGCAGTGACAAAGATAGGCTCTAATGCATTTTTTGGCTGCGACGGACTTGAAAGCATAGCAGTAGAAAAGGAAAATACGGTGTATTCAAGTGATGAACGCGGTGTACTGTTCAACAAAGACAAAACACAATTGATTCAATATCCTGCAGGAAGCACAAATGAAATTTATTATGTTCCTGACGGTGTAACAAAAATTGATTATTATGCTTTTAACAAATGTGATTCACTTAAAACCATAGTATTTCCTGACGGCGTCACAGAATTATTTTCTACCAATATTTTGGAATGTGCAAATCTTGAATGTGTTCATATTCCAAAAAGCGTTACATCGTTGAGCAGTAGTTTTTTAAAGGGTACCAATGCGTATATATGTTCAACCACAGAAAATTGTTATGCTAAAGAATTTGCTGACGCAAACGGTATTGAATTCCGAGTCTGCACTGGGCATAATGCATTTATCCCCGAGCCTACAACCAAGCCTGCTGTAACGGAACCAGCAACAACAAAACCCGTCGAAGTTCCGACAACAACCAAGCCTGTCGTAACTGAGCCTTCGACAACGAAACCTGTTGAGATTCCTACAACAACAAAACCTGTAGTAACCGAACCTTCAACCACAAAACCTGTTGAAGTTCCCACAGCAACCAAGCCTGTTATAACAGAACCAGCAACAACAAAACCGATTGAAGTTTCTACAACCAAACCGACAACTTCAAAACCCACAACGAAACCTGTTGAAACTACAAAACCGACAGAAGTGCCAACAACCAAGCCCTCAGTTGGATTTATATTTAAAATTTTAAAACCGTCTATATCTGTTGTTAAATATGGTGAAACACTTATCCTTCATACCAATTTAACCTCAATATCCGCAAACGAAAAAATCGAGTGGAGTGTTGAAGGTAATGGTGTAACAATTGTTCCATCTGATGATGGATTGACCTGTGCCGTAACGTCAACATCAACGGGTGACGTTACAATAACAGCAAAATATACAGATGCAAACGGTGTTGAACATGTTTCCGAACAGGAAATCGAATCCAACGCAAGCTTCTGGCAGAAAATCGTGTCATTCTTCAAAAACCTTTTCGGCATAAGCAGAATAATTGAGCAGTCAATAAAGTTTTAATTCTACCCGCCTCCCTTGTTAAAGGGAGGTGGATTTTTGCGAAGCAAAAAGACGGAGGGATTCTTTTTTTGAATCCCCCTTGCTCACTTCGTTTCGCTTTCCCCCTTTGACAAGGGGGACTTTGGCAACGCCCACCCGACACTTTGCACTTAATTATGCACCTTACGGTGCATTCGGGACGTCAGGGTCGCCGTCCCCTACAAAAATGTTCGGCGGGTTGGGTCAAGCCTCCCTACAAAAAACGGGCGTCCAAAGGACGCCCCTACGTTGAAATTATTGAAACGTTGTATAGTTAAACCTTAATCCCCTTTTCAGCCATTGCTTTTTTGAGGATTTCAAGGTCACCGTGGTAATAGCAGTGACCGTCCATTCCTGCATTCTTTGCTCCGTCGATATTCGCCTGAACATCGTCGATAAAATAACATTCCTCGGGATTGAGCGAGAATTTTTCATAAAGAGCAAGATAAATTTCCTTTTCGGGTTTGAGAAGCTTGTAGTCGGCTGAAATAAGATAGCCGTCGAAAAGCGAAAGAGCGGGAATTCCGTCAATTCGCTCATAAAAATCACCCGATGCGTTTGAAAGAAGATAGATTCCGTAACCGTTTTCTTTGAGACCCTTTATGAAATCATACATCTTCTCAAACGGCGGCATATAAGGATAGAAATTATGCACCATTTCGCTTGTTTTTTCAAAAATTTCGGGTGGAATGGTGTTTTTCTTTTGCTCCATAATTTCGTCGGGAAAAATAATTCCTCTGTCCTTATCCGACCAGACAGGATTTCTGAAAATCTCTCGGAGCAGAATATCGGCAGTTTCTCTGTCGAAAAGCGAATAAAGAGTTTTTTCGGGGTTATAGTCAATCAGTACCCCGCCCATATCAAAAATAATGTTTTTTATCATATTTATCTCCGTGAAAAACCGCTCTGCAGAACAGAGCGGTAATTTTTATGCCATTTTAACAATATGCTGACAGTATACGTAAACGTTCTGAATTTTCTTTGCCTCGGTATCATATTTTGTTTTGATAACGGGCTGGGTTTCCGAAGGAGTGATATAGACCTTGAACACAATTGCGTGCTGACCCGGGCGCATATTTGTTATCTTTTTGTATTCAAAATGCTGACCCTGGATGTCAAGATATTTGAAGACGATTTCTTCAAGCATATCGCCGGTAAAGCAACGGATAATGTCGTCATCATCATACATTTCGATAATGGCTTTTGTTTCTTCAAAGGTCATCATCTCGCTTTTGAATTCGCCCTCGTTGATAGCAGTGCTCATCGAAGAATTGTCAAGCAGCAATAACGGTAAATCATTGTTTTTCATAATCCCGGCCTCCTTGGTTAATTTATTGGGTTTATTATATCACGTGAATGTACATCTGTCAACAACTTGCATAATACACGTGATTTTTTCTGCTTTTTGCACAAATTATGCAAGATTAATATGGTCAACTTGCAGAATTGCCCGGATTTTCGTCCATATAATCAAGCACACGCTCAATCAGATTAAGGCGGTTTTCGCCTTTGAGAAGCTTCACCGCAATATGCGGTTTTCCGTTGCCTGCGCTGACAACGAACCTGCCTCTGAAATGAGCCGATGCCATTGATATTTTTTCCATATCAAGCTGGCTGATTCTGAAAATGATGCGGTCGCTCTGCATCGTGATTTCATAAACATCGTGCCTTGCCGCCTTGCCTCTGAGAAGCGCAATTTTGATAAGACCCTCAACGCTTTCGGGCGGGTCGCCAAATCGGTCGCAAAGCTCGTCGATAACATCCGAAGCATCCTCGTTCGTCTTGATATCCGCAATTCTGCGGTAAATCTGAAGTCTTTGCGGAACGCTTTCGATATACTCATCGGGAATGTGAGCATCAATCGGCAGGTCGATAACGCAATCCTTTTCGGGTTCTGCGGATTTTTCGCCTTTTTCCTCGCTGATTGCCTGCTCAAGAAGTTTTACATACATCTCATAACCGACGGATTCCATATGTCCGTGCTGATTTGCGCCGAGAACGTTGCCCGCGCCACGGAGTTCAAGGTCACGCATCGCAATATGAAAACCCGAACCGAATTCGGTAAATTCTCTGATTGAATCGAGCCTGCGGGTTGCGATTTCGCTGAGCTGTTTGCCTCTTGTGAATGTGAAATAAGCGCTTGCTCTTCTTGACGAACGGCCGACTCTGCCTCTTATCTGATGAAGCTGGGCAAGACCCATTCTGTCGGCATTTTCAATAATAAGCGTGTTTGCATTGGGCACGTCAACACCGGTTTCGATAATCGTTGTGCAGACGAGAATATCGATTTCGCCTTCGAGAAGTCTGCGCCACACTTCGCTGAGCTCATCCTCGGTCATTTTGCCGTGACCGATTCCGATATTAGCATCGGGCAGCATTGCCTTGATTTCCGCCGCTTTTTTCTCGATATCCTCAACACGGTTATAGAGATAATAAACCTGACCGCCTCTGCGGAGTTCCTGCTCCATCGCCTGGACGAGAACGGGCATATTGTGCTCGATAACATAGGTCTGAACGGGCTGTCTGTCCTGCGGAGCTTCTTCAAGCACCGACATATCCCTGATACCCGTCATCGCCATATTGAGAGTGCGGGGAATGGGAGTTGCCGTAAGAGTGAGAACATCAACAGCGGGGAAAAGAGTTTTGAGCTTTTCCTTCTGCGCAACACCGAAACGCTGCTCCTCATCAATGATAATCAGTCCGAGGTCACGGAACTGAACATCCTTTGAAATTATACGGTGAGTGCCGACAACAACGTCAACCGAACCTCGGCGCAGACCGTTGATTGTTTTGTCGATTTCTTTTTTTGTACAGAATCTTGAAAGCATTCCCGCTTCAATCGGAAAACCTTCGAAACGTTTGAGAATCGTCTGATAATGCTGAAGCGCAAGAATTGTTGTGGGAACCATTATTGCGCACTGCTTTCCGTCGGCAATGCACTTGAAAACAGCACGGAGCGCAACCTCGGTTTTGCCGAAGCCGACGTCACCGCAGAGCAATCTGTCCATCGGATACTGCTTTTCCATATCCTTTTTGATTTCGTGAATGCAGCGGAGCTGATCGTCTGTTTCAACAAATTCAAAACGGCGCTCGAAATCGTTCTGCATATCTATATCGGGTGAAAACGAGTGGCCCTGAACCTTGATTCGCTTGGAATAGAGTTCGATAAGCTCCTTCGCCATATCCTTGACGGCACTCTTGACCCTTGAACGGGTTTTCTGCCAATCCTTACCGCCAAGTTTGCTGAGTTTGAGCGGCTTTTCGTCACTCTTGGGTCCGATATATTTTGAAACCTGGTCAAGCTGAGTGACGGGCACATAAAGATTATCGCCCTTGTCATACTGTATTTTAATATAATCCTTGGTGTTTCCCGAAGCTTCGAGGGTTGTTATACCCTCAAAAATACCGATACCGTGGGTTGCATGAACAACATATTCGCCTCTGTGAAGCTCATCGAGATTATTAAATGCGTTCTTGACTCTCTTTGACGAAACAACTTTATTTTTGGTCACCGTTCTGCTTCGGTAAGTTATGACGGTGTATCTTGCCGATGGATATTCGAAGCCGTATGAAAGTCCTCCGGGAAGAACACAGACGGTTTTTCTTGGGAATTCGGCAGGCGGAACGGGGCAGAAAAGAGCCGGAATGCCTTCATTTTCGAGGTCGTCGGCAAGAGTTTTTGCAGCCTTATCCGTGCCTGCAAGAACAGCGCAGGAATTACCCTGCCTGCGTATTGCATCGAGGTCATCAACAAGAGCGGTGAAAGTACCGTTCCACGGTGCAATCTGTTTTGCGGTAAACGTTATAAGCTCCTTGACGGGGGTATCAAAACTGCCCCTCGGAAGATTATCAAGATAAACCGCACCCATTTTTTCGTAGTACGCAAAAAGCTCGTGAGTACGGATTGAGTATCTGTCAAGTCCCTTGCAGAGCGTGCCATCCTGAAAAAGACCCTTGACGGTTTCGTTCATCAGCTGGCTTGACGCTTCAAATTTATCCTTGACTGAAAAACTTTCGCAGACAAACAGCATACTGCCGTTTGCGTAGTCAAAGATACTTGCGCTGTCGGGATAAATCAGCGGCATATATTTATCGAAAGAAGAAAGACGGATGCCGTCGTTAAGGCTGTTCAGGTCTTCTTCAAGTTTTTTGAGGGCATCACCCTTGATTTTTTTATCGGAAATGTGGCGTTCGATGAGAGCCTTGAGCATTTCGTCGGTGCAAAGAATTTCTCTTGCGGGGGTTATTCGGATTTCATCCGTCATATCGGTTCTTCGCTGACTTTCAAGCTCAAAAAACGCAATGCTGTCAACTGCATCTCCCCAGAATTCAACTCTGCACGGCAGCTTTGAATCGGGCGGGAAGAAATCGAGAATTCCGCCTCGCAGAGCAAACTGACCGGGACCGTCAACCTGTTCACTGCGGGTATATCCGCAACGGATAAGACTGAGAATAAGCTCATCAATCTCATACTCCTCACCGACGGTAACGGCAAAACTGTTGTTCATCAGCATTGCAGGCGGCACGGTGAGCTGAGAAGCCGCTTCGGCAGAAAGAACAACCGCATCGTAATCGCCCGAAAGCATTTTGTCGAGCACCTTCAGTCTTGAGTGTTCATATTCTCTTGAAACGGTTTCGTGAGTGCGGAACGAAAAATCCCTTGCGGGGTAAAGGAAAGCGTTTATTCCGAAGGCTTCCATATCCTGTCTGAGCCTTGTTGCCTGAGCTTCGTCGGGGGTAATAACAACCGCTTTTTTCAGCAGAGACATACACATTGAGGCTATGACGTGCGCCTTATGGACGTGCGAAAGCCCCGTCACGCCGCAAGGCAGACGGTATTTTTGGATTGCCGAAGCAAGATTGAGAAACTCCGGCGTTAATTTTGCAATTTCGGTGTAACAGTTCATAAATAATTCTTTCGTGAATGATTTGTGCTGTGCACATAATAGAATAAATTGCTCCGACGGAGCATGAATTGTTGCTGCGCAACATTAAGGACAGGCTTCGCCTATGACCGTTATATTTAATGCACCGAACGGTGCAAATCATACAAATTTTAATTGCAATTCATAACAAAGTCAAATCATGCCGCAAGCAAATTATCCAATAATTATAATACAATTTATTCCGATTTGAGTCAAGGAAGAATAAAATTTTAATTTTTGTTTTTAATTTTATGAGGCAAAATTCGGTAAACGTTACAAAATATATTAATATACTGTTGAAATTATATAAAATATGTGTTAATATGAAGTGTAAATTTGACTTAAAGTCAAAAAAGGAGAGTGTTTTAAAAATGAAGAACAGAATCAAAAGAGCAATTTCTCTTATTCTGTGCGCTGCAATGCTCGCATCAATCGGTGCAGTAGGTGCATCTGCAGCAACAAAAACTGACTGCGGCGGAAAATGCGACAGATCGCCTGTTGTTATCCTTCCCGGTATCAACCATTCACCCACATATCTTTACGATGAGAACGACGAACCCTATCTCGATGCTGACGGCAACCACGTTGGCGGTACTCTTCTCATCCTTGAACTGAGCAAACTCTGGGGTACTCTTCCCAAGCTCATCCTCAGCCTTCTTACAACCCTCACAACTCAGATCCCCCTCGGTCTTGAAGATGCTGCATATGATGCCGCAAGCGCTGCATTCTGGGTTCAGAAGTGCGACAATGACGGTAACTACATCAACAACCTTCAGACAAAGAGATGGAATCACCCCATTTCAGAAATGAACGAAGATGATAAGGATTGGCTCTACACCATGATTCCTCTTCAGGCAGTTGAAAAGGAAATCGGCGGCGACCACATCTATATGTTCACCTTCAACCTCGTTGGCGACCCCATGCAGTCGGCTAAAGAGCTTGATGAATACATCGATATGGTTAAGGAGCAGACAGGCCACGATAAGGTTACTCTTCTCCCCGTTTCGCTCGGCGGCACAATCCTCACCGCTTACCTTGACGCATACGGTCACGATAAGGTTGACGAAATCGTTAACGCTGTTGCTTGCCTTGACGGTACAGACATCGTTGCAGATATGCTCGAAAGAAAGTGGAACCTCGCTGATGAATTCCTCTATCACGAGTTTATTCCCCCCATTCTCGGTGACGACGCTACTCTCGGCTATCTTATCAACTGCATTCTTCACATCATTCCCCGTGCAGGCGTAGAAGCAATCCTCACCGGTGCAATCAGCGGTGTTCTTGATTCAATGATGATCAACTGCCCCCAGATCTGGGCAATGGTTCCTTCATACAGATACGATGCACTTGCTGAGAAATATCTCAACAACGCACCTGAAAAGGCAAAGCTCAAGGAAAAGACAGACCGTTTCCAGACTGCAAGACTCAACCTCAAGGACAATATCCTTGACGCAGTTGCAGACGGCGTTAAGGTCAACACCATCGCTGGTGCAAACCTTTCATTCGGCGAGCAGGATTACACCTTCTTCGGCATCGTTGAATCCGCTCACGATTATAACACAGACGGTATCATCAATCTTGCTTCAACAACCCTCGGCGCAACAGGCGCACCCGCAGGCAAGACTCTTGCTGATATCAGCTACGAAAAGAACACATACTGCAAAAACAAGAACCACAATCACGTTTCACCCGACAATAAGGTTGACGTTTCAACATCAATCCTTCCCGAAAACACCTGGATTTTCCTTGACCAGCATCACGAAGTAGGCAACAACGACGTTGTTCTTAATCTCATTAAGGCTATCCTTGTAGGCGACGTTTCAAACGTTAACGAAAATCCCGAAGTATATCCTCAGTTCAACTACAGCTGCAAGACCAAGTACATCCGCCGCTGGAGACTTCCCGATGCAAAGGATCTTCTTGAAAAAGATGCAGCAGGTGAAATCACCCTTCCCGCAGAAGATAAGGCAGAGCTTGAAGCAGCAATCGCACAGGGCGAAGCTGTTATCAACGCAACAATCGCTGACCAGGAAAAGGTTACTGCTGCAGAAGACAGACTCAATGCAATTCTTGCTAAATACGACCTTTATACATACGACGAAGAGCCCTCAAAGTTTGACGTTTTCCTTGATGAATCAATGGAAAAAGCAAGCCTCTTCCTTGTTAAGTGGCTCGGCGGCGGCAACCTCATCGACTGGGTTTTCTCACCCATCACAAAACTTTTCAAATAATCAAACAGGGGTTGAATATTAATGAAAAAAGTTGTTTCGTTTATTCTCGCTCTTACAATAATTTTCTCCGTTCTTACCGTAGGTGCTTCGGCAGCTGCGGTTAAGACGGAATGCGGCGGCAAATGCGACACCTGCCCTTCAATCGTTGTTCCCGGTATCGGTCAGTCCAACGTATGGGCGCTCGACGAAAACGGTGACTATATTCTTGATGACGAAGGCAACAGAGTCAGCTGCTTCCCCGCAATTTTCGATATCGGCACAATTGTTTTAAAGGCTATTTTCCCCGTACTTCTTACTCTTCTCACCCAGCGTGATATCGGTCTTTCCTCCGCACTTTCGGATATTATTCTCGACAGCTTCGAGGTTAATATGTGCGACGATAACGGCAAAAACACCGGTAATCTTGAGGTAGAGAAGTATCCCTATTCTGTTGCAGAATGCAGCGAATATGAAAAAGAGCAGATTTATAATAACGTTCCTCTTCTTGACTACGCAGAGCAGGCAGGCGAAGACCACCTTTATTACTTTGCATACAACTCATTTTCAAACCATCTTGAAATCGTAAACGAGCTTTATGATTTCATCCAGATGGTCAAGAGAGAAACGGGCCACAACAAGGTCAACATCGTTCCCATCAGCATGGGCGGTTCGGTTGCAAACGGACTTCTTGAATATTATCCCGAAGTTATGGATGATCTCAACAAGGTTGTATATATTGTTCCTGCTCTTGACGGTTCAACAATCGTAGGCGACCTTCTTTCAAAAGATCTCACCTTCTTTGACAAGGAATTCCTCTTCAACGGTTTCCTTGAAACCCTTATGGATGAAGACGAAGCAAGAATGATTGAAGTTATCGCAAGAATCATTCCCGATAACGTTCTTCTCAAAGGTCTTCACGCAGCGGTTAATACTCTTGTTGACGAAGTTGCATCAAAAATCACAAGCATCTGGGCGCTCAGCCCCTCATCCTATTATCCCAAGCTTGCAAAAGAGCTTCTTTCCGACCCCGCAAGAGCTGAAATAAAGCGCGAAACAGAAATGTACTATCACGCTCAGCTCAACTCCGACAAAAACATTCAGACTCTTGTTGACAAGGGCGTTCAGGTTTTCAACATTGTTGACTACGATGTACCTCTTTACTGCATCGGCAACACCTGGAATGACGACAACGCAGACGGCGTTATCCACCTTGACTCAACATCAATGGGTGTTAAGAGCGCAAAGGTCGGCGAAGCACTTCCTGCAGATTATGTTCAGGCAAACACACATTGCTCAAACCCCGAGCATAATCACATTTCTCCCGACAGAGTTGTTGACGCATCAACTGGTCTTCTTCCCGACACAACATTCTATTTCGACGGTCAGAATCACGAAAAGACTGCAAGAAACGATATAATAATCTCTCTTGCAACCCGTCTTCTTGCGAAGGATGACATCAAGGATGTTTACTCTTCACCCGAATATCCTCAGTTCAACGGCGCAAGAGACCCCAGAGGTCTTAAGAACAGCCACATTCCCGCAGCAAAGGCTGTTGACACTTCGGCTCTTTCGCCCGAGGTTGCCGCAGAACTTGAAGCTGCACTTGCAGAAGCAGAAGCTTTTGTAAACGGAACGGTTTGCTATGCCGGTCAGCAGAAGGAAGTTGAAAACAGACTCCGCGCAGCTCTTGTTGCAGCAGGTGTTTATACGGTTGAAGAAGAGGAAGAACCCTCTGATTTCTTCAAGAATCTCAGCCTCTGGCTTTATGAGAACTACGGCACGGAAGGTTTCTCTGAAATGCCCGGAATTACAGTGAATCTTATTTTCAAGCCGTTCTTTGAACTTTTCAACAAACTTCTTACCCCCGCATTTTAATAAAACAATTAACGACCCTTGCCAGACGGCAAGGGTCGTTTACGTTAGCTGATATATTTTATGCAATTGCGGGTGCATCCTCTTTTAAAAGAAGGATTCCGGTTACAACCGAAACTGCGATTATGATAATTCCGAATACTGTCATTTTTTATTCCCTCCGTCATTCTGCTCATTCAATGGGCTTTGCCCTGCAGATTGCCGCCACCGATATAGCGGTTGTTGTTGCGAAAAATGCGCCTGTAATAATTAATGCTGTCATATTGTGTCCCTCCGTTTTAACTGATAACCTTCCGTGTTATCATGCATAAACAGGTGAATCGTCTTTTATAAGAAGAACTCCTGTTGTTAATGCAAGTGTGATTACGATTGTTGTGAATACTGCCATTTTTGTCCCCTCCGTTGTTTTTTGTTATGGCTTCATTATATCACGCTGTTTTCTAAGAAAAAAGCAGGCAAACCTCTAAAAAATTATTAAGAAAAACGAATCAATTCTTAAAAAAGCTTTGCCGCGCACGCTGTTGCAACGGAAAATCCCGCCGCTGCAAGAAGTGAGTAAACGATAATGATTGCCTCCATCTTTGTCCGCCCCGTTTTATACAAGATTTTCTTTTTTACATTTCGAAATGTTTTTTGTCCCTTTGTTATATTAGTGTCCCGTGTTGCGTAAATTGTTGCAACAAAAATAAAAATTTTTTGATTTTTTTCAAAATTTTATTTAAAACACAAAAATAGGGCTGTTTTTTATTGTTATTCACGGCTTGGTATGTTACAATAATTCAGTAAATTTTTTAAAACAGGTGAAAACAATGAAGCACGATTTTACAAGCATTCCCGACCGCAGCCGTTTCGGCTCGTCAAAATGGGAAATTGCAAAAAACGCATCAATGGAATTTGTTCCCCTCTCGGTTGCGGATATGGAATTCCCTACCGCAAGACCGATAGTTGACTCAATAAAAAAGCTTGCCGAAGAAGCAATTCTCGGTTATACAAACCCCACGCAGGAATATTACGACGCTGTTGTTTCGTGGATGAAGCGCAGACACAGTTTTGACATCAAAAAAGAATGGCTTCTGCAAACTCCCGGAATCATCAATGCTCTTGCAATGCTTATTGAATCCGTAACAAAACCCGGTGACGGTGTTATTGTTATGCCTCCCGTCTATTATCCGTTTGATATGACGATTATAGCAACGGGCAGGCGCAGCGTTTTCTGTCCGCTGATTGAGAATAACGGCAGATATGAAATCAACTATGCTCTTCTTGAAGAATTGGCAAAGGATGAAAACAACACCGCCCTCATCTTCTGCAATCCCCATAATCCCGTGGGCAGAGTGTGGTCAGCGGATGAACTGAAAAAGACGGCTGAAATATGCTGTAATAATAATGTATTTATAATAGACGACGAAATCCACAACGACCTGATTATGCCCGGCTATGAGCATACCGTTATGGCAAACGTCAGCGAAGAAGCAAAGAATAATATTGCGGTCTGCACCGCACCGAGCAAAACATTCAATCTTGCAGGCGTTCAGTGTTCCAATATAATCATCCCGAATGATGAAATCAGAGCAAAGGCAACAATCCGCAACAAGATGAATATGCAGATGCATCTGAATGTTTTTGCTTACACAATCTGCACTGCCGCTTATAACGAATGTGAAGACTGGCTCGATGAACTGCTCAGCGTTATTGCCGGAAACGCAAAATGTGTTGAGGATTTTATGGCAGAAAACTTCCCCGAAATCAAGGTTTATCCGCTTGAGGGTACTTATCTGCAGTGGCTCGATGTTCGTGCTCTCGGTATGACCCATCTTGAAGTGCGTGAAATGCTCGAGGATGCGAACATATATCTCGACAACGGTGAGATGTTCGGTGCGCTCGGCAGAGGATATCAGAGAATAAACCTTGCCTGCGCAAAATCAACTCTCGAAAAAGCGCTTGAACGCTTTAAATCTGCGGTTGAAAATGCAAGAGCAAAGGATAAGGAATATCACAAAACCCTTGAAATCGGAGATACCCTTGAAGAAATTAATGCGGACAAAACAACCCTCGTTGTTTTCGGCAGAAAAAGCGAATGCAAGCTGACCGAAGATTTGCTTGACACACTTAAAGAAAAATATGCGGAGTTTGAATCGGCAAATCTCGATATCAAATTTATCGTTCCGTCAGCAAAGTCCGATAAGGATTATCCCTTTGAAATAATCTCCGACACCGAAGCTGTATTATATAAAAAGTATAATGTTTTTGAGGCAGACAGCGCAGTCTATGCCGTTGCGGGCGACAAAATGTTTGAGGAAAAAGTCGGTGGGGATTCCGTTAAAATTATGGAATCAAAGGTCTTTGCACCCACAGACGAAAACGAATTCCGTCCCCTCCAGCTTTTTGCGTTTATCGGAATTGATGAAAACAAAAAGGTTGTTTATTCATACTATTCAAAGACAATCGGTGATTTTCCCAACATAAATGAAATCATTGAGAGGTTAAAATAATGGAAA
The DNA here is from genome assembly GCA_017549105.1 of Clostridia bacterium. GTDB lineage: Bacteria > Bacillota > Clostridia > Oscillospirales > Acutalibacteraceae > CAG-177. Next base: position 99,941 of record JAFYVN010000011.1, read on the forward strand.
AGAAATTTTTTGATAAAATCATTCACGGCGGTGACTATAATCCCGACCAGTGGATCAACACTCCCGAAATCTGGGACGAGGATATGCGTCTTATGAACCTCGCCCACGTCAACAGCGCAACCATCAGCATCTTTTCGTGGTCGCTTCTCGAACCCGAAGAGGGTGTTTATAACTTCGGATGGCTTGACGAAATTATGGATAAGCTCCACGCTAACGGGAAAGAGGTTATTCTTGCAACTCCGTCGGGCGCAAGACCCCCCTGGCTTGCGCAGAAATACCCCGAAGTGCTCCGTGTTGAAGAAAACGGAATCCGCAACGAATTCGGTGTGCGCCATAACCATTGTCTTACCTCCCCCGTTTACAGAGAAAAGGTCCGCAACATCAACCGTATGCTTGCCGAAAGATATAAAAATCATCCCGCTCTCAAAATGTGGCACATCTCCAACGAATACTGCGGCGAATGCCATTGCGAACTTTGTCAGCAGGCATTCAGAGATTGGGTAAAGGAATATTATCACAACGATATCGAAGAACTCAACGAAAAATGGTGGAACGGTTTCTGGAGCCACCGCATGAACGACTGGTCACAGATAAATTCACCGAAAAACCGCGGCGAAAACCACGTTTCCGCAATGAAGCTCTGCTGGAACAGATTTGTTTCTGACAGCCACATTTCGTTCTATGAAAACGAAATCGAACCCCTTCGTGAAATCACCCCCGATATCCCCATAACAACCAACTTTATGCGTATGTATGACGGCATCGACTATCAGAAATTCGCAAAGAAGATGGATCTTGTTTCGTGGGATAACTACCCCGCCTGGGATAAAGGCAGAAATGAAGAAGAAGCTCTTGCAGTTGCGTTTGTTCACGATGCTTTCCGTTCGATGAAAGACGGTCAGCCGTTCTTTATGATGGAAAGCACACCCTCTCTCGTCAACTGGCACGATGTCAACAAGCTCCCGAAACCCGGTATGCAGGAGCTTTCGTCAATCCAGTCGGTTGCTCACGGTGCAGACAGCGTTCAGTATTTCCAGTGGAGAAAGAGCAAGGGCGGTCACGAAAAATATCACGGCGCCGTTGTTGACCACGTCGGTCACGAAAACACAAGAGTTTTCAGAGATGTTGCCCGTCTGGGTGAAGTGCTCGAAAAGCTTTCGGGCGTTGTTGGCAAAGAAAGCAACAGCAAGGTTGCCGTTGTCTATGACTGGGAAAATTCCTGGGCAGTCAAGCATTTCTGCGGATTCAACAACATAAACAGAAACTATCTCGGCGAATGCATCAAATGGTATGCACCGTTCAGAAAAAGAGGGATTTCCGTTGACGTTATACCAATGGATGCCGATTTTTCAAAATATAACACAGTCATTGCGCCCTTCCTTTATATGCTCAAGGACGGCACAGGCGAAAGAATAAAAACCTATGTTGAAAACGGCGGTAATTTTGTTGCAACCTATCTTACGGGATTCGTTGACAAAAACGATATGTGTTATCTCGGCGGTTTCCCCGGTGACGGACTTATGGACGTTTTCGGTGTATGGTGCGAAGAGACCGACTCTCTGCCCGAGGGAATGAAAAACACCGCTTCTTTCAGTGGCAAGGATTATGACGTTGTTCACATCTGCGATATCATCCACTCAAAGGGTGCGGAAATTCTTGGCGAATACAAGCGCGATTTCTATGCAGGTATGCCCGCCGTAACCGAAAACAGCTTCGGCAAGGGCAAGGCTTATTATGCCGCATTCAGAAATGATGGCGACTTTACCGATGATTTCTGCAAAATGCTGATTGAGAAAAACTCAATCGCTCCCGACTGCGGTATCACCGCAGATGACGGAATTGAAATCCGCAAAAGAGGAAATCATATTTTCATTATGAATTTCAGCGACAGCGCAAAAAAGATTGCTCTTGATAAGGAATATACAAACGTTGTCAGCGGTGAAAAGATAAGCGGTGAAACCGTTATTGAGTCGTGTAAATATATTATTGTAACAGATTAATTTTTCGGAGGTGTTTTGTGTGGATATAAACAGAATCATTGAAAAGCTTGACGGATATCTCGGCAAAAACGATTATTCTTCCGCAGAAAGACATCTCCTTTACTGGCTTTCCGAAGCGGAAAAAAGCAGTGATTTCCGTGCGATGCTTCTTATGAGAAACGAACTGATGGGGCTTTACCGTAAGCTCGGCAAAAAAGATGATGCTCTTTGCTGTGCCGAATCGGCACTCGGCATAATTGATGCTCAGAATTTATCCGATAACATCGGTGCCGCAACAACTTATCTCAACACCGCAACGGTTTTCAAAGCCTTCGGTATGGCTGAAAAAGCACTGCCTCTTTATGAGAAAGCAAAGATAATTTACGAAATAAACCTTAATCCGTATGATGAGCGTTTCGGCGGTCTTTATAACAATATGGCTCTTGCACTTGTTGATTTAAAAGCATTCTCCCGTGCAGATGAGCTTTACAGAAAGGCTCTCGGAGTTACAGAAAACTTTGACGGCAGAAAACCTGAAGCGGCAATAACCTATCTGAATATGGCGAATGCAGCCGAGGCTGAACACGGTCTTGAAAACGCAGAGAGCATCATAACGGAATATCTCGAAAAGGCGATTGAACTGCTCGATTCTTCCGTCAGCGAAACAGACGGCAACTATGCTTTCGTCTGCGAAAAGTGTGCATCGGTATTCGGTTATTACGGATATTTTTTCTATCAGAAAGAGATTGAAAGAAGGTCAAAGAAGATTTATGAAGGGTCTTGAGCTTTCCGAAAAATTTTATAACGAATTCGGCGCTCCGATGATTCATTCCGGGTTTTCCGGAATTGAGCCGATGATAGCCGTCGGTCTTTGCGGAAGCGGCTCCGAATGCTTCGGTTTTGATGACGGAATCTCTGCCGACCACGATTTTGAGCCGGGTTTCTGCATCTTCATTCCCGATGGCGACATCATCGACAGACGCACGGTTTTTCTGCTCGAAAAAGCTTATAATTCTCTTCCGAAAGAATTTATGGGATATAAGAGGAGCAATATGGCTCCCGTTGGCGGAAAAAGAACGGGTGTTATTTCAATCGGCGATTTTTTTGAAGCAAAAACGGGCAGCCGAAGCGGTATTCTTTCAACCCGTGAGTGGCTTTCCGTGCCCGAATATTCGCTCGCGGAAGCGGTCAACGGCAGAATTTTCTGCGATAACCTCGGTATGGTCACGGAAATCCGCAATCATCTTTCAAAAATGCCCGAAAACGTCAGGCTCAAAAAACTTGCAGGCAATCTTCTGTTGATGGGTCAGTCGGGTCAGTATAACTATTCCCGTTGCCTTGCACACGGTGAAAATGCTGCTGCACAGCTTGCACTTTTTGAGTTTGTCAAAAGCGCAATGAACTGCGTTTTTCTGCTCAACCGTGTTTATATACCCTATTATAAATGGAGCTTCCGTGCGATGCGTGAACTTTCGCTTCTTTCGGAAATTTCCGCTTCGCTCGAATATCTCATTTCAAGCGGCAACGGAGAAAAAGAAGCAAAAACAAAGGCTGAAACCGTTGAAAAAATCTGCTCGGATATAATTGCGGAAGTTAAAAATCAGGGACTTTCCGATTTTTCGGGCGATTCGGCAGAGGGTCACGCATATGCGGTCAACAACAAAATCTCTGACCCCGAAATCCGCAATCTCCATATTCTTTATGCTGTCTGATATTTTTTAATATTAATGCTTGCAAAATATATACAGATAATGATAAAATAAATCAATAAGCAAAAATAACCTTGGGAGGATATTTTTATGGCAAAATTTTTATTTTCGGCATTCGCCGACGAAGCATCGGCTGATATTCTTGAGCAGATAGCCGCTTGTAAGGCTAACGGAATCGAATACATCGAGCTTCGCAACGTTAACGGAAAAAACATCTCAAACTTCACCGTTGAAGAGGCAAAAGAACTCAAAAAACTCCTTGACGACAACGGTATCAAGGTTTCTTCAATCGGTTCTCACTACGGCAAAATTGAAATTGACGATGATTTTGCACCTCATTTTGAAGCATTCAAGCAGACTGTTGAGGTTGCTAAAGTTCTTGAAACAAAATATATCAGAATGTTCAGCTTCTTCTTCACAAAAGGTCAGAGCCGTGAAGAACTCAAAGACGAAGTATACGCAAGACTTGATGCTATGGTCGATTATTCAAACGAACACGGCATCCTCTGCTGCCACGAAAACGAAAAGGGTATCTACGGCGATATAACAGAAAGATGCCTTGAACTTGCCGAGCATTACGGCGAAAGAATGGGTTGCATCTTTGACCCCTCAAACTACATTCAGTGCGGCTCAGACACTCTTGAAGGCTTCAAGCTTCTTCAGGATTACGTTACATATTTCCACGTTAAGGACTGCATTGCGGAAATCGATACCGTTGTGCCCGCAGGCGAAGGTGACGGCCATATCGAAGATATTATGCGTATGCTCGACGAGAAGGAAGGCGTTTATTTCCTCTCTGTTGAACCTCACCTGAGAGTCTTTGAGGGTCTCGATAACCTCGAACCCGACGACGCAACAGCAAACGCAATGAACAAGAAGTTCGTTTATCCCGACAATATGACTTCATTTGCAGCTGCCTGCTCAGCTATTCACAACATCATCGAAAATAAGATTCAGCCCGTAAGATTCGGCATCATCGGTGTCGGCAATATGGGTATGTCTCATATCAATATGCATCTCAAGGGTGCTCACAAGGAGCTTCGCATCACAGCAGTTGCCGATATCAACCCCGAAAGACTCGATGCGGCAAAGAAAGTTATGCCCTCGCTCAAAACTTTCGACAGTGCAGAAGCACTCATCGACAGCGGTGAGGTTGACGTTGCTCTTATCGCAACTCCCCACTATGACCACTCACCTATCGCTCAGTATGCGTTCAGCAAGGGTGTTCACGTTCTTACCGAAAAACCCGCAGGCGTTTACACAAAGCAGGTCCGTGAGATGAACGAGGCTGCCGCAAAGACCGACCTTGTTTTCGGTATTATGTATAACCAGAGAACAAACTGCGTTTACAGAAAAATGCGCGAGCTTGTTCAGAGCGGTGAACTTGGCGAAATCAGACGTGTGAGCTGGATTATCACCGATTGGTACAGAACCCAGGCATACTATAATTCAGGCGGATGGCGTGCAACCTGGAAGGGTGAAGGCGGCGGCGTACTTCTCAACCAGTGCCCCCACAATCTTGACCTCTGGCAGTGGATCTGCGGTCTGCCCGTTAAAGTCAGCGCATTCCTTCACGAAGGCAAGTGGCACGATATCGAGGTTGAAGACGACGTTACAATTTATGTTGAATATGCAAACGGCGCAACCGGTACATTCATAACAACAACCGGCGACTATCCCGGCACAAACCGCTTCGAAATCACTCTTGACGGCGGTAAGCTCGTCTGCGAAAACCATAAGCTTATGCTTTACAAACTCAAAGACAGAATTTCAAACCACTGCGCAAACACCGAAGAAGGCTTCGGCTCAATTGAAGGCGAATGGATTGAAGTTGAAACTGACGGCAGAAACAAGCAGCATTCAGAAGTCTGCAACAAATTTGCGGCTGCTGTTCTTCGCGGTGAAGAACTCGTTGCAAGAGGCGAAGAAGGCATCAGAGGTCTTTCAATCTCCAACGCTGCTCATCTTTCGGCCTGGCTCGGCAAAGAAGTTGAGCTTCCCGTTGACGAGGATGTTTATTATGCAGAGCTTCAGAAGAAGATTGCTGCAGGCAAGGCAGAAAAAGACAATGTTGTTGCAACCGTCCAGAGCGATATGTCATCAACATTCTGATTTACCGAAAGGAACTTCACTATGAAAGTTGCCGTTATCGGCTGCGGAAACGTTTCGGTTATGCATTTCAATGCGCTTAATGATAATCCCGACACCGAAATCGTTGCAGTCGCAGACATAAAACCCGAAAGGGCAGATAAAAAAGCCGAGGAATTCGGCGCAAGGGCATATTATGATTTTGACACTCTTCTTGAAAACGAAGAGCTTGACTGCGTTCATATATGCACCCCTCATTATCTCCACACACCTATGGCAATCAAGGCTCTCGAAAATGGCATCAACGTTCTTCTCGAGAAGCCGTGTTCCGTTTCAAAAAAAGAGATTGAAGAGCTGCGCACAGCCGAAAAGGCAAGCGGAAAACAGCTCGGAATCTGCTTTCAGAACAGATACAATGCCTGCGTCCGTGAGGCAAAACGCATCATTGATTCAGGCAAAATGGGTGCAGTCAAATCGGTCAGAGCGTTTGTCACCTGGATGCGTGACAAAGAATACTACAGCGACGACTGGCACGGCACTCTCGACAAGGAATGCGGCGGCGTTATGATAAATCAGTCCATCCACACGATGGATTTGCTTCAGTATCTTGGCGGAAGGTGCAAAAAAGTTACTGCTCACGTTTCAACGGATAAGTTTCGGGGCATAATTGAGGTTGAAGACACCGCAAACGCACTTTTAGAGCTTGAAAACGGAGCTTCGGCGGTATTCTATGCAACACTTGCTTTTGCCGAAAATTCCGAAGTGTTTATTGAAATTTCCCTTGAAAACGGAAAACTCCGTCTGGAAGGCGAAAAACTTTATTCAATTGATAAAGACGGAAAATTCACCGAAATCACAAGCAAAACCGATGTTGTTTACCACGGTCAGAGCTATTGGGGTTCGGGACATTCCGCGCTGATTGACGATTATTATTACTGCCTGAAATCAGGCGAAAAGTTTGAAATTGATGCCGTTGAGGGCGGCAGAGCAGCAATGATTGTTGCGGCCTGCTACGAATCCTCAAAAAACGGCACACCCATTGAAATTACGGAAGGAGTATAATAAATGTTTCACGAAAACTTAAAAGGCAGAGTAGCCGTTATCACGGGCGGCGGCGGTGTTCTTTGCAGCGGTTTTGCAAAAGATCTTGCAAAGCTCGGTGTTAAGGTTGCCGTTCTTGACCTCAGAGAAGAAGCTGCACAGAAAGTTGTTGATGAAATTACAGCAGAGGGCGGAACAGCTCTTGCAGTAGGCTGCAACGTTCTTGAAGCTGAAAGCCTTGAAGCTGCAAAGGCAAAAATTACTGCCGAACTTGGTATCTGTGATATTCTTATCAACGGTGCGGGCGGCAACTCCCCTCTCGGCACAACTACAAAAGACACTCTTGAACTCAAAGATATGGCTGAAAAGGCAGAGGGCGTAAAGACCTTCTTTGACCTTGATGCAAAGGGAATTGAATTTGTTTTCAATCTCAACTTCCTCGGCACACTCCTTACAACGCAGTGCTTTGCAAAGGATATGGTCGGCAGAGAAAACGCAACAATTCTCAACATTTCATCGATGAACTCGTTCAAGCCCCTCACAAGAATTCCCGCTTATTCGGCAGCAAAGGCGGCAATCTCAAACTTCACACAGTGGATGGCTGTTCACTTTGCGGATGTCGGCATCAGAGTCAACGCAATTGCACCCGGATTCTTTTCGACAATCCAGAACGCAAAACTTCTTTACAACGAAGACGGCTCACTCACCGAGCGTTCAAACAAGATTATCACTCACACACCTATGCGCCGTTTCGGTGTTCCCGAAGATCTTACGGGTGCACTCGTGTTCCTTTGTGACGAGCAGTATTCCGGTTTCATCACCGGTGTTGTTCTTGCTGTTGACGGCGGTTTCTCGGCATATTCGGGCGTTTAATATTATATGTATATAACAAAAACGGACTGTTCATAAAAGAACGGTCCGTTTTTGATTCAGCCGATATTTGTAACGGTATCTGCCATTGCGGATGTGGGTACGGTGCCCGTATTTGTATCGTGAGCGCTTGTGAACATCTCCGAAATCTCGGTCATCATATCCTGAACTCCCGTCATTGCCTCTGAAAGATCCTGACGGTTATCGGTTATCTTTCCGCCGTCGGCACCCTTGCAAGCTGCAAAAATGCAGGCAATAAGGATAACCGCTGCAACAACTGTAATTGCTGTTTTTTTCATAATAAATGCCGCTCCTTTTTCCTTTTGCAATTATTTTTGCATAGGAGGAGCGGCATTATTCATTCTTTTTTCAATAAAATTATTTTATTGTGTAATTTTCCTTGATTTTTTCGAGATCCTGCTCATAGTTGCCGTTAAATGCATCGCCCGACCAATATGAAATATATCTTATGTCTGCGTTAAGCTCGGTCACCTCTGACTTACCTTCAAGCTTTTCTTTTGCGGCATTGAATGCGGGTTCGTTGGTATAAAACATATGTGTCTCTTCATCTGTCTTAACACCGTTTTCGTAATAAACAACCACATATTTAACATAGTCGTTCACGCATTCATAGGCAACAATTCGGCTGTCCTTCTGAGTTATGCCGAGACTGTTGATGATATCGGTCTGCGCCTTTTCAATGGGTGACGGCTCAACATCGCCCGGCTGCGGTGCGGGTTTCCGGCACGAAGCGAACGATAAAAGCATAACAAAAGCCGAAATCAAGGCAATTATTTTTTTCATTGGATTTCTCCCGTAGATTATTTTTTGTAGCTTGCGATACCGCCCTTTTTATCATAAAGCTCTGCACATTCCTTGCAGATTTTGAGCGAAAGCTCGATGCATTCGGGGCTGATGTTATCCCATCTGTCCTCACGGGTGTGATAATACTTCTTGGGATTATGGTTAACACCGCAGAAACCTGCTGCTTCAAGACCTTCCTGAGTGAAAGCATCGGAGTCGATTGCACCGGGATAAAGCTGTGCTCTGGGCATATCGATACCGCACTTAAGACCTGCTTCGCGGATAAGGTCGCCTACTGCTTTGCTGGAGTGAACCGAACCTGTGCAACCGATGTTGTAAATCTGGAGCTGCTCGATTTCACGCATTGTGTCCATAGCAACAAAAATTGTTTCTGTTTCAAGGAATTCTTTCTTATGCTTTCTTGCAAAAGCTCTTGCACCTCTGATGCCTGCTTCTTCGGCACCTGAAAGAAGGCAGCCAACCTCTGTGTTTTCAAATCTTTCGTCAGCTTCAAACATATCCTTGATAACTGCCATTGCAATGTAGTTTGCGGAAAGATTGTCGTTTGCACCGTCAACAATAACCTTCCAGTTGATAAAGAAGAGAATGAGGATAAAGAAAGGAATGAGGCAAAGCATAACAATGCCGATAACCTTCCACACGCCCTCGATTTCGGGAGCAACAAAACCGTTCATAATGATTTTTACGGTCCAGATGATGCTTACGATTGCAACGGCAAACATACCGATAATAGCACCCGCCATAACGGGAGCAAGAGCAGCAATGCCGCCATGATATGTATAAGTCCATTCCTGAGCTGCGTCGGTATGACCGCCAAAGATGATGCGGCGCTTAACTTCGCCCTTGGGCTTTCTTACTGCATAAACATTTCTTGAAACCGCTTTGGGGAAAAGCTTGTCAACAAAAGGTCTGTAAAAAAGAAACTCAAAGATGAACATAAGAAGGTCTGCAATCATAAGCACACTTGCAACGATTGAAAGCCAGGGTGCCTGCGGAGTAAGCCAGAAAAAGATTACCGAAAGAATTCCGAAAACACCTGCAACAGGGATAAATCCCATAAATGCCTTGGGATGAATCTCAAAATCTTCCATAATAACTTCGTCCGAATATTTCTCAAGCTCTTTTTTGAGATAAGCCTGAGCATCTCTTTCGGACTGAGTGCCGGGCGCTCTGTCCTTGAACTTTTCGCAGATTTCGCGAATGCCGTCAGTCATGTACTTAAGTGTTTCTTTTGAAACTGTCTTTGCCATAATATAACCTCTTTCTTTATTAAATTTTTATTTTTCTCTTTAATTTGTATCAGTGCTTATCAGCTTTGACTTTGGGTTCTTTGTCTTCGCCGATTTCGATAAGATAGTAGCATCCTGTCCATACAAGAAGGAAAACAAAAGTAAAAATAAGTCCGTTCTGGAAACCTGCAAGCGAAATTGCTTCAATCTTAACAAGGTTACCGAGAAGCGATGTCAGTAAACCGCCTGACATAACGTCGCTGACACCGATAACGCCGGTTGTAATTACCGATGCGGCTGACTTGAAGCAAGCAGTCATAACAATTGTTGAAACAAGACCGAAAAAGCTTGCCGAAAGAACAGGAATTCTTTTGCTGCTGCAAATTGACCATACAATAATGAAGATTGCCGCGATTATAACAAGCGCAAGGCACACGCCCGATGTAATAAGTCTGCCGTTTATGATATCAAAAGCTTCGGGCCAGGTGAAGCTTGACGACTTGATTCCGTCAAAAATAAATGAGAAATAATGCTCGCCGCGGACGATATCAATGATATCCATAACCGAAAGTGTTTCGTGAAGACCCGCATCGAGAACGGTTGTACCTATTCTGAAATAGATGAAATCCATCAGCAGAATAATGGGAAACACAACAGCCGCAAGAAGGCTGTTAACGATTCTGTATAAAATATTCATTTTAAAAATCCTTTCTTATTTCCACGATGATTTAAGGTCAACCGTTCTGTTGAAAACAAGCTTGCCGTCGGTTGAAGTTTTATCAACGCAGAAATATCCCTGTCTCATAAACTGGAAGGTATCGGCGCATTTTGCGTTGCCGATTCCGCCCTCAACAAGGCAGCCGGTGAGAACTTCGAGCGAGTTGGGATTGAGGTGGTTAAGATAATTTTCCTTGCCGTCAACCATAGGATTCTCTGCACTGAAAAGACGGTCGTAAAGACGGATTTCGCAGGGAACGCTGTCTGTTGCACTTACCCAGTGAATTGTGCCCTTAACCTTTCTGCCGTCGGGAGCTTCGCCGCCCTTGGTTTCGGGGTCGTAGGTACAGTGAACGCAGGTGATTTCTCCGTTTTCGTCAGTTTCCCAACTGTTGCAGGTTACGAAATATGCGCTCTTGAGACGAACTTCGTTGCCGGGGAAAAGTCTGAAATACTTCTTGGGAGGCTCAACCATAAAGTCGTCACGCTCAACAAAAATTTCTTTTGAGAAATGAACGGTTCTTGTGCCGAGTTCGGGCTTGAGGGGATTGATTTCAACCTCGATTGCCTCGTTCTGTCCTTCGGGGTAGTTATCGATAACAACCTTGAGGGGACGGAGAACAGCCATTGCTCTGGGTGCGTTTTCGTTGAGATTATCTCTTACGCAGGCTTCAAGCAGACCGTAATCAACAACGCTGTCTGCCTTTGAAACACCGATACGGTTGATGAACTCACGCACAGCCGCTGAAGGATAGCCTCTTCTTCTCATACCGCTGAGGGTAATCATTCTGGGGTCATCCCAACCGTCAACAATTCCGTCCTGAACCATTGCAAGGTTATATCTCTTGCTGGTTACGCAGTAGTTGAGGTTAAGACGTGCAAATTCAATCTGTCTGGGAGGCTCTTCAAAGCCGATTTCCTTGATGAACCAGTCGTAAAGGGGTCTGTGGTTTTCAAACTCAAGTGAGCAGAGTGAATAGGTTACACCTTCTCTTGCATCCGAAAGAGGATGAGCGAAGTCATACATCGGATATACGCACCACTTATCGCCTGTCTGATGGTGAGTGACGTGAGCGATTCTGTAGATAACGGGGTCACGCATATTGATGTTGGGCGAAGCCATATCAATCTTTGCACGGAGAGTTCTTTCACCGTCGGCAAATTCGCCGTCGGTCATTCTCTTGAAGAGATCAAGGTTTTCTTCAACCGAACGGTCACGGTAGGGGCTGTTCTTGCCGGGTTCGGTGAGAGTGCCTCTGTATTCTCTGATTTCATCAGCTGAAAGGTCGCAGACATAAGCTTTGCCGTTTTTGATGAGCTTGATTGCGCATTCATAGATGAAATCGAAATAGCTTGATGCGTAAAGCACCTTATTCCACTTGAAACCGAGCCATTCAATATCCGCTTTTATTGCGTCAACATACTCAACATCCTCTTTTGAGGGGTTGGTATCGTCAAGACGGAGATTGCATTCACCGCCGTACTTTTCGGCTGTTGCAAAGTCGATGCAGATAGCTTTTGCGTGGCCGATGTGGAGATAGCCGTTGGGTTCGGGCGGGAAACGGGTCTGGATTCTGGTGTTGACTCCGTTGGCAAGGTCTTCGTCAATGAAGTCGTATATAAAATTTGACGGTGTGGTGTTGAGTTCGTCCATTGTGGGTACTTCCTTTCAGGTTTAAATGAAGAATGAATAATGAAAAATGAAGAATTAAGGGTCTGCGACGCTTATTGTATTGGGTGCGGGTGAAACCCGCCCGAAATTATTCATTATTCATTTTTAATTTTTCATTACTTAAGATTCTCAAGTGTCTTTGTAAGTCTTGCCTTGATTTCGTCCTCGCCAAGAAGATTCATAATTGAATAAAGGTCGGGAGTGTTCTTTCTTGAGGTCAGAGCGATACGGATAACCGTTGAAACATCGCCTACGTGACCCTTGAAGGCTTCGGGATTCTTCTTGAATTCCTTAACGTTGGGAGTGAAGCCGAGAGGCTCGCACATATCCTTGATTCTTGCAAACCATTGGTCTTTATCGTCTGCAAGTGAGAATTCACCGAGATACTTTTCGATTATTGCTGCCGCATCTTCGTTTGAGATGTTTTCGGGCATTGTGTAATCGGGAGTATAAAGACTGTTATAAAGATATGAGAAATAATCCTTGACCTCGTTCCATTTTGCAATGTCTTTTCTGGGCTTGGGATTTTCTCTGTCGATATTGACAGCTGCGGTTGAGAATTCGGGGTCTTCGGTGAAAATATCATAAAACTCGGGGTCATAAACCTTTGCCCAGGCAGCAACGTTTTCGTAAACCTGCTGAGCAGTCATAACCGAAATAACATTTTTGCTTACGTCGTTGAGCTTCACAAGGTCAAACAGACAGCCGCTTGAACTCATCTTTTTGAGATTGAAGGGGAACTTTGAAATATCTTCAGTCGGATTTGCTCTGCGCCAATCTTCAAAGTTTGAGTTGAGAAGAGTGAGAAGATATTCAAGCACGCTTTCTTTCGGGAAGCCTTTTTCAACAAAGTAGCTGACCGCTGCTTCGGGGTCTTTTCTCTTTGAAAGCTTACGCTTGTCGCCCGTCTCTTCATCTATCTTGAGCACCTGCGGAGTATGTGCAAACTTGGGAAGTTTGAAGCCGCAGGCTCTGAAAAGCTCGATGTGCTTGGGTACGGAAGAAATCCATTCCTCACCGCGGATGACATGAGTTGTTCTCATAAAATGGTCATCGCATGCGTGTGCAAAATGATATGTGGGAATGCCGTCGGATTTGAGAAGAACTTCGTCAATTATGTTTTCGGGCATTTCGATTTTGCCTCTGATAACGTCGTCAAACATTATCTTTTTATCGTCGCTTCCGCCTGAACGGAGACGAAGCACCCAAGGCTTGCCCTCTGCAATATTCTTTTCGATTTCCTCAAAGCTGAGGTCACGGCATTTTGCCCATTTTCCGAAGTAACCCCAGATAAGAGCATCGCCCTGTTCCTGCTCCTTGCGAAGCTCGGCAAGCTCGTCCGCTGTGCAGAAACAAGGATATGCAAGACCTTTTTCAACAAGGCTCTTTGCAACAGTCTGATAAATTTCTACGCGCTGGCTCTGGGTATAGGGGCCGTATGCGCCCTTCTCTGTGCCGAATCCTGTTACGCCTTCGGTGAATTCAACACCGAAATAATCGAATCCGTTGATGATTGCCGAAACGCCGTCGTCAATCTCACGCTTTTTATCGGTATCCTCAATTCTGAGGAATGAAACTCCGTTTGTTGCCTGAGCGGTAAGCACGTCAACAAGTGCACCGAAAAGACCGCCGATGTGGAGATATCCCGTAGGTGACGGAGCAAATCTTGTTACTCTCGCACCCTCGGCAAGACCTCTTTCGGGGTAAAGCTCCTCATAATAATCGGGAGTTTTGTCGATATGAGGAAATAGAAGCTCTGCCAGTTTTTTATTGTCCAAAATATACACCTCTATAATATAATTATACTCTATTATTATTGCAGAAAATTACGCAAGTATCAAGATATATTTTTAATTTTTTTCATTATTATTGGTGTTTTTTTGAAATTTACAGGCCGATTGGAATAATAAGAGCATGGGATGCCAAAAATAAGGATGAAAAATAATAAATGAAGAATTAAAAAGAGGTTTGACAATGAAGAAAAACATCAGAAAATATCCAAACATCTATCTTGCACTTTTCATCTGTCTGATTGCTGTGGGCATCGGCTCGGTTGTGGGGCTGACAAGCAGGAATTCGCCCGAAGAAACAACGGATTTCAGCCGAATCACAGTTGAATGGAGCGCCGTAAATGAAGAACCGCTGACGGATGAAGCAAACATCGGCATCAGCGGTATTGCAGACGAGCGTATTTTTACTCTGCCCGAAACAACAGAAAAAATCGAAGAAAACAAGCCTTATTCCGGAAATTTTGCTCTCCCGATGGGTACGGACATCATCAAAGACTTCAGCGACGGTGAGATGGTGCTGTCAAAAACGATGGGCGACTGGCGTGTGCATAACGGAATCGACTTCGGCGGAAGCGCAGGTAACGAGGTTGTTGCGGTTGCAGACGGTAAAATCACCTCGGTTTATGACGACAGCTTCTGGGGTACGGTGGTTGAAATTGACCACGGCAACGGAATGACCGCGCGCTACTGCGGACTGAAAAGCGGAAGCTGTCTGCCCGAAGGAAGCGAGGTTAAAAAGTATGATAAAATCGGCTCGCTCGGACACATTCCCGTTGAAATCAGCGACGAAGACCATCTCCACCTCGAAATCCTCATCGACGGCGAAAACGTTGACCCTCTCAAAGCTCTGAACAAGGTCGGTGAAAATTAATTCGTAATGCGTAATTAAAGGATAGGCTCCTCCTGTGACCGATTATATAAAATGGGTACGGATAAAATCCGTCCTTCATTACGAATTACGCATTCCTAATTACGAATTAATCTATGTGATGGCGGCCGCCATTTGTCACCCGGCTCCCCACGGATGTTTTTAAACATCACCGCCTGACGGCAACCGCCTTGTTTTTTTGAGAGTATACACTCTCAATCCATTCTATGCCGCCATTAATTTTTGGACAGTAAAATAAATTTTAAAAAAGACTTTACTTTTTGGTTTTGTTGTGATATAATCCCATTTGCACATGCCCGCTTCTCGGGTTGCGGAGTAAACCTCAACGAGGTGTTCACCTGCCGCATTCTGGGTTCCGAGGCAAATAATTAAATGAGGTGAAAGAAAATGACACAGGCAGAAAAGACCGCAATCATGCAGGAATATGCTCTTCACGAGGGCGACACAGGTTCACCCGAAGTTCAGATCGCTGTTCTTACAAAGAGAATCAACGACCTTACAGAGCATCTCAAGGTTCACAAGAAGGACCATCACTCAAGAAGAGGCCTTCTTATGATGGTTGGTCACAGAAGAAACCTCCTTGCTTACCTTCAGAAGGTTGACATTGAGCGTTACCGTGCAATCATCGCAAGACTCGGCATCCGTAAATAATTTTAGCATTGAAGCAGGCAGGAACATAATATCTTGCCTGCTTTGTGTCGTTTTAACAGGCAGATTATCCCGTTAAAACATTACCGTGATATCGCTTTAAACTGATATCCTCAATCGCATCTTTCAGGCGGCTGTTTCCAAGGTTTTAGCGGTAAATCGAGGCTCTGAATAATTCGTAATTCTTAATTCGTAGTGCGTAATTAAATGATAGGCTCCGCCTATGACTGTTTTTTTGCTTTTCACTATATAATCGGGTACGGGTGAAACCCGTCCTTCATTACGAATTACGCATTCCTAATTACGAATTAATCAGAATTTGGATTTATTGCTAAACCCAAACCCGCCGCCTGTGGAAATAAAAATTTTTACAGAGAGGTAAAAGATTATGTTTTTTGAAGCTTTCAAGAAGTACGAAACAGAAATCGCAGGCAGACCTTTTGTTGTTGAAGTAGGCAAAATGGCTCAGCTTGCAGGCGGTGCATGTCTTGTTCGTTACGGCGAAACAAACGTGCTCTGCACAGCTACTATGGCTGCAAAACCCAGAGAGGGCGTTGACTTCTTCCCCCTTTCGGTTGACTACGAAGAAAAACTCTATTCAGTAGGCCGTATTCCCGGCTCATTCCAGAGACGTGAGGGCAAGGCAAGCGAAAAGGCTACTCTTGCATCACGTGTTATCGACAGACCCATCCGTCCTCTTTTCCCCAAGGATATGAGAAATGACGTTGGCGTTGTTGCAACTGTTATGTCAGTTGACCCCGACTGCCAGCCCGAAATCGCTGCTATGCTCGGCGTTTCAATCGCTATCTCAATCTCAGAAATCCCCTGGGACGGTCCCGTTTCAAGCGTTGTTGTTGGTCTTGTTGACGGTCAGTACGTTATCAACCCCACTCTCGAACAGAGAGCAAAGAGCGATATGTATGTTACCGTTGCTTCAACAAGCGAGCTTGTTGCAATGATCGAAGCAGGTGCAAACGAAGTTTCCAACGACGATATGTACGACGGCATCATGTTTGCACACAAAGAAAACCAGAGAATCGTTGAGTTCATCAACATGATCAAGGCTGAATGCGGCAAAGAGAAGGTTGATTTCCCATCAAACGATCCCGATCCCGAAATGTATGAAGCAATCAAGGATTTCGCAATTGAAGATATCCGTTTTGCTCTTGATACAGACGATAAGAGAATCCGTGACGAGCGCCTTAAGCCCGTTTACGAGAAGGTTCACGAGAAGTTCGACGAAATCTATCCCGATATGGAAGTTAAGATTGAAGAATGCCTCTACAAGGTTCAGAAGTACGTTGTTCGCCGCTGGCTTCTTGATGACGGCAAGCGCGTTGACGGCAGAGGAATCAACGAAATCCGTCCTCTTAACGCACAGGTTGACCTTCTTGACAGAGTTCACGGCTCAGGTATGTTCACCAGAGGTCAGACTCAGGTTCTTTCAATCACAACCCTCGGTCCTATGAGCGATGCTCAGCTTCTCGACGGTCTTGATGAGGAAGAATCCAAGAGATATATGCACCACTACAACTTCCCCTCATATTCAGTCGGCGAAACAAAGCCCTCAAGAGGCCCCGGCAGAAGAGAAATCGGTCACGGTGCACTCGCAGAGCGTTCACTCATCCCCGTTCTTCCCTCAGTTGAAGAATTCCCCTACACAATCCGTGTTGTTTCCGAAGTTCTTTCATCAAACGGCTCAACCTCACAGGGTTCAGTCTGCGGTTCAACACTTTCACTTATGGCAGCCGGTGTTCCCATCAAGGCTCCCGTTGCAGGTATCTCCTGCGGTCTTATCACAGAAGGCGACCGCTTCATGACAATGGTTGATATCCAGGGTCTTGAAGACTTCTTCGGCGATATGGACTTCAAGGTTGCAGGTACAAAGAAGGGTATCACATCAATCCAGATGGACCTCAAGGTTCACGGTCTTACACCCGCAATCATCAGAGAAGCTCTCGACAAGACTTACACCGCAAGATGCTACATTCTTGACGAAATTATGCTTCCCGTTATTTCAGAACCCAGAGCAGAGCTTTCAAAGTGGGCTCCCAAGATGCTTACAACAAAGATTGACCCCGAAAAGATCGGCGACGTTATCGGTAAGCAGGGCAAGGTCATCCAGAAGATCTGCGCTGAATGCAACTGTAAGATTGACGTTCAGGAAGACGGTAACATCTTTGTTTCATCAACTGATATCGACGATGCAAGAAGAGCAATCTCAATCGTTGAAACAATTGCTAACGACCCCGAGGTCGGCGCAATCTACAAGGGCATCGTAACCCGCCTTATGAGCTTCGGCGCATTCGTTGAAATCGCTCCCGGCAAAGAAGGTATGGTTCACATCAGCCAGCTCGACGTTAAGAGAACAGAGAAGGTTGAAGATGCTGTTACTGTTGGCGACGAAGTTATCGTTAAGGTTCTTCCCAAGGATGACCAGGGCAGACTCAACTTCTCACGCCGTGAGGCACTCATCGAAGTTGAAGGTCTTGTTCCTGAAAACACAGTTTCAGACGCTCCCAGAAAGCCCAGAAGAGATTTCAAGGGTGAAAGAGGCGGCAGAGCTCCCAGAAAAGAAAACAACTGATAAAAAAATCACCACCGCAGTTCATTACGAACCTGCGGTGGTTTTTGTTTACAATAATATGAGGACCAGCTTCCGACGTGATAAATGAATAATGAAAAATGAAGAATTTCGGATAGGCTTCGCCTATGACCGATTATAATTGCTCCGCAAAAAACTGAAATCAATCCTCAGCCACTTCGTGACAGCTCCTTTTCAAAGGAGCCAAGGAAATTTGCTCCGCAAAAGCTGTTTTCAGAGTAGGACGGGATACACTCATCCCGCCGAAAAAACGCATTTTTATAAATATTCTTCTGCCAAACTCTTTCCGAATAAAATCCTGGGAGAGATTCCGAAATAATTATAAATTTTAAAAATCACTTCTACGCTGACATCATCCGAAAGCTCTCCTGCTTCAATTTTATCAACAGAATCAAGTTTGATATTTAAAATCCTTGCCATATCCTCTTTTGATAAACCGCTCTTCTTCCTTATCAGTATAACATTGTCAATAAAATTCCTGATTTCCTCTTCCGTTTTAATACTCATAAACGTCCTCCTTCTTGGTACATATATGTATCTTTGTTTTATTATATGGTAAATATATGTACCTTGTCAATAGGTAAATATATTTACCGTGCTATAATTTATAAAAACTGTTAAGAAGGGGGAAACGCAATGAATTACGCACAGAGAATACGTGATTTAAGAGAAGATAACGACCTCACACAAGAAGAAGTTGCAAAGATTCTCGGCACAAGCAGAAGCTATTACGGGCGATATGAAAGAGGTCTTCATCCCATGACAGCCGACCAAATCAAAACCCTTGCAGAATATTACGGAGTAACTGCCGACTATATACTTGGCATAATTGACGAACCAAAGAAAATAAACAAAAATTAACCCGAAGGGATAATCCTTCGGGTTTTCTTATCAGAATTTATGTATGCCTGCGCCGATTTCGGTTGACTTGCCGTCGAGGATGACGGTTGCCGTTGCTCCTTCGGGAACGGTGAATTCATAGGTTGTTTTGCCATTTTCGGTTTTCCATTCGGATTTGACAAGACCCTTGCGTGTTTCAATCGAAGCCTTTACATAGGTCAGTCTGCCGTCTGTAACGGGAGCAAGAATAATGTGCTCAAATCCGGGCTTGCTTTCGTCAATCTTGATACCTGCGGCATCACCGTAAAGCCAGTCGGCAACCGCTCCGTAAGCATAGTGGTTGAACGAGTTCATTGAGGTGCTCCACATTGTGCCGTCCTCACGAACGCTGTCCCAATGCTCCCAGATGGTTGTTGCGCCCATCTTCACGGAGAAGAGCCACGAGGGATATTCCTCACGTAGAAGAAGGCTGTAAGCGGTTTCGGCATAGCCGTTGTCGCTGAGAGCGTGGAGAAGATAAGGTGTGCCGACAAAGCCTGTCTTAAGGTGGCCACATTCGGTAACAAGCTCGTTGAGCTGCTTTGCGGTTTCAGCGGCATTATCGGTAATTCCAAAGTGAAGCGGAAGCACACAGGCGGTCTGGGTTGCATATTCGGGCAGAATTCTGCCATCTTTCATATATTCACGTCTGAACGCATTTATTGAATTCTCTCTCTTTGCCCAAATCTCGGATGCATCCTTGCCGCAAAGCTCAAGAGATTTTGCGTAAATTGCGCTTGAATAAATATAAAAAGCGGTTGCAATAAGGCTCTTTTCGGTTCCCTTTGAACAGTCCTCGGGACTGCTGCCGTCAAGGTTGAGCCAGTCGCCGAAATGCCAGCTTCTGCTCCACAGACCGTTATCCGCACGAGTTTCAATGAATTCAATGTAATCCTTCATCGAGTCGAGCGAATCCTCGATAATCTGCTTGTTGGCATAGGTCTGATAAATCTGCCAGGGACAGATTGTTGCTGCATCTGCCCAGGCTGCGGAACAGTCTTCATCGGGTCCGAAAACACCGGGGATTACGTGGGGAACAGTACCCCAACCCGTCTGGTCTGCACGGAGGTCGGCAAGCCATTTTGTGAAGAAACGCTCAACATCGTAGTTATATGATGCTGTTTTGATGAAAACCTGAGCATCGCCCGTCCAGCCGAGACGCTCGTCACGCTGCGGACAGTCGGTAGGCACATCAAGGAAGTTGCTCTTCTGACCCCAGATAATATTTGAGAAAAGCTTGTTGACTCTTTCATCCGAGCACTCAAAATAACCTGTTCTCTTTATGTCGGAATGAACAACGATTGCGGTGAAATTCTCTGCCTTCACTTCGTCGCTCCAGTTTTCAAGTCTGATATAACGGAAGCCGAAGAAGTTATAATCAGGCTTATGGATATGCTCTTTGCCGTCGCAGACAAAGACAGCCTGAGCCTTTGCGCTTCTGAGGTTATCGGTGTAGAAATTGCCCTCTGCATCAAGCACCTCAGCGTGGCTGATAACTGCTCTGTCGCCCTTTTCGCCCTTGATTTTAAACTCAACGTAACCCGTCATATTCTGACCGAAGTCAAGCACGGTTTCGCCCTTGGGAGTTTTTATAATTTCAACGGGAGAAAGTCTTTCATGCTCAACAACCTTTTCGCCCTGACGGTCGAGAAGAATCTTTCTCTCCTTTGTGAAAACCTGTGCCTTTGCAGGATTTATGTCCTTATATGCGGGATCGTATACATAACCGTTATAAAGATGGGAATAAACATTCTTTCCCTTTTCGCAGTTCCAGTCGCCGCCGCTGGTGATGATTTCAGTCTCTCCGTCGGCATATTCAATTGTGAGTGCGCAGATTGCGGCAACCTCATTATAGCCAAGGAAGGGATCTCCCGAATGCATTCCGAAATAGTTAAATGCCTTCCAACCGGGGCCGACACCGATTGAAATTGCGTTATTATCTTTAATCATCGACTTTACGTCGTATGTATCAACCTGAAGACGGCTTTTATATGAAGTCCAGCCGGGCGCAAGAATAAAATCGCCGACTCTTTCGCCGTTGATTTTTGCAACATAAACACCGAGTGCGGTAACTTCAAGAGTTGCCGAAACTATCTCTTTTTCTGTTTTGAATTCTCTTGAAAAAACAATCTCTCTGTCGGGAGAAATTACGGGACTTTTTATCCACTGTGCGTTAAGTATATTTTTCATAACAACCTCCGATTGATTGATGTTTTTATTCTATCTTAACAGCACACAAATTGCAACACAAAAAAATTATATTTTTCACTTGATTGAAATATCATTTGCTGATAGAATATTATTATCAAAATTTAAGGATGATTTTTTATGAAACACTATATATGTTTATTTCTGATTTTATCGCTCTGCCTTTCGCTTGCGTCTTGCTCGGTTAAAAAAGACAGTTCCGAATTAAACGCCTCCCTTGCAACCGAAGAGGCATCAACCTCGCTGCCGAAACCTGATTTTGATACCGCAGAGTTTTCAAAGGAATTTATGGACGAAAACGGCAGGGTTGTTTATACCGTCAAGGCTAAACTTCCGAAATTCAGCGGTAACATTCCCGAAAATATCAACACATATCTCAACGGTTTTGTTTACGGAATTTTTGAAGATGCCTGCGAAACTGCCGAAAGCAACATTGCTAATGCTGCTTCTTTTATGGATGCTCAGCATCTTGAAAATCCGTGGGCAAGGTCATTTGATTACGATATCAATTTCTGCGACGGAAGATTTCTGAGCTTCACCGTCAAGGATTATTTCACTATGTACAACAGCGAAAATCTTGAACCCGATATGCACGGATACACCTTCGACATCATAAAAGGCGTGCCTTGCACACTTCTTGATTTCAGCTATGAAAATTATTCTTTCGAAAATGTTGCACAGATTCTTGTTGATGAATTTATATGCGACGATGTTTCAAACGTATTCTATAACGGTGCTCCGCTGACCGATGAGCAACGGGAAATTGTTCAAAGCGTTGTTAATCCCGAAAACTTTTATCTTACCGATACGGGAATCGGATTCTATTTCAGCAAGAGTTCAATCAACCCCAGCCACTACGGAACATTTATTTCGAACTACACCTGGGACGAAGTTGCGGTTGTTCTTAAAATGCCTGCATAAAACAAGATACAAAAACCCCCTGCCCGATTGAGCAGGGGGTTCTCATTTTTATAAAGCTAATCAGACAAGCTCGATGATGCACATCTCAGCTGCGTCGCCTCTACGGGGACCTGTCTTGATTATGCGGCAATAACCGCCGTTAACTTCCTTATATTTGGGGGCAATCTCATCAAAGAGCTTCTTAACAACGTCTTCTTTAGTAACGTATGCAAGAACCTTGCGCTTTGAGTGGAGAGAATCGTCCTTAGCAGTGGTGATCATTTTTTCAGCCATTGCACGAACTTCCTGAGCCCTTGTAACGGTGGTCTCAATTCTGCCGTTTTCCAAAAGATAGGTAACAAGGCCTCTGAGCATCGACTTGCGATGATCGCTTGTACGGCCAAGCTTTCTGGTACCGGGCATAAATTCACACTCCTTTACCGTGTTGTGAACGATTACTCGTTACTGTTAGTCCTCATCTCTGCGAAGGTCAAAGCCAAGTGAATTGAGCTTTGCAACAACTTCGTCAAGAGACTTTCTTCCGAGGTTGCGGACTTTCATCATATCTTCCTCGGTTCTGTTGATCAAATCTTCAACCGTATTAATCTGTGCTCTCTTCAAGCAATTGAAGGAACGTACAGAGAGGTCAAGTTCCTCAATGGTCATCTCAAGGACTTTTTCCTTGCCGCTGTCATTCTTAACGACCATAACCTCTGTGTCATATGCCTCACCTGAGAGGTCACCGAAGAGGTTGAGATGCTCGTTGAGGATCTTGGCGCCGAGAGAAACGGCCTCCATAGCGTTGATGGTTCCGTTTGTCCATACCTCGAGAGTCAGCTTATCATAGTCGGTAATCTGACCTACACGGGTATTTTCAACTGTGTAGTTAACCTTTAATACGGGTGTATAAATAGAGTCAATTGCAATAACACCGATAATGGGCTGCATCATCTGCTTGTTTCTGTCTGCAGAAACATAACCTCTGCCCTTGTCGCAAGTAAGCTCCATGCTTACGTGAGCGTCTGAGTTGAGAGTTGCGATGTGAAGCTCGGGGTTGAGAATTTCAACCTCTGAATCGGTCTTGATGCTGCCTGCAGTGATTTCATCATCACCGTTTGCATCAATATAGATTGTCTTAGGACCGTCACCGTGAATCTTGAGGATTACGTTCTTAAGGTTGAGAACAATCTCTGTTACGTCTTCCTTAACGCCGGGGATGGTGCTGAATTCGTGAAGAATTCCGTCAATCTTAACGGAGGTTATCGCATAGCCGGGAAGAGATGAAAGAAGAACTCTTCTCAGGCTGTTACCCAATGTTGTGCCATAGCCTCTTTCGAGGGGTTCAACAACAAATCTGCCGTATTTTCCGTCATCGGAAATCTCGGCTGTATCAATTCTGGGCTTTTCGATACCAATCATTCAAAAACCCTCCTTTAAAAGACGCAGGAGAATGATTCCTGCTTGAAAATGCATTCAAAAACGCTGTTGACAGCGAGTAAACACCGCTGAATTGCCTTTGCAGGCAAATCAGGACGGCTATTACTTTGAATAAAGTTCGACGATAAGATGCTCTTCAACGGGAACCATAATCTGCTCACGAGTGGGCAGAGCAAGTACCTTACCTGTAAGAGCTTCTGCATTGAGGTCAAGCCACTGGGGAACAGGTCTTGAAGCGTTTGCTTCAACTGTTGCCTTGATCTTGTCGCTTTCCTTGCTCTTATCCTTAATAGCGATTTCATCGCCAGCCTTAAGGAGATATGAAGGAACATTGACCTTCTTGCCGTTTACTTTATAATGGCCGTGAGTAACAAGCTGTCTTGCTTCTGCTCTGGAGTTAGCCCAGCCAAGAAGATAAACAACGTTATCAAGTCTGCTTTCGCAGATGCGGAGAAGGTTTTCACCTGTTACGCCCTGCTTACGCTCAGCCATAAGGAAATACTTATAGAACTGGCCTTCCTGAATACCGTAGTAACGCTTAGCCTGCTGCTTTGCGCGAAGCTGAAGACCGTATTCAGTTGCCTTCTTGCGGCTCTGACCGTGCTGGCCGGGAGCATATGCTCTACGCTCTACAGCACACTTGCCGGTGTAGCAACGCTCACCCTTGAGGTAAAGCTTCTTGCCTTCACGGCGGCACAGTTTACATACCGCACCGGTATATCTTGCCATATGTGTTACACCTCCAAAATATTCTGGTTACACGCGCCTTCTCTTGGGCGGGCGGCATCCGTTGTGAGGAATGGGAGTAACATCCTTAATCATGTTAACTTCCAGACCTGCTGTCTGAAGAGCTCTGATAGCCGCTTCACGTCCCTGGCCGGGGCCCTTAACATAAACTTCAACTGTCTTCATGCCGTGGTCGATAGCAATCTTAGCTGCTGTCTCGGCTGCAGTCTGTGCTGCGAAGGGAGTTGATTTCTTTGAGCCGCGGAAGCCCATTTCACCGGCACTTGCCCATGAAACTGCATTACCCTGGGTATCAGTGATTGTAACGATAGTGTTGTTAAAGGTGGATTGGATATGGGCTGCACCGCGTTCGATATTCTTGCGTTCGCGGCGTCTGCGAGTACCTGTTGTCTTTTTTGCTGCTTTAGCCATGATATCCCTCCTCGACTTACTTCTTCTTGTTTGCAATGGTCTTCTTGGGACCCTTGCGTGTACGAGCGTTTGTCTTTGATCTCTGACCTCTTACGGGGAGACCTTTTCTGTGACGAACGCCACGATAGCATCCGATTTCGATGAGTCTCTTGATGTCGAATGCGGTTTCTCTGCGAAGATCACCTTCTACAGTAAGGTTATGCTCGATGTAATCACGAAGCTTTGAAACATCTTCTTCGGTCATATCCTTAACTCTGAGATCGGGATCAACGCCGGTTGCTGCGATAATGTCGCTTGCAGTCTTACGACCTATACCGTAGATATAAGTAAGAGCAATTTCAATTCTCTTCTCTCTGGGCAGGTCAACACCTGAAATACGCGCCATTTGTCAGTTGCACCTCCAAATAAACTTGGTTTTACGTCGGGATTAACCCTGACGCTGCTTGTGCTTGGGATTTTCACAGATAACCATTACTTTTCCCTTGCGCTTAATTACTTTGCACTTTTCGCAAATTTTCTTGACAGAAGGTCTGACTTTCATATTAGAATACCTCCTTGAACTTACTTAGAACGCCATGTTATGCGGCCCTTGGTGAGGTCGTATGGCGACATCTCGACCGTCACTTTATCACCGGGAAGAATCTTGATATAGTTCATACGAAGCTTACCGGAAATGTGAGCCAATATTCTGTGTCCGTTTTCCAACTCAACCTGGAATGTTGCGTTGGGTAATGATTCTACTACCGTACCTTCAATCTCGATCATGTCCTGCTTAGACATAATAACCTCCTAAGTTGTTGCCGTTAATTCTGCATTAACTGTCTGAGTGCTTTTTTTAGAGCTTTGTTTGTTCTCATGTCGTTTTCCGTAACGGATAATCCGACGCACTCGACATGCCGAATATTTTTGCTTTTTGGTCTATCAATCGGACGTTCTTTTCCGTCGCAGACAAGAACCGAGCCGTTTTCGCTCTGCATTACTGCAAGAAGCCTGCCCTTATCTCTGCCCGCCAGCGATTTTACAACCGTTCCTTTTTCCATAAGCCCCACCTTAAATCTTGGTAAGGATTACGGGACCGTTTGAAGTAATCGCAATTGTATGCTCGAAATGAGCCGAAAGTGAACCGTCCCTTGTTTTAATAGTCCAACCGTCAGGCAACTGCCTGATGCCTGCACCGCCCATATTTATCATGGGTTCGATGGCAATTGTCATGCCGGGGAGCAGGCGCACACCTCGACCGGGTGTGCCGAAATTCGGTACGCTGGGGTCCTCATGCATCTGCTTTCCGACTCCGTGGCCCGTAAACTCACGAACCACCGAAAAGCCTCTTTCCTCGCAATACCTTTGGATTGTTGAACCGATATCGCCGATTCTGCCGCCTGCGACAGCCATCTTGATGCCTTCGTAAAGACTCTCTCTTGTGGTATCGCACAGCCGCTGAGCTTCGGGAGAAATATCCCCCGCCGCAAAAGTAGCGGCATTATCGCCGACATAGCCGTTGAAGGTCGCGCCTACGTCAATGCTGACGATTTCGCCCGCCTTGATTATGCGCTTCTTGCTGGGAATGCCGTGAATGACCTCATCGTTTATGGAAATGCATGTAGCAGCAGGATATCCGCTATAACCTTTGAAGGTCGGGATTGCGCCGTTCTTCACTATGAAGTCGTGAGCAATGCGATTGATTTCTTCCGTGGAAACCCCGGGTTCAACCGCCTCGCCTGCTGCCTTTAATGCTCCTGCAGCGATAACGCACGCCTCTTTCATAAGGCTGAGTTCTCTTGTTGTTTTGAGCACTATCATGCTAATCCTCCGTAAATTGTAAGCCGAAGCTTACCGAAAAACATTAATCAAGGAAGCCCTTGTAATGTCTCATCATCATCTGGCTTTCGAGCTGCTTAACTGTTTCAAGAGCAACACCTACAAGAATGATGATTGATGTACCGCCGAGTGAAACGTTCATTGTTGCACCTTCGCTCCACATATTGAGGAAGAAGGAAGAAATCTGTGAGAAGAGAATCGGGAAGAGAGCTACAACGCTGAGAAGAAGAGCACCGAGAAGTGTCATTCTGTTGAGAATCTTCGCGATATATCTTGAGGTGGGTTCGCCGGGACGAATGCCGGGGATTGAACCGCCGTTGTCACGGATATTCTTTGACATTTCAATGGGGTTATACTGAATGCTTGAATAGAAATAAGCAAACGCAATGATGAATACGAAATAAATGATGCTGTATGCCCAGTGGTCATAAGCGAAGATTCCGAAGAATCCGTCCCAGAAACCGCCTTCCTTAATCTTTGATGAAACGAACATCTCGATTGTGGGAGGAAGTGAAAGAATTGATGAAGCGAAGATAACGGGCATAACACCTGACATATTAACCTTGATGGGAATATGAGTGCTCTGGCCGCCGTACATCTTTCTGCCAACAACTCTCTTAGCATACTGCACGGGGATTCTTCTTTCTGCGTTGTCCATCCATACGATAAAAGCAATCATAAGGATGAGGCAAACTGCTACGAAAGGAGAAAGGAAGTAGTACGGACCGCCAAGGCGGATGTAACCGTTTTCGGGTCCGAAGAGTGTTGTGATGAGAGTGGGGATTCTTGAAACGATACCTGCGAAAAGGATCATCGAGATACCGTTACCGATACCCTTTTCGTTAATTCTCTCGCCGAGCCACATGATAAGGGCTGTACCGGCTGTGAAGCAGAGAATGATAACGGTTGCCTGGAAGACTGCAGCAAAGCCTGTGAAGTTTGCACCTGCGGCATCCTTTACAAGGTAACCCTGGCTGCGGAGATAGAAGTAGTAAGCTGTACTCTGGAGAAGACCGAGAGCGATAGTTACGAAGCGAGTGATGGAAGCAATCTTCTTGCGGCCTTCCTCGCCTTCCTTCTGAAGTCTTTCAAGGGCGGGAATTGCAACTGCGAGCAGCTGCATAATAATCGAGCTGTTGATGTAGGGTGTGATTGACATAGCGAAAACTGTTCCGTATGTGAATGCATCACCGGTCATCATAGCAAGATAGTTCATGAATGTGCCTGCATTGGGGTCGCCGATGATACCGGCTTCACCGATGTCAGTGAAAGGTACAGGGATCGCTGAACCGATTCTGAAAATGAGGATGATCAGAGCTGTGTAGATCATCTTTTTACGAAGGTCAGCGATTTTCCATGCATTAACGATTGTCTGAAGCACGTTAGATCACCTCTGCCTTTCCTCCGGCAGCTTCGATCTTTGATTTTGCGCTATCTGAAAAAGCATTTGCCTGAACGGTGAGCTTCTTCGAAATTTCGCCATTACCCAAAATCTTTACGCCGTCCAAAGTCTTCTTAATAATGCCTTTCTCGATAAGAGCGTCGATAGTAACGGTAGCACCGTCCTCGAAATACTTATCAAGAGTTGCAATATTGGTTATTGCCATCTCTGTTGCAAAGATGTTGTTGAATCCTCTCTTGGGGATTCTTCTCTGAAGGGGCATCTGACCGCCTTCAAAGCCGGCACGCATACCTCTGCCTGCACGTGCCTTCTGACCTTTATGACCCTTACCGGCTGTTTTACCCTGACCTGATGCGGGGCCACGGCCGATACGCTTACGCTCTTTAGCTGAGCCTGCTGCGGGTGAGAGATCGTGCAACTTCATTAGTTTGCACCTCCTTGCTCGCTGGTCTCAACAAGGTGAGAAATCTTCTTTACCTTGCCCTGAGTAGCAGCGTTGTCCGGCTGAACTGAAACGTCGCCGATTTTATGAAGACCAAGTGCATGGGCGGTTGCGATCTGGGGCTTGGTGCTTCCAATAAGGCTCTTAACGAGCTTTACCTGAATATCTGCCATTGTAATCCGCCCTCCTTAACCTAAAATTTCTTTTGCAGACTTGCCGCGGATAGCAGCAACTTCTTCTACATTGCGAAGTTTTGAAAGTCCGTCGATTGTAGCTCTTACAACGTTAGTAGGATTGTTTGAACGAAGAGCCTTTGTACGGATATCCTTGATACCTACTGTTTCAACAACTGCACGAACGGGGCCGCCTGCGATAACGCCGGTACCGGGTGCAGCGGGCTTGAGAAGAACAACGCCTGCGCCGAACTTGCCGATGATTTCATGAGGGATTGTTGAGCCCTTGAGAGCTACCTTCATGAGATTCTTCTTAGCATCTTCGATGCCCTTACGGATAGCGTCGGGAACTTCACCTGATTTGCCAAGTCCGAAACCGATAATGCCATTGCCGTCGCCGACAACAACGATAGCCGCAAACTTAAAGATACGACCGCCCTTTACGGTTTTGGAAACACGGTTAATGGCTACTACGCGCTCTGTGAGCTCATATGCCGATGCATCAATCTTAGCCAAAAGTATTCCTCCCCTTCTTAGAACTTGAGGCCACCCTCGCGGGCGCCGTCGGCCAGTTCCTTAACACGGCCGTGATAGATATAGCCGCCACGGTCGAAAACGCAGTTTTCGATACCCTTTTCTGCGGCACGTTTTGCAATTAATTCGCCCACTTTGTGAGCAGCAGACTTATTTCCGCCGTATTCCTCGAAATCCTTCTCAACAGTTGATGCGGACACAAGGGTAACACCCTTAACGTCGTCTATTAACTGAGCGTAGATATTCTGGAGGGAGCGGAATACATTAAGGCGAGGACATTCAGCTGTGCCAGAAATCTTAGCACGGACTCTCTTATGGCGAGTCTGTCTAGCCTTATTGCTGTCCGGTCTGTTAACCATAATTTTTCACTCCTTAATTAGACTTATTTGCCGCCCTTACCGGCCTTGCCTTCCTTACGGCGGATATATTCGTCGACATACTTGATGCCCTTGCCCTTATAGGGTTCGGGAGGTCTCTTTTCGCGAACATTAGCAGCAAACTGTCCGACCTTCTGCTTGTCGGGACCTGAGATAACGATCTTGTTGGGGTTGGGAACTTCAACTGTTACACCTTCGGGAGCGGTCATAACAACGTCGTGTGAATAACCGATCTTGAGGGTAAGTACCTGACCCTTAACTTCGCAACGGTAACCGATACCGTTAACTTCGAGTTCCTTCTTGAAGGTCTCGTTAACGCCTGTTACCATGTTGTTGATGAGTGTTCTTGTAAGACCATGAAGTGATCTGTTTTCTTTGTTGTCATTGGGGCGGCTTACATTGATTTCAGCGCCTTCAATTTCAACCTTCATGTTGGGATGAAGCTCTCTTGTAAGAGTGCCCTTGGGACCCTTAACGGTAATTGTTGTGCCGTCAAGCTTCACTTCCACACCTGCGGGGATAGCAATAGGTTTCTTACCTATACGTGACATTTACGGCACCTCCTTACCAGATAAATGCAAGAACTTCGCCGCCAACGTTGGCCTTGCGTGCGTCCTTGTCAGTCATAACGCCTTTTGATGTTGAGAGGATGGCAATGCCGATGCCCTTCATAACTCTGGGCATATCCTCACAGTTTGTGTAAATTCTCAGACCGGGCTTTGAAACTCTGCGAAGACCGGTGATAACCTGAGACTTGTTGGGACCGTACTTAAGAGCGATTTCGATCATACCCTGTTTTCCGTCGTCCTCAACCTTAAATCCTTTAATATATCCCTCATCAAGAAGAATCTGAGCAATCGCTTTCTTCATGTTAGATGCGGGAACCTTCACTGTATCGTGCTTAGCCGCATTCGCATTGCGGATACGGGTGAGCATATCAGCGATGGAATCAGTAATCTGCATACTGGTTTACCTCCTTTGCAATTGCTCAATTACCAACTTGCTTTCTTAACGCCGGGAATCTGACCTGCGTGAGCCAGCTCTCTGAAGCAGATACGGCAAACGCCGTACTTGCGAAGATAAGCATGGGGTCTTCCGCAGATCTTACATCTGTTGTACGCTCTTGTGCTGTACTTTGCAGGGCGAGCCTGCTTAACTTTCATTGATGTCTTTGCCACGGTATTCCCTCCTTATCTTGCGAACGGAGCGCCCATAAGTGTGAGCAGCTCACGTGCTTCTTCGTCAGTATTTGCTGTTGTGACAAAGCAGATGTCCATACCTCTTACCTTGTCAATCTTATCGTAGTCGATTTCGGGGAAGATGAGCTGTTCTTTAACACCCATGTTATAGTTGCCTCTTCCGTCGAATGAGTTGGGGTTGATACCTCTGAAGTCACGAACTCTGGGGAGAGCGAGGTTGAAGAGTCTGTCAAGGAACTCATACATTCTGTCGCCTCTGAGTGTAACCTTTGCACCGATAACCATGCCTTCACGGAGCTTGAAGTTAGCAACTGATTTCTTTGCCTTGCACTTAACAGGTGTCTGACCTGTGATCTGCTTAAGGTCGGAAACAATAGCCTCAATTGACTTTGAGTTTGTGATTGCTTCGCCGCTTGAAACGTTGATAACGATCTTCTCGAGCTTCGGGATCTGCATAACACTCTTATATTCGAATTTCTTCATAAGAGCAGGTGCAACATCTTTGACATACATTTCTTTTAATCTTGCTGCCATTTGTTATGTCCTCCCTTATTATTCAAACTCTGCAAGGCAGTCGCTCTTCTTACAAGTGCGGACTTTCTTGCCCTTGGAATTGATCTTGTGACCGGTTCTTGTGGGTCTGCCGCACTTGGGGCAGATAACCTGAACCTTGTCTGCATAGAGTGCGCTTTCAGCCTTAACAAGGCCGCCGGGCTCACCCATTCTGCGGGGCTTAACGTGCTTGGTTACGATGTTAACACCTTCAACGATAACCTTACCTTCTGAAGGGCTGACTTCCATAACCTTGCCGCGCTTACCTCTGTACTTACCGTTGATTACTACTACTTCATCGCCTTTTTTAACATGCATCTTCATAGCACCTCCGATTAAAGTACTTCGGGAGCAAGTGAAAGAATCTTTGTGTAATCCTTTTCACGGAGCTCTCTAGCTACTGGTCCAAAGATACGTGTACCTCTGGGGTTCTTATCTTCTTTAATGATGACGGCTGCATTCTCATCGAAGCGAATGTAAGTTCCGTCTTCACGGCGAAGGCCGCTTGCGGTGCGTACAACTACCGCTTTAACAACATCGCCTTTTTTTACTACGCCACCGGGTGTTGCCTTTTTAACAGAAGCAACAACGACGTCGCCAATATTGGCATACCTCCTGCCGGAACCGCCGAGTACTCGGATACACATGATCTCCTTAGCACCGGTGTTATCGGCAACCTTGAGGTAACTCTGCTGCTGTATCACAGTGTTTTCCTCCTTACACTTCGGCTAAATTACTTAGCCTTCTCAATGATTTCTACTACACGCCATCTCTTGTCCTTTGACAGGGGACGGGTTTCCATTACAAGGACACGGTCGCCCATGCCGCACTCGTTGTTTTCATCGTGTGCCTTAAGCTTGTATGTGTTGTTGATGATTTTCTTATAAAGAGGATGTCTGACCTTGTCCTTAACAGAAACAACTACGGTCTTATCCATCTTATCGCTGGTAACAATACCAACGCGAGTTTTTCTGAGGTTTCTTTCCATTGAACTTTAACCTCCCTTTCCTTACGCCTTAGTGCCGTGGAGTTCGATATCTCTCTGTACTGTCTTGATACGAGCGATATCTTTTTTAACGGCACTGATTCGCATCGGGTTGTCGAGCTGGTTTACGGCCTGCTGGAAGCGCAGCTTGAACAGCTCATCCTTCAGCTCAACGAGTTTAGCATCCAACTCTTTGGCGGAAAGTTTTCTGATTTCACTGGCTTTCATTACTGCTCACCACCCATTTCTTCTTCTTTAGTAATAAATTTACATTTAATAGGAAGCTTGTTAGCTGCGAGACGCATAGCCTCACGAGCAAGTTCCACGTCAACACCGGCGATTTCAAACATAACTCTGCCGGGCTTAACTACTGCTACCCAATACTCAGGTGAACCTTTACCTGAACCCATTCGGGTTTCAGCGGGCTTCTCTGTGATGGGCTTATCGGGGAAGATGTCAATCCAAACCTTACCGCCTCTCTTGATGTATCTTGTCATCGCGATACGGGCTGCTTCGATCTGGTTTGAGGTAATCCATGCGGGTTCAAGAGCTACAAGACCAAAATCGCCGTATGCAATCTTGTTACCTCTGGTAGCCTTACCCTTAAGTCTGCCTCTCTGCACTCTGCGGTGCTTAACACGCTTAGGTAAAAGCATTACTGGTTACCTCCTTCTCTGCGTCTTCTAGGGCGTGAATTTGTTCTTCTGCTTTCGTGAAGAACTTCGCCTCTGTAAAGCCAAACCTTAACGCCGATACGGCCGTAGGTTGTCTTTGCCTCTGCAAAACCATAGTCAATGTCTGCTCTGATGGTCTGAAGAGGAATTGTACCTTCGTGGTAGGTTTCGCTTCTTGCGATTTCAGCACCGCCGAGACGGCCTGAAGCCTGAATCTTGATACCTCTTGCGCCAAGCTTCATAGCACGGCCGATAGCCTGCTTGAGAGCGCGGCGGTAAGAAACTCTTCTTTCGAGCTGAGCAGCGATGCTCTCAGCAACGAGCTGTGCATTAAGGTCGGGCTGCTTGATTTCGATGATGTTCAGCGAAACTTCTTTGCCGCCGAGCTTCTTCTCGCAAATCTTCTTGAGCTTTTCGATTTCTGCGCCCTGTCTGCCGATAACCATACCGGGCTTTGCACAGTGGATGTTAACGTATACACGCTTTGCATCACGCTCGATTTCAACCTTGGGAACGCCTGCAGGAGCAAGCTTCTCAAGAAGGTACTCACGAAGTTCGTAGTCTTCAACGAGAGTATCACCGAACTTATTGGGATTTGCATACCAGCGAGATTCCCAGTTCTTAATAACACCGATTCTTAAACCGGTAGGATTAATTTTCTGTCCCATTGTTTAACCTCCTCCTTCGCTTATTCCATTTCCTTGAGCACAAGGGTGATGTGTGATGTCTTTTTGTTTATACGGAATGCTCTGCCCTGTGCGCGGGGTCTGATTCTCTTGAGAGTGGGACCCTGGCTTACGCTGCACTCTGCAACGTAGAGCTTGGAAACATCCATATTATTATTGTTTTCAGCATTTGCGATTGCTGACTTTAAAAGCTTCATCAAGGGTTCACACGCGGCCTTCGGCGTGTACTTGAGAATAGCCATTGCCTTTTCAGCAGGCTGATTGCGGATGAGATCAAGCACAATCTGAACCTTACGAGGCGCAATACGGATATAAGTTGCTTTTGCTGTTGCAACTGCCATATCTGACATTGTTAATACACTCCTTTCGCCGATTATTTACCGTTGTTTGATGTTTTTGAACCTGCATGACCTTTGAAAGTTCTTGTAGGTGCAAACTCACCGAGCTTATGTCCGACCATATCTTCTGTTACATATACAGGAACATGCTTGCGTCCGTCGTGAACTGCAAATGTGTGGCCGACAAAGTCGGGGAAGATTGTTGATGAACGGCTCCAGGTCTTGAGAACCTGCTTTTCGCCAGCTTCATTCATCTTCTGAACTCTTTCGAGCAGTTTAGGCTGCACAAAAGGTCCTTTTTTAACGCTTCTGCCCATTATTATCTGCTCCTTTCACTTACTTGTCGTTACGACGCTTTACGATAAGCTTGTCGGACGATTTCTTTGTGTTTCTGGTCTTGTAACCAAGAGCGGGCTTGCCCCAGGGAGTAACAGGACCGGGTCTACCGATGGGTGACTTACCTTCACCACCACCGTGGGGGTGATCGCAGGGGTTCATAACTGAACCGCGGACTGTAGGTCTCCAGCCCATGTGACGCTTACGGCCGGCCTTACCAACCTTAACGTTTTCGTGGTCTGTGTTACCAACCTGGCCGATTGTAGCCATGCAGTTAGCGGGAACGTTACGAAGTTCGCCTGAGGGAAGTCTGAGAAGTGCGTAAACGCCTTCCTTAGCCATGAGCTGAGCGGAGTTACCTGCTGCTCTTGCGAGCTGGCCGCCTCTGCCGGGGTAGAGCTCAACGTTGTGAACAACTGTACCAACGGGGATGTTGGTGAGGGGAAGTGCGTTACCGGGCTTGATATCGGCTGAAGCGCCTGCAAGAACGGTATCGCCAACCTTCAGGCCTACGGGCTGAAGGATGTATCTCTTTTCGCCGTCTTCATACTGAAGAAGTGCGATGAAAGCGGAGCGGTTGGGATCGTATTCGATGCTTGCTACTGTTGCAGGAATATCGAACTTATCTCTCTTGAAATCGATGATACGATACTTTCTTCTCTGTCCGCCGCCACGATGACGAACGGTGATTCTTCCGTAGCTGTTGCGGCCGCTGTTCTTCTTGAGTGAAACAAGAAGGCTTCTTTCGGGAGCAACCTTTGAGAGCTCGGAATAATCTGTAGTCGACATGTTACGTCTTGCGTTACTTGTCGGCTTATAAACCTTAATAGACATTTTCTACACTCTCCTTATAGCGACTTTGCGGAGCAATGTCATTCTCCATACTTTATCGCCGGATTTATGGGTTGTTTTTTGTCTTACTTCTTAGATTACATCATACCGTCGAAGAACTCGATTGACTTTGAGTCTTCGGTAAGAGTAACGATTGCCTTCTTCTTGGAACCAGTCATGCCCTCGAAGCGGCCGTATCTTCTGAGCTTGCCGTTAGTGTTGATGGTGTTAACCTTAGCAACCTTAACTTCGAAAAGCTCTTCAACTGCCTTAGCAATTTCAATCTTGTTTGCATCCTTAGCAACTTCGAAGGTGTACTTACGATCTGCAATGCCGTCCATGCTGTTTTCAGTGATGACGGGGCGAAGGATGATATCCTGTGCTAACTTGCTCATGCGTAAACCTCCTCAATCTTGCTTACTGCATCCTTGAGAACTACAACTGTGTCGCAGTTGAGGATATCGTAAACGTTAAGTGTGTTGACAAGAGTTGTCTTAACGCCGGCAATGTTGCGAGCCGAACGGTAGATAACGTCATTCTTCTCGGGAAGAACGAAGAGAACCTTCTTGCCTGTTTCAAGTGCGTTAACAACGTTAACCATTGCCTTTGTCTTGATTTCTGTAAGAGTAAGGCTGTCAAGAACGATGAGCTCGTTATCAGCAAGCTTAGCTGAGAGAGCTGACTTCATAGCAAGTCTTCTGACCTTCTTGTTAACGTCCTTCTTGTAATCACGGGGCTTGGGTCCGTGAGCGATACCGCCGTGATACCACTGGGGAGCTCTTGTTGAACCCTGTCTTGCGCGGCCTGTGCCCTTCTGTCTCCAGGGCTTCTTTCCGCCGCCGCTTACTTCTGCTCTGGTAAGAGTAGACTGTGTGCCCTGGCGCTGATTTGCCAGATAGCTTACTACGCAAAGATGCATAGCGGGAATGCTGGGCTCGATAGCGAAAATGCTGTCTGCAAGTTCCATATCGGCGAGAGCCTTGCCTGCCATGTCAAAAACTTTAACTTTAGCCATTATTCTCTACTCCTTTCCTTATGCTTTAACTGAATTGCGGATAACAACGATGCCGCCCTTGGGACCGGGAATAGCGCCCTTGATAGCGATGAGGTTGTTTTCTGCGTCTACTTTAACTACGTCAAGATTCTGGATTGTAACTTTCTCGTTACCAAGGTGACCTGCGAGCTTCTTTCCCTTGTAAACTCTTGAGGGATCGGAGCAAGCGCCGAGTGAACCTGCATGTCTTGCAACAGGACCTGTACCGTGGGATTCCTTGAGTCTTGAGAAGTTCCATCTCTTGATTGCGCCGGCAGTACCTTTACCCTTGCTTGTGCCTGCAACGTCTACCTTGTCGCCTGCTGCAAAGATGTCTGCCTTGATTGTGTCGCCTACGTTGAGATCACCTTCGAGCTTGAACTCTTTGAGTGTCTTCTTGGGAGCGACGTCAGCCTTCTTGAAGTGGCCCATCATGGGCTTGTTCACACGCTGAACTTTTACATCGCCGAAGCCAAGCTGAACTGCTTCGTAACCGTCGTTTTCGATTGTCTTCTTCATAACGACTGTGCAGGGGCCTGCTTCAACTACTGTTACGGGAATTACGTTTCCCTTTTCGTCGAAGATCTGAGTCATACCGATCTTCTTGCCGATGAGTGCTTTCTGCATATTGCTTTCCTCCTGTTAGGTTATTGGTTGACTCTTTCAAGCCAACATGACCTGCAACCGCTGAAATTAAAGTTTGATTTCGATTTCAACGCCTGCGGGAAGCTCAAGACCTGTCAGAGCTTCAACTGTCTTAGCTGAGGGTCTGATGATGTCGATAAGCCTTTTGTGTGTTCTCTGCTCAAACTGCTCTCTGCTGTCCTTGTACTTGTGAACAGCGCGAAGGATTGTAACAACTTCCTTCTCTGTGGGAAGGGGAACGGGACCCGAAACCTGAGCACCTGTTCTCTTAGCTGTTTCTACGATCTTCTCTGATGCCTTGTCTACAAGGCTGTGATCGTAACCCTTGAGTCTGATTCTGATTTTTCCCTTAACTGCCATGGTAACGCCTCCTTAAGTAATTGGCGGGCTGTGAATTGCAAATTCGTGAAAACCGCCCCGGGTGTTTCAACCCATTCCGATTTAAAAACCGGAAAACACATATTTCCGGGTCAGCATTTACGCTATTTGCACATAGGTATCCCGCAACAAGGCTGCCCGGGAATGGCAGACCTTAAGCAAGGACACAATTCGCCCGGTTTAAAATCGGACATACTCCGCAGAAATTTCCCGCTTCAGAGAGCGGCCACCTCCTGCATCAACGCATATCAGCAAAGATTTCGGTGAATTTCGGGCATAATTACCCCTTTGTCCGAAACCCGTGCTTGAACATAATAACATAACATAAATAGTATGTCAATACTTTTTTCGATATTTTTTCAACTTTTTTAAAACCCTCAATCCCAATGATATCAAGGGTTTCGACGCTTTAACTCAGTGAAACGCTGAACCCCGCAGAAAGCACATATATAAAATGTATATATATAGCAAAATCCCACCACATTATCTTGTGGTGGGAAAAAGTTTTAACACAAATTCTGCGTTTTCAACAAATATGTTCAAAAAAGTTTGTTGAGGATGACGAAGAAAAAATTAATAAGTGTGTTCGCAAATCTCTTTTATTTTGCGCTGAAGAGCAAGAAAATCTTCAAGAGCATCGGGTTTCTGATTGGGATTTCTCAGAAGTGCAGCGGGATGGAAAGTGCCCATAAAGAGGATTCCGCCCTTTTCGATAAACTGACCGTGCTGCTGTGTAACCTTGAAATCCTTGGAAATAAGTCTCTGCGCCGAAATTCTGCCGAGACAGACGATGATTTTCGGGCGGATGAGCCTTGTCTGCTCACGGAGCCATTCGATGCACATATCCTGCTCTGTCGGAAGCGGGTCTCTGTTTTTGGGAGGACGGCACTTCACCATATTTGCAATATAGATATTCTTTCTGCGGTCAAGGTCGATTGCATCAAGGAATTTATCAAGAAGCTTTCCGCCTCTGCCAACAAAAGGTTCACCCTGCAAATCCTCGTTTTCGCCCGGACCCTCACCGATAAACATAACCTCGGCATTCTCGTTGCCTACGCCGAAAACAAGGTTTGTTCTTGTTTCGCAAAGAGCGCATTTTTTGCACTGCATACAGTCAGCCTTAAGCTGTTCCCAGGTTTCATACATCGCTCTGTTCACCTCTGTTTCTGAAGATTTCTTCGGATTTTCCGGCATCCGTATTAATCTGTGCCGAAAGCTCATCAATCGAGCCAAATTTTATTTCATCACGCAGATAATCAAGAAGTTTTACCTCAATTTCCTGCCCGTAAAGATTACCGCTGAAGCCAAGAATACAGGTTTCACTTCGGAAATCCTCATTCTCAAACGACGGACGCAGACCGATATTCGTAACCGACGGATATTCCTTGCCGTCAACAACGGTAGCAGATGCATACACACCTTTTCTCGGTCTGACAAAACCGTCCTCAAAACGCTGGTTAATTGTTGGCGCACCGATAAGTCTGCCTCTGTGCTGACCGTCAACAACGGTAAGCTTATAGCGGAACTCTCTGCCAAGCATTGCGTTGGCAAGAGCAATATCTCCGCTTTCAACCGCCTGCCTTATACGGGTTGAACTGATGGGACTTCCGCCAAAATCAACCGGGGGAGAAATCATAAGCTCCACACCGAATTCATCGCAAAGAGCTTTTAATTCTTCGGTTCCGCCCTCATTATTTTTGCCGAAACGGTAATTCCATCCGCAACAGACACCGCCTGCGTTAAGTTTGCCGATAAGAATTTTTTCAAAAAACTCACGGCACGACATATCACGCACTTCTCTGAAAGAAACAATTCGCTTTCCCGCACCCGTCTGTGCAATCAGTCCGTCACGCAAAGAAGGCTGAAGTATCATATCCGGTGCTTTGCCCGAAACGGTGAGCATCGGATGCCTGTCAAAAAGAAGCACCAAAGGCAGAAGCCCGTGCTTCTTCTGCATTTCGAAAGCACAGGCGATAACCGCAATATGTCCTTTGTGGAGTCCGTCAAAGCTGCCGAGAGTGACGGCGGTTTTAATTTCTGTCATATCATTTCTTCTTGAACTGCTGTTTCATACGGAGTTCTTTTGAAAGTATACGCTTGCGGAGACGGAGCGAATCGGGAGTTACCTCCAGAAGCTCGTCATCCTTTATGAATTCCATACACTGCTCAAGGCTGAGCACGCTGTGGGGCACGAGTCTGAGTGCGTCGTCAGAACCCGATGCACGGGTGTTTGTAAGATGCTTTGTTTTACATACATTACATACTATATCTTCATTCTTTGCACATTCGCCTACAATCATACCTTCATAAACATCAACACCTGCGGGAATAAAGAGACGTCCTCTGTCCTGGGTGTTGAAAAGACCGTAAGCGGTGCTCATTCCTGTTTCGTGAACAACAATTGAGCCTCTTTCACGGGTTGTGATATCGCCCTTATAGGGTGAATATCCGTCGAAAAGCTGATTCATAATACCGTTACCGTTGGTATCGGTGAGGAATTCGGCACGGTAGCCGATAAGACCTCTTGACGGAATTTTGAATTCAAGGTGGGTTGAGCCGCCTTCACGGGCACCCATATTCTCAAGTTCGCCTTTACGTGAGCCGAGTTTTTCAATAACAGCGCCCACATACTGTTCGGGCACTTCAACAATCAGAAGCTCCATCGGCTCCATAAGCTGACCGTCGATTTCCTTGAAGATAACCTTGGGTCTTGAAACCTGGAATTCATATCCCTGACGGCGCATTGTTTCAATAAGGATTGAAAGATGAAGCTCACCTCTGCCCGAAACCTTGAATGTATCGGTTGATTCGGTTTCCTCAACTCTCATACTTACGTTGGTTTCAACCTCTTTGAAGAGTCTGTCACGGATATTTCTTGTTGTTACAAACTTGCCTTCCTTGCCGGCAAACGGGCTGTCGTTAACGATGAAGTTCATCGAAATGGTCGGCTCGTCAATCTTGATGAAAGGCAGAGCCTCAACGTGGTCGGGATGGCAGGCAGTTTCGCCGATGTTGATGCCTTCAATACCCGAAACGCAGATGATATCGCCCGCTTCGGCTTCTTCGCATTCAACTCGTGCAAGACCTTCGTACTGATAAAGACGGGAAATCTTTACATTCTGGGTTGTGCCGTCTGCTTTGCAGAGAGTAATCTGCTGATTTTTCTTGATTCTGCCTCTTTCAACTCTGCCAACACCGATTCTGCCGACGTAATCGTCATAGTCAAGGCTCGAGAAAAGAACCTGGAGAGGCTCTTCGGGGTCGCCTGCGGGAGGATCGATATTTTCGAGAATTGCATCAAAAAGAGGCTGCATATTGCCGCTTCGTGCACTCGGATCAAGGCTTGAATAACCGTCTCTGCCGCTGGCATAAACAACGGGGAACTCAAGCTGATCTTCATCTGCACCAAGGTCGATAAACAGGTCAAGAACCTCGTCAACAACCTCATAGGGACGTGCATTGGGTCGGTCAATCTTATTGATAACAACAAGAACCTTCTTCTTAAGACCGAGAGCCTTTTTGAGAACGAATCTTGTCTGGGGCATACAGCCTTCGAATGCATCAACAAGAAGAAGAACGCCGTCAACCATCATAAGAATACGTTCAACCTCGCCGCCGAAATCGGCATGACCCGGAGTATCGACAACGTTGATTTTTGTGTTTTTATAATGAACGGATGTGTTCTTTGAGAGGATTGTGATACCTCTTTCACGCTCAAGGTCGTTGGAATCCATAACTCGGTCCGCAACCTGTTCGTTTTCACGGAAAGTACCGCTCTGCTTGAGCATTTCGTCAACGAGAGTGGTCTTGCCGTGGTCAACGTGAGCGATAATAGCTATATTTCTTAAATCTTTTTTATTTGACAAGGGTGTCACCTTTTCTTTAACAAATGTGAATGTAAAATTCAAAAAGCCGAATGCAAAATCTGTTTTTCAGAGTAGGGCGGGACGACACGGAGGTCGTCCCTACATTTAACCGTTTTTAATTATTCAACAACTGAAAAGCCTTCTTTTGCTCGCTTTTCAGCAAGGTCAGCAAGCATCTTTTCCTTGTTCTTTCCTGCGATCTTATAGAAGAACATCGGGATTGAGCAAAGGAGCATACTGATACCGGGGAGAAGCGAAACAAGAGTAAACATTGCAAATCTCTGACCGGGGTCAACCTCGGTTGCAGCCATAATTGCTTCCTTTGAAAGCATTGCTGCGGGGTCCATATCGATTGCCATATAGAGCACGATGATGCCGCAGGTTGAGAATGCGTTGCCGATTTTGTTGATGAATCCCTGGCAAGCGGAGCCGAGACCGTTTTCTCTTACACCGGTGGTAAGTTCCATATAGTCAAGGCTGTCGCAGATCATTGCGTAGGAGATAACGTTGATAACGCCGAGAGGAATCGACTGAATCATAATGAACGGAGCAAGAACATAGATGCTTGCAAGACCCGTTGCGTAGCCGATAACGGTTGTTACAACGCTTGCCGCAAAACCTGCAAGGCAGGTTGTGATAACGATTTTCTTATAGTCAAACTTCTTCATGAGTATGGGCATAACAAGAGTTGTGCCGAACATACCGACGATTGTGCAGACCTGGAAAATAGTTTTTACAAGGCTGATGCTGTTGAGAATATCAGCCTGGGTGGGGTTTTCGGGTCCTATGTAGAATGAATAACGTGCAACGTGGATTGCAGCCGCCTGAACAAGATATCTGCCGCTTGAAAGAATACCCATCATAACAACAAGCATAAGGGGTTTGCAGTGGAAAATTCTTGAAAGGCTGCCCGGCTGACCGGAAATCTTCTTTTTATTGGGAAGAGTAACTCTTTCTTTGATGTGGAAATAGCAGTTTACATACATTATTCCGCCGATAACAACGGCAAAAAGAGCGATGAGAAAATACTTTCTCTTCTCAAAATCAAGAGGATTGGGTGCGTTGCCCGATTTTGCATATACTGCGTTGAGAATAAGAGGGATTGCAAGGAAAAGAACTTCAGGAAGAGCGGAGCCGATGCTGTTGATAATCTTTGTGAATGAAATAACATCGCTTCTCTCTTTTGAGTTGGGAGTAAGTACGTTGGGAATAGTCCAGAAAGGAACGTCCGCCATAGTGTATGCCATACCCCAGACAATATAAACAACCGCAGAGAAAATCATAAGCGGAGTCTGCTCAAGGTTGGGGCTGAGGTACATAAGAAGAGTAAGAACAGCAATAATGGGGGTTGCCATAATAATATAGGGCTTCATTCTGCCGTTTTTCATTGTTCTTCTGTCAACAATCATACCCATCATCGGGTCATTGATTGCGTCCCATACTCGTGCACCGAGCATAAGAACAAGCACAAACATAAGGGGAAGCTGAAGAACGTTGACATAATAGTCACTGATGTAGCTCGACATCATGGCATAAATCATACCCTGACCGCCTGCGCCGAGAGCATACATCCAACGTTCTTTGTTGCCGACATACTTTTTGTTTTCCATAAAAAGCTCTCCTTTTATTTATCTTCAGAGATTTTCTTTGCCCATTCTTCTTCAAATTTCTTTTTGATTCCCGCATATGTTTCAGCAGGAATATCGGGATTGCCCTTTGAATAACCGGGAACAAACATATCGCCTGCTACCTTCGGATCGGTGCATTCAGTATCGTTTCTCCACTTTTCTCTCTCTTCGGGATTGCGGAGATCGGGGATATCAAGAGGAATACCGCCCTTAAGAACCGAACGGTAAGCAAACATACCGGGAAGGAACATATCCATTGCTTCATAGACGTCAATAACGTCCATATTTTCTCTGCCTCTGACGGTTTCAACAACGTTGTGCATTACATACCAGTCTGAACCGCCGTGACCTGCGGGAGCTGCAAGACGTGAGAATGCATCGCCTGTTGATTTTTCGTAGGGTTCGTTTGCATTCTGACCCTCAAACTCATCAAGGTTAACGAAGAGCTTGTTGACGTGGTCGCTTTCGCAAGCGTCCTCACGGGGACATTCCATTCTGCCCTTTGAACCGTAGATGCTGTACCATACGGAGTTTCTTGAAGGACCTACGCCGTGGATGCTCTTGAGAACAGCACCGTTTTCAAGAGTAATCATTTCGATACCTACAGGGCCTGCCTTTGCACCCATTCTTGCCATTCTTGCATTGAAGGGAAGCTCAAAACCGGTTACCTTCACGGGCTTGAGACCTGTGATATGAACAAGAGGACCGATTGAGTGTGTGCAGTAGTAGCAAGCGTGCATCAGGTTGCGCCAATGGTCGGGATCACCGAAGGTTATATTATGCCAGATGCTCTCGCAGTTGTGCAAATATTCGCCTTCACCGTATTCGAATTCGCCGAGAAGACCTTCACGGTAAAGCTCTCTCATTTTCTTGGGAGCGCCCATATAGCAATAATTCTCTGCGTAGAAATATTTTTTGCCTGTTCTTTCAACAGCTTCAATAAGTTCAACAGCTTCCTTCATTGTCTGAACGGGAAGCACTTCGCTGAGAACGTGGAAGCCCTTTTCGAGTGCCTTAACGGCAAAGGGTGCGTGCTCTGTTGCAAAGTTTGCAAGAACAACAACGTCCATATCGTGATTGAGGAAATCCTCATAATTATCGTAGAAAGTGATATCTCTGTCGGCATAATCCTTCTTTGCCTTATCGAGAAGAATATCGTAATTGTCGCAGATAGCAACTGTCTTTGCGCCCTTGACATTGTCGCAATGGTTAATCATTGTTCTGCCTCTGCCTACACCGACAACACCGATTCTGACAACGGGAGCTTTTTCGAGTCTTCTGCAGAAAGTACGGTCCTCATAGACCATATCAACACTGTCAACACCAAGTTCGCAAAGCATCCATTCCCAGCGGCCTTTCATATCTTCGCCTTCGTCTGCATCATATTCAACGGGAATAAAGCCTTCGGAAAGATAGCTCTTGACCGCGCCCTTGCGCCATTCGTCGGTTGTGAGATACATATAATCTGCATCCTGAGCGGCAAGCTTTTTAACGGCAACATTGTTAAGATATTTGCCGAGACCCTTGCCTCTGAATTCGGTCTTGATGCCAACCATATGCACCTGACCTTCCTTCTCCTCGGGATGGAAGATGGCAGATACGGTACCGATATGCTCTCCCTCATAGTCAAGGAAGAAAACGTCTTTTTCGGGTACGCAGTCGTCAACATCAGCAACGCATTCATCAAAAAATCCGGGAGCACAGTCATCGCTGACAAGACCGTTTTTGCAGCATTCAACCCAGGCTGCCTTATCTTCGATACAGTCCTTGTAGTTTACGATTGAATAACCTTCGGGGAGCTCAAGATCTCTGACGGGAGTGCCTTTGAGCCAGTACATTTTAAGCTGTGACATTTTGTTTTTTTACCTCTTTTCACTCAAAAAGGGGCTGTTAATAACAGCCCCGTATGTCTAATTATTCACCTTTCATTTCAAGGAGCTTGACTGTTCCGTCATAGGAAGCCTGGCTTACCTTGATTGAATCTGTGATAGCTGCTTTGATATCATCCTCTGTTGCACCGAGTTCTACAGAATACTTTCTGTCGATGAAGAGGTTGAGAGCCATAATATCTGCAAGTCCGTCAACGTCAATACCGCTTTCGATGCCCTTTTCTGCATATTCCTTCTTGACCTTGCCGAGACCCATTCTCATCATCCATGCAGGAACGCTGAGAATCTTTCTGTTTTCGCCCATGCCTCTTGCAGCATAAACGATCTTAAGGAATTCCTTCCAGGTCTGGTTATACATGCTGATGGGCCAAGCCTTTGCGCCCTTTGACTTTTCAGCTGCGCCGACGATAACTTCACCAACCTGACGAACAGTAAGCATAGCTGTGCCGCCGCCGGGGTACATTGTGAGGGGAAGCTTATCCATCATCTTGATCTGCTCGATAA
Source organism: Clostridia bacterium (assembly GCA_017549105.1). GTDB lineage: Bacteria > Bacillota > Clostridia > Oscillospirales > Acutalibacteraceae > CAG-177. The sequence continues at coordinate 144,875 of JAFYVN010000011.1, forward strand.
GGATAACCCAAACGGGCTTTCTGCCGGGCTGTGTGCCGAAGATGTAGGGAAGCTCAAGAACTGCAACATCGAAGTTTTCGTCTGCGAATGAGAATGCAACTTCTTCCTGAGCAATACGGCTTCTGATATAGGGATGCTTCTCTGTGAGCTTCATATCGGGTCTTTCCTTTGCAAGGTATGCAAAGTATGAACCGAGGATAACGGCATTCTTCATGCCGATTTCCTTACAGAGAGGAAGAATTCTCTCGAGAGGAGCAATGTTGTACTTATAGTATGCATCATAAACGGGAGCGGGGAATTCAACTCTTTCGTCGATACCTGCTGCGAAAACGAAGCAGTCGCAGCCCTTCATGATTTCTTTGATTTCGTCATCTGTCTTTTCATAGATGTTGCAAAGCTCAATTTCCATTTCCTTGGGAATGGGTGCACCTTCGGGAAGAGGGGGAAGAGCAACGCTCTTTACCTGATGGCCTCTTTCGATAAAGATTCTTGCAGCTTCGCAGCCGAGGAGACCTGTGCCGCCAATCATAAACACTTTCATTATGTTATTCCTCCTTGAATAATCATTCCTATATAATATATAACTTATTTTTAAAATAGTCAAGTACGTATTGAAATTTTATGCCAATGCTCCGTTTGTTCTGTGGATTTCTATAGCCTTGAGCATAAATTCTTCCGTAACGTCAAAATATTCTGCCAGATCCCAGATTTCTTTGATGCCGCGTTTCAAAGCTTCGGTCAGCTCCCGGACGGGAACAAGCTTTGAAACCGCCCATCGGTCCGCCCTTCTCTCCTGCCTTTCGCGGATTTCGAGCGGTGAATACGCATTATAAAATGCAAGCGTTTCACAATGGCCTATTTCGTGGGCAATATGTACCCTCTCTTCGGCCGTCGTTTCTATTTCAAACGGGTCTATGCCGACATAGCACCTGCCCGATGCACTTCTGACCGATACCGATGCGGTTTTCGGCAGTTCGCGGCAGATGATTTCGGTTCCGTTCTTTTCTGCAATTTCATAAAGCTCACTTGTTCTCGTTTTTTTTCGCCTCCCTTGCTTCAATGAATTTTGCAAATTCAACAACCTCCTGCCACATTTCATCGGTCACCTCTCCGGCACCCGAAAAAAGGGCAACTTTGGCAGCTTCAATATTATCTGTCTTCTGCTTTTCCTGCATTTCATTACCGTTAAGGTAATCAAGAGATACATCAAAAAGCTGTGCCAGGCACGAAAGCGTTGACACTATCGGAGTCTGAAATCCCGTTTCCCATTTGCTAATCATAACACGGTCTGTTTTGAGTCCGAAACGGCTGTTGAGACTGTCCGAAAGTTCTGTCTGAGTCATTTTGTTTTCTTTTCTCAATTTTTTGATTTTTTCGCCGAGCATTTCACTCACCTCATTCAGATAATAACATATTTGTTTCGCAAACGCAACATTTTTTGAAAATTTTTCTGAAAAAGGTGTTGACAACGACAACAAATGTCGCTATTATGAATAGTGTCGAGTGCGACACAAACATAAGAGGGTGAGAAGAACATTTTATTTTTTTGTTCTTTTGTGTGTCGTATTCGAAACATTATTTGTAAAGGAGTTACATCAATGAACAAAAACCCAACAACGGATTATTCCGAGGTATCGGTATCCGAAATCAGGCAGCAGCTGAACTATGCGCAGGTTATATGCGAAGAATTATTCAACAGCTTTGCCCCCGAAAAAGCAGTTTGCCGCTGCAAGTGTAACCGCAACATCATCGCCACCAAGCTTTCGATGGTTCTTGATTTTATTTTTGAAGCAAAAAGCTGGTGCGCCTTGCTTGAAATGAACCGCGGTTTTGCCGAAAAACTTAACAACGAGGAGGAAGAAATATGAGAGAATTAACAGTTGATTTTTCGCAGGAAAATCCCCTTTCAAAGGGAGCGGAAGCCGGTTATATCGGCGAAAACAACGCAACCCAGCTTATCATCAAACCCGGTTCAAAAATTCTCAATTCGGGCTGTTCAAAGTTTGCGGTTGTTTTTCTTACGCAGGGTCAGATATTCAGAACGGAGCAGTTTGACCCCGCAAGCGAGCTGAAAATCCTGCTCGGTGCACATCTTACGCAGGACCACTATCTGAGCCTTCAGATTGAAGGTTATTCAGACCGCAACAGCCTTATTTATAAGAGTCCCATGGTCACAAAAATTCATTTTATGCCCTCAATCGAAGGCAACGAAAGCGAAATTGACCCCAAGGATTATCAGCTTCAAGCACAGATTGCACTCAACACAAAGTCAAGGCACGTTCACGGAAATCAGTCCGTACTCAGCAACATCAACCAGAAAAACGGTGAGCTTACATATTCCGGAGTGCCCGTATGCAAACAGCCCAAAACAAAAACCTTAACGCTTTCGTATGAAAACAGCGAGGTTGACGTTGTAATAACTGCGAGCGGATTCAAATATCTTGATCTGATTTCTTATTCAAGCCTTGAAGACTTTGCAATCCCCGCAAACTCGGAAATTCTTTCGGTTGAGCTTCAGATTAATTCACCCGAATATCCCGAATGGATCGACCTGAGAGAAATGATATGCTATGACCCCGAAAATCCGTATATCATCAATCTTTTCAAGCCTTTCACAGACTCCGAAACCGACGTCACCGTTTTTTGCCGTGTCAATTTTATCTCGTCTCTGAACAAAACAGCAAACCATCTTGCTGCATTCAGACTTAAAAATGTAAGAATCACTTACATCGACGGCACGGTAAACTGATATGAGTGAAATTTCTCTTACAGAAATCGAACACCGTCTGATTCAGGCAGAAGAGAACATAAAAGAGCTTTTCGGAAAATTCAACGGAATTGACAAATCGCTTGTTGCAACAACCACAACGCTCAACACCCTGCTTGCCCTTGTCGGTGAGCTGAAAGCGGCTATTGAAGAACTGAAATCAAGACGTTCCACGCTCTGGGACAAGCTGATTTTTGCGTTTATCGGTGCAGCTGCAAGCGCTGCGGTCACACATTTTACAGGAGGATGAATATGAGAGAAGAAACAAAAACAATTATTTCGGATATCGCCGAAAGGGCGTTAAAAACATTTATGCAGGCATTTTTATCGTCAATCTCGGTTGACGTTCTGCTCGGAGTAACGGATTTTGATGCGTTCAGAAAGGTTGGTCTTTCAATGCTTATCGCTGCCCTTGCCGCAGGCATTTCTGCCGTATGGAACGGCACCGTCACATCGCTGACTCAGGGAGGTGAATGCCGATGAAAACAAGCAAGGGACTCGTTCAGTATGCATACGCTCAGATGGGAAAGCCCTATTGGTACGGTACCTTCGGCAACACCGCAACCGCCGACCTTCTTCAGATGAAAAAGGGTCAGTATCCCGCACATTATCAGTACGCAAGAATGGATCAGTATAAGTCCGAAATCGGCGAAAGAGTGCACGATTGCGTGGGTCTTATCAAAGGATATCTCTGGAGCGACACCCCCGAAAGCAAGCCGTTTTATAATTCTTCGCAGGATGTTTCTGCTAACGGAATGCTCATCAGATGCAAGGAAAGGGGAGCTATTCACACTCTGCCCGAAATTCCGGGAGTGCTTGTGTTTATGCCGGGTCACGTCGGAGTTTATGTGGGCGGAGGCAGAGTAATTGAAGCAAGAGGATTTAACTACGGTGTTGTTGAAACCGAGGTTCGTGACAGACCGTGGGAAAGCTGGGGTAAATGTCCGTGGATAAAATATCCCGCTGCTTCAAGATATTTTGTGCCTTGCGCAAAGGATGAAACATCGATTGTTGATGCGCTCAAATCAATCGGAGAAAACAGCTCATATTCTGCCCGAAAGGTCATCGCAAAAGCCAACGGAATTGACGACTATATGGGCACCGCAAAGCAAAATATCAGGCTTCTTTCTCTTCTCAGGCAAGGCGAATTAATCAAACCCGAAAGAGCATACACGGAGTAAGTGCAGAGTTCAGAGTTAAGGGACGCTTTAGTTTGAATGAATAATGAAGAATGAAAAATAAAAAATTAAGGGCGGGTTTCACCCGCACCCATTGTGAATTGCTCCGCAAAAAGTCAGAATATATTATTTAAGATAGTATATATCATTCCTTTCAAATCACAAAAAGTTTAGTTGCAGACAGACAGTTTACGTGGTATAATCACCTTGTAAGCTGTCTGATCTATTTGTATATTAACATTGTTTATGTACAATAAAACGGACACGGTTTGAATCAAAGGAGGCAATAAAATGAAAAAATTTCTCGCAATCATTATGTGTATCGCTCTGATGCTCAACCTTGGCGCAACCGCTCTTGCCGGTTACAACGCACCCAAGCTTTCGCAGGCTGAATGGGACAAAATTTATTCCTCACTCAGCGATGAAAACACCCTTCCGATGCTCAATGTCGGAGCAAAAGCGGGTGAAGTGAGCCTTTGCTGGCACGCTGACGCGAAAAAAGCAGATGCAAAGGTCAGAATTTCCGAAAAATATTCAATGGCAAACGCAAAAACATTCACAGGCGAAAAAGCCGAAGCCGAAACAGAAGAGCAGGTTGTATGCCGTGTTGATATCACCGGTCTTAAAGAAAACACAACCTATTATTATCAGTGGTACACTGAAAACGGCTGGAGCCAAAAGTGTGAATACGAAACCAAGTCTTTCGGCGATCATAAGGCTCTTGTTATCGGTGACATTCAGATTGGCGGACAGACCGAGGATTCAACAGTACAGTCAATGAACGGCTTCACATGGAACAATGTTCTTGCGGAAGCACTCGGAAACAACCCCGATGTCAGCTATCTTGTTTCTCCCGGTGACAACACCTCTACCGGCAAAACCGCTGACGAGTGGCAGACCCTTCTTATGCCTTCCGCATTAAGAGGACTTCCCCTTGCGCTTGCAATCGGCAACCACGACAAAAAGGGTATGATGTATAATTATTACACAAATATGCCCAACGAATTTTTCGGCAAATATTTTGAAGGTCTGGACAGAGATTTCTGGTTCCGCTACGGCGACGTTCTTTATCTTGTGTTCGATGCTTGCTCGGCATCCGCTGCAGACCATATGGCAATGGCAAAGGAAGCCGTTGAAAAGAATCCCGATGCAAAATGGCGTATCGGTGTTATGCACCAGGCACTTAACGGCCCTGCTTTCTGCGCATTCAGCGCTGAAACACAGATTCTGCTCAACGCAGTTTTCAGCCCGATTTTTGATACATATGATGTTGACCTCGTGCTTACAGGCCACAGCCACATTCAGGGACGTTCAAACTTTATGTATGAGAGCATGACAGTCGGCAAGGCTGAAAGCGGCAAGACATATACCGATCCTCTCGGCACCGTTTATCTCAACACAAACGCAATCTGCGACCAGGGCAGCTTTGAAGAATATGAATTTCTCAACCTTCCCTATGTTGCTTACAGCTTCGGCAAAAACGATGTCACAACCTACACAACCCTTGATTTCAAGGGTGACACAATGGAAATCAAAACGATGAGAGGCGACAACAGCGAGCTTCTCGATTCGCTCACCATCAAGAAGACCGACGATGACCACAACGACGGCTCAATCTTCAAAAAGTTCCACCGTGTGCTTTATAAAGTTGTTGAGTTCCTCGGCTGGGTTTACCTTGAGGGCGATAAAATCACCGTTGCCATCAGAGGCGGACATTTTTAAATGCAAAATTCAAAGTGCAGAATGCAAAATTAAGGGTCATTTTGGGTTTGAATGAAAAATGAATAATTAATAATGAAGAATTAAGGGTCGCTTCGCTCCGAATTTATATTCATAAACATCACCGCCTGAGCATACATTGTTTTCAGGCGGTGAATTTTTATGTTTGTATATTCTGTCAAAACTTCAAAAGCAAAAATTTTTACTCTTGTTATTGCGCTTGCGGCAATAATTGCGGCAGCGGTTTTTGTTATGGGTGCCGAAAAAGAGCCTGCGGCAAACGATTCCGCAATCAGCTACAAAGCAGAAAATGCGGCGGAAAGAACAGCCTTTCTTTCGCAGTTCGGCTGGAAGATTTCCGAAGACCCCGCTGAAATCAGCGAGGTTATTATTCCCTCGGATTTTGATGCAGGTTACACCGAATATTCCGAAATGAACAAGGCTCAGGGTCTTGACCTTGAACCCTACAAGGGTATGCGTGCAAAACGCTGGACATACGATATTCTTAATTATCCCGGTCTTGAAAATCAAAGGGGAGTGCAGGCAAATCTGCTCATTTACGACGGCAGAATCATCGGCGGAGACATCTGCTCGCTCGACCTTGGCGGCTTCATTCACGGCTTTGATTTTCCGTCCGTTCCACAGACAACCGCACCCCCTCTGAGCGTTGCGGAAGTACCGATAGAATCAACAACCCGGACCTGATTTTTTACGGCAGTCAATTTTAATATTTTGTTTGGTTGCTTTTTTCTTATGAATATGTTATAATTGACGAGACAAACAGATGTGATTTGTAACACCTGCCAAAAAGTTGATTTTCTTTATCGGAAAACCAGGAGGTATAAAAATGCCTAAAGATAAGAAAAAACTGATATATGATACATTTGTTGATTTACTTGAAAAAAAGCCGTTTGACAAAATAACAGTCAAAGATATCGTTGAAACCTGCGGTATCAACCGCAACACTTTTTACTATTATTACAGCGATATTTACGACCTGCTTGAAGAAATTTTTGCAAAAGAGCTCAAACTTCTTGTTGAAGCTCACAGAAACGGTTCTTCGTGGGTTCAGGCATTTGCAAAAATTGCAACCATTGCATACGAACACAAAAAAATAATCAACAATATTTGTTCCTCACGCAGTTATGATTATTTCGAAAACTATATGTACAAAGCCTGCAAACACATAATCATTGATTTTGTCAATGTGAGTGCGGAAGGGATGAAAGTGCCCGATGAAGATATAGAATTTATCGCATCTTTCTATGAATACGCTTTTCTCGGTATTATTTCGGAGTGGTTCAGAACAGGTATGCGTGAAGACCCGCTTTACCTCGGCAGTCAGCTGTGGCTGATTTCGGGCAACATCAAGGAATCGCTCAAACGCAGCGAAAAAAGATTGGAAAACAGGATTGAAAATGGAAATTTTGTTTGAGGATAAACATATTGCCGTCTGCGTAAAACCTGCAGGCATAATCAGCCAGAGCAGCGAAGGCGGCAATGATATGATAGCGCTGCTGAACGCTCATTTTGCCGAAAACGGTGAAAATGCAACAGCTTTTCCCGTTCACAGACTCGACAGAGAAACAGCGGGAATTATGGTGTATGCAAAAAGCTCCTCTGCCGCGGCAGCACTCTCAAAACAGGCGGAGCAGAACGCAATAAAAAAGCATTACTTCGCTGTTATCCGTGGTACTCCCGCAGAAAAAAACGGTGTTCTTAAGGACTTGCTTTTCAGAGACAAGCAAAAAAACAAAACCTATGTCGTAAACCGTATGCGCAAAGGCGTTCGTGATGCATCGCTTGAATACACGGTTATCGGCGAAACGGACGGACTTTCGATGCTCGATATTCTGCTCCACACAGGCAGAACTCATCAGATAAGGGTTCAGTTTGCGAGCAGAAAATTACCTCTTATCGGCGACGGAAGATACGGCGGAGGCAGCGGAAAACTTGCACTTTTTGCCCATACGCTTGAATTCACTCATCCAAAAACCAAAGAAAAACTCACCTTCTCGGCAAAGCCGGATTCAAGTGAGTTTCCGTGGGATAAATTTAAATTTTAAGGAGAAAAAATGCTTTCAATTTTCGCAATTCTCAGTGATATTCCTTTTTATATTGCTGAAATCATTTCAAAACTCACAGGCGCAGACACCTCTGCATTTCTTGATTTCGTCAGCAACAGCTATGCAGAAATTATGGATGCAATCAATGTAATTATAAAATAAAACCCATTGTATATGGAATTTTTAAGAAGACGGCGAAAATGCCGTCTTCTTTTTTTGACAGAAAATATTGAATAGCTATCCCGCCCTACACTGAAAAACACACAGCTATAAAACAATAATTACGCATTACACATTACGAATTACGCATTAAAAGCTCTGCGTTCTGTACTCTGAACTCTGCACTCAAAAACGCTCCTCATTTCCAAAACGGAATCAATGAGCGTTCTGTTATTTATTATCCGTGAAAAAACTGTGACCAGCAGAGCTTTCCGCTCGGTTTCGGGTCGGCGGCAACACCGATTCCGATTTCTTTGAATTTGGGATTCATTATGTTTTCATAATGGGTTTCCGAAGCCTTCCACGCTTCGCAGACAGACGTTGCGCTGTCAAATCCCCAGCCGATATTTTCGCCCGCAAGACCGGAGCTGAATCCGTTTTCACGCATAAGACTGAAGCAGGACTGCATATTGGGTCTGGTGTGATTATGGTTGCCAGACCATGCGATTTCTTCCGCTCTGACGTTAGCAATTATTGTTAAGTCTTCGTTAAGCTTAAGAGGACTGAGACCGCCTTCCGCTCTGTAGCCGTTGATAATTCTGAGCACCTCATTGATTTTTTTGCGGTAGGTTTCTCTGTTTTCCTTTGCGGCAGGCAGAAGATCATCATATGATGCATAATAGAATGTGCGGTCATAAAACTCGGTAAGAATTTCTTCCTTTGCCTTCTTTTCTGTGCCGTCGGGAAGCTGTTCATAGTAAACAAGCGCAATTCTTCTTACAACAACACCGTACTTGAGCTTTACATCATATGTTTCCTCTTCGGTACGGTATTCGTAGAGCTTTTTTTCGGTGGTTCTGGGAACAGCCTTTGTTGTTTTTGGAACGGGTTTCTTGGTAGTGGTCGGTTTTTTTGTGGTTGTCACCTTTTTAACCGTTGTTAAAATCTGCTTTGCCGTTGTTGCAACGGTGGTCGGCACAGAAGTTGTTGTTTCTTCCGTAGTAGGCTCTTCGGTTGTTGAAGGAGCCGCCGTTGTCTGCACAGCAGTTGACGGTGCATCCGTTACGGTTGCCGTTACTGCATCTGCCGGTGTTGCCTGAGCATCCGACGGAGTTGCATTTTCGGTATTTTTATTGCAGGCAAACAGACCCGTTGCCATAATAACGGCAAGCGATGCCGCAATAATTCTTTTTTTCAATATAATCATCTCATTCGTTATTAATAGTATCAAACACAACAACAGCCATAAAGGTATCGCCCTTGACGGAAATATCGAGTGTTCCGCCCTGAAGCTCGGCAAGACTCTTGGCGATTGAAAGTCCGAGTCCGTTACCCTCGGTATGACGTGAACTGTCGCCTCTTACAAAGCGTTCAAACAGCTCGTCACCCTCAACACGCAGAGCGGATTTTGAAATATTGGCAATGCGCACAGCCGCTTTTCCGTTATTCTCTTCAAGAGAAATTTCAACATCCGTACCGCTTGCGGCATATTTACAGGCATTGTTGAGAAGATTTGAGAAAATTCTCCAGAGCCATTCGCCGTCACCCATAATATAGACATCGTTTTCGGGCATACGGATTCTCGGCATAAGCTCGCTCTGCTCGAGCTTAAGAGCAAACTCCTCGATTGTCTGCTCAACGATGATATTGAGGCTTGTTTTTTCACGTTTCACCTCAACATTACCCGAAGTAATCTGCGAAACTTCTATAAGATTTTTTGCAAGCACAGCAAGTTTATCGGTATGCTTTGCAACAATTTCAAGATATTCCTTACGCTCTTTTTCGCTCAGATTGTCACGCTGGAGAAAATCAACATAGCTCTTGATTGAGGTAAGCGGAGTTTTGATATCGTGCGAAACATTGGTGATGAGCTCGTTACGGAGTTTTTCGCTCTTGAGCTCCTGCTCCATAGCCTTGTTGATTTCTTTTCTTATCTGGTCAAGGTTTTTGCCGTGGGATTTGAATGCGGCAATGCTCAGCTTATCGGTAACACCGCTGTCAAGAATACCGCCCGCAAGTCTTTCGCCCTCTTCTTTGATATAGTTGAGGTTGATTGCAACCATAACAAAAATCGGGATGATGATAAGTCTTGTCATACCCCATACAATAAGGAACATAGTGAAAACCTTGGTCAGATCGTTCTCCGTAAAGAAAATAAGACCTGCAAGAATTCCGAGAATCGATGCTTCAAAAATAATGTAGGCGGTAATGCCGAGAAGCAGCTTTTTAAAGAACGACATCTCTCCGAAAACTCTTCTGACTTTTCGGGGAGTTTTTCTTTTGAATTTACGGTAAATCATATAAAATATGGTGTTTTTATAGATTTTACCCATCTTGACTCTTACGGAAACGGTCTGCAGATAGCTCATAAGAAGCATAATAAATGCAACAAAGGTGATAACAACAACCAGGTTGTTAAGAACCATTTCAACGTCAGCCGCCGTTGTAAGTCCCATAACCATCCACGCCACGGCAAAGAAGCCGATAACCGCAATGGTGCAAAGGTCGAGCGGAATTTTGTCAACGCTGCTCGGAATTATTTCACCCGTTTCGGGGTCGGTAACGCCCGCGTTAATCGTGATTATACACAAAAGAATAATCAGAATAATCAGACACGCAAACAGAACGGCAAAAACAAAAAATTTGAGCGAATTTGCAATTTCTATCCAGTCAAACGCACTCTTATAGCGGTCATTTGCAACATTTCCGTCTTCAAGAATTATTGAATACCGCAATATCATCGGTTGGGTATTTCCGTTTTCATCAACGTCAAAAAAAGCTTCTTCTCCGGAATAATAAGCATTCTCTTCAACCCACGAATAGGAATAACTGTATCTGCTTTGCATCACGTTTTCGAGATACATTGCTCCGCTTTCATCGGTAACGGTAAAAACAAAGTTTGACCTTTTCTCATCGAAAAGCTCCTGATAATATTTGACCTTTTTTACATCGCTTGTTTTTTTCAGGCATTTGTAATAGTCTTTTACTTTTTCGCAGTCATCAACCGAATAAATCTGAACAGCTACGGATTTTGCGGTTTCGCCGTTATTGCCCGCATCATAAAAATAATAGTCCATCAGATATCTTATTCCGAGGAAACAGCCGACAATAACAATCGTCAGACCGATTATGACAATCGAAAACGCAGAATTATCCGCTGCGGAGCGGAGCTTCTTTTTTGACATAAAATCAACACCTCATTCAGAGATTAATCTATAGCTTCGGGAACTTTTTTGCTAACCATCTTGTAGCCGTGACCCCACGATACCTTGAGATAATCGGGGTTTGCAGGGTCGATTTCGATTTTTTCACGAAGGTGGCGGATATGAACCGTAACGGTATTCTCTGCGCCGAGGGGGTCATCGCCCCAGACCTTGCGGTAAAGCTCCTTGGGTGAATAAACCTTATCGAGATTCTGCATAAAGAATTTGAGAATCATCATTTCAGTGGGGGTAAGATTAATGGGTTCACCGTCACGGGTGAGGGTTTTTGAGTTATCGTCAAGCTCAAGACCGCCGTTACGGAGAATTCCGCTCTTTTCTTCTTTTGTTGCCGAGTTATCCGAACCGCCGAAACGGGTGTATCGGCGAATCTGGGACTTGACTCTCGCAATAACCTCAACGGGGTTGAACGGCTTTGTTATGTAGTCATCCGCACCTGCATTAAGACCGAGAATCTTATCGGTATCCTGGCTCTTTGCTGTAAGAAGTATAACGGGAATGTTGTTGTTTTCTTCTCGGAGCTTTGTAAGGGCACGGATGCCGTCCATAACGGGCATCATTATATCCATAAGAAGAAGATGGATATTCTCTTTTGCAATAATTTCGAGTGCCTGCTTGCCGTTTTCAGCTTCGATGATATTGTAGTCGTCGCTTGAAAGATAAATTCTGAGCGCTGAACGGATATCAGCTTCGTCATCGCAGATAAGAATGTTGTACATAATTTTTAGCTCCTTTTTTATTTTACCACTTTTTATAGGGACATTTCTGTTTTATGAATGCCGCCCTGAATTCGGGGTAACATCCGCATTTAAGGCAGACTCCGCCCGAAAGAAAATCGCACTCGGCGCAAACGCCAAGCCGTCTGCCGTACTCTTCATCGGCGCATTTTTCTTTTTCGGAAAGTCTGTCAATATGCTCTTTTATATTTTTGTGGGTATCTTCCTTGCCGCTTTCAAGAAGAAAACAGCGTTTGCAAATGTGTTCCATACTTTTTTATTTTCAAATGTAAAATCAAGGGTCTGCGACACTTTGCCTCCCTTGTTAAAGGGAGGGGGACCGCTTGCGGTGGAGGGATTCTTTTTTGAAACCCGCCCGAAATTATTCATTATTCATTTTTAGTTTTTCATTCGGAATATCTCTTCACTTACTTGCGAATTACGAACTTAACAACGCTGCACGGGGGCAGAGTTGCGATAAAACCGTCATTTGTTGCAGAAAATCCGGTGAATTCCTCTGTTGCAACGTCATTCTTTTCTTCAAATGAATTGTAATCCCACGGACTGCCGCCAAGGATTTCGGCTTTTATTTCTTTCACTTCTGAATCCGCAATCTGACACTTGACCTCTGCCGATTCATCTGCCGATGTGTTGACGATTGTTGCATAGATAACACCGTTTTCGTCAACCGATGCGCTCTCGATAAGCTTCGGGAATTTTCCGCTTTCGGCTTCAAGGTCGGGAGTTGTGATGTATGAACCGAGCAAGGTGTTTTCCTGATGGTCTTTATACATCTTGAAAACATAATAAGTCGGTGTGAGAAGCATTTCCGCTCCGTCTGTGAGCGCAACGGACTGAAGCACGTTGACGGTCTGGGCAATATTTGCCATCTTCACTCTGTCGGAATGCTTGTTGAAAACGTTGAGAGTCAGCGCCGCAACCATTGCGTCACGCATTGTGTTCTGCTGATAGAGGAAACCGGGATTTGTGCCGGGTTCAACGTCATACCAGGTACCCCATTCATCAACAATAAGACCTACTCGCTTATCAGGGTCGTGCTGATTCATAATATCTCCGTGACGGCGCACAAGCTCATCCATTTTCCACGCTCTTTCGATGGTGAGATTATACTCATCCTTTGTGAATTCAAGAGCGCTGCCTTTGTGGTCCCAGTCGTGGGGAATGGTGTAATAATGAAGCGAAAGACCGTTCATTCTGCTGCAAGCCTTCTGCAAAAGAACCTCTGTCCAATGATAGTCAAAGGTGTTGGCACCGCAGGCAATACGGTAAATATGCTTGCTGCTGTCGTAGTCACGAACGAAGGTTTCGTAGCGTCTGAACTCGTTGGCATATGCCTCGGGAAGCATATGTCCTCCGCAGCCCCAACTTTCGTTACCGACACCGAAATATTTGATATCCCAGGGCTTTTCGTGACCGTTTGCCTTACGGAGGTCAGCCATGGGTGATGTGCCGTCGAGGGTCATATATTCAACCCATTCGTTCATTTCCTGAACGGTACCTGAACCGACGTTGCCGTTGATATAAGTATCACATCCGAGCTGACGGCAAAGCTCAAAATATTCGTGCGTGCCGAAGCTGTTATCTTCAACAACACCTCCCCAATGGGTGTTTATCATCTTTTTTCTTGTTTCTTTCGGACCGATGCCGTCCTTCCAATGGTATTCGTCGGCAAAGCAACCGCCCGGCCAGCGGAGCACGGGAATACCCATATCTTTAAGAGCGTTGACAACATCCGTTCTCATACCGTTGACATTGGGGATTTCGGAATCCTCACCGACATAAAGTCCCTCATATATGCATCTTCCGAGATGCTCTGAAAAATGACCGTAAATGTCCTTATTTATTTTTGAAAGCTTCTGGTTGGGATTTATAAGATATTTTTCCATAACCTGCTCCTTTAAAGCGATATATAGCAGATTATATCATATATTGTAATATAAATAAATAGTTTTTTCAAAAAAATTACCGCCCACAAAACCGTGAGCGGTAAATGATTATTATTGATTATTCGATTTCTGAGCTTACTGCGTAATCATAAAGCTCCTGAACTTCCTTTGAGGGTTTCTTATCGATAAGCGAAACAACAATTGCCAAAATTCCGCCTGCGATAAAGCCGGGAAGAAGTTCATAAACGCCTGTTACGTCTGTGAGGAAGTTCATCCAGAGAACGTCAACAACTGCGCCGCCGATAACACCTGCAAGCGCACCCTTGTAAGTAAATCTCTTCCAGAAGAGTGAAAGAAGAATTACGGGACCGAATGCTGAGCCGAAGCCGCCCCATGCATTGTCAACAAGAGTCATAATTGTTGCTGCGCCTTCTGACTTGCTGCTTGCGATGAAATATGCAATAACAGCGATGATAAGAACAACGATTCTGCCGACCCAGAGAGTTTCCTTATCGGAAGCATTCTTTCTGAAAACGGGCTTATAGATATCGCTTGTGAACGATGATGATGCAACAAGAAGCTGTGAGTCAGCTGTGCTCATTGCAGCGGCAACGATAGCTGAAAGAAGAAGACCTGCAACGAAAGCCCAGGGACCGCTGAAGATATTCTGAACAAGAGTTACGAAAACAAGCTCCTGCTTGCCTGATTCAACAAGTGCCTGAGTAGGTGCAAAACCTCTGCCGAGGATAGCCATTGCAATAGCTGCACCGAGCGAAAGAACAACCCATACGATACCGATTGTTGCTGATTTCTTAAGAACCTTTGAGTTCTTTGTTGACATAAATCTTACGATAATGTGGGGCATACCGAAGTAACCGAGACCCCATGCAAGACCTGATGCGATATCCTGCCAGCTTGCTGAGAAGGGATTGAGGGGGTTAACACCGCCGTCAGCTGCTTCAAACACACTGTAGTCGATATCCTTTGCCATAACAAGAACGATGGGCACTGCAAGAAGAGCTGCAAGCATCATAAGACCCTGGAAGAAGTCTGTCCAGCAAACAGCCTTGAAGCCGCCGAGGAATGTGTAAACAATAATAATAGCTGCAAAAATGAGGAGTGCGAGGTTGGGATTGCTTTCAAGCTGGGGAACAACCTGAATGAAAACCTTCTGACCTGCAACGAAGCTCGATGCAACATAAATTGTAAAGAATACAAGGAAAACAATCGCACAGATTATCTGAAGAGCAGGGCTCTTTGTGAGGAATCTGTTTGAAAGATACTGAGGAACTGTGATTGAGTCGTTTGCTGCCTGCGAGAACTTGCGAAGTCTGCGTGCAACGAAAATCCAGTTAGCCGCTGTGCCGAGTGCAAGACCGATACCGATCCATACCTGACCCATACCGAAAGCAAGGATGCTGCCGGGGAAGCCCATAAGAAGCCAGCCGCTCATATCCGATGCCTGTGCGCTGAGCGCTGTTACCCAGGGACCCATCGAACGTCCGCCGAGGAAGTAGTCTTTTTCGCCTGTGCCCTTCGACTTGAAGAAGAAGAAGAGGCCGATTCCGAGTACGGCAACAAAATAAAGAATAAATGCCGCAAGCTGAGGTGTCATAAAAATCAAAATCCTTTCATTGGAAAATATGTGCGATTATATCATAAAGAAAACAAGAATGGAATACAGAACGGAGTACAGAATAAAATCTGTACTCCGTTTCATTTTTTATCTGAATCTGTTGATATCATTGGGTTTTTACGCCATACACAAACAAGAATGCAGCAAAAACCAATTTTAATTATTTTTTTTGTTTTTTTGCAAAAATCCGTCGAAAAGTACGGGAAGCAAAGTTTCTGAATAACGTGAGAGCGGATATTCACCGTTGCAAAGGCACCAGTCGCTGATAATCGCTCTTTCGCAAAGCGCATATGCCTTCACGATTTCATTGACCGAAACATCCTCACGGAATTCGCCGTTTTTCTGACCGTCAAGCACAATCAGACGAAGCAATTTATAGTATGTTCTGTTGTGGTCGAGCAGATTTTTGTCGCCCTTCATAGTGAGCTGAGAGGAATAAAGTCTTGAAAGAAGGTCAAGAGGAATGCTGTTTTCTATCATTGAAAAAAGCATTTTGTTGAGATACATCAGCTTTTCAAACGCAGTCATCGAATCGGGGAGATTCTCTTTAAGTTCCTCATATTTACTGTCGAAAAGGCTTGAAAGCGAGCTGAGAAGCTCTTCTTTTCCGTCAAAATAATGATAAAAAGAGCCTCGTGAAGTGCCCGATTCTTCAACGATTTCCTCGACCGTTGTGTTCTCATAGCCATTTTCATAAAACAGCTCCCACGCAGCGTTGACTATTTTCATTTTTGTGTTTCCGGAATCTTTTCTGGGCATAATCTCCCTCCTTTGTTTATATTATCGGGGTGTGGGCAACGCCCACCCTTCGTTCTGCGTTCTGCACTCTGAACTCTGCACTAAAAATTAATTATTCCGAGATGCTCAAGCAGAATTTTGAGACCCATAAGAATGAGGATAATTCCGCCTGCAAGCTCTGCTTTTGACTTGAATTTTACACCGAAAATGTTGCCGATTTTGATGCCGATTGCCGAAAGCACAAAGGTTATAGCACCGATAAATCCAACAGCTGCACCGATATTGACATCAGGCAAAAGCGCAAAAGTTACGCCGACGGCAAGTGCATCAATGCTTGTTGCAACGGCAAGAGTAAACATCTCTTTGACCGCCATCGAGCCTGCTTTTCCGTCGCAGCCG
Source organism: Clostridia bacterium (assembly GCA_017549105.1). Classification (GTDB taxonomy): domain Bacteria; phylum Bacillota; class Clostridia; order Oscillospirales; family Acutalibacteraceae; genus CAG-177. The sequence goes on from JAFYVN010000011.1 coordinate 161,381, forward strand.
CAGTCATCGTCACCGTCTTTTGAAAGTGCTTCTTTAATCATATTTGCGCCTATTAATCCGAGAAGAACAAAGGCAATCCAATGGTCGAATTTTGTTATGTAAGCTTCAAAAGTTGTGCCGAGAAAATAGCCGATAAGCGGCATAAGACCCTGAAATCCGCCGAACCACAGACCCGCAAGAGCCATCTGCTTTATACCCGCTTTTTTGACTGCAAGACCCTTGCACACAGCAACGGCAAAAGCATCCATCGAAAGACCGACCGCAACAATAAAAAGTTCAAATATTGTCATTTTTCTGCTCCTTTTAACAAAAAAATCGGATACCGCCGTACCCGAGATTTTATTCATTTTATCACCTTATACAGGGGTTTGTCAACACTAACATACTCTTTCGGTGTATGTTACAAAACAAAACTGCACAAATCATTAAATGTTATATAAATTTTATTTAATAAAGCCTTGCATTATAACAGTAATATATAGTATAATGGCATCAAATGAGATTTTATGATAACCCAAGGAGGATAACAATGAAAAAAGTCGGAATTATCATGGGCAGCGACAGCGATCTGCCTGTTGTTGAAAAAGCTATAAACACCCTCGAGGAATACGGTGTACCCTTCGAAGTTCACGTATATTCCGCACACAGAACACCCGAACATTCAAAGGAATTTGCACAGAACGCAATCCTCAACGGCTTCGGTGCAATCATCTGCGCAGCAGGCAAAGCAGCTCACCTTGCAGGTGCAATTGCAGCCAACACAACCCTCCCTGTTATCGGTATACCCGTAAAATCATCTACTCTTGACGGCATGGACGCACTTCTCTCAACCGTACAGATGCCCGCAGGCATTCCCGTTGCAACGGTTGCGATTGACGGTGCTGTTAATGCCGCTTTGTTGTCCATACAGATTCTTGCAGTTTCGGATGTTGAACTTGCAGAAAAACTTGCCGAAGCAAGAGCAAAGGCAACCGAAAAGGTTCTTGCTGCAAACGAGAAAATCGAAGAAAAGTTCAATAAATAAATTCAAAATGCATAATGCAAAATGAAGGGGAGCTTCGCTCCGATTATATAACGGGTAAAACGAAGCATTCCGACATTCTGCACTTAATTCACTTTACCGGAGGTAAAAATATGGGAGGATTTTTCGGCGCAACGTCGAGAAGAGATGTTGTGCTTGACGTCTTCTTCGGAGTTGACTATCATTCTCACCTCGGCACACGCAGAGGCGGTATGGCGGCAGTCAACGAAAAAAAAGGCTTTCAGCGTGACATCCACAATATCGAAAACTCACCTTTCAGAACAAAATTCGCAGGTATCACCGATGAAATGCAGGGCAATGCCTGCATCGGCTGCATCAGCGACAGCGACCCACAACCCATCCTTATCCGCTCAAACCTCGGTGTTTATGCGATAACAACCATCTGCTGCATCAACAACGCAGATGAGCTTATAGAAGAATTTCTCAATGAGGGCGGCTGCCATTTCACAACAATGACCTCGGGCAAAATAAATTCAACCGAGCTTGTTGCGGCTCTGATTAATCAGAAGAACAATTTCGTTGACGGCATCCGCTTCGCTCAGGAAAAAATTGACGGCTCTCTTTCCGTACTCATTCTTCTTGAAGACGGAAGCATCATCGCCGCAAGAGATAAGGTCGGCAGACTGCCCATCCTTATCGGCAAGGATTCCGACGGCTACTGCGTTTCTTTTGAATCCTTCGCATTTGAAAAGCTCAATTACGATATGGTCAAAGAACTCGGACCCGCAGAAATCGTAAGAATATATCCCGACAGAGTCCACACTCTTGCTGAGCCTCAGAAAAAGCTCAAAATCTGCGCTTTCCTCTGGAGTTATTACGGTTATCCCACCGCAAGATACGAAGGAGTCAGCGTTGAGGTTATGAGAACCAAAAACGGCGCCGTTATGGCAAGGGAAGACAAAAAAGCCGGTCTTTGCGAAGGTATCGACTATATCAGCGGTGTTCCCGATTCGGGTACTCCCCACGCAATCGGCTACGCAAACGAAAGTGACATTCCCTTTGCACGTCCCTTCATCAAATATACTCCCACCTGGCCGAGAAGCTTTATGCCCTCCAACCAGAACGAGCGCAACAAGGTTGCGAAGATGAAGATGATTCCCGTTCACGACCTCATTCAGAACAAGAGCCTGCTCTTTGTTGACGACAGTATCGTAAGAGGCACACAGATGCGCGAAACAATCGATTTCCTTTACAGCCACGGCGCAAAGGAAGTTCATATGCGTTCAGCCTGCCCGCCGATTATGTACGGCTGCAGATATCTCAACTTCTCACGAAGCAATTCCGAGGATGACCTCATTGCCCGCCGCATCATCCACGACCTTGAAGGCAAGGAAGGCGACAAATACATCGATGAATACTGCGACGCTTCAACCGAAAGAGGCAAGAAGCTCCGCGAAATCATCTGCAAGGAACTTAAGCTCACAACCCTCGGCTATCAGTCAATCGCAGGTCTTGTTGAAGCAATCGGCTTACCCGAAGAGTGCATATGCACTTATTGCTGGAACGGCAAGGGTTGATTTTCGTTTCACAAAAATCAGTGAAGTTCACCTGATGGCGAGTGAAATATTGCTTCGCAAAATGAAGTTTTCGGCTTTGCCGAAAGTGAAGTTTGCCTTACGGCAAGTTAATGTGTAAAACAGTAAATAATGTGAAAATTCACAGGAGGAATAAATTATGGAAAAAAGCTTCAGCGAAAGCTACGCAGCAGCAGGCGTTGATATTACTGCCGGCTATAAATCCGTAGAGCTGATGAAAAAGCACGTTGCAAGAACCCGCAACGAGGGCTGTCTTGATGAGGTAGGCGGCTTCGGCGGTTGCTTTGACCTCTCCTGCATTGCAGGAATGGAGCATCCTGTTACCGTTTCAGGTACAGATGGCTGTGGCACAAAAGTTAAGCTTGCAATCCTTATGGATAAGCACGATACAATCGGCATTGATGCAGTTGCTATGTGTGTAAACGACATCATCTGTGTCGGTGCAAAGCCTCTCTTTTTCCTTGACTATATCGCTTGCGGCAAGAACTACCCCGAAAAGATTGCTGAAATCGTAGGCGGTGTTGCAGAGGGCTGTGTTCAGTCAGGCTGTGCACTCATCGGCGGTGAAACCGCAGAGCATCCCGGTCTTATGCCCGAGGAGGATTACGACCTTGCAGGCTTCGCCGTAGGCGTTGTTGACAAGCCCAAGATGATTGACAACAGCAAGATGGCTGTGGGCGATGTTGTTATCGCTCTTCCCTCAACGGGTATTCACTCCAACGGCTTCAGCCTTTGCAGAAAGGTATTTGATATTGACAATAACAACTCCGAGCTTTATGTTGCCCGTGAGGAGCTTGGCGGCAAGTCAATTGCAGAGGCTCTTTTAGTACCCACCAAGATTTATGTAAAACCCGTTCTCGCTCTTATTGAAAAGGTTGCAGTCAAGGGTATTTCACATATCACAGGCGGCGGCTTCTATGAAAATATTCCCAGAAGCATTCCCGACGGACTCTGTGCAAAAATTGATAAGTCCGCTGTTAAGGTGCTTCCCATCTTTGATGTAATCGCAAAGTGGGGTAACATTCCCGAAAGAGATATGTATAACACCTACAATATGGGCGTTGGTATGAGCATCGTTGTTCCCGCAGATGAGGTTGAGCTTTCACTTTCAATCCTCAAGGAAAACGGCATCGACGCTTATGTTATCGGTGAAATCGTTGCAGGCGAAGATAAGGTTATTATTGCCTGATGCAATCCAGAAAACCGAATCGGCTGAAAGGATATGATTATTCTCAGAACGGTGTTTATTTTCTGACTCTGTGTTCAAAAGACAAACAATGTATATTCGGGTCTGTTGTAGGGGACGGCGTCCCCGACGTCCCGCAAATGCATCTTTCGTTTTACGGTAAGGTTGTCGAAAAACACATAACCGGAATTTCAAAAACATACAGTCATATTTTTATTGATAATTATGCCATAATGCCGAATCATATTCATTTATTGGTAATGGTTTATTCCGATGAAAATGCGCTGAAAGAAAAAAATTCCGATTCCCCTCAGAACGCTGAAATACCGAAGCTTATTTCAACGTTAAAAAGACTTGTGAACCGGGATATCGGACAGAATGTTTGGCAAAGGTCATATCACGACCATATCATCAGAAATGAAACATCATATAACGGTATATGGGAATATATAGAACATAACGCATCCAAATGGAAGGATGACTGCTTCTATACCAAATAAATTGTACGGCTTTGCCGTACACGGGACGTCGGGGACGCCGTCCCCTACAAAATACAACAAGGAGAAAAAAATATGCCCCAAAAAGCCCGCATTGCCGTTCTTGTTTCGGGCGGCGGAACAAACCTGCAGGCGCTCATTGATGCTCAGAATTCGGGCATCATCACCAGCGGTGAAATCACGCTTGTAATTTCAAACAAGGCAGGCGCATATGCGCTTGAAAGAGCCGCAAAAGCAGGTATCAGAACCGAAACCGTACTTAAAAAAGAAACTCCCGACTTTGAGGGCAGACTTATTGAACTGCTTGACGGCGACGGCATCGACCTTATCGTTCTTGCAGGCTTTATGAGTATTCTCTCCGAGCGTTTCACAAACCACTATAAAGACAGAATAATCAACGTTCATCCCTCACTCATCCCTTCTTTCTGCGGCGAAGGCTTTTACGGTCTGCGTGTGCACGAGGCTGCTCTCGGCTACGGAGTAAAGGTGACGGGTGCAACGGTTCATTTTGTTAACGAAATCCCCGACGGCGGACGCATCATTATGCAGAAAGCCGTTGATATTGAACCCGACGACACTCCCGAAACTCTCCAGAAAAGAGTTATGGAGCAGGCGGAATGGAAAATCCTGCCCATGTCGGCGGAAAAGATTTGCAAAGATATAATTACGGAGGCAAACAAATGAAAGTTCTCGTGGTCGGCGGCGGCGGACGTGAGCACGCCATCATAAAAAAACTCAAAGAAAACAAAGAAATCGAAAAAATATATGCGCTCCCCGGCAACGGCGGTATCGCTGCTGATGCGGAATGCGTTGCAATCGGTGCAAAGGATATTCCCGCAATCGTTGATTTCGCAAATAACAATGCCATTGACTTTGCGGTTGTTGCTCCCGATGACCCCCTCGTTCTCGGCGCGGTTGATGAGCTTTCAAAGCTCGGAATTCCCTGCTTCGGTCCCGAAGCAAAGGCGGCTATCATCGAAGGCAGCAAGGTTTTCTCCAAAAATCTGATGAAGAAATACGGCATTCCCACCGCTGCATACGAAGTTTTTGACGATGCAGACAAGGCTCTTGCATATCTCGAAACTGCTCCCATCCCCACCGTTATCAAGGCTGACGGTCTTGCACTCGGCAAGGGTGTTATCATTGCGATGACACGCGACGAAGCAAAGGATGCGGTTGTTTCCATTATGCAGGACAAGCAGTTCGGCGAAAGCGGAAATCAGATTGTTATTGAAGAATTCCTCGAAGGACCCGAAGTTTCGGTTCTTTCATTCACCGATGGCAAGGTTGTTGTGCCGATGATTTCTTCAATGGACCACAAGAGAGCAAAGGATAACGACGAAGGCCTCAACACAGGCGGTATGGGCACAATCGCTCCCAACCCCTACTACACAGCAGACGTTGCTGACAGATGTATGGAAGAAATCTTCCTTCCCACAATCAACGCAATGAACGCTGAAGGCAGAACCTTCAAGGGTTGCCTCTACTTCGGACTGATGATAACAAAGAACGGCCCCAAGGTTATCGAGTATAACTGCCGTTTCGGCGATCCCGAAACTCAGGTTGTTCTTCCTCTTCTTGAAAGCGACCTTTTCGAAATTATGAAGAGCGTTGCAGACGGCACTCTTTCGGCTGATCAGGTCAAGTTCAGCAACAAGAGCGCTTGCTGCGTTGTTATGGCGTCCGACGGCTATCCCCAGAAATATGACAGCGGATTTGAAATCACAATGCCCGCTGATAAAAATATTTATATCGCAGGCGCAAAGCTTGCAGACGGTAAGCTTCTCACCGCAGGCGGAAGAGTTCTCGGCGTAACCGAAACTGCAGACACTCTTGCAAACGCAATCGAAAAAGCTTACGAAACCGTTAAAACCGTTAATTTTGAAAATGCCTATTACCGTAAGGACATCGGCAAAAAAGCATTGGAGGTTTAATATATTATGGTATACAGAGCTTATGTTGAAAAGAAATGCGGTCTTGACAACGAAGCACGTGCGCTCAAAAACGAGCTTGTTTCGCTTCTCGGCATAAACAGCCTTGAGAAAGTGCGTGTTCTCAACCGCTACGACATCGAAAACATCGAAAAAGACCTTTTTGATTATTCAAAAGGCACCGTTCTTTCAGAGCCTCAGCTTGATGACATCTCCGAGACTCCCAACCTTGAATGCGACAGACTTTTTGCCGTTGAATTCCTTCCCGGTCAGTTTGACCAAAGAGCAAATTCCTGCGCAGAATGCATTCAGATTATCTCAAAGGGCGAAAGACCCCTCGTAAGAACAGCAAAGGTTTATTGCCTTTACGGCAATATCACCGATGACGAGCTTGCTCAGATCAAAAAGTTCGTTATCAACCCCGTTGAATCAAGAGAAGCTTCACTCGAAGAATACGAAACTCTTGCAATGGACTATGTTGTTCCCGAATCAGTTAAAACTCTTGACGGCTTCATCGCTCTTGACGAAGCAGGTCTCAAGGCATTTGTTGACGATTACGGTCTTGCAATGGACCTTGACGACATCAAATTCTGCCAGAAATACTTCATCAGTGAAGACAGAGATCCGACAATCACCGAAATCAGAATGATTGATACATACTGGTCGGACCACTGCCGTCACACAACATTCCTCACAAATATTGACTCGGTTAAGTTCGAAGATGAGCTTCTTCAGAAAGCATACGACGAATATATCGATGCAAGAAAGGCCTGCAACAGAACAAAGCCCGTAAATCTTATGGATATCGGCACAATCGCAGGCAGATATCTCAAGGCTCAGGGTCTTCTTCCCAAGCTTGACGAAAGCGAAGAAATCAACGCTTGCACAGTCAAGATTGACGTTGAAATCGAGGGCGAAACCCAGAAATGGCTTCTCCTCTTCAAGAACGAAACCCACAACCATCCCACAGAAATCGAACCCTTCGGCGGTGCTGCTACCTGCATCGGCGGCGCTATCCGTGACCCGCTTTCAGGCAGAAGCTATGTTTACGCAGCAATGCGTGTAACAGGCGCAGGCGACCCGACCGTTCCCGTAAGCGAAACAATCGAGGGCAAGCTTCCCCAGAGAAAGATTGTTCAGACTGCTGCTGCAGGTTACAGCTCCTACGGTAACCAGATCGGTCTTGCAACAGGTATTGTTGACGAACTTTATCATCCCGGCTATGTTGCAAAGAGAATGGAAATCGGTGCAGTTATCGCTGCTGCTCCCGAAGAGAATGTACGCCGTGAAAGACCCGAAGACGGTGACGTTGTTATCCTTCTCGGCGGACGCACAGGCCGTGACGGTTGCGGCGGTGCAACAGGTTCATCAAAATCGCATAACCTCAAGTCTCTCGAAAACTGCGGTGCAGAAGTTCAGAAGGGTAACGCACCCGAAGAAAGAAAGCTCCAGAGACTTTTCAGAAATAAAGAAGCTTCACAGCTCATCAAGCGCTGCAACGACTTCGGCGCAGGCGGTGTTTCCGTTGCTATCGGTGAACTTGCAGACGGTCTTGAAATCAACCTCAACGCAGTTCCCAAGAAATACGAAGGTCTTGACGGCACAGAGCTTGCAATTTCAGAATCGCAGGAAAGAATGGCTGTTGTTGTTGAAGCAAAGGATGCAGAGCGTTTCTGCGAGCTTGCAACAAGCGAAAACCTTGAAGCAACAATCGTTGCAGTTGTCAAGGAAAAACCCTATCTTGTTATGAACTGGAACGGCAAGGCAATCTGTAACATCAGCCGTGAATTCCTCAACTCAAACGGTGCGGAGAAGCACATCGACATCGCTCCCGCAAAGATTGAGGACTACTCAAAGAAGATTGACGGTTCATTCTCCGATATGTATGCAAACCTTGCAGGCGACCTCAACATCTGCTCAAAGAGAGGTCTTTCAGAAAGATTTGACTCAACCATCGGTGCAAACACCGTTCTTATGCCCTTCGGCGGCAAAAATCAGCTCACTCCCATCCAGGCAATGGTTCACAAGATTGCCGTTGAAAAGCAGGATACAGAAACCTGCTCCGTTATGTCATGGGGCTACAACCCCTTCATTACCGAGAAGAGCCCCTACCACGGCGCTTATCTCGCAGTTATCGAATCCGTTTCAAAGCTTATTGCAGCAGGTGCAGACTTCAACGAAGTTTATCTCACCTTCCAGGAATATTTTGAGAAGCCTATGAAGGACGGCAAGCGTTGGGGCAAGCCTCTTGCAGCTCTCCTTGGTGCATTCAAGGCTCAGATGGATCTCAAGATTGCCGCTATCGGCGGTAAGGACTCAATGAGCGGTTCGTTTGAGAATATCGACGTTCCTCCCACCCTCGTTTCATTCGCAGTAACAACAGAAAATATCAAGAATATCGTTTCACCCGAATTCAAGAGCGCAGGTCACAAGGTTGTTATGCTCAAGCCCGACTACACAGCCGACAATCTTCCCGACACAGCTTCTCTCCTCAAGGTTTACGATGAGGTTTATGCTCTCGTAACAGCAGGCAAGGCTGCCGCAATCTATACTCCCGGTATGGGCGGTGCAGCTGAAGCGATTCTCAAGATGGCTATGGGTAACGGCATCGGCTTCGACTTCGCTGATGTTTCACTCGAAGATATCTTCGGATATTCCTACGGTTCATTCATCATTGAACTCACCGACGATACCGACTGCGGCACTCTCCTCGGCTACACAACCGATAAGGCTGCAATCACATACGGCGCAGAAACAGTTGATTTTGCAAAGCTTCTTCCCATTTATGAGGATAAGCTTGAAGATATCTACTCCTGCAACATCGCAATGCCCGAAAAGAAGATCGAAACATTCGACTTCAAGGCAACAACCTTTGCTAAACCCGCAATCAGAACAGCAAAGCCCAAGGTTCTTATCCCCGTATTCCCCGGCACAAACTGCGAATATGACTCGGCAAAATATGCCGAAAGAGCAGGCGCAGAGGCAGAAATCTTTGTTATCAACAACCTTTCCGCTTCAAGCATTGCAAAGTCGGTTGAAGATTTTGCAAAGAAGGTTGGCGAAAGCCAGATTATCTTTGTTCCCGGCGGCTTCTCAGGCGGTGACGAACCCGACGGTTCAGGTAAGTTCATCACAGCATTCTTCAGAAACGCTGAAATCAAGCAGGCTGTAACAGAGCTTCTCGAAAAGCGCGACGGTCTTATGCTCGGTATCTGCAACGGCTTCCAGGCTCTCATCAAGCTCGGTCTTGTTCCCTACGGCAAGATTATCGACACCGACGAAACCTGCCCGACCCTTACTTACAACACTATCAGCAGACACCAGTCAAAGCTTGTTCGCACAAAGCTTGTTTCCAACAACTCACCCTGGCTCTCAAAGGCAAAGCAGGGCGAAATCTACACCGTTCCCATTTCACACGGCGAAGGCAGATTCATTGCTGACGAAGCTCTCATCAGAAAGCTTGCCGCAAACGGTCAGATTATCACTCAGTATGTTGACTTTGACGGCAACGCAACCAATGATATCGCATTCAACCCCAACAACTCCGATTTCGCAATCGAAGGTATCGTTTCACCCGACGGACGTGTACTCGGTAAGATGGGTCACTCCGAAAGAACAGGTGCGGGACTCTATAAGAACGTTCCCGGCGAATTCGACCTCAAACTCTTCGAGAGTGCGGTTGAATACTACAAATAATCAATAATTCAGCAAAAATTTAACGGGTAACCGCGAGGTTGCCTGTTAAGCACGTAAAATTAAATGAAAAATTCAAAATGCAAAATTAAGGATAAGCTCCGCCTATGACCGATTTTATATTTATTCTTCAGTTTTTGCGGAGTAATATATAATAATCGGAGCGAAGCGACCCTTCATTCTGCATTCTGCACTCTGCATTTTGCACTATATCAAAAAGAAGGCGTATTATGGAAACTTTATTTTGTATCTCAATTGCACTCGGTGCGGGTCTGATTATGTCCCGTATCGCAAAGCCTCTCGGTCTTCCCTCGGTAACCGCATATCTCGTTGCAGGTATCCTCATCGGTCCCTACTGCCTCGGCAGACTCGGAATTGAAGGTCTCGGCTTTATTTCTCACGAAAACGTAAAGGAATTCGAAATCATCTCCAGCGTTGCACTCGGCTTCATCGCTTTTGCAATCGGTAACGAATTCCGCCTTTCACAGCTCAAAAAGGTCGGTGGCACCGCAACATTCATCGGTATTTTCCAGGCGGTTGTTGCAACCCTTCTCGTTGATGCTGCTCTCATCGGACTTCACTTCATCCTCGGCGAAGAAAAGCTTCCGCTTTCAATGGCAATCACCCTCGGTGCAATCGCCGCCGCAACCGCTCCCGCCGCAACATTGATGGTTGTCCGCCAGTACAAAGCAAAAGGTAAGCTTACCGATTTGCTTCTCCCCATCGTTGCTATCGACGATGCCGTTGGTCTTGTTATTTTTGCAATTTCATTCGGTGTTGCGAAAGCTGTTGAGCACGGCGAATTCAACGTTAAGGCAATCATTCTTGAACCGCTTATTGAGATTGTTTGTTCACTCGCTCTCGGTGCAATTATGGGCGTTCTCTTCTCGATATTCGAAAGATTTTTCAGTTCAAACAGCAAACGTCTTTGCCTTTCAATCACCTGCGTTATTTTCACCGTTGCGCTTTCAATGATCAAATTTGAAATCGGCGGTGTTCACGTCGGATTCTCGGCACTTCTCGTTTGTATGATGCTCGGCACAATCTTCTGTAACGTCTGTGATTTCTCAGCTGAAATTATGGATAAGACCGATAAATGGACCGTTCCTCTTTTTGCACTTTTCTTCGTTCTCAGCGGTGCAGAGCTTGAACTCAAGGTGTTTGCGGATATCGCAATTGTCGGCATCGGCGCAGTTTACATCATCAGCCGTTCGCTCGGTAAATATTTCGGTGCATACGGCAGCGCAAAGCTGATGAAATGCGACAAGAAAACAACGAAATATCTCGGTATCACCCTTCTTCCCCAGGCAGGTGTTGCGCTCGGAATGTCCGTTACCGCAATGGAGCTTGGCGCAGTAGGCGAAATGATAAGAAACATCGTTCTCTTCTCCGTTCTTGTTTATGAACTTGTCGGTCCGATGCTCACAAAGATTGCCCTCACAAAGGCAGGCAACATCGAACCCAAGCCCCACGAAAAGAACAGAAAACACAGAACTGCTCCCGCAAAAATCAAATAAAAAATCAACCCCCGATTTTTGGTATACAAAAATCGGGGGTATTGCGTTATGATTATTATTTAAAATATGCAGTTATCATCTGATAAACATCCTCAATTGAGGGAAGGTGAAGAAAAACAAATTCCGTATCTCCGCTGTATCCGCCAGGAACTTCATCATCAAAATAAACAGAAAGCGTTTTTGAAACTAAACCGTAATTAATAACTTCACCCATATTCAAACCGTTAAAACGGTACACACTTACCGAAAACTTTCCTGCTTTGTAATATCTTTCAGTTTTTTCAACTGTAACAACCTCGCTCGTTCCGTCAGGATATGTTATTTTCAACACGGTTCCTGTTAAAGTCGGCTCTGTTTCTGAAATGCTGATTAAATTTGAAATCGGAGTGTAAAGAATCTTTATATCAACTTCTTCTATAACGCCGCCGCAAGGATACTCGGGTTCTTCTTCGACTTCAGCATATGCCGTTACCGACATTGATATGCTTGATAAAATAATTGCTGCAATTAATAATAATGCTGATATTTTAGTTTTCATTTTATATCCCCTTTTTTCTTTAAAATATCACATTAACGTTTTGTTGTCAATAATCATAATTCAACCCGCCGTTTCATTGCGAAACAGCGGGTTTTAAATTTATATATCAGAAAAGATTCTGAACTGTGATTCTGTCAATTTTGAAAAGATTTTTGAAGAATGAAATGATCTTCTGGAAGAAATTACCGTTAACTTTAATTGTCTGCATTGCATAGATTTCTTCTCCGGTGAGGCTCTTGATAGCGTTGCCGTTTGCATCAACAACTCTTGCCATAACCTTAACGGTGCCGTCACCCACAGCTTCTACCTTGCAGGTCTTTCCGTCTGCTGACGGCTCGAGTTTTACGGCATCGCCGTCTGCCTTCCACTCAACATATGCGCCTGAAGGAAGATTCTTGGTTTCTGCAGTAAGAACAAGAATATCGCCGTATTTGATTTCTGCAGACTCGGTGTAATTTTTTATTGAAATTTCAATTCTTACTTCCGAAGGAACAAAGGTGCAGGCAATCTTATGAAGACCTACCGCTGACTGGGATTTGAATTCCTTGCCGCATTTTGAGCAGGGATAAACCTTTTTGCAAAGCTGGATGTGGTTGTTGTATTCAGCTTCAACATCAAAGGATTCAAGGCAATCGGGGCAGGTGTTGTTGTTGCCCTTCTGGGGAATTACGGGCTTGAGCTTGCAGCCGTCAATGTGCGCCGAAAGAAGCTCCTTGGTCTGGAAAACAGCTTCGCAATAACCGCAGTAATAGGTGATCGGATCGTTGTTTCTGCCTACGCCGCAGATCTTTGTGTGTGTTGAAAAATCTGCTTCGTTTTCAAAAATTCTGCCGCATTTGGTACAGCTTGTGAAAGCGAATGCGGTTGACATTGTGAGCACAACAATCATTGCCGCCAAAGCGATTGCAGTAATAATTCTGAATGTCTTTTTCATAAATTTTATCTCCTTTTTTAAAATTAGGAATATCTTTATATTTATTTTACCATTTATATATAAAGTTTGTCAACTTTCAGCTTTTTATGAGTTCACACAATTTTGTCAGTTTGTCGAAAAATTACCCGCCGTTTCATTGAGAAACAGCGGGTTTTCTGTTATACCAAATTACTCTGCGTTATGCACTTTGCACTCTGCACTTACTGATAGTCTTTCATATATTCGCCGTGAGCCTCGATAAGCTCATCAACCATAGCCTTGATTTCGTCAATCGAAAGCTCGGCAGCTGTGTGGGGTTCAAGCATTGCAGCCATATAGATATCCTCTCTCTTCTTGGTGAGAGCTGCCTGAATTGTGAGAAGCTGAGCGTTGATATTGGTCATATTCATTGCCGCAAGCTGAACGGGAAGCTTACCTACGTGGCAGGGATGAATTCCGTTGCCGTCGATAAGGCAGGGCACTTCAACGCAAGCATCTGCGGGAAGGTTGTCGATAAGACCCGTGTTGAGAACGTTGCCGCCGATTTTGTACGGTCCGCCTGTAACAAGTGCTTCCATAATATAGGATGCGTATTCACCCGAACGCTCGTGGGTAATCTGACCGTTGTCAAGTATTCTCTCTTTTTCAGCCTTCCAGCCTGCAATCTGATTAACGCAGCGGCGGGGATACTCGTCAAGAGGAATGTTGTATCTTTCGATAAGCTCGGGATACTTCGACTTGATGTAGAAGCAGTTGTATTCAGCATTATGCTCGCTGGATTCGGTGCAATAGTAGCCGAAATTCTTGATATATTCAAATCTTACCATATCGCTGTGCTTTTCGGTTGCATTTTTCTCTGCAGCTCTCTTGCGGATTTCGGGGTAAAGATCGTTGCCGTCCTTATCCTGGATTTCAAGCAGCCATCCCATATGATTGATACCTGCGATAAGCTCTTTTCTGCCTTCGAGTTTGTCTTCCATACCAAGGTGGTTGAGAAGATCTTTTGAGCAGCTCTGAACACTGTGGCAAAGACCGATGGTCTTGATTTTTGTGTATCTCTGCATATATCCTGTGAGGATTGCCATGGGATTGGTGTAGTTGAGGAACCAAGCATCGGGGCAGACCTCTTCCATATCATCTGCAAATTCCTTGAGCACGGGAATAGTTCTCAGACCTCTCATAATACCGCCGATACCGAGGGTATCCGCAATAGTCTGGCGAAGACCGTACTTTTTGGGAACTTCAAAGTCGATGATTGTGCAGGGATCATAAAGACCGACCTGAATAGCGTTAACAACAAAGTTTGCATCTCTGAGAGCATCCTTTCTGTTTTCAACACCGCAGTATTTCTCAATTTTTGCGCGACCCTCGTTGATGTTGTTGTTGAGTGCGCTGAGGATAATGAAGCTGTCCTCAAGTCTTTCTTCATCAATATCATAAAGGGCAATTGTGCTTTCACGAAGAGCGGGGCTGCACAAACAGTCACCGATAACATTTCTTACAAAAACAGTACTGCCGGCACCCATAAATGTAATTTTAGTCATTGCTATTTCCTCCTTATTGAGTATAACTTTAATATATCACACCGTTAAAGCTTTGGCAAGAGGAAATATACTTTAATTAACAACAAGCCATAAGGTTTTGAAAGGTATATTTCCGCCACCGCTTCGTTAAAAATCTTTGAAATAGCCTCGTATGGCAAAGAGAAAAATGTCCGACTGTGCATAAGATATTGTATTTCAGACTTATGTGTTGATGTTAATTAAAGTATAGCTTTATTTAATGTAATAAAATTATAAATAGTACTTGTAATTTGCAATCAAAGCAACTATAATAATAGTGTTAAAATAGGATAGTTATGGTCGGGTAGTATTTTTTGAATGCAAAATGCAAAGTGTAGAATGCAGAGTTAAGGATAGGCTCCGCCTATGACCGAATTTATAACAACTATTCTTCCGTTTTTGCGGAGAAATATATAATCGAAGCGAAGCGACCCTTCGTTCTGCGTTCTGCGTTCTGAACTCTGCACTCAAAAATCGTTCCTTAATTTTGCACTTAAAAGTTTACTTTTTCTTAAAATTCCGTTAATTAAATCAGTTTCAAACAATATATAATTAAAATGATGCTTTGCATCTCGATTCAGGAGGGAAATCATGGCAAAAAAATATGTTATCTCCTATGATATAGGAACAACGGGCGTCAAAACCTGCCTTTTCTCAATCGGTGACGAAATCAACCTTATCAGCGCAGCTATGGAAGGCTATAAGCTCTATATTCTTCCCGACGGCGGCGCAGAGCAGGACCCCGACGAATGGTGGGCGGCTCTCTGCTCCACAACAAAAACCGTTTTTGAAAAATGTGACATAAAGCCCGAGCAGGTTGAAGGTATTTCCTTCTGCTCACAGATGCAGGGACTTGTTCTTGTTGATAAAGACGGCAAGCCCGTCCACAGAGCGTTCAGCTATATGGACCAGCGTGCTAAAAAACAGATTAAAGAGGGTATCGCAAACGGACTCCAGGTTGCAGGTGCAAACGTTTTCAAGCTCATTCCTTCGCTCATTATCACGGGCGCTGCCGCATTGAGCGTTAAAGACCCCGTATGGAAATACAACTGGATGAAAGAAAACGAACCCGAAAACTTCAAGAGAGTACATAAGTGGCTCGACGTCAAAGACTATCTTATCAGCCGTATGACCGACCGCTTTACAATGACAAGAGACTCCGCATTCGGAACTCTTCTCTATGATATCCGCAAGGGTCACGAGGGATGGAGCAAAACCATCTGCAAGCTTCTCGGTGTAAATCCCGACCATCTTGCCGAAATTGTTGAATCAACCGACAAGGTTGGCGGTCTTACCGCAAAAGCTGCTGCTGAGCTTGGTCTTGCTCCCGGCACAGCTGTTTTTGGCGGCGGCGGTGATGCTTCACTTATCGGCGTTGGCGCAGGCAGCGTTGAAATCGGTGAAACACATATCTATAACGGCACATCGGGTTGGGTTTCAACCGTATGCGAAAAGAATGTTGTTGACACCGCTGCAATGATTGCCGCCATCATCGGTGCACAGAAAGACAGCTTCAACTACTTTGCAGAGCTTGAAACTGCAGGCAAGTGCCTTGAATGGGTAAAAGACCACCTTGCTCTTGACGAAATCGGAATTTTCCTCGAAAAGACCGATGTTGTTCAGTCCACCGAAACAGTATACACCAGCCTTTACGACTATCTTTCAAAGGTTGTTGACGAAATTCCCGCAGGCAGCGGCGGAGTTATCTTCACTCCCTGGCTTCACGGCAACCGCTGTCCGTTTGAAGACCCCAACGCAAGGGGAATGTTCTTCAATATGAGCCTCGACACCGGCAAAACCGAACTTATCCGCTCCGTTCTTGAAGGCGTATGTATGCATATGCGCTGGTTCCTTGAAACTCAGGATAAGAAGGTCAGAACTTCAAGCGTTGTCCGCTTTGTCGGCGGCGGCGCACTCTCGGATGTTACCTGCCAGATTCTTGCCGACGTTACCGGCAAAACCGTTGAAACCGTTGACAGTCCTCAGAACGTTGGCGCAGTCGGTGCGGCAGTTATTATGGCAGTCGGACTCGGAGTTATCGACGATGTTTCTCACGCAAAACGTCTTATCCCCGCAAAGAAAACCTTCATTCCCAACGAAAAGAATAAAGAAATTTATGACCGCAACTATGAGGTTTATAAAACTCTTTATAAAAATAACAAAAAAGCATTCGCAGCTCTCAACGGCTGATAAATGCATCGATGAAAGGAAAAATCACCATGAAAAAATATTTTGCTCTTATTCTTACATTCGTTCTTATCCTCACTTGCTTTGCCGCTTGTAAGCCCTCAATCAAAGACGGCACACTTGTTACCGAGTTCGGCGGAAAAAATCACGCAGCAGTTACCGAAGCTGACGGCGGAATCAAAAGAGACGAAGCCGGCAATATCATCGTTCTCGAAACAGATTCAAACGGCAAAAACGTCAAAGACGAAAACGGCAATTATGTAACCAACCCCGTTGGTATTGACCACGCTCTTGTTATCGGCAACACAATCGAAATGCCCGAATACTCCGTTCAGATTCCCAACGGCTGGTCAAACAGCGTAAGCTTTGAAAACCTTGTTATTTCAAGAGACGGCACTGCAGACACTCTCACAATCTCCGTTATCGGCGATAAGAGCGTTGCTGACGTTATCAAAGAGCGTTCAACCGTTATCAATATGACAACCTCAACCTATGAAAACGTTGTTACCGAATCAAAGGGCGTTAATGTTGGCGAAAAAGAAGCAAACCTTCTTTCAGCTTTCGTTCCCGATGCAAACGGCGCTCAGGTTTACCTTTGCTACATTATTTTTGAGCACGCAGGCAATGTTTACTCATGTATGCTCAACTCAAACACAGATATTTCATCAACTGTTCCCGAGGTTCTTGAAATTCTCGGCACAATCAACTTCGTCAGATAAGAGTTTTCTTAAGGAGATAAAAAAATGCTTTTTACACAGGATATCGGTATAGATTTGGGCACTGCCAACACCCTTGTTTTTGTTAAGGGTAAGGGCATTGTTATCCGCGAGCCTTCCGTTGTTGCGGTTGACCAGAAGAGCAACCCGCCCAGAGTTGTTGCAGTCGGCACAGAAGCTAAAGAAATGATCGGCAGAACTCCCGGTTCAATCACAGCTGTACGTCCCCTCAAAGACGGTGTTATTGCTGATTTCGAAATTACCGCAGAGATGATTGCCGCATTTATCAAAAGAACAACAAAAAGAACTCCTTTCTCAAGAATCAGAGTTCTCATCTGCATTCCTTCGGGCGTTACCGAGGTTGAAAGAAAGGCAGTTTATGACGCAGCAAAGAGCGCAGGCGCAAAATACGTAAGCCTTATCGAAGAACCTATGGCAGCTGCTATCGGTGCAGGTCTTCCCGTCAGCGAAGCAACCGGCAGTATGGTTGTTGACATCGGCGGCGGCACAGCAGAAGTTGCTGTTATTTCGCTCGGCGACGTTGTTACCGCAAACTCTGCAAGAGTTGCAGGCGACAACTTTGACGAAGCCATCATTTCTTACATCAAGAAAAAATATAACCTTCTTATCGGTGAAAGAACAGCCGAAGATATCAAAATCAAAATCGGCTCCGCTTATCCCTACGAGGGCGAAGGCACTATCAACATCAAGGGCAGAAACCTTATGGACGGTCTTCCCAAAAATGTTGACATAACAAGCGAAGAAATCCGCGAAGCTCTCGCAGACCCCGTTTCACAGATTGTTGATTCGGTTAAATCCACTCTTGAAAAGACTCCTCCCGAGCTTGCCGCAGACATCATTGACCACGGCATTATGCTCACCGGCGGCGGTGCTCTTCTCAGAGGTCTTGACAAGCTTATCTCAACAGAAACCAAAATTCCCGTTCTTATCGCAACCAATCCTCTTGACTGCGTTGCAGACGGCACAGGCATCTGCCTTGAAAACGACAGCCTCAATATTACAGGCAACAAAAAATATATTTAAGGTGATTTATCGATGATCCGCTTTCTGAAAAGCACGGCATTCAAAATATTTGCGGTTGTTGCCGCAGCACTTCTTGCAGGTTCGGTTTTTGCCGTACTTTCAAGAAGCGGTTCGTCGCCTCTGACGAGTGCAACAAGCTTTGTTTTCGGCCCCGTTTCAAGACTTTCGTCCTATATTGCGGCGGAATTTTCAAAAATTCCCGTTTCCTTCAGATCTTCCTCAACACTCGCAAAAGAGGTTGAGGCTCTTCAGAAGCAGGTTGACACTCTCACCGAGCAGCTTGTTGAGCTTGAACAGCTCCGCAACAAAAACGCTCTCTATCAGGAATTCCTCGGAATAAAAGAGGAACACAGCGACTATGTTTTTGCCGAAGCCGCAATCATCGGCAGAGATGCCGCCGATAACCTCGGCACCTTCACTCTCAACAAGGGTTCGCTCAGCGATATCAAAATAAACGATCCCGTTATCTATGGCAAATATCTTGTCGGTGTTGTTGCTTCCGTAACCCCGACGCAGTGCACGGTCAACACAATTCTCAACCCCAAGGTCAACGTCAGCGCATATGAGGTGCGTACCCGTGACCTCGGATTTGTAACTTCAACCGTTGCTCTTGCAAAAGAGGGTCACTGCCATATGCCCGGACTTTCGTCCTCAACAGCTGTTACGGCAGGCGGTATCGTCTGCACATCGGGTGTTGGCGGAATCTTCCCCCGTGACCTTATTATCGGCAACATTGTTGACGTTGTTGACGGCTCGGTTGATATTTCTGCAAGCGCAATTATCAAACCCGGCATCGAATTCGACGAAATCACCGACGTTTTCATCATTACGTCATTTGACGGACAGACTGAATAAATGAAAAATTTAAAATGAATAATTTCGGGCGGGTTTCACCCGCACCCATTAAAATAAGCGTCGCAGACCATTAATTTTTCATTCTTCATTATTAATTTAAAAGAATTATGACACTTGAATCACATCGCAAAAAGTTGATACTGCGCAGGATATGCCTTGCACTGACTCTTCTGCCGATATCCGTCATTCAGAACACAGACGGATTCTTTCCGCAGATTTTCGGCGTCAGGGCTTTGTTGCTTATACCCTTTGTGGTGTGCATAGCGATGTTTGAACGAGATATTTACGGAATGCTTCTCGGTCTTTTCGCAGGCGCACTCTGGGATATCTTTGCATCGGGTGCCAGCTTCAATGCACTCTTTTTAACCACCGTCGGTTTCATCTGCGGCACGCTTATCAACACCATTATGCGTAACAATGTTGTGACCGCGTTCATTCTTTCAACTGCCGCAACCTTGATTTATAACATATGTTACTGGCTTTTCCACTATATTTTCGGCGGTCTCGACAGCGCAGTTTATATGCTTCTGAGATTCTACTTGCCCTCGATTATTTACACAGTAATTCTTGTTCCGCTGATTTTCATTATCGTTCGTTTTATTGAGAAGAAATTCGCAGAGGAATAATGTCGTTAGCCTCCTTGGAGAAGGAGGTGGCACGGCGTGAGCCGTGACGGAGGATTGATTAAATTTTTAAAAGGAGGTAAAGATATGCACGTTAAGATAACCGCAAAAAGGCGGATAATTTCTGTTGTTGCGCTTCTTGCCTTCCTTGTTTTTTTTGCCTTCGACCTTGTTAAAATCCAGATTATCGACGGCGCAAAATACGATGCTGCAAGCTCTTCCGTTTCGGCAAGCACCGCTCCGATTCCGGCCGTAAGAGGCGAAATTGTTGACGAACTCGGCAAACCGCTCGTTTATAACGACCAGGGATATTCTCTGATTTTTGATGCGGCATATTTTCCCGCTTCAAGCGAAAACGAACAGCGAAACTCAATAATCCACTCACTCATCGCTCTTTTTGAGAGCAATTCTCTTGAATGGACCGATAATCTTCCCCTTGTTTTTGACGAAAGCGGAGCAATTGTCTTCAAGCCGGACAGCGAAAAAGAAGTCAAAGAGATGAAAAGCAGAGATATGCTCCGTCTCAACGACTATGCAACCGCGCAGAACTGCTTCGATGCTCTGATTAAACGCTATAAACTCGAAAATTACTCAGCTCAGGACGCAAGAAAGATTTCTTCCGTGCGTTATGAGATGGAAAGAATATATTTCCGTATCGGAAATCCCTACACATTTGCCCTTGACGTACCCGAAGAAATAATTGCTAAAATCAAAGAAAACAGCGGTTATTTTCAGGGTGTTGATGTTCAGGTTGTTCCCATTCGAAAATATGCTGACGGATCTCTTGCTCCCCACATTCTCGGCAGAATCGGTGCAATTGATGCCGATGAATACAGCGAAAAGAAGAGCGAGGGCTACAAAATCACCGATTTTATCGGCAAAAGCGGAATTGAATCCGCAATGGAAAAATACCTCAAGGGTATTGACGGTGAAGCAACAATTTACACCGACGGTGACGGAAACCGAACCACCGAAGTAACAACCGAACCCATTCACGGCAACACCGTTGTGCTCACCGTAAATGCGGGTCTTCAGGAAGTTGCCAACCGTGCGCTTGAACAGGCTCTCTGGGATTATGCCGGAAAGCAGGGCAATATGGTTGAAAATGCGGGTGCGGCTGTGGTCATCAACTGCAAAACCGGTGCACTCCTTGCAAGCACAACCTACCCGACTTATGACATTTCAACCTACAGCGAAAATGCCGAGGCTCTCAACACCGCTCCCGGTTCGCCTCTCTGGAACAGAGCTTTGCTCTCAACCTATGCGACCGGTTCAACAATGAAGCCTTCGGTTGCAATTGCCGCTCTTGAAGAGGGGATTATCGACACCGAATTCACCTTCTACTGCAACGGTTCATATAACTACCTCGGTCAGCACTTCAAATGTGAGCAGGCGCATGACAGCAGACATGTTGATGTTGTTCACGCAATCGACGAATCCTGCAACACATTTTTCTATGAAGTCGGCAAGATGCTCGGAATTGAAAAGATGAACGAATACCGAACCCTTTTCGGTCTCGGTGCAAAAACCGGTTGTGAACTCGGCGAAGCTGCCGGTGTGCTTGACAGCCCCGAATACCGTTCATCTCTCAATCAGAAATGGCTTCCCGGTTACACAATTCAGTCTGCAATCGGTCAGGCGGGCAATCTTTTTACCCCCATTCAGCTTGCAAACTACTGCGCCACCATTGCAAACGGCGGAACAAGATACAGAACTCATTTCGTAAAATGCATTAAAAGCTACGATTATTCAAACACAATCCTCGAAACAAAGCCCGAGATCGTTGCTGAAACCGGCGTTTCCGCCGAAACACTCAACACGGTCAAAAAGGGTATGCTTGAGGTTGGTACAACCGGCTACTGCGCAAGATATTTTGCTCATCTTCCCGTTCAGGTTGCCGCCAAAACCGGTACTTCTCAGGAAATCCGTAATCTTGACGGTGTTTCGGTTAAGATTAATAACGGTTTCCTTATCGCTTTCGCACCCTACGAAAACCCCGAAATCGCTGTTGCTGTTGTCGGCGAAGGTATGACTTCGGGCGCATTTGTTGCCCCCGTTGTTGCCGAAATTGTTGACTATTATTTCGGTCAGAGCGATTCAATGGAACTTTATCAGACTGAAAACACTCTTATTCCTTAATAAATACAAAATTAAGGGTATGCGGCGCTTTGCCTCCCTTGTTAAAGGGAGGGGGACCGCTTGCGGTGGAGGGATTCTTTTTTTGAATCCCCCTTGCTCACTTCGTTCGCTTTCTCCCTTTGACAAGGGGGACTTTAGTGAAACCCGCCCGTCATTTTGCATTTAACATTTTGAATTTTGCATTGCGACTGAAAGGAGCAGAATATGGCAGAAATCATCCTCGTCGCCTCGGGTAAAGGCGGTTCAGGTAAATCAACATTCGTTAACGGAATATCAAATGCACTTGCCGCTCTCGGCAAAAAAGTGCTCGCGGCTGATTGTGATATCGGTCTGCGTTCGCTTGACCTGATGTTCGGAGTAACCGAAAATGTTGTTTTTGACTGGGGCGACCTTCTTCTTGACCGTTGCACCCGTGAGCAAGCCATAATTGGCGGAAAGGTTGATTTTCTTGCTGCTCCGAGAAGCTTTGACGATGATTTTTCACCCGAAAGCATCTCAGCACTTTTCAATTCATTCAGAAACGACTATGACTACATAATTCTTGATGCTCCTGCCGGTATCGACAGAGGAATGCAGCTTGCTGCAAGCGCTGCCGACCGTGCAATCGTTGTTTCAACGGCAGACAGCATATGTGTTCGCAGCTGCGCAAGAGCTTTTGATGAACTTCGCAGACTCGGAGTTGAAGATACCCGTCTGGTTATAAATATGTTTGAAGTCAAACCCGCCTGCAAACACAAGCTTCTCAATATCGACCAATGCATCGATGAAACGGGAGTTCAGCTTATCGGTGTTGTTCCCAGAGATATCAATATCGGTTTCAGCTCCGTAACGGTCAAATCACCCGATGCCGATGCGCCCTCATCTCTCGCTTTCAACAGAATCGCAATGCGTATCACGGGCAAACGTGTGCCTCTCATCTGCGAATAGGGGGTAGCTATGGATAACAGAACTATTGCCGCCATTGCAACTCCGAACGCACCCGGCGGAATCGGTGTAATCCGAATTTCGGGCGAAAATGCACTTGAAGTTGCCGATAGGATATTCCGACCTGTCAGCGGAAAAACTCTTTCCGAAAGCAAGGGATACCGTGCCCATTTCGGTGATGTTTATTATAATAATGAAAAAATCGACGAGGCGGTCTGCCTCGTTTTTCGTGCTCCCGCAAGTTATACCGGCGAGGATGTTGCCGAAATTTCGTGCCATGGCGGTCTGTTTGTAACAAAACAGGTGCTCCGTGCCGCACTCGATGCAGGTGCAGCTCCCGCAGAAGCGGGCGAATTTACAAAACGTGCTTTTCTTAACGGAAAAATCGACCTTGCTGCTGCCGAAAGCGTTATGTCACTCATCGGTGCATCAGGCAAACAAGCTGCCGCTGCCGCACTCAACACTCTTGACGGCAACCTCAGCCGCGAAATCAAAGGGGTTGCAGACTCAATTATTGCAATCTGCGCATCCCTTGCCGCCTGGGTTGACTATCCCGACGACGATATTGAAGACACAAGTGCTTCGGATATGCTTCCCGTATTCGAATCAGCGCAAAATTCTCTTAAGGAAATAATACGCCGTTACGACTGCGGACGAGCCGTTACAGACGGTATTGATGCCGTTATCGTCGGCAGACCCAATGTTGGTAAATCGACGCTGATGAATCTTCTTTCAGGTTTTGAGCGTTCAATTGTTACCAACATTGCAGGCACAACCCGTGACGTTGTTGAAGAAAAAATTGTTCTTGGTGAAATCGTTATGAGAGTTGCCGATACTGCGGGCATCCGTGAAACCGAGAATGTTGTTGAGAATATCGGTGTCAACCTTGCCAAACGCAGACTTGAACGTGCGGAGCTTGTGCTTGCCGTTTTCGACGGAAGCGAACCGCTGACCGACGACGACATCGACATCATAAAATATTGCGAATCAAAAAGAGCCATTGCTCTTCTCAATAAATCTGACCTGCCTCTTGCGGCAGACAGAAAAATTATCGAAAACGCTTTTGCGCACTCTGTCGAACTTTCGGCTTCAACGGGAGAGGGCAGGGGAGAACTCGAAAAAGCGGTTGCCGATATTTTCAGAACCAATGAGTTCAACCCGAATGCAGCTTGTCTGACGAGCGAACGTCAGCGTCAGTGCTGCGTTAATGCTCTTGCAAGCATTGAAGAGGCAATCAATGCAATCAACTGCGGAGTAACACTTGATGCGGTCAATGTCTGTGCTGACTGCGCAATCGATGCTCTTCTTCAGCTTACCGGTGAAAAAGCCACATCGGCAGTTGTTGACGAAGTGTTCTCACGTTTCTGCGTTGGAAAATAAAATTAATTTGCGTAGGGAATGTCGTCCCCGACATTCCGAGGAACGCCGAGGACGGCGTTCCTACACAGCATTTTTTCATATCCGTCCCCTTAATCTCTATTTTACGCTTTAAATCGATGATATCGGGAGGATCACAACTATGTTCAAAAAAACAGTTATTGCAACCGTCTGTCTGATAGCAGTGATTACAGTTATTTTTGCAAGCGGTGTTATTGTTACCGACCGCACTGCTGTTTACTCTGCCGAAGGGTTAAGCTGGAACAGTTCATTTTATAAATTCTGTTCGGGAATTTATGAGGACGGGAAAACAGTCGCAAAAACTTCCGACGGAAGCTGGAATATCAACGAGGTCAAAGGTGACACGGATCATAATTTTGTTGTCGTACGATCAAGACTTGACGATTCTCTTCTAGTTCGTGAAGATTATAAAATTCCCGAAAGCGGAAATCCAAACGTTGTTTATCTTGGAACAGCTAAAATCGAAAATGCAGAAACGCAAAAAATTATTTCCGATATCGTTCTTAATAACGGTGAGACCTTCTCGCTCACCGCAACTCACAAAGATGTAAATAATTGGCAGTCTGTATCCATCGGTTATGACGGTTGTCCCGTTGCAATTTTCAGAGGGTACATCGGTTTTGCTGACGAAAATTATTTTTTCACTGTTGACCTTACCGATATGAAAGAGAAAGACGACGGAAGCGGTTCCGATTTTACAGTTCTCTGTAAATCAGTTAATAAAGAACATTATTTTGTTCTTAACGAATATTTCGAGTGATTATTTTTCTTTATTAGTATTATAGAGGGTGTTTTTAGTTCTTTATTAGCATCAAAATAGCGATTTTCGATTACAGCCGATTACAGAAACCGAAACGAGCTGAGCATCGTTTTAAAAATTTCTATCGTCTGTAAACGAGAGTATTTTTCATTATTCATTTTAAAAAACGGAGTTTCCTATGGAGTACATTTCAGAAAATTTTGATATTGCGGTTATCGGCGCAGGTCACGCTGGAATTGAAGCGGGTCTTGCCGCTGCACGTCTCGGATGCAAAACCGCCGTTTTCACCATCAATCTTGACTGGGTCGGCAATATGCCGTGCAACCCGTCAATCGGCGGCACATCAAAAGGTCACCTTGTGCGTGAAATTGATGCGCTCGGAGGTGAGATGGGTATTGCCGCAGACCGTAACACTCTGCAAAACAGAATGCTCAATCTCGGCAAAGGCCCCGCTGTTCACAGTCTGCGTGCGCAGATTGACCGCAGAGGCTACTGCGATTATATGAAATTTGTGCTTGAAAAGCAGGAAAATCTCTATCTCCGTCAAGCTGAAATCACTGATATCCGCCGTGACGGTGACGAATGGATTCTCAAAACCCGTCTTGAAGCGCTTCACAGAGTGAAGGCTGTTATCATCGCAACCGGTACTTTCCTTGCCGGTAAAATCTTTATCGGTGATATTTCATATGAAAGCGGTCCCGACGGAATGTTCCCGTCTGTTGAGCTTGCACAGTCGCTCAAGAATCTCGGTGTGCTCACCCGCAGATTCAAAACGGGTACTCCGCCAAGAATCAACCGCCGAAGTGTTGACATTGAAAGCCTCGAACCGCAGTACGGCGATGAAAAAATCACCCATTTTTCCTATGTTACCGACTTTGAGGTTCGCAACACCGAGCCTTGCTATATTACATATACGGGTGAAGAAACCAAGAAAATTATCCTTGATAATCTTCACCGTTCGCCCCTCTATTCGGGCAAAATCGACGGTGTCGGACCCCGATACTGCCCAAGCATTGAGGATAAAATAGTCCGATTCTCCGAAAAGGAACGTCATCAGATATTCGTTGAACCCTGCGGAGCAAACACAGACGAGATGTATCTTCAGGGAGTTTCGTCTTCATTGCCTGAGGATGTTCAGCTCAAAATCGTCAGAAGTATCCCCGGACTTGAAAACGCAGAGTTTCTTCGCACCGCTTATGCGATTGAATACGACTGCGTTGATCCGCTTACACTCCGTCAGACCCTCGAATTCAAGGATTTTGACGGTCTTTACGGCGCAGGTCAGTTCAACGGTTCAAGCGGATATGAAGAAGCTGCTGCCCAGGGTCTTGTTGCAGGAATGAACGCTGCCCTCAAAATCAAGGGCAAAGAACCCGTCATTCTTGACCGCACCACATCTTACATCGGCACTCTTATTGACGATCTTGTTACCAAAGGCTGTTCCGATCCTTACCGAATGATGACTTCACGCTCCGAATACAGACTCATTCTCCGTCAGGATAATGCCGACAGAAGACTCACCGAAATCGGCTACAAAGCGGGTCTTATCAGCGAAGAAAGATACAATAAATTCCTCAAAAAGCTCGAACTTATTGCCGAGGAACGTGAAAGAGTTGAAAACCTCTCCATTCCCAAAACACCCGAAATCGATGCGATGCTTGTTTCACGTGGAACATCCGCTCTCGAAAAGGGTCTTAAGATGATTGACCTTCTGCGCAGACCCCAGGTAAACTATGAAGCTCTCACTCCGTTTGACAAAAACAGACCCGATCTGCCCGACGATGTTTTTGAGCAGGTTGAAATTGATATTAAATATGAGGGATATCTCAAGCGTCAGCAGATGCAGATTAACGATTTGCGACGTCTTGAAGTAAAACGTCTGCCGAATGACCTTGATTATAACGAAATAACAGGTCTCAGACTTGAAGCGATTGAAAAACTCGGTAAAATCCGACCCGAAACCGTCGGTCAGGCTTCAAGAATTTCGGGCGTGTCACCCGCTGATATCTCTGTTTTACTTATATACCTTGAAAGGAACGGTATAAATGGTTAACACCAAACTTCTGATTTCCGATGCGGAAAAGCTCGGTATTTCAATAAATGATGAACAGCTCCCGCTCTTTGAAAAGCTTTCCGAACTGCTTGTCGAACAGAACAAAACAATGAACCTTACCGCCATAACAGACCCCGATGGAATTGCCGTCAAGCATTTTGCAGACAGTATTTCTGTTCTTTCGGCTGTTGATATTCCCAAAGGTGCAAGAGTCACTGATATCGGCACAGGCGCAGGTTTCCCCGGTATTCCCCTTCTTATTATGCGACCCGACATTGATCTTACTATGATTGACAGCACAGCAAAAAAGCTGAAATATGTTCAGTCAACGGTTGATTCGCTCGGACTTATCGCAACTACACTCCATACCCGAGCCGAAGAAGCGGGTCAGAGCAAAGAATACCGTGAAAAATCCGATATAGTCTGCTCCAGAGCGGTTGCGGCGCTGAATGTTCTTTGTGAATACTGTATGCCGTTTGTCAAAGTTGGCGGACTCTTTGTTGCAATGAAAGCCGCAAAGGCTCAGGAAGAAATCGCAGATGCAAAGAGCGCAATCAAGCTCCTTGGCGGCGAAATCATCGGAGAAAAATCATTTACTCTCTCCGACGGTGGCGAAAGAACTATCGTTATCATCAAAAAGATATCGCATATTCCGCCCAAATATCCCAGACCTTCCGCACAGATTGCCAAAAAACCTCTTTAAATTTAATATGAATTGCAGATTTACGCCGATTTATGGCGATTGAATTTGCTGGACAATCCCCTCCTTCGGTGTTAGAATTAACTCAACGAACCGAATGGGGGATAATTTTTTGAAAAACTCAAAGTATAAAATCGGCGGTCAGATTTTACTCATACCGCAGGAGGAAATTTATCCGAATCCCAATCAGCCGAGAAAACGGTTTGATTTTGATGAACTCGAAGGACTTGCCCAGAGCATCAGACAAAACGGAATCATCCAGCCGATTGCCGTCAGAGTAAACAGCAAAGGTGAATACGAGCTCATTTCGGGCGAACGACGGCTGAGGGCATCAAGGCTTGTCGGCATAACGCAGATTCCGTGCATCATTATGGACGCAACCGATGAAAAATCCGCACTCTTTGCCCTTCTTGAAAACATACAGCGCAGCGACCTCGGATTTTTTGAGGAAGCTCAAGCAATTGAAAAACTTATAATTGATTTCGGAATGAGCCGCGACGAGGTCTGCAAAAAACTCGGCAAGGCTCCCCCGACAGTATCAAACAAACTCCGTCTGCTCCGTTTGCCCGAAGAAATCAGACTGAAAATTGTTCAGGAAAATCTGAGCGAACGTCACGCAAGAGCATTGCTCAAACTTACTTCAGTCAGTCAGATGGAGCGTGCATTATCAATCATTGCAGAGAAAAGGCTCAATGTTGCTGAATCCGAAAGACTGATTTTGCAGATAATGACCAACGACAGCCGACGCAGACAGCCACCCGTAAAGCTTTTCAAGGATGTACGCATTTTTGTAAACACCCTTAACCATGCGGTTGATACTATGCGGAAAGCAGGCATCGAAGCTGACTCAGCCAAAAGCGAGACCGATGAATACATTGAATATATTGTCCGCATTCCGAAAACGGGCAACTGCGTTATCAAAGCGAAGCGCACATCGGCTTAATATTGACATCCTCTAACTTACCATATCTTTCTCTTTCACACCCACATCCAAGCGGAAGGAGCAGGCTTCGTGCCTGCTCTTTTCGCTTTGTTCCACGTGAAACAATTTTACGGAATTACATCGTAGGGACAGACCTCCGTGTCTGTCCGTGTGTGCTTTGAATTGTTTCGGGACGACACAGAGGTCGTCCCCTACGTTTTTCTATTTTATGTGGAGCAATATTATTATTTTTTTCTTTTCTTTTTATAATTTCTATGATATAATGATATATAATGTAATTAATATAGGAGAGATAATCTTGGGAAAGACAATAGCAATTGTTAACCAGAAGGGCGGAGTCGGTAAAACAACCTCTGCTGTTAATCTTACCGCCGCTCTTGGCAGTAAAGGATATAAAATTCTGCTTGTTGATATCGACCCTCAGGGCAACTCAACCAGCGGTCTCGGAATCAACAAAAGAGGTCTTCAGACTTCGTCATATAATGTTCTCATCGGCGACTCCCCCGCCAAAGATGCAATCGTTGAAACACCGTATGCAAATGTTTTTGTTATGCCTTCGAGCATGGATCTTGCAGGCGCGGAGCTTGAACTTGTTGACCTTCAGAAAAGAGAATCAAAACTCAAAAATTCTCTTTCGCTTGTTAAGGATGAATTTGATTTTATCTTCCTTGACTGCCCTCCGTCGCTCGGACTGATTACCCTCAACGGTCTTTGCGCCGCAGACACTCTGATTGTTCCCATTCAGTGCGAATTCTTTGCTCTTGAAGGTCTTTCGCAGCTCATTGCAACCGTCAGAAACGTCAAGAGGCTTTATAATCCTTACATAGAAATCGAAGGTGTGCTTCTGACGATGTATAACGGTCAGCTCAATCTCACTCAGCAGGTTGTTGAGGAAGTCAAGAGATGCTTCCCCAAAAAGGTTTATTCAACCTTTATTCCCAGAAACGTGCGTCTTTCCGAAGCTCCCAGCTACGGTCAGCCCGTTATGTATTATGACAAATCCTCAAAGGGCGCTCACGCATACAGCGACCTTGCAGATGAATTTTTAAGAATGAACGGAAAGGGGTAAAAAACTATGGCACCCAAAAAAAGCGGACTCGGCAGAGGACTCGGCTCACTGCTTGCCGATAATTCTTTAGAAGAAACAAGCGGAGCGCAATCAGTCAAGCTGAACCTTATGGATATTGAGCCTAATAAAGACCAGGCAAGAAAGATTTTTGACGAAGCTGCTCTTTCAGAGCTTGCAGATTCAATTGCTCAGCACGGTGTACTTCAGCCGCTGCTTGTCCGTCCGATGATTGGCGGCGGATATCAGCTTGTTGCAGGCGAAAGACGCTGGAGAGCAAGCCGCATTGCAGGTCTTACTCAGGTACCCGTTGTTATAAAAGAACTCACCGACACCGAAGCTGCTGTTATTTCTTTAATAGAAAATTTACAGCGTGAGGATCTCAACCCCGTTGAAGAGGCACTCGGCTACGCAAGTCTTATCAAAGACTTCAATCTCACCCAGGAAGAGGCGGCGGAAAAGGTCGGCAAATCAAGACCCGCAGTTGCAAATTCACTCCGTCTTCTCAAACTCCCCGAAGCGGTGCTCGATATGGTGCGTGAAAACAAACTTTCTGCAGGCCACGCAAAAGTGCTTGTTGCACTTGACGACGAAAAGCTTATTATCTCCACCGCTGAATTCATTATCGAAAAGAAGCTTTCGGTAAGAGAAACCGAAAAGCTCATCAAATCGCTGACTGCCGAAAAGAAAGAATCCAAAAAATCTCCCACCCGTCACACCTTCTTTGACGAAGTTGAGCTTTCGCTGAATAATTCGCTCGGCAGAAAAGCAAAAGTAATCACCAAAAACGGAAAAGAAAGCGGTACTCTCGAAATCGCTTTTTATGATAAAGACGACCTTGCAAGAATCGCAAAAATTCTTGCAGCATTGGAATGAGGTAAAGAATTATGAAAGATTTTAAACATGCACTCCTCGTTATGGATAAACACGACTATCCTGCTGACGCAAGAGAAGTCATCATCAGAGCAAACGAAAAAATTATTGCTGACGAAAAGGCAAACAAGATTTATGAATCAATGTACCGTGCGTACTGGAAGAATAAAAAGAATTTCCACACCTTCTCTGACAAGACAAAGGCTCTTGCAGAATTAATCGACGAGAATGTTTACACAGTAAATCTTGTTCTTCTCATCAACTGCACAAAACCCCTCAAAGCCGCTTACAAAAAAGCTGGCATCAGCGAAGATATCTACTGGAATTCCATTCTCGACCTCAAGGTCAAGATGCTCGAATGCAAAGAGAACTTTGATGTTTACGGCACTTTTGTTGAAGGCTGGTTCATGAGCTTCTATACCCTTGAGCGCTTCGGTCTCGGCAGATTCCAGTATGATCTTTCCGATTTCGGCGAAGAATTCTATGACGACAACGGCGTTTTCATCAAGGACAGCGAATTCTGCCTCGGTATGCACATCCCCTCTCACCTCGCACCCCTCACCTATGAAGTAAGAATGGATTCCTATAAAAAAGCCTTCGAGATGTTCAAGGACAGATTCGGCGGAAAATATATCGTCATCTGCTGCAACTCGTGGCTTCTCTACCCCGACAACCTCAACATTCTTCCCGAAAACTCAAATGCGGCAGACTTCATTCTCGACTTTGAGCCGCTTGACATAAGACGCACCTATGATTTCGGTGACTGCTGGAGAATTTTCGGTCAGAACAAGAGCTGCCTCAGACCCGCAGAGCTTCAGAGAGACACCTCAATGCAGAGAGCATTTGCAGAATGGTTTGACCAGGGCAAAAAAGCCGGCTCGGCTTACTCAATGATTATCTTCGACGGTGAAAAAATCGTCACAAGAAGAACAAGAGAAGAAATGAGAGAACAGTACGGTTATTAAGAGGTATTATTATGTCTGATTTATACAGCTCAATCTGCATTTCATCCGTCAAAGCTTCGGCGCTTGAAATCGCAGGAATCGACGCTCCCGAAAACATCGAATCGCCCAACCCCGTTTTAACTGCTCTCGCAGAAAAAAAGCTCGGCACCAAAAAAGTTGACAGAGTTGTTATCTATAATCCCGATGCCGTCGCACTCTGGGTTTATCAGAAATATACTTCAATGTTCACAAAAGCGGCGCTCTGCTCCGACGTTGCGCTTCCGATGCTTTCGGTTATGCCGAGCGTAACTCCCGTCTGCTTTGCATCGATGTACAGCGGAGTTATGCCCGACATCCACGGCATAAAGAGATATGAAAAACCCGTCCTCACCGTCAACACGATTTTTGACAGCTACGTCAAAGCGGGCAAAAAGGCGGCTATCGTTTCAACCTCGGGCGACAGTATTTCAACAATATTCCTTAACAGAAATATGGAATATTTTATCTATGACACACCCGAAGAGGTCAACGAAAAAGCTCTCGAACTCATCGATGAGGACAGATTTGACCTTATCGTCATTTATAACGGCAACTATGACGGCACGATGCATAAATTCGGACCCGAAGCGCCTGAATCCCTTGCCGCGCTTGAAATGAATATTGATTTCTATTCGGAGCTGATTGAAAAAATCAATGCTCAGTGGAAAAATCATTCCGTTTTCTACGGCTTCTGCCCCGACCACGGCTGCCACGAAATTGACGGCGGCTGCGGCTCTCACGGTCTTGATATGGAAGAAGATATGAACGTAATTCATTTCTATGGTATAAAAGAATAATTACGCATTACGCATTCCTAATTACGAATTATTCGCTCCACCATTCGCTTTTCCAGATCCTTTCAATGAGTTCCTCTGCAATTTTTGCGTGCATTTTAAAATCCATTGCATCAACATAGCATTTTTCGAGTGCGTCGTGCTCATCCTTTGCCATACGGAGCGCACAGACCGCCTCATTCATCAGCTCTTTCGAAGCTTTTTTCGAAAAATTCAGCCTTGCGCGGTGAAGTGCAAGTTCATTGACCGAATAAAAACGGCGCAGAGAAACCGTTTTTGTCGGAATTATATCAGGTTCACAGAGCTTGTCGCAGGTGAAAAATCCGAGCGCAAGCTCTTTTATTATTATGTGACGAAGCTGTTTTTCATTGCCGACAAACGGATTTGAAATAACCGAAAATCCGCTTGCCAGAGCATAGGAACGGATTTCATTTATCAGCATTGAGGATGCAACCCCGAAGTCATCCTCAAACATAACTGTTGTGTCGCACATTTCAGCCACCGTTTCCGATAAAAAATAATATCCTTTCGGAGTTATCGCATCAAGCAGACGGATTTTTTCAAGACCGATTCTTCCGCTCGGTTTTTTGAAATATCGGTTTGCAACCCTTGATGCATAACGCATAAGCCTTTCTTTATCAACGCATTCACGGCAGATTTTTTCTCCGTCACCGTAGATTGAAAAAGCGGAATCAATAAAGCGTCGGCAACGCTGATGACAGGATTTATATTTATCGGTAAGTTCAATTATTTTTTCTTTATTATCAATAAGTTTCTGCTTATCCCAGCAGTCGCCAAGGTTGATAATTTCGCCCGTTGCGCCGGGATAATCGGGGTCAAGCGTGTGAGGTGAAGTACCGTCGGCTATGCTGACACGAATCGATGGAAAAATAACCGCATCAAGCGAATCGGGGTCGGATGAACAGTAAATTCTTTCGCATTCAATGTCACGTCTTTCCATTTCATCGGCAATCTTCCTCATCAGCGAGGATTTTCCCGTGCCCGGTCCGCCTTTTATAATATATGTATACTGCCCTTCAATTCTTGGAGTAAGCTGTGAAAAACAAGAGAAAAATCCGTTTCTTCCGCTTGAACCAAGAAAATATGACTGTTTCATAATATTTCTCCTCATAATAATATTTACGGAACGGATGATATCCGCCCAATGTTACCTGTTATCAAATTATTCAAAACTTCAGAAAATGTGAAAAGCAGGCATAGTTTCTTATATTTTATTTTAAAAATAATCAAAAATTCAAAAAATCCTTTACAAAAACTGAAAAATCCACTTGATATTATTATAAATATATTATATAATATATCGGTACAGAGTTTTATTTTGGTCATGTGGCGTGTGGGTCCTGTGCGACAGGGCACCGTGAACCATGTCAGGCGGGTGAACCGAGCAGCATTAAGCGGGCAGTCTTGTGCGCCACAGTCCGCCTACCGCCATATGACCAAGATAAAACTCTTTTTTTAATAAAAAGATTATTGATGAAGGAGTGAAAAGAATGTATCAGGCGCTTTACAGAAAGTGGAGACCCAAGGATTTTGCCGATGTTTACGGCCAGCCTCACGTTACAAAAACTCTCCGCAGTCAGCTTGAAAACGGAAGAATTTCTCACGCATATCTTTTCACGGGTTCAAGAGGTACGGGTAAAACCACCTGCGCAAAAATTCTTTCAAAGGCGGTCAACTGCCTGAATCCCGTTGACGGCAATCCCTGCAACGAATGCGAAATCTGCAGAGGAATCGAAAACGGTTCAATCCTCGATGTTATCGAAATCGACGCCGCAAGTAACAACGGTGTTGATAATATCCGTGATCTGCGCGAAGAAGCAAACTTCACTCCCGCAAATGCAAAATACAGAGTTTACATTATCGACGAAGTTCATATGCTCTCAATCGGAGCATTCAATGCTCTTCTCAAAACTCTCGAAGAACCCCCCTCACACGTTATCTTCATTCTCGCAACAACCGAAATCCATAAGCTGCCGTCAACCATTCTTTCAAGATGTCAGCGTTTTGATTTCAAGAGAATTGCTCCCGAAGATATAACCGCAAGGCTTATGTATGTTGCGGAAAAAGAAAATGTCAATCTCACATCAAATGCCGCAAGCCTTATTGCAAGAATTGCGGACGGCGGTATGAGAGACGCTCTTTCTCTGCTCGACAGATGCTTTGCAATGGGAACGGATATTGATGAAAATACCGTCAGCGATGCAGCAGGTATTGCGGGCACGGTTCATCTTTTTTCATTCTCGGAATACGTTGCAAAAGGCGATTTTACAAGCTCGCTTACTCTTGTTTCAAAGCTCCACAGCGAAAGCTGCGATATCGACAGCCTTTGCACCGAGCTTACCCTTCATTTCCGCAATCTGATGGTTGCAAAAACCGTCGGCGACTGCGAAGGTCTTATTGTTTGCTCAAAGGATGAGCTTGCAAAGATAAAAGAAAGAGCATCACAGCTCAAGCTTTCTAAAATTCTTTCGTGCATCGAAATTCTTGAACAGACAGCAAAAAATATAAAAAATGCTGCCAACAAAAAAATTCAGCTTGAAGCGGCTGTAATAAAAATGTGCGCACCTTCAGCGTCAGCGGGCGAAGGAATTTCCGCAGATCTCGAAGACAGACTCAGCGCAATTGAAGAAAAACTTGCGTCACTTTCAGCGGGAAAAGTTATAAACTCTTCACCTGCCGAAAGAATCGCACAGCCCGAACCTGCACCGTTTATTCCGGAGCAGAAACCCGCAGAAGAACCGAAACCGATGCCCCAGCCGTCACCGGCTCCGGCACCTGTTCCGAAGGAAGAACCAAAATCCGAAGAACCCGAGGCACCGCCTCTGCCTTCCGCACCGCCTGAAGAAGGCGATATTCCCGACGGAAGCTTTGATAACTGGGCAGATGTTCTTGAAAAAATAATGAAATACGATATGCCGCTTTTCGGAATCCTTGCCAATTCCAAGGCATCAATCAAAAACGGCAGAGTTATTATTCATTCCGAAAATCCGACTCTCTTTGATTTTATCTGCACCGATACTCATTCAAAAGAGCTTGCAAGAGCCGTTTATGAGGTTATGGGCAGAAAGATGAAGATTGCGGTTTCAAATAACGATAAACCCAAGGCAGATAAAAGTCCTTTGGAAAATCTGAAGGCAAAAATAAATAATTTTAATTCAAATAATTAAAATAAGCCTTCTCCTTGAGGAGAAGGTGGCGGCGTAAGCCGTCGGATGAGGTGTAATTTTAACACCTCCTCAGTCACTTCGTGACAGCTCCCCCTCAAGGGGAAGCCTAAAAAATATTTTTTGGAGGTTACTTATAATGAAAGCAAGAATTCCCGGCGCTCCTCAGGGCGGCAATATGATGAAAAAAATCCAGGAAATGCAGGAAAATATGACCAAAATCCAGGCAGAGGTTGAAGCAACAGAATTTTCATCCTCAGTTGGCGGCGGCGCAGTTGAAGTTGTTGTCAACGGTGCACACGAAGTAACAGCTGTCAACCTCAAACCCGAAGTTGTAGACCCCGAAGATGTTGAAATGCTTCAGGATCTTATCATTTCCGCTTTCAACGAAAGCATCCGCAAGGCAAACGAAGCAATGGAGCAGGGAATGGAAAGAGCTAAGGGCGGTCTTTCAATCCCCGGTCTGTTTTAATGAGCGGCTATACTCCGTCTCTCGAGCAGCTTATTGAGCAGTTTGCAAAGCTGCCTTCGGTAGGAAAAAAAAGTGCGCAAAGGCTCGCATTCCACATTCTTAATATGAGCGATTCCGAAGCGCAGAAATTCACACAGACTATTCACAATGCCCGCAGTTCAATCAAAAGATGCAAAATCTGCTGTAATCTGACCGACGGTGAGGTTTGCGGTGTATGTTCTTCTCAATCAAGGGATAAATCAACAATCTGCGTTGTTGAAGACCCGAGAGATGTTATTGCAATTGAGAGAACCCACGAATATAACGGACTTTATCACGTTCTTCACGGAGTTATTTCTCCGATGAACGATATAAATCCCGAGGATATCTGCATAAAAGAGCTGATTTACCGTCTTGAAGACGATACAGTCAAAGAAGTCATTATGGCAACCAATCCGACTGTTGAAGGCGAGGCAACTTCGATGTATATTTCAAGGCTGATAAAGCCTATAGGAGTCAACGTCAGCAGACTTGCTTATGGCGTTCCCGTCGGCGCAGACCTCGAATATGCGGATGAATTCACCCTCATCAGAGCAATTGAAGGCAGAAACAAGCTTTGATAATTCGTAATGCGTAATTTATAATGCGTAATTAATGGTCGCTTCGTTTCGATTTTATATTTTATGATTGAAGAGAAATGATTCAGATGGCGTTTTCTTCGCTTGAAGGCGTATGTGTATACGTCGAAAAGCGAAAAAACGTCAAATAAACAAATTAATAAAAATTTCTTTTTAGGATACTACGGTTACCATTTACTAAAAACCTTGTGATTCTTGTATTTTAAATATTATTATATATTTGTTTATGTTCTGACACATTTATCTCAATCAGAAAAAAAGTTTTCCACTTTTTTATCCTTTTCCACATCAGAGTTTTCCACTTCTTAACATTGACAAAAAGTTACAAGTGTAAAACTCGAAGTTATCCACAAAAAAATGTTAATCATTTCCGATTGAATTTCTATATTTTTCAACGGTTTCAGGAGTTATACCATATTTTCACGCGCCCTACTATTACTACTATAATATAGATAAGATATGCATTCTATATATACGGCAAAATCTGATTTTTCCGATTTTCAGCCGTCAGCTGAGCAGAAACTGAGTGAATAACTTTTTCTGCTATTTCCAATCAAGGAGGAACACCAAATGAAAATTATATGCAACACACTTGAGCTTTCTGAGGCTTGCCAGAATGTTCAGAGAGCCGCTTCAAACAAAACGGCTATCCCTGCAATCGAAGGTATTCTTATGGTTGCAAAAGAAGGAACTCTGACTCTT
Source organism: Clostridia bacterium (assembly GCA_017549105.1). Lineage (GTDB taxonomy): Bacteria > Bacillota > Clostridia > Oscillospirales > Acutalibacteraceae > CAG-177. The sequence goes on from JAFYVN010000011.1 coordinate 198,829, forward strand.
ACCGGTTATGACCTTGAAATGGGTATCACAACTTCTATCCCCGCAAAAATTGAGGAAGAAGGCGAGCTTGTTCTCAATGCCCATATGTTCAGCGAAACTCTCAGAAAACTGCCCGATGTCAACGTAAGCATCGACAGCGACGCAAGACATATTGCAACAATTTCATGCGGTGATTTTGAATCAACCCTTATCGGTATTTCTGCAGAGGAATATCCCGACCTTCCTTCGGTTTCGGGCGGATATCCCATCAGCGTAAATCAGGATATTCTTAAGGATATGATAAGAAAAACAATTTTCTCCGCTGCTATCAAAGACAGCAAGATTGTTCACACAGGTATTAAGTTTGAAATTGAAGAAAATCATATCAGACTTATTGCCGTTGACGGTGTGCGTCTTGCAATCAGAAATGAAAACATAAGCTATGAAGGTGAAAGTCTTTCATTCGTTGTTCCCGCAAAAACTCTTTCTGAAGTTACAAAGCTTATGAATGATGACGATGCTGTTGTTAACCTCGGTGTCGGCAAAAGACACATTATTTTTGAAGTTAACGGATACAATATTATTTCACGTCTTCTTGACGGCGAATTTCTTAACTATAAGGCTGCAATTCCTTCGGCAACAAAAACCGTTATCAATGTAAACACAAGAAGCCTTATCGACAGTATCGACAGAACATCACTCATCATCACCGATAAAATAAAGAGCCCCGTAAAATGTATTTTCGGAGATAATCTTATCAAAATTTCGAGCATCACTTCTCTCGGTACCGCAAACGATAAAATTTCCGCATCAATTGAAGGAGAAAGCTGCACAATCGGCTTTAATAATAAGTATATGCTTGATGCGCTTAAGGTCTGCGACACAGATGAGGTAAGAATTATGCTCAACGGACCTGTTGCACCCATTCTTATCGTACCCAACGAGGGCGATGAATTCATATTCCTTATTCTTCCCGTGAGGTTGAAAAATGAAGATTAAAGTTAAGGTTGCCGAAAAAAGGCAGGTTATAAAAAAAATAGACACCGATTTTATCAGACTTGATGCTTTCCTCAAGATGTGCGACGCTGTTCAGACCGGTGGTCACGCAAAAATCGTTATTCAGGAAGGCGAAGTCAGAGTCAATGGCGAAATCTGCACCCAGCGAGGCAAAAAGCTTCGTCCGGGCGACAAAGCAGAATTTGAAAACGTTGTTTTTATCGTTGAATAAAGGCAGAATGCAAAGTGCAAAATGAAGGGTCGCTTCGCTCCGAATTTATAATCGGTCATAGTTGTAGCCTATCCTTAATTTTGCATTTTGAATTTTAAACTTTGCATTATCAAAAGGGAGTGGTAAAAGTTGATAATTAAATACCATTCCGCAAAAAAATTCAGAAATATTGATTCGGTTGAATTTGAACCGCATCCCGAAATGAACATCATCTACGGCGAAAACGGTCAGGGCAAAACGAATATTATCGAAAGCATCTGGCTTCTGACGGGATTTTACAGCTTCAGAGCGCGAAAAAACGCTCAGCTTATTCAGCAAGGCAGTGATGAATCTGAAATCGTCAACAGATTTTATTCACATATGCGTGAACAAAATGCCGTTATGAAAATCAACAAGAAAAAAGAAATAACCCTCAACGGAATCAAAGAAGAATCCCCGAGAGTTATGATGGGCAAATATTATGCCGTTGTTTTTTCACCTGCAACCCTTGGTCTGGTTCAGGACGGTCCGGGCGAAAGAAGAAAGATGCTCGATATTGCGCTGAGCCTCATAAAACCGAATTATGCGGTGATAATGTCAAGATATCTTCGTGTGCTTGACCAGAGAAATGCTCTTCTCAAAAAAATGGGCGAGCGCAGTTTTGAAAACGATTATATAATGCCGTGGAATACTGAGCTTGCGAATCTCGGCGCAAAAATAATTAAGTACAGACTTGATTATATCGAAATGCTCTCGGAAATTTCAACGGAAATCTATAAAGGAATCAGCTCGGGCAGAGAAGAATTCTCTTTTCATTATGATTTTTCCCCGGAAAACATCAGCGAAGAAGAAATAAAAGAAAAACTTATTGCTGATATAGAAAAATCCAAAGACGCTGACCTTAAAAGACTTTATACAAATGCAGGTCCCCACACTCACGACCTTGTTTTGAATTTAAACGGCAGAGATGCCAGAGTTTTTGGTTCACAGGGTCAGCAGAGGTCGTGTGCGCTTGCACTCAAGCTCGGTGAGGCTTCTATTATCGAAACCGTGACGGGTGAAAGTCCCGTTGTGCTTCTTGACGATGTTATGAGCGAGCTTGACGAAGGCAGACAGACCTTCATTCTTAATTATCTTGATAATTGGCAGGTTTTCATCACCTGTTGTGACCCGTCAACGCTTCTCCGCTCCAAAAAAGGCAAGGCTTTTGAAGTTGTTGAGGGTAAAATAAGTGAAATGGAGTAAATTATGTATCTTCATCTCGGAATGGATAAGGTTATCACCTTTGATGAAATAATCGGAATTTTTGACCTTGATACAACCACCGTTTCAAAGCGCACAAGAGATTATCTTGCGAAGGCAGAGAAGGCGGGAATTGTTGAAAATGTCTGCTACGATATTCCGAAGTCGTTCATAGTCTGCAGAGATAAAAACGGCAACGAAAAGGTTTATATTTCTCAGATTTCATCTTCAACTCTCCTCAAAAGAACGGGATATGTTGATTCACTTAATAATGTATAAAAAGGACGGTTTTTACACCGTCCTTTTTTAATGCAAAATTCAAAATGCAGAATGCAGAATTAAGGGGAGCTTCGCTCCGATTATATTAAAAAATAAAATTAAACCAATAATCAATAACAGTAAAGATCATTGCAAGAAATTCTTTCAGACCGAGGTCTTTGAGAAGATTGTCAATTCCGTCGCTGATAATCAGTTTATCGAGCGGAGATTTTGCATCAGCGCTGATTATTTCGTCGCTTTCTTCAACGGGGTCGCCGTTATCAAGCATAAAATACTGCGTTCTGTAGCCGAGCGGAGTAACTGTTCCGTTTGTGAAACAGATTGTGAGCGAAACCGACTTTGCGCTGACATCGGGAATATCACCGCTTACGGGAATTTCAATGCTTTCGCCCGGTGCAAGCTCAACCGATGGGTCAATTCTGAACTCTATATCCGCTCCGTCGCAGTTGATTGCCGAAAGTTTAACGGAATTCTGCCAGCTGCAGTTGGTAACAACGAGGGTATCTGTTTCAGCAAGAACACCCGGCTTACATCCCTTGAACTGAGCAAAAACAGATGACGAGGGATTGGTTGTGTCTCTGAACTGAGGATAGTTCGGGTCGCTGTAAACATCGGTGATTCTGTCGGTGAAAAGAGTTATCATCATAAGACTGCGTGTGTAATAATCCCAGTAGGTCATACCGTGGAAAAGACCGTTGACAAAGAAAGTGTTATCGGGGAGATACGCAGTTGATGCGTCAATAGTCATCGAGGGTGAAAGCTTGTATTTTCCGCCGCAGTCGTTTTTCTGAACATAGCCGTCGGCAAATCTCTTGCCGTAAGGAGCACAGGTTGCGCCGGTTGAAGCGGCAGTTGTAATAATACCGTCGGAATCTTCGTTAAGACCCGAAACAATTCTGTTGCCCGTGCCGGAAATGATTGTGATGTTCATACCGTTTTCGATGCATTCGGTAAGCTTTTCGCCAACTTTGGGAAGAATTTCATAGTGGAAACGGTCGCTCTTTTCAATCAGAGGAGCGCTTTCCTCATATTTAAGAGCAGTATTCTTTGCATATTCATATTTATCGGCAGGAATGAAATCCCAGATGCTGCCCCAGTAACCGATTGTCGGGAAAACAACGGGAAAGAGTTCTTCAAGAATAAGGTCAACAAAGCCGAGCTGCTGAGCCTTTACAAGCCAGTTATAGTCTTCTTCGGTGCGGGTTCCGTGTTCAATAAAACGGATGAGGCATTCTTCGTCAAAATCAAAATCGTTAACAACCGCATCGTATGCAATGCCTGCACCGCCGATTGCGGGAACGGTAAGAACAGCGTTGTCAACGTCGTTTTTCCAGCCGTAAAGGGTAAGATATGTTGCGGTAACCTGACCGCCGTGGCTGACTGCAAGAAGATTAACCTTCTCCTTGCCCGAATGCTTTTTAACATCCTGAATCAGTTCGTCGAGCATACCTGCGCAGACTTCCGAACCCATTCTGAAATCGCAGGTGAAGTTATAGATATTTTCGTGGCCGATGTATTCCGCAAATTCTGCTGCCATATCCTGTTCCTGGCGGTGGTCACCATTGGGATGGGTAATCATAAGATTTGCGTTGTTGAGTTCTTCGGCGGTTGAAACGGTGCGTTCAATGGGATAAACGCTTGTGCCGTCGGGGTTGCAACGCATTTTTTCAAAAAGAGCGTTGATTTCTTCGCCGACAGTCTGACCGATATATTCGGCATTGCCGAGAGTCAATGCGCCTAGACCGATACCGAGATCAATGATTCTGTTCATAACGCGGTCAAGCACGTGATCCCAGTCAAGACCCCATACAACCTTATCTTCTACGGGGTCGTAGAGGGATGATGAACTGTAGCCGGGCACGATGATGAGCGGATAATCGGAAATTTCGTTTTCGTCAAATTCAACCGAAGCCGAAAATGCAACGGCGCAAGTTGAGAAAACGAGCAGTAAAGAAAGCAGAAGGGAAATAATTTTTTTCATTTTTTCATCAGCCTTTCCTTTATTTATAAACAAATCATAACATATAATGTATAAAAATACAATAGAAGTGGTTTTTAATTTTAAATTAAAAATAAAAAAATCGGGCAGTAATAAAAACTGCCCTAAATATTAACATATAAAATCTTATTAAATTTTTAAATCAAGGTTTTTCTTTTATTCTTCTTACAACCTCTGCAACCGGCAGACCGACGATATTGAAATAATCGCCCTCAATTTTTTCAACAAGGGTACATCCTCTGCCCTGGATGCCGTATGAACCTGCTTTATCCATCGGTTCGCCTGTGGCAACATAGTTTTTGATTTCTTCATCGGTCAGTTCATAGAATTTAACCTTGCTTGTGACCGCAAAATTATCAATTTTTTCTCCGCTTGCAATGCAGACGCCCGTGATAACCTCGTGTTCAATTCCCGAAAGCATACGTAGCATTCGGCAGGCATCGTCTTTGTCGGCAGGTTTGCCGAGAATTTTTCCGTTTGTAACAACAATTGTGTCTGCACCTATAACGGTGCAATCCTCAAAGTCCTTTGTAACAGCAAGGGCTTTTTTCTTTGCTGTCATTTTTGCAGCTTCAATGGGCAGAGTTCCGTCGGGTACGGTTTCGTCAACATCTTTAACAACAATGTCAAATTCAACTCCGGCAACCGTCAGAAGCTCTTTTCTGCGTGGAGAAGCCGATGCAAGAATTATTTTTTTCATCCGATAATACCTCTGCGTTTCATTTCGGCAACTCTCATAACGAGTGCCTGAGTTTTTCCGTCCTTGATTTCGCCCGAAAGCACCATATCCACCGCTTTTTCAAGAGGAATTCTCTCAACCTCAAGATATTCGTCATCGTCAAGGTTCATATGGGTTTCGGTCAGTTTTTCGGCGGCATAAAGATAGATAATCTCTCCGCAGTAGCCGGGAGTGGGATAAAATTTGCCGAGTGTGTGATATTTTGCAGCAACGCAGCCCGTCTCTTCTTCAAGCTCACGCTTGCCCGCTTCAAAGGGGTCTTCGCCCTTTTCAAGCTTGCCAGCAGGAAGTTCAAGCACAACTTCCGAATAAGGATATCTGAACTGGCGCACAAACATCAGCTCATCTTTATCGGTCAGAGCCGCAACGCAGACTCCGCCGTTATGCTCAACAACCTCACGGATGCTGTGTTTTCCGTCGGGAAGCTCGGCAATATCACGGCGCACGTTGATAATCTTTCCGTTATAGATATAATTTTTTTCAGCGGTTTTTTCAAAAAGTTCCATAATACTCCTCCGTGATTCTGAATATAAATGGTATTAATAATTATAATGTATAGGGGATTTCATATGGATTATATCACAAAACCTTGCATAATGACAGCCGAAAACCAAAGAAAAATGATTTTTTCCTTAAAAAAAGCATATCCATGGCTCGGAGTTCATCTTATCGGCAGATCATTATGCCAAAGAGGAATTTACAGTCTTCGCATCGGCAGAAGTGAAAATCCAATTCTGATTGCGGCAGGGTTTCACGGTCAGGAATGGATGACGAGCCTTCTTGCGTTAAGGTTTGCCGAAATTCTGCTCTGTTCAAAAGCAAACGGCACGACCGTTTTCGGAATTGATACCTCTTGTATCCGCAGAGAAGTAATAATTATTCCGTGCGTTAATCCCGACGGAGTTCAGATTGCGATTAACGGAATCGACGGTGCGTGGAAATATGCTCAAGATGTGGAAAAAATTATGCATTCATCAACCGAAAAATGGAACGCAAACGCTCACGGAGTGGATATCAACCATAATTTTGATGCGGGTTGGTGTAAGCTTCGGAATATGGAGATTGAGTCGGGGATTGTTGCGCCTTCACCGAGAAGATACGGCGGATATATGCCCGAAAGCGAGCCTGAAACGGCATCTCTTGTCAGCCTCACAAAGCTTCGCAAACCTCGGATGGCAATTGCGCTTCACAGCCAGGGTGAGGAGATTTATTGGGAATACGGTGAAAATAGACCGCCCGAAAGCGAGCGGATTGCACGTATTCTTTCAGCGGCAAGCGGATATACGCTTGTTGAAAACAGCGGACTTGCATCGTATGGCGGATATAAGGACTGGTTTATAGAATATTTCAATAAACCCGCATTCACCGTTGAAATCGGTAAGGGCGAAAATCCTCTTCCCCTCACGGATTTTGAAAAAATTCTGGATGACACAATTCCTATGCTGACATTGGCGACGGTAATTTGAGTGCAGAGTTTTTAAATGCAGAATGCAAAGTGCAAAGTGTAAAATTCAGAATGAAAGGGAGCTTCGCTCCGGTTAATGTATTGCAACGCAAAAACTGAATCAATCCTCAGTCACTCTGTGACAGCTCCTTTTCAAAGGAGCCGATGCATCATCAATGCTTCAGTTACCATTAGCCTCCTTGGAGAAGGAGGTGGCATTTTCGTAAGAAAATGACGGAGGATTGATTTTTGGTAGAGTTTTAATATTTTTTCAGCGTTATATTTATTATCTAAAAAAGGAGCTGCCTCACTTTTCAGTGAAACAGCTCCGATTTTATTTTAAGAATTAGTCAGCCTTGGGAGCATAGAGGTCCTTAAGACGAAGGAGATGCTCATATCTCTCGCCTGCTGTCTTCTCTGCAAGAGCGAAGAGTTCTTCAGCTCTTTCGGGGAATGAGCGGGTAAGTGATGAGTAGCGAGCTTCGTTGAGAAGGAATTCTCTGTAGCTGCCTGTTGCGGGCTTGCTGTCGATGGTGAAGGGATTCTTGCCTTCAGCCTTGAGAGCGGGATTGTAACGGAACATGTTCCAGTAGCCGCAGTCAACAGCCTTCTTCATTTCGTTCTGGCAGTTAATCATACCGCCCTTGATTGAGTGCATTTCGCAAGGTGCGTAAGCGATGATGATTGAGGGACCGTTGTAAGCTTCTGCTTCTGCGATAGCCTTGATGGTCTGGTTAGCATCAGCGCCCATAGCAATCTGAGCAACGTAAACGTAGCCGTAGCTCATTGCGATTTCAGCGAGTGACTTCTTAGCGATGCCCTTACCTGCTGCTGCAAACTGTGCAACCTGGCCGATGTTGGAAGCCTTTGAAGCCTGACCGCCGGTGTTGGAGTAAACTTCGGTATCGAATACCATGATGTTTACATCTTCGCCTGCTGCAAGAACGTGGTCAACGCCGCCGAAGCCGATATCGTATGCCCAACCGTCGCCGCCGAAGATCCATACGGACTTCTTAGCAAGATATTCCTTGCTTGCGAGGATTTCCTTGCAAGTTGCGCAATCGCAACCTTCAAGAGCTGCAACAAGAGCTTCTGTTGCTGCGCCGTTCTTTGCGCCGTCGTTAACTGTTTCAAGGTAAGCTGCTGCAGCTGCCTTGATTTCTTCTGTAGCGCATTCTGCTGCTGCAACTGCTTCTACCTTTGAGATGAGGCTGTTGCGGATAGCATTCTGGCCAAGGAACATACCGAAGCCGTGCTCTGCGTTATCTTCGAAGAGTGAGTTAGCCCAAGCGGGACCGAAGCCCTTCTTGTTAACTGTGTAGGGTGATGTTGCTGCGGGACCGCCCCAGATTGATGAACAGCCTGTAGCATTTGAGATGTACATTCTGTCGCCGAACATCTGAGTGATAAGGCGAGCGTAAGCTGTTTCAGCACAACCTGCGCATGAGCCTGAGAACTCGAGAAGAGGAGTCTTGTACTGGCTGCCGATAACGGTGTTATCTGCAAGGTCAGCCTTAACTGTTACGTTTTCAACCATGTAGTCGAATACGGGCTGCATAGCATCCTGGCTCTCTCTTGAAACCATCTTGAGTGAGTTTGTGGGACATACGCCTACGCAAACGCCGCAACCCATACAATCGAGGGGTGAAACAGCGAGGCTGTACTTATATGAATCCTTGCCCTTACCCTTCTTGTCAACGATGATTGCGTTGGCAGGAGCGGCTGCAGCTTCTTCAGCTGTGAGAGCATAGGGTCTGATTGTTGCGTGGGGACATACATATGAACACTTGTTACACTGAGCACAGGTTGCGCCGTCCCAAGCGGGAACGAGAACTGCAACGCCTCTCTTTTCGTAAGCTGAAGCGCCCTGCTCGAATGTACCGTCAGCGTGATCCATAAATGCTGAAACGGGAAGTGAATCACCGTTCATAAGTGCAACGGGCTTCATGATGCCGTCAACCATCTTAACGAGCTTCTCTGCACCCTTTGATGCTTCGGGAGCTGCGTCGTCAGCTGCGTCTGCCCATTCTGCGGGAACGTTGATCTTAACGTAAGCTGATGCACCTGCATCGATAGCCTTTTCGTTCATCTCAACGATTTCCTTACCCTTCTTCATGAACTTCTGAGCCTTTTCTTTCATGTAGCCGATTGCTTCCTCAGCGGGAAGAACCTTTGAAAGTGAGAAGAAAGCTGACTGAAGAACGGTGTTTGTTCTCTTGCCGAGACCTATCTGAGCTGCAAGGTCGATAGCGTTAACGGTGTAAAGCTGAATGTTGTTCTTAGCAATGTATCTCTTTGCTTCTGCGGGAAGCTTTTCAGCAAGCTCTGCTTCATCCCACTGGCAGTTGATGAGGTAAACACCGCCGGGCTTAACGTCGTTAACCATCTTGTAACCCTTTTCAACATATGAGGGGTTGTGGCAAGCAACGAAGTCTGCCTTGTTGATGTAGTAGGGGGACTTGATGGGCTTGTCGCCGAAACGGAGGTGAGAAATTGTGATACCGCCGGTCTTCTTTGAGTCATACTGGAAGTAAGCCTGAACGTACTTGTCTGTATGGTCGCCGATGATCTTGATTGAGTCTTTGTTAGCACCAACAGTACCGTCGCCGCCGAGACCCCAGAACTTGCACTCGATTGTGCCTTCTGCTGCGGTGTTGGGAGCTTCCTTCTCAGCAAGTGAGAGGTTTGTAACGTCGTCGTTGATACCCATTGTGAACTGAGCCTTGGGAGCGTCCTTTGCAAGCTCGTCGTATACTGCGAAGATGCTTGAGGGAGGAGTATCCTTTGAGCCGAGGCCGTAACGGCCGCCGATTACCTGAGCGCCTGTTCTGCCTGTTGCAGCAAGAGCAGCAACAACGTCAAGGAAGAGGGGCTCGCCGAGTGAACCGGGTTCCTTTGTTCTGTCGAGAACAGCAATCTTCTTTGCTGTTGCGGGGATAGCTTCAACAAGCTTCTCTGCTGAGAAGGGTCTGTAAAGACGAACCTTAACAAGACCAACCTTCTCACCCTTAGCGGTAAGATAATCGATAACTTCTTCTGCTACGTCGCAGATTGAACCCATAGCGATGATAACTCTCTCTGCATCGGGAGCGCCGTAGTAGTTGAAGAGCTTGTAGTCTGTGCCGAGCTTTGCATTTACCTTATCCATGTACTCTTCAACGATAGCGGGAAGAGCATCATAGTAAGCGTTGCAAGCTTCTCTGTGCTGGAAGAAGATGTCGCCGTTTTCGTGTGAACCGCGCATAACGGGTCTCTCGGGGTTGAGAGCTCTCTTGCGGAATGCTTCAACAGCATCCATGTCGCACATTTCTTTGAGGTCTTCGAAATCCCATACAGCAATCTTCTGGAGTTCGTGTGAAGTACGGAAACCGTCGAAGAAGTTGATGAAGGGAACTCTGCCCTTGATTGATGCAAGGTGTGCAACAGCACCGAGGTCCATAACTTCCTGTGTATTTGTTTCAGCGAGCATAGCGAAACCTGTCTGACGGCAGGCATAAACGTCTGAATGGTCGCCGAAAATGTTAAGAGCGTGTGAAGCAACGCAGCGTGCTGAAACGTGGAAAACGCTGGGAAGAAGCTCACCTGCGATTTTGTACATATTGGGGATCATAAGAAGAAGACCCTGTGATGCAGTGTAAGTTGTGGTGAGAGCACCTGCTGCGAGTGAACCGTGAACGGTACCTGCTGCACCTGCTTCTGACTGCATTTCAGCAACCTTAACGGTTGTGCCGAAGATGTTCTTCATACCCTGTGCTGACCACTGGTCAACATAGTCTGCCATGGGGCTTGACGGAGTGATGGGGTAAATGCCAGCAACTTCAGTGAAGGCATATGACACCCATGCAGCGGCGTTGTTACCGTCCATGGTCTTCATTTTTCTTGCCATAGTCTTTTTCCTCCTAAAAGTTTTTAAACTATTATTAGTGAGTTTGATTTTACACCACTGATTATACTATCACTTTTCGTTCGGTTTGTAAAGACTTTAATTATTCCAAATTATATAATATTTTTAAAATTTATTTGTATAAACCTTTCAATAAATGCATAATGCAGAGTGCAGAATGAAGGGTTGCTTCGCTCCGAATGTATATTGCTCCGCAAAAACTGTTTTTTCGGTACGGGGGACGTCTGTTATTTGAAGATGAAAAACCGCCGAAGATTAATCCTCGGCGGTAACTTTAATCTTCAACATATTCCGCAATGTCTTCAAGCCTGCAATTGAGAACTGAACACAGTTTGTTCAAGGTTTTGGTTTCGATATTTTCGTTTGACCTGAGTCTGCGGATTGTCTTGCTGTCTATTCCGCTTTTTTCTCTGAGAGCGTATGTGGAAATACCTTTTTTCTCCATTTCAATCCAAAGCTTGTCGAAAATAATCATTTTTTTGCCCCCTTTATTGACTTAAAATATTATGGGGGTTATAATCTTGATTATTAAGGGGATATAATCCCCATATATGAAAAAGGAATGATTAAAATGATTACCAACAGGTTGCAGGAATTACGTGATAACAAAGGGCTTACCCAAAAATTGGTGTGTAAGGAGCTTAAAAAATACGGGGTTTATATTGACCGTACAACATATTCAAAATATGAAACGGGCAGTCATAATATTCCGTGCGATATTTTGATTAAACTTGCGGATTTTTACGGAACAACCTGTGATTATATATTGGGTCGGTGAATTATCAGTTTTTTAAGGAACATCGCCCCCTGCAGGAATATCTGTTTTCAGGTTGACATTTTTTCTTTTTAGTGGTAATCTTTAATATATATTTTTTATTGGAGGCATAGTTATGTCGTTAAATTTTGTTCAGCAGCTTTTCTTCAAACTTTTCGCGCTCATTATGTCCGTTGTTTATTCGTTCAACGGCGGTGTTGTTGCTCCCTCAACGGATGACATCATCAAGGCAAAAAATGATGATGTGAAACTCGTTTTTGCAACCCTTGCAGACCCTCAGGTTTCAAACTATATGTTTGACAGATATCAGGCTCTTCAGGAAGCTTGTATCGACCTTCGCAACGCAGACAGACTCGACGTTATCGTCGGAGTAGGCGATATCGCCGAAAACGGCCTTGCAGAGGAATATCAGCTTGTTTATGATGAGCTTAAAGGCATTGCTTCCCGCTACATCATGGCAGAGGGTAACCACGATATCAGACTCCGTGCATACAGCCAGAGCTACAGCCGTTTTTCAGCTTTCACAAACGCACTCAACGGTGACACATCAATGACCGACAATGCTTATGCAGAAGGCAAATTTGCATATTCTGAAGTTGTCAACGGCTATAAGTTTATCGTTATGGGTTCGGATAAAATGGTATTTGAAGAAGCGTATATCAGCCCCGAACAGCTTGCATGGATTGATGCTGAAATCGCTTCCGTTGAAGACGGAATGCCCGTTTTTGTTATTGTCCATCAGCCTCTCAAGCTTACCCACAATCTTCCCACAACCTGGGGTAACGGCACAAACAAGGATGCAGGTTCAATCGGTGACCAGAATGACGAGGTCATTGAAGTTCTTTCAAAATATGCCGATAAAAAGACAGTTATTCTTATCAACGGTCATCTTCACGCAGGCTTCAGCCAGTACAGCTATCAGAAGATGGAAGGCGGTTTCCACTCAGTCAACGCTCCTGCATTCTCAATTGAGAATAAAGACGGTGAAGATGGCGGCAACGGCTCAGGTATCACATACATCGTTGAAGTTTATGACGATGAAGTTCTCCTCAGAGCAAGAAATTGCCGCAGCGGCGAATGGCTTACTCAGTGGGATACATCAATCCCTCTTAAATAAGTGAAAGGAAAAAAGATAGAATGAAAAAGACTCTTATAAGAATACTCAGCATTGTTCTTTGCCTTACCCTCATTTCGGGCGGTTCGGCTCTTTCATCCGCATCAATCCCCGCAACAAACACAGATGCAGTTGCAACACCCGATGCACCCGCAACACCTGATGCACCTGCAACTCCCGACGTACCCGCTACTCCCGATGAACCTGAAGCACCCGCAACAGATGCAACTCCCTTCCGTATTTCCGCAACCGTAAACGGTGATACCAAGTCATCAAAGGGCTTCACATGGTATACAAAGGCAGAAACCAAAAGCGTTATCGAAATCAAGGCGGAAGACGGCAGACTTCTTGATTCGTCAACAAAAGGCTTTGCAGTTGAATATACAACAGTTGTTGAGTTTGAAGGCAATTATCTTCACAAGGCAACCGTTTCGGGTCTCCCCGCAGGCAGAACTTATAACTACCGTGTAGGCGATGGCGAAACATTCAGCGCATGGGGTACATTCGTTACCGATGACGGCGACGCAAAGAGCGAATTCATCGTTATCGCTGACATCCAGGCAAGCAACGAAAGAAACTTCAACGCAGCTGCAAGAGTTGTTGAAAACGGCTTCAAGACTATGCCCGGCGCAGAGTTCATGATCACTCTCGGCGACTTCACCAACGACAGCACCAACGAAGAGTGGGATTTCTACGATGCTGCAATGAAGAACATCAACCTCAACACAACTCTCGCTCCTGTTGCAGGTAACCACGACGGTCTCGGTGTATGGCACTGGTTCAATAATATGTTCAACCTCGACACAAGCGAAAGCGTTCAGAACCTCAACGGTGTTAACTATTCATTTGACTACGGCAATGCTCACATCGCTGTTGTTAACACAAACGACCTTCTTTCAATCTCATTCGCACAGCTTACATGGCTTAAGAACGATATGAACAGCACCGATAAGGACTGGAAAATCGTTTGTATGCATAAGTCACCCTATACCCTCGGTAAGGACGGCAAGTGGCCCGATGCTCTCTATCTCAAGAGATCTCTCGCAACAGTAGTTGATATGTGCGATGTTGACCTTGTTCTCAGCGGTCACGACCATCAGTATCTCAGAACTCAGCCCATCAGATACGGTATGGTTAACGAAGAAGACGGTGCAACCTATGTTCTTGCAGGTACTGCAGGCACAAAGAGATACGGTGTCCGTAACTTCCTCGAAGGTTATATGATGAACACCAAGCATATCGCTGCTCTCACAACCCAGAATAACGGTCATTACTGGGACGGTGAAACCCACGAAAACGAAAACGAGCTTTATAAGGGCGGTATCTTCAACACAATCGCTGTTGACGGCGGCAAGCTCACATTCAATTCATATGTTGTTTCCGACCTCAAGGAAGACGAAGAAGGCAACATTATCGACGAAAACGAAGTTCCCACCGTTACTCTTCACGACAGCTTCACTCTCGAGAAGGAAGTCGGTCAGAACGAAATCACCTTCACAGGCGATAACACAACAAGCGAAGCAGCTTACTATCTTGGCGCAGTTCCCAGCTTCTTCGGTCTTGCAATTTATACATTCATTGAATGGCTTCCCAGAGTTCTTGTAATGCTCCCCGCACTTCTTGTTGACGTCGTATTTATGGACGGCTCATTCTGATTTAAATAAAAATTACGGCACAGGTTTCGTTCCTGTGCCGTTTTTTATGTAAGGATTTTAAGTGCAAAGTTTCTAATGCGTAATTCGTAATGCGAAATGCGTAATTAATATTTTATAGCTGTGTGTTTTTCAGTGTAGGGCGGGATGCCCATATCCCGCTGAAAGTCAAAATATCTATTATTTATTATTTATTCAATATTCTTTATTATCTAAAAACTTCAGTTTTTATTAGCCTCCTTGGAGAAGGAGATGGCTTTTTCGGGCAAAAAAAATAGCCGCCCTTTTGGACAGCTAAATTAAAAGTGTCGGCGTCGACCTATCTTCCCGGGCCGCTTCCAGCCAAGTATTTTCGGCACTGTTGAGCTTAACTACCGTGTTCGGGATGGGAACGGGTGGACCCTCAACGTCATCAACACCGACTAAAAAACGCAACGGCGTTTTTTGAATGCTTGATGATTATATACCCTCAATCACGATTTGTCAATACTTTTTTTAAAAATTTTTAAAATTTTTTTGAAATGTCGGAATAAAGGCTGTTTTACTTGAATTTCATCAGAAAATACCATCATTCCTAAAGTGGAGGCTAATAAAGAATATTGAATAGATAGTAAATAACAGATATATTTTTGCGAAGCAATTCACAATGGGTGCGGGTGAAACCCTCTAAAAATTCTGCATTTTGCACTTTGCATTCTGCATTTAAAAACTCTGCGTTCTGCACTTAAAAGGTGATTGTTCAGATTTCTTCCGCAACGGCAGAAATAACTGTCATATCGTCATATTTTGAGCCGCATCTGCGTCTTGCGGATTCAAGGATATTTTCGGAAAATTCGCTTGCATCGGGTCCGCCCGCAAAAGCTTTTATTTCATCCCGAAGCCAGCTGCTGCCGCTGCCGAGAATTCCGTCGCTGACCATAACAAGCGTTTCACCGCCTCTGAGCCTGAGCGTGTATCGGCTGAAACCCGCTTTACTGAGAATCCCGAGCGGTGTTGACGGCATTTCAACCGTTTTTACTCTGCCCGAAACTGTATAGAATGACGGTGCGGCTCCCGCTTTATATATAATTGTATTACCGCTGAAAAGGTCGATTTCTGCAACATCGAGAGTGGAGAGCGACTCATCGTCGGATTTGACCGAGAGTGCGGAGTTTGTGATGCTCAGTGCCGTATCGAGACTCACGCCCGCACGGATCAGCCTTGAAAAAAGCTCAACCGTCATTGCCGAGTCGATTGCCGCTCTTCCACCCGTGCCCATACCGTCGCTGAGGATGATGTATGCCTTTGAATCGGTACGGAAGCACTCAAAATAATCGCCGCAGAGTTTTTTGTTGCCGCAGCTTGCCGAAGCCGAACCCATACGGATTCTGAACAGCTCCTTACGGGTAAAAAGAAGCTCTTTTCCGTTTTTGTGTTCACGGATTTTGGGTGAGTGAAGCTGCGCTTCAAGCTCCCGTGAAAGTTCTGCCGTAAGCCGTGAAAGTGAAGTTGAAACCGGTATATCTTCAACAACGCAGGTCAGCTTCAATGCTCCCGACGGCGGAGAAACGCAGCTTACCGAAACTGCGTTGAAGCCGTTGTCCGCAAGCACACGCATTGCGCTTTTTTCCTTGTTGAAAAGCACTTGCGAACCCTTGCCGATTTCTTCGGAAAGTTCACGCAGAAGTGTTGAAACCCAGTCAAACTGGTTGCACGCAAGCTCTCTGGTGCGTGCCGAATTTGCCTGCATAATGTTAACCGCTTTCTGACCTGCATAAACCCTGTTGAAACAGTCTGCCACACGCGGAGCGCTCGGACATTTTGCATTGAAATTAACCGAAAAATCCTCGCATTTAACCGTTTCGCCCTGCGAGAGCTTTTTTGTGATTTCCGCAAATTCACCCTCTTCGGGGCAGAAGCTGTCTTTCAGCGGACAGTCGGCACATATTCTTTCGCGCACCCTCATACAGACCATAATATCCGTTGCGGGCGAAAGAGCTTCGATTCCTTTTGAAACGGAAGAAATGCACTGCGAAACAGAGCCGATAGCCTTTGCGGTTTCGGTCAGTCTTTCACCAGCGGAGCAGAATTCGGTTTCCATACGGAAAACGCCCGGATTTACAATGTTACTGCGGATTTTCCGCAGATATTTTCCCGGAATAAGTGTAAAAACAAAGGCGGCTGATGCTGCTTCCGCAAAAACGGAAATACCTTCGGCAGAACCGTCGAGAAGTGCCGAAATTCCTGCCGCAAGAGAAAACGAAAGAGCGCAGAAAAATCTGCCGAATTTTGAAAAAATGCCCGAAAGCAGACCGCATACACCGTAGCATATGCTCAGTGCAACGCTCGTACCCGAAACAGCGATGCATCCGCCGATTGCAATTCCGGCAACGCTTCCGCCCGAACGGCTGAAAAGATATGCCGCAACAAGAATGACAAAGCATCCGAAAAATCTTGCCGGTCTGAATCCGAGGATACTTATTTCCGATGCGCCCAGGAGCACCGTGCACAGGCTTGCGATGATGCAGACGAGAGAATGATTATCGAGCATATAGATGTTTTGTTTTCGTTTTATGCAGTCTGCCGTTCCCGAATAAAAAATAACCGATGTGCCGCACAGAAGCGATGAACAGAAAACGAGGATAAATTCATTGAGCGACGGTGACTGAGAAAACATAACTGCCGTTTTGCATACAAACGTGAAAGCAAAAACGCTGACCGAAAGAATCAGACGTCTTTTTTTCTTTATGTTCATTTTTCCGAGAACAAAAACAGTTGCCGCAACTCCTGCCAGAGGTAGCACGGCATTGAGCATTTCAGGCGTGCCAAGCCTCATTGCAGCACCCGAAATACCGCCCACGCAAACAAAAATGAGTTCATATCCCGTAAAAGCGGCGGCAAGACCGATGCTCAGCGGGATGTGCATGGACATCAGCTCCGCCCCCGAAAGGATAAATCCCGAAACAAAACAGAGCGTGCAGGTCAGAATCATAATTCCTCTGTCCCACAGCCTGTCCGAAACATCGGGTCTGTCAATAGCGGTTATTTTTTCCATAAATTTTATTCCTTTCATATACTTTGCATTTAAAAACTCTGCGTTTTGCACTAAAACGATTGTTCATATTATTTTCACACAACGTTATGGCAAAAACTGTCACTTATTATCTGTTTTTTCATAAAATTATTAAAAATTTTTTTGCAAAAATTATAATAATACTATTCAAATATGTTATTTTGTGATATAATTGATTGAATATAGCTGAAAATAGGAGGAGTCTGCTTTATGGAAATGCAGAATGAGCGACAGGGATTGATAATCGGGCGAAATGCCGTTGCGGAAGCTCTCAAGAGCGGAAGGGCGATTGACTGCCTTCTTGTTGCAAAAGGAGAGAGAGGCGGCTCCGTCGGAAAAATAATCGGTCAGTGCCGTGATAAGGGCATTGTTGTTAAAGAAACAGACCGCCGTAAGCTCGATAAGCTCTGCGAGGGTGAAAACCATCAGGGTGTTGCGGCTTGGGCGGCAGTTCACGAATATTCATCGATTGACGATATTCTTCAGAATGCCGAAAGCAAGGGCGAAACCCCGTTTGTCATTATCTGCGACGAAATCGAAGACCCCCACAATCTCGGTGCAATCATCAGAACTGCCGATGCGTGCGGAGCGCACGGAATCATCATTCCCAAAAGAAGAGGCGTTGCTCTTACCTATGCGGTAGGCAAGGTTTCTGCGGGCGCGGTTGAATATGTGCCTGTTGCAAGAGTGTCAAATCTTCCGTCTGCGATTGATGAACTCAAGGAAAAAGGCTTCTGGGTCTACGGTGCGGATATGGACGGCACCCGCTGGGATAAGCAGGATTATTCGGGTGCGGTTGCTCTTGTTGTCGGTTCGGAGGGCAAGGGTGTCAGCAGACTCGTCAAGGAAAAGTGCGACTTCATTGTGTCGCTCCCGATGAAAGGAAAAATCAATTCTCTCAACGCTTCGGTAGCGGCGGGAATTTTAATGTATGAAATTGCAAAGAACAGGTAGGTGAAGACTTTGGACGAATATATTAAGAAAACTTCGGGCGCGGATGAGCTTGAGGATATTCTTGCGCAGGTCAGAAAGTCGAAGCAGAGCGGAGAAAATGCAGACACACCTTCAAAAACCTGGTCTCTCGACGATATTGACAGACTGATTGCCGGCACAAACGGTGAAGAATATGTTCCTAAAGCCGAGCCTGTACCTGCAACTCCCGCAAAGGATTTTGAAAGAATCCTCAGCCGTGAGTTTGACACGGGTATTTTCACCGTCAAGCCTATTGCCGAAGAATCCAAGGAAGAAATGCAGGATATTTCTTCGGTTTCCGATGAATCGGATGTTGACGGTCAGGAAAGATTTTTTGAAAAAACATATGAATTTGACGAATCTCTTTTTGAAATCGAAACGGTTATAGTTCCCGAGGATCTTCCAAAGCCTGCGCAGTCGATGTTTGCGTGGCAGAATGAAGAACCCAAGCCGAAAAAGAAGAAAGAGCCTTCAGAGATAAAGGTTTTTTATGAGGGCGATTCTGCAGCGACTGATTTCTTCGGCAAAACCGAGGAGAAAAAAGAAGAAGTTCACATTAAAGAATCAGACTATAAAACAAGATTTTTCACTACTCTCAAGCTCGAACATACTGCCGAAATCGACGTTGTTGAAGACGGCCCCGTTGACAGACCCGGCATCGTTGTTGCAAAGTCGGGCGAAGCGGAGGAAAGCGGGCTTGAAGCAATGCCCAAGGTGCTTGCTGCCGAGGATGCCAAGGAAATCGTTGACGAAAAAACAAGGGTTATGGATGCTCTCGGTTCGGGGTCAAAAAAGCATTCCGAAACACCCGATGTTGTTGAGGGTCAGATAATGCTTACGGGATTTGACGATGAGGATGAATCCGAACCCGACCAGTCGAGCGAGGATGACGTTGAGGTTGCTCTCTGGGAAAAACGTAAGCAGAAGGCAAAGAATTTCAAGCTTATTGAGGCGATTGATCTTGATGCAGAGTTTGACGGCGATTACGAAGCACCGCCCGAAGACGTTGCAAAAGCCGAAAAGGCAAAGAAGAAAAAAGAAAAGAAGCTCGAGCTTGAGCAGGAAGAGGAAAGACCCGTTGCAAACGAATATTCCTCACCCGCAGAGCGTGCTTCAATCCATAAAAGACTCAGCGACGAAGCAAAGAAAGCAACAACGGGACTTATTGCGGTCGGTGCGGTTGCACTTGTTATGCTGATAATCAACATTATCCCCGCAATCGCCTCGAAGCTTTCGATAGAGACTCAGGCTTTTGTTGAGGGTTCAACCGTGATGTGCGTTATCAATGCGGTTCTGCTTATTGTTGCGGTTGCGCTTGACAGCGTCAAATTCTTCGACGGTCTGATGTCGATAACCAAAAAGAAGTTCACAAGTGCATCAGCGGTCAGTCTGTCGATAGCTGTTGCAATTCTTCAGAATACCCTTGCGGCTGTTATTGGCGGCAACGGAACCGAAACCGCGGTTTTCTCTGCGGCAGCAGTGTTTGCGGTGCTTATCGGCAAGCTTGCGGATAAGCTTGATGCAGAAAGAATTCTCGGTAACTTCGAGGTTTGTGCATATAAATATGAGCACAATATGTATGCGGTTCATCCGTTTGAGAATGAATCCGAGATTTTTGAACTCGGCAGGGGTCTTATGATGGGCAATGCAGAGCTTCTCTATTCATCAAAGCTTGCCTTCCCTTCGGATTTCGTCAAGAATTCCAAAACGGATACAAGCGATAAAAAGCTTATGCAGATTCTCATTCCCGTTGCTTTCGGTGCGGCAGCTGTTGTTGCAATAATTGCGGGAATTGTTGAAAAGAGCGTAATGAGCGCATTTTCGGCATTTGCGGGTACATTCTGTATGAGCGCACCCGTGTTCTCTGCATTTATCCCCGCGTTTATCGCAAGAAGCTCAAACCACGGTCTCAACCTTACCGGCACTATGATTGCAAGCCTTGATTCAGCCGAAAAAACGGCTTCCGCAAATGCGGTTGTGCTTGATTCAGCCGATATTTTTGACCGTTCACGCTGCACAATGCACGGCATGAAGGATTTCAAGAATATCCGTATCGATGATGTTCTTCTCTATGCGGCGGCTATGATTATCAAATCCGGCGGACCTCTCAGAGAGAGCTTTGAACAGGTTGTTGACGGCAGACAGGATTTGCTTCCCGCAGTTAAAGAGCTTGTTTATGAGGATAAGCTTGGTATTGCCGCAAGAATCCATAATCAGAAGGTTCTTCTCGGCAACAGAAATCTGCTTGTTCACCATAATATCGAAGTGCCCGAAAAGGCGCTCGAAGAAAGATATTCTCACAGCGGCAGAAAGGTTATGTATCTTGCCGTTGCAGGCAAAATTGCCGCTCTTTTCGTTGTCAGCTATGCGGTTGACAAAAATCTTGAGGGATATTTCAAAATGCTTGAGAGCAACGGAATTCAGATTCTTGTGCGCACAAACGACGTTAACGTCACCGAAGAACTGATTGCCGAAAGCTTCGGTATGCCTCAGCAGAATTTCAAGGTGCTTTCGTCCGTTGCGGGCAGACTTTTCAAGAGAAGAAGAGACGCTGTATGCGACAAGCTTCCCGCAAGAATCGTTCACGACGGCACTGCTTATTCGATGCTCAGAGCGGTTGCGGCATCCTGCAACATCACAACCAAAAGAAGGCTCGGTTCAACCGTTCAGATTGTTCTGACTGCTCTTGCGTTCATCCTTTGCGCGGCGCTTTATGCAACGTCGCTCGGCTTTATCCTTAACGGAGTTACGGCGGCTCTTTTCCTCGGAGCGGGTCTTCTGATTTCGTCGGGATTAATGCTTATCGGAAAAATAAAGTAAAAAAATTTCCGAAAACCCTTGACAAACCGAGGGATATGTATTAAAATAACTTGCACAATAAAGCAGAGCAGGTTCGCTCTCACCTTCCGGGAAATGCCCCGCGTCGGTCAATAGCTTAAGTTTTTATGCACATAAAGTGCGTAAAGAGCGTTGATTTTATGCGAGGTCGGGATTTCCTGCCCTCGCTTTTTTATTGCTTTTAAAATAAGTTTTGGAGGTGCTTTAACATCAGCAGCAAAGAACAGCAGATCAATGAGGAAATCCGTGATAAAGAAATAAGAGTTATTTCGAATGACGGTGAGCAGCTCGGCATTATGTCGGCATCAGAAGCTCTCAAACTTGCCGAAAGCAAGAATCTTGACCTTGTTAAGATTGCTCCTGCGGCAAAACCGCCCGTATGCAAAATTATGGACTACGGTAAGTTCCGATTTGAAAAGGCAAAGAAAGAGAAAGAAGCAAAAAAGAATCAGAAGATTATCGAAATCAAAGAAATCAGACTTTCTCTCAACATCGACACCCACGATTTCGAAACCAAAATCAACCATGCCCGCAAGTTCATTTCGCAGGGCAACAAGGTCAAGGTTTCCATCCGCTTCAGAGGACGTGAGATGGCTCACAGCGATCTCGGTATATCAACAATGCAGCGTTGCGCAGAGGCTATGGCAGACTGTGCAAGTGTCGAGAAACCTGCCAAGCTTGAAGGCAGACAGATGCTGATGTTCCTGGCTCCGAAAAGCTCAAAGTAAAAATGTTTATAATATTAAGGAGGAAATATAACCATGCCTAAGATTAAGACTCACAGCGGCGCAAAGAAGCGCTTCAAGATTTCAAAGGGCGGCAAGCCCATCCGCGCTCATGCTTACAAGTCACACATTCTCAACAAGAAGAACACAAAGCGCAAGAGAAACCTTCGCAAAACAACTGTTGCTGACGTAACAAACTGCAAGCAGATCAAGCGTCTTGTTCCCTATAAATAATTCTTGTAATTCAACTATCAGATAATAACGGAGGATATAAAAAATGGCTCGTATTAAAGGCGCACTCATGACTCGCAAGAGAAGAAATAAAGTACTCAAGATGGCTAAGGGCTACTACGGCTCAAAGAGCACACTCTTCAAGACTGCTAAGCAGGCTGTAATGAAGAGCGGCAACTATGCTTACATCGGCAGAAAGCAGAAGAAGAGAGATTTCCGTCGTCTTTGGATTTCACGTATTTCAGCTGCTTGCAAGATGAACGGCATGAACTACTCAACATTCATCAACGGTCTCAAGAAGGCAGACATCAATCTCAACAGAAAGATGCTTGCTGAAATCGCTGTTGCAGATCCCGCAGCATTCACTGCTCTTACCGAAAAGGCAAAGGCAGCTCTCAACTAATCATAGTATTCAATCATCAGAGATGTGGCATTCCGTTACATCTCTGATTGTTTGTTTATTTCAGATGATTTGTGCTGTGCACAAAACCGTTTCGGAATGAATAATGAACAATTAAGAATGAAAAATTTCGGGTGGGCGATGCCCACACCCGGATTATATGTTGCTGCGCAAAAACTGAAATCAAATGGTAGGGGTTGACGACCACGACAAAAATCATATAATTTCGGAGCGAAGCGACCCTTAATTCTTCATTTTTCACTTTTCATTATTCATTTACTTTACGTCGAAAGGCAAATTATTTTGATTTTATATAATATAAAGGTATCAAATATTTAAACAATATAGTGAGTGTGTTATGGAAAAAATAACTGCAAGAACCAACGACAAAATAAAATATGCCGTCCGTCTTGGAGAAAGTGCTTCGCTGCGTAAAGAAGCGGGGGAATTTTTTCTCGAGGGCGCACGGCTCTGCTCCGATGCCGTTCAGACCGGTATCGTAATAAAGCAGGCGTTCTTCACTTCCAAAGCGTTGTGGAAATATTCCGATTACGTTGACGGCATTATCGCTGCAAGCGGTGTATGCTACGAAATAAGTGCGGAGGTTTCACAGAAGCTCTCAGATACCGAAAATCCCCAGGGAGTTTTCTGCATCTGCGGAATAAAATCCGATGCGGATAAAATCTCTCTCAAACCCGACGGCAAATATCTTGCTCTCGAAAATCTTCAGGACCCATCAAATCTCGGTGCGGTCTGCAGAAGCGCAGAAGCGCTCGGACTTGACGGTCTTATTGTCAGCGGCGGCTGTGATATTTATAATCCCAAAGCGTTGAGAGCGTCAATGGGTTCGCTGCTGAGAATGAATGTTATCCCGTCAGACAGTCTCTGCGAGCTTATCGCAAAAGCAAATTCCGACGGAATAAAAACTCTTGCTTCCGTACCCAGGTACGATGCCGAGGATATCCGCAATGTTTCTATGGATGGCGGAGTTATCTGCTGCGTAGGCAATGAAGGTTCGGGTCTGTCAAAAGAAGTGATTGAAAAATGTTCCGCTCAGGTAACAATCCCGATGAGCGGCAGAGCAGAATCCTTCAACGCATCTGCGGCTGCGGCAATCCTTGCATGGGAGCTGAAAAGATGAGCGACAACAAAAAATATTGGGTCTGGCTTACTCTTACGCTCGGTCCTTCAACAAGAAACGACGAAATACTCTTTGCGTTCCCCGACCCCGAAAAGCTCTACAATGCAACCGAGAAAGAGCGTATGATTGACGGAGTTTTTACAAAACGTCAGCTTGAAAAGCTCGATAACTCAAAGCTTGCAGAGGCAGAAAGAATAGTGGCTTTATGCAAGAAACGCGGTTGGCAAATCGTGACACCCGACGATAAAATTTATCCGGCAGGTCTTCGTAAGCTCAACGATATGCCCTTTGCACTTTTTGTTGACGGTGACATAAGCTGTCTGAGGGGCAAGGTTATAATCGCTGTTGTCGGCACCCGTAAGCCTTGCTTCGAAAGCATTGCCATTGCACGCAGAATAAGCTCCGATCTCTCAAAAGCGGGAGCGGTTGTGGTAAGCGGCGGTGCTCTCGGAATAGACAGTGCGGCTCACGAAGGCACACTTGAAGCGGAGGGAAAAACCGTGTGTGTACTCGGCTGCGGATTTGGATATGATTATCTCAGGGAAAACGAGCCTCTGCGCAGGCAGGTGAGCGAAAACGGTGCGGTTGTTACGGAATATCCTCCGATGACCGGCGCATCAAGATATACATTCCCCGCAAGGAACCGTATTATTTCGGGAATGAGCCACGGAGTTCTTGTTGTTGAAGCGGGAGAAAAAAGCGGATCGCTCATCACCGCTCAGCGTGCAGCTGACCAGAGAAGAGATGTTTTCGCAATTCCCGGCAGTATTCTTACAACCGCATATAACGGCGCAAATGCTCTTATCCGTGACGGAGCAAAAGCCGTTTCGGGTGCAAAAGACATACTTGCATCATATGCTGTAATGTATCCCGACAGACTCAATCTTGATGCTATCGGTGATGAACCCATAAAAGTTGAACTGTCCGAAGAAAATCAGAATTTACAGACGGTTGAAAAACAGGATGATTCCGGTCTTGACCCGGACTGCAAGGCGGTCTATAATCTTTTTGAAGAGAAACCTCTTCACCCCGACGATATCTGCGCAGATACGGGGATTCCGCTTTCAAGAGTTGCAACCGCTCTTTTCCGTCTGCAGGTTATCGGATATATTGAATCCGACGGCGGAAAGAATTATAAGTTGAAACCAATTTCATAAATATAAATTAACAGGGAGAAAAAACCAATGTCCAAGCTTATTATTGTTGAGTCCCCCGCAAAGGCAAATACAATCAAAAAGTATCTCGGCAAAGACTATGAGGTTATTGCATCCAAGGGTCACGTAAGAGACCTTCCCGCTGCAAAGCTCAGCGTTGATGTCAAAAATAACTTTGCTCCTAAATATGCACTTATAAAAGGCAAGGAAAAGCTCGTCAAAGAGCTTAAGGCTATGGTTGACGAGAGCGAAGCAGTCTATCTTGCAGCCGACCCTGACCGCGAAGGAGAAGCAATTTCGTGGCACCTTGCAACGGTTCTCGGTCTCGACCTCAATCAGGAAAACCGAGTTACCTTCAATGAAATCACAAAAACAGGTATCGCAAACGGTATGGCAAACCCCAAGAAGGTTAATCTTGACCTCGTAAATGCTCAGCAGGCAAGAAGAATCCTTGACCGTCTTGTAGGCTACAGACTCAGCCCGTTTGTTTCGCAGAAAATCAGAAGAGGTCTTTCCGCAGGCAGAGTTCAGTCTGTTGCAGTCAGACTCATTGTTGACCGTGAGGACGAAATCAATGCGTTCAATCCCGAAGAATACTGGATTATCGACGCAAAGCTCGCAACTTCTCAGAGAAGAACCTTCACCGCAACTCTTTATTCCGATGAAAACGGAAAAATCAAAATCACAAACGAAGCAGAGGCAAAAGCTTATCTTGACCGCCTTGACGGTGCGGATTATACCGTAAAATCCGTCAAGAAGGGTACAAGAAAGAAGAACCCCGCTCCCCCGTTCATCACCTCAACTCTTCAGCAGGAAGCTTCAAGAAAGCTCGGCTTCCAGGCAGAAAGAACAATGAGAGCCGCTCAGGAGCTTTACGAAGGTGTCAACGTCAAGGGCATCGGTATGATGGGTCTTATCACCTATATGAGAACCGACTCGCTCCGTATCTCCGAAGAAGCAAGAGCAGCGGCTAATGATTATATAACAAAAACTTTCGGTGGCGAATATCTTCCCGAAAAACCCGTATATTATAAATCGAGAGCAAATGCTCAGGACGGTCACGAAGCTATCAGACCTTCAGTGCCCTCAATGACACCCGAAGAAGTCAAGAGCAGCCTCACATCCGATCAGTATAAGCTCTACAACCTTATCTGGAAGCGCTTTATGGCGAGCCTTATGGCAAGCTGTGTGCAGAACACTGTTAAGGCTGAAATCATCGCTGCAAAAGAAGAGAAAGCAAACGAATTCTGCATCTTCACCGCAGCAGGTTATTCGGTTAAGTTTGACGGTTTCACAAAGCTTTATGAGCTTCCCGAAGAGGATGCCGAAAAGGGAGTTCTTCCCGAATTCAAGGCTGATGAGAAGCTTAAACTCCGTGAAATCACTCCCAATCAGCATTTCACCCAGCCTCCCGCACGCTACACAGAAGCTTCACTCATCAAAGAGCTTGAAGAAAACGGTGTCGGCAGACCCAGTACCTATGCAACAATTCTTTCAACAATCATCAAAAGAGGCTATGTCCAGAGAAAGGCAAAGCAGCTTGCTCCCACCGAGCTTGGCTGCGCAACAACGGGTCTTCTCAAGGATAAATTCCCCAAAATCGTAAACACCAAGTTTACCGCATCAATGGAAACAAACCTTGACCGTGTCGGCGGAGGCGAGGTTGACTATATCAAGATGCTTGACGAATTCTACACCGATTTCGAAAAGACTCTCGACAAAGCAAAGGTTGAGATGAAGAATGTCAAGATTCAGCTTGAAGAGGATACAACCGATATTCCCTGTGATAAGTGCGGCAGACTTATGGTTATCAAAACCGGCCGCTACGGCAGATTCCTTGCTTGCCCCGGCTATCCCGAGTGCAAGAATGCGAAGCCTCTTATCGTCAACACAGGCGCAAAATGCCCCGTCTGCGGCGGTGAAATCATCGAAAGAAAGTCCAAGAGGGGTCACGTTTTCTATGGTTGCGGCAACTGGCCCAAGTGCAACTTTATGAGCTGGGATGCTCCCGCAGAGGAGAATTGCCCCCAGTGCGGTAAGGCTCTTTTCAAGAAGAAGACGGGCAAGCTTGTTTGTATGGCAGAGGGCTGCGGCTTCGAAAAGTCAGCTCCCGGAAAGAAAAAGAACAATGAATAAAGTTAAAATAATCGGCGGAGGCTTTGCCGGTGTTGAAGCGGCATGGCAGCTTGCAAACAGAGGAATCGAAGTTGAGCTTTACGAGATGAAGCCTGTGAATTTTTCACCCGCTCACTCGAGTGAAGGTCTTGCAGAGCTTGTCTGCTCAAACTCATTCAAGGCTATGCGCCTGGGATGTGCGGCAGGTCTGCTCAAAGCGGAAATGGAGCTGATGGGTTCACTCTGCGTTGAGTGCGCAAAGGCAACGGCTGTGCCTGCAGGCGGAGCGCTTGCGGTTGACAGAGACAGGTTTTCCGCTCTCGTAACCGAAAAAATCCTCTCCCGAAAAGAGATAACACTTATAAGAGAAGAGGTAACGGAAATCCCCGACGGCATTGTCATTATCGCTGCCGGACCTCTTGCATCCGCCGCTCTTTCGGATAAAATCAAAGAGCTTTGCGGCGGAAATCTCAGCTTCTTTGATGCTGCGGCTCCCATCGTGACTGCCGAAAGCATCAATCTTGACCGTGCATTTATGCAGTCGAGATACGACAGAGGCGATCCCGAGGACTATATCAACTGTCCGATGAATAAAGATGAATATGAGGCTTTTTATGAAGCTCTCATTACTGCGGAAAGTGCACCGACCCACGAATTCGATAAACGCAAGGGCGTTTACGAAGGCTGTATGCCCATTGAGGTTATGGCTTCAAGAGGTCACGATACTATCCGTTTCGGTCCGATGAAGCCGTCGGGTCTTACCGACCCGAGAACGGGTCACAGACCGTGGGCAAATCTTCAGCTCCGCAAAGAAAATACTGCGGGCACGATGTATAATCTTGTCGGATTTCAGACAAATCTCAGATTCCCCGAGCAGAAAAGGGTGTTTTCAATGATACCCGCTCTTGCCGATGCGGAGTTTGTGCGCTACGGAGTTATGCACCGCAACACATTCATTGATTCTCCCCGCCATCTTGGAAGCGATTTCGGCTTCAAGGGGAGAGAAGGATTGTATTTTGCGGGTCAGATAACGGGCGTAGAGGGTTATATGGAATCCGCGGCATCGGGAATTCTTGCCGGCATCAATGCGGCAAACAGAATTCTCGGCAAGGATGCATTTGTTCCCGGTGAGCTTACAATGACGGGTGCACTCGCACGCTATATCAGTGATGAAAGCGTTACTAATTTCCAGCCTATGGGTGCGGCATTCGGACTTGTTCCGCCGCTTGACGAAAAAATCAAGGATAAAAAGCTCAGGTATGAGGCACTTTCTGCCCGAAGCCTTGAGCAGCTCAGAAGTCAGCTTGACAAGGAATAATAAACGGTTCCCGAATATTAATGAATAATTAAAAATGAAGAATGAAAAATTAAGGGTCTGCGACGCTTATTTATATCGGGTAAGGGCGGAGCCCTTCCGAAATTATTCATTTTTCACTATTCATTATTCATTTAAACGACGAAAGGAAAGTTTTTATGCTTGAAAGATTGATTTCACTTATCTGCGATGAGCTCGGCTGTGACGAAGCAAACGTTGACGCAGGAACCCTTCTCGGTGAACTTGTGGGCGACGAAATTGAAATCCGTGAGCTTGTTCAGGCTGTTGAAAATGAATTTGACACGGAGCTCGGCGAAGAGATAAACGGAGATTGTTCCGTAGGCGCTCTTGCCGGAATGATTGAAGAATAACAAGGTGAAAGAAATGAAAGATAAACTGATTCTTCTTCAGAAGAATCTGGGATACAGATTCAAGGATATTTCGCTTCTCGAAACCGCACTTACCCACTCATCCTATGCGAATGAGCAGAATGACGGTACGGTTTGCAACGAAAGGCTTGAATTTCTTGGCGACTCTATTCTCGGCTTTGTTTCAGCAAAGTATTTTTATGAGAATTTTGATTCACCCGAGGGTGAACTTACCAAGCACAGAGCGGCAAGAGTCTGCGAAAAAGCTCTCTGCCTGTTTGCAAAAGAGCTGGGCATCGGTCCTGCTCTGAGGCTCGGCAAAGGTGAATCAAGAACGGGAGGCAGCGAAAGACCGTCTATTCTTGCGGATGCTTTTGAAGCTGTGCTTGCGGCAGTTTTTCTTGACGGCGGACTTGAAGAAGCGAGCAAAATCGTTCTCCGTTTTATTCCCCGACACGATGCGCTCGATGAGGCAAAGGACTACAAAACCCTTTTGCAGGAGGTTATCCAGCGCAACCGTGAGGAGCATATCGAATATGTGCTTACCGATGCAAGCGGTCCCGACCATGCAAAGACATTCAGCGTTGAGGTGCATCTTAACAGCAACGTTATCGGCAGAGGCACGGGCAAAAGCAAAAAACTTGCCGAGCAGAATGCCGCAAGAGAAGCTCTTGAGCTTATGGGGATAAAATGAAGCATATCAACATAGCTCTTTTTGTTGTGCACAAAGGATGTCCGCATATGTGTTCGTTCTGCAACCAGAGAAGCATTTCGGGAAGTCAGACAGATCTGACTGCTGCGGATGTTCATTCTGCGGCGCAGACTGCAATCGGCTCTCTTTCGCAGAGCGAAGCAAAGGGCGGCGAAATCGCATTTTTTGGCGGAAGCTTCACGATGGTGGAGCGTTCTTATATGATTTCGCTTCTCGAAGCGGCTTATGAGTACATACAAAAAGGAATTTTCAAAGGAATAAGAATTTCAACCAGACCCGACGGTATCAGCCGTGAAATCTGTGAAATTCTCAAAAAATACGGAGTAACCGCTGTTGAACTCGGTGCGCAGAGTCTTGACGACAGGGTGCTTATGCTCAACGAAAGAGGGCATACCGCAAAGCAGGTCTGCGATGCGTGCGCACTCCTCAAAGAATACGGCTTTGAGGTCGGCTTGCAGATGATGACGGGTCTTTACGGTTCCGGGGATGCCGACAGCATTGCCACCGCAGAAAAAATCGTTGCGCTCAAACCCGATACGGTGAGGATTTACCCCACCGTTGTGCTCAGAGGGACAAGACTCAGCGAGCTTATGAAGGCGGGCGAATTCGTCCCGAAGGGCATACCCGAAACGGTTGACCTTTGCGCAAGGCTCATTCCGATGTTTGAAAATGCGGGGATAAAGGTCATCAGAGTCGGACTGCATTCGGGCGGTTCGGTTGAGGATGGCTTTGAGGGCGGTGCCTATCATCCTGCACTCCGTGAGCTTTGCGAGGGCAGAATTTATTTCAATTATGCGCTCGGAGAGCTTGAAAAACTCGGCGAAGGCAGTTACACTCTTTTTGTTTCGCCGAAAGAAATTTCAAAAATGACAGGGCAGAAGAAACAAAATCTCATTCAGCTTCGTGAAAAGGGATACGTTTGTGACGTAAAAGGAATGGACGGACTCTCAAAATACGAGGTACGGATTAAGGTGATTAAATGATATTAAAAGCGCTTGAAATGCAGGGCTTCAAATCCTTTCCGGATAAAACGGTGCTTGAATTCGGCAAAGGCATAACGGCAGTTGTCGGTCCCAACGGTTCGGGTAAGAGCAATATCTCCGACGCCGTGCGCTGGGTACTCGGTGAGCAGTCAACAAAAACTCTCCGAGGCGCAAAGATGGAGGACGTCATCTTTGGCGGTACAAGCCAGAGAAAGCCTCTCGGCTATGCCGAAGTTACTCTGCGTCTTGATAATTCCGACAGAGGTCTCAACAACTACGATAAGGATGACGTTGCGGTAACCCGACGTTATTACCGCTCGGGCGAAAGTGAATATAAAATCAACGGCGAGGTCTGCCGTCTGAGAGATATCCACGAGCTGTTTATGGATACGGGTCTCGGACGTGACGGCTATTCGATGGTCGGTCAGGGCAGAATTGCGGACCTTGTTTCCGCACGTTCAACCCAGAGAAGAGATATGCTCGAAGAGGCTGCGGGTATCTCTGCTTTCCGCTACAGACGTGCCGATGCAAACCGCAGACTCGACCAGGCGGAGGAAAATCTTGTCCGTCTGCGTGATATTCTTGCAGAGCTTGAGGGCAGAATCGGTCCTCTTAAGGTTCAGAGCGAAAAAGCTCTCAAATTCCTTGCTCTTGCCGACGAAAAGAAAACTCTTGAAATCGGCTTGTGGCTTCACACAATCGAAAAATCAAAGAACGGCTTGCGTGAGCAGGAGCATAAGCTTTCCGTTGCCGCTTCGCAGTATGAACAGACAGAAACTCAGCTTGTTGAACTTATTGAGCAGATAGAGCAGGCGATTCTTGAGGGTCAGGAGATGACTCTTGAAATCGAGCGTCTTCGTCAGAGTATTTCCGAGGGTGAAGAGGAAGCTGCTGTTATCGACGGTAAAATTGCCGTTGAAAAGAACACGATTGAACATAACAAGCAGACCATTGAGCGTATTACAGGCGATATGGGCGACAGCGAAACCTCAAAGGCAGAGATTGATGCTCAGATTGAGGCTGCGCAGAAGGATACTGCCGAAAAAGAAGCTCTTGCCGCTGAAAAGAAATCGGCTCTCGAAGCTGAAATCCGCAAGCTCGGTGAGCTTATGGGTCAGAACAGCGAAAACAGCGAAAAAGCAAGAGAAATCAACAACAAAATAACCGCTGCGGCTCTCCGTCTTGCAGATATGCGAGTTGAAAAATCAACTGCAGAATCCGCAAAGCACGAGCTTGCCGCACGAATTGCAAACATAGATGAGGTCATTGAAACAAGAGGCGGAGTAATCACCTCTCTCGAAAGCGAAATGACCGCCGCTCAGAAGGAGCTTGACCGCCTTAATGACGAAGCGGCTGAACACGAAAATGCGCTTGACGGCTACCGTATGATTATCGGCACACGTGCTGATAAGGTTGAAAAAATGCGCAAGGAACTCGAAAACATAAATCTTGATATTTACCAGAAGAATGCAAGAATCAAGATGCTCGATGACCTTGAAAAGAACCTCGACGGTTATGCGGGAAGCGTTCAGAAGGTTATCAAAGAGTCCAAAAGAGGTGCTCTCAGAGGTATCCACGGCACCCTTTCACAGCTCATTTCAACTCCTTCAGAATATGCAATTGCGGTTGAAACAGCTCTCGGTGCGGCAATTCAGAATATCGTTACCGACGACGAAAACACTGCAAAAAGAGCTATTAATTACTTAAAAGATAACAGAGCGGGACGAGCAACCTTCCTTCCGCTTACATCAGTCAAATCAAGACCGTTCACCGAAAAAGGTCTCGAAAACTGCGAGGGCTTTGTCGATATGGCGGATAAGCTGCTCGAATTTGACGGCAAATATGCCGAAATCATCGGTTCGCTTCTCGGCAGAACAGCTGTTGTTGACAACATCGATAACGGCATCGATATGGCGAAGAAATATTCCTACCGCTTCAAGATTGTTACCCTTGACGGTCAGGTGCTCAACGCAGGCGGTTCGATGACGGGCGGTTCAAGAGGTTCGGGTGCAGGTTTCCTCAGCAGAGCAACCGAAATCGAAAGCCTTAAGGAAAAGGTTGAAATCCTTGAAAAACAGCTCGACGAAAAGCAGGCATCGTTCAAAACAGTATCGGAAGAGCTTGCGCTTGTTCAGGCAGAGCTTGATGCGAGCGAGGCAGAGCTTATAAAGACTCAGGAGGATATCATCAGAGCCGAAAGTGCGCTGAATCTTATCAAGGACAGATATTCTGCCGCAAAGGGTCACATTGACGAGCTTGAAGCCGAAAAAGAGAGAGCGAAGGCAAGAATTCTTGATTCCGAGAATGCAGGAAAGAAAGCGGATGCAGAGATTGCAGCTGTTACTGCGGAGAGCGAAAAGCTCAGCGCACAGCTTGGTGAACTTGATGCAAAACGCGAGTCACTTGAAAAACTCCGTGAAGAATCTGCAGAAATCCAGAACGCTCTCAACCTTGAAATTGTAACACTCCTTAAGGATATTGAGGCCAACAACGAAACCGTTGCGGGCTGCATCGAGCGTAAGGAAAGCTTCAGCAGACGTGCGGATATACTCAGCGAAGAAATCGCACAGATTGAAAAGGAAAACGAAAATATTCTTACGAATATTGCCGAGATGGAAGCGAAAGTTGTATCGCTGCGTGAAAATTCGGTAAAGACAAACGAAAAAATCGAAGAACTCCGTGAAAAACGTACCCAGGGCGAAGCAAAGAACACATCTCTCCGTAACAAAGAGCGTGAAATGACTGCCGAAAGAGAAAAACTCGGCGGCGAGCTTGCAAGACTTGAAGAACGCAGAGATGCAATGCAGCGCGAACTTGAAACGGCTCAGAACAAGCTCTATGATGAGTATCAGCTCACTCTCCGTGAGGCGGCGGATATGAACATCGTGCTTGACGATATTCCCAAGGCACAGCGCACTCTTCAGGAAATCAAAAATAAAATCCGTGCGCTCGGCAACGTCAATGTCGGTGCGGTTGAGGAATATAAAGAAGTTTCCGAAAGATATGAATATATGAGCGTTCAGGTCGGTGATATCGAGAAATCCCGTGAAGAGCTTATGAAGCTTATCGAAGAGCTTACCGGCAAGATGGCGGAGCGCTTCAGAGAGCAGTTCAGACGAATCAACAACCATTTCAGCGACACATTCAAGGAGCTTTTTGACGGCGGACGAGCAGAGCTTGTGCTTGACGACCCGCAGGATGTTCTTGAATGCAACATCAATATCAGGGTTCAGCCCCCCGGAAAGAACGTTCAGAATATCGACCTTCTTTCGGGCGGTGAAAAGGGTCTTGCGGCTATCGCACTTCTCTTTGCGATTCTCAAGGTAACACCCGCTCCGTTCTGTATCTTTGACGAGGTTGAGGCGGCGCTTGACGACGTTAACGTCAGCCGTTATGCATCTTATGTGAGAGAAATGACGGGCAACACCCAGTTCATTCTTATTACCCACAGACGAGGCACTATGGATGAGGCGGATATGCTCTACGGTGTAACGATGCAGGAAAAGGGTGTTTCCAAGCTTCTTGAACTCAAAACCGCAGAAATGGCGAAAAAGCTCGGTTTGGAATAATGAACAATATGTAAAATGTTACAAATTTAACAGTTTGCACAGTAAGACACACTTGATTAATTATTTTTATTATGATACAATAATCAAGTAACGATATATTTTTTACCAAGGAGGAATTTGAAAATGTCAAACCACGGTATTATTAATTACCCCGATGCGCAGGCTGTGCAGAAGCAGCTTGACGAACTCATCAAAAAGCCTATTTACTCAATCAGCCCCGATGCTCTTAAGGCATACGAAGCAGATTATTTTGACAAGAAGTGTGCAAAGTCAAAGGTTATGATCGAAGAAGCAAAGCAGGTCATCCCCGGCGGCGTTCAGCACAACCTTGCTTTCAACTATCCGTTCCCCCTCGTTTTCACAAAGGCTGAGGGCGCATATCTTTATGATATCGACGGCAACAAGTATTATGACTTCCTTCAGGCAGGCGGTCCTACCGTTCTTGGCAGCAATCCTCCCGCAGTTCGTGAAAAGGTTATCGAACTTCTCAACACCTGCGGTCCTTCAACAGGTCTTTTCCACGAGTATGAATACAAACTCGGTAAGAAGATTTCCGAGCTTATTCCCTCGGTTGATATGTTCCGTATGCTCGGTTCAGGTACCGAAGCTTGTATGACTGCTATCCGTGTTGCTCGTCTTGCAACCGGTAAGAAAAAGATCCTTAAGATGGGCGGCGCTTACCACGGCTGGTCAGATCAGCTCGGCTACGGTATCCGTGTTCCCGGTTCAAAGTTCACTCAGGCAACAAGTGTTCCCCTGTTCTGCTTCAGAGATACAGAAGAATTCTTCCCCGGCGACCTCAATGACCTTGAAAGAAAGCTCAAGGCTAACAAGTTCAAGGGCGGCACAGCAGCTGTTATGCTCGAGCCCGTTGGTCCCGAAAGCGGTACAAGACCCGTTGACAAGAACTTCTGCAAGGGCGTTGAAGCTCTTTGCCGCAAGTATGGCGCACTCCTTATCTTCGACGAAGTTGTTACAGCATTCCGCGTAAGCATGAGCGGTGCTCAGGGTTACTTCGGCGTATCGCCCGACCTCACCGTATTCGGTAAGGTTATGGCAGGCGGATATCCCGGTGCAGGCGGTCTCGGCGGTAAGAAAGAATATATGAAGCACCTCGGTGCAGGTCTTGACGATACAGGCAAGAAGATCAAGAAGGCATTCTGCGGCGGCACAATGTCAGCTAACCCCCTCAGCTGCGTTGCAGGTTACACAATGCTCGAAGAGATGGAAAAGGCAGACGCTTGCTACAAGGCAGCTCTTATGGGCGACAGACTTACAGCAGGTCTCCAGGAAATCATCAAGAAGAGAAATCTTCCCTTCGTAGCATTCAACCAGGGTTCAATCTGCCACCTCGAAACTGTTGGTACTCTTAACTTCTCCATCAACTGGAAGAAGCCCTGGACTATTCCTTCAGTTCTTGATGCAACTTCAGCCCGTAAGAAGGAAATGACTCACATGGGCGCTGCTTACATGGCAGAGGGTCTTGTAACTCTCGCAGGCAGCCGTCTCTACACCAGCGCTGCATACACAGAAGAAATGATCGACGATGCAGTTGCAAGATTTGACAAGGTATTTGAGAACATTACTTGCCTTGAAAAATAATAATTGTGATAAATGCGCCGTATGACATTTTTTCACAACATATAAACAAAAACTATGGCGGGATACCCGATATCCCGCCTTTTTTCAAATGAACAATTAATAATAAAGAATTAAATATGAATAATTTCGGGCGGGTTTCACCCTCACCCGATTTATATAATCCGGAGCGAAGCGACCCTTAATTCTTCATTATTAATTTTTCACTTTTCATTATGAAAGGAAAACTACTATGGACGTTTTAACCGCAAAAAAGCTTGTTATCGAAGCAGGCGAAAGACTTGTTGAAAACGGTCTTATCGCAAGAACATGGGGCAATGTAAGCTGCCGTGTTGACGATAAAACTTTTGTTATAACTCCCAGCGGCAAGCCCTATATCGGTCTTACTCCCGATGATATCGTTGAGGTTGCAATCAACACTCTCGAATGGGGCGGCAACGTTAAGCCTTCATCCGAAAAAGGTATTCATGCCGAAGTTTATAAGCAGTTCCCCGATGCAAACTTTGTTATCCATACCCACCAGAAGGTTGCTTCCGCAGTAAGCGCACTTTCAAACGGTATTGAAAAAGTAACCGGCGAAGCTGCAAATCTTATCGGCAATATTATTCATCTTGGCGGCTACGGTCTTCCCGGCACAAAAAAGCTCAAGAAGGGCGTTACCAATGCGCTTAAGCTTGGCCCCTCAAAGGCTGTTATTATGGCTCATCACGGTGCTCTTTGCTTCGGTAAAGACAGCGAAGAGGCTTTTGAAGTTGCAAGTTCGCTTGAGAATGTTTGTACAGATTATATTCTTGCAAACGCAAAAGAAAAGCTCGGATTAAAGTCAGACAATCTCAATGACTTCTGTTCAGAAATTGCTGATAAACTCACAAAATCCAAAAAAACTGTTGAAATTGATAAGTCAATGCTGTATAATAGTGTATGCAACAGAGACAGCGGTAAAATTATTTTTACCGAAGCTGACGGCTCTGAGGCTTCAATGGATCTCAACAGCGGTGCAACAGATTATGTGCTTTCCGACACAGCCGAGGCTCACAGAAACATATATCTTGCTTGCCCCAAATTCAACAATATAATTCATAACTCATCAGAAGAGGTTGTTGCCGTTTCCAGACTCGGCAAAACAATGAAGCCTCTGCTCGATGACTTTGCTCAGATTTGCGGACCCACCGTCAAATGCGCAAAAGCTCCCGAATACGTTGCAAAGAAGATTAAAGGCAAAAATGCCGTGCTCATCAAGGATATGGGCGCTCTTTGCTGCGGCGCAAACGAAGGCGATGCTCAGGCGGTTGATATGATTATGAGCAAAAGTGCCCTTACCTTGCTCACCTCAAAGGTGTTTGGCAAGTCAAAGGCAATCAACCCTGCCGAAGCCTGGTTAATGAGAATCGTTTATACTCTCAAGTATTCAAAGCAGGCAGAGAAATAATTAATTTGACCACTACCATCTTTTGTCCCCCCCGTTTTATACGAGAAAAATCCGAGGCTTTTGGCCTCGGCTTTTTCTTTATACGGGTATTTTGCTATCAAAAAAGGCAGCCTTGATTGGCTGCCGAATTTTTATATATCAGACATTATCCTGACCGTATGCAAAGAAATCAACGGGGAACCAGCCCTGAGCAAATGCGGGAAGGCTGTTTCTGTGATTTGAATAAATTCCGCTGATAAAATCAATTGCTCTGAGGTGGTCAAGCTCGATGTCGGGCTTTGCGTCGGTTTCGGTTACGCTCACATTCTTTCCGTCAACGGTGATGCTGAGGTTTTCGTCACGCTTATATCCGTGAATAAGAACATTGAGAGTGCCTGAGCAAAGGTTCATTCGCTGAGCCTTGATTGCAAGGAAGGCTTCAATGAATTTTCCGAAATTAAAAATATTTATCATATCTGCGTTGCCGATTGATGCTCCGCAACAGTATTTTATCATATAATCGCACAGTTCGGTGTCAAAGACGGGAACGCTGAAACTTACGCTGTCTGTGCCGATAACATCCATTGCGCAGAGGATAAGGTCGATTGTATCCTCAACATTTGCCGCCTTTATTTCAAGAAGACCTCCGAATTTCTGAGCGGCAAAATATCCTTTGAATTCACCGTTTTCGTATGCTGCATAGGGAACGGATCTCCAGCTTCGGAGCGCGTCAAGGCAATTCTCACGGTTTCTGTCCATATAATAAGGAAGCGATTTATAGAGCTCAATGATTTTGTCAACGGTTTCAACATCGCTTTCGGTAATTTCCTTTGCGGTGAAAGCGGTTTTATAATCCTTACCCTTGATATGAGCGATGTTGCCCTTGTTGATAACAAAATGCTGAACCGAGCCTGTGGGTTCATATCCGAAGTAGCCGTATCTCTGTCTCTGACCGCCAAGGAGCGAATAGTCGAAATCCTCATCCTTCATAATGTCGAGAGCAAGATTCATCAGCTCAACCATATAGCCTTTGCGGCGCGAATCTTTTGCAACCGCAACGTTGCCGATGCCCATAATTTTAAGGCTTCTGCCTGCGGCAGTAACGTTGAGAGGATAGCAGCCGATTGCGGCTTTGATTGCTCCGTCTTCTTTGATTATAACGTTGTTATAGCCGGGATTATATCGGTCTTTATAAAGCTTCGGAAGAAGTTCCAGAAAGTTTCTTTTTGTTTCTTCGTCGTCTTCCGAAAAGAAAACGTCATCAAGCACTTCGAGAAGCTCTTTTTCGTCTTCCTTTGCGCCTCTGCCTTTGAAAAGTTCCATTTTATTTTCTCCTTATTTGAGTTTCATAAAATCGTTGTAGTTGAGAACTCTGTAGTTGCTTCTTTCAGCGGCTTTTTCTTTGTTCTTTTTGCGTTTTCTGAAAATAATGATAATCAGCGCAATGATAATTGCAATTGCCGCAATGCGGAAGGGCCAGGAAGAAACAAGGTTTTTAACCAGAGTGCCGAGGAATGAGAAAATGCCGAGCTCAATATCGGTGCTTGCAACAAGGTCAATTTCTTTTATGACTTTTCCTGCGTAAAGCACTTTTGCACGGCAGATTTTGTCGCCTTTCTTGACGGGAGCTTTAACAAATTCTGGCATTGTGCCTTCAACGGGTTCAACAAGAAGGCTTCCCGAATCCGTGCCTGCGGGAACAAGGCTGTAGACAGTTTCAGCAGGCGAAAGAGTAAGAAAATCGGTTGTTTTTGCATATTTCAGAGGCACCTGAGCAACTATACGGGTTGTGTCCGAAATTGCGACAAGCTCAATGTTTTTGAATGCCCATTCAAACATCTCTTTGCAATCGAGGAAGGCACCGTTTTCGTTAACGCCGTCACCGTCAACGTCATACATTGTTGAATTGAGGGCAACGCCTATGTAGTTGTAGCCGTCATTGGATGCAACAGCAACAACGCATCTGCCGGCAATTGAGGTTGAGCCGGTTTTACCGCCTTTGACGTATTTGCAGTAATAGTCTTTGTATGCGCTGTTCATCAGTCCGTTTGTGTTGCGGATAACACGCTCTTCCTGAAGGTTTGTGGGTTTGAGAGTATATGTTACTTTGCCGAAGATTTCCGCAAAATCGGGGAGTGTCATTGCGTGCTTAACGAAAGTTGCCATATCTTCTGCGGTCACATACTGGTCATCGTCATCAAGACCGTGGGGATTGACGAAGTGACTGTTTTTGCAACCGAGTCTTTCTGCAACCTCGTTCATCATACCGATGAATTTTGCTCTGTCGTTGCCCGAAATAAAGTCGGCAAGCGTGGTTGCGGCTTCGTTTGCGCTCTGAAGAAGAAGGTTGCACAAAAGATCATAAACGCTCACCTGTTCGCCTGCCTGAAGACCGCCGAGTGAGCTTCCTGTGCCGTCAAGCTCTTTGATTGCGGATTCCGAAACCGTGACAAGCCGGTTGAGGTTGTCGCAGTTTTCGAGAACAACAATCGCCGTTATAACTTTTGTAAGGCTTGCGGGCGAAGTCTGTTTGCCTGCGTTTTTTGCAAATATGACCTCGGAATTATCTGAACTCACAAGCAAAACGCAGTCCGAATAAAGCTCCATCGATTCCATAACATCGTCATACGATGCGTTTGCGGGAACGCAGAAAACCGAGCCGATCAGAACGGCTGCGGCAAAAATAATGCTGAGTAGTTTTTTCATATTTTCACACCGTTATAAAAAATTTTTTGATAATAAAAGACAGTATATCACAAAACTGTTCATTTGTAAATGTTGAATGCACGGTAATTCGGGAATTTTCTTCCCGCACTTGATTTTTATTTAAAAATGAAGTATATTTAACTATATATTGCAAAAAAAAGGAGCCGTTTGAATGGTTTACATAACCGGTGATATGCACGGAGATTTTTCAAGATTTGATTCCCCTGCGATTAAACAGCTGAAAAAAGACGATACTCTTATCATCTGCGGGGATTTCGGTTTTGTCTGGGATAACAGCAAGGCAGAGCAGAAGATTCTTAAAAAACTCGGCAATAAAAAATTCAATATCTGTTTTGTTGACGGAACTCACGAAAATTTTGAGTTGCTCAATTCATACCCCGTTTCTCTCTGGAACGGCGGTAAGGTTCACAATATCTGCGGCAATGTTTACCATCTTATGAGAGGTCAGATTTTTAAAATCGACAATATGACTTTCTTTACGATGGGCGGAGGCGAAAGCCCCGATATCGACATCCGTTTCGAAGAGAATGCGTGGTCGAAGTTTGAATTCCCGAGCCGTGAAGAGCTTCTTGAAGGTGCCGCAAATCTCGAAAAGCTCAACTGTCGCATTGATTACGTAATCACCCACGAGCCTCCCGTTAAAATCAAGAGCTTTTTGAAGCTCAAGGATAACGAAACGGCAAGCGTAACGGGTCTTAATACTTACCTTGAGGAGCTTTCCGAAGCCTGCCATTTCAGACGCTGGTTCTTCGGCTCAATGCATCTTGATAAATATATCTCAAACTCCCACGTTGCGGTTTTTCAGAATGTTATCAACGCAATCACGGGAGAGGTTCAGAGATAACGGATTTTTAATATAAACGGAGATGATAAAAATGCTTAAAACTCTTCTGAAACAGACGAAGGGTTATCGCCTTGTTTCTCTGCTGTCGCCTCTGCTCATAGTGCTTGAGGTTTATATGGAGGTTCAGATTCCGTTCGTTATGGCAGATATGGTCAACAACGGTATCCTCGGCGGCGCGGGAATCGAATATATCCTTACCGAAGGCGGAAAAATGGTTATAATGGCGCTCGTTTCATTGCTTGCAGGTGCAGGTGCGGCAAGGTTTGCGGCAAAAGCAGGTATGGGCTTTGGTGCAAATGTCAGAGCGGCTATCTTTGCAAAAATTCAGAACTTCTCTTTCGCAAATATCGACCGTTTCAGCACTCCTTCGCTCATTACCCGAATGACAACGGATATCAACACCGTTCAGATGGGTTACACAATGATAATCAGAATGTTCATCCGTTCGCCGATAATGCTTGTCATGGCGTTCACTTATGCTTACAGAATCAATGCAGACCTTTCAAGGGTTTTTGCAATTGCAGCTCCGATAATGCTTATTCTTCTTGCATCAATGGGCGCGCTTGCGCTTCCGAGATTCAAAAAGCTGATGAAAAAATATGACGGACTCAACGCATCCATCCAGGAAACGCTTATCGGTGCAAGAGTTGTCAAGGCATTTGTAAGAGCAATGCACGAAAAAGATAAATTCAAGCTCTCAAACGATGAACTCAAAGCGGCATCGATTTCGGCTGAAAAGCTGCTTATTCTTGCAGGACCCTTTATGCAGATGACAATTTACGGCTGCATCATCTCGATTCTCTGGTTCGGCAGCAACCTTGTTATCGGCGGCAAAATGGAAATTGCAGACCTGACCGCTTTCATCACCTATGTCAACAACATCCTTATGTCGCTTATGATGATTTCGATGATATTCGTTATGGCGATTATGTCTAGAGCGTCAATCACCCGTGTTGCCGAGGTTATCAACGAAGTCCCCGATATCAACGATGATAATGCAGATCCTTCGCTTACTGTTGAAAACGGTGATATTGATATGGAAAATGTCTGCTTCAAGTATAAGAAAACAGGCAAAAAGAACGTTATCGATAATATCAATCTTCACATAAAATCGGGCGAAATCGTAGGCATCATCGGCGGTACGGGTTCGGCAAAAACAACCCTTGTTCAGATGATTCCCCGACTTTACGATGTTACCGACGGTGTTGTTAAGGTCGGTGGCAAACCCGTTCAGGATTATACTCTTAAAAATCTCCGTGACTCGGTTGCAATGGTGCTTCAGGTCAACCTTCTTTTCTCGGGCACTATTGAAGACAATCTTCGCTGGGGCAATAAAAATGCAACCAAGGAAGAAATCGAGAATGCCTGCAGAATCGCTCAGGCGCACGACTTTATAACATCATTCCCCGACGGATACCAGACCAATCTCGGTCAGGGCGGTGTTAACCTCTCGGGCGGTCAGAAGCAGAGACTCTGCATCGCAAGAGCGCTTCTCAAATCCCCCAAGGTTCTTATTCTTGACGACAGCACAAGTGCTGTTGATACCGCAACGGATGCAAAAATCCGCGAAGGTCTCAAAGAAAATCACGGCGACGTCACAACCCTCATTGTTGCTCAGCGCATCAGCTCAATTCAGCATGCGGATAAAATCATCGTGCTTGATGACGGAAGGATTAACGCAGTCGGCACTCACGATGAACTTCTCGGCACAAACAAAATCTATACCGAGGTTTATAAATCACAGCAGGAAGGGGGAAAAGAATAATGGCACCCAAGATGAAAAAACCTGCAAAGGGCGGTCACGGTCCGAAAGGTCCGATGCCCAAGAATACCAAGGCAACCTTTTCCCGTCTTCTCGGTTATCTCGGCAGGTCAAAAGCAATGCTCCTGCTGGTCTTTATTTTTGTTGCGTTCAGCGCACTTGCGGGCATTATCGGCACTTCTTTTGTTAAAACGATAACCGATGATTTCCTTTTGCCCATCATCGGCTCAGAAATAACAAAAGAGCTTCTTGCTCCCCTTGTCAGAACTCTTGTTTCACTCGGACTTATCTATATTTTCGGCGTTATTTCTTCCTATGCATATTCAAGAATTATGCTCCAGGTTGCTCATAAAACGCTCAACACAATCAGAGCGGATCTCTTCAACCATATGATGGATCTGCCGATAAAGTTTTTTGACACTCATACTCACGGAGAGCTTATGAGCCGCTACACAAACGATGCGGACGTTCTGCGTGAATGCATCAGTCAGAGCTTTGTTCAGCTTGTATCTTCAACCGTCACGGTAGTCGGCACATTCATTATGATGCTTTATTACAGCCCCGTTCTGACGCTTTTTGTTGTTGCGATGCTTTTTATTGCTTTCTTTGTTATCAAAGTGCTTGGAAAGCAGAGCGCAAAGTATTTCAGAGCGCAGCAGAAATGCGTGGGCGAGGTTAACGGATATATCGAAGAATATATCGAAGGTCTTAAGGTTGTTAAGGTTTTCTGCCACGAGGATGCGGCAAATAACGGCTTCGGCTCAATCAACGCAAATCTCCGCAATGCCGCAACAAATGCCCATACCTATGCGAGCATTCTTATGCCCATTATGGGTAATATGTCTTATATCACCTATGCCGCAACGGCAACAATCGGCTCACTGCTGATTATGACCGTTCCTGAGGAGAATTTCTTTGGAATTTCGGTTGGTGCGCTGTTTACTTTTCTTATTTATACTCGTCAGTTTTTCCAGCCGATAACCCAGATTTCACAGCAGTTCAACAATATCATTGCTGCCCTTGCGGGTGCGGAAAGAATTTTTGAAATCATCGATACTCCCGCCGAAGAGGATGAGGGATATGTTACCCTTGTCAATGCAAAGAAGCTCGACAGCGGTGAAATCGTTGAATGCGAAGAGAGAACGGGCATCTGGGCATGGAAGCATCCCCACAGCGACGGCACTCTCACTTATACCGAGTGGCAGGGCGATGTCCGTTTCCACGACGTAACCTTCAGCTATGACGGCAAAAAGACGGTTCT
Organism: Clostridia bacterium; assembly: GCA_017549105.1. Taxonomy (GTDB): domain Bacteria; phylum Bacillota; class Clostridia; order Oscillospirales; family Acutalibacteraceae; genus CAG-177. The sequence continues at coordinate 242,339 of JAFYVN010000011.1, forward strand.
CAAAAATGTTTCGCTCTACGCAAGACCGGGCGAAAAGATTGCCTTTGTCGGTTCAACCGGTGCGGGCAAAACAACAATCACCAATCTTATCAACCGCTTTTATGACGTTGACGAAGGTAAAATCACCTATGACGGCATCAACATCAAGAAAATCAAAAAATCCGAGCTTCGCCGTTCAATGGCGATGGTTCTTCAGGATACCCACCTTTTCACGGGTACTGTAAGGGATAACATTGCTTACGGCAGACTTGACGCGACGGATGAAGAAATTGTTGCAGCCGCAAAGCTTGCAAATGCGGACTCGTTCATCACCCGTCTTCCCGACGGATATGACACAATGATTACGGGCGACGGTGCAAACCTTTCGCAGGGTCAGCGTCAGCTTCTTGCAATCGCAAGAGCAGCCGTTGCAGACCCGCCCGTGCTTATTCTTGACGAGGCAACAAGCTCAATCGACACAAGAACCGAGCGCCTCATCGAAAAAGGTATGGATAAGCTTATGGAGGGCAGAACGGTATTCGTTATTGCTCACAGACTTTCAACCGTACGCAATTCGAATGCGATTATGGTGCTTGAAAACGGCGAAATCATTGAACGAGGCGATCATAACGACCTTATTGCCCAGGAAGGCAAATATTATCAGCTTTATACGGGTCAGTTTGAATTAGATTAAAAAATTAACGGCAGGATGCGTTCCTGCCGTTTTTGTTTAATGAAAAATGAATAATGAAGAATTAATGGTCGCTTTGCTCCGATTTTATATATTGGGTGCGGGTGAAACCCGCCCGAAATTTTGCAATTTGCAATTTGCATTCTGAACTCAGCACTTAATAGTATCTGTAGCTTGCGATAACCTTGCCGAGGATGATAACTTCGTTAACGATGATGGGGTCCATGGTATCATTTTCGGGCTGAAGACGGAAATGACCGTTTTCCTTATAGAAAGTCTTAACTGTTGCCGAGTCTTCGATAAGCGCAACAACCTTGTCGCCGTTGAGCGCAGTCGGAGTTCTTTCAACAATAACGATGTCGCCGTCAAGAATGCCGGCATTAATCATACTTTCGCCTCTGACCTTGAGTGCAAAAAGCTCTTTATCCTGAGCGCCGGGCATCGAGAAGGGAAGGTAGCCTTCGATATCTTCAACAGCGAGAATGGGCTGACCTGCGGTTACCGTACCGAGAACGGGAACGTGGGTGACATTATCTGCCTGACCGACGATTTTGATGCATCTTTTGAGCATGGGCGGTCTCTGAATATATCCTGCGGCTTCGAGCGCATCGAGGTTTGCCTGAACGGATGATGTTGAGCGCAGACCGACTGCCGCACCGATTTCACGCACGCTCGGAGTCATATTTTCTTTGGCTTTTTCAAGAAGAAATTCATAAATTTTCTGCTGTATAGGGGTAATGGGTTTCATAATTTTTACCTCTTTTCGTAGTGTTTATCATGGTTTGAGCAAGGGCAAATCCCCTGCGGATAATCTTCTGTAACCCCATTATAGCACAAATGTTCATAAAATGCAAACATTTGTTTGAATTTTTTAAAAAATTTTTTCGCATATAGCTATTTAATTGTTTAAAAATATATGTTATAATAACTTGATAATGGAAAAATGTACTCAAAAGTATAATTTCATTCCGAACAAAGGAGCAGTTATGCCGGAACTGAAAGCCGACAACAGAATAAAAAAGCCGAACGGTAACAGGAAGCCTCTTGTTGCCGCAGTCTGCGTTGTGCTTGCGGTTGCGGTGCTGCTTATTGTTTTTCTTGCGGCAAAAAGTCCGGTTTTTCTTGCGTCAGCAGAAAAAAGAGCGGAGAGAGGCGAATTTTCCAAAGCGATGGAGTCGATTTCTCAGTCGAGCGGTGAAAAGGCGGAAATTCTTGAAAAATATATCGCTCTGAGGCTCGAAATCATTGAAAGCTACCCCGAACTGCTTACGGAATTCAACATTGATAAAATCCATACATGGAAAAACACCGTCGATTTTATATCGGGCAAATCCGATTTGCTCAGCGAAGGAATATTGTTGCAGGTGCAGTCGGTATCGCAGGTTCTTGACGGAATAATCGCAGGTGTTGCAGGCTATGAAGCAATGCGTGAGGATGTTCTTTCGATGATGGATGTGTTCAATGAACTCAACCGTCTCAGTTCAAAGGATGCCGAGGGCAACAGCATCGGATTCACCGTTGCCGAAGAAAGAGCAAAAATCAGTCAGTGGGAGCAGAAGTGCAACGCTCTTGAAGAATATTCACGCTCTGTCGAAGGTTCCGAGAGCATTTATCTGCTCAATTATCTTATCAAGGAAACCCAGGGCGAATGCGTTGACCTGAACGGCAAGCTGGATATCGTTATTCAGAGCGGTTATTCCGAAACCGACAATGTGCGCCTTAATATTGAAGGCACAAAAAGATATCCCGATATCCGCAGCAGCAGTGCATCCGTCAATCTGCTCGAAAAAGAAAACTACGAGCTGTATGTATATAAGGGCATATGCAGAGCACTTGTTGAAACTCTCGGTGAATTTTATGTTCCCGAATAAACATTTCGATAAAAGTCATCGATTTGACCGATTGACAATGCCGGTTACATATGGTAAAATATAGTTTACAAGTTAAAGGGGAGTAGCTTTAGGGCTGAGTCCCGAGCCGAATGTCAACAACCGTTGCGCTAAGCATCTGGCATACGGCCCGATTTATGGAAGCAAGACCTTTGACAGGAACTGTATTTATAGTTTCTGTCAAGGGTTTTTATTTATATAGAAAATAAAAATTTAAATATTCTGAAAGGAATGAAACGAATGAAGTTCTATCTTGAGCAGACGGATTCCGTATTCTCGCACGTCAAAAGCTCCGAAGCGGGTTTAACAACTGTGGAAGCTGAAAAAAGACTTGCCGAAAACGGAAAAAACAAGCTTGAAGAAGGCAAAAAGAAAACCACTTTCCAGCGTATTCTGGAGCAGCTTTCCGACCCGATGATTATCATTCTTATCGTTGCGGCTGTTATCTCCGCAATCACAGAATGGTTTGAGGGCGGCAGCTTCCACTTCGTATTCCCCACCGATACCGTTATCATTATGGTAGTTGTTGTTATCAACACTGTTCTCGGCGTTTTTCAGGAGAGCAAGGCTGAAGCAGCGATTGAAGCGCTTCAGGAAATGAGCGCTGCAACTTCGAAGGTTCTCCGTGACGGCAAAATCGTTTCCGTCCGCAGTGAAGACCTTGTAGTGGGTGACGTTGTTGTTCTTGAAGCAGGTGACGCTGTTCCCGCTGACTGCCGTATTTTTGAATGCGCAAGCATGAAGATTGAAGAAGCTGCGCTTACCGGTGAATCAGTTCCCGTTGACAAGGTTATCGCTCTTCTCAAGGGCGGCGACAACGGCGAAGTTCCCCTCGGCGACAGAAAGAATATGGCATATATGGGTTCAACTGTTGTTTACGGACGCGGTAAGGCTGTTGTTGTTGCAACAGGTATGGACACCGAAATGGGTAAGATTGCCGACGCTATCGCTCAGGCAGAAGAGGGTCAGACTCCCCTTCAGATCAAGCTCGCTCAGCTTTCAAAGATTCTTACCTGGCTTGTTCTCGGCATCTGCGTAGTTCTTCTTGCATATCAGACAATCACCGCATATTTTGGCGAAGGACTCAGCTTCGGCGTGTTCCTTGAAAGCTTTATGGTTGCGGTTTCACTTGCAGTTGCGGCTATCCCCGAAGGTCTTGCAGCGGTTGTTACAATCGTTCTTTCCATCGGTGTTACCAACATGTCAAAGAAGAATGCGATTATCAGAAAGCTTACCGCTGTTGAAACCCTCGGCTGCGCTCAGATAATCTGCTCGGATAAAACAGGTACTCTCACTCAGAATAAGATGACCGTTGTTGACCGCTACGGCGATGACGAAGCTCTTATCGCAAAGGCAATGGCTCTTTGCTGTGACGCAGAAATCGATGCTGACGGCGAAGTTACCGGTGAACCCACAGAGGCTGCACTTGTTAACTACGCAAACGCACTCGGCTTCAATAAGAACGACCTTGTTGCAAACGCTCCCAGAATCGGTGAAGCTCCCTTCGATTCAGGCAGAAAGATGATGTCAACTGTTCATAAGACCGCTGACGGAATCATTCAGTATACAAAGGGCGCACCCGACGAAATCCTCAAGAAGTGCACACTCGCTCTCATCGACGGCAAGGAAGTTGCATTCACAGATGAGGTTAAAGCAGAAATCCTCAAGGACAACAAGAGAATGGCAGACCAGGCTCTCCGTGTTCTTGCTGTTGCTTACAGAAAATATGATTCCGCTCCCGCTTCATTTGCTCCCGAAGCTCTTGAAGGCGAGCTTGTGTTCATCGGTCTTACCGGTATGATTGACCCTGCCCGTCCCGAAGTCAAGGCAGCTATCGAGGAGTGCCGCTCCGCAGGTATCACTCCCATTATGATTACGGGCGACCACAAGGATACAGCTGTTGCAATCGCAATGCAGCTCGGCATCATTGAAGACGCTTCAAGCGCTATCACAGGCGCACAGCTCGACGAAATCAGCGACGAAGATTTTGCTGAAAGAGTTACAGAATTCAGAGTTTATGCCCGTGTTCAGCCCGAGCATAAGACAAGAATCGTCAACGCTTGGCGTGCAAGAGGTATGATTACCGCTATGACAGGCGACGGTGTTAACGATGCTCCCTCAATCAAGAGCGCAGACATCGGTGTCGGTATGGGTATCACCGGTACAGACGTTACAAAGAACGTTGCAGATATGGTTCTTGCAGACGATAACTTTGCAACAATCGTTTCAGCGGTTTCCGAAGGCAGAAGAATTTATGACAACATCAGAAAGGCTATCCAGTTCCTTCTCGGTTCAAACCTTTCCGAAGTTCTTTCAATCTTCATCGCAACAATCCTCAACTTCACAATTCTCAAACCCGTTCATCTTCTTTTCATTAACCTCGTAACAGACAGTATCCCCGCTCTTGCTCTCGGTCTTGAAAGACCCGAAAGAGACATTATGCAGAGAAAGCCCCGCGACAGCAAAGAGGGCGTTTTCGCAGGCGGTATGGGCTTTGACGTATTCTATCAGGGCGCACTTGTTACACTTCTTACTCTTACCGCATTCTTCATCGGTGAGTTCCTTGAAACAGGTCATTGGCAGTTCACAAACATTGCAGACTGTAAGGAAGGTATGACAATGGCATTCCTCACAATGTCAATGTGCGAAATCTTCCACTCATTCAATATGCGTTCACAGAGAGGCTCCGTTCTCGGTATGGCATTCGCTCAGAAGTCACACAACTGGGTTCTCTACGGCGCAATGGTTGCTTCGCTCATCCTCACAACAGCAATTATCGAAGTTCCTTTCCTTGCAGAGATGTTTGACTTTGCTCACCTCGATGCAAAGGCATACGGCATCTCAATCGGACTTGCATTCCTTGTTATCCCCATCGTTGAGGTTATCAAGGCAATCCAGAGAGCAATGGCAAAGAAATCAAAGTAATATAACAAAAAGGCGTTGTTTCCAAAAAGGAAACAGCGCCTTTTTAAGTGCAGAGTTTTTAAATGCAAAATTCAAAGTGCAAAATGCAAAGTTAAGGGAGGCAAAGCGTCGCAGACCATTATACATATAATTTTCCTGTTGACATTTCGGAACGGATGGTGTATTATATATTACGAACAAATGTTCGTACGGAGGGTTCAGAGTGTTCAGGAAAGTATTTGTTGATGTGTATGTTCTTGTTGATAAAAACGGCAAGCGCAGACCGTTGCGTATTCAGTGGGAGGACGGAACTGTTTATACCGTTGAACGTCTTCTCAACCGGTGCCACGCAAAGTCGCTCAATGTCGGCGGCGGAGAAATCCGCTACACCGTTCAGATAAACGGCAGAGAAACCTTTATTTATGAGGATAACCACGGCAAGTGGTTTGTTGAGGGTAAAATGTGAGCGGGGTATTGATTAAATCGCAGATGTATGGTAACATATCATTACCAATGAAAGGAGAATATAATTATGATAGGTTTAGGCAAGTGGGCTTGCAGCGTCAACACAATGTTTTTCTCAGGCGAAGTAAAAATCAATATTTTTGATAATAACGGTACTTACGGCTTTGACCTTGATATTCCCGGAATTCAGGTTCCCGATATCACCGTAAAGAGCGTTGAAGAGGATGATGACACAGTCAATGCTGTTGTTCAGACCTCACTCCTTCCCGGCAAGGATATCGAAATGACCGTTACATTTGACGAGGATGATTTCGACGGCTTCCTCAAAATCCCCTTCATCGGCAAGGTCAAGTTCAAGGACGGCCACAGAGTAGAAGAATAAAAGATAACAGGTGTGACAGAAATCACACCTGTTTTTATTTTTATCTGTGAATTAAATTTGCATCAGATTCTGTTGAGACTGTTGAGAGTTCATCAAGAAGATCACCGATTTTAACAAATCGGAGTTTCAGAAATCCGTTCTCAAAGTCATCAAAAGACTGTATGTTATGTGACCTCAGTACAATATGAGAGTTTTCGGTGATAACATTTGCAAAAAACTTATAATCGGTATTTTCGGTTTCGTAAAGCGTTGCAGAATAATTTTTGCCATTGATTTCTTTTTCGTAAAGATATACCGTGTTATCGCCAAGCTGTAACTCTTTTGTACCCGTGCTTTCAGGGGTATCAATCATTGCGGAAACTTTTTTATCATCTCCAAAGGAAATTAATTGGTGTACGCTGTTTCTTTCCCAATAAAAAGATATACTTTCAAGGGATTCTGTGTTGTTATCAAACAGAACAGTTGATGTTGAAAACAGTTCTTGTAACAAATCACTTGCTTTTTCATAGTCGTAAAGCCCGCCCGAATAATGTATAGGTTTTTCTTTTTCGATATAAGTCATAAAATCAGTTTCGTTCATACTGTCAAAAGCAGACTTTATTTCTTTTAGTTCGTTAATAGTAAAACGGATATTTTTTGGCGCACCGTTCAGGTCGGATTTCGTGTGATTATTATCAGCGTTTTGACCCACGCATCCCGATAAAAACAGTAAAAATGCAAGCGACAGACATAAAAATCTTTTCATAATATTATCTCCTGTTTAGCTATTTAAATAATTTTTAATTATTTCCATACATTCATTGCAAAAAACTATATCAGCATCTTCCGGATTGAATAACTGCACCATTATGCAGGTTGGTTCGGTTTTTCCGTTGCAAACATAGCAATTTTCATTACTGCAATGAGCATTTCCGTTATCATCTTTGCAATATCCATCTAAAGCGTTAAACATATGAGCGGTTTCATGGACAATTTCGTACAGTCTGTTTTTTCTGATTTCACTTGAATTCAAATTGTAAAATATGTCGGTATATGGATTATATCTTACAAAGTTTGCCGTAGTGAAAAGTATAGTTTTTAATATTGGAGTACATATAGATGTAGTTTGTGGTTCTAAAATGTGTCCGGTCCATAAACAATTACCAACAAATTTTGTTCCTATGCCTTTTTCGGAGAGAAATTTTTTGCGAAGGACTTCATATGGCAAGCAAGATTCGGAGAAATGTTGATCTGTTCTTGGACAGCGTGAATATAGATTGCCTTTATTAATAGATCCATAAGTCCATATTTTGCATTGATCAGCTGTTGAGGTGTATGATTCAACATAAGGACAAATCTTAAGCCCAAATGAATCCATCATTACTTCATTTAGTACAGAAGCATAGTCATAAATTTTTGAAACAGGTGAATCATATCGTTCCCCAAAACCTTGGTCGTAGTAATGATACTCTGAAAAAAGGTGATCGATTCCCGGGAAATCGGAAAGAAGTATAAATCCGTCAGCTGAGTCCGATGTTATATAAATCCAACCAAAAGAATTTTCCATGTCTCCTTTAGCTGTCATATTTGTTCCCGGAGGAAGTGTAGCGATAATCTTACCTGTCATAGAAGGAATTGACCTTACATAGACTGTGTTTTCTGATACCGAAGATTCCGGCTCGTACCATTTACTTACTGAAAAAACCATACAGTTTATGGTTTTACCCTGTGCTGTTGCGGATATTATTGCGGTTCCGGGTTTTTTTGCCGTTACGGTTCCTGTGCTTGTATCAAAATATACTATATTTTCATCAGAAACTTTCCAACTAACATGACCGGTGTATTTTGTTGTTAATTTTTGTGAGCTTGTTTCTCCCGAGAAAACAACGAGTTTTTTTGCTGATATTTGTTTGAAGAGTTCGCCCGAAGCTATGTTATCAGGGAAGAATCGTTGAGGCATGAATCCCTCATGTGAAATTCCATATTTTTTGTATGTTATATAAAAATAAGATTCATAGACACCCGAAATAGTAAAATTGTTAGTAAAATTAAAAGGACCAGAATTTAAATAAACATTTTGAATATAAAAGAAATTTGGTATTTTCCAAACTAAAGCCAAGGGCGTTACACATCTGGATGATACAGCGTTGTTTAGTTTTTCTGCACAATATACCCTTATAGTATCTTTTGTGTCACCCCATATTGTTTTCACAGTAATATCTGCATAACCTTTTTTTTAAACCCTTTATTTCTCCGTATCTTGTACAGGAAATAACACTTTCATTACTCGAAGACCAAACTACCGAACCAACTAAAGATCCATTTTCATAGCCTTCAATTTCCATTTGCTGTGATGTACCCTTTAGAATAGCTTGATCCTTAACTATTTTTAATTCCTCTATGGAATCAGGCTTAATGTTGTTTGGAGAATATGCTGAATGCGCAGAAATACTCAAAACAGAGATTAGCGTAGCTAAAAAGACAAAATATAAAAATTTTTTGTTCAAATTTATTTTCCTCATAATTTTATCACCTTGTGTTTTATGTGTCAAATTGTCTTTGTTATGATTTTTAAATATATATTATAAGTTGTTAAAATTCACCCCCTGGAAATATTATTGTAAATGAGCAAACCCTCCTTAAATGTAAGCTCATATATATATGACAAAAAAACAAAAATGTTACGAAGTTTTTTCGTAAAGAATAAAATTTCTACATTTTGACTAGAAACAGACGGGCGAAATTGTACATTACGCAAAAACAGGCTGCCTCGAACAAGACAGCCTGTTATGTTTTTTATAATTTTTATTCCACAAACGTCACATCCGCAAACTTTGCGCCGACGAAATCTGCAAGGGCATTCGGCTCGATGCCAAGCATAGTGCCACGGACACCTGCGCTGACATATATTTTATCAAACAGGGTTGCGGTTTCGTCAATGACGGTTGCAAACTGCTTTTTCATTCCGACGGGTGAGCAACCGCCTCGGATATAACCCGTTGTTTTGAGCAGATCCTTGACGTGGAGCATTTCAACCTTCTTTTCACCGAAAGCCTTTGCCGTCTTTTTGAGGTCAAGCTCTTCGCAAGCGGGGATGCAGCATACTCCGAAGCCGTTCTTTTCTCCGCAAAAAACAAGAGTTTTGAATATCTGCGACGGGTCTTTGCCGGTTTTTCTGGCGGTGCTGATGCCCGAAAGGTCGTTTTCGTCAACAGGATATTCCATTATCTCAAACGGAATTTTTGCGCTTTCGAGCAACCGCATTGCATTGGTTTTGGTCATATAATCACTTCTTTTTTATATTAAAAAGCCTTCTCCCCGGGGAGAAGGTGTCACGAAGTGACGGATGAGGGGCGTTTATCACCTCATCCACCGCAAGCGGTCCCCCTTCCCCTCAAGGGGAAGGAAGGAACACATGCACGAAGTCACTTCTTTGAAATTCTGAACTCAAACTCAATCTTCTTGTGGCTGTTGAGTCTGTATTCCTTATGAAGATGAGCGCAGCCGGGCATATCGCCGCCAACGCCTCTCATAGCACCGTCGATGCTCAGAGTGATGCAGTTATCCTTATCAAGCTCATAAAGATGCTCTGCTTTATCGAGTTTTTCGGGGTTATAGTAGCCGAGGTTGAAGCCGAAAGGCTTATCCATCGAATCAATTCTGATTCCGAAGCCCGAACTGTCACTTACCGAAAGATTGCGCACGTCGGTTCTGTGGCCGTTTTCCTGCGGACGCATATATCTGTGTTCAAGTTCGGCAACAGTCATTGCGTGCTTTGCGATTTTTGCGCCTGTTTTTCTGTCGATATATGTTTCGTGCGGACCTCTGCCGTACCATTCAACGTTTTCAAGAGTGCTCTTGATACCCATTCTCATACCGACCTTGAGCATCGGGAGGAGCAGACCCATTGCACTGTGCTTGACGGTAACTTCGCCTGCGGGTGAGAAGAGATAGGTTGTTGCAACTCCCGCAACAAAGGGGGCATTCCAGTTGACCTTGACCTCAACGCCCGAGGGAGTTGACTGAGCCTTGACGGAGCGTGCAACGGTCTGAGCCGTTGTTCTTCTCCACTGATAAAGCGGATGGATTCCGTTGATGGGAGGAACAAAGTTGAGATATTCTCTGTCGTTATCGGTAAGAGCTCTGAAGAAATCGGGTCTGAGGGGTGAGCCTTCTTCGATTATTTCTTCTTCACCGTATTTGAGTGACGAAAGTGCGCCTGCGGTGATTTTTGCGGTGAATCCGTCACCGATGATATTGACGTTTGAACCTCTCTTGAGGAATTTGAGATTGCCCTTTGCGGGATTTTTCTTTGCGGCTGTCTGTTCGCGCAGAACAAACTGGTTGAAGCTCTGCTCATAGCCTGCTTCTGCCCAGGGTTTGTCTTTGATAAGAATGAACGAAACGGTGAGGATAACTTCGCCTTCGCTGTAATCGGCAAGATTTACGGGGAGCTGAATTTTTTCTTCCGAAAGGGGAGGAACAACAATGTCGGTTATTTCGCCGCTATTGACCTCGTCTCCGTTGACGGTAAGAACCCAGCGGAATTTGTAATCCTCTGTTGAAATGAAGAGGTTTTTATTCTTTATTTTAATCTGACCGTTGCGGCAGTCACAGTTGACAGCCTCAAAGTTTGAGTAAACATTCTTGACCTCAAAATATGAGGGCTGAGGCTTTCTGTCGGCAGAAATAATGCCGTTTGCGCAGAAATAATAGCTTGATGCGCCTTCGCCGAAGTCACCGCCGTAGAGCCATTTTTCCTGACCGTTTTCAACCTTGCGGATTGACTGGTCAACATAGTCCCAGATAAAGCCGCCGCACATATGGTTGTAATTTTCAAAATCGTCAACATATTCCTTGAAGTTGCCGAGGCTGTTTTCCATAGCGTGAGCAAATTCGCAGTAGATGACGGGGTGAGTTTTATAAACTTCTGCGGGAATGGGCTTGTTATCTGCCGCAAGAACGTTTGCAATGTTTTCGTAGGGGCTGATTTTCAGCTCCTTCTGCTGACGCATAGCGTCAACAACATATTCAACGGGATACATACGGCTGATGAAATCGCTCTTTGTGAAGTCAAAATCGCCTTCGTAGTGGATGGGTCTTGATTTGTCGAGAGCGAGGATTGCGTTCTTTTCGTGAGTGAAGTTTGTGCCGTCGCCCGCTTCGTTGCCGAGCGACCAGAAGCAAACGCAGGCGTGGCTTCTGTCACGGAGCACCATTCTTTCTGCTCTGTCCTCAACGGCTTCCTTGAATTCAAGGTTATCGCCGGGGCAGTTCTTACGGCGTACGCCGTGGCTTTCAACGTCGGCTTCGTCCATAACGTAGAAACCGAGTTCGTCGCAAAGGTCATAGAAAATTTCCGCATCGGGGTAATGGCTTGTGCGGATAGCGTTTATGTTGGCACGCTTCATAAGATGAAGGTCCTGATAATATCTTTCAAGGGGAACAGCCCAGCCGTTGTCGGGGTCAAAATCGTGGCGGTTAACGCCCTTGATGATAACTCTTTTGCCGTTCATATAGAGGGTATCGCCGATGATTTCCATTCTCTTGAAGCCAATTCTGATGCTTTTTGCGGAGAGAACTTTTCTGCCGCTCTTGAGGCAGAGAACAAGCTGATAGAGATTGGGTTCTTCAGCTGACCAGGACTTCACGTTTTCTTCGGTATATGTGAAATTCAGAACGGTTTTGCCGTTTTTGGCAGTGATTTTTTCAGCGGCAACCTTCTTGGGTTTGCCGTCAACGATAATTGCAACCTCAAGGGCGCAGTTCTGCTCCTCTGCGTAGTTCTGAAGGGTGACTTCGAGGTTGAGAATGCCGTTTGTGTATGAATCGTCAAGAGTTGCATCGGCAAAGAAATCGCGGATGCAGAGCTTCTCTTCCGCATAAACATAAACGTCTCTGTAGATACCCGAAAGGAACCACATATCCTGGTCTTCGAGGTATGTACCGTCTGTGTAGCGGTAAACTTCAACGGTAATCTGGTTTTCACCGATTTTGACGTAGTCGGTGATTCTGAATTCTGCGGGAGTCATCGAACCCTGCGAATAGCCGACCTGTCTGCCGTTTATATAAAGGAAAAAGCCTGCTTTGACTGCACCGAAGTGAATGAAAATCTCTTTGCCGTCAAAAGCTTCGGGAATTTCAAAGGTGCGGCGGTAAACACCGATTTCATTGAGGTCGTGGTTGATTTTGGGGATTTCGCTCTTGATTGATGAAACTGCCGAGGGGAGCGACGAGCAAAGGTAGATGGGCTTGCCGTAGCCTTTGAGCTGCCAGAGCGAAGGAACGGGCATATCGTCCCAGTCGGAGTCGTCAAAAAAGTCGCCGTAGTAGTCGGTTCTCAGGTCATCAACGCCCTGCTGCCAATAGAATTTCCAGGTGCCTGCAAGCGAGAATTTAAGCGGAGCCTCTGAACCGTCAAGAGCTTCTTTGACAGACGGACGGGGAAGAGCGGTGTTGTGGCCGTCTTCTTTATTGACTTTAATTATATACGGATTTTCCCAGTATTTCAGTTCGGACATTTTTATCTTCCTTTCTGCTGAAATGAGTTATACATTTTTATGATATCATAAAAATGAATATTTGTCTATAACAATGTTTTATCAAGATTTTTAAAAACATACTTTACAAATCAAAGATTTTATTACATAATATAATGTGATATATTATGAAAGAGGAAAGAGAAATGAAAGTTAAAGGAAAGGAAGCAAATAAACAGAGCACGGCAAAAAAGAACGCTGCTCTTCTGAAAAGATTTTTTCCGTATCTCAAAAAGCATCTCGGCACGGAAGCTCTTGTGCTTCTCTGCGTCGGAATAACTGCCGCGTGCGATATCACCCTGCCGCTTATCGTGCGTGAAATAACAAACGTCAGCGTAGAAGATGTTGCTTCACTGACTCTGAAAAGAATTGTTATGATCTGCCTTTTCTACATCGGCTTCAAGGCGGTTGCCTGCTTTGCAAGCTATTGCCAGGCATATTACGGTCATATAATGGGCGTCAAAATCGAAAACAGAATGAGAGAGGATATGTTTGACCATCTCCAGAAGCTTTCGTTCACATTCTTTGATAACACAAAAGTCGGTCAGATTATGAGCCGTATGACCTCCGACCTTTTTGATATTGCCGAATGGGCGCATCACTTCCCCGAAATGATATTCAACACAATCATAAAATTCTTTGCAAGCTTTTTTATTTTTGCTTCAATGGATTGGCGTCTTGCGGTGTGCGTTTTTGCAATGATGCCGTTTATGGTTATTCTTACAAAGAAAACACGCACAAAAATGCGCGATACCTTCCGTCAGAGCCGCCATCAGGTTGGTGAAATCAACGCAAGAATTGAAGACAGCCTTCTCGGCGTAAGAGTTGTCCGTTCATTTACCAATGAGCAGACCGAAAAGAGAAAGTTTTCCGACGGCAACAGAGATTATGTCAACATCAAGAAGAAGAGCTATGAGTATATGTCCAAGTTCCACTCAACCGTTACTCTGCTTGACGGCATAATGTATATTGCGGTTGTTGGAGTGGGCGCATATTTTATGCACATCGGAGTAACAACTCCCGGCGATTTCGCTGCAAGCCTTATGCTTGTTTCAACTCTTCTCGGTTCAATCCGTTCAATCGTTGATTTCAGCGAGCAGTTCAGCAGAGGCGTGACAGGTATTGAGCGATTTACGGAAATTATGGATGAAATCCCCGATATCAAGGATTCTCCCGATGCGGTTGAAGTTGAAAATGTTCAGGGCGAAATCGAGTTCAGAGATGTTACTTTCAGCTATGTCAAAGGTGAAAAAGAAATCCTCAGCAACCTTAACCTTAAAATCGAAAAGGGGCATAATGTTGCTGTTGTGGGTCCCAGTGGCGGCGGAAAGACAACTCTTTGCAACCTTATCCCAAGATTTTACGAACCCGAAAGCGGTGAAATCCTGCTTGACGGCAAAAACATAAAAGACATTACTCTGCGTTCGCTCCGTTCGAATATCGGTGTTGTTGCCCAGGATGTTTACCTTTTCTCCGGCACAATCCGTGATAATCTTATCTACGGCAAGGCGGATGCAACCGAAGAAGAAATCATCGATGCCGCAAAGAAGGCGGGTGCGCACGATTTCATTTCGGCTCTCCCCAACGGTTACGACACTTATGTCGGTGAAAGAGGAGTCAAGCTCTCGGGCGGTCAGAAGCAGAGAATTTCAATTGCGAGAGTTTTTCTCAAGAATCCTCCCGTGCTTCTGCTTGATGAAGCAACCTCCGCACTCGATAATGAGAGTGAAAAGCTTGTTCAGGAATCTCTCGAACGTCTTGCGCAGGGCAGAACAACTCTCACCATTGCCCACCGTCTGACAACCATCCGCAATGCGGACGAAATCATCGTTCTCACCGAGGACGGTATTGCCGAGCACGGCTCACACAAAGAGCTGATGCAGAAAGGCGGAATCTACAGCAATATGTATAATATGTACGCGGTTATGTAAAAAGTTTTGTTTTCCAATCCTCCGTCACGGCTTGCGCCGCGCCACCTCCTTTGCCAAAGGAGGCTGATAAACAGTAAGCTGATGTTTGGGCTCCTTAGAAAAGGAGCTGTCCGTAGGACTGAGGATTGATAGGATGCTTTATGAATAATAAAAGACTACCGAGAAACAAAAGCCTGAAAAATTTATCAACAAATCTGAGAAATAATGCTACTGAAGAAGAAAATAAACTTTGGTATGAATTTTTAAGAATTTATCCGGTTCGTTTCAACAGACAGCGAATAATCGGAAATTATATTGTTGATTTTTATTGCGCAAAAGCAAGGCTTGTTGTTGAGATTGACGGTTCACAGCATTATGAAAACAAAGGTATAAAATCGGATGCAGAACGAACAAGGTTTTTGGAAAATGCCGGTCTGAAAGTTATAAGGTTTTCAAATCTTGACATTAAAGAAAGCTTTTATGAGGTCTGTACGGTTATAGATTCTGAAATACAAAACAGATTTAGAAAGGAATAAATATTATGCTCAAAAACATTTCTCCTATCATCTCACCCGAACTTCTTAAAATCCTTATGGAAATGGGTCACGGCGACGAAATCGTTATCGGTGACGGCAATTTCCCCTCAGCTTCAATTGCTCAGAAGCTTGTACGCCTTGACGGTCACGGCGTAAACGAAATCCTTGAAGCAATTCTCAAGCTTATGCCCCTTGATACATATGTTGATGCTCCCGTTGCTCTTATGGATAACGGCGACGCTTCAAATCCCCCTCCCATCTGGGCAGATTACAAAAAGACAATCATCGCTGAAGAAGGCGAAAAGAATATTGAGCTTGTTGAGCGCTTTGCTTTCTATGACAGAGCAAAGAAGGCATATGCCGTTATCGCTACAGGCGAAACCGCAATCTATGCCAACATCATCCTCAAAAAGGGCGTAGTTATTCAGTAATCAAATGAAAAATTAATAATGAATAATGAAGAATTTCGGGCGGGCTTTGCCCACACCCGATTATAAGAATGGTCATAGGCGAAGCCTATCCTTAATTATTCATTTTTCATTCTTCATTTTTCATTTAAAATGATTGGAGTTCCTTATGGAAAAAAGAGTTTTAGCCATTGACTTCGGCGCATCAAGCGGAAGAGCCATCATCGGTAAGTTTGACGGCGAAAAAATTTCGCTTGAAGAAGTTCACCGCTTTTCAAACGACCCCGTAAAAGTGGGCGACACTATGTACTGGGACGTTCTGCGCCTTTTCTATAACATCAAACAGGGTATCGTCAACGCAAAGCTTGCGGGCGGATTCGACAGCATCGGTATCGACACCTGGGGTGTTGACTTCGGTCTTATCGACGAATTCGGATGCCTTCTTGAAAACCCCGTTCACTACCGTGATCTGCGCACCGCAGGTTTGATTGAGGAATGCGCAAAGACCGTTCCCAATGACGAATTCTACGGTGCAACGGGCATTCAGTTTATGGAGCTTAACACCGTTTATCAGCTCTATGCGCTCAAAAAATACCGTCCGCACATCCTCGAAAGAGCGGACAGACTTCTCTTTATGCCCGACCTTTTTGGCTATATGCTTACGGGCAAAATGACAACCGAATATTCAATCGCAACCACATCGCAGATGTATGATATCCATAAAAAAGGCTGGGCAACCGATATCATCGAAAAGCTCGGAATTCCCACCCGTCTGCTTGGCGAAATTGTTCCTTCGGGCACTCCGCTGGGCAAGGTTCGTCAGGATATCTGTGAGGAATGCGGTATTGACGAGGTTGACGTTATCAGCGTCTGCGGTCACGACACTCAGAGTGCGCTGACAGCTGTTCCTGCCGAAAGCAAGGATTTTGCATTCATTTCGAGCGGAACCTGGTCGCTCTTCGGCACCGAGCTTGACGAACCCATCGTCAACGAAACTTCACTTAAAATGAACGTTACCAACGAAGGCGGCTACGGTTCAACTGTCGGCTTCCTCAAGAATATCATCGGTCTGTGGCTCATTCAGGAGAGCCGCCGCCATTGGAACAGACACGGCAGCGACTATTCCTATGCAGACCTCGAAAAGCTCGCTCTTGCATCCGAGCCTTTCAAGTGCTTCATCGACCCCGATTCGCCCGAATTCACTCCTCCCGGCAACATTCCGCAGAGAGTGCGTGACTACTGCGAAAGAACAGGTCAGCCCATCCCCGAAAGCGTGGGCGAGGTTATGCGATGCATCTATGAAAGCCTTGCAATGAAATACCGCCAGACCCTCGATAATCTTGAAGCCTGCACGGGCAAAACCTACCCCGCAATCCACGTTATCGGCGGCGGCACAAAGGATACTCTCCTTTGTCAGATGACCGCTTCATCGTGCGCAAGAAATGTTGTTGCAGGTCCGATTGAAGCAACCGTTCTCGGCAATATTGCCGTTCAGCTTCTCTCCTGCGGTGCTATCGAAAGCATCGAACAGGCTCGCAAAATTGTTAAGGCAAGCGAAAACACCGTTGAATATTCTCCCGAAAATGCCGATGCCTGGGCAGAGGCTTATGAAAGATTCAAGGCGGTTATCACAAAGTAATCGGTATAAAAATGGAATATAAGCACAACAAAAAATTAGTGCCTGCCGCGAAAGCATTAAGAAAAAATATGACAAAAGAAGAACGGCATTTATGGTATGATTTTTTGAGAGATTATCCCGTTCGTTTTAACCGTCAGAAAATTCTTGGCAGATACATTGCGGATTTCTATTGTGCAAAAGCCAATCTTGTTATTGAACTCGACGGCTCACAGCATTTTGACCCGAAAGAAATAAAAAAAGATGCTATACGGACAGCTTTTCTCAAAGAATACGGTATAATGGTGTTAAGAATACAGAATGACGAAATTTTCGGTAATTTTGATATGATTTGCGATTATATAGATTCGTTGGTAAAGCAAAGAATGGCAGGGAATAAAGGCTCCCTTGAGTAAAGGGAGCTGTCACGAAGTGACTGAGGGATTGTAACAAAACCGGGGTTTTGTTATGTGCCTTTGGCGCATTATCGGAACAATCCTCCCGTCACCTGCGGTGCCACCCTCCTTTGCACAAGGAGGGCGAAGATACTGCAAAATTCCCGAAAGGAGCGATAAATTGAAAAAAATCATTGCGACGGCATTGTCAATTCTTGTTGGCGCTTTCGGATATACGATTGTTGACCAGGCGATAGAAGACAGGGTAACAAACCTTGAATATGCTGTGTCATCGCTTGAAGCTGTTGTTGAAAGCTATCATAATGCCCCGACAACGAAATCCCCGATAACAACGCAACTTCCGACAACTGCAGTTTATCATTCCGACATGAGTTTTTCAGGTCTTTCGTCAATGGGTTATAATGTTTTCGGTTCCAAACCTTATATTTATAATGACGATAAAGATCCGAATTCTTTACAAAAGGACTTTGGTTATAATCCGAGTTATGATTTGGGTGCGTCTCTTATCGACTTCAAAATTGAAACAGAAAAAATTGATTTTGAATATGACGGCAAGCAGTACAGAATTCAGTTTTGGAAGGGTCAGTATATATCAGGCGATATCGGAACCGTAGGCGGTGAAGTTGGTGTTTACACCAGACCCAAGGATTCAGTTGGTGAGCACTACAACTGCCCTGCCGAAGACGATTGGCTCAAAATGGAAATGACTGTTTTTTGGGATGAGTTCAATAACGGTGAATATCTTCCCCAATTAACAAGACATTACGATTATTTCTGGTGGGCAACAGGATTTGTTGACGGACGACTTGATGAGAATAAAAATTGCGATAAATTGCGTATACTTTGCAGAATCACATTTGAATCCGATGAACAAGCGATTGAATTTGATAAGGCAATGGCAAACAATGGGTTTGCAAAGGTCGGTTCGTTTTCGCCCTATGAAGCTAACACCTATAAACGTTCCGGAACAGACGTTATTTTCCTTTGGCAATAAAAAGCTTAATATTTTAAAATAATATATAATCTACATACAGAAAGGAAGATGCTATTATGGCAAAAAGCAGACTTATCGGCGATTATCCCGTAATCGGTATTCGCCCCATTATTGACGGAAGAAGAGGACCCCTCAAGGTCAGAGAATCCCTCGAAGATCAGACCATGAATATGGCAAAGGCAGCCAAGGCTCTCTTTGAGGAAAACCTCCGTTATTCAAACGGCGAACCCGTTAAGGTTGTTATCGCTGACACAACTATCGGCCGTGTTGCTGAAGCAGCAGCTTGCGCAGCAAAGTTCAAGAAGGAAGGCGTTGATATCACTCTTTCCGTTACTCCCTGCTGGTGCTACGGCTCCGAAACAATGGATATGGATCCCACAACAATCAAGGGCGTTTGGGGCTTCAACGCAACCGAAAGACCCGGCGCAGTTTATCTTGCAGCTGTTCTTGCAGCTCACGCTCAGAAGGGTCTCCCCGCATTCGGTATCTACGGCAAGGACGTTCAGGATGCTGATGACACTTCAATGCCCGATGACGTTAAGGAAAAGCTTCTCCGCTTCGCACGTTCAGCTGTTGCAGTTGCAACAATGAGAGGCAAGAGCTATCTTCAGATCGGCTCAACCTGCATGGGTATCGCAGGTTCGGTTATCGACCCCGATTTCATCGAAGAATATCTCGGCATGAGAGTTGAATCCGTTGACGAGGTTGAAATCATCCGTC
This sequence comes from Clostridia bacterium, assembly GCA_017549105.1. Taxonomy (GTDB): domain Bacteria; phylum Bacillota; class Clostridia; order Oscillospirales; family Acutalibacteraceae; genus CAG-177. The sequence continues at coordinate 261,765 of JAFYVN010000011.1, forward strand.
GAATGTCCGAAGGCATCTATGACGAAGATGAATATCAGAAGGCTCTTGCCTGGACAAAGGCAAAGTGTAAGGAAGGCTTCGATAAGAACCCCGACTTCGTAAAGAAGAGCGACGAACAGAAAGAAAAGGATTGGGAATTCGTTGTTAAGATGATGTGCATCATCAAGGATCTTATGAACGGCAACGAAAATCTTCCCGAAGGCTGCGAAGAAGAAAAGGTTGGTCACAACGCAATCGCAGCAGGCTTCCAGGGTCAGAGACAGTGGACAGACTTCTATCCCAACGCTGACTTCGCAGAAGCACTTCTCAACACTTCATTTGACTGGGAAGGCGTAAGAGAGCCCTACATCCTTGCAACAGAGAACGACGTTCTCAACGGCATTGGTATGCTCTTCATGAAATTACTTACCAACAGACCCCAGATGTTTGCTGACGTTCGTACTCACTGGAGCGCAGACGCTGTCAAGAGAGTTACAGGCTACGACATCGAAGGCAAGGCAAAGGAAGCAGGCGGATTTATCCACCTCATCAACTCCGGTGCTTGCTGCCTTGACGCTTGCGGCGAAGTTAAGGACGAAAACGGCAACGGTATTATGAAAGAATGGTACAACGTTACCGAAGAGGATGCAGACAAGATTCTCGAAGCTACAACCTGGAACGCAGCTGACAACGGCTACTTCAGAGGCGGCGGATATTCATCAAGATTCCTCACCAGAGCAGAAATGCCCGCAACAATGATCCGTCTTAACCTCGTTAAGGGTCTCGGTCCCGTTCTTCAGATCGTTGAAGGCTGGACTGTTAACCTTCCCGACGAAGTTTCAGACACAATCTGGAAGAGAACAGACTACACATGGCCCTGCACATGGTTCGCACCCAGATGCACAGGCGAAGGCGCATTCAAGTCGGCTTACGATCTCATGAATAACTGGGGCGCAAACCACGGCGCAATCTCCTACGGCCACATCGGTGCTGATATCATCACAATGGCATCAATGCTCCGTATCCCCGTTGCTCTCCACAACGTTGACGAAAGCAAGATCTTCCGTCCCGCTTGCTGGGGTGCATTCGGCACAAAGGATCTCGAAGGCGCAGACTTCAGAGCTTGCGAAAACTACGGTCCTCTCTACAAATAATTCAAATAAAACAACAAAAGAGCTGTCCCGTTTGGGACGGCTCTTTTTCAATGTAAAATTCAAAATGCAAAGTGCAAAATGAAGGGTCTGCGACATTTTTAATGCGTAATGCGTAATGCGTAATTCGTAATTAAGGGTCTGCGACGCATTATATAAGCCTCCTTTTTAAGGGAGGTGGATTTTGACGAAGGCAAAAGACGGAGGGATTTAATCAGTTTTTGCGGAGCAATATATAAATTCGGAGCGAAGCGAACCTTAAATCTTCATTTTTAACAGCATAATTCCGTTCGGAGTTATATCAATCGCTCCGTATTCGCCGTTCATCATTGCACCGGGGTTCATAACGTAAAGACCGTCAATATAATCTGTCACGCTTTGGTGAGTATGACCGTATAATGCAATGTGGGCGCCCATTCTCTGCGCCTTGTTTATCAGAACTCCCGTGCCGTGTTTGACGAGCTCGGAGTGACCGTGGGTGCAAAGAATTTTTTTGCCTGCGGCGGTGATAAATTCATTGTCGGGAAGCATAGAATAAAAATCGCAGTTTCCGCATACCTGAACGGTTCTGCGTCCCGCAATTTCTTCGTCGAGTGCAGTAAAATCACGTTCTCCGTCGCCAAGATGGATAATCATATCCGCTTCGGGATGGTTCATAATTGCGGTTCTCATTTTGTAAGTTGAGCCGTGCGAATCCGAAAAAACAAGAATTCTCATCAGGGTTCTCCGTTCTGTAAATAAAAAATTCAACATATTAATTATACAGAAAGAAAGCGGTGATTGCAATGAGTAAAGATAATTTTTCGATTGAGGAAATGCTTCGTCTTGCAAAGGCGGCAAACGCAAAAAAGCCCGAGGATTTGCTCGGTGCAATGCAGAGCAAGATGCCCGACGATAAGATGAAAGAGATAAAAAGAATTCTCGGCGATAAAAAAGCGCTTGAAGACCTTCTCAGCAGCGAGCAGGCACAGAAACTTATGCGACAGTTCAGAAACGGAAAATAATTATGGATAACATAAGCGATATTTTGTCCTCACTTTCCGACGAGGATATGGAAAATCTCAGAGCGGCGGCGGAAAATCTTTTTTCGCAGGATAACGGGTCGAAAGCAGAAACTTCCGACCCGGGATTTTCTATGCCCGATTTTTCGGATTTGCTCGGAAATGCGCAGATGATATCAAAAATCACTTCGATAATGGGTGCGATGAATAAAAAAGACGACCGCACCCGTCTTATCGAAGCGCTAAAGCCTCTTCTGAGCGATAAACGGAGAAGAAAAGCCGACGAGGCAATGCAGATGATGAAGCTTATGGATCTGATGCCACTTATAGGGCAGATAACAGGGGGTAACGACGGCAGATGAACGAAAATATTCTCAGATTGCTTTTGCCTTCAAAAAGTCCGACCTCAAAAAACTCCGCTGTACAAACCGACTCCGACAGAGAAATCATCCTTCCGATTGCGCTGTTGCTGATGGCGGATAAATGCGATTTCTTTCTGATTTTTGCTTTGCTTTATATATTGATGTAAGTTCAGAATGCAGTGTGCAAAGTGAATGGTCTGCGATGCTTTTCCTCCCTTGTTAAAGGGAGGGGGACCGCTTGCGGTGGAGGGATTCTTTTTTTGAATCCCCCTTGCTCACTTCGTTCGCTTTCCCCCTTTGACAAGGGGAACTTTGGTGAAACCCTCAAAAAATTCTGCATTTTGCACTTTGCATTCTGCATTTAAAAACTCTGCGTTCTGCACTCTGAACTCTGCACTTAAAAACTGTGTCTTGAAAAAAACATAAGAATATTGTAAAATAGTGAAAAAAGAAAAAGATTGGAGTGAATCAAATGGTTTACACATACAGAACACGAGGCACCTGCTCACGCTCAATCCGTTTTGAGGTTGACGGCGGTGTTGTTAAAAACGTCAGCTTTGAGGGCGGTTGCAACGGTAATCTCAAGGGAATTGCCGCTCTTGTTGAGGGTATGAATATCGATGATGTTATCGAAAAGGTTGAAGGAATCCGCTGCGGATTCAAGAGCACCTCTTGCCCCGACCAGCTTGCTCAGGCTCTCAGGGAGGTAAAAAACAATGGATAAAAAGAATATGAAGCTGACCTTTTATGTTGTCTGCGGTCTGCTTCTCGGCGCACCTTACATATGGCGTCTCATAAAAGTTGTGCCCGAAATCTTTGAAAAACTGCCCAATGCAAAGGAAATTCTTTCTGCATCGTGCTACGCAATTCTCGTTATCGCATCAATCGTTATTGCATTCAAGCTTGGTGAAGCACTCTGGTTGAGAATAATCAGCATCTATTCGTCGGTTGGACTTGCAGTCTGTATCATCACGATGATGACAAGAGCTCTCGGCGCATCCGAGATTTTTGAAGTGCTTTATGAGCTTATCTGCGCACCCTTCTTCGGCGTTGAATCGCCTATGGCAGTAACCGTGCTTATGCTCGTGCTGTCGATAACGGCATATGTTTTTCTCAACAAAATGCCCGTAAAACCCAAATCAGACAGCTGATATGTTAAATAAATGTCAGCAAAAAATATTTTGCTTGCATTTACTGTTGTTTTATATTATAATTACTTCATACGCGGATATGACAAGATTCGTCATATTCAAAATGTCAAAAACATACATATTTTAGGAGGAAAAAACCATGGCAAAGAAAATTCTCGCAATTCTTCTTGCACTCTCATTCGTATTTGCTTTCGCAGCTTGCGGCGGCAACGGCGATGACGAAACAACCACAGCTCCCGTAGAAACAACAGAAGATCCGTTCGCAGAAGTTGAAGCAACAGATGCTCCCACAGAAGCAGCAACAGATGCTCCCGCAACAGAAATCGCAACTGAAGCAGCTTCAGAAGAAGCAACAGAGGTTGCAGTTTCCGATCCCACAGCTGTAGCAGAAACAGCAGCAGCTTCAGAAGAAGCAACAACAGAAGCAGCAAACGCAATGCCCGAAGGCAAGGAAGCTATTGTTACTTACTACAACACAGCTATCAACAACGCAAAGAAAAATTCAAAGAGCATTCACTCAAACTATATGAAGCACGCAGTTGCAGGCGAAATCACAGGTATTCCCTCAGCTCTTGATTCAGTCGGTCAGTCACTCATTAAGGACAACATGGGCGAAGACGAATCAAAGAAGGACGTTACATGGACTTCAGCTGAAGACAAGAACGCATTCTTCCCCGTTGAAGGCGAAACATATGCATCAAAGCTCACAGCAGCAGACGTTAAGGATGCAAAGATCGTTGAAAAAGACGGCAAGTGGATTATCAGAATCACAACAGTTGCTGATCCCCGTTCAGAGGGATATTCACACAGCAACGGTCACGCTCCCAAGGCTTTCAACGCTGTTCTTCCCGGTCTTATTGACGGTTATATCCCCGGCATCGCAAAGAGCCTCTTCAGCGTTGGCACAGTTGCAACAGCATACCCCTCATCAACAGTTCAGGTTACCGTTGATCCCGCAACAGGCAACGTAACTCATGCTAACTATATGCTTTACTGGACTCTTTATATCCCCCTCAACGGAACAGACGTTGTTCTTCCCTTCTCAACAGAAAACGATTACACAATCAACTGGTAATTATTGAACAGGTGACCGTCAATTGGCGGTCACCATTATTTCGTTAAAATTTAAATTTTAATAAAAAGGTGATTTACTATGAAAAAGGAAGTTCTTGTTGAAACTTCAGCACGTCACGTTCACGTAAGCCGTGCAGACCTCGACGTTCTTTTCGGCGAGGGTTATGAACTCACACACAAAAAGGATCTTTCACAGCCCGGTCAGTTCGCTTGCGAAGAAAGAGTTGCTGTTGTCGGTGATAAGGGCAGCTTCCCCGCTGTTTCAATCCTTGGACCCGTTCGTCCCGCAACTCAGGTTGAGCTTTCACTCACAGATGCAAGAAGCATCGGTGTTGTTGCTCCCGTAAGAGAGAGCGGCGATATCGCTTCAACAGGCGCTTGCAAGCTTGTTGGCCCCAAGGGTGAAGTTACAATCGATTGCGGCGTTATCTCCGCAAAGAGACATATCCACGCTACTCCCGCTGATGCAGAGAAGTACGGTCTTGAGGACAAGCAGATTGTTTGCGTTAAGGTTGAATCAGACGGCAGAAGCCTTATCTTTGACGACGTTGTAGTCAGAGTTAACCCCAACTTTGCTCTTGCTATGCACATCGATACCGATGAATCAAACGCAGCAGGCGCAAAGCCCGGTATGATGGGCGAAATCCTTTAATTTCATAACATACATACAGTTCACGGCACGCTTCATAACGAAGTGTGCCGTGTTTTTATTTTAATATTGAATTATATAAAATGTTGTGATATATTAAAAATATAATAATTCTCGGAGGAATCAAAATGAAACGGACAATGAAAAAATCAATTTCAGTTCTCCTCACATTCACACTCCTCTTCGGCTCGCTCGCATTCGGCTTTTCGGATGTGGATTGGTCGGAGTTTGCAGTAAGAGCCAACGCAGAGGATGTTGTTGCAAGCGGAACCGGCGGCAAAAATATTACATGGACTTTATATGCCGACGGTGAGTTTGTTATTGACGGAACAGGTGAAATGTATAATTTTGGCAGCGTCCGTGATGTTCCTTGGCGCTCAAATTTTTCAAAGATTAAAAAAGTAACGGTATGCGAGGGTATTACAAGTATATCGTATGGAGTATTTTACGGATGTGATAATCTTTCAACGGTAACCATTCCGGAAAGCGTTACAAAAATCGGTGACTCTGCTTTCTCCGGATGCAGCAATATTTCTGCAGCATACTATCCCGGAACAGAAGAACAATGGGCCAAAGTACGTGTTGGATATTACAACGAAAACTTAATAAACAACATCGTGTTTGAATCCGATTCAGAAAGACCTTACTACGGTTTTGGAACTTGTGGTGAAAATCTTGAATGGATTTTATGTTCTGATGGCGAGTTTGTAATCAGCGGCACGGGAGATATGTATGACTATGCCGACGACATAGCTCCGTGGGACAAGAAAAAATCAAATATTAAGAGCATTAGTTTTCCCGATGGAATTACAAGCATCGGCAAATTTGCATTTTATGAATGCCAAAATCTTACAAGCGTAATAATTCCCGACGGTGTAATAAGCATAGGTGCTTCTGCATTTCTCAGATGCAGCAACCTTACGAGCATAACAATGCCCGACAGTTTGACAAACACAAATGAAAGTTCAATTTATAAAACAGGATATTATAACGATGAATCCAACTGGGAAAACTCTGTATTGTATGTCGGTAATCATTTGATAGACGCAAAAACAAGCATACAAGGGGACTATGCGATTAAAGAAAACACAAAAACAATTGCAACGGGAGCTTTTGGTAATTGCAAAAATCTCACAAGCGTAACAATTCCCGACAGTGTAGTAAGCATAGGTCAAGTAGCATTCGCCGGTTTATCCGACGTTAAAGGCATAACGGTTGATCCCGCAAACAAAAATTACTCAAATGATGAATTTGGTGTGCTGTTCAACAAAGATAAAACTGTACTGATTCAGTATCCCATAGGTAACACAAGAACAAGCTATGAGATCCCGGACAGTGTTAAAACAATCGAATATAATGCGTTTAATGCGTGCATATTTCTTGAGAGAGTAACATTCCCTAACAGTGTGACAAGTATAGGTGAATTTGCATTCGGTTATTGCATAGGTCTTACAGAAATAATAATTCCTGATGGTGTGACAAGTATAGGTGATGAAACTTTTGCAAGTTGTTTCAGTATGGAATATATTCACATCCCGTCAAGTGTAACATCAATCAGCGATTCAATTATTATGCCCGATTCTCAAAAAACAGCACTTGTTGAAGATTATAAAGTCGGTTTGGACAATTTAAGCGAAGAGGAATTGGCAGAATTTGCAAAAATGGGTATAACTAAGGAAGCGGTTGCAAACTGGAAACCGACAACGGTTATCTGTTCCGATACCGAAGATTGCTTGGCAAAAACATATGCAGAAGAAATCGGAAATGAGTTCAGGGTTTGTGACGGAAGCCACCGTATTGAAGTGCCCGACGAACCAACAACTGAGCCTACGACTGTTCCTGTTGTTGAACCCACAACACAGACCGTTGAAACTACCACTCAGACAGCAGAAACAACCACAAAGGCTGAAGAAACAACGGTACCTGTAACAGAAGCGTCAACCACTGAACCTGCAGAGATTCCTTCAACAACACAGCCGGTTACAACCGAGCCTGCTGATGTTACGACTACAACAAAACCTGTTGTCGAAACTACAACAAAACCTGTTGAAACAACCAAGCCTGTTGTTGAACCTACAAAACCGTCTACAACCAAACCTATTGTCGAATCCACCACCAAAACCGAACCGATTGAAGAAGAAATCATCAAGAAACCTTCCACATCGACGGTCAAGTACGGTGAAACACTCATTCTCCACGCAGATTTTACCAATATCCCCGAGGGCGCAAAAATCGAGTGGAACGTTGATGGTAATGGGGTTACAATTGTACCGTCGGCTGACGGCAAAACTTGTGCCGTAACGTCAACATCAACGGGTGATGTTACAATCACAGCAAAATATGTTGATGCAAACGGCGTTGAACACGTTTCCGAGCAGGAAATCAAGTCAAACGCAAGCTTCTGGCAGAAGATTGTTTCATTCTTCAAAAACCTCTTTGGTATCAACAGAATAATCGAACAGATAATTAAGTTTTAATTCAATCAGTTTTCCATTGCCTCCCTCTGACGAGGGAGGTGGATTTTGCGAAGCAAAAGACGGAGGGAGAGAACGTAAAATCATCTCTCCTTCAGTCCTGCGGACAGCTTCCTCATCAGAGGAAGCCTGAACAGGTAACCATCAAACAACAACGGTCCGATGTAAATTTCCTTCGGCCTTACAAAGGTTATCCCCGAAGCAATTAAAAATATAGTGTAATAATCAACACCCCAAAACCAATGTGAGGTTTTGGGGTGTTTGAGTTTATTATTCTTCCATCTGTTTTCCGAGGAAATTTGCCGCAATCTGTGCGAGTTTTGTTTCGGTCTGAGTAGGGCAGGAGCCGTTGTCATTGAGCAGCATAATGAGCGCACCCGAAACGTCGCCGCCGCCGATGATGGGAAACGCAACCGCCGCTTCACGGTCATATCCCTCAACGGGTTTCATGCGGTCGCTGTCAACACAGCACACGTAGTTTTCACGCTTTTCCATAAGCGACTCAAGACTGCCGCTGATTCTGCGGTCAAGCACCTCTTTTTTTGATACACCGGCACACGCAATAACGCTGTCACGGTCGGTGATGATAACGGCAAGACCTGTTCCCCGTGCAAGAACTTCAGCATAATGACCCGTCACGGATGACAACTCCCCGATAGGCGAGTATTTTTTGAAAATAACTTCCCCGTCCGAATCTGTGTAAATCTCCAACGGGTCGCCTTCACATACAACATTGACACCGAAAGCCTTGTCCTTCTGATTGGTTGCAGACTGGACTATTGTGGCTTTTACGATACTCTCGGTGTCCCACTTAAAATTTACGGCTTTACCTACATAGTTTGATTCTTCAATCAACTCTTTCGTAACAGTTCCGCATTCAAGCAGCATTGTTATATCGGCTTTAAGCTGAATTTCAATGTTGTTTTCAAACACCGTGATTTTATCAACAATCAGCGACAAATCGCTCTTATCAAGCTTATCTTTAGCAAGGATTTCACGAAAAATCTCAATGGAGGTTTTTGCAATTCTGTTGACCTGAATTGTCATATTGCGCCGCTCGGAAGCAAACTCAATCTGTTTTTCAAGTCCCTCAATTTTTGCTTGAAGCTCTTCTTCAATCTCCACAAAGGTTTCTTCAATAAGCTCCTGATTATCTTCGTTTTTCATCAATTCCTTGATTTTTTGCTTCTTGGTAGCCTTGAATTCATCCTTTGCTTTTGCCAAATCCACTTCAAGCATTTCAAGTGTGGACTGTGTTTTTTTCATAGTCTGCGGTTCGTCTTTGATTGCCTGTTCGAGCTCAGCAATCATTCTTTCCGAATTCATCATAACACGCTCAACATATTTTTTTATCATTATATCAAGCGTATCCGTTCTTGTATGATGCGATGTACAGCCTTTAAGACCCCGTTTGTGATATGTACCACAAGTGTATGCGGGTGCCAAATCGGGTCTGCTCATCGAAAACATGGGACTTCCGCAATCACCGCAGAACAAAAATCCCGAATATGATGTGTCGTATTTTTTAACACCACGGTAGTTTGATTTTGACCTTGCTTTGAGCTGTTCCTGTGCTTTCGCAAAAGTTCTTATATCAACAATCGCTTCGTGGTTATTCTCAAAAACGATGTTTTCGTCCGCATCAAGTTTTTTATCTGAACCATTAATTTTGGTTCGGGTATATTTTTTCTGACGGAGCGTACCGATATAGAAATCATTTGTCAAAATACCGCTGATGGTCGGTATTGCCCAAGCTGAACTTGCTCTGATTTTAGATGTTGTGCCGTCAGCTTCACGGCGTTCCTTTTCAAGCATTCGGGGAGTCGGAATACCCTCATCTGTCAGATAATTGGCAATCTTTTTATAACCCCAACCGTTATTGTAAAGTTCAAAAATCTTTCTGACTATTTCAGCCGCTTTTTCATCAACTTCAAAGGTCATCTTCTTAGTGTTTGTGATGTAATAACCATAGGGAACAGCACAAATCCATTTGCCCTCATTCTGCTTGGTATTTATAACACCCTTAACCTTTTTGGATGCATCCGTAACCGGCATTTCGTTGACGAAAAACCTCATCTGAATCTGTATCCACTCGTCATAGGTCGGATAGTCAATATTGTCGCCAATTGAGATGATACGGACACCTGCATCACGCAGTTCCTCGAGTTCAACAAGACCCTTCCCATTTCTACGGGAGAAACGGGAAAAGTCTTTAATGATGAGAATATTATAATAACCGTTCATCAGCTTGGGCCGCATAAGCTGATAATTTTCTCTCTGCTCAAAGGTATAACCGCTTCGGTCACGGTCCTCATAAAAATCAAGTTCGGCATCGGGAAAAGTTCTTTCAACGTAATTCTTTATTATCTCACGCTGATTTTCAATAGATGTGTTATCCCTGTCAAGTTCGGTATCAACCGAAATTCGCAGATAACCCGCTATTCGTTTTGTACTCATTATATCTTCTCCGTTCAATGTTGTTTGCAAGATACCAACATTTTCTGAACAACATTGTAACATAAGTTATTCTAGTTTTCAACTCTTTTATAAAAATTAACATTTGCATAATATGTACGGCAGATTATATTTCTGCCAATTGCTGGTTATTGCAAACTTCACGTTCGGTTTCTTCTGTCGCTTTCTTTGCAATAATCAGTTTGTTATGAATCAACAATTCTTTTGTCAAGTCCACAAGGTTCCCGCTACCTGAAACAAAGGTACAAACTTTATATCCTTTGCTCCTCCATTCTCCATACTTATCTTTTAGTTCATTCTGTATGTCTACATTGTCTTTTTCTTCACGAGAAAGCCAGTAATATGCAATGCGATTTTTCTCGCAGACTTCCAATGTCATCGGTGAACATCACCTCCTTTCATTATTTTTATCGGAAATGTTTGGTATGATACAAAAAATTTCTATTCAATAATTTCTTGTTTTGATTTTTCTGCTACCTGCCGTGAATCTTCCTGCTCATAATATTTAACATTTGCAAGAACTTTTGAAATAATTGTTTTTGCACGTTTGAGTTCTTCAAGACTGCCGTAGTTGCTTTCGATTAAAGCTTCATCGGCAGCTTTTTCTTTTTGCAATTTTTCAAGTTCGGCTTTCAGAGATTTGCTTGTTACGTTCGGATTTTCATCAATCCATCGTTTGGCTCGGTAGAATGAATTTAACTCCTTGCTGTGTTCGGTTTTGAATTTATCTCTGCCGAATTTCTTTTTTGTATATTCATCTGCAACAGTTTTATATTTCTCATAATCGCCGAGGAATTTAATTCCTTTTTTGAGTTCTTTGATTCTTTCATTTGCGGTGTCGATACTGCTTTGAATTTCAGAAACTTCTTCAATCATTTTCCATAAAGAATCTGCGGTGGTGATGTTACGTTGCTGAAGAAATGTTACTATCTGCGAAACTTGTTTCAGATCAACTGCAAGATCTTTATTGTAGAAATATCTGCTCTTACCACTGTGAGCTTCTTGTCGGGAGTTCAGGTAGTCGATAAGAATATCTGCGATTGTCGGTTCTTTTTCTTCTTTGAGTTCGGAAAGTATTTTCTTGATTTCTTCAATCCATTCTTTCAATTCTGCAAGCACTTTTCGTAAATGTTTTCTTACAGAGTTGAATTTCACAATGTCCCGATTCAGAGTGCCGAGAATTGTTTCTTCACCTCTGCGTTCCATTTCCGATGCAGCGGGTCCGAGATGAACTGTCGACACTAAATCTATTCCTTGCCGTTCATAAGAACGCATATCAATTCTTTCGGGTCGGTTATTTCTGATGAGATAGTCATTTACTTTTTCTTCCCAAGCATGACGCCAGATTTCTGCATTTTCTTTTTTGTCCCAATCAACAATATCTTCACGGTGATTACCGATTCTGTTTCCGTGTTTATCAATATCGTAAACCTTTCTGCACTTCGGAAGCCACTTTCCGTTTTCATCAATCGCTCTCATTGTCAGCATAATATGTGTGTGCGGATTGCCGTCACCTTTATCGTGAACGGCGAAATCGCAACACATCCCTTTTGAAACAAATTGTTCATAGCAATAACTTCTGACAAGCTCTGCGTACTGGTCGGTTGGAATTTCTATCGGAAGTGCAATGATGATTTTTCGTGCGAGTTGTGAGTTCCATTGTGTTTCAACTTTCTCGGCAGAGTTCCATAAAGTTTCTCTGTCATAATATTTTTCGGGTGCGTTGGGTGGTAATAAAATTTCAGAATGGATAACCTCATATTGTTTTCGCAAATAATTTTTTGTTCGGTTATCATATTCCGAGAAAAGTTTGGAGCCGCTTTGGTAAGCGGCTCCGGCAATAGCGGATTTATTTTCACTCCGCTTTTGTATTGATATTTGAAAATGAGTACAAGCTATTTTTTATCACTCTCCTTAAAAGTTTTAATTTGGGGTAGACGAAGTCGCAGGGGTGAAACCCTTGTCTGATGAAATCAGCGGAACTGTGTTCCGAGCATTTTCGAAGAAAATCGCAATGACACCTACGGGGTCCCCGAAAAGCTCAAAAACTTTTTGGGGAAGAGGAAGAACAGCGGAGTGATTGAGTTTTCGGGCAAACAAAGTTTGAAGCACGGAAACGAAAGATACGCAGCTTGTTCTGACGAGGTGTATAATTGCGCACTTTTACAAAGTGGTGTTTTCGTTGCTCTCTCTGAATTGCTCAATCGCTCTGCCGACTGTTTCGGATTGAAATGCAATTTTCAGGATTTTTTCAACCTGCTCGTCAGTCAGTTCGTTGGGACAACCGAGAAATTTTTCAAGCATTGCTCCACGGGTGCAAAGTCTGTGAGTGCGCTCTTTCCGAGTCAGCAAATTTATCTGTGAATCATAATATTTGCTTTTGTTATGCAACACCTTCAGTTCCGCTTCACCCTTCGATAACAATTCACGAAGTTCGTCAATGGATTTGTTTTTCAGATTTTGCGTTGACATTAATTATCACCTTCTTTCTGCTTTAGGGTATAAGAAAACCGCTCCACTAAAAGTGAAACGGTTCGATGAAATTTATTATTTTATTTTTCCATTCAATATAAAATCAATTAAGCTGTCAGTGTCGGTGAAATAATCATAATCACCATTCACACCTTCACGGTGATAAACAACACCGCCTCGTTCATTTCTTTCAAGACAATCTAAGAGTTTTTCTTCTCCATACTGCTTAATAAACAAGTTGAAGGTATATGGTTTTATTTTATTTAAAAGACCTTTTCTGCAATCTTCGGTACACTCATAGCAATGTTCTATGCCTTTTTCTAAAGAACATTTTTTGTTTTCGCACCAATCGTTATCGGGACAATTTCCCGAATTGCAACCATTGCAAAAATCATTTTCAGAACACAAACAACAAGCAAGACCGCATCTTGCGATTCCTAATTCTCTTTTCATAACAATCACCAACTTAAACGTTATATTCGTGATAACCGAACTCGGTGCGGTAAGTTTTCGAGTGGATAAATCCAAAACTTTCTAAACAATTGATTTTTTCGGGGATATTTGAAGATTTAATTTTAACACTTCCGATTTCAAAATCATCAATAAATTGTTCTATGGCTAGTTTAAGAATTTCTCCAAAAGATTCTTCGGTATTATTTTTTGAGGATAAATCAATTCTCAAAACACCTGCTTCACCACCGAAGATTTCAACAGTTCCAATAGCTTTCCTATCAGCTTTATTGATAACTGAAAACCGAACATAATACTGATTTTGATATTCTTCTAACCAAAACTTAATACAATCTTCCATATCGGAAACTGTAGAATAATAAAAATCACTTGTGCAGAAATCATCATTAAACTTGCTGACATTGTCTTTGTCTGAATAGCAAGCGAGCAAATCTTCTGCATCTTCTAACTTTACCAAGCGAAGAATAAATGATTCTGTTTCATAGATCGGACACTGTTCATAAACATTTTTCATAGTTATAGTTTACACTCCGTTACAGCTCATTTTTATACGCATATCCAAAATCTATTGGCGGAGAAGTTACCGAAATATATACAAATTCAGCATCACCGTCATTCAATAAGCCGTGAATATCTTTATCTGCAAATCTGACAACATCTCCTGCAGTGAAAATCATTTCTTTTTCATCCGCAAGAAGCAATCTGCCTTTACCCTGAACAGCATACCATATCTGCTCGGAGGTATCGTGTTTATGTCTTGGCTGACTTGCGCCGACTTCAAGATGAACTTCCGTAATTGTAACTCTTTCGCTTTTTGAATTATCGGGATTTATCAGTTGCCTTGAAACAACTCCGGGATTTGAAAATTCTTTTATGTTTTTTCGATTAATAAATTCCATTTCACCGTCAAACTCCATAGAAGTATCTTTTAATGTTTTCGGCATCGGGATAGTTAATTTCATCAATCGCCCTGATTACTTTGTCGGCATCATATTCCAAGTCAATCGTATCAATTTCAATACTTTCGTTTTCTAAATTCACGATACCTGCTCGTGCGATATTTTTATCAAGGGCAGGACATCCGAGCGAACCGACATTTATGTAAAATTTATCGCCTTTGCAAATGTTTCTGTTATGGTTGTGACCGTATAAAACAATATCGCATTTAACATTAGAAAACATCTTTTTCAAGTCATTTTCATCAGGATTCATTTTGCCGTTGATATAATGACCGTCACAATCCATACAGTAGTGCAGAACGGACAAAGTGTAACCTTCAGATTTTATATTAACCCTATATGGTAAATTTCTGAGAAAGTCAACTGATTCTTTTGACAACAAACTATGTTCCCATTTGTGATGTTTCATTTCCTCATAACCCATATGTTCTTCATTGGGATATTCGGTTGGCATTTCATCGAGCAGGTATTTTTCGTGATTTCCTCGCACAGCAATCAAATTAGGAATCTGCATCAGATATTGTACTGTTTCTTCGGGATAAGGTCCGATTCCGATTATATCTCCGCAACAAATAATCTTATCACATTGCAGTTCTTGCAATTTTTCTACAATAACTTTAAGCGCAACGAGATTGTTATGTATATCTGTAATTACTCCTAATTTCATGATTTTCACCTGCCACCTATATCAATTTCGACAAAATAGTTTTAAAGTGTTTTTATGATTATATCACACGTATAGGTGTAAAACAACATTATTTTCTTTTCACCCAAACAATATCATATCCCATAACATCAGCCATTTCGACTGCTTCGGAATATCGCAGAGATCCTCGGCGGAGTTTGCCCGAAAAGTTAGGTACGCTGTCGCTCCAACCGTATTCAAACGAAAGTATATCAACGAGTTCACGCATTGTTAATCCTTCTTTGACGATGTAAGATTTGAGTTCATTTCGTATATCCATTAAATCACCTCTTTCATTTTTTATTTATGATGCACTGTTCAATATCGGTGCTGTTCATATTCGTTGTTTTGTGTGTTTGTTTGCAGTTTGGTGAATTGTCACACATTTCCGTGAACCGTGTTCGCTCTTGGGCGTATCGCTGTTCCGTATGGATTTACATACAAAACCGCTAATTAATTCGCTGATTTCACATCCTTTCATAAATTAATCGCCGTTCTGCCCGAAGTTCGAGTTCCGACAGGCATTCCTCATATCTCTATGGGCGCTGTGCCGTCAGCCTTTCAGCTGCGCTCGTTCTCTTTTGAGAGGTCATGGCGGTTTGTTCTCGTCGGCCGGTCATTCAATTGTATTTTTCCGTTACCCGTTGATTACATTTTAGCGAAAATGTTAGCTGTTTCCCGTATTTCCAAGAGGATGGAAAAATCAAAAAACACCTGCTACAAATGTAGCAAGTGCAATTACATATATTGAATTGTGTAGTAAGGTTGTGGTATAATCATCCCATAAGTTGAGAGGTAGGTGAAAGAGAATGAACATCAAAACATTGATTAAAACTCTTCCTTTGCAGACTAATCCCCAGAAATACGAACAGTTTGTAAAAGAACTTGATTACAAAAAACTGCTTGCAGAGGATCCGGTAGAAATCAGAGATAAATACTATCTTGATAATGAGGAGTTGGTTGAAACTGATTTAGCCCATACTTCTGCTTACCGTGAACTGCATCAAAAGCTTAATAAAAAGTACAAACTTTCTGAAATTGCTACTGCTGATACCGATTTTGAAAAAGTTATTCAGATATTGAATTGGCTTACACAAAATACTTTTTATAACGGTGCAACTCTCAATTATATGACAGATAATTCACTGGATATTTTGAAACGCTCCTTTGGCAAAACCTTTAAGTATGCACTCAATTGCAGATTAAAAGCAATTTCTTTTGCTGACTGTCTTGTTGCTGTCGGCATCAGTGCATATCCTGTTTGTATGTGCTCCTCTGTATTGAAAAACTGCCATTTTACCTGCCAAGCATATATAGGTGAACTTGATAAATGGTGTGTTTTTGACCCTTCGTTTGGCTGTTGTTTTGCCGATAGAGGCGGAAACCCTATTGATATTTTTGAAATGAGAGAAATGTTTTTGCAGGGTGAAGAGCCTGTTGTTAACGGATATAATTTTAATGGTACAACGGAATGTTTTGATGTTTATGTTAATGCTTTTCTGAAAATGTGTGTTTCTAATCTTTCAACTTGGCACGATAATTCTATGGATAGAAGAAATAAAAAGAAATGGTCTGACAAAAAGAGATTTAACGGTAAAATTCCGAACGAAAAACCGCTTGAGACAAATAAAATATCTAAACATTATGACATTTTAATAAGCGAAGGCAATGACCCTGTACACGATCCCGCACCACTAAAAGCACATATGGACAAGTGGGACGGTCAGAAATTCATTGATAAAATGCAATTATCAAAAGATAAAACTGTTCTTGAAATAGGCGTTGGAACCGGTAGACTTGCTGTTCGCACCGCTCCACTTTGTAAAGGATTTTACGGTATTGATATTTCAACTGAAACAATAAAAACTGCAATAAACAATCTGAAAAAACATACCAATGTAAACTTTATATGCGATGATTTTATGACATATAATTTTGAAATCACCTTTGATGTTATATATTCTTCGCTTACATTTATGCATATAAAAGAAAAGCAAACTGCTATTAACAAAATTCAGCGATTACTTAAAACCGGCGGTTTGTTTGTGCTGTCAACAGATAAAAACCAAGATAGATTTATTGATATTGGTTCAAATAAAATAGAAGTTTATCCTGATACTCCCGAAGCAATTTTACAGTGCATCAACAACTCCGGTTTAAAAGTGCTCGAACATTATGAAACTGAATTTGCAAATATATTTGTTTGTATAAATGAATAAGGTCTTCTGCTCTCACACCTGTGAGGGCAGTTTTTCTTTGCTGTCATTCAACGGGAATTTCATATTTCCTTGATTATTTTGATTTGCAGATATGAAAATTGTGAGATTATTGTATTTACATTATTCTTGTGATAAAATTTCAATCAGAAAGACGGGTGATGTTATGCAATCTCTGATTTCAAAAATATTTATGTCAACATTGCGTTTAATTTTTCATTCACCGTTATCCGACAGTTCAAAGCTGTCCGACAATGCGGCAAAGCTGACGAAAGATAAAAAATCAAAATACAAGCCCTCAAAAAACTTTATACATTCAAAACATACAACCGACGGTGTGAAATATGAAAAGCTCATAAACCGTAATTGCAAAACAGAGAAAATCATACTGATGATTCACGGCGGCGGTTTCAAAATTGAACTGAACGATTTTTACCGTAGGCTCGCCGAAAAATACAGTAAAATGTTTTGCGGGGCAACGGTTATAAATATTGATTACGGAAGATTTCCCGAACATCAGCTCCCGTCGCAGATGCACGATGTTGTAAAGGTTTATCTTCATCTGCTTAATGAAGGTGTCAATAATTCCGATATTGTTATCATTGGCGACAGCGCGGGTGCAACTCTTGCAATGACATCATCTTTGTGGCTTCGGGATAACGGTTATCCCATGCCGAATCACATTGTCTGTTTTTCATTGTGGGCGGATGCAACATCAAGCGGCGACTCAAGAATTACAAATGCATATACTGACCCGTTTTACGGAATAGCAAAACATAAAAAGATTGAAGATAATCTTCACCTGCTCAGAAGAATTTCAAAATATGTTCTTAATGTTGACAGAACTGACCCGTATGTTTCACCATTGTTCGGCAGTTTTGAAAACTTCCCGAAGGTCACTCTGATATGCGGCACCGCAGAGCTTGATGAAAGCGATAACGACAGAGTTTATGAAAAACTGAAAACCGTTGGCGTTGATGCAGAGCTTCATAAATTTGAAGGAATGTGCCATTGCTTCCAACTGTTTTCGTTTTTACCCGAAAGCAAAACCGTATACCAAATTGTGAAAAGAAGAATAGCGGAGGAATAACAATGAAAATTCTCGATAACGGCAACAAGCATTTATTACCCATAATTCCACAGCTTGTTTCAGAAAAGCTCAACAAGAAAGTTTCGGATATAAAATTTATCGGCGGAGGCAGCTACGGCAGAGTTTATAAAACATCTCTTTCTAACGGTGAAACAATCGCTGTCAAAGCATACAGAGTTCAGGGTTCGCAATATGAAGAAGCTCAGCAACTCAATCTTCTTTCCGCAAACACAACCGTAAAAATGCCAGAAGTTCTTTTCACTTATGAAGATGAAGAAACTGCAATTTTAGCTATGACCTTTGTTGAAGGGCAGAATGTACTGAATCCGTTGTTCTTATTAAAAAGTAAAAGTCAGAAGCAGAAATTTGCCAACGATGTTGTTTCGGGTATGCTCCAATGGCACAGCGTTACAAATGACAAATTCGGCGAGTTATCAAATCCCAAATATGATACCTGGCTTGAATACTATAAAGAAGAAAAGCAGGAGCCTTGGCTTGCCGGTTTGAAAGAATTGAGCAAAAAAGGAAAGTTCAGCAAGAAAAATTTGAAACTTCTCTGTGAAGCAACTGAGATTTTTAATAATCTTCCCGAAGAAAACTCATCTCCCGTTCTCATTCACAGCGACCTCAACATAATGAACATAATGGCTGACCCCCAAACATTAAAACTCACAGCCTTCATTGACCCTTGCGCTTGTATGTGGGCAGAGAGAGAATACGATTTGTTCCAACTTCGTAATATGTGGGGCGATGCCTATGGTTTATACGAGACATACAAACAAAAATATAAATTATCCGAATATGCGGATTTCAGAGTTGCTTATTACGGTGCAATGAATGAAGCACATTGCCGTTTGGGTGGCGGTCTGATTATGCCGCTTTGGGAAGTTTTATGCAACAATCGTCTGAAAAAAGAAATGAAAAAGCTGAAAGAAAAGATGTGATTCAATGAACATAGGCGAACTCGTAACCGTCAAGACGATAGAGAAAAACACTCTTGAAAAACACACGCCTTACAGCGCAGAAATCCGTTTGTTTTCCTGCGTTCAGCAAGGCGATATTGATTCGCTGATGATGCAAATCAAAAATCTTGATTCTCTTATTGTTATGGGCAAAATGTCTGACAATGAGTTGATGCAGCATAAATATATGGCAGTCATCGCAATCACTCTCGCAACCAGATATGCAATACAAGGCGGACTTAATGAAAGCAAAGCCTATGAATTTTCGGACAGAGTAATTAAAACGATTGATTCGCTTGCGGACAAAAATGAAATATTTATGTGTCTCGGTATTGAGATATTAAAACTGACGCAGGATGTGAAAAAGAATAAGAAGCAACCTGAATTTTCTCCGCATATTAGAAATTGTATCAAATATATAAACGAAAACCTGGGTGAAAAAATAAGTGTTTCTGCTGTTGCAGAGCATTGCGGAATTTCCGCCGATTATCTGTCGCAGATTTTCAAAAGGGAAATAGGAGAAAATCTCAGCTCATATATTTTGAGACAAAAACTTGAAAAGGCTAAAAGCTTGCTTCTTAACGGAGTATCATCAAAAGAAATATGCATTGAAGTCGGTTTTTCTTCACAGGCATATTTTGTAACGGCGTTTAAAAGGTTTTACAATATGACACCATCGGAATATATTAAAATAACCAGAAATAACGCATAAAGGTTTTATCTGCTCTCCTTGTGAGGGCAGTTTTTTCATTCAATAACTGTAAATTTACCGAAAAATCGACACAAAGTACCACAAAACGGACAGCAAATGCTATATAATTGAGATAAAGGAGTGATAATATGTACTTAAAATTAACAATACAAGAACGACTGAAAGATCTGAGATCAGAACAAAAACTGACGCTTGAACAGCTTGCCGAGAAAACAGGTATTTCCAAATCTGCACTCGGCAAATATGAAACAGAAGAATACAAGGATATGAGTCCGTTCAACCTTGTAACACTCGCAAATTTCTACGGTGTTTCAACCGATTATCTGCTCGGTCTGACTGAACAAAAAAATCACCCGAATGCAGACATCAATAATCTGCATCTGAGTGATGATATGATTGATTTACTTGAAAGCGGTAAGATTAACACAAGGCTGCTTTGCGAAATTGCAACCCACGAGGATTTCAGAAGATTTTTGACTGATATTGAAATCTATGTTGACCGAATTGCCGATATGAGAATCAACGATTTGAACGCTGTACTTGGTGTTGTGCGAAATGCGGCAATGGAGAAATGTTCCGATGAAAACGATTTGTATGTCAGAACATTGGAGCTGGCACAAGTTGATGAAGATGAATATTTCAGCCATGTGATACATAAAGACCTTGACCGAATTATCAGCACAATCCGTGAAAACCATAAAACCGACAGAACAACGGCGGACACTGTTTCACCTGCGGCAGATGCACAAAAACAGTTGCAGGATGCGTTGAATTTTGAAGGCAGCGACGAAGAAAAGAAGGTCAGAATGTATCTCAACTCCCTCGGCATAGACTATGACTCGCTCACAAAAGAGGAGCTTGTAACACAAATAAATATCCTCAAAAAATCAAAGCATATGAAAAGTCCGTATAGTCAAAGAGGGAAAACCAGAAAGAAACGCAAATGAGAAAAGCAGGATGCTAATAAAAAGCGTCAAGGAACATAATGCTCCCTGACGCCGGTTTGTGAAAGCTATTTGCAAAAACGATTAAAGAATGTTCTTTTCTTTTTTCGTCGTTTCTTTATAGGCTTCGTGTGTTTTTCCTCATTGTCAACCCAAACAATCTTATTGTTACGGATAAAATAATGGGATTTACATTTATACTGATAGTTGCCGATTGAAGGAGAAAGAGTTACTTCACCATCATAAGAAAACTTCCAATGTTCTGGCGCAAGAGGTAAAACCACCTTTTCTCCGCATCCGCAAGCACACTTGTGAACAACGACATTACAATCAAGACAAATATACAAAACCCCTTCTTCCAGTTCACCAGGAATTCGGTGAACAAAAGCGTTTTTCATTTCGTATATTCTCATTTGAACTCCCCGTCATTCGTATTGTAGATGCGATTTTGATATGGACATAAATCTTGATAAAAGCCGCAGTGCTTTTTCCATTTTATAACTGCCATTAGGGCACAAAATGCATTCAGCTCTGCTGTTTGAATGTTGCTTTTATACAACTCGTCACCAGTTACAGGGTCAAAGGAAATGTTGTTTTTTACCGTTTCTTCGTCTGCTTCGCTTGTTGTATTTCCTAAACAACACGAGGTGATTCTTGCCATACCTAGCAATTCTCTTTTGTTTTCAGAAATATCGATGCCGGTATCTACAAAAGCGATACAATAATACATCAATTTCTCAATGATTATTCGCTTATGTTCTCCTGTATCCATACACAAGAAAACAAAATCAAGGGAACTCAACTCTTGGACGTTTTCTTCAGTAACAAATACAGGATGGGATGATATTCCCGTGTGCATATGTCCGTAAGTTTCCGCAAAATAGTCGGTTTTTTTGCGTGAATCCTCTAGAACTTCTTTGCAGGGAGCACCAGGAGCACGAAATGCATTATGCTGACAAAACACATCTCCATCATACAAATGAATTTCAGAAACCGGGGTTTTAGCAACCTGGTCAAGAACATATGAACCTGTACCACCCAAACCTATAATACCGATTCTTTGGTTTTTAAGTTTGTCTGTAATATCCGAAATTGCGGCACGAGATGCATTGGTATCTGCATAAACAAAAACACTATTATCGTCTTCTGCTATACGTTTAAACGTAGCTGCAGTTACTGTCGCATCAACCGCTTGAGCTTCTGATTGAAGAATGGTGATATACCTTACAAACTTTTCGTAGTAATTATGATAACCACCTTGTGGCTTGTTTGAAAAGGAGAAATTCACCTTTATACCATCAATTGATTTTTCAGAGAAGTTTTCTAAAATCAACCCTGATATTGGTTGACCATTTGCGCAGTAAGGTTGCGTGCCTTGAAAATAGATTACGTGAGCTATGCCTGAGTTTTGGTACTGTACGATATCTCCTCTCATTAAAAGAGGAGATATCAGTTTTCCGTACTGAATGGTTATGTCTTTATCAAGGTAAGGTATATTGTGAACAATCGCACTACCGCCCTTGATTTCAATCTCATAACCCTCATCACGAAGGTGTTTAAGGTCAGAATTAAGACTTATCACTCTTGCCGACATTG
This sequence comes from Clostridia bacterium, assembly GCA_017549105.1. GTDB lineage: Bacteria > Bacillota > Clostridia > Oscillospirales > Acutalibacteraceae > CAG-177. Next base: position 284,188 of record JAFYVN010000011.1, read on the forward strand.
AACACCATTCCTTCCTTTACCCAGACAGAACGACCCTTTGTCAAAGTTCCCTTTGGGTTACTGCTCGGCCCGTTAGAATATGCCACAGTATAAATTGTATTAGGGTTTGTAAGGGTTGTTCCATAAGCAAGTTTTACGATTTCCTCATAAGAAAGCTGCTCTACATGAGGTAGAAGCATTTTTTCTTCGCCATTTACAAGAACGGTAATTCTGTTGGGATGCTCTGGCTTGCTCGGATGTTCTGGGTGAATAGGATGTTCAGGATGAATAGGATGCTCTGGATGATTGGGCTTTTGCTGCCCGTTTTTGTTTTGAGAAAACATATACGTTTCTCCTTTCTATAAAATGTATTTATAAAAGGAGAAAAGCTCGGTTTTACTTTCTGACAACAAATATCATTAAGTGTTGAACAAAAATAATTTTAAAATTCTTTTGAACTACTTGCACACCGTCACAAAACCTGCTAAAATAGTTAATGCTACTTGACTAAAGTACAGATTCGTGTGCTTTTGTCGTCCCGAGAGGATGCCGTGACTTTATGGCATCCTTTTCTTTTTTCCTTTTATTTGTAATTCTGTATCATCAAGCTCTTCTTACTAAATCAAGAAGGTCAATAAAATAATATGTTTTATTTCGTTTTTTGTCGTTGCTTTGTAATATTCTGATAGCCTCTAATGCATCCAAATATCTTTTTGCTTGACCAACCGTAACTCCCAATTCATCTGCGAGGTAGGTTGATGTTAACACGGGATGCGAAAATAAGCACTCTAAAATTTGATCGAATTTCGGTGTGTTTATAATATTTTGTAATTCGCGTTTGGTTTGCTCATATAAATTGTTAAGTGAATCAATGTACCCGATATGTATTTGTGCCTGAACTATACATTTTTTCAAGAAAAATATAATCCAATCATCATAACTTTCTCCTCGTGACGATGTAAGCATATTATAATACACACGTTTATCCTGGCTAATTGCCTCGCTCATATAAAAAAACGGACAATTTATAACCTTTGCCTTATAAAGATATAAGCTAATTAAAAGTCTACCGACTCGACCATTTCCATCATCAAACGGATGAATTGATTCAAATTGAGAATGTATAATGGCTGCTTTTATGAGAGGATTAATTCCATCTGAAGTATTGTTCATGAAACCAATTAGCTCGTCCATATACTTCTTTGTCTCTGTGTGTGATGGAGGTGTAAAAATTAATGTTCCTGCGCTATTTACAATTTTATTGTCTTTTTCCTTATAACAGCCAAGCGTCTTTTGCTTTTCGGGCGGAACAACGCCATCCATTATTTTTTTGTGTAAGTTTTTAATAAACGAATGGGAAAATGAATTGTTCCTTAAATATTCAGACCCATAGATGATGCTACGGGTATGATTATTAAACTCAATAATAACCTTGTCATTATTTGATTGAGGTCTAATTGCATCTTCAAACACATCGCTTATTGTTGTTTGTGTACCCTCTATGTACATTGTTGATTGAGCTTCTTTTTGGTGCAAAAACGGAATTAAGATATTATCAAAATGATATCCGTTTATTTGTGCTTCTAGTACGCCTAAACACTTCGAAGCTTCAAAAAGCTCATTAATAAAGCTATTAGCATCATAGCTGTTTAATTTATCTTTAAGAAATTTCAGCACTATAATCAACTCCTAAAAGCTTATGTTTGGTATTATATAACATCCAATTCTGTTTGTCAACCCGTTACCTGCATTTTTTCAAAAAAGATGCAGGTAACAAAATCTGAGTTGCTATTTGTATCAAAATACAGTTGTTTCTATCATTCTAAAGCCAACATACAAAGCATTTGCATCTAGAGTCAGGTGCTTTTTCTTTATTTATGAATGGATTTAATCTGTTTAAAAATATAATAGCAATCTTAATATGTAGTTTGTCTACGAAAACAACCTATATATAAGCTAAAGAAATTTTTGTGAATTATGTTCGGTAAAGTAATTTGTTAAATTAAAAATGCACAGAAATAAAAAGCCATATAAGCTGATTTTGAATCAACTTATATGGCTTTTTAATTAACTTTAGAACATCCAATCGTCATGAGCTGTCAGAGTGTCGTGGGTACTATCAGGTTTCATCCAACCTAAAATTGAAAGACTTTCGATTGTAGAGATTATTTCGTTTTCTTTGGTGTTTTTCCAATGTTTTTTCCAATTGAGAACATGATCAAATATTTGTTTTTCAGTAACAGATGAATGTTTTTCAATCAATTCATCATACGAAAATAATACTGTTGCAATCATCTCTGCTTGGTCAGTACTTTTGATTCTGCTTAACAGGTCAAATGTCTTGTTTGCGTTATTTATGTCTTGTATTGAATAATCCTCGTAATTAAGCTCAAAACTGGGCGCAACTACGGTTTCAACCATCTTACCAAGTTTTTTCTCGGTCATAAGATTTGCGTTTGAAAGAACTATAATTGATTGTTTTGCCTCGCTTGAATAGGGTCCGTACTGACTTTCAACAAAAGTGAAACCTGTCGGAACTCCGGTTCTGGTCAATAAATAACAAACCTTCTGAAAGATTGTTCTACCGACATTCAAGGAATATTTATCGTTGTTAAGCTTCTTAATTACATAAAGAATCAACAACCAATATTTATTAAGTTGTAAGTTCTTGTTTCCGGTTATTTCTCTTGGAGATCTGATTAAATTCTCTTCTAAGAATCTTTCGGTGATCTGTTCGGGTGGAGTGCCATAGGGGGCATATATTTCAACCTGGATGGGCAAATCGTTAAGTTTAGAATACATCAAGGGACCAACGACCGTCCAAGGCAGTCCGCCATTGCCACAACCCAGAGGAGGAAAGGCAATTGACTCAATACCTAAAACTTTATAATTGGCTCTAAACCAATCCAACCCGGAAATTATATAAGAAAGTTTAGAAGGAGACCGCCAATGGTCTTTTGTAGGAAAGTTTATAACCGAAGCTCCGCTTAAATCTTGATAATAATAAGGATTTCCTGGTTTTACTTCTCCTGCTTTACACAAAGCAGAATATTCTTTATACATAGAGGGATATCTATTCTTGAATTCAAGTGCAACGCCTTTGCCCATTACGCCAACACAGTTAACAGTGTTTACAAGCGTTTTCGACTGACTCTCGAACATGTTGCCTATTTTAACTTTCATTACGCAAACCCTCCTTATCTAAAAAATGGTATAGCATTAACTAAAATTCTTTTATCAAATCCATAATTTAGCATTTTTTGTTTGGATTCCTTATTTAAAACATATGCACCAATTATATAATCGTACGGAATCTGATCAGGTATTAAAATCTCAGCACATTTTATTGCCTTTCTACGATGCTGTTCATAGTAGTCACCTACATTCCAATATTGAGCAAAAACTAAATCAAAATCAATATGATTCAAGCCATTTTCAGGAGTGTAAAATTTAACTAAATCAGTTGATGCGTTTTGGTCAGATAATATGCATCCGTCAATATTTAATACAGAGGTATTAACCGCTAAAACACATAAATTTTCTGCACTGTCTCTGCGCCTATACATCATTGGGTTTCTACAAGAGAAATACAAGTTAGCATAACTATGTAGTTTCCCACCATTGGGGATTTTGACTCTTTCTCGCCTGTCTTGAACTCCCTCAAGAGCTACGGAAGTATGCTTGTATGATTTAGCTTTGTAATAGCTTAATATGCCGTTTTCAATAACAGACGGGATGTTTTCAATAGGCATTATGTTATAGAAGTACTTGCTTCGCCCTTTAGATTTAGTGTTTAACAACTCTTCTAATCTTGTTTTCAAAGCAATCACTTCCTTTCAAACATTAACATCCAATTGTATTTTAACATATAACAAATTATTATTCAAGCTATCGCTAAAGAAATATTTTGGCCAAATTAATAATACAAAATGAGGGTGATAAATGCAATTAAAATTATTTCATTTGTTAATATGATAATCTTTATTATCTCATATCAGATAATGGAGTATAATCTGTATTGTTCCTCAGATACGCCTGAATCCTACCACTCAACAATAATTTTACATAACTCAAGGGCTCGTTGTAGATTAAGTAATCAAGTTCGGATACCTCGTACATATTTCGAGCGTACTCATCTTCAACTGCATCGCAATCGATCGACACCATGGAACCATCCGTCAGCTTCACCTCAACACAGGCAGTGTCTATGTTGAACTCACAACTTTTAATAATCTTCTTCATAATCATTTTGTCCTTTCTTTTTATAGTTGTTTATCAACTCTGTCATGAAACATCTTCATCCCAAAACAGAACTTTTCCATCACTGTCAATGTTATATGTAACGGGTCGCCTTCACGGATACGCATGGTGCGGCGGATTTCTTTGGGAATAACGACTCTTCCCAGATCATCAATTCTTCTGACAATACCTGTGGCTTTCATTTTATATCTTTCTCCTTGTTTTCAATATTTGCCCTGTTATTGTTTGTCAGAATTTGCGGTTTATACTAAAATAAATTTTGATTTAAATAATGTTTGTTATAGTTTGATATTCAGATTTATTCAAAAAGTGAGATTATGAGAGAAAAACAGAAAAAACGCGAGTTTGTTATATCGCACGGCGATATTTTTTATTTTATTTTCAGCGTTTTGCACAAGAAAACTCCCTCGGTGAATACCGAAGGAGTCCGACAAATTGGAATATACGGAAATATTAATTAATCCCATTCGCTTCCGGTTACTTCTTCAAGATTTACTGCCTTTGTTTCTTTAACCTTAAACAGAATTATTGCAAGTGAAGCGGCAAGGCTCGGCAATGCAAGACCGAGAGATACTGCAGGTATTGATGAATTTCCGAAATAAGTAATAAGGGGTATTCCGACAAGATATGTTACTACATACCCGATACCAAGCGCAAACATCTGCAATGATACGATTGAGGAACGAAGATTTGTGGGAGATGATTCGCTGACCATAAGACTGTTGATATCCGTGCCTGCCCAGAAGCTTCCGATGCAAACGCCGCTGAAAAATCCAACAAGATACGGATTCCACGCTCTTTCCGCACCTGCAGAAAAAACAACGAGAGATATAAGGGTTGCTGCTGCCATTGAAACAAGAGATGCTTTTCTGCCGAATTTATCCGAAATAAAACCGTGGCTGAGCTGTATGAGTCCGCTGCCTACAGGGAACATAAACAGAGCCGATGTAACTGCACCGACCGAAACCGCATCGAGAGCAGCTTCAAGCGTTGCAAAAAGTCCCTGCTCAAGATATGCCTGAGCGTAGCCGTATGATATAATTGCCTGATACTGCATGGTGATAAGCACTCCGACAGTACAGAATGCCACGGAGCCGTAAAGCCAGCGGAGCTGTTTATGCTTTGCAACAAATCTGAATGCCGCAACAATTCCGCCCTGCGCAGAAGATGAATTCTTTGAATTCTTTTCGGCTTCTCTTTCTTCGTCTGTCATTCGAAGATATTTAAGGCGTGATTCAATAAATGCATCCGTTTCACGAAGCAACATAAGAGCTATAAATGATACAACTATACCGAGAAGAGCCGGAACAAGATAAACATTTCTCCATTCGGAGGCATCTGCCATGAGTGTTCTTCTCAAAAAAGGAATAAGCATTAATCCGAGAGTAGAAATACATTTAACAAGCGAAAAGATTTTTGCTCTGTGTTTGGGAGGTGAAGATTCCGTAACGTAAACAACCTGCATATCGTGAGGAACGAAAAATGCAACTATCGTTGAGCCGATAACGTAAAGCGCAATGTTGTTTGAAAGGAACACAAAAAATAATCCGATGCCCATTCCCAATGTGTTTATAATAAGAAAAAGCTTTCTGCCGTATCTGTCGGAAAGAGGCTTGTAAAGGAGTGAAAGTCCCTGAAACGGGAATGCAACTATTCCGAGAATATCAAGAATTCCTATAGAGCTTTCACCGTATTTTGCGAGCAAATCCGTTGCGATTTCGGTTTTCATCAGTGTGCTTATCTGTGAAGCAATTTCATCGGTTACATAAACAACGCAAATTATCAGAATAAGATAAAGCAAGTAGCCGCTTCTTTTAGGCTTTGACCTTTCTTTTTCAAGTTTTGCGATTTCTTTTTGAATCTTTGCTTGCTTTTTTTGCAAAGCTTCAGGTGTAACTGTTTTTGTTTTCATTTTTAATCTCCTTCCCATTAGAGTGGCGGGAGTAACCCGAACCGTGATTTTCACGGGCAGATTCGGATTATTCCATTCACCTTATCTTAATTCAAGAGACAGCAAGTCCGCATAATCTTCTCCCGAATATTTTAAATAAATTGCTTTTTTGCCTGAAAATTGAAGCGGTGCGGAACATTCGGCAAAGTCTGTCGATTCATTGATGTTTAATGAGGTTATTATATCACCGTTCAAATCAAAATACAAATCAATTCTGCCTTTGCCTCCCCTGACGGTAAGCGTGATTTCTTTGCAATCGCATTCAAAGTATTTGAAGCCTGCAATGCACCCGTCACGCATATTATGAATATACTGGCAAGGTTCATTTTCTCTGTCGGTACCCGTCTGCATAATGCACGGATGTATTTGAGTTTTCTTTTTGTTTTTGAAGAATACGCTTTTCTCTGCTCCTTCTTTTGCAAAAAGGTTGCAGACGATTCCCGCTTCATATCTGCCGAGTCCCAACGGTTTACCGTTAAGACCGCAGGAGGTCATTTCTGCGGATTTGAACAATCCGTTTTCATATCCGAGTTTTTCGGCAACACCTTGTCTGCTGCACTCACGCCAATATGTATGCCTGTGACCGAAAACATAATATTCACCGTTGATATACTCAACAGAACCGTGATTGTTACCCCAATAATTCATAGGATTTTTATTGCCGTTTATACCAATGTCTCCGTTTGAATGAAGCGTACCCGCAAATTTAAAATCTCTGTCGGGATAATCGCTTACGGCATAGGCAAGCTCGTGCGAGAGAACCGAGGAATAAATAAAATAATATTTGTCACCGAATTTTCTGATTGAGCTTGCTTCATAAAACTCATGACCCTCAAAGCCCGTTCCTTTGCTGTTATGGGTTCCGGGAATGAGCTGTTTTACTGTTTTTACCGTCAGCATATCGTTTTCAAGTTCAAGAACCTGATTGCCTTTTGCGCCTTTGACAGGGCTGATTAAATCAATACCAAGTCTCAGAAACCATACATCGGGGCTGAAACCCGAATAAAGATAAATTTTACCGTTATCGTTTATTACTCCGGGGTCAAACGGAAAAAAGTCACCTTTTTCAGTACCGTATAACTTACCGTTCGGATGTTTTACATAACCGTAAAATTCGTATTTCCCTGCGGGCTCATCACAAACCGCAACGCTGATTGACGGCAAAAAACTCAGCCCGTAAAAAAGATAATATCTTCCGTCATTACCTTTACAAACATCGGGCGCAAACATCCTCATTTTTCCGCTTTTGTTTTTCGGATCCTGATTTTTACGGTAAATAACGCCTTCGTATTTCCAATCCGACAAATCATCAACAGGCGCAGACCAGCACACATAGTCCTTCTCACAAAAATTCTTACCGCCGAATGAATCGTGAGAGCCGAAAATATAGAGTCTGTTTCCGAAAACGTGAGGTTCTCCGTCGGCAATATATTCAAATGATGGCAGGTAAGGATTTGATAATTGATTTTTTATTATAACCATCTCCGAAATATTATCTTGTTCGATAAATTCTTATTTGTCGCTCTAAAAACTAAACGAATTCTCGTCCTTTTCTAATGTAACAACCTTCTTGAATTGCAGAAAAGGTTGCGACAGAGCATACAACTATGGCAGTGTATTTCAATTCCACGAAGGATATTGTCAAAGGCAACAGGAACAGCAGTAGTCCCGTTATTTTGTTCATAATCGTATGTAGGGATATAAACTGTTTTTTAGAAACATATCCCCATATGATATTGCTGATTTTGATAACCGCAATCGTACCGAACCATATCCACAACCACCCCGGAATAGGGATTGCCGGCAACAGCTTAAACAAAGATACCACTACAAAAATGAGGTCGGCAATCGTGTCCAGTTGGCTTCCGAATTTGCTGGTACTGTTTGTTTTTCTGGCGATTGTTCCATCTATCATATCACTAAAACCGCAGAAGAGATATATGATATAAAATGCCCCGGAAAACGCAGGAAAGAACAGTAGCAAAATACTGCCGAAAATACGACAACCCGTAAGTATATTTGCAATATACTTCGCCATCTGTTCACCTCCAAATTCTTGTTTATCGTTTAATCCATTCATCTCTTGAAATTGCAAACACCTTTGTAATTTCATTTATCTCATCAGCAAACTCATCTATTTGTTTGCAACCATATGAGACAGCAGTTTTTGCAGACGGCTCATTTGTATGCTTCATATAGGAATAAATAACATTAAACGGTGTGTTGTTAAATGTCCAATCCCTGACAGCAATCGCCGCTTCTTTTGCATATCCTTTTCGTTGCTTGTCAGCTCTGATATGGTATCCGATTTCAGGTTTTATTTCACCGTTGACGATTTGCATTGTCAAACCGCAGTCGCCTATTATTTCGTCTGTTTCTTTCAAACATACTGCCCACAAACCAAAACCGAATACCCGATATCTTTCGATGTTTCGCTCAATCCAACATCTTACTCTCTTTTCGTCAAATGTATAGGGATAATGCTGCATTATATTCGTATCTGCCAGCACTTTATAAAGTGCGTCAAAATCTTCATCCGTCATTTCTCTTAAGAGCAATCGTTCCGTTTCAATAACCATTATTTATCCTCGTTAAAATCTTATTTGTCCATCGGATACTCATTGATTTTTTGTTTCTGCTATTTTGTCAAACAATTCAGAACAGGCTGTTGTAACTTCCCACGGAACAACCGAGCTTTCGGTTTTTCCTGATTTGATGCATTCCATAGCTTCGCTGATTTCATAGGTGAAGCCGTTTACCGTTTCCTTATCTTCAAAATGTTCCTTAAGATTTCCTGAAATATCATATAAAAAACATTCGCTTGCATAATGAGGCTTCGGGATAACAATCTTTCCGTGTTTTCCGTATATTATCATTTTATCATCGATTGAGGTCATAAAAGATGCCATCATATCCGCCAAGGTGTATTCAAATTCAATGCTGATATGATTATTGATATCCACACCGCTGTCACCCCACACGGCAGAAACGTTCATATTTTTTATTTTTTGATCAATCAGATATGTAGTGATTTCATAGGCATAAACAGTAATATCTTTCGCGGCACCGCCACCGAGCAACGGGTTAAAATAACGGTTTTCTTTATCTTCGGGAGCAGCAAATCCGATTGAAAACTGTGAGATTTCGGGAACACCGATTTCGCCATTATCTATCCACGTTTTCGCCTTATTGACGGCGGGTAAAAAACGGCTCCACATAGCCTCCATAACAAAAACATTGTTTCTTGCAGCTGTTTCAAAAATCTTTTTCGCTTCATCAGAATTCTGAAACATAGCTTTTTCGCATAACACGGGAATGCCTCTTTCAACGCACATCATTGTAAGGCGGTAATGGTCATTCGGCGTAACGGCAATATATACGCAATCAGGTTTTTCAGCTTCAAGCATTTCAATATAACTGCCGTAATATTTATTTAAGCCGTGCTTTGCCGCAAAGTTTTTTGCCCTATCACAGCTTTTGCTTGAAATTGCACACACTTCGCAGTTATCAAGCAACGAAACCGCTTCGCAAAACTTGTTTGCAATTCCGCCCGCACCCATAATACCAAAACGAAAAACGTTCATATCAATTCTCCCAAATAATAAGTTATATTTGTTTATATATTCGATAAATCGGGATTTGTCAATCAGAAAACACCGTTATTATATTTTTTCTGCACGCAAAAAATGCAGATAAATCCGATTATTAATCCAACAATCAATACTGCAACCGCAACCGATGTAATCTTTTCCGAATCTCCCAACAGACTTACTATTCCGCTGAGCAAAAGTGCCGTTGAGATAACAAACATAGCTTTTCCGAAAGATTTTCCGTATGCGGATTTATCGGTAACGTTTGTTTGATGATAATCATGAATCAAATTGGTTTTTCCCCGATATATTGCAACACCAAGCACACCAAAAAGTACTGCTGTCAAAAACATAATTATCGAATATGTAATCATAATATTACCTCTGCAAATTCTTATTTGTCGAGTTGATTATATCACACGCTTTGGTTAAAAACAACCGAACTTTTCTCTCAAATGCAAAGCATTCAGAAAAAATATAGTGCAAAACCTCCATACGTGTGTTATTATGAACTGGGTGATAAAATGACAACAAAGGAATATCTGAATCTGATAGATAAAGTAAATGAAAACGGAAAATACAAGGCTGATTGGAGCTCTCTGTCACAGCACAAAGTGCCCGAATGGTATATGCACGATAAATTAGGTGTGTTCATTCATTGGGGTGTTTATTCCGTACCCGCCTTCGGTTGCGAATGGTATTCAAGAGGAATGTATGAAAAGGGAACACGTGAATTTGAGCATCACAGAAAAATCTGGGGCGAGCAAAAGGATTTCGGTTATAAGGACTTTATCCCTATGTTCAAGGCTGAAAAATTCAATGCTTCCGAATGGGTTACTCTTTTCAAAAAAGCAGGTATGAAATATGTAATGCCCGTTGCAGAGCATCATGACGGTTTCGCTATGTATGACACTCAGTTTAATCGCTGGAATGCGAAAGAAATGGGACCTTGCCGTGACGTTATCGGTGAACTGAAAGCGGAGTGCGAAAAACAAGGTCTGGAATTTTGTGCATCATCTCACCGTGCAGAGCATTACTTCTTTATGAATCCCGGCAGACTTTGCGAGAGCGATGTGAATGATGAAAAATATTCTGATTTTTACGGTCCTGCAGTTTACTGCGAAGAATTTGACCCTACAATAATCCATCAGACTACCGCCGATACCTATTCAACGGGAGCGAGTACGGAGTGGCTTGAAGACTGGCTTGTCCGCACCTGTGAATTGATTGATAAATATCAGCCGTCCGTCATCTATTTCGACTGGTGGATTCACAACCATTCGTTTAAGCCTTATCTGAAAAAGCTTGCGGCATATTATTATAACCGGGCTGAAGAATGGGGCAAAGAGGTAACAATCAACTATAAGCATGAGGCTTTTCCGCCGAACGTTGCAACCTTTGATGTTGAGCGTGGCGCTCTTACAGGCATTTCACCGATTTATTGGCAGACAGATACAGCAATCGGCAAACATTCCTGGGGTTATCGCTTTGATAACGAATACAAGAGTGCAAGACAGGTTATCTGCGACCTTGTTGATATTGTCAGCAAAAACGGAAACCTGCTCATTAATATCGGTCCCAAAGCCGATGGAACGATTACTGCTGAAGAAACTGAAGTTCTTCTCACAATAGGTGAATGGCTTTCTGTTAACGGCGAAGGAATTTACGGAACAACGTTCTGGAAACAATTCGGCGAAGGCGAAGTCAATGCGGTTGACGGATTTTTCAAAGACGGCGACGAAAAGCAGTTCACAACCGAAGATTTCAGGTTTACATATAAAAACGGATATCTTTATGCTTTTCAGATGAGACCTTCAAAAACCGTAAATATCAAAACTCTCAGAAAGCATATTCCTCACGACTATCTGATTGAAAGCGTTGAGCTTTTGGGCAGTAATGAAGAGATAGACAATTCAAGAGATGAGAATTCTCTTAAAATAGAACTTAAAGGCGAATTTAAAAATGATTTGCCGATTTGTTTCAAAATTAAAATCGGTTAGGTTTTAAAATCGTAAAAATAATGTGATGGTTTATAGTGAAGGACTGTAATAATTCTACACGACAGGAAACTTGAAAAAGTGAGAAAGAATTTTGGCGAGAGTGCGAAATTATGATTAAAGAACTTATACACGACCCGATTTTGCTTGCGAAAAAATCGGAGGTTGCAACAAAAGAAGATTTGCAGGTGGCACAGGATTTGCTGGATACTCTCATCGCCCACAAAGACGGCTGTGTAGGTATGGCGGCGAATATGATTGGTGTGCACAAGCGTATTATTGCTTTTGATAACGACGGCACATATATGGTTATGTTCAACCCCGAAATCATAAAGAAATCGGGACCCTACGATGCAGAAGAAGGCTGTCTTTCTCTGCCCGGAGGACCCCGAAAGTGCAAGCGTTATCAGACAATAAAAGTGCAGTGGCAGACGGCTGAATTCCAGACCCGTATCAAAACATTCACGGGTTTCCCTGCGCAGATAATTCAGCACGAGGTTGACCATTGTGACGGCGTGCTGATATAATATTCACAGAAAAACAGCGGTTCTCAAAATTTATAAAAGGAGTTTTTGTTTATGAAAACAAAATCCGACGTCGGAACAAAAATTATTTCGATTATTCTCGGTGCAATTATGGGCGGATTTATGTGGCGATGCAGGGGCGACGGCGGCTTCGGCTCATCGTGGGGTCTTTACAGCGTGGGTCTTGTGCTTATGCTTCTGATTTATCATTTCTACGGCAACCGCAAGGGTATGAAATACGAAATGATTCCCCTCGGCGCGCTTATGCTGGGTTTGAGCGTTACGGGATATGCAACGGTTATTGTTCAGCTTGCAGGCGTTGTGTGGAGCGACCTGCCGTATTCGGGCGAGATGCTGAACGGTCTTGACCCCGTGCTTCTCGGGCCAAACGGCGACGTTTATGCGCCTGCCGACCACGTGAGCGGTGCGGTGATAATCTTCCTTATGGCGTTTACGTTGATTCCGCTTTTTGCGTTTTTTGTTACGTCCCTTTTTTCGGGTAAAGAATACAAAATCAAACATTACATAATTGCCATTGCGGTGTATATGATATCATCGCTGATTTTCAAAGCTACGGTTTCGCACTTTATTCTTCAGCTTATCAACCCCGATCAGGTTGCTTATGCTGCGCTCGGTCTTAAGGAATGCGGCTATGATTACGCAAGCCCGATGGCGGCTTATATGAGCCACTTCCTTGACAGAGGCTGGACACAGGAAATCCCGTTTTTTGAAAATTATTTTATGAGCATCGAACACGTTTCAGATTCGCTTGCGGTTATTGCACTTTCGCTTTATGCGCTCATTTTCCGCAAGGATAAATACACTTGCTTCGGCTCGCTTATTCTGAATATTCTCACCGCAATCACAACCACCGTTTTCACCGCCCTTGTTTCATACAGTTTCGGTTCGGGATTCTTCAAGGGTGTTGAATTTTCGGCAACGTTCAAGCGATTTGCAACCTGGGGCACGTGGGAATTTATCGTCGGATTCTTTGTCGGTTTGTTTATTATGGCGTTTCTCGCCCTTACTGTCAGAAACAGCAATGCCGACGCAGAAGATATTCTGCCTGTTTTTGAAAACAAAAAACTCAGCTTCGGTTTTAACTTCCTGCTGACGGTGTTTATTCTCGGCGTTACACCTGCCAGAGCAATCGGAATCCGTTTTGCTCGTCTTCTTGTAACCGCAAACGTGCTTGGCGACGACGAACCTCTCGGCACGATTCTGACGGTTGTTTTATCCGTTATTTTCGGCGTGTTTATGATTAAAATACTTCGCAAAAACATTCTTGAAAAGGGCACGAATGCATTCGATATGTCACCCGTGAAGTTTGCAAAAATCGCACTTCCGTCATATCTTGGAATGTGCTTCACGGTGTATTTCTTTATGGACAGCTTCGGAATCCGCTTTATCAGAACAGATATCACCGTGCCGATTATGCTTGTCGCCTCTGCTCTGATTGCGGTGATTTATATACCGCTCAGAATGAAAATGGCTGCAAAGCGAGAAAACTCTTAAAAACTTCGGAGAATTGATATGCTTGCTTATACATACAAAAAACACGGAAAGTTTGAGCTTACTGACAAGCCGAAGCCGGAGATAATTGACAGTCGTGATGCGGTTGTGCGTGTTACGATGAGCAGTATTTGTTCAAGCGATTTGCACATCAAACACGGCTCTGTGCCTCGTGCCGTGCCCGGTATTACAGTCGGTCACGAGATGGTTGGTGTTGTTGAAAGCATTGGCTCGGATGTTAAGAATGTCAAAGTCGGCGACAGGGTTACCGTTAATGTTGAAACTTTTTGCGGAGAATGTTTCTTCTGCAAGAAAGGTTATGTAAACAACTGTACCGACAAGAATGGCGGATGGGCACTCGGATGCAGAATTGACGGCGGACAGACCGAGTTTGTTCGTGTACCTTATGCAGATATGGGGCTCAACAAAATCCCCGATACCGTTACCGATGAGCAGTCGTTGTTTGTCGGCGACGTGCTTGCAACGGGATTCTGGGCAACTCGCATTTCTGAAATAACTCCCGATGATACTGTGCTGATTATCGGCGCAGGTCCGACGGGTATCTGCACTCTGCTTTGCGTTATGCTCAAAAATCCGAAGAGAATTATTGTCTGCGAAAAAGACCAAAATCGTATTGATTTTGTGAAGTCGCATTATCCCGACGTGCTCGTTTGCGAGCCTGAAAACTGCAAGTATTTTGTGACCCAAAATTCTGACCATGGTGGTGCGGATGTTGTTCTTGAAGTTGCAGGTGCAGAAGATACTTTCCGCCTTGCGTGGGAGTGTGCAAGACCGAATGCGATTGTTACGGTTGTTGCGCTTTACGATAAACCGCAGAGCCTGCCTCTGCCCGATATGTATGGCAAGAATCTGATTTTCAAAACGGGCGGTGTTGACGGCTGCGACTGTGACGAAATTCTCTCACTTATCGAACAGGGTAAAATTGACACAACCCCACTGATTACCCACCGCTTTGCCCTCAAAGACATCGAAAAAGCATACGAAATCTTTGAGAACAAGCTTGACGGGGCAATTAAAATAGCGGTGACAACTGAATAAAAAATGACCTCCTTGCATTTGGCGTACCATTTACAAGGAGGTTTTGCTTTTACGGTTTTATGTAATCGGGGAATTCGAGGACGTGTGTTGTTCTGTCAAAAAGTCTGAAATCCAGACCGTTATCCCACACAAGGCAGGGAATACCGAATTTGTTTGCGGTGGTGATAAAATATTCTGCTCTTTCGGAAAGATTTTCGAGGTTGACTCTGTCTGTCCAGCCGAATTCACCAAGCACAACGCCGTAACCTTTTTTGATTATAATTCTGTAAATATCCCTGAAAATTTTATACATTTCATATTTCTCAATCAGTGTGAGTTTCTTTTCGCAGTCAAGGAATTCGCTTCTGTGTGCCGTTCCGTAGTAGCAATGAATGGAAACAAGAACGCGGGGATCATCAGGCAGTCTGAGTGCGGAAACGGGTTCGGTTTCACAGCGTGCCGCATAGGTAGTGATTGAAACAAAACGGCTTTCGTTTTTGCCTCCGCTTTCTCGTATGGCTTTGAGTGCCGCAAAGTTGAGATTATTGACAACCTCATAATGCTCGGGAATTCCGCTCCATTCGGTATCGCATCCAACTACTCTCGGCTCGTTCATCGTTTCGAAGATGAGGCGTTCGTCGTAGTCCTTGAAATATTCACTCACCTGCGACCAGATGGCAGTGATAACCGCTGTTGCGCTTTCTTCGTGCGCTTTATCGGTAACAAGCCAGAATGTGTCATCGTGATGGATGTTTATTATGGCGTACATTTCACACTCGAGCACCCAGTCAACAATCTGCTTTACACGGACAAGCCACTCTTCGTCAATCACATAATTCTCATCAAGGTGCTGTGCCCAGGTTATCGGAATTCTGACGGTACCGAAACCTGCATTTTTTACGGCTTCTATCATTTCTTTGGTCGTATAAGGATTGCCCCAGTAAGTTTCACTTTCAAGACCCATTTTTTCGGCCGAACCCATTTCGCAGGCTTCAAGTGTGTTTCCGAGATTCCAGCCGTTGCCTAAGTTTTTGGCAAACTCAACGGATTCTGTCTGCGGTGATTCGGGGAAAAATACTGTGTCAACGATATTCGAAAAACAACCGCTGAAAAAAGTAACGATGGCGGTAATAAATGCAACAACCGACTTCATAATAATATCTCTCCGTATAGTTTGTTTACAAGATATATCTTATCAAAAAGCAGATTGAAAATCAAGCGGGTGAAGCATTATAGGTCCTGAACGCTTAAATGCAAACGCCTGAAACCGTTGATATGTAAGGGAATTACTCCAACCGTTTCTCTAAATTGAGCATTGCGGAAATGTAGTTTTCTGACTGTATCAATGTTGTAAAGTCAGGGTCGCCTTCGCGGATACGCATGGTGCGGCGGATTTCTTTGGGGATGACGACTCTTCCGAGATCGTCGATTCTTCTGACAATACCTGTGGCTTTCATTTTATATCTTTCTCCTTGTTTTCAATATTTGCCCTGTTATTGTTTGTCAGAATTTGCGGTTTATGCGACAAAAAACAAATTTCAGAATTAACTGATACAGTTGAAAAAACATACTTTGTATAGTATAATTGAAACATAATTTAATCCGATAGTAAAAAAGGAGAAAAAACAATGAAGAAAAATTCTTTAGTGGTTTTTGCTTTTATATTTGTCTTGATGGCTGTGCTTTGTACGGCTTTTTTAAGCAAAAGCAGTCCGAAAGCCGAAGCGGTAATCATTAACACAACAGGCGAAGTGTATGTGCCTCTGACAACGTGTCCGAGTAATTATGTAAAGCCGTTTACTGATAAACTTGATCTGGCAGAATATACAGCGGTTCCCGACGGCGGATTTGTTGAAACTGTAACAAACGAAGACGTAAGCCTTATTTATGACAGTTCAACAAAAATACTGAAAATTGAGGGCAAGGGCATCGTTCCGAATGGACACGAATTTAAAAACGTTGAAAAAATCATAATCGGTAACGGTATAACGGAAATCAGTGAGGCTGCATTTTTTGGCTGCACATCTCTCAAAGAAGTTGTTATGCCCGAAAGTCTGAAAATCATCGGAGAATCAGCATTCAGAAACTGCATTGCTCTTTATGAAATTTCATTCCCCGACAGCCTGGAAACCATAGGGGGAAGCGCGTTCAACGGCTGTCTGAACCTCAAGAAAATCAGCCTCGGAAGCGGAATCAGAAACATCGGCGGACAAGCTTTTTACGACACAAACTATTATCTGAATGAGGATAATTGGAAAGACGGCGAGCTTTATCTTGACGGCTGTCTGCTGGACGCAAAAGTTATCAACGACGGTGATTACACAATCAAAGACGGCACAAAAGTAATCGGAGGATATTTGTTTTCGGGAGCCTGGAATATCAAATCTTTCAGCATTCCCGACAGCGTTGTCGGTATCAGTGACGGTGCATTTGTAAACTGTAAAATCAATCCGAACGACATCCCCGAAAGCGTTGACTCCATTGGCGCTCTGTCGTTTGCGACCACCCCCGACCTTCACAAGCTGAATTCGGAAGTTGAAATTTCCGAAAACATTAAGTCAATCAGTGCGGGTGCGTTCTATAACCGTGATGTAACCGCTTTTTCGGTTGATAAAAATAATCCTTATTTTTTGAGCGATGAAAACGGTGTGCTTTTCACAAAGGACATGAAAAAGCTGATTGCATTCCCCGACGGAAGTACGCTTACTTCTTATACAGTACCCTTCGGAGTCACCGAGATTGAAGATTTTGCTTTTGCGTTCTGTAATCTGAAGAATATTTCAATGCCCGCAACCGTTGGAAAAATCGGATACGGAGCTTTTTCGAGGTGCAGTCAGCTGTCGGAGTTGATAATTCCCGACGCAGTCATAGAATTGGATTATTACACTTTCTATTACAGCAAAATCGAACGGATTGATAGCGGAGACGGGATTACTTCATTTTTCGGTGATTACGGATCGGAAACCAAATATATAAAGATAGGTAAATCGGTACAGTATACAGGATCAGGCTTTTCGGGGGTTATAGAATATGAAGTTGACCCCGAAAATCCATATTACTGCAATGATGAATACGGTGTTCTTTATAACAAAGAAAAAACGTTGCTGGTTTCCTTCCCGTCCTGCAATCCCGTTGAGCATTATGTTATGCCGTCAACCGTTGAAGATGTCGGGAGATGCACCGATCCGTTCTCGAATCTGAAAACTCTGACTTTTTCCGAAAACATTAAGCCGGACAGCGACTACCTTTTTTGGGAGCAGATTTTAGGGTATCCGAGAAATACGTTTTCAGACATCATAGCAGAAAAATACATAATGCCCGAAAGCAATGAATATTTCTGCACCGACGAAAACGGCGTTATATTCAACAAGGATAAAACACTTCTCGTCGGTTACCCACGAATGAACAAAAGTGCAAGTTATTCCGTTCCTGAAGGCGTTGAAATAATAGCCGGGGATGCTTTTAAAAATTGCGATAATCTTACGGAAATTCACATCCCCGAAAGTGTAAAAACAATCGGTGAGTATGCTTTTCGGGAATGCGAAAATATTACCTCGGTAACAGGCTGTGAAGGTCTGGAGAGAATAGACACAGGGGCATTTGAAGACTGTCATAATCTTCGTGAAATAACTATTCCCGACAAACCGATGAGGTTGGGTTGGAATGTTATTTCAACATCAACAACGGTCTTTTTCCTGGATGAAACTTTCCAGATGGAATATGTTAACGGCTTCTATCTCGGCAATCATCTTTTACGGAGTGAAGATTCCTTTGGAACGGGTGATATCAGTATCAGAGAAGGAACTCTGGATATAGGTACAGAGGCAATATGTGAAACGGCAAGAAATTTGTATATACCCAAATCGGTTAAAATCATCAATACAAATGCTTTTTATCGGGTAATAGGGCTTCAGAATATCTATTACGCAGGCACTCCCGAGGAATGGAAAGAAATTGATATTTTCTATTATAAATATGATGAATACTTCCAAGAAAATGATATTCTTGATGATGTAGTTATCCATTATAATTCAACCGGAATACCTGTTCTTGAAACCAGACCCGAAACCGTAACGGATAAGGACACGGGAGTTTCAATCGATTTTGATGCAGCGAGATATAACGGTGAGGTTGAGTTTTGGGTTAGTCCGAATATCGATGACGGCTCTGCTTTTGACCTTATCACAACCGAAACCGATGTTGAAGATTTCTTCCTCTATGATATAACAATGAATTTAAACGGAAGGAACGTTCAGCCGGCAGAACCTGTTACCGTGCGACTTCCGGTTCCCGAGGGCTTCAATCCCTCCCGTTCAGTTATTTTCCATATAGATACGGTAACATGCAGGGTTGAGCGTATGGATGCACGTGTTGAAGACGGATATCTTGTGTTTGAAACCGACCATTTCAGTTACTACGCAATCGTTGAAGAAAAGGCGGACTGCACAATTGAGTTCAACCACGCGGACAAAACAATCAATTATAAGCAAAGCGATTCGGTCAGCGCAACCGCTTCGGAAGGAAAGGTTGTTTACAGTTCATCCGACCCCGATATCGTTACTGTTGATAAAAACGGAAATATCACCGCCAAAAAAATCGGAACGGCGGTTATTACTGCAACGGTTGAAGGCACGGATATTTCCGCAACCTGCAATGTAACCGTCAATTATGCCTGGTGGCAATGGATTATCAGAATTCTTCTTCTCGGATTTATCTGGTATTAATTTAATAACGAAATCAAAAAGACTGCACGGAATAATCCGTGCAGTCTTTGCTTTGATGGTGTTATATATCACGGTTTTTTAACAGAAAAGTTGAGTCCGAGGGCGAGGACAGCAAGGATGAGAAGCATCATAAACGGTGCTGTGTAACCGCCGTACTGAGCAAGCAGGGTGTTCGCGAATTTTGCAATAAATGCGGCAACAATCAGGTTGAAATTGGTAAGACTGTAGTTGACCGAGAAATATTTCTGACCGTAAAAAGATGAGGTGAATGCCGAGGTCAGAGTGGGGCAGGAGCCGTAGGAAAGACCTGTCAGGCAAAGTCCGATAACGCAAATCGGCAGTGAACCGAGATGCACCGCAACAAGGGTTATGCCTGCGGCAACGATTGTAAGAATGTTTGCCGAAATCATTGTTGTGCGTCTGCCGAGTGCATCGTAAAGTGCGCCCGTAAGAATTCTGCCAAGTCCGTTGCATACGGAAAGAACACCGACAAGTGTAACTGCAAGTGCCTCTGTTGCTTCAACCGAAATTGCAAGGTCTCTTGCAAAGCTGATTACCGAATTGCCGACGGCAGTGATGAATGCCATGCACGCAAAAGCTCTCCAGAATGTGAAGCTTTTAAGCATTTCGGCTGTTGTAAAATCACGGCTCTCAAACGCTTCTTTTTTAACGTTTTTACCCGCTTTGGGTGAGGGGAGATTATCCTCTGCCGAAGGTTTGCGAAGAATAATTCCCGCAAGAATGAGAACTGCGGCAATCACTGCGCCGATGAGAATATAGGTTTTGCTTACGCCGAAAGCGGGGTTTTCAAACAGAATGCTGATGGCATTGCCCATCAAAAGGGTGCTGATTCCGAATCCCATCATCAGACAGCCCGAGCAAAATCCTTTTCTGTCGGGGAACCAGGAGCAAACGGTCGAAACAACAACGTTGTATGAAATGCCGATACCCGTGCCCGCAAGAACAGCGTAGGTTATGTAGAGCAGCCACGAAGCCGAATCGGCATTCAGCATACCCGTTGCAACAAAACCCGCACCTACAAGAAGTCCGGCAAGAATGAGAGTTATTTTTACTCCGATTTTTTTGCATATAAGACTGCCGAAGAATGCACCGAGGCAGAAGAAACACATTGTGAGTGTAAAGTTGAGCGAAAGAACGCTTTCACTGAAACCGAAATCCTCTTTGAACGGAACCTTAAGGATTGACCATGCGTAAAGCACACCCGAAAAAAGCATTGCAAAAACACCTGCGGCAAGGTAGAGCCAACGCTTTTTTAAACTGTTTTGAGATGACATAAAATCTCTCCCTTGATAAGAAATTTACTGCATTATAGCACAACCGGACGGCAGTTTCAATAATTCAATAAGAATTTAAAAAATTATAGAGACGGCACGGATGCCGTCCCTTTTGGCTGTCGATAAAGTCGCTGAACCATAAACGAATGTAAAAAACGCAGCAGCTCCTTGCCTCCTTTGAAAAGGAGGTGGCATTTTCGCAAGAAAATGACGGAGGATTGATAAAAATTCGTTTATTTGCCGTTTTTTCGCTTTTCGATGTATCTATATACACCTTCAAACGAAGAAAACGACATTCAGCTTCCTTTCTCAACAGCCACCATCTTGCCGAAAAACAAGTTTTTCGACAAGATGAGGGACGGCACGAATGCCGTCCCTTTTGACTGTTAATTCAGATTTTCTGCGAAATATTGCATAACCTTGTTGGACACCGTTGAGGCAACGCCAGAGCCGTAACCGCCGTGCTCGGCAATGCAGACAACTGCAAGCGGCAGGTCATCCCTCTGTGAATATCCCGCAAACCACGAATGGCTCTTTTCACCGTCAATCTGAGCCGTACCCGTTTTGCCGCACATTTCAAGACCCTTGAATTTCCAATCGCCGTATTTATCGGCAACGTTTGAGCGGAGAAGTTCGTGGAGTTTTGCCGCAGTTTCGGGTTTGATTGTAACAATGCTTTCAGACATTCTGCCCATAACTTTTCCGATTGTGCCGAGCGAACGGATTCTGTCGGGGGCATAACCTGTGCCTCCGTTTGCGATTGCACCCATAATCGAGAGAAAATGAGCGGGGTTTACATAGGTTGTTGACTGACCGATACCCGCCCAGCCAAGTTCAGCTTTGCTGTCGGTTGCGGGTGAAAATCTGCTCTTTGTGAGGCGGATTTCCTTTGCGTAAAGCTGGGTATCAAATCCCATTGAATCCGCCGTAGCCTTGAGTTTTGCCGCACCGAGTTCAATTGAAATTTCCGCAAAAGCGCAGTTGCAGGATTCGTTCATTGCCTTCTGAAAATCAACTTTTCCGTGAACTCCGTTGCAGATAACCGAGCCGTCACCCGTTTCGTATTCGCCGTCGCATTCAAAAGTGCGTGAATATATATCTGGGATATTTTCGATTGCGCAGGCAGCAGTGACGATTTTCATAATTGAGCCGGGCGTATAGATGCCCGAAACGACCTTGTCAAGCAGAATACCGTCATATTTCGGATTGGTGAGAAGGTCGTCGGGTCTGTTGTTTATGTCGTATGCAGGTTTTGAAACGCTGCAGAGAAGTTCGCCCGTTTTGTAGTTATAAACGGCAACAGCGCCATCGTAATCGCCGAGAGCTTTATAGGCAATTTTATTTGCTTCGCTGTCGATATTGAGCTTGATATCCGTACCGATACCCGTCTGTTTGAGGTTATATATGCCTTCGATTCGGCTGTATCCCGAAAGAACATCACGGTAAAGATAGTGTGTGCCGGTTGAAATTCTGCCGGCTGTGTCGCCGACAACGTGAAGCACGGATTTGCGAAGGGTTGAATTGTCTGCAAAGACACGCTCATTATCCGAACTTTTTGCAAGCACAACACCGTTGCGGTCATAAATTGTGCCCGCATTAACTATCGTGCCGCCCGAATAAATGTGGCGGTTTGCCTTGTTGGATGCCCATTCCGCACCGTTCATCATAAGGTTCGCAACAAAGAATCCGACACCCGCAATGAATGCGAGAATGAGTGCGTAAACAACCGCCGCACGCCTTGAAGTTATTCTCATGCTGCGCCTCCCTTCTGCACTTGTTTGGGTGCAGCTTTTTTAGGAGTTTTTTTGACACTGATGTCGGGTTTGGGTGCTTCAAAAGGTGCGCCTGCGGCTCTGATATATGCCAGAAGTCCCCACGAACAGAGCATACTTGAACCGCCTCGGCTGACAAAGGGGAGGGTAACGCCCGTCAGCGGAAGCAGATCCGTGATTCCGAAAACGTTGAGCGCAAGCTGGAAAAGAAGCATACCCGCCGCTGATACTGCCGCAATTGCATAGAAGGTTGATGCCGAAGATTTTGCACTGCGTACCGCAAAAAATGCGATTCCCGCAAAGCTCAGAAGCACTGCGAGAGCAACAATAAGTCCCAATTCTTCGCAGATAAGACCGAAAACAAGGTCGGTTGATGCCGCATAAACGTCACGCAGATAACCTTCACCGATGCCGAGACCGAAAAGACCGCCGCTTGCAGAGTAAATCAGCACTCTTGTCTGCTGATAACCCGAGGTGTCCATATAGTCCCAGACGTGGCGGTAAGCCGCAAAACGGTTGGCAACATAGGGCTTGAAATAGATAATCATAACTGCGCCCATGAGAGCAACTGCGCAGATAAGCACGATTGTTCTGATGTTGCCCGAGCGCATAAATGCGATAAGTATAAATGTGAAAAAGAAGATGAGAGCGGTGCCGAAATCCTTCATAAGGAAGAGTGCGCCAACGCAGCCGAGCGAAAATATGACATATTTGGTAAGGCTGGTCATCGACAGAAGCTTGTCGAGCGATACCGCACCGACGAGGATAAACAGAATTTTAACGAGTTCAGACGGCTGAATCGAGAAAAAGCCGAGGTCAATCCAGTTGAGTGTGCCGTTGATGCTGCTTGCAAGCACGAGGTTGAGCGCAAGAATACCTACAGCACCGACAGCTGCGGGGTAACGCAGCATACACGCAAAGCGCACGTCTTTTATCAGCAGAAGCATTATCAGATAGACGGCAAGACCGAGGCCGATTGCAATGAGCTGCTTGATTGCGTAGGATTCGTTGAAGCTTGCGCAGACGGTGAGACCGATTCCCGAGAGGAAGAAGGCGATTGCTTCAAGCTCAAAGTAGTCGTTGTGGGTAATCAGAGTGCCGAAAAGCATATAAATCCATTCAGCGGCAATGTAGCCGAAGAAGATGTATACAAGGTTGATGCTCAGCTCTTCTTGCTGTACAAAAACGCAAGCGGCACAAAGCAGCTGGAATGCCGTCATAAGAATCATAACCGTCACTTGTTTGAAATGCGGCTGCTTGTTGGTTTTGGTTTCGGACATAGTCTCACCCCCGTTTTTAATGCGTAATTCGTAGTTCCGAATAATATTTTATCATATCTGTACAGTTTTTTCAATTACATTCTATCAACCGAATTTTTTAAAACTGTTAACAATTATCAGCAAGTTTATTAAATTTAATGGTGTATACTTTTTGAGTACAAAGTGAAAAATTTCGGGTGGGTTTCACCAAAGTCCCCCTTGTCAAAGGGGAAAGCGAACGAAGTGAGCAAGGGGGATTCACTCAAGAAAGAATCCCTCCGTCTTTTTGTTTCGCAAAAATCCACCTCCCTTTAACAAGGGAGGCAAAGCGTTACAGACCTTTCATTTTTCATTAAAAACGGGAGCTTCGCTCCGGATATAAAATAATTCCGAATTGCGAATTCCGCATTCCTAATTATTTCACCCCGCATATAATGTTATTGCATACCGATAATCCGTGTTTTTCCTCTATATATAGTATATATTTTTGATATATAAAAAAATATTGCAAATGGGGAGAAAATAGTGTATAATGTCTTAAATATGATTATTAAAATGGGTATAGTGCCGACAGGGGGTAGGAAGATTAATGGAAGCCTATTTTGACAACAGCGCAACCACCGCTCCGTGCTGTGAAGCGGTTAAAGCGGTCAGCGATGCAATGACAAATTGCTGGGGCAATCCGTCCTCTCTTCACCGCTCCGGCAATGCCGCAAAGGAACTGCTCGACAGTTCAAGAGAGTCAATCGCAAAGTGTCTTTCAGTTTCTCCCGAAGAGATTTTCTTCACCTCGGGCGGTACCGAAAGCAACAATCTTGCCGTTATGGGCGCGGCTTATCAGATGCGCCGTATGGGCAGAAGAATTGTTTCAACGGCGGTTGAACATTCAAGTATTGACGAAACTCTCGACAAACTTGCCGAAGAAGGCTTTGAGGTCATAAAGCTCAAAGTTGATAACTACGGCAGAATCAACGAAAGAGAGCTTTATTCGGCAGTCAATTCAAACACGATTCTCATAACAATGATGCTCGTCAACAACGAAGTGGGCACAATAATGCCCGTTCAGGCGGCAAAAAGAGCCGCAATGGCAGCTCGTTCGCCCGCTCTTATCCATTGCGATGCGGTTCAGGCATTCGGAAAAATGCCCGTTAAACCCGTTTCGCTCGGTGTTGACCTTATGACGGTCAGCTCCCATAAAATCCACGGTCCCAAGGGCGTCGGTGCGCTTTACATCCGCAAGGGTGTAAAAATCAAGCCGAGAACTTTCGGCGGCGAGCAGGAAAAGAAAATCCGTCCGGGTACGGAAGCGATGCCCGCAATCGCAGGTTTTGCGGCTGCTGCAAGAGCTTTGCCCGACCCTCAGCGTGAGCTTGAGCATATCAGA
The DNA here is from genome assembly GCA_017549105.1 of Clostridia bacterium. Taxonomy (GTDB): domain Bacteria; phylum Bacillota; class Clostridia; order Oscillospirales; family Acutalibacteraceae; genus CAG-177. Next base: position 309,473 of record JAFYVN010000011.1, read on the forward strand.
ATGCTTCGTGACTATATGGTTGAAAAACTTACGGAGCTTGACGAAATCGTCATCAACTCACCGCCCGACGGTCTGCCGTATGTAACAAATATTTCCGTTCTCGGAATAAAGTCAGAGCCGATGCTCAATTTCCTTTCGGAAAGAGGAATCTGCGTTTCAAGCGGTTCAGCGTGTTCAAAGGGTAAAAAGAGCCATGTTCTTATGCAGATGGGTCTTGACCGCAGAAGGCTCGACAGTCCGCTGAGAATCAGCTTTTCAAGATATACAACCATTCAGGAAGTCGATGCTCTTATTCAGGGAATTGCAGAAGGCAAAAAGGTGATAAGAGCGGTAAAATAAATTCACAAATTGCCTTCCCCTTGAGGGGAAGGGGGACCGCTTGCGGTGGATGAGGTGAAAACGGGAATGATGATGTTTGTTGTCACCTCATCAGTCACTTCGTGACAGCTTCTCCTCAAGGAGAAGCCTAATCAAGCACAAATATAATTGGAGCAGTGAATATGAAAGAAGTTATTCTTATAAAAAACGGAGAGCTTGCTCTTAAGGGTCTCAACAGAAGAACCTTTGAGGATATGCTCGTTAAAAATATGCGCCGCAGACTTGAATCCGCGGGCAAGTTCAATTTTACAATTGCTCAGTCAACAATCGTTGCCGAGCCTGTGGATGAATTTGCGGATTTTGACGAAGCGGTCAGCAGAATCGAAAAAGTTTTTGGTATTGCGGGATTTTCAAGAGCTGCTGCAGTTGAGAAGGATATGGAAACAATTCTGAGAAGTGCCGAAGAATACCTGGCTCCCCAGCTTCTCGGAATCAGAACTTTCAAGGTTGAGGCAAAGCGTTCCGATAAGAAATTCCCTCTCACTTCTCCCGAAATCTGCAGGGAGACTGGCGGATATCTTCTGCGCAAATTTCCGCATCTGACGGTTGATGTTCATAATCCCGACCTTGTTGTTACGGTTGAGGTCAGAGATAATTACGCATATATCCACGGCACCCAGATCAAGGGTGCGGGCGGTATGCCCACAGGTTCCGCGGGCAGAGCGGCTATTCTTATTTCTGGCGGTATTGACAGCCCCGTTGCCGCATATATGATGGCAAAGAGAGGTCTTGAGCTTATCGCAATCCACTTTGCATCACCTCCGTATACAAGCGAAAGAGCCGAGCAGAAGGTTCATTCGCTCCTCAAGCAGGTCAGCAAGTATTCGGGCAGAATAACACTTTATGTTGTTCCGTTCACCGAAACTCAGGAGAGCATCAAGGATAACTGCCCCGAGGATATCTTCACGGTTGTTATGCGCCGTATGATGATGAGAGTTTCGCAGATAATTGCGCAGAGAGAGCACGCAGGTGCGCTCATCACGGGCGAAAGCGTCGGTCAGGTTGCGAGCCAGACAATGCCTGCAATCGCCTGCACGGATGCGGTATGCGAAATGCCCGTATTCCGTCCGCTTATCGGTATGGACAAGGATGAGGTTGTTGCGATTTCAAGAAAAATCGACACCTTTGATATTTCAATTCTTCCCTACGAGGATTGCTGTACGGTATTCACTCCGAAGCATCCCAAGACCAAACCCACAATCGATTACGTTGAGAAGTGCGAAGAAGCGCTCGAAGTTGAAAGACTCGTAAACGAAGCGGTTGATGGAACAAGATTTATTCATATTAATGCTTATTAATGAAGAATTAAAAATGAATAATGAATAATTTCGGGCGGGTTTCACCCGCACCCATTATATAATCGGAGCGAAGCGACCCTTAATTTTTCATTCTTCATTGTGACTGAAAGGAGCTACGGTATGTCAGTTTGTGAGATTCTTTCCGTGGGTACGGAAATATTGCTCGGCGATATTCTCAACACAAATTCAAAATATCTTTCAACCGAGCTTGCGAAACTCGGAATATCTGTGCTCCGCCACACAACCGTAGGCGATAATCACGACAGACTCGCCGCCGCTCTTCAGACTGCGCTCAGCAGAAGCGATATTGTTATTGCAACGGGCGGTCTCGGCCCTACGGCAGATGATATAACAAGAGATGTCTGCTGCGAGGTTATGGGGTTTGAGCTTGAGCTTGACGAAAAAATCGCAGACGGAATCAGAAAATATTTTGCTTCAAAGGGCTACGATATGCCGGAGAGCAATCTCCGTCAGGCGTATGTACCCGTCGGAGGAACTGTTTTTGAAAACAACCACGGCACTGCTCCGGGTCTGGGTCTTAAGAAGGACGGCAAATGCGTTGTCATTCTTCCCGGTCCGCCCTATGAGATGGCGCCTATGTATAAAGAGAGCGTTGTTCCCTATCTTGCGGAGTATTCCGACGGTGCGATTGTGTCGCATACGGTGAGGACTATGGGAATCGGCGAAAGTGCAATGGCAGAGATGTGTGCGGATTTGCTTGAAAAAGAAAATCCTACTGTTGCACCTTACGCAAAGAAGGGTGAGGCACTTCTGCGTGTCACCGCCAAGGCGGAGAATGAAGACGAAGCCGAAAAACTTCTTCTGCCCGTGATTGACGAGATAAAGTCAAGGCTCGGCGGATACGTTTACGGTATCGACAGTGAAAATATTGAGCAGAGAGTGGTTGAGCTTCTCAAAGAAAACGGACTTAAAATCGCAACTGCTGAAAGCTGTACCGCAGGTTATATCCCCAAAAGAATAACCGATATCGCAGGTGCAAGCGAGGTTTTTGAGTTCGGAGCAATCACTTATTCAAATGAAATGAAAAACAAGGTTCTCGGAGTAAAGACCGAAACCCTTGAAAAACACGGTGCGGTCAGCGAACAGACCGCAAGAGAAATGGCAGAGGGCATACGCCGTGTTACGGGCGCGGATATCGGAATTTCCGTAACGGGTATCGCAGGTCCGGGCAGTGACGGAACTGATAAACCCGTCGGTCTGTGCTTTATCGCTCTTGATGCCGAAGATAAAAAGATGTGCGAAAAAATAGAAACGGGCAAAAACGACAGAGAGTACAACCGCTATGTGAACGCATCCCGTGCGCTCAATCTTGCCCGAATTTATATAGAGGAGAAAATAAGATGAATTCAAAAAAGTTGGCGGCAATCCTTTGCCCGATTTTTGCGGTGGTTTCCGCAATTCTGATTGCTCTTTCGGTTATGAATTTCACGAAGAAACCAGATGTTGAGGTTCAGCTCAACGAAAAGGCGGCTGAAATTGTTATGAATGCCGAAGCGGTAACCGATGCGCTTGCAAAAACGCTTTCAACCGTTGTTTCAAACGATGTGAAGGCTCAGCAGACCTTCCCCGAAGGCATCCGTGAGGAGTTTAAGCAGGCATATGCCGTCAACAACAACCTTGTCGGCTGGCTTTCAATCCCCGGTACGGAGATGGACACAGCAGTCCTCCAGGGCGACGACAATAACTATTACCTCAAGCGTGATTTTTACGAACGCTATACTTCCGAAACAATTGCCACCAACTACGGCAACATATATCTTGATTACCGTTGCAGTAACACCGAAATTTCCAAAAACACCGTTATCCACGGTCATACAACGGGAAAATCAGACGGTATTCCCAAGCAGTCGTTCCGTTCTCTCTATGATTTCAGAGATAAGAACCACTTCATAAAGAACCCGATAATCAGATACAGCACTCTTTATAAAGACTATACATTTAAAATATGTGCTGTTTTCCTCTCGTCAACCCAGACGAAGGATGACAACGGATATTTCTTCAACTATATTTATCCCGATATGAGCGAGGGCAATATGGTCGGCTATATCGAGCAGGTCAAGCAGAGAATGCTCTATGAAACAGGCGTTTCGCTCGAACCTACAGATAAGGTCATCACCCTTTCGACCTGCATTTACGACTACGGCAAGAATGTTGATACCCGCCTTGTTGTTGTCGGCAGACTGCTTCACGAGGGTGAAAGCGAGAGCATTGACCCGTCGCTTGTAAAAGATAACCCCGATTACCGCAGACCCCAGGTCTGGTATAACCGCAACGGAAAGCAGAACCCCTATAAGAATGCAGAAAAATGGCAACCCAGCGCTAACTGATAAAAACGGAGGACAAAAAAGATGTCTAATAATGATAATCAGAAAAAGCCGTCGTCCCTTCCCGAGGGACTCAGCTCCATCGCAGACGATGAAGCGATAACGGAAATAAACCTTACCGATTTTCTTGAGGAAAGCTCAAAGGCGTCACCGCTTTTTGAAGGATTTCACGAGGATATCGAAAGAACCGAAAAGAGCCTTGAAAGCGAGCTTCAGAGCCTTTACGATGACATTATGAGCAGCGGACCCGAAACCATCGTGCCCAAGCCCATGTCGGTGCTTACCGCAAATGAAGCAGAGCCTTCAAAAATCGCTCTTTCAGACCCCGAAATCTTTGAAGAACCCGAATCAACCGCTCTCGATTCTCTCTGGATGAATCCCGAAGATTATTTTGAGGATGATATTCCCGTTGTGTCGCTTGACGGGGCAGAGAATGCTGTGATGGACGGAGAAATCCCCGACAATGCGTTTTTTGAGCCTTCGGCAGTGGACGAGCTTGCTTCTCTGAAAAGCGAGGACGGTGCAAAAAGCGATATTTTCAATATGATTGATTTGCTCAAATCGGAGAGTGACAGCGAAACCGGATTCAGCGATATTCTTTCCGAAATTGAATCAAATTCGGGCATTTCTCCCGTTGCAAGCGAGCTTTCATCGGCTTCACAGCTTGTTTCGGATGTTCCGGTTTATGAAGAACCTGCAATAGAAACTGTTGAGGATGAATACGAAGAGGTTGCTTTCGGAGAAGAAGAAATCTCGTGGGATGAGCTTGAATATTCTTCTGAGGAGCCTGCTGCTCAGTCACCTGCCGTTGCTCCCGTACCCGATGCGGTTCCCGCAGATTTTGTGATTGATGTACCCGCAGCGGTTCAGACTGAACCCGAAAGCGATTTTGACAAAGAGCTTGCCGTTCTTCTCGGAGACAAGAAGCCTGAGGAGGAGCAGACCGGATTTGTTATCAACGTACCCGATGACGGTGTTGATTACGAAAGAGCGGCTCTTGCATCGGAAAAGCTTTATGAGGCAGCGCCGATGAGCAGTCAGTCTCTTGAGGATGACCCCGATTTTGCGGGTTATGCAGAAGATGAAAACGCTGCAGGCAAGAAGGGTGAATCCAAGGGCGGCGCAGGCGATATTATCAGAAAGATTGTTCTCACTCTTTCGATTATAACAATCATTGTCAGCTGCGGAATTCTTGTGAATACTTATTTTATCGAACCCTACCGCTTCAAATCGGATGCAGATGCTCTTGTTGAGCAGATGAGCGCAAACATCGATAATCACGATCATTCCGAAACGGTTAACGAGCAGATAAAAACAGATAATCCCGATACCGAATTCCCCGAAGGTATGCTTGCGAAGTATGCTCAGCTTTATGCGCAGAACAACGATTTTGCGGGCTGGATTACCATTGAAGGCTTCGGAATCAATCTTCCCATCGCTCAGGGCGATGACAACAGCTATTATCTCAAGAGAGATATATATAAAAAGTATACAAGCTACGGTGTTCCGTTCTTTGATTACAGAATCAGCGACCTCAAAAACCTTCACAGAAACACCATGGTTTACGGTCACAATATGCGCCACGACGACTATATTTTCGGTATGCTCGAAAATTACAGAACCGTTGAAGGCTATGCTCAGGCACCTGTTATCGAGTGCAACACCATTTATGGCGACCACACCTGGTTTGTTTACGGTGTATTCATCACAAACTCAAACGAAAAGGATGATAACGGATACTTCCTTCCCTATAACTTTGTTGATGTTTCAACCCAGAAGTTTGTGGAATATATCAAGGAAGTTGATAAGAGAAAGCTCTACACAACAGGCGTGGATATCAACGAAACCGACAGAATTCTTACTCTCCAGGCTTGTGTTTACGATTTCGACGGCGCAATGATTGTTGTTGTTGCCAGAGAGAAGAGACCCGGCGAAAGCATCAGCGTTGACACTTCAAAGGCATACAAGAATCCCAATCCCAAGTATCCTCAGAAGTGGTATGATGTCAACAAAAAAGAAAATCCTTATGCAGGCGACCCCAGATGGTAAAATGAATTTTAATGAATTGCCTTACGGCATAAAACGGTTTTTGGAAATCAGATTAAGGAACGGTGATATTATATGAACAGAAAGATGAGTATCTGCACTCTTTGCGCTTCATCGGCGCAGAATGCGGCAGATTATCTTAAACAGAGGGCATCCGCATACAGTCCCGACGTTGCGGTGAAGGATTTTGATAACGCCTCGGCTTTTGCCGCAGGTGTGGATTCCTGCGCCCTTGAAGGCGGAGTCATCCTTGCCGCTGCTCCTCTTTCCGAGTTCCTTAAAGCAAAGATTCGTTTAATAAAAACCGTATCCGATAAAATCGTAAGAAGCAATTCAATTGCCGCCTTACTGAACGAAAAAGTACCTGCTTATGATGCGAAGGAAGCAGAGTTTAACAAGCTTCATGCCGCAATTCCCGAAAAGGCAAAAACCCTCAAATCGGCAGACGGACGTTATTCGGCATTTGTCAAAGAACATAAAAAGTCGCTCATCGTTTTTCTTCCCCTTGATGAGCCGTTGCTCAACTATATGTTCTCGGCGGGTCTTGCAAAAATGCTTGACGGAATTTTCCCCAAGGCACAGCCTCAGGCTGCCGTACCTTCGGAAAAACCGAGAATTTCGGTGCTTCGTGAGCAGGTTGAAACGGTTATGGCGAGCGGAAAATCCGTTGCTGTATCTCCTTGCGGATGCGCAAAACCGCTTATTTCGGCAATTTCAACCGTTCCCGGTTGCGAAATGACTTTTGTTCAGGATAATGCACTCAGAGACAGACTCCCCGACGAAAGTATAGAAAATTACGTTGCACAGTGTGCAAAAATATCAAAAGAAAACGCCGGTACCGACCTCGGCATCAGCGTTTCATCGATTTATAAAGACAGATCGGACGACAGCGATTTTGTTATCGTCTGCGTTGCGGATTCGGACAGAGCGAAGGCTGCAAAAGTATATGCGAATCCCGGTGAGGATAAAAAGCATCTTGTTGCGGCAGCGGTTATCCGTCTTTGCGAAATGCTTGGTGAACTTTCAGGCCCCGAAGGTCTTGTAAACCCTGATGTTCCCGTTGTAAAGCCCAAAAAGTGGGCAAAGAATCCCAAGCTTCCCATAATTATAACTGTAGCGGGAATTGCGCTTGCGGTTATCATCGGTCTTGTGCTTGCCTTTGTTCTCGGCGGAGAAAAAGAAGGTGAACAGCCTGTTTCGGGCAACGGAATTTACGATTTTGCCCAGCAGGATTATTATGCCGATGTTGATTACCATGGCGGAAGCAACATCGATTATCTCGAAATGCAGGCGATTGCCGTTCAGAATGAACAGACTACATATAATTTCGGCATTCTTTCAACATCCGAAACAATTCAGCAGACAAGCGTAACCGAAACTCTGACTCAAATCGTGACAACAATCAAAAATGTTGTTACAACCAATAAACCGACCACCACCAAAAAGCTTACCACAACAGCGAAGGCAACTACCACCGTTAAGCCGACAACGACTAAAGCAACAACAACTCTCAAGCCTACCACAACCAAAGCGACCACCACACTCAAACCCACAACAACCACAACCAAGGCAACAACAACCCTTAAACCCACAACAACTCTTGTGTCATCAACTTCAACAACCGTTGTTTCGGGCGGAAAGGTTGAGTCAACCACCGCAGGTTCTTCAAAGGGCGTTTTCGTGTTCAAGACCTACGGCTGGGGTCACGGTGTAGGAATGAGCCAGTACGGTGCAATTCAGATGGCGAAAGACGGAAAGGATTATGAAGAAATTCTGACCCACTATTTCGAAGGAACAACGGTCAAAACCGATTCAGCAACACCGCTTACCGTCAAATATGGCGGCAAGGATATCCCCATTGTTGAGTATCTTTGCAGAACAACCTACCGTGAAATCGGTGACGGTGCTCCTCTTGAGGCGCTCAAGGCTCAGGCTGTAACGGCTTATACATTTGCAAAATTCTATGATTTTGACGTTGAATCTTCAAAGCACGCCTATTCCACAAGCTATGAATACGCAGGAACCAATATTCACAAGGCAGTTCTTGCGGTGCTTGGAATGAGCAGCGATATCGGTGTTCCCAAGGCAAAGTATGTTGATTATAACGGCAGCGCAGCGTTTACCTGCTATTTTGCAACCGCAGCAGGCAAAACCGCATCCTCTGCAAGCGTATGGGGCGGCAATGGCTATCCTTATCTTGATGGCGGTGCTGTAAGCCCCGAAACGGTTAAGGTGTCCGAAGAAACAATCACCGCAGATGAAATGAAGAAACTCATTCTTTCGTATGCCAAGGATAACGATATAGAAATCACTCTCAGTGAAAATCCTGCTGAGTGGCTCGAAATTGTTTCGCACGATTCATCAATGAACGCAAACACAGGTTATGTAACAACAATGAGAGTCGGCAACAAAGAGGTCAGAGGTAACACATTCCGTTGCTATGTGCTCGATTTCAAAATCGATTCGCACTGCTTTACATTTGAATATATTCCCTGAAAAAGAGGCTGTAAAAAAACTTGCATTTTTTACAGCCTCTTTTTTGCGCTTTATACGCCCTCTTATATACTTCCGTCCCCAAAAATTTGAAAGGTTTGTGTTTTTATGTTAATTCAAATAAAGTTCAATTATGCGTAAACGGGCGAATCGTCCTTTGCCATAAGGATACCTGTTGTTACTGAAAGTGTGATTACGATTGCTGCAAATACTGCCATTTTATTTTCCTCCGTTTATCTTAATCGGTTTGTGTTTCCGTGTTGTTTATCATGGCTTTATTATAGCATCCCAATTTCTAAGAAAAAAGTAGGTAAATTCTTAAGAAATTATTAAGATGAGTTAATTTTTTGGAATTCAAAAACATTAATTTACATTTGAATTGTTGACCTTGACATCCAAAAATGATATAATAAAATGATTTATTATGGGGAGGAATAACCTTATGATCAAAATTTCTCCGTCGGTGCTTGCAAGCGACTTTTCCGCTCTTGGTGCAGAAAGCATAAGAATGGAAAAAAGCGGAGCCGACTATCTTCATCTTGATGTTATGGATGGCAGATTTGTGCCGAATATCACCTTCGGTGCGCCCGTTATCAAAAGCATAAGAAACAAAACAGACCTTATCTTTGATGTTCACCTTATGATTGATGAACCTCTTAAGTATATTGAAGATTTCAAAAAAGCGGGTGCAGATATCATTGTTTTCCATGCTGAAAGCTCATCGCCTGTTGCTGAAACGGTTGATAAGATTCTTGAATGCGGCTGTAAAGCAGGCATAAGCATCAAACCGAATACGGCGGCAGAGGTTGTTTTCCCTTATCTCGATAAGCTTTCGATGGTGCTTGTGATGACGGTTGAACCCGGTTTCGGCGGTCAGTCATTTATGCCCGAAACTATGGAAAAAATAAAGACTCTGCGCTCCGAAATGAAACGCAGAGGACTTGATATCGATATTCAGGTTGACGGTGGAATCAACGAAAAAACCGTTGAAATTGCCGCTTCGGCAGGCGCAAATGTTTTTGTTGCAGGCAGTGCTGTTTTCGGTGCGGAGGATGCAGCTGCAGAAATTGCAAAGCTCCGCAGTCTTGCTGAAAAAGCATTTTAGTTTTTCATTTGTTTGTTAAGCAGACTTTCAATTGCATTATCGGATACAATCATGCGCCAATGCTCATTTGTGAAATCCAAGAGCAGTTTGTTGCAGTTTCTGATTTTGCAGAATTCCGAAAGCATACTTTTAACGGTGTCTGACGAACATCCCAGAATCAGACGGTATGCTCCGTCAAGCTCAAAAAGACTGCTTTGCACGGCAAAACCGGTTCGCTGAGTTTCTTCGGCGGCTCTGAAAAGGTCGTCAAGATTTTCGAAGTCACAGATTATGCCGTCATCCGTTTTTCGCAGCATATGTTTTTGCGCCGCAGTTCTTTTTCTGCCGTCAAGAATAGTGAAGGTCAGCGTACATCCGCCTTCGCATTTCGGCGATGCTTCAATAATCATTCTGCGTGACGGGTCAAGCTCACGCCCGAGATGTTTGCCGGCTTCTCCGAGTACGGTCCAGATAACACGGCGTGTTTCAATTGTGGAATAATCCATTGCTTCATATGTAATATCAAGTTCAAGCATATCCTGCTTTGTAAGGTCAACTATTATTTTATCCTCGGCGGGTGAATTGATTTTCATGGTTTGCCTCCTTCGGGGTTACAAAAATTTAAAGTTCACATTTATATAATATGTTTTCCCGCGGCGATATGCAACGCTTAAATATTGGAATTCAAAGAGGTGGTTACCCTTGGCAAATACAGCCTCAAAACAGAATATACTCAAAGCATCTCAGATTTTCGGTGACTACATCGTTATGATTCTTGCTCCGTGCATAGTTTCCGTTATGTATTACGGTTCAAGGGCGATGGCGGTTATCGCAGTAAGTATTCTGAGCGCTGTTGTCTGCGATTTTGCAGCAAGCTTTATTATACGAAAAAGATTTTTGCTCAGGGATACGAGCAATATTTTCATAGGTGCGGCTATAGCGATGATGATGCCTGCAAGCGTACCCCTTTATGTGCCGGCAATTGCTTCTGCGGCGGGTGTGCTGACGGCAAAAATACCGTTCGGCGGTTCTCTCAGAGCTCCTTTTGTGCCTGCGGCAGCGGGATTTGCGATTGCAAGCGTCTGTTTCAAAGAGCAGGTGTTCACATATGCACAGAATACCGAAGATAAACTTTTCGGTGCAAATTCGCTTGCGTCTCTTCTCGCGCAGGGCAGCTCGGTTCACATAAACAAAGGAAATGTGTTTGAAATTATTTCGGGTAATATTTCGGGTCCTATGGGTACGGGTTGCGGAATACTTATGGTTGCGTGCTGCTGTTACCTTTTTGTGCGCAGAAGAAGTGCGCTTCTTGCAACCGGCGGATTTATAGCTGCGTGCGTGATTTTTGCAGTTCTTTTTCCGAGAGTCAATTCAAATGCGCTTACAAGCGTTGTTCTTGAACTTTCCGCAGGTTCATTGCTTTTCGGTGCTGTTTTTCTTATCACCGATGTATCAACCCTCCCCAAAGGCAGCGTGGTTAAGGTTGCTTACGGTGCGGTATGCGGTGTAATCTGTATGATAATGAGAAGCGTCGGCACTTATGAAGAAACAGTTTGTTTTGCAGCGCTTATGGCAAACGGCTTTTCACCGGTTATTGAATCGTCGGTAAAAGTTCTGTCCTCCCGAAAAATGAAGAAGGGAGCGGCTGAAAAATGAGTAATAATATTTCTTTTAAAGACGTATTTATCAAAGGAGCGGTAATTTATAATCCCGTGCTCATTCAGCTTGTCGGTCTTTGCCCCGTTGTTGCGGCGTCAACTACTTTTGCAAGAGCGGCAATGCTTTCAGTGGTGCTTTGCGTTGAACTTATTGTCACCTGCACCGTGGCAAGCGCCCTTTTCAAAAAAATCCCGAGATGGGTCAGAGTTTTGCTCTATCTTATTATCGGAACGGCAATTATATGCCCTCTTTTATGGTATATCGAATCGTTTTCTCTCATAAACCTGAGCCTCGGTATGAAAATATATATACCTCTTATTGCAGTTAATTCCATGACTGCGGTTCACTGTGAGCAGTTTTCCGTTAAAAACAGCGTAAAGCTTTCGCTTTATGATGCGGCAGCTGCCGGATTCGGTGCATCCATTATTATTCTGATTGTCGGTGCAGTCAGAGAATTGCTTGCAAATTCAGCAATCGGCGGAATGCCGGTCAATCTTCCGATAACATTCAAAGGAATGGCATTGCCCTTCGGCTGTCTTATTCTTCTCGGATTTATGGCGGCAGGTCTCAAAGCGTTTGTTGCGAGGATGTATCCTCAGAATTCTGCGGATGAAGAACCCGTGGTAAGTGAGGTTTTTGCAGATGAAAACAGCGAAGTGACCGAGGTTGAGATTTTCGATGAGTTCTGGGCAGAGCCTCAGCCGGAAGAAGTTCCGGAGGTTCCGATGAGTGTTCCTGAAAAAACGTCGGTTAAACCCGCAGAACCTTCATTCAGCACGGCAGAAGAAATTGACGAGCTTTTAAAATCGCTCGGTATTGATATCGACATAAAGGGGGATAAGCAATGAGAATATTAACAGACCTGCTTATGACCGCCCTTTATACGGTTTTTGCGCAGAACCTTGTGCTCAGTTCGGGTCTTGGTATGAGCGAAGCCATCAGAGTTTCAACAAAACCCGGTACCTTCGGAAAATTTGCGCTGATGATTTCGGGATTTTCGGTTGTAACAAGTACCCTTTGCAGTCTTATCGACTCGTTCAAGCCGATGGAAGCAATGCCCTACGCAGTCAGAGCGGCAATTTATGCAGGTGTTCTCGCAGGCGTTTATATAATCGTTGCCGCTGTTATGAGACTCTTTTTCGGTTCATCGGCAAAAATACTCGGAACGCTTGGTATTGCGGCGCTCAATACCCTTGTTTTTACGATTCCCCATATCAACAATTCTGCGGCATATTCGTTTGCAGGCAGTATCGGTTCGGGTATCGGTGCGGGTATTGCGTTTGTGCTTGCGGCAGCGCTTATAAACAGCGGATCACGCAAGCTTGCGGAGAATGAGGATATTCCCGAGATTTTCAAAGGCACTCCCGCAATGTTCTTTTATGTTGCAATGCTTTCACTTGCGTTTGCGGGATTTACGGATTCAAATATTTTCGGTTGAGGAAAAAATTATGCCCAAAACAGGAAAAATAGAAAAAACGCTCAAGCCCTCAGAGCGTAAAAGCATAACGGAGTTTTCAACCCGTTTCGGTTCGGGTCCGACCTATGAAGAGAGGGTGAGGAGCAAGAAAATTGCTATGATCATTCTGATAACCGCAGGGATTCTTGCGCTTATCGGTACCGGCTATTTCTTTGCCGATGTTTTTATAAAAATTACGGAAATGCCTTACGAACATCAGACGGCATCGATGAATATTATTTTTAAGGAAATTGCAGATGGAATTCATACCCTATAATTCACGTTTGACATATCATAAATATCCCTTCGGAGCGCTCAGAGAAGGAGAAGAAACGGTTATCCGCATTGTTCTTCCGAGAGGTCTCGGATGTTTCCGTGCTGCTCTCGAGGTTACGGCTGACGGAGGCGAAAGCTTCGCAATTCCGATGGTTTGGGACTGTATGCAGGGCAGCGATGAGGAATGGTGGAAGGTATCGTTCATACCCGAAAAAGAGGGGATTTATTGGTACCGTTTCACCGTTGAATGCCGTGAAGGAACAAAACAGATAACAAGATTTGAAAATTCAACCGGCAGACTGTCATCCGACGGAGCGGATTTTCAGCTCACTGTTTATTCAAAGAGTTTTTCTACGCCCGACTGGATTAAAGGATCGGTTATCTATCAGATTTTTCCCGACAGATTCTGCAATTCGGGCAAAGCCAAAAGAGGTGTTCCCAAAGACAGAATCCTGCGCTCCGATTGGGGCGGTGAGCCTTTGTGGGAGCCTGACAAAGACGGCAGAATAACAAAGCAGGATTATTTTGGCGGCGATTTCAAGGGAATTGAGCAGAAGCTTGATTATCTTGAGTCTCTCGGAGTGGGATGTATATATCTTAACCCCGTTTTTGAGGCACACACCAATCACCGTTACGATACTGCAAACTATGAAAAAGTTGATTCGCTTCTCGGCTCGGCAAAGGATTTTTCCGACCTCTGCAAGTCGGCGAAGTCAAAGAATATCGGCATTGTGCTTGACGGTGTTTTCAGCCATACGGGAGCGGACAGCATATATTTCAACAAAAACGGCAGATACAAAAACGACGGAGCTTACAACAGCAGGCAGTCGCCTTATTTTGACTGGTACAAATTCGGCAAATATCCCGATGAATATTCAAGCTGGTGGGGAGTTGACATCCTTCCCGAGGTTGACGAAGAGAACGACGGCTATATTGAATATATCGCAGGCGAAAAGGGAATTCTCCGCAAGTGGCTCAAGGCGGGTGCAAGCGGCTGGAGACTCGATGTTGCCGATGAACTGCCCGATAAATTCCTTGATGCTTTACGAAAAGCGGTCAAAGCAGAAAAAACCGATGCATTTATTCTGGGTGAGGTCTGGGAGGATGCATCCAACAAAATCAGCTATGGCAGCAGAAGACGTTATCTTCTCGGTGCACAGCTTGACAGCGTAATGAACTATCCTTTTGCCTGTTATCTTATCGATTTTGCAATTACGGGTGAGGCAGAAGGCTTCAACGATAAAATTCTTGAAATCTGCGAAAATTATCCGAAGGATGCCGTTGATTGCCTTATGAATCATATCGGCACTCACGACACCTGCCGTGTGCTCAGCCGTCTTGCAACTCTCGGTAATTATTACGGCACTCATCTCAACCGTTATAAGGGCGGTCTGACCGGTGAACAGTCGGATTACGGCAAAAGACTGCTCAGACTTGTTTCGGTTATGCAGTTCACTCTTCCGGGTGTGCCTTGCATTTATTACGGAGATGAAGCGGGTCTTGACGGCGGTGAAGACCCCTACAACAGAGGCTGCTATCCTTGGGGGAAAGAGGATGAGGAGCTTATTGAACATTACCGTTTTCTCGGCAGACTCCGTAAGGAGCATAAGCTGTTTGCAGACGGTGAATTTGTTCCCGTTTCGGCGGTGATGGGTTGCGTTGCTTACGAGAGAAGAGGCGACGGTGAAAGAATAATGACCGTTGCAAACCGCAACAGCCATCCGATTGTATATATTCTTCCCGAGGAGGGGTTTGATGCTCTGACCGGTGGCACTGTCAACGGCAGAGAACTTTATCTTGACAGAGAAACTGCGGCAATTCTTATAAAGAAATAAGGTTAATATAAATGGCTAAAAAAACCAAGAACATTATGTTCACAACTCAGCGACGGAATGAAGACAGAGGATTCAGAAAATTTTCGGTTGTTTTTGCCGGGAGTGTTCTGATGATTCTTCTCGTTTCGTGCCTTGCAATTCTGAATAAATATGATTTTGATATCAGAACCGCGATGGGCGGCGATTCCGTTACGGAGACCCAGCCCGTAACCGAAATATCAACCGCGTGGCAGGAAGAAGCGGATAAAACTTACTTTTTCTGGTGCTCTGATTCGGTGAGCAGAGAAATGCGATTTGCGTGGCTTGTTAATTTCAGACTGCCCGAAGCGAGGGTGAATGTCTGCGCTCTTTCGCCCGATACACTTCTTTCGGACGGCACGGAAACGCTTGAATCCGTGCTTGCAAAAGAGGGTGAAAACGAAGCTGTCAAAAAGCTCGAAGAGCTTACAGGTTCTCATATTGACGGATATATCGGATCGGACGATGAAAGCTTCAAGGCGATGATAAATTACCTTGGCGGTGCGGATGTAACCGTACCCGAGCAGATTGAATACCGCGGCAATGAATTTACCGTTATCCTTGTAAAAGGAAAACAGAATCTTAAAGCAGATACCCTTTTCAAATATCTGCGTTATCTCGGCACCATCGGTTCAAGGGGCAAAAATCTTCAGTCAACCGTGCTTCTTGAAATTCTTGACGGAGTTTTCAGACCGTCGAACACCGAGAAGCGTGAAAGATATTTTTCAAAGCTTTCCAATACGGTTAAAACCAACCTTTCGATTGTTGATTATTCATCGGCAGAAAACGGTATAAAAGCATTTATGCAGAGCGGAATCCAAAAGAGAAACATCGTTGATTCCCCTGCGGAAATAAATGAGGATTGATATGAAAAAAATTCTTTCTTTTTTGCTCAGTGCGGTGCTTACTTTTGTTTGTGTAGCAGCGGCGCTGACCATCGGTTATGTTGTTCTTACGTCTTCGGAGATGTATGAATGGTACACTGCTGAAGCTGCGGAAGAAACGGAGTTCGGAAGTCCTTATAAATTCTATTACGAAAAACTTGATAACATCGAAAAGCACACATATAACGAAATCATAACGCATATTTACGATATGCCCGAGCAGATTGAAGTTCCAGCCATCAGCTTCGAACAGCTTGACAGGGTGTTTTCGGCTGTTCTTATGGATAATCCCGATTTGTTTTTTGTGGGCAGAAAATGCACTTTGTCATCTAAAATGCTCAAAACCTTCTGCGCGGTGGATTATATAATCTCCAAGGATGAATACCTCGCCCAGCGAGAAGAGATAGAAAAATCAAAGCAGGATATAATATCTTCGCTTTCGAATCCCGAAGATGAATGGCAGACGGAGCTTGAAATTCACGACTATATAGTCGATAACTGCACCTATGAACTGAGTGAACCTAGACTGGTCTGCTCTTCGGTTTACGGTGCGCTTATAAACGGACGTGCGGCCTGTGAAGGTTATTCGAGGGCGGCAAAGCTGCTCTTTGATGAGGTCGGAATCGAAAGTGCACTGGTCAGCGGAACTTCAAAGAGTGAAGATGGCAATGAGGGTCCGCATATGTGGAATGCCGTTAAAATCAACGGTGATTTCTATTATCTTGACTGCACATGGGATGACCCCGTCAGCGCAAACGGCGAAGAAATGAAGATTTATTCTTATTTCAATGTCACAACAAAGGTGATTTCAAAAACTCATTCGGAGTTTTCTTATAACTTTGTCTGCATCGATACGGCAGAGAATTATTTTGTCAAAACCGGCAGATATTTTGACGGCTATGACCGTTCATACGAAAAAAAGATTGCCGATATGATATCGGACAGTATCGGTTCGGGTGAAAATGTTCAGATTCTTTTCGGAAACAAAAAGGATTACCGTTCAGCCGTGAAGGATCTGATTGATAACAAAAGAGTGTATGAGGTACTCTCGCTTGCCGAAAGGCTTTCGGGTGAAAAATTATCAAAAAAATCAGTGACTTATCTTAAAGACGATGAGCATCTGATGTTGACTCTTATTCCTGAAAGAGGTTAAAAATTATGGATAAACAGAGAATTGAAGCTGCGGTAAGAGAAATTCTTATTGCCATCGGAGAAGACCCCGACAGAGAGGGTCTTGTTGAAACTCCGTCAAGAGTTGCAAGAATGTATGAGGAGATTTTTTCGGGTCTTGAGGATGACGCAACAAGACATCTCAAGCTTTTCAACGAAAGCGGAAACGAAGAGATGGTTGTTGTGCGTGATATTCCTCTTTACTCGATGTGCGAGCACCATCTTATCCCGTTTATGGGGAAGGCACACATTGCTTATATTCCGTCTGGCGGCAAGGTTATCGGTCTTTCAAAGCTTGCAAGAATCGTTGAATGTTTTGCTAAAAGGCCTCAGCTTCAGGAGCGTCTGACCGCT
Organism: Clostridia bacterium; assembly: GCA_017549105.1. Classification (GTDB taxonomy): domain Bacteria; phylum Bacillota; class Clostridia; order Oscillospirales; family Acutalibacteraceae; genus CAG-177. The sequence goes on from JAFYVN010000011.1 coordinate 326,769, forward strand.
CAGATTGCCGATTTTCTTGACGAAAACCTCAATCCCCTGGGTGTTGCGGTTGTTGTTGAGGCGGAGCATCTTTGCATGACAATGCGAGGTGCAAGAGCTTCGGGAGCGCAGACAAGAACTTCAGCGCTCAGAGGCACAATGAGAAGCGATTCAAAAACAAGGGCAGAGGCAATGTCGCTTCTGACAGGAGAAAGATAAAATGTTCAAAGCAGGAAAATATGAATTCCCTCTCGGAAAAAGAACCTATATTATGGGGATTCTTAACTGCACCCCCGATTCTTTTTCGGATGGCGGTCTTTACAATTCGCCCGAAAAGGCGGTTAAACACGCACTGATGATGCAGGAACAGGGTGCGGATATAATCGATATCGGTGCAAATTCAACCCGACCCGATGCAATCATTCTTTCGGGCGAAGAAGAGAAAAAAAGGCTTCTGCCGATTCTCGAAGCGGTGCTTGGCAAGGTTTCGGTTGCGGTGTCGGTGGATACATTTTACCCCGTTTGTGCCGAAGCGGCACTTTCGATGGGTGCGGATATAATCAACGATATCAGCGGAGTTTTCAATTCCGATATGGCGATGCTCGCAAAAAAATACGGTGCAGGCTATGTTGTTATGCATAACCCCTGCGGTGCGGGTGTTACGGCTCAATATCCGAACGGAGTTGTCAGTGAAATCCGTGAGTTTTTTCTTGATGCGATAAAGCTTGCAGAGGAATGCGGACTGCCGAAAAGCAGTCTTTGTCTTGATCCCGGAATCGGTTTCAGCAAATCCGTTGAGGATAATTTTGATATCCTCCGTGAAGCGGACAAGCTCAAATTCAGCGAAACGGCACTTCTTTTTGCCGGTTCAAGAAAAAGGTTCATCGGTGCTGTCAGCGGTGTTGAAGACAGCCGTTTGCGTGACCCCGGCACAGTTGCGGCGCATACTGCGGCAATTGCGGGCGGTGCGGATATTATCCGTGTTCACGATGTTGAGGCGGCTGTACAGAGCGCAAGAGTTGCCGATGCGATTTACAGGAGGGTCTGACCTATGGATAAAATACTTGTCAGAGGACTTAAGATTTTTGCTTATCACGGAGTAAACGAAGAGGAAAAAGTCGACGGTCAGAATTTTATTTTTGATATCGACGCTTTTGTTGATATAAGTGTTCCGTGTGAGAGCGACGATGTTGCAGACACCGTCAGCTATGCAAAAATCATAAAAGAAACAACCAGAATATTCACATCCCAAAAGGATGATTTGCTTGAAAGAGCGGCGCAAAGGGTTGCCGACGGACTTTTTGAGAGCTTTGATAAAATTCAGAGCCTCAGAATTCTGCTCAAAAAACCCGAAGCACCCATAAAAGCGGATTTTGAATATGTGGGCGTTGAAATCAACAGAAACAGAGGAAAATAAAAATGAGTGAAGCAGTAATTGCGCTGGGGACAAATCTCGGCAACAGAACAGAAAATATCAATACCGCCGTCAGAGCGATTGCAAAGCTCAGCGGAGTAAAAATCATAAAGGCATCGGGTATTTACGAAACCGAACCCGTCGGATGTGACGAAGATCTGAAGTTTTACAATGCGGCTCTGCTTGTTGAAACCTCGGTTTCACCCGCCGTTCTTCTGGGCGAATGCCTCGGCATTGAAGCGGCAATGGGCAGAATCAGAGAAAAGAAAAACGGACCGAGAGTTATTGACCTTGACCTTATTCTTTACGATGGCTTCAAGTCCGAAAGCTATGAGCTTACCCTTCCGCATCCCCGTGCACTTGAAAGAGCGTTTGTGCTTGCTCCGCTTCTTGAACTCTATCCCGAAGGCAGAGCACCGGGAATGTTTTTTGCGCCCAAGCTCAGAGACCTCGGCACAGACGGAATAACAAAAACCGAAAAAGAAATTATAATTCCCATCTACGGTGAGGTGGAATAATGGCGGCTTCAAACATATGCGATAACTGCGCACATTACGATTATAACGAAGAATACGAATGCTACGAATGCCTTGTAAATCTTGATGAGGATGAGCTTTACAGGTTTATGCAGGGCGGTCAGTCCGAATGTCCTTATTTCAACCCGTATGACGAATATAAAGTAGTCAGAAAACAAAACTGAGGTGATTTTAATGAGTAACAAAAAGCAGCCGTCCAATAAGCCGGCAAAAAAAGGAGAATCAGTCAGCGCTCAACCTGAAAAGAAATCCGCCAAAGGAATTATTATAGCTGTTGCGGCTCTTGTGCTTGTTGCGGCAATAGTTCTTACCGTTGTTTTTGTTGTGAAACCCGGTTCGTCCGATAACGGCAACACAACAACTACGGGCAATCCTTATACTCTGCCCGGTGCAAACGGCTATACCTATGCCGACTACAAGGGCGTAAGTATGCCTCAGGAGTTTGTTGATATTCTTACTCAGGCGGATGCCGACAGAGAGGCAGCCTGCAATTCTTACGGTGTTGCGGTTGAAATCGGCGACATCAAAATTTCTCACCCCGAATTTATTTCGTATTATTATGACCAGTTTTCACTTCAGAAAACCGAGATAGAGAGGTCGATTGAGCAGGTGGGTTCAAACCATACCGGTTACGACCCCAAAAAGCTTCCTGATGAACAGCAGTGCCTCAATAAAGGCTACACCTGGGCAGAGGAATTCACGCAGAAAGCCATCGGTGTTATTCAGGATAACTACAGATGCTTTGAAAGAGCGCTTGAGAAAAACATTATGCTTACTGAGGATGAGATTACTTCAACCATTTATCAGTTTGATGTTCTTGAAACAGCAAGCAAATTCCAGCAGAGAAGTGCCGCAGAGCTTCTTGAAGAGCTTTACGGCAAGGGATATACCGAGGCTATGTTCAAGGCAAGAGAAATCATGCTTGCTTATAACGAAAAATATGCAGAGGTTTCAAAGCAGGAGCTTGCGGATAAATACACAGATGCAGAGCTTCAGGCTCAGCTTGATAAGGATATAAATGCTTACACGGTTATTGTGGGCAGAGTTTATCCCATCGAAGGCGACTATGATGCCGTTGAGGTTTCAAAGGTCAGCACAGAGGCAGAGTTCATTGAATATGCAAATTCAAACTATCCCAGGGAAGGCTATTCTGCTGAAACAAGAACCCTTTGCAACTATGTTGATAAGGCCGCAATTTCAACCTCATTCGGTCCCGAGGTTGCCAACTGGATGTTCAGCGAAGAAAGAGTGGCGGGCGAAATAGCGGTTGTTGAGGGTCAGATTTTCAGATATCTTGTTTATATCGAAAAGCTTCCTTATCTGAGCGTCAGCCGAAAGATTATGTACTGCGGATATGACTATGAAGAAGGCATATCTGACGAAGAAAAGGCAAGACGTCTTGAAGTTCTTCAGACAAAATTTGACGAATGGAAAAACGGCGGAGCATCACAGCAGGCGTTCAGCGAAATGTGTTACGAAACAAGCGGCACCGAAGCGTTTGACACAAGAATCGGCGATTTCTATTACGTTTTTGAAAACTGGATTTTTGATGATGCAAGAAAGCCGGGCGATGCTCAGGTTGTCGATTCCGACGCAGGCTGTGCGGCGTTCTATTTCATCGAAGAAAATGCGGAAGATTATGACTGGAAGCTCCGTATGAGCATGGATAACGGCGAAGCTGATTTCCTTGCGGAATACGAAAAAGACGTTGAAAAGAATTATGAACCCAAGCGCAACGAGTCCATTATCAAGAGAGCGGTTAAGACTGTTAATGTGACAATCACAAAGCAGATTGCCGAAGCAGAAAAAGAAAATTAAATCAAAAAACAAATGACTTGCATCGGAAATTTTCCTTTGCAGGTCTTTTTTTGCCTTCTGATGCAAATTTCAAATGAAAAAGCCACCGTAAATATGAACAAATTGTAAGCATTAAATTTTTTTTCTGTGACAAAGCTGATTTTTCGACATATATATACGAGGGGCAAAAAAAGCGACCCCGCGGCAAGCCGTTTTTCTGACCGGAGTTAACTGCACTTTTCTTCGGTGGCTTGCTACGCTGAGTGTATTCACTTACCTCCGAATGCACATTGCCTCTCCGCCGATGCGGCTCGGTCCGCCGCATCGGTTGTTACAATTTTGTCGGAAAGAAGGAATTTTTGTATGAATGCGTCGGTAAATAAATATAGTGAAAAGAATAACACATCGGACCTTGTGAAACAGAACAACATTGATTACGCTTTATCCGAAAACGGTAACTGGATTATTATTGAAGCAAACAGCAAAGATATTTACAAGATTTTTCCTTGTGAAATTCTTTACATAGCGACGGAAGGAAGAAAATCGGTTTTGTATCTAACCGACAAAGAAATCGAAACCAACCGTCATCTTGACTATTGGAAAAATATTCTTGACCCAAAAATCTTTGTTCAGCCTCACGGCAGTTATATCGTTAATTTAAATTATGTTGTTGAAATCACAAAAGAATGGGTGATGGTTAAAAGTGACGGCAAAAAATATTTGGTATATACATCAACACGCAAGATAAAAGAATTCAGAAAAGCGTTTCTGGAATACTACCAACGATAATCCAGGGATAAAAGATAGCATTTTTTTCGTAAAACGCTACACTTTTGCAAAACGCCTTGACAGAATTCTCGTCGAGAATTATAGTCGAGATAAACGGATAGCTCGTTATAAATTTCTCTGCAAAAGAAAGAAGGAGATTTCGATGTGCTGATTGTAATTTCAGGAAATTATTACAAAAAGGAGGTTAAAATTTTGAAATCAAAAACAATTCGGTTTATTTCATTGATACTGTGCTGTTCAATTTTGTTCGGCAGTGTTACTATTGTCTATGGTGCTCAAAGTATTGACAGTTCTCAAAATATATCATATACTGAATATAGTCAATGTGAAGAGTTGTCGGAACACGAAATAAACTATGTCAGTTCGGCATATTCTGCTCAAGGAACAAAAAAACAGAATTCAAACTCATCGGCAATTATTGCTACACCGTTTTTTATTGCGCTTGTTCGTTCGACACCGGGTTTTTTCGGTAAAGTAAAAGCAGTTTTATTTATCGGAACAAAAGTTAAAATAAAAGAAACTTCGGAAAACTTTTGTAAGGTAGAGTCAAAAAACGGCACGCAAGGTTACGTGTTTAAAGGATGGTTATACCAAAAGGGTGATAAAGGCGATAATACGTTGAGGTTTAACAGAACATACGAACAAGTTTATTATGATGCCACAAACTTGAATTCTTCAACAGGTAAGCCGAGAACTCAGGTGCAGCCGGATTTTACCGGAGAGGTAACTTACTATACAGATAATCCGGACATTATTTCTGTTGACTCTTTAACCGGACTTATTACCGGCAAAAAAGCCGGAACAGCAAATCTGATTGCCAAATCCGGAATAAAAGAAATATCAATTCCAGTTTACTGTATCTACAGATGGAAAAAAGAGTGGACGGGAACGGCTAATAAAACCACGACTGTTTATTCGGGTCCATCAGACTCGACAACTGCTCTTGCCAACATTTCTTCAGGCAAAAAGTTTTATGTGAGTGGCGATGATGGCAGTTCTGCGGGATGGGCATACGGTTATTCAACTGTCGGAGAAAGCAAAAAATGGGGATTTGTTAAGATTAATGACATATCCACCAAAGGAACGGTTTCGCAGTATAACAACTTGGGATGGACTTATCCGATAAAGGACACAAAATTTAAAAACATTTCATCTGTTTACGGATGGAGAAATGGTTATAGGCATTTAGGTTTCGATATTAATAAAGGTAGTTATTCTACAATTTTAGGAGAAAAGCTTGTTGCACCATCTGCCGGTAAAGTGGTTTTTGTAAATAAAAGGTATGATTATGCTACAAAAGAACCGAATTATGGTTATTGTATAATCATAGCAACAAACTCGATAGACTTTATAAGCGAGAATAATTTATATGTTGTGTATATGCATCTTAACGAACCGCCTTCATTAAAATTAGGCGATACTGTGTCTCCCGGAAAAGAGATTGGGAAAATAGGCACAACAGGAAATTCTACCGGTCCACATTTGCATTTAGAAATTAACAATAAAGGTACAAATTTCGCAGGTTCTTATAATTCTGACAGTTTTGACAAAACAATAAACCCTATGTTCTTTTTCCTAAATTCCGGTTTATCGGATGGATATGACACGAGTAATGAATATTGGTATAACGATAACAAATAAAAGAAAGGTGATATTATGAAAAAATTAATCTCATTAGCTTTGATTATTGTTTTATTTATCTCAATTGCAGCGTGCAATCGGAATGGCAACGGCGAAACAACAACTTTGCCCGAACACATCACAGATACGGTGTCAGGTACGGAAAATTTTTTTGTGTCAGAGGATAACCGTAATGAAGACGCTTCGCCTGTAACAACGCAAACAGAACAGAAACTCGATCAAGGCGGAGCAGATATTTTACCTGGAAAATACAGAAACAATTATTATCAAATTCCGGTATTCTTCGCTGAAATTGTTGATCGTAATGTTTTTGATGCTTGGGAGAAGGAATACTACCTGAATAATTATCCTGATAATACAAATGTAATGGTAATGGTAGATTTTATAAAAGAATTTAATATTTCAAAAGAAAATTTTGAAAAAGCTAATCTTAAGTATGCTAAATTTATAGATGAACTTTATTCGCATATTTGTCTTGATCCTCAGGACTATGCAGACCAGGAAATGCAGGAAATATACAATGCAGATATCATTTATACTTTTGACAACGAGCTAATAAACGAATATTATCTCGGAATAGACTATCCCTTCCTTAATGAATATCAATATGTGGAAGCACTTGAAGCCGGAACATATAAAACACGGACAACTCAGTTTATAACGGTTGACCAAATGGAAGCGGAGATAATTGCAAAATACGGCGAAGCAGAGATTGTGACGGAAGCGGAAACGACAGCTGAAACGGAAAGCTCCGAAGCACCCGAAATTACGGGTTTGCCCGAAGAAACAGCTCAGTCACCCTCTGAAACACAGAACAACATAACTGCATAAAAACCAAGGACTTGCATCGGAAATTCCTTTGCAAGTCCTTTTTATTATATCTGTTTCATTATTTCGTCAACGCATTGTTCGGGGGTGAGGTGTGTGCAGTCAACGGTGATGTCCGCATATTTTTCGTAAAGCGGAGCGCGTTCTGCATAAAGCTCGGCAATGGTCGTGCCGTCTTTCATTGCGATTCCGCGTGTGTGGATGTTGTTGATGCGCTTTTCAAGCTCCTTCGGGTCAACTTTAAGGTAAACGGTAGTTCCGTTTGCTTTAAGGCTTTCCATAGCCTCCTCGCCGTAAACGGCGCTTCCGCCCGTTGCGATAACGCAGTTGTAGAATTCGCATCTGCGGATAACATCGTTTTCAATCTGCAGAAATTCGCTTATTCCGTGCTTCTTTATGATTTCACAAAGAGCGCAGGAATATTTCTTCTGAATTGAGAGGTCGGTGTCAGCAAAATCCATAAGCATAGATTTCGCAAGCAGAACACCGATTGTGCTTTTACCCGCACCGGGCATACCTATAAGAACAATGTTTCTCATTTTTATAAATTCCTTTTTGAATGAATAATTAAAAATGAATAATGAATAATTTCGGAAGGACTTCGTCCTTACCTGATTTTATGTTGCTCCGCAAAAACTGAAATCACTCCTCAGTCACTTCGGTGACAAACCCTCAGAAACACAGTCGCCCACCCTTCACTTTGCACTTTGCACTCTGAACTTTGTACTTATTTTACATACTCTCGGGAACGGTGATGCTGAACATTGTGAGAATGTTGCGAAGAACATTCTTTACGCAGAGGCAAAGGCTGAGTCTTGCCTGCATAAGAGCTTCATCATCGCAGTTAACACGGCAAGCGTTGTAGAACTTGTGGAAGAGTGTTGCAAGGTCAACGGCATAGCGTGTAATCTTTGCGGGGTCGTAGTTCTTTGCGGAAATTACGATTTCATCGGTGAGAGATGCAAGGTGTCTGATAAGCTCCTTCTCTTCGGGAGCGGAAAGAAGAACAAGTTCGGGAATTGTGCATTCTCTTGACTGCTTGCCCTCGCTTTCGAGCTTCTTGAGGATACTGCAGATTCTTGCGTGTGCATACTGGCAGTAGTAAACGGGGTTCTGTGAGCTTTGTTCAACGGCAAGGTCAAGGTCGAATTCCATCTGTGAGCCGGGTTCTCTCATATTGAAGAGGAAACGGACTGCATCGATGGGGATTTCTTCAAGAAGGTCAACAAGAGTGATTGCCTTGCCCGAACGCTTGCTCATACGTACAACTTCGCCGTTGCTGGTAAGACGTACAAGCTGCATAAGGATGATATCAAGATCGTCGCCGTTGCAGCCGATTGCATCGAGTGCGCCCTTCATTCTTGCAACGTGACCGTGATGGTCAGCGCCCCAGATGTTGATTGCTCTGTCGAAACCTCTTATCTGAAGCTTGTTGCGGTGATAAGCGATATCAGCGGCAAAATATGTGGGATTGCCGTTTGTTCTGATAAGAACTTCGTCTTTGAGTTCCAGTTTTTCGATTTCTTCGGGAGTTTTGCCCTCTTTTTCGAGTCTTGCGCCGAGAACTTCTTTGTTCTTATACCAGAGAGCACCGTCCTTTTCATATGTAAGACCTTTGCTCTTCATAATTTCGAGAGTTTCTGCAAGCTCGCCGCCGTTGTGAAGAGTGCTTTCAAGGAACCAGGTATCGTACTCAATGCGGTATTTGGTAAGGTTATCCTTCATTGCCGCAATGTTTTTGGGCAGAGCGTAGTCGATAAGAGCCTTTCTGCGCTCAGCCTCGGTTGCATCGATATATTTATCACCGTGGATTTCAGCAAATTCCTTTGCTCTGGTGATGATGTCTTCACCGTGGTAGCTGTCTTCGGGAAGCTCAACGGCATCTGCGCCCTTGTAGAGCTGCTGATATCTGATGTCGAGCGAAAGACCGAATTTTTCAATCTGATTGCCCGCATCGTTAACATAAAATTCACGGCTTACATCGTAGCCTGCAAAGTCCATAACGGATGCAAGGCAGTCACCGAGTGCGCCGCCTCTTGCGTTACCCATATGCATAGGACCTGTGGGGTTTGCGGAAACGAATTCAATGTTGATTTTTTTGCCCATGCCGTAGTCTGAACGGCCGTAGTTTTCGCCCTTTTCAAGTATATCCTGAATGATGCAGGCGTTGAAGCTCTCTTTGAGATAGAAATTCATAAAGCCGGGGCCTGCAATTTCGCATCTGTCAAAGAAAGTGTCGGAAAGGTCAAGGCGCTCTGCGATTGATTCCGCAATCTTGCGGGGTGCGCTTTTAAGGCATCTTGCCCAAGCCATTGCGCAGTTTGACGAATAGTCGCCGTTATCTTTGTTTGCAGGCACTTCGATGATAAAATCGGTGAGAGGAGCTTCGGGGAAAACTCCGTCTGCAACAGCTCTGCCTGCAGCTTCCATAATCGCTGTGCGAAGCTCTTTTACTGTCTGCTTTACCAAAACTGACATTTTTTATTCCTCCTGTATGGTTTCTTTCACTCTGTTTTCGGGGCAACGGTGATGAGAAGCTCATTTTCCGATGCCGGAACGTTGTTGAAATCGATTGTATAAGCAAATCGGAGTGTGCCGCCCGATTCGCCGATATTGTTTTCGATGAATTTGCAGTAAATGCCCATCAGCATTTCGCCGTATGGGGTTGTGTAATAACAGCTGTGGCGTCGGTCAAGTTCGATAATCATCTCGGTGTTATATCTGCCTGAGCGCACCATACTGATTTTTTTGCTGTCGGCAGTGAGCGTTGTGACGCAGTCGAGAAGTTCTTCGTCTGTTTCTTTGTAGACGATTCTGCATCCGCTGTCGGTCAGCTCAAATTCGCCCGCTGTGGTCAGCTCGCTTGTGTATTCTTCGCCATCCTGAAGATGACGGTCGGTTATTTTTATGATTGCGTTTTTCATATTTATCTTTCCATTGCCAATATCAGCAGCTTATCCAGAAGCTCTGCATAGGGAACTCCCGATGCGGCAAAAAGCTTGGGATACATACTGATTGATGTGAAGCCGGGGATGGTGTTGGGTTCGTTGAGCTTGATTGAACCGTCCTCGCATACGAAGAAGTCAACTCTTGTGAAACCTTCGCAGCCGAGCGCTCTGTATGCTCTCACGGCCTCTGCCTGAACCTTTTTAAGCATATCTTCCGGAAGACGTGCGGGGATATGAAGCTCACTTTCGTTTGCAAGATATTTTGCATCGTAATCGTAGAATTCGTTGCAGGGAACAACCTCGCCAACAACCGAAGCAACGGGATTTTCGTTGCCCATAACGGCAACTTCAACTTCCATACCGATGATGCCTTCTTCGAGAACAACCTTTCTGTCGTGCTCAAAAGCTTTTTCGCAGGCTTTTTCGAGTTCATCAAGATTTTTTGCTTTGCTGATGCCGACGGATGAGCCTGCATTTGCGGGTTTTACAAAAATCGGGAAGCCGAGCTTGTTTGCGGTACCCTCCAATAAAGCGGTTTTATTGACCGAATAAGCGTGTTTATCAAAAGCAGTCCACTTAGCCTGGTCTATGCCCGAAAAGTCTGCCATGGCGTTTGTGACGGCTTTATCCATACAAATTGCGCTTGCAGCAGTGCCGCAACCGACATAAGGGATACCTGAAATCTCAAAAAGACCCTGCATTGTGCCGTCCTCACCGTTTTTGCCGTGAAGCACGGGGAAAGCAACGTCGATTTTCTCGATTTCACCGCTTGCAAGACGGATTATGCCGTGGTGTGCACGGTCGCATGAGATAACTGCGGGCTCAAGATTTACTGTATCCTCAAGCCATTTTTCGTCGGGGAGCATATCGGGTGAACCATTATAGATGAAGCATCTGCCGTCTTTGGTGATGCCCATTTTGATTACGTCGTATTTATCTGTCGGAATATTTTTGATTACGGAGCTTGCGGAGTTGAGTGAAACATCGTGTTCACTTGAAACACCGCCGAAAAGCACGAGAACCTTCTTTTTCATAGCTTGCATCTCCTTATATTTTAATTCGGAATTCGGAATGAAGCTTTTATTCTTCATCGTTCATTGCAACACGGTCGCAGAGTCGCTACAATCCCATTATAATCTTTTTTATAGTTAAATATGATAACACAGCGTGTGGAAATAGTCAACAGCGTAATATCCGTCAAATCCTACAAAATACGATGGATTATGTATTTTATTTCTATATCTTACCCACATTATACAGTTGACTTTTTTATATTTATATGTTATATTTAACTGTAATTATATTTATATATAAAGGAGTTTTTTGCCATGGCAGATATTTATGCTGTTCTTGCCGACATCAACAACGGTCTGAACGAAACCCTCAAGGAGTGTGGATTTGCTCCTGTTATCCCCGAAGGAGTCGAAAAAGGAGAGCTTCCTGCCGTTACCGATTCGGGCAGAATAACCGTTGAATATAAGGGCGAAAACAAGGCTCTCAAGATTGAGCTTTTCAACAATAAAATCACTCTTCTCGGTGCTGCCAAAGAGGGTGAAATTCTCAGCAGCGATTTCTCACAGCTTACTCTTTCTCTTCTTGACGCCGAAACTGCCGATGCAAAGGATGTTAAATATATCGTCAACGAATTTTCGGATACTCTTGTTGAGCATTTCGGCACCAAGGCAAAGAAAGCCGTAAAATCAAAGCTTCCCACCCCCGTTTCAAAAGCAGCGGCAAAGAGCGGTTCTGTTTCATATGACCCCAACACTCTTGCAAACAGATTCACTTCAATCTATACCGAGCTTCGCGATGAATATAAGGCAAACTGCGAGAAGTACGGTCAGTTCCTCCCCGAAGATTTCTTCATCAACCACGGAACTCCCGCAGTGCTCGAAACAATAAAAGAAAACAATCCCCAGAAGATGAAGAGACTCTTCAATCTTCTCAACGAAATCTATGAGGACGGCACCAACGAAACCCAGAGCCTCATTGCCGTAACAATTCTCGGTGCAATGAATAATGACCAGGAAATGCTTGCGGCTTGCGTCGATTATATGAGCGACGATATGATGAGCCCCGTAATCAACGTCAACAAATATCTTGCATCCGCAAGCGGAAAGGGCGCAAGAATGCGTCTTGAAAATCCGCCCAAATATAAGCCCGCAAAGGCAAAGAAAAAAGGCATGATGTCAATGCTTGGAAACGGAAATTAAGGTGATAAAATGGATATTGAAAACAACAAGGAATTAAATCCCCAGACGGAAACCGAAGAGGAAATCGTTGCTTTCGAAGCTGATTCCGAAGAAATGGATACTGCCGTTACCGAAGAATACGGTGCGGGTCAGATTCAGGTTCTCGAAGGTCTTGAAGCTGTCCGCAAAAGACCCGGTATGTATATCGGTTCAACAGGTCCCAGAGGTCTGCATCATCTTGTTTACGAAATTGTTGACAACTCAATCGACGAAGCTCTTGCAGGCTACTGTACCCACATTGAGGTAGGCATCGAACCCGGCAACGTTATCTCGGTTCGCGATAACGGTCGAGGCATTCCCGTCGGTATGAACGAAAAAATGGGTATGCCTTCTGTTACTGTTGTTCTTACCGTGCTTCACGCAGGCGGTAAGTTCGGCGGCGGCGGATACAAAGTATCCGGCGGTCTTCACGGTGTTGGTTCATCGGTTGTTAATGCTCTTTCAGAGTGGTTTGAAGTTGAAGTTTCGCAGGCGGGTCATATTCACCGTCAGCGTTTCGTGAACGGCGGTAACATTGAAACAGATCTTGAAATAGTCGGCGATACCGAAGAAACCGGTACACTTATCCGCTTCAAGGCTGATCCGCTTATCTTCCAGGAAACAACCGTTTATGATTTTGAAACTCTCGAAAGACGTCTTCGTGAATCTGCATTCCTCAACGCAGGTCTTTCGATTACTCTTAAGGACAGCAGAGACCCCGACAATATCATCGAGCGTGAATATTGCTACGAGGGCGGTCTTTCGTCATTTGCCGAGTATCTTACGGGCGTAAGAGGTCTTACCCCTCTCCACGAAACTCCCGTTCATTTCTCAGGCGCAAAAGGCGACAGATACGCAGAGGTCGCTCTGTTCTATAACGACAGCTACAACGAGCTTATTCTCTCGTTTGCAAACAACGTACGCACCGTAGACGGCGGTACTCACGAAACAGGCTTCAAGAATGCGCTGACAAGAGTATTCAACGACTACGGCAAGAAATATAAAATCCTCAAGGACGGCGATAAAAAGCTTTCGGGCGACGACGTAAGAGAAGGTCTTACCGCGATTATCTCCGTAAAGCTTACTGAAGCGCAGTTTGAGGGTCAGACCAAGGGCAAACTTGGCAATACAGACGTTCAGTCGCTCGTGAACGCACTTGTTTACGATAAGCTGATGACATATTTTGAAGAGAATCCCGGAGTTGCAAAGGCTATATTCTCAAAGGCACTCGATGCTGCAAGAGCAAGAGAAGCTGCAAGAAAAGCCCGTGAGCAGGCAAGAAGAAAGTCCGTGCTCGAAGGCAACTCACTTCCCGGTAAGCTTGCAGACTGCACCGAAAAGCAGGCTGAAGGCACCGAAATTTACATCGTAGAGGGTGACTCGGCGGGCGGCTCTGCAAAAGAAGGCAGAGACAGAACCTACCAGGCTATCCTTCCCCTCTGGGGTAAAATGCTCAACGTTGAGAAGGCAAGACTCGACAGAGTTATCGGCAACGATAAGCTCCAGCCCGTTGTTACCGCTCTCGGCACAGGCATAGGTGACGATTTCGATATCAGTAAAATCCGTTACGAAAAAGTTGTTATTATGGCCGATGCCGACGTCGACGGTGCTCATATCAGAACTCTTCTTCTCACATTCTTCTTCCGCTATATGCGACCTCTTATCGAAGAGGGTCACGTTTATCTTGCTCAACCGCCTCTTTTCAAAATCAGCAAGGGCAAGAAGTTTGCCTATGCATTCTCCGACCAGGAGAGAGACGAAAAGATTGCGGAATTCGGCGGAAGCTGTGATATTCAGCGATACAAAGGTCTCGGTGAAATGGACCCCGAGCAGCTTTGGGAAACCACTATGGACCCCGCAACAAGAGTTATGCTCCGTATAACCCTTGCGGATGCTATGGAAGCAGACGAAACCTTCTCAATCCTTATGGGTGATAAGGTTGAACCCAGACGTGAATTCATTGAAACAAATGCAAAATTTGTTGCGAATCTTGATATTTAAGGAAAGGACTGATTGAAAATGAGTTTTGGCGACGCAAGAGATACCCAAAAAATTATAAATGTTGACCTTAACAAAGAAGTGCGTCAGGCTTTCCTTGATTACTCGATGTCGGTTATCACTTCCCGTGCTCTTCCCGATGTCAGAGACGGCTTAAAGCCTGTTCACCGCAGAATTCTTTACACAATGCACGAAAACGGACTGACTCCCGACAAGGCATACAGAAAGTGCGCCGATACCGTCGGTTCGGTTCTCGGACGTTACCATCCCCACGGCGATGCATCGGTTTATGATGCGATGGTACGTCTTGCACAGACCTTCTCAATGAGATATATTCTCGTTGACGGTCACGGTAACTTCGGTTCGGTTGACGGTGACCCCCCTGCTGCATACCGTTACACAGAGTCGAGAATGAGCAAGCTTTCGCTCAGAATGCTCACCGATATCGATAAGGATACCGTTGATTTTACAACCAACTACGACGACCGTCTCAAAGAACCCACCGTTCTTCCGTCAAGATTCCCCAATCTTCTCGTTAACGGTTCGGTAGGTATTGCCGTTGGTATGGCAACCAACATTCCTCCTCACAACCTCGGAGAGGTTATCGACGGAATGTGCGCTATGATTGATAATCCCGAAATCAGCCTTGAAGAGCTTATGGAGCATATCAAGGGTCCTGACTTCCCCACAAGGGGCGTCATTATGGGCAGAGCGGGTATCAGAGCTGCTTACGGCACAGGCAGAGGTAAGATTACTCTGCGTGCAAAGGCAGAAATCATCGAGAAGAAAAATGGCAGATTTGAAATTCAGGTAACTGAAATTCCTTATATGGTCAACAAGGCAAGGCTTATAGAAAGCATTGCGGACCTTGTTAAAGAAAAGAGGATAGAAGGCATTTCCGACGTTAACGACTATTCGTCAAAGAAGGGTATGCTTATCTCAATCGACCTTAAGAGGGACGCAAATCCCCAGGTTGTTCTTAATCAGCTCTTCTCGTTCACTCAGCTTCAGACAACCTTCGGCGTAATTATGATTGCGCTTGTCAACGGTGAACCCAAGCAGCTTACTCTCAAGGAAGTCCTTGACCACTATATCAAGTTCCAGCAGGAAGTTATAACCCGCAGAACACGTTTCGACCTCAAAAAGG
This sequence comes from Clostridia bacterium, assembly GCA_017549105.1. Lineage (GTDB taxonomy): Bacteria > Bacillota > Clostridia > Oscillospirales > Acutalibacteraceae > CAG-177. The sequence continues at coordinate 342,077 of JAFYVN010000011.1, forward strand.
CTCAGGACAGAGCTCATATTCTTGAAGGTCTTGCAAAGGCTATTGATATTGTTGACGATATTATCGCAACAATCAGAGCTTGTAAGGGCGGCCAGGCTGAAGCAAAGGTTGCCATTATGGAAAAATTCGATTTCGACGAGCCTCAGGCAGCGGCAATTGTAGCTTTCCGTCTCGGTCAGTTGGCAGGTCTTGAAATCCTCAAGATTCAGAACGAACTCGACGAGCTTAAAGAGAAGATTGCCGACTATCTCGATATTCTTGCAAACGAATCAAGAGTGCTTGATATTGTTAAAACAGAGGCAATTGCAGTCCGTGAAAAGTTCTCTGACGAAAGAAGAACCGAAATCGTCAATGTTTCGGGCGAGGTTGATATCGAAGACCTTATTCCCGAAGAAACCTGCGTTTATACTCTCACCAATATGGGTTACATCAAGCGTATCCCGATGGATGAATACAAGCAGCAGAACAGAGGCGGCAGAGGCGTTAAGGGTCTTACCAGAAGAGATGAGGACGTTGTCAAGACAATGTTCACCTGCTCAACCCACGACTACATTATGTTCTTCACAACCAAGGGCAAAACCTACCGTCTTAAGGGTTATGAAATCCCCGAAGGCTCACGCCAGAGCAAGGGTATGAATATCGTAAACCTTCTTCCCGTTGAAGAGGGTGAAAGAGTTTCGGCGATGATAAGGGTTCCCGAATTTGGTGAGGATAACTATTATCTCTGTATGCTTACCCGAAACGGTATTATCAAGCGCACCGAGCTTGATGCATATAAGAATGTACGCAAGAACGGCGTTATCGCAATCAACCTTGACGACGATGATGAGCTTGTATGGGTCAAGCTCACCGAGGGCGGCGAAAATCTTATTATCGCAACCAAAAAAGGTATGGCTATTGCCTTCCGCGAGGACGATGCGAGAGTTATCGGCCGTACCGCAAGAGGTGTGCGTGCACTCAAGCTCAAAGAGGGCGACTGCGTTGTCGGTATGGATATTCTTACCGAGGGTAAAAAGGTTCTCACCGTCAGTGAAACCGGCTACGGCAGACTGAGCGAAATCACCGATTACCGACTTCAGAACAGAGGCGGTTCGGGTCTTACCAACTATCACGTCAAGAAGTATGGCGACGTTGCTGCAATTGAGGTTGTCAACCCCGAGGATGACCTTATGCTCATCTCGTCCGACGGTATTATTATCCGAATCGCAATGGAAGCAATCCGTCTTTGCGCAAGACCCTCAAAGGGTGTCCGTGTTATGAAGGTAACCGAAGGCGAAAGACTGATAACTGCCGTTTCCGTTCAGCCTGAAGAGGGTGAAGAGCGTGATGCAATGCCCGAAGATGAGGGCGGTGCAGACGAGGGAGCAAACGAAGAAGCCGTTGTTGAAGCTCCCGAGCAGTCAGAAGAATAATTAACATAGCTTCGCATAAACGGTTTTTTTTCTTTTTAACAAAAATCCGACAAAAAACCAAAAAAATTTCATATAAGTACTTGTCAGATTAAATTTGATTTGTTATTATACATCTATAATCGTTTGTATGAAGTTTTTTAAAAGCACAGAAGGAGGCGTAACGATGAATATTGCTTTAATTGCTCACGATGCCAAAAAAGAACTGATGATTCAGTTTTGCATTGCTTACTGCGGCATCCTCAGCAGACACGATATTTATGCGACGGGAACAACAGGAAAAATGGTTGCTGAGGCAACCGGACTTGATATTACAAGATTCCTCAGCGGTACCCAGGGCGGCGACCAGCAGATTGCATCGAGAATCGCCTGCAACGAAATCGACCTTCTGCTTCTTTTCAGAGATCCCCTGACAGCAAAGCCTCACGAGCCCAACGAAGCAACGCTTCTCAGGCTCTGCGACGTACACAATGTCCCTGTTGCAACAAATATTGCAACGGCTGAGGCTCTTATACATTCACTTGCCAGAGGCGACCTTGATTGGCGTGAAATCGTCAATCCTGCAAGGAAGTAACATCTTTCGGCGGACGCACCTGCCTGGCAAAAAATCAAGTTTTACCGGGGTCGTCTTTGATGGACGACCCTGTAATTTTTAAATGCAAAATGCAAAGTTCAGAGTGCAAAATGAAGGGTGGGCGTTGCCCACACCCAATATATTAAGCCGTATTTTTATTTTTTATTTATCATTTTGCACTTAAAATTTATTGTACTCAATTAACATCATAAGATAAAATTTGTATATAGGGATGATAAAAAATGGCACTCGTAACCAAAGCCATCAAGGGCACTCAGGATATACTGCCTGAGGAAATATATAAAAACCAGTTTATCGAACAGACCGTGCTTGATATCGCGAGAAAATTCGGTTTCCGCGAAATCAGAACACCCGTTTTTGAGCATACGGAGCTTTTTCAGAGAGGTGTCGGCGAAACAACCGACGTTGTTCAGAAGGAAATGTATACCTTCGACGATAAGGGCGGACGTTCAATTACTCTGCGTCCCGAAGGTACGGCAGGCGCAGTAAGAGCCTTCCTTGAGCACGGACTTTTCAATGAGGCTCTTCCTCAGAAATTCTGCTACCTCATCAACTGCTACCGCTACGAAAAGCCTCAGGCGGGCAGATGGAGAGAATTCCAGCAGTTCGGCGTTGAAATGCTCGGCGCAGGCGCACCTGCCGCCGATGCCGAAGTAATTTCTCTTGCCAACGAGATTTTCGCATTCCTCGGCGTTGAGGGACTTGAGCTTCAGCTCAACTCAATCGGCTGCCCCGAATGCCGCAAGAACTATCACAACGCGCTCAAAGAGTACTTTGAAACAAAGAAGGACGAGCTTTGTCCCACCTGCCTCGGCAGACTTGAGAAGAATCCTATGAGAATTCTCGACTGTAAGAGTCCCGTCTGCTCATCAATCGGCAAGGATGCTCCCGCAATCCTCGATTATATCTGCGACGAATGCTCGGCTCACTTTGAGAGCGTCAAGAAATATCTCGACAAAATGAATATCGAATATGTTGTCAATCCCCGTATCGTAAGAGGACTTGACTATTATACACGCACCGTTTTTGAGTTTGTTTCCACTCAGATCGGCGCTCAGGGTACCGTTTGCGGCGGCGGTCGCTACGACGGACTCGTTGAAGAGCTTGGCGGTCAGCACGTACCCTCGCTCGGCTTCGGAATGGGCACAGGCAGACTTCTTATGCTTCTTGAAGCTCAGGAAATCGAGCTTCCCAAGCCCTCGGGCTGCGACCTCTATATTGCTCCTATGGGCGAAAACGCATCCTATGAAGCGGCGGCAATTGTTGCCGACCTTCGTGCAGGCGGTATCGGCGCACAGACAGACGTTGTCGGCCGTTCGCTCAAGGCTCAGATGAAATATGCCGACAAAATCGGCGCAAAATATACAATGGTTCTCGGCGATGACGAAATCGCTCAGGGCAAGGCAAAGGTCAAGAATATGGACAGCGGCGAAAGCTTTGAAATGGAGCTTTCGGAAATCGCAGATAACTTTATGGAGTTCCTTGTCAGACAGGAAACCGCAGTTCTCGGCGAATCGCTCGACCTTGAAGGCATCGACCTTTCCGCAATTCTCGGACAGATATAACAATAAAGGATGATATAATATGGATTTTATGACAGGACTCAAAAGAACCCACTATTGCGGCGACCTACGTCTTTCCGATGCAGGCAAAACCGTAACCGTTGCAGGCTGGGTTCAGCGTCAGAGAGACCTCGGCGCACTTATTTTCATTGACCTTCGTGACAGAGAAGGCATCGTTCAGCTCGCTTTTGACGAATCAACCGCAAAGGATGTTTTTGAAAAGGCAGCTTCGGCAAGAAGCGAATACGTTCTTATGGCTCAGGGTACGGTCAGAGAGCGTTCCGCAAAGAATGCCGAAATCCCCACGGGTGAAATAGAAATCGAAGTAACAGACCTCCGCATTCTCGCAAAGAGCGAAACACCGCCCTTCGAGATTATCGAGGATTGCCAGACAGCGGAGCTTACCAGACTCAAGTACCGATATCTTGACCTTCGCAGACCCGACCTTCAGAAGAATATTCTTCTCCGCCATAAGATTACGAAAATCACAAGAGACTATTTTGATGAAAACGGCTTCATCGAAATCGAAACCCCCATTCTTATCAAGTCAACTCCCGAAGGCGCAAGAGACTATCTTGTTCCAAGCCGTATCCACAAGGGCAAGTTCTACGCTCTTCCTCAGTCACCTCAGCTTTATAAGCAGCTTTCAATGGTTGCGGGCTTTGACAGATATATGCAGATTGCACGCTGCTTCCGTGACGAAGACCTCCGTGCAGACCGTCAGCCTGAGTTTACACAGATTGACCTTGAAATGTCGTTCGTTGATATGGAAGATGTTCTTGCAATCGGTGAAGGATATATGGCAAGAGTTTTCAAGGAAGCCCTCGGAGTTGATATTCAGCTTCCTCTTCCCAGACTTACTTACAAAGAAGCAATGGAGCGCTACGGCAGCGACAAGCCTGATACCCGCTACGGTATGGAAATCTATGACCTCAGCGAAACAGTCAAGGGTTGCGGATTTGCTGTTTTCACAGGCGCACTTGAAGCAGGCGGCAGCGTAAGAGGTATCACCGCAAAGAACGCTTTCAATATTCTTACAAGAAAAGAAATCGATAAACTTACCGAAATGGTAAGAGGTATAGGCGCAAAGGGTCTTGCATGGGCAAGACTTGCAGAAGACGGCACTGTTGCATCATCATTTGCAAAGTTCCTCACAGAGGACGAGATGAACGCTCTTCTCGAAAAGGCAGATGCAAAAGCAGGCGACGTTGTTCTTATCATCGGTGACGGTAAAAACTCAACTGTTCTTTCCGTTCTCGGCGCACTTCGTCAGGCTGTTGCGAAAAAGCTTGACATTATTCCCGAAAAGCAATACAATCTTCTTTGGATAACCGAATTCCCGTTCTTTGATTGGGATGAGGATGCACAGCAGTATGTTGCAATGCATCATCCGTTCACATCGCCTATGGACGAATGCCTTGATTATCTTGAATCAGACAAGGGTTCGGTTCGTGCAAAGGCATATGACCTTGTTCTCAACGGTGTTGAGCTTTGCTCAGGTTCAATCAGAATCACCAATCCCGACCTTCAGGCAAGAATCTTCTCGCTTCTCGGTCTTTCGGATGAAGAGGCTCACAACAAGTTCGGCTATCTGCTCGATGCGTTCAAATACGGCGCACCTCCCCACGGCGGTATGGGTATCGGTCTTGACAGACTTGTTATGCAGATGCTTGGCAGTGAATCACTCCGTGATGTTATTGCATATCCCAAGGTTCAGAACGCAAGCGAGCCTATGACTGAATGCCCCGCAACCGTTGACGGTGTTCAGCTCGACGATCTCGGAATCGCAATTTCAGCAACAGAAGAATAATATAATAATGAATTAAATTTTCCAAAAAGGGATGATATTAAATGGCAAGAGTCTATAATTTTTCAGCGGGTCCTTCAATGCTCCCTGAAAGCGTGCTCAACAGAGCGGCGGCAGAAATGCTCGATTATAAGGGCAGCGGTCAGTCCGTTCTTGAAATGAGCCACCGTTCAAAAATTTACGAAGAAATCATCTTCGGCGCACGTGATCTTTTCAAAGAGGTTATGAATATTCCCGATAACTACAAGGTTATCTTCTGCCAGGGCGGCGCTTCAACTCAGTTTGCGGCTATCCCCCTCAACTTCCTCAACGGAAGCGGTAAGGCAGACTATGTTCTTTCGGGTCAGTTCTCAACAAAGGCATATAAAGAAGCATGCAAGTACGGTGATATCAAGGTTGTCGGCTCATCAAAGGAGCAGAATTTCTCGTGCATTCCCGAACTTGATAAGGCAAACTTTACTCCCGATGCAGACTATTTCTACATCTGCCAGAATAATACAATCTATGGCACTCGTTTTGCTACTCTTCCCGATACAGGCAACGTTCCTCTCGTAGCAGACGTTTCATCTTGCTTCCTTTCAGAGCCTATGGATGTTACAAAGTACGGCGTTATCTACGGCGGCGCGCAGAAAAACGTTGCTCCCGCAGGTCTGACAGTTGTTATCGTCCGCGAGGACCTTCTCGGCAATGCAAGGGATTATACTCCCACAATGCTCGACTATAAAACCCTCGCAGACAACGACTCAATGTACAACACACCGCCCTGCTACTCAATCTATATGTGCAAGCTCGTTCTTGAATGGATCAAGACTCTCGGCGGTCTTGAAGCAATGAAGCTTCACAACGAAAAGAAATGCTCAATTCTCTATGATTTCATCGATAACAGCAAGATGTTCAACAATCCCGTCAAGAAGAGCGACCGTTCAATGATGAACGTTACCTTCGTAACAGAGAGCGACGAACTCAATGCAAAATTTGTCAAGGAAGCAACAGAAGCCGGCTTTGTTAACCTCAAGGGTCACCGTTCGGTTGGCGGTATGAGAGCTTCAATCTACAACGCTATGCCTATCGAAGGCGTTGAAAAGCTTGTTGACTTTATGGCAGAGTTCGAAAAGAAGAACTGAACATTAATTGGCTCCCTCTGATGAGGGAGCTGTCGCAAAGCGACTGAGGGAGAGACGGCGTTTGTGTGTCGGCAGTTGGCTTTTGATTCTTTGTTTCTCTCCCTCCGTCATTTGCTCCGCAAATGCCACCTCCCTCGTCAGAGGGAGGCAATAAGGTCGAAAGGACAGATTTCAATGTTCAACATTTTATTATTAAACAAAATCTCCAAGAACGGTCTTGACCGTCTTGATGCAACAAAATTCGCTTGTGCGGATGCAGTTGAAAATCCCGATGCTATCCTTGTTCGTTCCGCTTCGATGCACGAAATGGAGCTTTCGGAGAGCACTCTTGCAATCGCAAGAGCAGGTGCGGGTGTCAATAATATCCCCATTCCCGCTTGCAGTGACAAGGGTGTAGTTGTTTTCAATACTCCCGGTGCAAACGCAAACGCTGTTAAGGAGCTTGTTATCTGCTCACTTTTCCTTGCTTCAAGAAAGGTTGCCGCTTCTCTTGACTGGTGTAAGACACTTAAGGGTGAGGGCGAAAACGTAGGCAAGCTCGTTGAAAAGGGCAAGAGCAACTTCGCAGGTCCCGAAATTCTCGGCAAGACCCTCGGTATCATCGGTCTCGGTGCAATCGGTGCACTTGTTGCAGAGAGCGCAAAGGCACTCGGTATGACCGTTATCGCTTATGACCCCTTCGCAGCAGGTAAGACTGACATCAAGCTCGTTGAACTTGACGAAATCTTCGCAAACAGCGATTATATCACTCTCCACGCTCCTCTCAATGACGGCACAAGAGGTATGATTAATGCAGAAACCATCGCAAAGATGAAGGATGGCGTAAGAATCCTCAACTTCGCAAGAGGTGAGCTTGTTGCTTCAAAGGATATCATTGATGCTCTTGCAAGCGGCAAAGCAGGCGCTTATGTAACCGACTTCCCGACTGACGAGCAGCTCGGTGCAGAGGGTGTAACAGCTATTCCTCATCTCGGTGCATCAACTCCCGAGAGCGAAGAAAACTGCGCTATGATGGCGGCAGACGAGGTTTCAGCTTATCTTCTCAAGGGCGAAATCAAGAATTCCGTCAACCTTCCCAACACCTGTCTTGCAGAGAGCTTTGCAGTGCGTACCTGTTTTATCCACAAGGAAAATGCAGATGACTTCGCAGCAAAGGCAGAGGCAGCAGCAAAGGCAGC
>JAFYVN010000012.1 GCA_017549105.1 Clostridia bacterium
ACAATCAGCGGCACAATCGCTGGTGACGGCTCACTCGTTCTTGAAGTTTACTACGACAGAAACAAGATCTCTGTTGACGTAAACGGTGAAAAGGATGAATACTTCTACGATGATAAGATTGAAGAACCCACACCCGCTCCCGTAGATCCCAACGGCGGTACATTCGAAGGTTGGGAAGATGAAGACGGCGATTCCGTTGACTTCCCCTACAATGTTCCCGACGAAGACGATAAGGAAATCATCATCACTCCTGTTTACCACTACACAGTAGTTTACCAGGCAGACGGTGCTGAAGTTCTTACCGTTAAGGACAGAGCAGGCACAGCTCTTGCAGCTCCCGAAGCACCCGCTAAGGAAGGCTACAGATTCATCAAGTGGGTAGACGCAGACGGCAAGACTCCTGCTGATTACGGCACAATGCCTGAAGCTAACATCGAATTCAATGCAATTTACGAGACAGGTTCATACCAGGTTTACTATTGGATCAACGGTTCAGTTGTTGCTAATAAGTCAGCTGAATACGGCGAAACAATCGTAACAGGTGTTGATGCTGAAACTAAGAAGGTTAACCTTGTTAACTACAGCACTCCCGAAGGTTATGAATTTGACGGTTGGTACACAGATGCAGAATGCACAGCTAAGCTTGCAGACGGCGCAACAGTCGGTGCATCGGTTGTTAACCTCTATGCTAAGGAAACAGCAGGAACTTACGATGCTATCTTCTATGTAGACGGCGAAGTTTATGCAACAGTTCCCACTGTATTCGAAACAGCAATCGTTCTTCCCGAAGCTCCCACCAAGGAAGGCTGGACCTTCACCGGTTGGTCACCCGATGCAGTCATCATGGATGCTGAAGGTATGACATTCGAAGCAACATGGGTTGAAACAGAAGGTGCTTACACTGTAACTTACTACGTAGACGGCGATGTTTACGAAGAATATGCACTTGCACTCGGCGATGAACTTGATGTTCCCGCAGATCCCTTCAAGAAGGGTTACGAGTTCATGGGTTGGGCAACAAAGGCAGATGCTGTAACAGCTGATGTAGTTGAACTTCCCGCAACAATGCCCGCTGAAGACCTCGTTTACTACGCAGTATTCGAACTCAGAAGCGCAACTGTTGAATTCTATGTCAACAAGGCTCTTGATTCATCACCCTATAAGTCAGACGAAACAGAACTTTATGTAAAATCTGATGTTATGGTTGGCGACATCATCGAAATGCCCGCAGATCCCACCAACATCGATGCTAAGTATTACACCTTCATCGGTTGGACAGATGTTGAGGGCAGCGACGAAGCTAAGTACACAGCAGAGTCATCAATCGAAATGATTGCAGAGGGTATCACACTCTACGCAGTTTACGAGAGAGTAGGCGTTAAGCTTGTTCCTCAGGCTGGATCAACAGCTGTTATCGAAAGAACACTTAACGAAAGAGCATCAAACGTTGTTATCGAAAGCTACAATGACAATTCAGTAACAACTGATATCTACACTCCCGACACAGAAGCTTGCTTCGAGCAGTACTACATCTACGGTCTCAAGTTCGGTCTTCGTGACACAGCACTTGTAGCTGATTATGTTGATGTACAGGGCGACGGTGAAATCGTAGTAACCGCTGTTCAGAGAGGCAGACTCGGTACCGGTACTCTTGTTGAAGTATTCGATAATGTAACCGGTGAAAGAGTTGAATACTTCTACGTTGTAGTCTTCGGTGACCTCGACGGTAACGCAAGACTTACAACCGGTGACAGCACTGAACTTGATACCGAAACAGTTTCACCTTCATGGTCATCCTCAAGAACAAAGATCAACTATATGGTTAAGGCTGCAAACCTTGACGGTAACAGAAGAATTACCGTAGGTGATGCTACAATCCTTACCAATGCAGTTCTTGCTAAGGTAACAATTGACCAGACAACAGGTTTGGCTGAGTAATCGAGGAAACAAAGCAATAACTTTATAAACTTACCCACACGGGAGCCCCGGCTCCTGTGTGGGAATAGTGCAATTTAAAAGAATGTTTTTCTAAGGAGCGGGGAACGGTGCGTGCACCGGAAAACAAATCCTCATTTTTGCAATAAAATGTTGGAGGAAGTAAAGAAAAAATGTTTGCTTTACTTTACCCGATGCAGGCGCCGTTCCCTGCAAAGAAAAAATATTCGTTTTATCCGAAAAGCCTATTTGATTAAGGCTATGGAAGCAGATGTGAAAAGCATTTGCTTTGTGCAAATAGATATTCCTTAAATTAAGGGAGGAAAATGCATGAAATTAGTTAAAAGATCCGTTGCAGTTTTCCTTGCAGTTCTCGTAGCGTTCAGTTCCTTTGCTATGCTTGCAAATGCACAGGCAATCTATAACTGGGAACTCGACACAAAGTTCTACAGAATGCAGAGAAACGATGACGGATACATCGTTGACAAAGACGGTAATGTTATCGCCGATGAAAACGATGTTCTCACAGCAGGCGCAGAGCCCGTCTGGATTGAAGCAGACGGCAGAGCCAAAAAAGGAGAAGCAGTTAAGGCAAGAGTATATATGACAACTGACTTTGCTCTTGCAACATCATCTTTCTTCTTTTTCTATCCGACATCATTCTTAACACACAATGTGGATTCGTATGAGCTTTCAGGTGGCGCATATGTTATCCCTACCAACAAGGATACAACCAATAAGGTTGGAGCAAATAACTTTGGTGGTGTATTTGATACCGGAACAGAAGTAGAAGGTATGTTTGATGAAATGGTCTGGGAAGGATATCTCGATGAATCGGATATCGAAGGCAAAGGTTGGGTAATGGTTGCTCTTAGTAAGGCAAACAGCGCAATCACTCTTGATGGTAATGATTGGCTCTTCGAGTTTAACTTTACTGTTAACAAGGATGCTTCCGATGCTGGTCAGTTCTATCTTTCAACAGAATGTATTGCCGACTACGACAACTGGATGGCAGCAACCGTTATTGCAGCTTGTCCTTCAGGTGATGGCGGTGACTACGGTGACTATGAAGCTTCCTGTGACGTTGACACCGGTACATTCGGTTACACACTCAACGACACTGATGCAGACTCATCACTCACAACAACAACTGCAACTCTGACATTTGATGCTAACGGCGGTACATTCGCTGACGGCAAGTCAGAAAAGTCAGAAACAGCTGACATTCAGCCCACAAAGGCTGCAACTCTTCCCGAGGATCCCTCGATTCCCGGCGGTGAATTCCTTGGCTGGGTTAAGGCTGATGTTGAAAATCCCACAGAGGATGATGTACTTGACGCAGCAAGCATCAAGTACGGCTACTATGACGTTACTTACAAGGCTCTTTACAGACTTGAAAACAGCGCAAAGATTATCATCAACTACACCGACGCTGTAACAGGCGAGGCAAAGACAGTTGAAAAGATTGTAGCTTCAAAGACAGACTACACAGTCAAGCTTGTTGAAGCTCTTCCCGAAACTCTCGAAGAAAAAACAACTTATGTAACATATGCAGAACTCAATGCAATTGAGCATTATGCATTTGATGCAGCAAACGCTTCAAATGAATTTGAAGTTGTTGTTGCTGAAGACGGCAGCTCAGTAATGAATGTTTACTATGCTCCCGTTAACTACACTGCAACCTTCGATCCCGCTAACGGCGAGGCTGCAACAACAGAAACAAAGGCTTACTGGACAGAAATTACTGCTCCCGCAGCTCCTACTAAGAGCGGTATGAAGTTCACAAACTGGCTCGGCAACGACGGTTCAACTCTCGCAGCAGGTGCTAAGTTCAACCTTGCAGGTGACGTAACTTACACAGCTCAGTACGAATCAGCTGTAACAACAGTTGCGATCAAGGCAAAGTATGTTGACCCGTTCAAGCCTTCAAGCACAGCTACACAGATTATTGACGTTGCTACAGTTGACACAATCGTAGGCTACACAGTAGCTATTTCGGAAACTGAAGAGGGCACAGATGACGCTAATAAGGTAACTTATTATCCCGTCTCCAAGCTTCCTGCAATCAGACACTTCGAATACGATGCTGAAAACACAACAACAGTAACAGCAGCTGAAGACGGCTCAACCGTTCTCTATGTTGCATACAAGACTGTTAACTACACAGTTGAATTCGTAGGTGCAGAAACATTCACTCAGCCTTACGGCTCACAGTTCACTGTTCCCGCAGTTCCCGAAGTAGCAGGCAAGATTGGTACAGGTTGGGAAACTGAAGATGGTAATATCTTCCAGACTGCCGGTACCGTACTTGGCATCAACGGTGACTATAAATTCGTACCTATTTACGAAGACATTATTTACAACACAACTCTCAGCTTCGCTGGCGAAGAGGGTGTTGACTATCCCGAAGATGCAGTTGTTCCCACAGTTGAAAGCGGTAAGATGGGCGATGAAATCGTTCTCGCTGATCCCGCTCCCGTAACCGGTTGGACATTCGACGGTTGGACTGTTGATGGCGCTGTTGAAGAAAACGGCAAGTACTACTACGGTACTTCAGATGTAACTGCTGTCGGTTCATGGATACATGACGAATACACAATTACATTCTGGCTTGATGCATCCAAGACAATCTACTACGACTCATATACATATTATTATGGTGACGTAGTTGAATTCCCCGATGCTCCTCCCGCAGACCTTATGCCTGCAGGTAAGGCATTCGTTGAATGGGACAGCGACATTATCACAATGCCCGCTGAAAACGTTGATGTTATCGCAGCAAGCGAAAATATCATCTACACAGTAACAATCACAACCACTCCCGATGAAGATCCCATCACCTTCGATGCAGAGTACGGCGATATTATTACAGCTGATGATCTTGCTGAATTCGAAGAATACGAAGGCTATACCTTCAACGGTTGGACAATCAACGGCAAACCCGCTGTTCTTCCCTACACAGTTGTAGGTAAGACAGGTATCAAGGGTGACTTCACAATCAACACTTGGGACCTTTATTTCTGGGCTAACGCAGACGACGCTGAGCCTATCTTAAAGGTTGAAGATGTTGAATATGGCGCAGCTATCCATACTTATACTCCCGTAGCTCCCGTTAAGGAAGGACATAAGTTCCGCTTCTGGGATATGGAACCCATCACAATGGAAGACTACGATATGCACTTCACAGCTGTCTGGAAGACTGAAGAGTATACAGTAGTATGGGATAACGAAGGCACAATCGTTGAGCAGCAGCAGGCTGTTAAGTACGGCAGCTCTCTCGAAATTCCCGAAGTTTCCAAGACAGGCTACACATTCAAGGGTTGGGCAGGTCTCGCAGCAGATGCAACAACAATGCCTGATGCCGGCGATGATGGCGCAACAGTAACCTATACAGCAGTATGGGAAGCAAACACCTATGATGCAGTCTTCTATCTTGATGAAGAAAAGACAGAAGTTTACGCAACAGTTCCCACTGCATTTGATGCAGACATCGTTGCTCCCACAGCTCCCGCTAAGGACGGCTACGACTTCGTAGACTGGACTCCTGCAGTAGGCAAGATGGACGACGTTAACGGCAAGGAATTCGTTGCAGTATGGACTGCTAAGGGCGATACTCCCTACACAGTAAATGTTTATACAATGGGTACAGACGGTGAATATGTTCTTGAAGCTAAACCCTTCACAGCAGCAACCGATTCAATCGCTACCTATACTCCCGAAATTGCAGAAGGCTTTGAGCTTGGTGCAAACAGTGTAACATCGGGAACAGTTACCGCAGACGGCAAACTTGTTCTTGAAGTTTACATCAACAGAAAGACATTCACACTCACAACAGTTGTTGACGGTGTGACAGCAACAAAGGATTACCTCTACGGTGCAGCAGTTGCAGTTGAAACTCCCTCCAAGACAGGTCACTCCTTCGCTTGGGATGCAGCAGTTCCCTCAACAATGCCCGCAAACGATGTAACTCTTAACGGTACATTCACAGCTCTCCAGTATGACCTTATTTATATGGTTGACGGTAAGCAGCACAGTGCTGAAAAGGTTACATTCGGCGAAACCGTAACAGTTATTGATCCTCTTACCAAGGAAGGCTACACCTTCTCAGGTTGGGATAAGACAGGTACATTTGAAATGCCTGCTGAAACAGTAACAATCAGCGGTACATTCGCAATCAACAGCTATAAGGTTATCTATAAGGTAGACGGCAATGTTGTTTACGAAGCAGAAGCTGAATACAACTCAAAGGTTGACCTTTATGACTACACACCTGCAGAAGGTTATAACTTCAGCGGTTGGAATAAGGAAGACGGCTTCACAATGCTCGCAGAAGATGTAACCGTTAACGGTACAACTTCAAAGATCACAGTAACAGTTACCTATAAGTTCATAGGCGATGTTCCTGCTGACTATCCCGAACCCGCACCCGTAACCGCAACATATGGCGAAAGCGTCCGTAAGTATAATATTTACGAGGGTAACGAACTTGTTACCGGATATGTTTCATCTCTTTTCTCAATCGACGGTGCGGTTGAAGACAGAACAGCCGAATATCCGTATGTTGTAGGAACTGAAGATATTACCATTACCTACACATGGAGCAGAGTTCGTGCATATATAACAACAACTTACACAGGAGATGTTCCTGCAGGTTATGAAACAACAGAAGATTGGTCCAAGCGTTATAACGACACCTTCACTCTCACAACTCCCGCTGAAGAAGGTTACACCTTCAAGGGCTGGACTGTTGAAGGTGCAGCAGAATACGATGCAGCAACAGGTAACGTAAAAGTTGGTGTTGATGATATCACAATCACAGGTGCTTGGGAAATCAACAAGCACGACGTTATCTATTATGTAGACGGCGTTGAATATGCAAGAGTTGAAGATGTTGCTTACGGCACACCCGTAACAGTTCTCGATGATCTCGTTGAAGCAGGTAAGGACTTCAGCGGTTGGGATAAGACAGACTTCACAATGCCCGACGAAGACGTTATCATCAACGGTTCATGGACAATCAACAACTTCACAGTAACATTCTACACCGATAAGGATAAGACAGCTACTCACTTCACCTACACTGGTGCTTACGGTGCAGAATACAACATTCCTCTCGATCCCGAGATGGAAGGTCACAAGTTCCTTGGCTGGGCAAACGTTGCTGACGATGCCGATGCAGGTCTTCCCGCAGCAGGCACAATCGCAAACGTTCCTCTCGGCGGTGTAGAATACTACGCAACCTGGGAAACTCTCAGCTATAAGCTTGTTTACGCAGCAGGCACAGATGCTCAGTTCACAGATGGCGCAACTCAGAAGACATATGATGTTGCATACGGCACAGCTCAGGCTGAATGGCCCGTTCCCACAGAAGAACTTTCAAGACCCGGCTACACATTCGGCGGTTGGGATATGAGCAAGGCTCCTGCAACAATGGGCACAGCTCCCGTAAGAATCAACGCAATCTGGAACGCAGTTCCTTACACCGTAACATGGATTAACGGCGATCAGAAGGTTGTTGTTGACTACATCTACGGCGAAGAAATTCTCGCTCCCGAAGAACCCGTTAAGGAAGGTTGGACCTTCATGGGCTGGCTTGAAGCTGACGGCGAAACAATCTTCTCAGAAGGCGATGTAATGGGCGAAAACAGCCTCGTTTACACAGCTCAGTGGGAAGGCAACGAAGGTATCGCTTACACAGTTTATAAGTATTTCGAGAAGCTTGATAAGTCCGGTTGGGAAGATGCAAAGACAGAAACTCTTACCGGTACAGCAGGTGAAGATGCAGAAGTAGACGCAACTGCAGCAGCAGTTAAGGGCTTCACAATCGACACCGATATCAGCGTTCTTAAGAAGGAAATCGCAGGCGACGGTTCAACCGTACTTGAGATTTACTATCGCAGAGATACCGTTAACGTAACAGTTAAGGATCCCTCAGGCGAAACTTATATTGATGATGAATTCACCTTCGGTGAAGAAATCACTCTTGAAGATCCTGAGAAGGAAGGCTTCACATTCGTTGAGTGGCAGGATTCAGAAGGCAACACAGTTACCTTCCCGATGACTGCTCCCGCAGACGATATCGTAATCAAGCCCGTATGGACTGCAAACAAGTATACAATCACATTCGTTGACGATAACGGCGACGTTATCGAAGCAGCTAAGGAAGTTGAATTCGGCAGCGCAATCGTTGCTCCCGCTGATCCCGAAAAGGACGGCTACAACTTCGCATACTGGATTGATAAGGACACAGGCGCAGTAATGCCCGCAACAATGCCCGCTAAGAATGCAACTTATGTTGCTTACTACACAGCAGGCGATGACACCACTTACTACATTGAAGTTTACACAATGGACGTAGACGGTGAATACACAATGACAGCTCAGACTGTCGCAACAGGTACAACAGGCGAGCGCATCGCAGTTACTCCCGGTGAACTCAACGGCTATACATACGATGCTTCACTCAGCGTACTTACAGGCGTTATCACAGCAGACGGTAAAGCAGCTCTTAAGGTCTACTACGCACGCGATCTTTACACTGTAACCTTCAATTCAGGCGACGGCGTATTTGAAGACGATGCAACAGTTGTAGGTCCCACAAACGTATTCTTCGGTGCTGCAATTCCCGTTCCTGCAGAACCCACAAGAGAAGGTTATGAATTCGCAGGCTGGGATGCAGAAGTTCCTGCAGGTATGCCTGCAGAAAATCTTACCTTCAATGCAACATGGACTGAAGCAGAATACACCATCACTTATATCGAAAACGACAAGAAAGAAGTTAAGACATATAAGTTCGGTGAGACTGTTGAAGAACGTAAGGATCCCGAAGTTGCCGGTATGACCTTCGTAGGTTGGGATACAGAAATCCCCGCAACAATGCCCGCTAAGGATCTTATCATCATTGCAAAATTCGAAATCTCGGTTTACGAGGTTAAGTACATTGCAGACGGTGTTGTATTCCAGCAGTATGCAGTAGCTCACGGTGACGAAATTCCCGTTCCCACAGAGGAACCCACCAAGGAATTCTACAAGTTCATCGGTTGGAGCGAAATTCCCGAAACAATGCCCGCTCAGGATATTGAAATCAACGCAATCTTCGAAAGAGTTCCTGTTAAACTCATTCCTATGGCAGGTTCAACAACCGTCATTGACGAAGATGCAAAGGCAATTTACGGTCTCCAGCTTTATGCAACAGAAGAAATCCTCCGCGAAAGCTATCTTGATGTTGAAGGCGACGGTTACTTCACAGTAGCTCCTTCCAAGAAGACAATGTGCGGTACAGGTACTGTTATTCAGCTTTATGATAACGTAACAGGTCTTCCCGTTGAGGGCGAAACCTACACAATCGTTATCTTCGGTGACCTTAACGGTGACTCCAACATCACCAACTCCGACTACACAATAGCTCAGGCGGAAGTTGACTGGTTCACAACTTGGTCAGAACCCTCAAGCAGTGAATACAATGTCTACAAGACAATGGCTGCTGACTTCGATAAGGATGGTATGATCGGACGTAACGAAGCAGAAAGCATTAACAGAGAAGTTCTCGGTGCAGTAAGCATCGACCAGACATCAGGTAATGTAATTGCTGTTGTTTAAGTAATGCATCATCTAACCTTGAAATTACCTGCGGGGGAGACCCCGCAGGTAACGGAAAGATAAATCCCGTTTAAGAGCGGAGGGTGCAATCCGCTCAGAAGTCTGTCACCGACAGACAAACATTAAGGAGGATATCTCATGAAATTAACAAAAAGGTTAGTTGCTGTTGCGTTAGCTATTCTCATGATATTCGGTTCGGTTTCGGTTGCTATGACTGCAAGCGCTGCAGATGGCACAACACTCGGAATCGCAACCAAAATCCTCAGAAACGTTAACGGAGTATGGACCGAAACATCAAAAGTAAAAGCCGGCGAAGAAGTTAAGCTTGGCGTCTATCTTGATACTGACTTCTACGCAGGTGACGGTGAAATCTTTTTATACTATGACAATACATTCTTTGAGCCAGTTTCAACAGGAAATAACAAGACTCTTACAGTCGGTGCTTCCTACGGCGCAGGATCATCATATGATATAAAAGGTTATTACCACATCGGTTCCGGCTCACAGGCCGCAACATATAGCCAGGCAATGGTTACAAACGGTAAAATTGACTCGGCTTACGCATCAACTCACGATCCCTTATATATCGCATTTACATTCGGAGCAACAGCACTTACTCAGAAGTTTGACGGAACAAAGCTTTTCTGTGAAGTTCCCTTCAAAGTAAAGGCTGCTCCCGCATCAACAACAGGTCTTGTTGAAGCTAAAGAAGAAACAGCTTGTTCTCCCGAGTTCAGACGAGGCAGAATCAACGTTTCAAAGGGCGGCGAAGGTGTTATCCCCAGTAACGCAGACAACATGTGGAACTGGAAAGCCACCCTCGATTTCAACGCAGAACCCGTTTCTCTTTACACAAACTTTGCATCGGTTACATTCGATGCAAACAGCGGTAAGTTTGAAGTAGCATCATCAAAATATGCTACAAGCCTCTATTCAGAAGGCGAAGCAGGCGAGAAACTTGAAAACCTCATCGGTAAGGATGCTTCCGGTAAGGCATATGTAGTTGAAACTTTTGCAGAACCCACCAGAGACGGCTATAATTTCGTTGGCTGGAAGGTTTCAGGTGCAGATGATTCAACTGCAACAAAGATTAATCTTTATCCTGCTGAAGATACAACATATGTTGCTGTTTGGGAAAAGGAAGATCTCAGCGCAGCTGACAATCTTACTTTCAGAACAGAAATCCACAGACTTGACGAAAATGGCGAATGGGTTAAGACCGATAAGGTTATGCCCGGTGAAACAGTCAAAGCAAGACTTTTCATAGACACTGAATACAATGCCGGTAACGGTGAAATCATCATGTTCTATGATGGTGATTTCTTTGAAGACTCATACGACTACGATGCAGTTGAGGACCTTGTCCTTAATCAGAACGGTGCTCCCGGAGCTTACGGTCTGACAGGTCATATGTATAAGCCTTCATACCTTAACACAACAATTGCAGATCTTATTGACTGCGGATATATCGATGTTAAGTATCTCAACGATCATCCCGCACTCGTTGCAGCTTATGAATTCCCCGTTGGTGCAGAATGTCAGGTTATCAGCGGTGACGAATGGTTCCTCGAATTCGAACTTAAGGTTAAGGATTCAGAGAAGCTTGCTGACACAACCGGTGATTTCTACATCCTTGACAAAACAGTTGCTAACACAACTGACGGTATGTGGGCATTCGTTAGCATTCCCAAGGAAGCTGAAAACAGCAGCTACGCAATGGATGCTGATTCAATGTTCCTCTGGGATGCAGATGTTACAATCGAAAGCAACCCCGTAAGCATTTACAATACCATCAGATTTGATGCAAACGGTGGTGAATTCGATGCAGAAAACACTGAAACTTACACAATCGACGGCACTGTAGGTGCAAAGGTTGATTACTCAACAATTCCCGAAGTTACAAAAGAAGGCTACACATTCTTTGGTTGGATTGACGCATCAGACGACACTCCCACTCTTGAAGAAGCTAAGACAGCAGAACAGCTTGCTGCAGACGAAAAGACTGCAACAATGACCCACAATTCAATCATTGAGGGTTCAGATCCCGCTGCTGCTATCATCTATAATGCTTTCTGGGTAAGCAATGTTAACATTACATTTGCTGTTATCAATCCCGAAACAGGTGCAGTTGAAGAAATCAAAACCAGCAACGTAGCTTCAGGCGATCCTCTCGAGGCTCCCGAAGTTCCCGCACTCGACGGTTACCGTTTCATCGGCTGGACAGATGAATATAAGGACGGTAAGATCGGCGCTACCAAGCCTCTTCCCGAAACTTATCCTTCCGTAAGCACAACTTACTATGCAGTTTACAGTGCTCACCAGTATACCGTAAACTACTATGTAATCGACGCTGACGATGAACCCGTAATGGATAACTTCAAGCTTGTTGCTCAGGCAAAGACTGAGTACGGCGCAGTTATCGCTGCAACACCTCATACCTACACAGTTCCTGAAGGCTATGTTCTTTCAGCAGCATATGACGAGGTTCTTTACGGCGAAGAAGTTATGTTCATCGAAGCAGGTAAGTTTGTAGCAGGCACAACAATGCCCGCAAGCGAATACAACCTCTACTTCAAGATTGAAAGAGCAGAGTTTGACGCAATCTTCAATGCAAACGGCGGTGCTTGGGCAGACGGCGAAACCACCAAGACAGTCAAGGCTGTATTTGATGAAGAAATCGTAGCTCCCGAAGCTCCCGTATATGAAGGTTATGTATTTGCAGGTTGGGAACCCGATGTAACAATTATGGACGAAGAAGGTAAGAACTTCAACGCAACATGGACTCCCGAAACATTCACCGCAACATATCATATCGACAGCGAAAGCTATCCCTATCATGTTGAATTCGGCGATGAAATGGAATCACCTGCAGATCCCTACAAGGTAGGCTATAACTTCCTTGGTTGGGCAGAAGAAGAAGGTTCAACAGCTGTTGTTGTTCTTCCCGCAACAATGCCCGCTAAGAACGTAGATTACTACGCAGTATTCGAAGCTATCGAATATACAATTACATTCGCTAACACAGGCGACACAGAGATGGATGCAATCACTCTTCCCTACGGAACAGAGATTGGTGAAATCGCAGAACCCACAAAGACAGGTTACACATTCGCAGGCTGGAATTGGACCAAGGCAGCAGACAGCTCCGCTGTTGACGCTCCCGCAACAATGCCCGCATACGACACAGTAGCAACCGCTGAGTGGACTATCAACCAGTACACAGTAACATGGATTGTTGACGGCAACGAAACCGTTAAAACCTATGATTACCTTGCACCTGTTGATAAGGCAGAAGATCCCGTGAAGACAGGCTATACCTTCGAGGGTTGGGCTCCCGAGTTCCCCGCAGACGGTCTTGCAATGCCTGCTGAAGATCTCACTTACACAGCAGTATTTACTGCTAACACCTATGATGCAGTATTCAATACTGTAGCTGATGGCGAAACTCACGACGGTGCATTTGCAGACGGCGCAACTTCACTTGCTGTTCCCACAGTATTCGGTGAAGAAATCGTTGCTCCCGCAGAAGAGCCCGTAAGAACAGGTTACACATTCGCAGGTTGGGATCCCATCGTCGGTTCAATGGACGAAGAGGGCAAGACATACACAGCAGTATGGACTCCCAACGCAAACACCGAGTACACAGTTGAGTTCTGGTCAATGCTCACAACAGGTGAGTATGAGCTTACAGATACTCAGTACTTTACAGGTGAATCAGATTCAGTTATCAAGCTTGTTGTAAGTGCTCCCAAGAACTACACAATCAACAAGGATGAAAGCACATATGATAACGATGTAACAATCGCTCCCGACGGTTCAACAGTTGTTACTGTTTACTTTGACTTACCTCTCTTCACCATCACATTCGTTGGTAACGAAGGTACAGTTGACGGTGAACCCGAAGTTTCAAGCGAACTCCGTTACGGTGCACAGGTATCAGTTCCCGCAACTGAAAGAGAAGGCTACACATTCAAGGGCTGGTTTGATGCAGCTGAAGGCGGCAACGCTCTCGACGTAAATCTTACAGCAATTGAACCCGTAACTTACTATGCACAGTGGGAAATCAACCAGTACACAATCACCTTCGATACCGTAGGCGGTACTGAAATTCCTGCTAAGACTCAGGATTACGGCACAGCAGTTGAAGCTCCCGCAGATCCCGAAAAGCTCGGTCACACCTTCGCAGGTTGGGATGTAGCAGTTCCCACAACAATGCCCGCAGAAGATATGACAATCACAGCTCAGTGGACTGTTAACAGCTACGACGCTATCTTTAACGCAGGCGAAGGCGCATTTGCTGACGGTTCTGCAACAGCAACAACAGAAGACGTAGTATTCGGCGAAGAAATCACAGCTCCCGCTGAGAATCCCTCAAGAGAAGGCTACGACTTCATCGGTTGGTCAACAGACGGCGAAACAGTTCTTACTCCCGTAGGTATTATGGATGCTGAAGGCAAGAAATTTAAGGCTGTTTGGGAAATCAACCAGTACACAATCACATTCGCTGATACAGGTGATACAGTAATCGCTCCCATCACTCAGGATTATGCAACAGCAGTTACTGCTCCTGCAGATCCCGAGAAGGAAGGTTACACCTTCACAGGTTGGGATGCAGCAGTTCCCGCAATAATGCCTGCAGAAGATATCACAATCACTGCACAGTGGACTGTTAATCAGTATGATGCAACATTCGATGCAGGCGAAGATGCTGTATTCGAATCAACAGGTGAAACAGCTGTAACTAATCCCGTAGATTACAACAGCGATATCACCACTCCCGACGAAGAGCCCACAAAGACCGGTTATACATTCGCAGGTTGGAAGGATGAAGACGGCAACATCATCCCCGCAGGCTCAGACGCAGGTAAGATGGATGCTGACGGTGAAACATTCACAGCTGAATGGACTCCCAACACTGATACAGAGTATAAGGTAGTTGTAAACTACACAGACGCTCAGACCGGTGCACAGGCAGTAGAATACCTATACTACGGCACAACAGATAACGCTATCGTTATCGTTGAAGCAACTCCCGATCCCGCAGCAGAAAACACAGAATACGTTGTTATGAGCGATCTTGCAGTCAAGGGCTATGTTCTTGATGAAGAAGCAGAAAATCAGCTTACAGGCGTTGTTGCTGCTGACGGTTCAACAGTTCTCAATCTCTACTACAAGGCAACCAAGGTTACTGCAACATTCGATGCAGGCGAGGGTGCATACTATGATGCAACAACATCAAAGACTGTAGAAATTGATTACAACTCACTTGCAGCTCCCGTAGCTCCCGCAGGTTATGACGCTCCCACAAGAGAAGGTTACACCTTCGGCGGCTGGCAGGGTCTCAATGATTCAACAAGACTCCAGGCTGACAGAACATTCACAGCTATCTGGAATGCAAATCAGTATACCCTCACTTGGGACCTCAACGGTGCCGATGTTGATGGCGGAGAATTTGTACAGACTGATGATTACAAGGCTCTTGTAAACAAGCAGACTTATGAAGTAAGAGAAGGTTATACCTTCGCAGGTTGGGTAGATGAAAACGGTGCAGAAGTAACTGTTCCCGATACTATCCCCGCTAAGGATCTTACAATCATCGCAACATATGATGTTAACAGCTATGACATCGTATGGAATGACGGCACAAAGACAACAACCGAAACAAAGGAATACGGTTCAGCAATCGTTGAACCCGCTTATGAACCCGCTAAGGAAGGCTACACCTTCAACGGTTGGGCAACTGCAGACGGCAAGACTCCTGCAGACGTAGCAACAGTTCCCGTAGACGGTGTTGAATTTGCAGCACAGTGGACAAAGAACAGCTACACTGTTAACTACTTTGTCAAGAATCCCACAACAGGTGAATTTGATGCCGTTGCAACAGCAACAGTTGCTTACGGTGATCCTATTTCAACAGCACTTGTTGGTATATCGGTTGAAGACGGTTATTCACTTGTAGAAATCGCTTACACAGATACAGGTCTCACCGCTCCTCTTGCAGCCGGTGCAACAATGCCCGCAAACAACGTTAACCTTTACTACGACGTAATTGCAAACGAATATAATGCAGTATTCAATGCAAACGGCGGCGCATGGGCTGACGGCGATACATCAAAGACAGTTGTAACTGCTTACAAGGAAGCTATCGAAGCTCCTGTTGCTCCTTCACTTGAAGGCAATGAGTTTGCAGGTTGGGCTCCCGCAGTCGGCACTATGGACGAATTCGGCAAGACCTTCGTTGCTCAGTGGACTCCCAAGACTTATAAGGCAACTTATAAGGCAAACGGCGGTGTTTGGGGCGAAGGCGAAGCAATCGAAACAACTCAGGTATTTGATGTTGTTTACGGTGCAGCAGTAACAGCTCCCACAGCTGATCCCACAAGAGTAGGTTATACCTTCAAGGGTTGGGATAAGGCAGCTCCCGCAGCAATGCCTGCAGAAGATCTCGTCTTCACAGCTAAGTGGGAAATCAACAAGCACACAATCACCTTCAAGGATGGCGACAAGACAGTCGGCACCTTAACAGGTGACTACGGCACAGCTGTAACAGCTCCCGCAGATCCCACTAAGGAAGGCTACACCTTCACAGGCTGGGATGCAAACGTTCCCGCAACAATGCCCGATGAAGATGTAACAATCAACGCAACATGGGAAATCAACAAGTACGATGTAATCTGGAACGTTGACGGTGTAACAACAATCGTTAAGGATGTTCCTTACGGCGAAACAATCAAGAAGGCAACCGATCCCGAAAAGACCGGCTATACCTTCAAGGGTTGGAACGGTTACGAAGCCGGCATGACAATGCCTGCTAAGGACGTAGAGTTTGTAGCAGTATTTGAAGCTAAGGAATACACCGTAACATTTGATGCAAACGACGGTGCTTGGGATAACGGCGACAAAACAAAGACCGTTACCGCTAAGTACGGCGATCCTCTTGAGGCTCCCGTAGCTCCCTCAAGAACAGGTTACACATTCCAGACATGGTCACCCTCAGTTCCCACAACAATGCCTGCTGAAAACGCAACATATAAGGCAATCTGGGCAACTGCAGGTAAGGTTGACTACGCAGTTGAAACCTACTATATGAACACTGTAGGCACATACGAAGATGTTACTCCCGTTGTAACAGGCGGTACAGCAACAATCGACGCATACGTCAAGCTCGCTGTTGACGAGGCTCCCGAAGGCTTCAAGTTCGACACAGCAGCTGCTAACTACATCGAAGGTGTTGTAGCAGGCGACGGCTCAACAGTATTCAAGGTTTACTACGCAAGAAACACTTACACAATCAAGTTCGTTGGTAACGAAGGCACAATCAACGGTAATCCCGAACAGAGTGCAACATATTACTACGGCACAGCGGTTGTTGCTCCCGCAGCAGTAAGAACCGGTTACGATTTCATCGGCTGGTCAACAACAGCAGATGGCGAAGTAGTTGCAGTTGAAGCAACAGCTCTCGCAGATGCAACTTACTACGCACAGTGGGATGAAGCAATCTACACAGCAACCTTCAAGGCTCTTCCCGGTGCATTCGAAGACGGCGAAACAACAGTAACCGTTGAATATGCATACGGTGAAGAAATCGCAAAGGCTGCAACACCCGTACGCGAAGGCTATGATTTCGTAGAGTGGGCAGGTTACACAGACGGCATGACAATCGGTGCTGAAGATGTAGCATTCACCGCAGTATGGGCTCCCAAGTCATACAACGCAGTATTCTATACTGACAACACAATGACTGAAACTCATGAAACAAAGACTGCAAACTATACCGAAAACTACAATGTTGCAACCGATCCCACAAAGACAGGTTACACATTCGACGGTTGGTATGACGCAGCAACCAATAAGCCTGCAGGTCTTCCCGCAGCAGGTGAAATCGTTACTATGCCTCTCGGCGGTGCTGAGTACTACGCAACCTGGACTGTAAATAAGGTCAACCTTGTTTACCGTGCAAACGGCGGTACATTTGAAGACGGCACAGCTAATAAGACATATCCCGTTGATTTCGGAACACCCAAGGCTGATATGCCCGCTCCCGCAGAACCCACAAGAGAAGGCTACAGCTTCAACGGCTACACCCCCGCACTTCCCGAAACAATGCCTGCAACTCAGCTTAACCTTGTTGCACAGTGGACTCCCAATGAATATGATGTAACCTTCGATGCAGGTGAAGGCGTATTCACTCAGGGTACTGAAGATACTTCAGACGACGTTCCCACATTCACAGATAAGGTTATCTATGAAGAGCAGCCCGTATACGTTCCCGATGAAGTACCCGTAAGAGACGGTTACGAATTCGGCGGTTGGGAAGATGAAGACGGCAACGTTTACAATCCCGGCGATGAAATCCCGATGACAGCAGGCGACGTTAAGCTTGACGCTATCTGGACTGCTAAGGAAGATACAGCTTACACAGTTAACCACATCTACATGGATGTAAACGGTACTTATGATGATGCAGAAATCATAACTCAATATCTCACAGCAGAAACAGATTCAACTGTAACTGCAGTTCAGATGGATAAGGATAACTTCACATTCGATGCAGCAGCATCAACAGTTGAAGGTATCGTTACCGCAGACGGCGCTCTTGTTCTTAACCTCTACTATGTAAGAGAAAAGAACACCTTCACAACATATGATGAAGACGGCAACGTTGTAAGCGCAGAAGAAGTTTACTTTGATGCTCCTCTCAGCGTTGAAGATCCCACCAAGGAAGGCTACACCTTCGCAGGCTGGACAGATGCTGAAGGCAACCCCATAACAGTTCCCGCAACAATGCCCGGCGATAAGCTTGACATTTACGAGAGCTGGACACTTAACAGCTACAATGTAACATTCGATGCTAACACCGGCGCATGGGCAGACGGTGAAACAGTCAAGACTGTTGCAACAAAATACGGCGAAGCAATCGTTGCTCCCGCAGAAAAACCCGTTAAGGCTGGTTATAACTTCCTCGGCTGGTTCGACGCTAAGGAAAACGGTTACTCAGTTGATACTTACACATCAATGCCCGAACTTGCAGACGGCGAAACAATCACCTTCTATGCAAGATGGGAAGCTAAGAAGAATGAATACACAATTCATATCTTTGAAATGCAGCCCAATGGCGAATGGCCTGAAGAACCCACTTCAATGGTAATCAACAACGCTCTTGTTGGTGAAACTGTTGCAGCTAACATCAAGGTTCCCGCAGGCTTCACACTCAACACAACAAAGAGTGTACTTGAAGGTGTAGTTCCCGAAACAGGCGAGCTTGTTCTTGAGGTTTACCTCGAAAGAGCACCTCATACATTCACCGCTATTGTTGACGGCGTAGCACTTGTTGACGGCGTAGAGTATTACTATGACGAAACAGTCAAGGCTATCGAAACTCCTGTTAAGGACGGCTACACATTCGCAGGCTGGACCGCAACAGCTCCCGGCGGCATCATCGAAGACGGCGCAGTTGCTGATGCATCATATCCCGCAAGAATGCCCAACAACAGTGTGACAATCTACGGCGTATGGTCAACAAACAGCTACAACGCAATCTTCAACGCAGGTGACGGTAAGTTCGAAAGCACCGGACTTCCCACAGAAACAGTTCCCGTAACATTCGGCGGCACAATCACTGCTCCCGCAGAAGTTCCCGTTCAGGAAGGCTTCGAGTTCGGCGGTTGGAAAGCTGAAGACGGCACAGTATATCAGCCCGGCGAAGAAATTGCAGATGCAATGACAAGCGCAGGTGCAACATTCGAAGCAGTATGGAACAAGTCAATCTTCACCGTAACATTCTATGGCTATGAAGAACTCACAGAGTCACCCTACAAGTCAGAAAATGCTACTAAGGTTCTTGATGCAAAGACATACGATTACGATGTTGCAATCGAATTCCCCGCAGCTCCCACAAACATCGATGCTCAGTACTATACCTTCCTCGGTTGGTCAAAGACTGAAGGCGGCGCAGTAATGTCCGACGCAGAGCTTTACAACCAGAAGATGCCCGCTGAGGATACTGCATACTACGCAGTTTACGAACGCGTTAAGGTTATGCTTATCCCCAACAGCGATGCAAACTACTGGGTAGCAAACGATAAGACCTGCACAACCGTTATCGACAGAACTGGCGACAACTGGTATGTATACGGTCTTACCGAAAAGATGCTTACTGAAACACCCGTAGAAAAGAAGAGCCTCACAACTTATGTTGATGTACAGGGCGACGGTTACTATGAGGTTGTTGATTTCAAGGCTAAGGAAGATCAGGTAGGTACCGGTACCGTAATCAACGTATATGATAATGTAACAGGTGAACTTGTTGAAACCTTCACAATTATCATCTTCGGCGATATCAACGGTGACGGCGGTATCACAAACACTGACTATACACTTGCATTCGCTGAGAACGACGGTTCAACAAGCTGGAGCGCATCTTACTCAGACGAATATTGCCACTACAAGGCAATGGCAGTTAATATCAGCGGCGATAACGTATTCAGCGCAAACGACGCAACACTTATCAACTACTATGTTCTTGGTAAGGTAGATATTGACCAGGCTGCAGGTTGTGTAACAGATCCTCCCTCAGCAGTCGGCTGATAAAAAACAAAAAGGGCCCTCGGCGAAAGCCGGGGGCCTTTCTTTTTCAAAAAAACAGTCCTTTTGAAGTAATGTTCAAAAGGACTGTAATGTTATATGTTTGGTTGTTAATCCTCAAGAATTGCTCTTCTGTATTTTTCGAGCATCTTGCGGGCGGTTTCAACTGTGTTGCCGTTGCTAGGAGCATCGGGATTTACTGTTGAGAGCCATTTCTTTTCAAATTCAGCATAGTTCTTGTAGAACTGATTGCCTCTGTAAATATTTCTTTCACAATGCTGTTTTCTTGTGGTGGTTGAGAATTTTCCTCTTCTCGGGAATTCATATGCAAGTCTTTCAAAGAAGCTTTGCCAACGTTTTGAATAGTAGGTTTTAATCAGACCGCCCCATTCTTTCCATGCATAGTCATAGTTGACAGAATTGGCGAACGGACCCCATACGGTAACCTGAGCAAGAAGATTCAGTTCAAAATTCTGTTCGTCTTTTTCCGTAAATGCAAGTGCTTTTGCTTCTTTAAGGTGTTCATGAAGGGTAAGCTCGGGTCGGGTCTGAAGAAGCTCATCGAGTTCATCGCAGATTTTAAGAAATGCATTTGAAGAGCGTTCAAAAATACTGACGTCCTTGTTATAAAATCCGTACATTACTTTATCATAGAGATTTGCAACATAATTGCTCATAACCTGACGGACAAGATCACATACATCAAATGCATAACCGTCTTTTGAAGCGTTTTCAGCATTCAGCAGAAGTTCTGCCGCTTTGAAAAGAGTCTTGTTGTTGTAACGCAGTTCACGTACATCGTTGGGGGCAGTGTGGCGAAGTTCTGTGGCGGGTCGTGCACATATTACCGAACCGGTTTCTCTGCCGGTGCAGTTTTCACCGTAACAGGTTTCTGAAAGAATTTTCATTGCATCAACAAGGCATTTTTCTTTGCTGCCGTATCGGCGGTAAGCATAGTCACGGAGCCATTCTTCAAGGTTAATTGAGGTTTCTTCGGTAAGCATACGGAATGCAAGGTCATAGTAAAGAGGATTCTGAAAAACGCCTTCGGGGAAAAGTCCCGTACCGCAGCAATTGTCACATTCAAGCGATGCATATGCATTATCCGCAAGTGCTTTTATGCTGCCGTGAAGAGTGTTTCTGTCACCGAAATTATGAATATTACCGAGAATGAATTCATATCCCCAGAAATTATCGGTTTCTTTATATTTAGTTCCGTCAACATCGAGAATAAGAAGTCTATCTTTTGGAACAGCTTTTACTATTTGCTCTCTGAGTGACCAACTCTGCATAACCCATACAGAATCCTTGTCAAACTCCTTATACATCGTGTCAATTGTACGTCCGACTTTCCAAAGGTAATCTCTTGTTTTGATTGAAGGTGCGTTTTCGTGGAACGGGTCACAGGCATAGTAATGGTATGCACCGAAAAGCTGACGCTGTTTTTCGAGAAGTGCAGTTCCGAATTTTTTGAAAACCGGGTCAGTCGGGTCAAGCTGATAAGTGATAGGGAAGTTGCACCACGAAGGAATCATTCGGATTCGAACTTTTTTAAAAAGTTTTGTTATTGTTGCAGGAACCGTACCTGCGAAACCCTGCTGAATCGGTGTCATACCGAGTTCAACTTCACGCTCAATAATTTTTTTGCCGAGTTCAAGACGGCTTTCGATGTATTTAACATCAGTAAGGCTGAAAAATCCCGTGATATTATTCATTAACTGCCATGGCCAGAAACCGGGACCGGAAAGAAACGAGAGTGCACCGGTTTCACTGTAGGTGAAATCACGGAGTGTATAGTACCAGACAGCTTCGCTTCCGACAACCGAAAGCGGCATATTGATACCGTTCATCGCCATAAAATCTATTTCTTTCTCCCAATCTTCCCATTTCCAGAAGGCGAAAGAATAACCGAGGGTACAGTAATTCATAAAAGCTCGTCTTTTTTGCGGAATAACCTTGGTTATTTTTTCTTCAAAAAGGGGAGCGGATGAAACCGAAAATTCTCTGTTACCGCAGTGTGAAATATTGACTCCGCAGTATTTTTTAAGATATGCGTAATAAGCCATCGCCTGGCTGATTTTGCAGTCACCGCAAAGAATGATTTTTCCGTTCTCACAAAAAAGTTCGTAAGTATTCTTTCCGTCAACGCTTTCAATGCTGCGAAGTTCAAACATATCGGCAATTTCAGGGGTGTTTCTTAAAATAAGGTTTTTCATTACATTCTCCCGTCAAAAATGATTATACGATAACTATTATACAATAAAATACATTATCAGGCAAGTTTTTTTAATAATTAACATAATGTTTATTGATTTTTATTTAATTATAAAAAAATATGCTCCGAAAATGGAGTGAAAGGTAAATTAAATGTTAAAAATTTTCATAAAATATGAAATAACACTTTACACTGCGCGTTAAATAAAATATAATATAAATAATTATAATATAAAAAGGCGGTGCCTGAAATGCAACCTGTTTATAAGCGAATCCTTCTTAAGCTCAGCGGCGAAGTGCTTGCTGGCGGAAAGGGTCACGGCTTTGATTTTGAAACCATCAACACAATCTGTAAGTCGGTCAGTGAACTTACAAAGCTCGGCGTTGAAGTCGGTCTTGTTGTTGGCGGCGGCAACTTCTGGAGAGGTCGCTCCGGCGGCAATATGGACAGAACACGTGCTGACCACATCGGTATGCTTGCAACTGTTATGAATTCTCTTGCTCTTGCAGATGCACTTGAGCAGTATGGCGTAACTGTCAGAGTGCAGAGTGCAATTGAGATGCATCAGATTGCAGAAACATATATCAGAAACAAAGCTGTCCGTCATCTTGAAAAGGGCAGACTTGTTATCTTCGCAAGCGGAACGGGCAACCCGTTCTTCTCAACCGATACCTGCGCAGCTCTCAGAGCAGCTGAAATCAAGGCAGATATCATTTTCAAGGCAACAAATGTTGACGGCGTTTACGATAAGGACCCCAACAAATATCCCGACGCAGTCAAGTATGATGTTGTAACTCACAGCGAGGTTCTTGAAAAAGACCTCAAGGTTATGGATTCAACGGCAGCATCCCTTTGCCGTGACAATAACATTCCTATTCTTGTTTTCAATCTTGAAAACCCGGAAAATATTATCAAAGCAGTTCTCGGTGAAAACATCGGAACAATAGTCAAGGAGGGCTAAAATAATGCAGACAGTATTTGCAATGGCAGAAGAAAAAATGGGTAAGACCCTGAGCGCACTTAAAAACGAGTATTCGGCAATGAGAGCGGGCAGAGCAAACGCTTCGGTTCTCGATAAAATCAGAGTAGACTATTACGGAACTCCCACACCTATCAATCAGATGGCAGCTGTTGCTGTTGCTGAGGCAAGAATTCTTACAATTCAGCCTTGGGATACATCAACTATCCACGCAATCGAAAAGGCAATTCAGTCTTCTGATATCGGCATCAATCCTTCAAATGACGGCAGAATCATCCGTCTTGTGTTCCCTCAGATTACAGAGGAACGCCGTAAGGATCTTTGCAAGGAAGTAAAGAAGATGGCTGAAGATTCAAAAGTTTCGGTTCGTTCAACAAGACGTGACTGCATCGACAAGGTAAAGAAGATGGAAAAGGCATCCGAAATCACAGAGGACGACCTTAAGCACGCAGAAAAGAAACTTCAGGATATCACCGATAAATATATCAAGGATATCGAAAAGCTTTCAGAGGAAAAAGAAAAGGATATCATGGAAATTTAACGTGATTGTTACAGAGGGCGGTTGCGACTGCCCTCTGTTATCCCGAAAAAGGAGAAGGTTGAAAATGACTAAAGAAGAGCTTTCAAACATTATTTTGCCCCGCCATATTGGAATAATTATGGACGGTAACGGTAGATGGGCAAAGCAGAGAGGTCTTAAAAGAAGTGAAGGTCACAAAGAGGGTGCAAAGGTTTTCAGAGCAATTTGTGATTATGCTGCTGAAATCGGGATTGAGTGCCTGACTTTTTATGCCTTTTCAACCGAAAACTGGAAACGCCCTGCCGATGAGGTTGAGGCGATAATGAATCTTTTCAGGGATTATCTTTTTGAAGCTCAGGAAAGAGAAGAAGAAAACGATGCAAAGGGTATGCGTATTCGTTATATCGGAGACAGAAATGCGTTGCCCGAAGATATAGTAAATCTTATTAGTCAGCTTGAAGCACATTCTGCTGAAAAAAATCATATTACCGTTAATCTTGCGGTTAACTACGGCGGAAGAGACGAAATTCTTCATTCCGTAAAAGAAATTGCAACAAAAGTTGCGGCAGGGGAGTTAAACCCCGAAGATATTACGTTGAAAAATATCGACGAAAATCTCTACACGGCGGGTCAGCCTGACCCTGATCTGATTATCAGACCGAGCGGAGAATACCGTCTTTCAAATTTTCTTATCTGGCAGGCAGCTTATTCCGAATTCTGGTTTTCGGATATACTCTGGCCCGATTTCACATCGGATGACCTCGATAAGGCAATCATAGATTACAGCAAAAGAAACAGACGCTTCGGCGGAGTTTGATTTTAAACGGAGGCGATCGGCAAAACAAATTGAAATCCAACCAAAAGAAAAGAATTGAGAGTGAAAAAGAATGAAAGTAAGAATAATAACAGGTGTTACCTGTGCATTGATAGTAATAATGTTGCTTGTGTTCACAGGTCTTGGATATCAGGGTGTTATGAGCATCCCTATGGGCGCAATAGCGGCAATAGCAGCATATGAAGTTATGCGCGTTTCAAAATGTAAAAACAAAGTCTTGACCGCAGTTTCGATGATAGCGGCGGCAATCGGTCCTGCTTATGTGGATTTCGGTCTTCAGCAGTATATTCCCATTCCGTTTTCTTCGGTAGTCATAATTTATGTTATTGCATTGCTGATAATAATGCTTAAATTTTATGATACAACCAAGTTTGAACACGTTGCATTGGCTCTTTTTGCATCGTTGATTATTCCCGGTGCACTCGGCACATTCTTCAAGGTAAGAGACCTTTGCGTTGAATATCCCGACCTTTTCCAGCGTTCGCACTGCGTGTTCCTTATTCTCAGTGCTATGTACAGTGCATGGATGAGCGATACCTGGGCATATTTTGTCGGCAGTAAGTTCGGCAAGCATAAGCTTGCTCCGAAAATCAGCCCCAAAAAGTCTGTTGAAGGTGCGATCGGCGGTGTTATAGGCAACGCTTTTTTCTGCGTTGTAACATATTTTATTTGTGACTACACTTGTTTTCGCAACGAAACACTCAATGTGTGGATGATTTTTGCAGGTTCAATAATTCTTACTGTTCTCGGTATGTGCGGAGATCTTTCGGCATCTGTCATCAAGAGAAACTTCGGCGAGAAGGATTTCGGAAATCTTTTCCCCGGTCACGGCGGTGTTCTTGACAGAATCGACAGTTTCCTTGTAACAATGCCTGCGCTTTATGTTATGATTGAAATCGGTCTTGCAATTGCAGGCAGATAATAATTAAAGGTGATTAAAATGACCAAAACCCTTGCCGTTCTCGGCTCAACAGGTTCAATAGGGGTTCAGGCTCTTGAAGTGGCGGAGCTTATGGGCTTTGAGGTTCAGGCTCTTACCGCAAATTCAAGAACCGATATTATTGAGGAACAAATAAGAAAATTCGCTCCCAAAATTGCGGCGGTTGCGGATGAAAAAGCAGCAGCTGATTTAAAAATCAGAGTTGCCGATACCTCAACAAAAATACTTGCGGGTAAGCAGGGCGTTGAGGAGTGTGCACGTTGCGGTGCAGATACAGTGCTCAACAGCATTGTCGGCATTGCGGGTCTTGCTCCGACTCTTGCGGCGATAGATGCTGGCAGTAACATTGCTCTTGCCAACAAAGAAACTCTTGTTGCGGGTGGCAAAATCGTGCTTGATGCGGCTGAAAAGAAGGGGATTTCAATTCTCCCGGTTGACAGTGAGCATTCCGCAATTTTTCAGTCTCTCCAAGGTTGCCAGGGTAAAAGTCAGATAAAAAGACTTATCTTAACAGCATCGGGCGGACCTTTCTTCGGCAAAAAGAAAGAGGAGCTTGAAAATGTTACCATTGAGCAGGCGCTTAACCATCCCAACTGGAGTATGGGTGCAAAAATAACCATCGACTCTGCTACAATGATGAATAAGGGACTTGAGCTTATCGAAGCGGCTTGGCTTTTCGGTATGAAAGCGGCGGATATTGATATTCTTGTTCACCGTCAGAGCATTGTTCATTCGCTTGTTGAATATGTTGATAATTCTGTTATCGCTCAACTTGGTGTACCCGATATGAGAATACCTATTCAGTATGCGCTCACTTATCCCGACAGATTTGTAAGTCCCGTAAAACAGCTTGATTTGGCTCAGGCTGCAACGCTTACTTTTGAAAAGCCTGACTATGAGACTTTCGCCTGCATAAACTTATGCAGAAAGGCTTTTGAAATGGGCGGACTTTATCCTGCGGCAGTCAATGCGGCAAACGAAAAAGCAAACGAACTTTTCAGAAACGGAAAAATCAGATTCCTCGATATTCCCAGAGCTGTTGAAGCGGCTTTTGATTACACGGCAGATGTTTCGGATTACACTCTTGAGCAGGTCTTTGAAACCGACAGTCTCATCCGTTCCGAAACGGAAAGGTTATTTATATGAACGCACTCCCTCTTTTCTCACTCGCAACAGTTTGGGGAAAAGCGTGGCCGATACTGATAGCCATTCTTTTCTTCGGTCTTATAATTATGTTTCACGAACTCGGTCACTTCATTTTTGCTAAGCTTTTCGGAGTTCAGGTCAATGAATTCTCAATGGGTATGGGTCCCACTCTTTTAAAACGAAAAAAAGGTGAAACCAAATATTCACTCCGTCTTTTCCCGATTGGCGGTTTCGTCAGTATGGAGGGTGAAGATGAGGACAGCGAAAACGAACTTGCATTCTGCAATAAACCTGTGTGGCAGAGATTTATCATCGTTGCTGCAGGCGGTATTGTAAACCTTATAATGGGTGTGATTATTGTTGCGGTTATGCTTTGTATGACCGATCTTATAGGTACTCCCGAAATCCATTCGTTCCACGAAACTGCTGTCAGCAATCAGCAGCTTCAGGTTAACGATAAAATCAAAGAAATCAACGGAAGAAAAGTTTTTTCCGAATACGATATCGGTTTCCTTATGTCAAGAGACAGTGACGGAGCTTTTGATTTTGTTGTTGAAAGAAACGGTGAAAAAGTAAACCTTGATAATGTCAAGTTCAAAACAGAAGACAGAAACGGTCAGTTTACAATCGTTTATGATTTCATAATAAAAGGTGTTGAGCCCGGATTTGTATCTGTTGCAAAAAACGCGGTTCTTGAATCCGTTTCGATTGCAAGAGTAGTATGGGTAAGCCTTCTTGATCTTGTGACGGGTCAGTACGGATTGAGCGATCTTTCGGGTCCCATCGGTACGGTTTCGATTATTGCGGATGTTGCCCAGAATGCGGCGGCTCAGCAGATTGACTGGTCACAGCTTCTGATGATAATGGCGCTTATCGCAATCAACATCGGTATGTTCAATCTCCTTCCTCTCCCCGCACTTGACGGCGGCAGACTTTTCTTTATGGCGATTGAATTTATTTTCAGAAAACCCGTTCCCAGAAAATACGAAGGCTGGGTTCACGCAGTAGGTCTTGTTCTTCTTCTGTTGCTGATGGTTGTTATTTCGTTCAGCGACATAATGAGACTCATAAAAGGTTAGGTGTAAATTATGTTAAGGCGCAACAGCAAGCGTGTTAAAGTAGGCAATATTTATATCGGCGGCGATTCTCCCGTAACTGTTCAGTCAATGCTCAATAAACCTGCTTCGGATATTGAAGGCAGTGTTGCTCAGGCGGTTGCTCTCGAAAAGGCGGGCTGTGAAATCATCCGTGCGGCAGTGCCCGATATGGATGCGGTAAAGCTGATTGAAAAGCTTAAAGAAAACTTAACTGTGCCTGTTGTTGCGGATATACATTTTGATTACCGTCTTGCACTTGCGAGCCTTGATGCAGGTGTTGATAAAATCCGTATCAATCCCGGTAACATCGGTTCTATGGACAGAGTAAAAGCCGTTGCGGATGCCTGCAAGGCCAAAAATGTCCCAATACGCATCGGTGTAAATTCAGGTTCTCTCGAAAAAGAACTGCTCGCAAAATACGGTTCACCCTGTGCAGAAGCGCTTGCCGAAAGTGCACTGAATCACGCGTCACTTCTTGAAAAGTGCGATTTCAACGATATTGTTATTTCGATAAAATCATCAAATGTTCCGACTATGATTGAGTCATACAGATTGGTTGCCCAAAAATGCGATTATCCTTTGCATCTCGGAGTAACCGAAGCGGGTACTCACGATATGGCTCTTATCAAGTCATCGGTCGGCATCGGCTCGCTTCTTCTTGATGGCATCGGTGACACTATCCGTGTTTCAATGACAGATGACCCTGTCAACGAGGTTTCAGCGGCAGTCGGAATTCTCAAATCCTGCGGCATCAGAAAAGGTGGAGTCGATATCGTTGCTTGCCCGACATGCGGCAGAACAAAAATTGACCTCATCGGACTTGCAAAAGAAGTTGAGTCACGTCTTTCGGGGTGCAAAAAAAACATAAAAGTTGCTGTTATGGGTTGCGCCGTCAACGGACCCGGAGAAGCACGTGAAGCCGATATCGGCATTGCAGGCGGTGACGGTTGCGCGCTTATCTTCAAAAAGGGCGAGATAGTATGTAAAGTACCCGAAAACGAAGCGGTAGATATTCTTATCTCGGAAATTGATAAATTATAAAAAACAAACCACGGGCAGAGGAATCTGCCCTTTTTTAAACGAGGACAAAATGCAGGAAAACAGTATTTTAAATTTCATAGGTGAACATATAAATGCGGGACTGCGTGAAATCTTTTCGGGCGGTCTTGTTGAACGTATATCATTTGATGAAGAAACACTTAAGCTGAGCATAACTGCTCGGTTTGACAGATATATCGAGGATAATTTTATCCTCAATGCTCAGAACGAAATCAAGGCTGCACTCGGTATCAACAAGGCGGTCATAACTCCGCTTTATCATCAGAGTGCTTTTTCTGATAAATGCATTCCGCAACTTATAAGAGCTGTAAAAGAAAATATCGCAGCGGCAAACGGTTTCCTTGAGGATGCGAAATTCACTCTCAAGGACGGTGAAATCGAAATTTACGTTTTCAACGGTGCGGATATTCTTGCGGAAGCAGGCACAAAGGATTATCTCTCAAAATTTGTCAGAGAAACTTTCGGCATTCAGGTTGCTGTTGAGATTACGGGTGAGAGCGGTGCAAAGCTTGATTCACCCGAATATGTCCAGATGCAGGCTTCGGGCATAAAAATCGAAGTGCCGGTTGAAGAAGATCTGAATAAACCAAAAGAAGCAAAGCAGGAGTATGATGATTTGCCGATATCCGTAACAAATGCAAAGGTTATTTACGGCAGCAAAATCAAATCAAAGCCCGTACCCTTGAACGGAATCTCGATCGAGGACGGTAATGTCACTGTCTGGGGTAAGGTTTTTTCGCTCGATATGCGTGACACCAAGGATGGCAAGCGCAAGATTATCAATTTTAACATTACCGATAAAACCAACTCATATACGGTTAAAATTTTTGAAGCTGTTCAGAATTGCGAACAGCTTGTTGCAAATCTTGCAAACGGCAAGACCGTTATGCTCAGGGGTCACGTCGAGTATGACGACTATATAAAGACCTACTGTATAAAAGCGAATTCGATTATGCTTATCGAGGAAATTCCCATTAAAGATACCGCTGAAGAAAAGCGTGTTGAGCTTCATATGCATACCAATATGTCTGCAATGGACGGAATGACGGGTGCTGCAAAGCTGGTTGCAAGAGCGGCAAAATGGGGTCATAAGGCTGTGGCTATAACTGACCACGGTGTAGTTCAGGCATACCCCGAAGCGGCTGCAGCCGCAAAGGAAAACGGCATTAAAGTCATCTACGGTATGGAAGGATATTTTGTTGACGATTCCGTTAAAATTATGACGGGCGAAAAGGATATGCCGCTTGACGGAACGTTTATCGTTTTTGACGTTGAAACAACAGGTCTTCGTACCGATATGGTCCGTCTTACCGAAATCGGTGCGGTCAAATATGTTGACGGTGCGGAGAGAGCAAGATTCCAGACCTTTGTCAACCCCGAAGTTCCCATTCCGTCAAAGATAACCGACCTTACGGGAATAACCAACGCTATGGTTGCCAATGCTCCCAAAGAGGCAGAGGCGGTCAGAAAATTCTTTGAATTCTGCGGAGACGGAGTTCTTGTTGCTCATAATGCAACATTCGATACCGATGTTATCAAACATACCTGCCGAAGAAACGGCATTGAATATAACTATACCCATATCGATACTCTTGTTATGGCACAGAGCCTTATTGAAGGTATCAAAAACTACAAACTCGATTCTCTTCAGAAGCATTTCAAGCTTCCTTCATTCGACCATCACAGAGCGGATGAAGATGCGGGAGCGCTTGCAGGGATTTTTGAAAAACTGCTTGAGCTTTGCAGAGAAAAGGGCGTTGAAAATGTAAACGAAATCAACGAAAAAATCCCCCTTAACATCAAAAGACTTCCTACTTATCATATTATTCTTCTTGCAAAAAACAAAGTTGGTCTGAAACATCTTTATCAGCTCATTTCAAAATCAAATCTTGAATATTACTATCGCCATCCGAGAATTCCCAAGAGCGAACTTATGGCTCACAGAGAGGGTCTTATTGTTGGCAGTGCCTGCGAAGCGGGTCAGCTTTATCAGGCAATCTTTATGGGCAGACAAAACGAAAAGCTCATCGAGATGGCAAAGATGTATGACTATCTGGAAATCCAGCCAAACGGCAACAACGCCTTTATGATCCGTGAAGGTATGGTTGCTTCAAATGAAGAACTCAACGAGATCAACAGACGCATCATTCATCTTGCAGATGAAGTCGGTATCCCTGTTGTTGCAACGGGTGACGTTCACTTTATGGAAGAAAGCGACAGCGTTTTCAGAGAGATTCTTATGGCGGGACAAGGCTTCAAGGATGCCTCAGAGCAGGCACCACTTTATCTGAGAACAACTCAGGATATGCTCAGTCAGTTTGAGTATCTCGGAGAAGATACCGCTTATGAGGTCGTTGTTAAAAATCCCAATCTCATTGCTGATATGTGCGAAGAAATAAAGCCGATTCCCGACGGCACATATCCTCCCAAAATCGAAGGCTCCGATGAAGAACTTCGCCGTATCTGCTACGAAAGAATGGAGGATTATTACGGTTCTCCCCTTCCCGAATATATCAGAGAAAGACTCGATAAAGAGCTTGAATCAATCATTAAAAACGGATTCGCGGTTCTTTATATTATCGCCCAGAAGCTCGTATGGAACTCAATGGAAAACGGCTATTACGTCGGTTCGAGAGGTTCGGTTGGCTCATCGTTCGTTGCATTTGCGGCCGGTATTTCAGAGGTTAATCCTCTTGTTCCTCATTATATCTGCGAAAGCTGTAAGCACAGCGAGTTCTTCTATAAGGGTGAATACGGTTCGGGCTACGATATGCCTCCCAAGGATTGCCCCGTCTGCGGAAAGCCGATGCACCGCGACGGTCACGATATTCCGTTTGAAACATTCCTTGGTTTCTACGGTGACAAACAGCCCGATATCGACCTTAACTTCTCTGGCGAATATCAGTTCTATGCCCACCGCTATACCGAAGAGCTTTTCGGAAAATCCCACGTTTTCAAAGCGGGCACAATCGGTACTCTTGCCGATAAAACTGCATTCGGTTTTGTTAAAAAATGGGCAGAAGAAAAAGGAGTATTCCTTTCAAGAGCAGAGGAAGAACGTCTTGTTCAGGGTTGCGTCGGTGTTAAAAGAACAACGGGTCAGCACCCGGGCGGTATGGTTGTTGTGCCTGCCGATATGGATGCCGAGGATTTCACTCCCATTCAGCATCCCGCCGATGATGCGGATTCTATTCACAGAACAACCCATTTCGATTTCCATTCGCTTCACGATACGATTCTCAAGCTCGATAATCTCGGTCACGATGTTCCGACGCTTTATAAGCATCTTGAGGATTTGACAGGCATCTGCGTTATGGATGTTGATATATGCGACCCGAAGCTCTATGAGCTTCTGACAACTCCTGAGCCTCTCGGCGTAACAGCGGAGGATATTGACTGCGAAACGGGAACTCTTTCTCTTCCCGAACTCGGCACTCCGTTTGTCCGTCAGATGCTTATGGAATCTCAGCCGAAGAACTTCTCCGATATGCTTCAGATTTCGGGCCTTTCTCACGGTACTGACGTTTGGATAGGCAACGCTCAGGACCTTATCAAAAACGGAACCTGCACAATTTCGGAGGTTATCGGTACGCGAGACAATATTATGGTTTACCTTATCAACAAGGGTGTTGAAAAAGGTATGGCGTTCAAAATTATGGAGATTGTCCGTAAGGGTAAGGCAACAAAGCTCCTGACCGATGAACACAAACAAGCGATGATGGATAACGGTGTTCCGCAGTGGTATCTTGATTCGTGTATGAAAATTAAATATATGTTCCCCAAGGCTCATGCAGCGGCATACGTCAGTGCGGCAATGCGTCTTGCGTGGTACAAGCTCTATAAACCCGTTGAATATTATGCAACCTTTATGACTGTCCGCGGTGAAGATATCGATACCGCCGCTGTTCTTGCGGGCAGGGGAGCAGTCAAAAAGAAAATGGATGAAATCAAGCAGAAAATGCAGATGAAAACCGCAACAGCCAAGGAAGAAGGCACGTTCACATCCTTGCAGGTTATCAATGAAATGATGGCACGAGGAGTTGAAATTCTTCCCATCGATATTTATAAATCCACCGCAAACCGCTATATCATTGAGGACGGAAAAATAAGACTGCCGTTCTCTGCGATTGCAGGTTGCGGCGGCAGAGCGGCAGAAGGCCTTGAAGCGGCGAGAAACGACGGCGGCGGAGATTTTCTTTCAATCGAGGATTTCCAGCTTCGTTCCGGTGCATCAAAGACTATTATTGCAGCTCTTGAAGAAGGCGGTGCCTTTGCATCGCTTCCGAAATCAACTCAGCTCAGTTTTTTCTGATTGGAGTAATTTATGGAAAAACGTAAAATTCCCCTGCGTCAGAGAACGTGGTACAAGCTCGATAATGCGGCAAAGGTCTTTCCGGGTCAGGACAGTTCGTCTTGGTCTAATGTATACAGACTTTCGGCTACTCTGACCGAAGCTGTTGAACCTGCATTGCTCGAAAAAGCGATTGTAATAACGCTCAAGCGTTTTCCGACTTTTGATGTGCGTATGCGTAACGGCTTTTTCTGGCATTATCTTGAAAAAAATCCATACGGTGTTCCGCCTGTTATGGAAGATATTGCCAATCCTTGCACTCGCTTTAAAATGAAGGAAAACAGAGGGTATCTTTTTAAGGTTTATTATTATGAAAAACGTCTTTCGGTTGAATTTTATCATTCACTTACCGACGGTTACGGTGCATCGCGATTTTTTATGACTCTTGTTGCGGTTTATCTTCGCCTTACCGGAAAGGATATTCCGAGTGGAGAAAGCGTTTTTGACGTTAATGAAAAGCCGAGACTCGGAGAGTCAGAGGATTCATATTCAAAGGTCTGCAATTCAAAAGCGAAGGCAAAAAGGCTGCAGAAATTCACATACCGTTTCAAAGGTAAAAGGCTTCCGAAGCATGTTGTTAATGTAACAACGGGATATATGCCGGTTTCAGTTATAAAAGAAAAAGCGGCTGAACACGGAGTTACTGTTACGGAATATCTTGCCGCAGTTTTGCTGTGGGTTATGTATAATTTGCAGAAGCAGGAGAAAAAGAATAAAGAAAAGCACGTCGGAATTCAGATCCCTGTTAATGCAAGAGGCTTTTTCGACAGTGAAACTCTGCGCAACTTTATGCTTTGCTATTCTTTTCAGATTGACCCCAAAATGGGCGAATACACATTCCCCGAAATTGTAAAACAGCTTTCTTTGTATCTTCGTTTTATCAACAACGAAAAAGAACTTCAGGCAATGATGAACGGAAATATGGGCATCGAAAAAAATCCGCTTATGAAAATCATACCGTCGTTCGTCAAGGATTTCGGTGTGAGCATGGTATATAAGGTCGCGGGCGAAAAGGCTACGAGCTGCCTTATTTCAAACGTCGGTATTATAAAAACTCCCAAGGAAATGGAACAGTATATCGAAAAGCTTGTTCTTGTAATGGGACCGGCAATGATTAACGGCGCAAGATGCGGTTCACTATCCTATAAAGGCACTCTCGCTTTCACCATTTCCAATATTTATGTGAGCACAAAAATCCAGAAGGAGTTTTTTACAACTCTTGTCAAATTCGGAATACCGGTTAAAATAGAAAGCAATAAAAATGCAATTATGGGAGGTGACAGCTGATGTCATACTGTGTAAATTGCGGAGTTGAGCTTGAAAAAAGCTGTTCTTCA
The DNA here is from genome assembly GCA_017549105.1 of Clostridia bacterium. Lineage (GTDB taxonomy): Bacteria > Bacillota > Clostridia > Oscillospirales > Acutalibacteraceae > CAG-177. The sequence continues at coordinate 34,598 of JAFYVN010000012.1, forward strand.
TGTCCTTTGTGCGATACTCCGGTTATTAATCCCAACGAATTGAAAAATAAATCCGAAAAACCCGTTTACCCTGAAAATCTCAGTATTCCGAAATCATTGAGCAAAAAATATTGGGTTTTTGTTCTTTCACTTGTGATTCTTATACCTAATCTGGTGCTGATAATTCTGAATTCGCTGATTTTTGAAAGCGGAGTGGTAAAATATATTGTAGGTGCATTTGTTGTTGCGTGGATATGGTTTCTTTTCCCGCTTTTATGGAAAAAGCCGATTCCTGTCATACTTCTCGCAATCGATGCACTTGCCCTGCTGTCTTATCTTGATATGTTCAAGATATACGGTGATGATACGGGTTGGTTCAACTCGATTGTTCTGCCCGTTGTTATTTCTCTTTGGGCAATAGGAAATATGTTTATTTTCTGGCTAAAAAAGCCGAGAAGCAAAGCGCTTGTCTCTATTGCAGTTCTCGGTTCGGTGAGCGTGATGTCGTTTGTAATCGAAATATGTATGAATATGTTTTATAACGGCAGATTGCAGATAGCTATTTCGCTTGTGATGACGGCATGCTGTGTTTCGCTTATGATATTTTTTGCTTTCCTCGAAAAGAGCAAACGTTTCAAAGCGTGGGCAGAACGCAAATTCTTTATGTAATAAACCGCATAAAAGGTTGAAATTTTTGCTTTTTTGATTTATACTGAATAAGTAAATTATTTTTGATGCAGAAAGGATGCATATAAATGTCTATCGTTCCTTACGCTGTGCTTGGCGCAGCAGGTGTTGCAGCTGCTGCAACAGCAATCAAAGCTGCAAAGTTTGTTCCCAAAAAAAGAGATGTAGGTCCTCTTACAGAAGAAAACGTTGATGCCAAAAGATGCCAGGAGCATCTTTCAAAGGCAATCTCAATTCCCACAATCAGCTATCCCGATAAAGAAAAGATTGATTTTTCACAGTTTGATAAATTCCACGCTTTCCTCGAAGAAGCATTTCCTCTTATTCATAAGAATCTCAAGAAGGAAGTTATTCAGGAAGCAAGCCTCATTTTCCATTGGAAAGGCACAAGAGATGATCTTGAACCCATTGCTCTTCTTGCTCATCAGGACGTAGTTCCCATTTCCGAAGGAACAGAGCAGGATTGGACTTATGCACCTTTCAGCGGTCATAATGACGGTGAATTCATCTGGGGCAGAGGCGCTCTTGATATGAAAAACCACCTTATCGCTGTTATGGATGCTGTTGAAACTCTTCTTGAAGAAGGATTCCAGCCTGAAAGAGACGTATATCTTCTCTTCGGTCAGGATGAAGAAGTTGTTGCTTCTGAAGATGGCGGTGCAAAAAATATTATGCGCACTCTCAAGGAGAGAGGAATTCATCTTGATTCGGTTCTTGATGAAGGCGGCGCAATTATTCCCGTTAATCTCAAGGGAATTCTCAACAACAAGGAGCTTATCGGTGTAGGTATTGCTGAAAAGGGTTATACCGATATTGAAATCACCGTTAATGCAAAGGGCGGTCACTCATCGCAGCCTCCCGTTCATTCGGGTCTCGGTGAACTTGCAAATGTTATCAAAGACCTCGAAGACAATCAGTTCAAAGCTGAACTTATGCCTTTTGTTAAGGATCTGTTCTCAAACATCGGCAGAAGCTGCACCTATCCTGCAAGACTTCTCACCTGTAACCTTGATTATCTTCAGCCGGTTCTTAAGTTCGGTATGACAAAGATTCCCTTTACCGCTTGCCTTGTAAGAACAACAACTGCTGTTACTATGGCTCAGGGCAGCCCTGCAGCAAACGTTCTTCCTCAGAAATCAAGCATCACAGTTAACTTCAGACAGATGCCCGGAACCACCGTTCAGGATGTTGTTGACCATATCCGTAAGGTTTGCAGAAACAAGGATATCGAAATCAAAGTTCTTAAAGCAAAGGAAGCTTCAAAGTTCTCGCCCACAGATTCGAGAGCTTTCAAGATTATTGAAGAGCTTTGCATGCAGGAAAATAAGGACAGTATCGTTGCTCCCTACCTTGTTATGGGCGGCACAGATGCTTGCTACTACGAGCCCATCTGCGAAAACATCTACCGTTATGCTCCTTATAAGGTAAGCGTTGCGCTTCTCAGATGTACTCACGGCACAAACGAAAGAATTCCTGTTGAAGCTGTTGCACCCGGTGTTGCATTCTTCAAGAGATATATCAGAAGAGCATCTGCTGAATAATATGAAAATTCTTATTGCGCCCGACAGCTTCAAAGGCACGCTGACCGCTCAGGAGGTCTGTGACATTATCGGGCAGGCATTTGCCGACACAATAAACCATATAAAAATAACCAAGCTCCCCGCTGCCGATGGCGGCGAGGGGCTTTGCGCTTGTTTGCATAAAATCTGTGGAGGGAAGATGAAAGAAGCGGATGTCAGCGGGGTTTTCGGTGAAAGAATGACCGCTGAATATCTTATGCTTGATAATAAAACCGCAGTAATCGAAATGGCGGTTTGTGCGGGTCTTCCGCTTGCAGGAGATAACAAAAACCCCGAAAATGCAACAACTTCCGGAGTCGGTGAGCTTATTCTTGATGCAAAAGAAAGCGGAGCTGAAAGAATTCTTCTCGGTCTCGGAGGAAGCGCAACCAATGATTGCGGATTTGGTATGGCATCGGCACTCGGCTGGAAATTCATTGACAAAAACGGAAAAGAATTTATTCCCGTCGGCAGAACGATGATTGATGTCGAAAGAATAACAAGACCCGAAAAATCGATTGATATTCCTGTTGTTGCGGCTTGTGATGTTGATAATCCTCTTTACGGTGAAAACGGAGCAGCTTATGTTTTTGCACCGCAGAAGGGTGCGGATTCAGATATGGTAAAGCACCTCGACAGCGGACTGAAACACGCGGCAGAGATAATCGTAAGAGATTTGTCGGTTGATGTTTCTGATATAAAAGGCTCGGGTGCGGCAGGCGGAATGGGCGCAGGTGCGGTTGCGTTTCTGAATGCGGAGCTTGAGAGGGGAATTGATATTCTTCTTGATACAGCCGATTTCGATTCAAAAGCCGCCGGAGCTGATTTGATAATAACAGGCGAGGGCAGGCTCGATTTTCAGAGTGTAAACGGAAAGGTCATTTCGGGAGTTGCAAACAGAGCATCTGCACTCGGTAAAAAGGTAATTGCAATCTGCGGAAGCAAGGGAAAGGGTGCCGAAGAAATCAAAAAACTCGGTGTTTCCGAGCTGTATTTTTCATCCGAAACAGATAAATCTTTTGATGAAATAATCAGAACCTGCAAAGAAGATTTATATAATGCTGCCGTCAGAGCGGCAAAAGAAACAAGCGGTGTCGTTTGACACCGCTTGTTTTGTTATTTAATCTCGATCACCTTATAATCCTGTGCTTCAACTGCATTCTTGAGAACTTCATCTGCAAGGGGAGCGTTGAGGGTAACAACTGCGCTGTCGTTTTCGTGGCTGACCTCTGCAACTTCAACCTCGGGGATTGCTTCAAGAGTTTTCTTGACCCTTGCTTCGCAGTGTCCGCACATCATTCCTTCAATTTTCATTGTTTTTGTCATGGCTTTTTTCTCCTTGGATTTTGTTTTTATTTTCTTGTCTTTTTTATCGCTGTGAATTTTGAGAAGATTGAGTCTGAGTGCGTTTGAAACAACGCAGAAGCTTGAGAGACTCATTGCCGCAGCACCGAACATCGGATTAAGTTCCCATCCAAAAAACGGAATGAACAGTCCTGCTGCAAGCGGAATGCCGATTGTGTTATAAAGAAATGCCCAGAAAAGATTCTGATGAATATTGCGGAGCGTTGCACGGCTGAGTCTGATTGCTGCGGGCACATCGCAAAGCCGATTTTTCATCAGCACAATATCTGCGGCATCGATTGCAATGTCTGTTCCTGCACCTATCGCAATGCCGATATCGGCTCGGGTGAGGGCTGGCGCATCGTTTATGCCGTCGCCGACCATCGCAACCTTGCCTTGTTTCATAAGATTGCGGATTGCGGTATCTTTTTCGTCGGGAAGAACATCGGCAATAACTTCATCAATGCCTGCAAGCTTACCGATTGCATCTGCGGTTTTTTTGTTGTCACCTGTGAGCATAACAACTCTTATTCCCATATTTTTTAGCTGATTTATTGCTTTGGCACTGTCGTCCTTTATCGTGTCCGCAACAGCGATTATTCCAGAAATCGAGCCGTCTTTTGAGAAAAAGAGGGGAGTTTTCCCTTCTTGCGAAAGGCGGGTTGCAATTTGTTTTACATCATCGGTCACATTTGACGATTTTTCGATGAATTTAAGATTTCCGCCTTTAATTTCGGAATTTCCGATTTTTGCACGAAGTCCGTTACCGGGAAGAATTTCAAATTCCGTCGTTTCATCAGGTATTTTTCCGTTTGATTCAGCCCTTGAAACAACAGCTTTTGCAAGCGGATGTTCACTCTTCTTTTCAAGTGAATACGCAAGTAAGAGCAACTCATCCTCTGTCATTCCGAACGGAATAATATCTGTAACAACGGGGTTGCCGTTAGTGATTGTTCCTGTTTTATCAAGAGCAACAATGTTTACTCTGCCGGCGTTTTCAAGAGAAACCGCATTTTTGAAAAGTATACCGTTTTTTGCGCCCATTCCGCTGCCGACCATTATTGCAACGGGAGTTGCAAGACCGAGTGCACAAGGGCAACTTATAACAAGCACGGATATTCCTCTTGCAAGCGCAAATCCGAAATCTTCGCCTGCAATCAGCCATCCGATGGCGGTTATGAATGAAATGATTATTACTGCCGGAACAAATATTCCCGAAACTTTGTCTGCCGTTTTGGCAACCGGTGCCTTTGTTGCGGCGGCATCGCTGACGGTTTTGATTATCTGTGAAAGAGTAGTGTCTTCGCCTACTCTTACTGCTTCACATCTTAAATATCCCGAAATATTGATTGTTGCGGCAGATACCGAATCGCCCTTTGATTTATCAACGGGAATGCTTTCACCGGTCAGAGCGGATTCATCAACAGCACTTTCACCGTCAATAACAATTCCGTCAACGGGAATGCTTTCACCGGGTCTGACTGCAAAATTATCACCTTTTGTAACTTGCGAAACCGGAATAACGGCTTCTTTTCCGTCACGGATAACGGTTGCTGTTTTCGGTGCAAGATTCATAAGACCTTTAAGTGCATCGGTTGTTTTCCCTTTTGAACGTGCTTCAAGCATCTTGCCTACGGTTATCAGAGTCAGTATCATTGCCGCGGATTCAAAATAGAACCCGTGCATAAGTTCCATAGCTTTAACGCTGTCTGCGGAAGTCATTTCAAAAAGTATATATACACTCCATATGAACGAAGCGCCCGACCCGAGAGAAACAAGCGTATCCATATTCGGGGCACCGTGAAGAACGCCTTTGAACCCGCTTATGAAAAATTTTTGATTTATGACCATTATAATCACAGTCAGAAGAAGCTGAAGCAAGCCGAACGCAACTGGGTTGTTTTCAAAAAATGCGGGTATCGGTAAACCGAGCATATGACCCATCGAAAAATACATAAGCACCGCAAGAAATCCGACGGATGCAATTAGTCTTTTTTTCAGAAGGGGAGTTTCTTTGCCTTTTAAAGTATCTTCATTTTTGGTATGGGATTTTTGATTGTTGTCGGCAGATTTTACAGATGCGCCGTATCCTGCATTTTCAACTGCGCGGATGATTTCTGTTGCAGAAGCAGTTCCTTCAACGCTCATCGAATTTGTCAGCAGACTGACAGAACACGAATCTACACCGCTGACTTTAGCAACAGCTTTTTCAACTCTTGCGCTGCAAGCCGCACAACTCATTCCGGTTATACTATATTGTTTCATCGGTTCACCTGCCTTGTATTTTATAAAGTTTAAATCAGTTATTAATTATATACCCATAAATATTCTATGTCAAACGAAAAACAAAAATAAAAAGCAAAGAGTTCCGCAGAATAAATCCGCAGAACTCTTTGCTTAGCTATATATCCGAACGAATACTGGAGTGTATTTTAATGCATCCTTATTATAACACATACTTTTTTATTTGTCATTAGTTTTTTTGAGAAATTTTGAAAAATTTTTCTGTTTTGTTTTAAACATTATAGCTGTTCGCTTCAATCATCAAAAACAAGGGTTCAGAGAAATTTTTACGGCTTATTTATCCGTGTTTAAATGCTTTTGAGCGGCACAAATTAATACTGCTTCGCAAGAGCGGAGCGAAAATAAAACACGGAGGTGAAGAATGAAGCGTATTTTTAAAGCCCTGAGCGTTTTTCTTTTTGTGCTGTGTATTCCGGTTTTTCTTGCTGTGTTTTACGGCACTTCGGAACTTCCCGATGAAATAAGCATAACCGAAAATGAAACCGTGGATTTCGGCAATATTTATTCTGAAGAAAACAGAGAAGAGATAAGGTCTGCATCAACAATATCCGGCAGAACTGAATACGGTTCCAAAATCATGGCGCTGAAAGTTGTGCCGGTCAAGGATATAAAGGTTAATGTGACCAAAAGAAGATTTGTTTCTCCCGGAGGCGATATTTTCGGCATCAAACTTTATACAAAAGGTGTTATTGTTGTCAGCATAGATTCAGTAACAACTGCTTCGGGAATGGCAGACCCTGCAGTGGCTGCGGGGATAAAATGCGGAGATATAATCACAACAATCAATTCCCGGCAAGCAACAAGCTCACAGCAGATTACGGATGCGATTGAAGGTTCAGAGGGTAAGCCTCTGCATCTGCGTATTGACAGGAACGGAGAAATAATCGAAGTCAGCCTTACTCCCGTGATGTCGGTCAACGGAAAATATAAGGCGGGTCTCTGGGTGAGAGACAGCTCTGCGGGTATCGGCACAGTAACTTTTTATGATGATTCGTCAGGCAATTTTGCGGGTCTCGGTCACGGCGTTTGCGACATTGATACCGGCAAAATTATGCCGCTGAATAACGGAGAAGCGGTCAGGGCAAAAGTCAACGGCTTCTATAAAAGCAGTGCGGGTAATCCGGGTGAGCTTTGTGGCGTGTTTTCTGATATCACTTTGGGCAGCCTTCGTGTTAACCATGAGATGGGTGTTTACGGCAGACTTTTTCAGCCTTCAGGAAAAAAGCTTATGCCGGTTGCGCTCGAGAGTGAAATCCGTCTCGGAAAAGCTCAGATGATAACAACAATCGATGAAAGCGGACCGCAGTATTATGATATCGAAATAACCAAGATTTATCCGTCCTCGGATTTATCGGCAAGAAATATGATAATACAGGTGACTGATCCCGTGCTGCTTGAAAAAACGGGAGGTATTGTTCAGGGGATGAGCGGAAGCCCCATTGTTCAGGATTCAATGCTTGTGGGTGCAGTAACCCATGTATTTGTGAATTCCCCCGATAAGGGATACGCAATTTTTGCTCAGAGGATGATTGAAACAATGGATACGGTCAGCGATTCTCAACTTGAAAATGCTTCTTGAATAATGTTGGTTACTGTCGTATTATGCGACGAAAAATGTAAAAAGTTTCCAGTAAATTATTGACATTTTTGACAGAATATGGTAATATCTCCGTGAACTAAACAAAACGGAGGTAAAAACCATGAGAAAATTGTTGAGAGCTATGATAACCGAGGATGGGAGCGAAACGCTTCATGAACTTGCAGGAATACTGCGTTCAAACGGATTTGAAGTAACGACCGTAATCAAAGACGGAACACAGATAGTTGAAAAATTCAAAGAGGGCGAAAGACCCGATGTGCTTCTGATGGACGGCTTTATGCCAAAGCTTGATGCTTTGGGAGTTCTTCGTGAAATAGAGGCTATGCGCCTTGAGAAAAGACCGATGATAATGGTGCTTTCGAGCACGGATAATCAGCGGTTTGAGAGTGAAATTCTCAGAAGTGGAGCGGATTATTATTTCCTCAAGCCTTACAGTCCCAAGATGCTTGCAGAGCGTATAATTCAGTTTTCAAGCATCCATAATTCCTGCGTCAATCAAAGTGGCGTAAAGGATCTGGAGGTTGTTGTGTCGCAGATAATGCACCAGATAGGTGTGCCTGCCCACATCAGAGGATATCAGTATCTGAGAGAAGCGATTATTCTTTCAATCAATAACAGCGAGATGATAAGCTCGGTTACGAAAATTCTCTATCCGACGGTTGCGAAGCACTTCAAAACAACTCCGTCAAGAGTTGAAAGAGCTATCAGACACGCAATTGAGGTTGCGTGGGACAGAGGCGATGTTGATGTGCTCAGCTCCTACTTCGGTTATACAATTCAGAACGAGCGCGGCAAACCAACTAACAGCGAGTTTATTGCGATGATAAGCGATAATCTTAAACTTCAGATGAAAACGGTATAAAAAAACGGCAGGGAGCCAAAGCTCTCTGCCGTTTTGAATTAATCTGCAATTAAACTAATGTCACCGGTAGATAGTTCTATTGAAAAGAGCGGAACAAAGAACACGCTGTTTCTTACTTTATGAGATACAATTTCCATAACACTTGATTCATAATTTCCGTATTCGTCAGTTAATTCAGATTCAGTTTTTACAAGATCATTTCCTAAGAAATAGGATTTTGTTATGGCGTTGAATTCGTTTGTGAATTCTTCTACATAATATGTATCTGAACCGATTTGTTCCTCATAGCTTTGAATATAAGTCAGTTTTTCTGCTTCTGAAAGAATAAGCATATCATCGGGTGATTCAATTTTTAATGAAATAAACGGAAAATAGGGAGAGTACACATAAAAGTATCCGTCTTTTATTACTATTTTTATCTTTGTGGTTATATTATATGATAAAGGAAAGTCGCAAATAATCGCAAAATTTCCATCCTTGACATACATTTTTGCGCCTGATTTTTCATCGTTAATGTTGTTTGTGATTTTTGCTTCAAATTCATAATCGGTATAATTTTGTATCCATTTCTCCGTTCTTGTCTGCTCCTGCGCAAAGGCATTGACAGAAAAGGATGATATAATAAGAAAGGTTGCTGTTAAAATAATAGAAATAAACTTTTTCATTGTTGATCTCCTTATAAAGCAGGCAGATAAATGCAAAGCGAGTACCAGGGGATTTTGAATTCTTGTTCGTTGACGTTATACGATTTAATATCCATAGTCATATGACGTTTATTACCTTCTTCATCGAAAAAGCAAAAATCTGATCTGTTAAGAGTATCTTCTGAAAAATAGTATTTTACAAATTCACCTTTTTCATTTTTGAATTCTTCTACAGTATATGTTTTAGAAAGAATTTCTTTTTCAATGCTTCCTGCAAATTCTAGTTCTTGAATGCTGTAATCATCATTCGTAAGAATATCTGTTATTTCGTTTGCAGGATATTTAAAATAAAAATAGGGGAAATCTGAAAATAATATATATAAGTTTTTTGAGTCATATATAATTTTTATTTCAACAGAAAAATAATCGGTTATTTGAACAGTTTTTTTTATACAGATTTTGTTGTTTTTTAAATAGTAATGATAACCATTCGAACTGGAATCACCAAAATCACGTATGGTGAATTCGATTTCGTTTTTTGCGTCTGATTCCAGCCACTTATCGGTTTTTGTCTGCTCCTGTGCAAAGGCATTGACACAGGAAACGGACATAACCAGGATAATTGTTGTCATAAATACACTTATAAATTTCTTCATTATGATTCCTCCTTTGAATTTATGATATCACATGAAAAGGGGAAAATCAACAGCTTTTTGGCAATTTTTGTCGAGAGATTAATTGTTCGGGGTAGGGCGGGATGCCCACACCCCGCCGATAAAAAATCTTCAACAGCGGGGTTATCTGCAAATATCGTAAAACGGCAGGGAGCCAAAGCTCTCTGCCGTTTTAAACTTTATGCTGCAAGAAGTGAAGTGAAAATTCCCAGAAGCACGGGTGAAAGGTCGATTGCGGCTGCGGGAACTTCAAACATACTGTCGCTGACGCTGAATGAGATATCGTCAAAGTATGTGTACTGAACCGAGCCTGTTGAAGAGTCTGTAACCTCAAGCATTTTGAGCTCGTCGCCGACATAGTAGAATTTGCTTGTTACAAACTCTCTGTCGTCATATTCTTCAACATAATATTTTGTGCCGTCAACGGTTTCTTCATAGCTCTTGAGATATCTTGTGAATGCTTGGGTGAGGTCAGCAGCGCTGAGTACCATTGACCATACGTTTGCACCCTTGAGGGGATTTGTGTTCATTTTTACATAGAAAAACGGAAGCGTGGGGAGAAAACCGTAAACGCCGCTGTCGGTAGCAACAATTCTTGCCTTAAGGAAGCCTGCACCGTATTCATAGCAGACGTTGTTACCCTTGACGGCAAATGTGTTGGTGATTGTTGCGGGCAAAAATCCGAAAAGCCTTGTTTCACCTGCGCGCAGAGTTACCGAAACCTCGTTTGCGGTTTCGAGTTTGTCAAGAAGTGCATCGGTTTTGGGTGATGCTGCAAAAGCATTGACCGAGAAAACCGACATAATAAGAATGATTGATGCGATTAAAACGCTGAGTGTCTTTTTCATTGGAACATCCTCCTTTTTCATTATTTTATCATAATAGCTGAATTTTTTCAATATCCGATTAATTCGCAAATCACCGCGTTTGATACCAGAAAACCGTCAACGGTGAGTGCGATGTTTTTATCGGTAACCTTTACGAGCTTATGTTTTTTAAGCTCTTTTGCTTTTGATATTATTTCTTCCGAAACCGGTTTGTTGAACCTTTTTTCGAAATTCTCGAAAATCAAACCTTCTGAAAGACGCAGAGCAAGCATAATATATTCTTCCTCGTCGCCGCCGAATCCGTCATCAACGGGCGGATTTCCGCTTATGAATCCGTCGATGCTCCGCTCATAATAAAATCTTTTTCCGTCAACGAATGAATGAGCTGATGCGCCGATACCCAGATATTCTTCACATCGCCAGTATTTGAGATTGTGACGGCTTTCAAATCCCGGTTGCGAGAAGTTTGAGATTTCGTATTGATTAAATCCTGCTTTCTCAAGTTCGTCAGCAGCAAAAAAATATAAATCGCAAGTTGCATCCTCGTCGGGCAGACTGAGGGTGTCTTTTATTTTATTGAAGGGTGTTCTTTCTTCGATTTTGAGTATATATGCGCTCACGTGCTTTGCACCCGAATTTTTGCAGAATTCAATTGATTTTTTCAGACTTTCTTCAGTCTGTTCGGGGATTCCGAGCATCAGGTCGAGCGAGATATTATCAATTCCCGCTTCTTTAGCCCTTTTGATTGCACGTTCAACGTCGTCGCATCCGCCCCGTCTGCCGAGAGTTTTTCTTTCAGTATCGTCTGCACTTTGCAGACCCATTGAAATGCGGTTGATTCCGCTTTTTGCAACGACGGAAAAATCAAATTTTGAGTTGACTGCGCCCGTGTCCGACGGATTGCATTCGAGAGTTGCTTCGCAGTCAGATGTGCGGTTTATGTGAGACATTATTCGTGCGATATTATCTGACCCGATGAGCGACGGAGTGCCTCCGCCGAAATAGACCGTGTCATAAACACCGTCAGCTTTATCAATTTCTTTGCAGACAGTATCAACATAATTACTGACCGTTTTGCTCTTTGGAGTGACGGAATAAAAATCGCAGTAAGGGCATTTGCCGTTGCAGAACGGGATGTGTATATAAAGACCGACAGGTTTCATAAAATCACCAAAAATGGGCGACCAATGGTCGCCCGCGAAAATTAATCGTTATCGTCAAGCTTAAGGACTGCCATGAATGCTTCCTGGGGCACTTCAACAGTACCGAAGTGACGCATTCTCTTCTTGCCTTCCTTCTGCTTTTCGAGAAGCTTTTTCTTTCGTGTGATGTCACCGCCGTAGCACTTTGCAAGAACGTCTTTACGCATTGCCTTAACGGTTTCACGGGCGATAATCTTGCCGCCGATGCCAATCTGAATGGGAATTTCAAACATCTGACGGGGAATATGCTCCTTGAGTCTTTCGGCAATCTTTCTTGCTTTTGAATATGCTTTATCAGCGTGGATGATGAAAGAAAGAGCATCAACAATATCACCGTTGAGAAGAACATCGAGCTTAACAAGATTTGACTTGCGGTAATCTGTGATTTCGTAGTCAAACGAAGCATAGCCTCTTGTTCTTGATTTGAGTGAATCAAAGAAATCGTAAATGATTTCATTGAGGGGAAGCTCGTAATGGATGTCAACTCTGTCGGGAGTGATGTAGTCCATATTCTTGAACACACCTCGTCTGTCCTGACACAAATCCATAATCGCACCGACGTATTCAGACGGAGCGTAAATGTGAGCATCGGTAAAGGGTTCTTCGCAGGATGCGATGGTTGCGGGGTCGGGATAATGGGTGGGATTATCGATTTCAACGGTTGATCCGTCGGTAAGATTGATTTTATAAACAACGCTGGGGATGGTTGTTACAAGGTCGAGGTCATATTCTCTTTCGAGTCTTTCCTGAATGATTTCAAGGTGAAGCAGACCGAGGAAGCCGCAGCGGAAGCCGAATCCGAGAGCGCCCGAAGTTTCTGGCTCATATGTCAGAGCAGCATCGTTGAGCTGAAGCTTTTCGAGTGCGTCACGAAGGTTTTCATAGTCTGCACCGTCAGCGGGATAAACACCGCAATAAACCATCGGGTTAACTTTTCTGTAACCCGGCAGAGGCTCTGCAGCGGGGTTTTCAACCGTTGTAACAGTATCACCGACACGTGCATCACCAACTGTTTTGATTGATGCAGTGATATATCCTACTTCGCCTGCAGTGAGTTCGTTGCAAGGTTCGGGAATGGTTGCACGCATATATCCGGTTTCAACAACCGTGAACTCTGCGCCGGTTGCCATCATACGCATTGTGTCACCGGGTTTGATTTTGCCTTCTTTGACTCTGACATAAACAATAACGCCCTTATAACTGTCGTAAACCGAGTCAAAAATAAGCGCACGGAGCGGTAAATCGTCGTTTGCTTCGGGAGCGGGGACATCTTTTACGATGCGTTCAAGAACCTGCTCGATGTTTACACCTGTTTTTGCCGAAACTCTCGGAGCCTCGGTGCAGTCAAGACCGATAACATCCTCAACCTCTGCGGCAACTCTGTCGGGGTCAGCCGAAGGAAGGTCGATTTTGTTGATGACAGGAACAAGCTCAAGGTCGTGGTCAAGAGCAAGATAAGTGTTTGCAAGGGTCTGTGCTTCAACGCCCTGAGAAGCATCGATGATAAGAACAGCTCCTTCGCAAGCGGCAAGTGAGCGTGAAACCTCATAGTTGAAGTCAACGTGACCCGGAGTGTCGATGAGATTGAGAACGTATTCTTCTCCATCCTCTGCAAGATAGTTGAGCTTAACTGCGTGAGCCTTGATGGTGATACCTCTTTCCCTTTCAAGGTCCATCTTGTCGAGCAGCTGAGCAGTCATATCACGCAGTGCAACAGACTTTGTTTTTTCAAGAAGTCTGTCGGCAAGGGTTGACTTGCCGTGGTCTATATGTGCAATGATGCAAAAATTTCTGATTTTATCTTTTGAAACTGCCAATGTATTTTCTCCTTAAATGTTTGCTATTTCTTCGAGCTTTCTGTCAACACCCGACTGACCTATCCACATATCTTCCCAACGGTGACCCGCGATTGCTTCGATACGCTTTTTGTCGCCTGCGGAAATTTCACAGGTGCCTGTTTCGTGCTTCTGTGCAATAACGGACTGGATGATCTCGTGGTCACGTTTCTTCATTTTGAATCTGAAGATGAGTATAAGTGATGTGATTGCAAATATAGTGGGAAGCCAGCTGACAAGGAGTCTGAGACCGAATTCGGTCTGAGTGCTGAGTGCCGCATATTCGATTTTGTCGAGGTTGGTTGTGTCGTATCCGATAACCTGAAGGAAGATTCCGAGGAAACCGGTAACGAAACTGTTGATTGTTTTTCTTACGAAAGAATAGAAAGTGGTGATAACGCCTTCACGTCTTCTGCCGGTGATAAGTTCGTCAACATCGGTGACGTCGGGCTGAATGTTGCTGATAACAAAACCGGGACCCGAGAAACCGAAATTATAAAGAATGGTTGCGAGGTAGAGAATGAATACTGGTGAATTGGGGGTAACGAAACCGTTGAGGAGCAGACCGATAATCATCATAGGAGCCATTATGATTCCGCAGGTGCGTTTGTCAAGATAGCGGGTGAGAAAATAGTTGAATGGTCCGCCTGCGATTTCAGCAGCGCCGCCGACTGTGTTGAGCACGCTGAAGTGACTGTATCTGTCGGCAATACTTCTGATATAGAACTGGTCTGCATAGCTGTAAAAGCTCTTTGAAAATCCGTAGAAAAGGTTGATGAGGAAATACTGTCTGAATGCTTTGTTTTTGAATACCTGAATATATTCTCTGAGAAAATATTTATAGTCTATGGGCGGATTTTTGAGGTCAAGAGAACTCTTTTCTTTTGTAGTGAAGAATGTGACAAGAGGTGCCCAGCAGAAATAAATAACAAAAACAATGCCGCAGATAAGATATTTGGGTCTGTCGGCGGGAGTGGGGTTGACCATATTTGTGCCGCCGAGAACAATACTCATAAAAATAAACGACGGGAACATACCGAACATATTGAAGATATATTCGACGATTTTGTACTGCGTTCTTTCAAAGTATCTCGGTGCAACGGTCGGAAGCATTGCAACGTGGGGGATGTTTATCATTGTGTAGCCTGCGCTGTAAATAAGCGAAGCCATAAGGTAGTAAATGAAAAGTGCGGTTGCGTTGCCGGTTCCTGAAATACCGAATGAATACCATTTCATAAAGTATCCGATTAAAAGCACAGGAAGACCGGCTATGAGCCATACTCTGTGTTTACCGAAACGCGATTTTGTTCTGTCGGTTATGAATCCCATTGCAAGGTCAGTTATCGCATCGATAACACCGCCGATAGTGCTGATGATACCCGACATACCTGTGCTCATACCTTCAACAAAATTGAGGAACTGCTGGTGATACATACCAATCGGGTTGGTAACACCGCCTGTTGTTATGCAGGCAACATTATAGCCGACTATCGGTCTTATGTATTCCCAGGTGTTTCCTTCGATACCGACGGCATCCTTAATTTTATTTCCGAGTCCCAAGGATACTCCTCCTCTTTGTAAATATAAATATACCAATATATAATAACAAAAAATCCCGATGAGGTCAAGCAAAAAATCCCGGACGTAAAAATACGTCCGGGAAAGAACATTTAACCCTGATTATCTTTTTTTAAGTGTTCTTTGAGGATATAAACCGGTCGGTTTTTGACCTGAACATACATTTTTGAAAGATATTCTCCGATGATGCCGAGGCAGAAAAGAAGAAGTCCGCCGATAAGCAAAAGAAGAACAACGATGGTTGCGTATCCCGGCACATCTATTCCGAATGCGAGTTTCTGGATAACAACAACAATCAGATAAAGAATTGAGCAAACGGAAGAAAAGATTCCGATGAATGTTGCGAGTTTGAGAGGAGCGGTTGAAAATGCAAATATTCCTTCAAGCGCATATTTGAAAAGCTTACTGAAACTCCATTTGGATTCGCCGCTTTCTCTCTGAGCAACTTCGTATGGGATATATTTTGTGTTGAACCCTACATAACTGAAAAGACCTTTTGAAAATCTGTGGAACTCCGACATCTGAAGAATTGCATCAACCATTACTCTTTTCATCAATCTGAAATCAGACGCACCGTTAACAAAATCAACATCTGATATTTTGTTGATTAATTTATAGAATGCCGATTTGAATGCCGAAAGAGTTTTTGATTCCTTTCTGCTTTGCTGATAAGCAGCTACGCAGTCAAGCTCTTCGTCTGAGTTGAGCACATCAAGCATTTCAAGCACAACTTCGGGTCTTTGCTGAAGGTCGGCATCAATTATGCACACAAGGTCGCCTTCTGCTTTTGAAAGACCTGCATACATAGCAGCCTCTTTCCCGAAGTTACGGCTGAATGTGAGCACCTGAATGTTGCTTTCATTATGGTGGTTATTATAAAGTTGTTTTAATTTCTGATAAGTTTTATCCTTACTGCCGTCGTTGATAAAAACAAATTCATAGTCGCTGACTTTACTGTTAAAGACTCTGTTGACTTCGCTGAAAAACTTTTCAACATTGCCTTCTTCGTTGTAGCAGGGGATAACCAGTGACAATTTCATATTTTTTCACCTCTCACTCTTGATATTTTATAATATGATGTTTAACAAAGAGTGAATAATAATATAATTTTTTGTATATATCCAAATTTTAACATCCGTAATGGATAAAGTCAATATGTTGAAGAAGTAAAATGCGAAACATAATTTAACGATTTTACAAAGTGTTAACAATTAAATTATTGACAAATTCTTCTTGTTGGGGTATAGTAATAACAGAAATTAGCACTCTTGCTTTTTGAGTGCTAAAATTAGCACTCGGCGAAAGAAGGTGTGGAGGATGTCAGAACTCAGCGAAAGAAAAAAGCTGATTTTGTCTGCCGTTGTTGAGCAGTATATCAAATCGGGCGAGCCTGTCGGTTCAAAAGAGCTTATCGCTTTAACCGGTATGTCCGTTTCCTCCGCAACCGTGCGCAACGAGATGAGCGAGCTTTCTTCAATGGGATATCTCGAACAGCCGCACACCTCGGCAGGCAGAATTCCTTCGCAGAAGGGTTACCGATATTATGTTGATAACCTTATGAAGGACAGAGAAATCGACGAGCTTAACCGACGTATGATTGAAGCCGGAATTTCTTCTGCGGCGGGAGACCCCGAAAGACTTATCGCTCAGGCGGGTGAAGTTCTTGCGGAGCTTACGAAATGCGCTTGCGTTTCAACCGCTCCCGGAGGAGATACGGTTATAATCCGTAAGATAGAGCTTGTTCCCGTAGGTATTCATTCGGCGATGCTTGTTCTTTTAACATCAAACGGAATTCTCAAGAGCAGACTTTGCAGGCTCGACTGTGAGCTTACCGCAAAAATTCTTGAAGAGTTCTATAATATAGTTGATTCTTGTATAATCGGCAAACCCGCTTCGGATATAAGCGTTGTTTCTATGCAGACAGCAGCCGCTTCGGTTGACAGCGACCCGTTTGCAATGCTTCCGCTTATGGCGGCGGTCTGCGAGCTTGCAAGAAGTATGGAGGATTCAAGAATAATCCTCGGCGGCAGTTCAAATCTGTTTTCTCACAAAGACTACGGTGTAGGCGCAATAGAACTTTTTGAGTTTCTCAATAAAAGAGAGCCTCTGTCGGCAGTCATCAGCGGAATAAAAGAACCGCTCGATATTATCATCGGAAAAGAAAATCTTTACCGCCAGCTTGAAAATTCAAGCGTTATCGTGGCAAAATATTCCGTAGGGGGCAGAGATTCGGGTTCAATCGGTCTTATCGGACCGACCCGTATGGACTACGAAAGCATTATTCCCAGTGTAAAATATCTTACCGATATCGTCGGAAAAATGATCACTCAGGCGATAGAAGAATAGAAAGGATAGACTATGAAGAAGGAAAAAAAGACTCCCGAAACAACCGAAGAGGTCAAGGAGACTGCTGAGGAAGTTAAGGAAGAAACCGCGGAAGAAAAGCTCAGAAAAGAGCTTGACGAAAAGAATGACCAGTTTCTGAGACTCTATGCGGAATATGATAATTTCCGTAAGCGTTCGCAAAAAGAAAAGCAGGATATTTATTCGTCATCAAAGGCAGACGTAATAAAGGAGCTGCTTCCCGTCCTAGATAATTTTGACAGAGCGGCAAACAATACCGAATGCAGTTTTGAGGACTATAAAAAAGGCATCGAGCTTATTTTTAATCAGTTTGGCGAAATCCTCAAAAAGACGGGTGTTGAAAGCTACGGCGAAAGAGGCGATGCATTCGACCCCAATATCCACAACGCTGTTATGACAGTTGAGGATGACGAACTCGGCGAAAATGTTGTTGCCGAGGTGTTCACAAAAGGCTATAAGCTTGGCGACAAAATCATAAGAGATGCAGTTGTCAAGGTTGCAAATTCATAAATTAAGTTTATAATTTTCATTTATTTATAGGAGGACAAATTATTATGGCAAAGATTATCGGTATCGACTTAGGTACAACAAACTCATGCGTAGCAGTTATCGAAGGCGGCGAACCCGTAGTTATCGCAAACGCAGAAGGCGCAAGAACAACTCCCTCTGTTGTTGCTTTCGGTAAGACAGGCGAAAGAATGGTCGGTCAGGTTGCAAAGAGACAGGCTGTTACAAATTCCGACAGAACAGTTGCTTCAATCAAAAGACAGATGGGTTCAGACTACAAAGTAGCAATTGATGATAAGAAGTATACTCCGCAGGAAATCTCTGCAATGATTCTTCAGAAGCTCAAGACAGACGCAGAAAGCTATCTCGGTGACAAGGTAACAGAGGCTGTTATCACTGTTCCCGCTTATTTCACCGATGCTCAGAGACAGGCAACAAAGGATGCAGGTAAGATTGCAGGCCTTGAAGTTAAGAGAATCATCAACGAGCCTACTGCAGCAGCTCTTGCATACGGCATTGATAAGGAAACAGACCAGAAGGTTATGGTTTATGACCTTGGCGGCGGCACATTCGACGTTTCAATCATTGAAATGGGTGACGGTGTTCAGGAAGTTCTTGCAACTGCAGGTAACAACAAGCTCGGTGGCGACGACTTCGACCAGAGAGTTATCAACTGGCTTGCAGACGGTTTCAAGGCAGAGCAGGGCATCGACCTTCGAGGCGACAAGATGGCTATGCAGAGACTTAAGGAAGCTGCAGAAAAGGCAAAGATTGAGCTTTCGGGTGTTACAACATCAAACATCAGCCTTCCCTTCATCACTGCTGATGCAACAGGTCCCAAGCACCTTGAAATGACTCTTACAAGAGCAAAGTTCAACGAAATCACAGCAGACCTTGTTGACGCAACAATGGGTCCCGTTCGTCAGGCTATGAACGACTCAGGTCTCAAGACAAGCGAAATCGATAAGGTTCTTATGGTCGGCGGTTCATCAAGAATTCCCGCTGTTCAGGAAGCAATCAAGCAGTTCATGGGCGCAGAACCCTTCAAGGGAATCAACCCCGACGAATGCGTTGCTATCGGTGCTGCTCTTCAGGCAGGTGTTCTCGGCGGCGAAGTAACAGGTCTTCTTCTTCTTGACGTTACACCTCTTTCACTCGGTATCGAAACAATGGGCGGCATCAGCACAAAGATTATCGACAGAAACACAACAATCCCCGTAAAGAAGAGCCAGATTTTCTCAACCGCAGCTGACAATCAGCCTTCAGTTGAAGTTCACGTTCTTCAGGGTGAAAGAGAATTCGCAAGAGACAACAAGACTCTCGGTGTGTTCCATCTTGACGGCATTATGCCTGCACCCAGAGGAATTCCTCAGATTGAAGTTACATTTGATATAGACGCAAACGGCATTGTTCATGTTTCCGCTAAGGATCTCGGCACTCAGAAGGAGCAGTCAATCAATATCACATCCTCAACAAATATGTCCAAGGAAGATATCGAAAAGGCTGTTGCTGATGCTGAAAGATTTGCTCAGGAAGATAAGGAACGCCGTGAAAGCGTTGATACACGCAACGCAGCAGACCAGATGGTTTATCAGTGCGAAAAGCTTATGAACGAGAACGGTGACAAGTTCAGCGATGACGAAAAAGCAGGCGTTAACGAAAAGATTGACGCTCTTAAGGAAGCTCTCAAGGGTGAGGATATCAACCTCATCAAGTCACGTCAGGAAGAACTTACCGCTAAGTTCCATGAAGTTTCAGAGAAGCTTTATAAAGCTGCAGCAGAAGCTGCTCAGGCTCAGCAGGGCGGCGCAACAGGTGCAGAAGGCTACACAGAAGCAAACTACACTGATGTTGACGATAACAACCAGTAATTAGAGTGAGGAGTTAATCCCCTTGGCAGATAAGAGAGATTACTATGAGGTCCTCGGCGTTAACAAAAGTGCGAGCGAGGATGAAATAAAAAAAGCATACAGAAAAAAAGCAAAAGAGTATCACCCGGACCTTCATCCGGGTGATGCCGAGGCTGAAGCAAAATTCAAAGAAGCCAACGAAGCTTACGAGGTGCTTTCCGACAGTCAGAAGAAGGCACGCTACGATCAGTTCGGTCACGCAGGTGTAGACCCGAACTATGGCGCAGGCGGAGGCGGAGCATACGGCGGCGGTTTCGGAGGCGGATTTGATTTCGGTGACCTCGGTGATATATTCGGCTCATTCTTCGGCGGCGGTTTCGGAGGCGGCAGACAAGCTAACCCCAACGCACCCAGAAGAGGTGAGGACGTTCAGGCGAGAGTTACAATTTCGTTTGAAGAAGCGGCAAAGGGCTGCAAGAGAACGGTTGATATCAACCGTGTTGATACTTGTTCCGAATGCCACGGTTCGGGCGCAAAGGCGGGAACCTCACCCAAAACCTGTCCCGATTGCGGCGGCAGAGGTTATGTCAACGTTCAGCAGAGAACAGCTTTCGGTGTAATACAGACCCAGAAAGCATGTCCCAAATGTCAGGGGCAGGGTAAGGTTATCGAAAATCCCTGCGCAAAGTGCCGCGGAACCGGCAGAACTTCAACCAAGACTTCGGTTGAGGTCAACATACCCGCAGGTATCGACGACCGCCAGGTGTTCAACGTAAGCGGTGCAGGTAATGCAGGTGTGAACGGTGGTCCCAAAGGCGATCTCAGAGTTGCTGTATTCGTAAGACCTCATCCGTATTTTGAGCGTGACGGCTATAATGTATGGCTCGAACACAGAATCAGCTATCCCCAGGCGGTTCTCGGTGACAGTATACGAATTCAGACTCTTGACGGGGATGTCAAATTCGATATTCCTGCAGGTACTCAGTCGGGAGCTGTGTTCAGTCTCAAGGGTAAAGGTATACAGATTCTCAACGGCAGAGGCAGAGGCGATCAGCTTGTGCGTGTTATTGTTGATATTCCCAAGAATCTTACTCAGAAGCAGAGAGATTTGCTTGTTGAGTTTGAAAAAGAACTCGGAGTCAAGAGAGGCGCACCTGTCGGCAACGGCAAGGAAGGCTTCTTTGATAAGTTCAAGAATAAGAAATAATAAAAACGCTGTGTCGTTCAGATACGGCGTTTTTGAGGTATAATTATGAAATACGATGCAGTGATTTTTGACCTTGACGGCACATTGACCGACACTCTTGCGGACTTGAAAAACAGCGTTAATTTTGCTCTTAATCATTTCGGTTTCCCCGAAAGAACAACCGAAGAAATTCGCAACTTTGTCGGTAACGGAGTGAGAAGACTGATTTATCTCAGTGTGCCTGAGAACACTTCAGAAGAAGTTTCGGAGAGTTGTCTTTCTGCTTTTAAAGAGCATTATGCGGCAAATTCGCTTGTAGAAACAAAGCCGTATGATGGCATAATCGATGTGTTGAAAACACTAAAAAAACACGAAATCAAAACCGCTGTTGTCACAAACAAAATGCATTCAGCGGCTGTTGATATTGTAGGATATTTCTTTGGAGATCTGATTGACGTAACTGTCGGTCAGATTGACGGAATAGCGCAAAAACCTCAACCCGACGGAATTTATAAAGTGCTTGAAATGCTCGGGGTTTCAAAAGAAAAATCCGTATATGTCGGTGACTCCGAGGTTGACTGTATAACCGCAAAAAACGCAGGTGTTCCCTGCATCGGTGTAACGTGGGGATTCCGTTCAAAAGATGTTCTTCTTGAAAACGGAGCGGATTTTATTGCAGAAACGGTTGAAGAATTGAATAACTTACTTGCATAAAAATGTACCCGCTGCAGCCATCCGACTGCAGCGGGTGTTTTTTAAATGTAGTAATTTATAAATCCGGAGATTTCATTGCCGATGTTATTAAAAAGAACTGATCCGAAAATTCTTCCGATACGAGTGAAAAATTCTTCAACAGAATCGCAATACTGCAATGATTCAATATACCATGAGAAATCGTTGGCATAATAGGTGAAATGTTTTCCTATATTTTCACCAAGCTCTGAAAGATTTTCGATGAAACTTACCTTAATGATTTCACATTCCTCTTTGATGTAGGAGTGTTCAGCGATCCCGGCGTAGAATAATCTTTTTCCTGTGTTCCTATCTGTTGTCTGATGAGCGTAAAGGTGGATTTCTCTGCCGTTGGGGAGTGTGATGTCGGTGTTATAGATGTCGTTTTCGCTGCCAAAATAATAATTGAAGGTTTTTTTTGTGCCGTCGGTGTAGGTGACAATTACCTCTTCTTCTGTTTCACCGAATTCATAATAACTGTAGCCGTTGTACCATTCATAAGAAACGAGGTAGTCTTCGATGTTGGGGATTTCGATGTCTTTTACAAAATGAGTGATTTCATATGCTGTTGCTGTGATTTCCTCTTCGTAACCAGGGAGAACAAGAGTGAGCTTATTTTCGCCTTCTGCCCAGGGTTTGTCAAGCTCTGCTCTGAGCATAAGTCCCTGGTCTTCGTTATACTTAAGCTTTTCGCCGTTTGAGAAGGTGATTGTGCTTCCGATTCCGAAATAATAGCTGCTGCTTTCTGCTTCGTCATATACATCTTCATCTATGATAAGATCTTCGAGTTCATTTTCGTCATATGCTACGTCTGTGATTTTGTCGGCAACATAATCAACTCTAATTTCGCAAGTAGCAGGATTTTCGGGGTTGAAATCCATTCCCACAAGATGTGTGCCCTTTGCAAGGTAAAAGAAATGATATGCTTTTCTTTCAGCATCGTTTTCGGTTTCGTCATAAGTCCAAAGATATTCATTATCCCATCCTATAGAAGCGGTATCTGCCGTGTATGAATCTGCTATACCGACCCAACCGATTTCAATTTCATAAACCGTGAATTTGTAATAGCCGTCTTTTTCAGCAGTGAATTCGAAGCAGAGTGAGTTTGTGTCAAAGTCATCGCCGCCTTCAACGTCCTGTGCGCCTTCTTTGAGCGTGCCGCTGTAAATATAGGTGTCGCACCAATCGGGACCTGACCATTCAATGATATCGCCTGTTTCAAGTGCGAATGCACTTGTTGCACCGATGCCGAGAAGCATTGCAATGCAGAGTAGAATTGCGGTAAGTTTTTTTGCTTTTTTCATTTTGAGTACCCTCCGTTTTTTTGTTTTGCGGTTTTAACCGATGTCTGTATTATACTATGCAGATTCCTAAGAAAAAAGTGGCAGAATCATTAAGAAATCATTAAGAAATATGAATGAATTATTAAGACTTGCTGTTGGGGACTTTTTACAACAATTATTTATTGACAAAATTCGATGTCTGGTCTATAATTAATGTATCAATAGAATATGTCCTTATTAAGAGTGGCTGAGGGACAGGCCCTTTGAAGCCCGGCAACCTGTGTTATGCAAGGTGCTAATTCCTGCGGCGTAATGCCGGAAAATAAGGTGTTTTCAACCACTGAAGACTCCTTCGGTGGTTTTTTTCGGGACTTATTATTGATAATAATTCTAAAAAGAGGTTAATAAAATGGCAAACTACTTATTCACATCCGAATCCGTAACAGGCGGTCATCCCGATAAAATCTGTGACCAGATTTCCGATGCCGTTCTTGATGCTATTCTTGCTCAGGACCCCATGGGCAGAGTTGCCTGCGAAACCTGCTGCACAACCGGTATGGTTCTTGTTATGGGTGAAATCACAACAACAGCAGATATCGATATCCCTAAAATTGTAAGAGAAACAGTTGATGAAATCGGCTATAATAATGCCGAATACGGTTTTGACTGCAACACTTGCGCAGTTATGACAGCTCTCGATAAACAGTCGGGTGATATTGCAATGGGTGTTGACAGACTCGGTGCTGGCGATCAGGGTATGATGTTCGGCTTTGCTTGCGACGAAACTCCCGAGCTTATGCCCCTTCCCATTTCACTTGCACACAAGCTTTGCGCAAAGCTTACAGAAGTGCGCAGAGACGGCACTCTCGGCTATCTCCGTCCCGACGGTAAGAGCCAGGTAAGTGTTGAATACGATGAAAACAATAACCCCGTAAGAGTTGACACGGTTGTTATTTCTTCTCAGCATTCACCCGATGTTACTCTTGAACAGATAAGAGCAGACGTTGTTGAAAAGGTAATCAAGCCCGTTATTCCCGCTTCAATG
Organism: Clostridia bacterium; assembly: GCA_017549105.1. GTDB lineage: Bacteria > Bacillota > Clostridia > Oscillospirales > Acutalibacteraceae > CAG-177. The sequence continues at coordinate 58,660 of JAFYVN010000012.1, forward strand.
CTTGATGAAAATACCAAGTACCACATCAATCCCACCGGCAGATTCGTAACTGGCGGTCCTCAGGGAGACAGCGGTCTTACAGGCAGAAAGATTATTGTTGATACATACGGCGGATATGCCCGCCACGGCGGCGGCGCTTTCAGCGGCAAAGACCCCACAAAGGTTGACCGTTCAGCAGCATATGCTGCACGTTATGTTGCAAAGAACATTGTTGCGGCAGGTCTTGCAAAGAAGTGCGAAGTTGAACTTGCATACGCAATCGGTGTTGAACAGCCCGTATCCGTATTTGTTGATACTTTCGGCACAGGTAAAATTGCAGATACTGAAATTTCAGCAATCATCAATAAGCTCTTCGATCTCAGTCCTGCAGGCATCATCAAGACTCTTGACCTGAGAAGACCCATCTACAAGCAGGTCGCAGCTCTTGGCCATATCGGCAGAACAGATGTTGACCTTCCCTGGGAAAAACTCGACAGAGTTGATGATATCAAAAAAGAAGCTAATATCTGATTATTTTAAAATATTACCGCTGTTATCTTCGGATAACGGCGGTTTTTTGTGTTTTCTAAAAAAATCTTGCTTATTTATACAAATGTATGCTAATATAGACACATAAATTGTATTTCTGAGGAATTTTTATGCATAACGAAAATAACAATTTAACAAGTCTTGTTGCGGAAGTGCAAAACGGTGTTGAAGGCGCTTTTGAAAAGCTTTATCACGAAAGCTTCGGACTTGCTTATACTCAGGCAAGTATGATTCTTAAGAATCCGCAGGATATTGAGGATGTTCTTCAAAACAGCTATATGAAGGTTGCCGAGAATATAGGTGATCTGAAAAAAACCGAAAGTTTTACGCTGTGGCTCGGAACGATTGTTAAGCACGAGTGTCTCAGATACACCGAAAAAAACGCCAAAATCAGCGATGCTTTCATCAGATTCAGAAAAGTCAGGGAATCTGAGCTTGAATCCGATGAATACGCAATGACAGATGCTGTTGAGAATGCTGAAACAAGAGAGTTGGTTCAGACCGCACTTGACAGACTTTCGGAAAAAAAGCGTATGTGCCTTGTTATGTATTATTTTGAACGTAACTCGGTTGCCGAAATAGCACAGCTTACCGGTGCTTCTGAAGGTACGGTTCTCAGCAGAATATATTATGCAAAAAAAGATTTTGAAACAGAACTCAAAAAGCTTCGCAAAAAAGACGAAAATCTTTTCGGCATTGCGGCAATTCCGCTTCTTGTTTCGCTTTTTGCATATCAGTCGGCAAACATTACGGTTCCGTCGGCAATAGAAGGGGCGGTTATTGCATCTGTGGCAGTCGGAAGTACGGCAGGTGCAGCAACATCTGCTTCTGCAGGTGCAGCAGCAACAACTTCAGCAGTCACCGCAACCGCATCGGGTGCAACGGCGGCAGGCAGTACGGCTGCGGCAGCTGTTGCAACCAAAATAGCGGCTGTTGCAGTGGCAGCTTCCGTAGCGACAGGCGGGGGAGTTGCAGTGGTCAATCATGTTCAGAAGAAAAACGAAGTCCCTACAACCAAATCGGTTTCTGTAAGTTTAACGGAAGAGCACGCTACGTTGGCGGGTTTTGTTGAAAAAACGACTGATTTTATCGAAACAACAACGGAGCTTTATTCATCAACGGTTACATCGGTGCTTGAAATATCTGATGATTCCGCAACGGAAGAAGAAACGGAGACAAGTCAGACAGCTATACAGCAGATCGGAACTTCTGCAGTTGCGGTTGCAGTCAGTCAGACTAAAAAACCCCGCATTTCAAGGGAATATACTCTTGAAGCAACAAAGACTACGGCTTTGGCAACAACAGTAAAACCTACCGAAACATCGACTGCAGAGCAAACAGTAACCGAAGAAGAAACAACCGAGGAGGCAACGACGGAAAGGGTTACAACAACAAAACCGACAACTACCCGCAAAGAAACAACAACTCTCGAAGAAACAACCGAAAAAACCACAACCACTGCGGTTCCTACAACCGACGTATCTGAGGTTTACGGTATTTCGGGTGGAGTTATAAACGAATACAGCGGAACGGAAACCAAGCTTGTTATTCCTTCAAAAATCGGCTCTTCCTCTGTTACAGCTATAGGTTCGGGTGCGTTTGAAGGCAATAGCAACATAAAAAGCGTATCAATTCCGTCCGGTGTAACAAAAATCGGTCAGACGGCGTTTGCAGACTGCACGTCACTTACGAGCGTCAGTCTTCCTTCAACGCTCACGAGTATCGGTCTCGGTGCTTTCTGCGGATGCACAAGTCTGACTGCCGTTACGGTGCCGTCAGGAGTGACGAGTATCGGTGACGATGCATTTGCGGACTGCGGTTCGCTTTCAAGTGTGACGATTCCGTCAAGCGTGACCTCTATCGGTGAAAATGCTTTTGGCGGGTGTGATAATATTACAATAAAATGTTCGGAAGATTCAGCGGCATATGACTATGCGGTTGAAAATTCAATCAAATATGAATTGGTGTGATAATTTGTTATGAAAAAAAGAGTAGTTTCATTTTTACTTTCTTTGGTTCTGGTATTTACAGGTTTTAATTTTGCGATTGAAAGCATTTCTGCCGCAAATCCTGAAATTGTTGAATTCCCTTGCGGTCTTGATGCGACAGCCAGTCTTGAAACCTCAACCGGCACTCTGACCGTAAAGGGCACGGGAGAAATGAATTTTTTCTATGACGATGTTCCGTGGTGGTCATACAGGAATGACATAAAGCTTATCATCGTAGAAGAGGGTATTACAAAAATTGCGGAATGTGCTTTTCTGGATACCAACGCAACAAAGATTTATCTTCCCGCAAGCCTTGAGGTTATCGGACTTGATGCGTTGAGTTCAATGATTTATCTCGAAGAGATTATTATCCCCGAAAACAGCAGACTTAGTGTATTTGAGCTTTCGAACTATTCAAACTTGGATCCCTGGTATCAAAAGCTTCCCGACGGTCCCGTTTATCTCGGAAATATGCTTATGGATTATAAAGGTACTATGCCTCCGAATACAACCTTAACAGTCAAAGACGGCACTTATGCAATAAACAGCTATGCATTCAGAAATAAAACAAATCTTGTTGATGTTGTTGTTCCTGACAGCGTTGAAAGAATAGGCTACAGAGCGTTTTACGGAACTTCATGGATGAACAGTCAGCCGTATTACGAACCTGTTTATCTTGGTAATGTGCTTTATTGCTTCAACTTTCCGTGGAGAGCAATCAAAGACAGCGACATAAAGGAAGAGCTTATTATTCGCGATGGTATTGTTTCGGTTTCGGAAGGCGCATTTTCGGACTGTTGTGTTTTTAAAAATGTTTATTTGCCTGAAAGCCTTGAGCATATAGGCGTTGAAGCGTTCGCAGGCAGCGTGTATCTTAAAAAAATTCATATTCCCGAAAACAGCAGTCTCAAGCAGATAGAAGATATTGCTTTTTATGGATGTTATCATCTTGAAGGATTTGTTTTTCCTGACGGCTTTGAAAGACTCGGTATAAATGTTTTTATGAATTGTGATTTGGTCAAGAATGTTTATCTGCCTTCAAGTACGAAAAGTATCGGTTTAACCGCTTTTGAACCGTATTTTCTGGAGTTATTTGAGGTTGACGAAAACAATCCTTATTATTTCACGGATGAAAAAGGTGTGCTTTTCAACAAAGAAAAAACCGTTGTTTACGCGGCTTATCAAAAAACTTCGGATGAAAAATATATTCTGCCCGAAACCGTAACAAAAATCGGAGCTCAGGCATTTGCGGCATCTCCTTTAAAAATAGTTGAAGTTCCTGATTCTGTTACGGAAATCTGCTTTGAAGCTTTTTCGGATTCGGAAATCGAAAAAGTAAATATACCTTACGGAGTCAGACGAATAGAGGACTGTGCGTTCAGAAATTGCAGCAATCTTAAAGAAATTGAAATTCCGAAAACAGTAAAGTTTATTGATAATCAGGCTTTTAAAAACTGCTATGACCTCGAAACGGCTATTCTTCCTGCTGAAATCAGCCATATATCCGGAACGGCATTTGAATCTTGCAATGAGCTTACCGTTTATTGCTATAAGGATACCGCGGCATATTATCACGCAACAGAAAATCAGATTCCCTATTATCTTCTTGATATACCGGATATGTCAGAGCTTGACGAACTGATGATAGAACACAGATATCTCAACAGAGATATGTACTATCCCGAATCGCTTGTTGCATACGACAATGCTGTTGCGGCGGTTGATATGACCATAACCGTTGTTACTCAGTCTATGGTTGATTCGTGGGTTAATGGCATCAAATCGGCAAAAGAAAATGCAGTGGTTATTTCTGCCGATTATTCTGCAGTCAATGATGCACTTGCAAATGCACAAAAAATTGACCGCTCTCTTTATACCGACGAAAGTCTCGCAAAGCTTGATGCGGCGGTTAATTCTGTTGAAGATAATCTTGATATAACAAAGCAGGATACGGTTGATGCTTTTGCTCTTGCAATCAACGATTCCGTTGCTTTGCTGAAATATAAGCCTGCTGATTTTTCAAGGCTTGATAACGCAGTCAAAAACGCAGAATCGGTTAACCGCAGTCTTTATACTGCAGAAAGTCTTTCGAAAATTGATGTTGCGCTCGCAAAGATTGACCGTAACGCAACAGTTGTTGAACAGTCAAAGGTTGATGCGCTCGCATTTGAGATTGAAGATGCAATCAAAGCTCTCAAATATGCAAAGGCGGATTTGTCGGTTGTAACCGCACTTGTTGATAAGGCGAATAAAATTGACCGTTCGGTTTATACACAGAAGAGCCTTGATGCGCTCGATGATGCACTAGCTCAGGTGGATTATAATATAACAAAAGAGCAACAGACCAAGGTTGAGGTATGGGCAAAAGATATAGACACGGCTATTAAAAATCTTGAATATAAACCAGCCGATTACTCGGAAGTTGATAAAGCGGTTAAAAAAGCGAAAGCACTTGATAAACTTCTTTATACTTCGTCAACATATACCGCTGTTGAACAGAGCGTTTCTGCTGTTGTTTACGGTCTCAATATCACCCGTCAGGCTGAGGTTGATGGATATACCAAAAAGATAAACAGCGCAATTTCGTCTCTCAGCTATGCAGAGGTTGTGCTTCGCAACGAACCTAATGCTGTTATAGTCAGCGCAACAGCAAAGGAAATCTATCCTACCACACAGCTGACCGTTGATAAGATTGACCCTTCGGGTTATGAAATTGCGGATTTTGCAGTCGGCGGTCACATAAAGAGCGTGAATTATTATGATATCACTCTCGTTAAAGACGGAGGAAAGGTTCAGCCGAACGGCACAGTCTATGTAAAAATAAAAATTCCCGAAGGGGTTGTTCCCGAAAAATGCAGGGTTTACCACGTGACAGAAGATCCCGTTGATCCGCTTGTCAGGTTTACAAGCACGCTCGACGGTAATTATATCGTGTTTGAGACCGATCATTTCAGTGAATTTGCGGTTATTGAGATTGAAACTGTGCTTACAGAAATCAAAATTTCAAAGCTTCCCGACAAGACCGTTTATACGGCAGGCGAGAAGCTTGACAAAAAAGGTATGGCAGTTACCGCTGTTATGAGTGACGGAACCGAGGTTAATGCGGAAAACTTTGATTTCTCTGCTGTTGATATGACTGAACCTGGTAAAAAGACGGTAACGGTTTATTTCACGGTTGATAAGATTACCAAAACAGCTTCGTTTGAAATAACTGTCAAACCCGAACCTGCAACAAAACCTACGGAACCAACAACAAAACCTGAACCGACCACCAAGCCCGAACCTACAACCAAACCCACAGAACCCGTCAGACCTTCGGTTAAGATTCTTGTTGACGGTGAAGACAAATCCGAATTCACCAAAAAGGTAAAGTGGTATAAGGGTTATTCAAGCGAAACGCTTGCTCTCGATTGTGCGGTTGAAGGCGTTGAAAACTACAGTCTGAAATGGAGCTCAGATAATTCAAAAGTCATTGTTGACGAAAACGGAAATATAACAAACAAAGGTTTCTTCTTCTCCAGAAGAGCGGTTATTACTCTTGAGGTGACGGATTCCGAAGGCAGCGTAGTTGCGAAAGACAGCATTGTTTTGCGCTATTATAAATTCTCGTTCCAGCTGAGCAATCTGCAGAATATCTTTACGGTGAATATGAAAAAAGTTCTTGCAGATATACTGTAAAAAAAGAAAAGAGGTAATACGGTTTGAACTCCGTGTTACCTCTTTTTAGTTTGCGCTTTTTTCGTTTTCTTTTTCTATGAGTCTGACAAGCTCGTGGGGATCCATTCCGAAAGCGTTGGCAATCTTCCAAAGCGTTTCAAAGTTTGCGTTTTTGCTGCCGTTCTCAATCATGGAAAGATGGCTTCTTGCAATCCCGGCAAGACCGCTGACGACCTCTTGTGACAGCTCACGCTCTTTTCTGATTCTGCGGATTGCGGTGCCGACAGCTCTTGTATTCAATTCATTCATTACGACACCTCTGAAAATATTATATCTAAATTTTACCGATAAATACTCACTTTTGTGTCTATTATAACAGACGGGAAGTTCTTTAGAAACAATATAATTGAAAATTTTTTGAAAATTTTTGAAAAAATATGAATAAAAATCAAAAATCTTGTGTCTGTAAAACGTGTTCGATGGTTTGTTGTGAAGGTTGCGGTTTTACTGCACTGTTTTTTCCGGGAATATTTTTACGGTAAAATCAGCAATAAATAAACCGCCGTTACCATTTCGGTAGCGGCGGTTCTGTTATGTCTTATTTAGATTTCTTCTGAGCCTTGATCTTTTCTCTGTATGCTTTTTCCTCGGCAGCCTTGCGGTCTGCTTCTGCTTTTGCATCTGCCACAGCTTTTTCGTGACGAGCTTTTGCTTCGTCGTAGATTGCCGAAATTTCATCAAGCTTTTCATAGTTTTCGCTCTGTGTTATGAGCTTCTTTGAATCGTTGAATGATTTTGCGGCACGGCTGAATTTAGCGGATTCATCGTTAAGAATCTTTGTTTCTCCGGCAATGTTCTTGAGCTCTGACTTAAGTTCTTCGAGCTTTGATTTTGCCTGGGCAAGCTTTGCTTTGTCGTTTGACTTTTTGATGCCTTTGAGAGAATCGTTGATGCTCTTGATTTCTGCTTCAATAGCATCCATCTTTTCATAATTCTTATCGATAAGAGCGTAGTCGGGCTGAACGAGATCCGATGCGTTCTTATAATATTTTTTGATAGCCTTGACTGAATCAAGCTTGTTTCTTGCAATTTCAATTGCTGCTTTGCGAAGAGCTTTTTCGGTTGCGTTGCCCTTGGACATACGTTTTGCTGCAGCAATTTCGTTCTTTATTTCGTTTGCGTCAAGAGCGGCAAAACCGCCGAGACCTATACCGTAAATCTTTTTGCTTTCTGCAAGTCTGAATCTGAATTCTTCATTTGAGAATTTATCAAGCTCGTTACAAACGAATTTTGCGATTTCGATTTCTTCGTTGTATTCAACATCGGCATTGTATGCCTTTTTGGCGAGCTTTCTTTCGGCTTTATCTTTGACTGATTTCCAGGAATTCTTAACAATCTGCTTGGGAGTTTTGCCTGACATATCACGTGAATTGCGGATAATATCAATAGCTTCAACAAGGTTGCCGTCGTTGAGAACGCCGTTGCCGTAGTCTTCAAACATACTGCGGACTTTAAGAACTCGGATAACAGATTTCTGCTTTCTTTCGTTGAAATCATACCATGCATAGGGAATAACATTCATTGCCGCACCTACAGCGGAAACGATGATAAGAACTCTGAGAAGGCTGCTGAGAATATCAGGGTCATAGAGTGCGGAAAGAGCGTTGTTATAGTTATCCTGACCGTTGGCGAGCTGCTCAGCAAGGATTGTTCCTACATCTTTGCCGTCACCGAGAACACGGCTGAGAATGCCGGGATTTGAAGTAACAATTGCAGCGTTTTCTTTGGTCAGACCGCCTTTTTCGTAAATTGCGGGGAGGACTGATGAGGTTGCGAGTGTGATAACGGTACCGATGGTTGCAACTGCAGAGAACATACCGTCAATGCGTTCACCTGTGATATACTGCTGATAGTCACGGATATCCGCCTGGATTGCAGGGTTAAGAATGTGCATAAACGAACCCATAAGAGCGTTGAGCCACAGAGATGCCATAACAAGCCAGATAGTTGCACCGTTGATTTCTCTGACCATCGGAAGCATAAGGAGAATGAAAAGAATGTTGAACATATTTGTTACAACAAGAACTGCTTTTTTGCCCCATTTTTTGACGCAGAAGGGAGCAAGAATCATACCCCAGAGCGACGCATTACCGTAAACGGTGACAATCAGTCCGTAAACGCTTCCCGAACACGCACCGCCGTAGTTGTACAGCCAGAAAAGAATGTTCGAATATGCGCCTTCAAGGAATCCGATCCAGCCGGCAAGAGAAATAATCCAGAAGTATTTGTTTTTTGCAACAGCTTTGAGCGCGTCGATAAATTTGATCTGAACAACGTGTGTACGAGCCTGAACAATCTTCTCTTCGGTGTGTTTATAAACAACGATACACAGAAGAACACCGAGAACGGTGAGGATGGGATAGAGAAGGCGGTAAACACGGATATCTGTTGTGTTTGTGTGGAAAAGCTTGGATGCGATAATGGGAGTGAAAAGATTAACAAGAGTCGGTGCGAGTGAATAAACAATACTCTTTACCGAAGCAACATCGGTTCTTTCCTGAGTGTGCGGAGAAAGAACGTGGATGAGGTTCTCATATGCATCATAGAAGAAATAATATATGAAATGAAGCAAGAGGTTAAGAACCATAATGATGGCGCACTTTGCAACATATGCTCTGGTTTCACCGAAAATCATACCGTCGCCGAGCCAGTCGCCGAGCTTGCTGTACGGGAACCATACCATCAGGTTACAGATGATTGCCGAAGGGATAGCCATTGTGGCTATATACGGTCTGTATTTACCGGCTTTGTTTCGTGTGTTGTCGATGATTGTTGCTCGGATACCCGTCAGCGGAATGTTTGCGAGAACGGCGATTATGTACATAACATACATATCCGTCGGGTCAATACCGAGGGTACTCGAGAGAAGTGTGTTGTTGGTTGCGAGAAGGCAGGCGTTACCGAGGGTGATAATCATATATGCACCGATACCGCCGCCGGAGTAAGCCGCAATTTCCTTAAAGGTCATATAGCGGCCTGCCATAGGTGTTTTCCAATAGGTTTTAACCTTGGAAATACCGTCTTTGACTTGTGCGACCAGGTTCATAGTCTTCCTCCTAAATTCAATATAAAACTAATTATATCAAAAAGAAAAGATAAAAGCAAGAACAAAGGGATAATTTTGTATAAAAAAGTAATGATTACTTGACGGCTGATGTCTGTTTTGTTACAATAGTATTGTAGAAATTTGCGTTTTTTAACTTATCAATAAAAACGGAGTGTGATTATTTATGGAAAAAATCAAGCTTGCAATCGAAGCGGGTCAGACCGCTCTCGGTATTGAATTCGGTTCAACAAGAATCAAGGCTGTTCTTATCGGCAAGAACCACGAACCTCTTGCATCGGGCAGTTTTGATTGGGAAAATACATACGATAACGGAGTGTGGACTTATCCTCTTGAGCAGGTATGGGAAGGACTCAGAGGTGCTTTCGGTGCTCTTAAAAAGAATGTTGCCGAAAAGTACGGTGTGAAACTTACAACAGTCGGTGCACTCGGTATCAGCGGTATGATGCACGGTTACCTTGCTTTCGATAAGGATGGCAATCAGCTTGCTCAGTTCAGAACCTGGAGAAACACCATTACCGCAAAGGCTGCTGAAGAACTCAGCGCACTTTTTGATTTCAATATTCCTCAGAGATGGAGCATCGCTCATCTTTATCAGGCTATTCTTAACGGTGAAGATCACGTCAAGGACGTTGATTTTATCGCAACTCTTGCCGCTTATGTTCATTGGAAGCTGACAGGTAACAAGGTTATCGGTGTAGGCGAAGCTTCAGGTATGTTCCCCATCGACAGCAACACCAATGACTATGATAAGAAAATGCTCTCTCAGTTTGATGAGAAAATTGCAGATAAAAACTTCCCCTGGAGTATAGAAGGAATTCTTCCCAAGGTGCTCGTTGCAGGCGAAAACGCAGGTGTGCTGACAGAAGAAGGTGCACTTCTTCTTGACCCCACAGGCGAATTCAAGGCAGGTGTTGTGCTTTGTCCTCCCGAAGGTGATGCTGGTACGGGTATGGTTGCAACAAATTCTGTTGCAGTCAGAACAGGTAACGTTTCCGCAGGCACATCAATTTTCCTTATGGTTGTTCTCGAAAAGGCGCTTTCAAAGCTCTATCCCGAAATCGATATGGTAACAACTCCTGCGGGCAAGCCCGTTGCTATGGTTCATTGCAACAACTGCTCGGGTGAAATCGATGCTTGGGCAGGTCTTTTCACATCAATGTGCAAAGCTCTCGGTATGGATATCAGCATCTATAAGGTTCTCGACAAGATGTTCGAATCCGCTCTTTCGGGCGATAAGGATTGCGGCGGACTTGTTGCATATAACTATCTTTCGGGCGAGGTTATCACAGGTCTCGACAGCGGCAAGCCTATGTTCTTCAGAGGACCCGACAGCAAGTTCAATCTCGAAAACTTCTCAAGAGTTCAGCTTTGCTCAGCTGCTGCTACTCTGAGCATCGGCATGGAAATTCTTGAAGACGAAGACGTTAAGGTTGACAGAATTCTCGGTCACGGCGGTTACTTCAAAGCTCCTGTTGCAGGTCAGAAGATAATGGGCGCGGCTCTCAATGCACCTGTATCTGTTATGAAAACCGCAGGCGAAGGCGGTCCCTGGGGTGTTGCTATCCTTGCAGAATATATGGTCAGCAAGGCAGAGGGCGAAACTCTCGATGCATACCTCGAAAACAAAGTCTTTGCAGGTCAGGATTCAACCGAGGTTACTCCCGATGCAGATGATATCGCAGGTTTCAAAGTATTCCTTGAAAACTATAAGAAGGGTCTTACTGCCGAAAAAGCAGCTGTTGAGGCTTTCTGATACATCAAATGTTTCGTATAAAGAACGGTTTTACAGATAAATAAAATCGAAGCGGTTTGTGTGATTTGCAAACCGCTTCTTATAGTATATTAAATTTATAATTGACAATCTTCGCACTCTGATATTACAATGATTTAAAACACTAAAGTAAAAGGATGATAAAAATGAAAATGCGTGCACCTTGCGTTCCGCTTATTACTATTGACCCTTATTTTTCAGTATGGTCACAGGATACCGTGCTTAATGTTTCTGAAACAGTTCATTGGACCGGAAAAAGAAACTACCTTCTCGGTTCGGTTAATGTTGACGGCAAAGAATATACTTTTTTCGGATATCACAGAGATAAACACAAGCTCAATCAGGTTTCGCTCGATATTGATGCGCTGTCAACAACTGCTGTTTTTGAAAATGATGAAATCACCCTTAAAGCGGTGTTCACTTCTCCTGTAATTGCTGATGATTACAGATTGCTTACAAGACCTGTTTCTTATCTTGCAGTTTCATATTCTTCAAAAGACGGAAAGGCTCACGATGTCAGCGTTAATGTCGGTGCAAGTGAAGAACTCTGCCTTGACAAAGTATGGCAGAGCGAAATAACAATCGAAGAAGTATCCGTCAGCAATATCAAGGGATACAAAATGGGTAACGAAGAGCAAAAACCTCTTAACCGCAGCGGTGACGATCTCAGAATAGACTGGGGATATTTTTACCTTATGTCCGATTCTCAAAAGGCTCAGACCCGTGTTGAAAGAGTGTGGAGCATGGATGTAATCAATGTCAGCTCTGAAATCGAAGAAAATGAAAGAATACTTTATCTTTTTGCGTATGACGATATTGAAAGCATTGAATATTTCGGCAAACACCTTAAATCATGGTGGAATAAAGACGGTCAGCCGATTCTTGATGCAATTGCGGAAGCTGCAGAAGAATACGATGAATTGACAGTTCGTTGCAATGATTTTTCGCAGAAACTTTATGCGGATGCAGAGAAGGTGGGCGGCGAAAAGTATGCCGAGCTTCTTTCTCTTGCTTACCGTCAGGTTATTGCGGGTCATAAGCTTGTGCTTGACGAAAACGGCGAAATTCTTTACATCTCAAAAGAATGTTTTTCTAACGGATGTGCCGCAACTGTTGACGTTTCTTATCCGTCAATCCCGATGTTTCTGATTTATAATCCCGAGCTTGTCAAGGGTATGATGCGTCCCGTTTTCCGTTATGCAAAAAGCGATGCGTGGGTGTTTGACTTTGCTCCTCACGATGTAGGTTGCTATCCTCTTGTCAACGGTCAGGTTTACGGTGAGAATGCTCTTAAATGGCAGATGCCTGTTGAAGAATGCGGAAATATGCTTGTTATGGCAACAAACATCGCTCTTGCAGAGGGTAATGCGGATTTTGCAAACGAAAATATCGACCTTCTGCGTAAATGGTGCAGTTATCTTATCGAATACGGTGCCGACCCCGGTCATCAGCTCTGCACCGATGACTTTGCTGGTCATCTTGCTCATAACTGCAACCTCTCTCTTAAAGCTGTTATGGGTCTTCGCGGTATGGCTGTTATTGAAGATATGAGGGGTGACAAAGAAAAATCGGATTTCTATCGCACCGAAGCCGAAAAAATGGCTGAAAACTGGATGAATACTGCCCTCAATCCCGACGGCACTTCAAACCTCGCTTTCGACCAACCCAACACATATTCAATGAAATACAATATGGTCTGGGATAAAGTGTGGGGAACCAACCTCTTCAGTCAGGAGTTTATGGATGCAGAAATTACGGATAATATGAAGCATTTCAACAAATACGGTATGCCGCTCGACAGCCGTGCGGATTATACTAAGTCAGACTGGCTTGTGTGGGTTGCATCGATGGCATCTTCAAAGGAAGTTTTTGAAGAGTATATTGCTCCTCTGTGGAGGGCTTATGACGAAAGCTCCAGCCGTGTACCGATGACCGATTGGTATGATACCGTCAGCGGCAAAACAGTTTCATTCCAGCACAGAACCGTTCAGGGCGGACTGTTTATGAGAATGCTCATGAATAAATAACATAATATATTTTATTTCCCGAAAGGATTAACAATATGCTTGCAGAAAGACAGATTGAGCGTATGCTCGAAAAACTTAAAAGATTTGAAACAATTCTTGACCCGATGCTTTTCAAAAAGGTTGCGAAGATAGATACCGTTGATTTTTATGAAACAACCGACAGACTTTATGAAATTCCCGAAGATTCTCTTTTTGCTCCCAAAAACAGCGGAGAGACATGGGGAAGCGAAGAGGCTTTCGGTTGGTTTAAGACACAGTTTACCGTTCCCGAAGAGCTTGACGGAAAATCGGTTTTTCTTATGCCTCATACAGAGGGCTACGAAACCCTTCTTTGGGTTAACGGAAAACCCTTCGGCACATTCTGTACGAAGATAGTTTTCACGGGTCACGGCAATCATTATTGCGATATGCTTACCCTCAATGCCAAGGCGGGTGAGGTTATTGATATTGCTCTTGAAGTCTATACGGGTCACACCCATCTGGGTTGTTCACCGCTTGAATCAAACCGTCTGATCAAAGACTACACTTATCGCTTTGACGGACTTGATATCTGCCTTAAGGATGAATTTATTCAGGAATTCTATTTTGATCTCAAGGTTATCAACGAGCTTGTTGAGACACTTCCCGATACATCGTTCAGAAAAGGTCAGCTCATAAACGCTCTCTACGAAGTGCATAAGCGTCTGCTTTATGCATATGACGACACCGATGAAGAATCTTTCAGAGCAGCAATGAAGTCGGCTCATCCTTTCCTCAAGGAGATGCTTGTTGTCAAAAACGGACCCGAAGCTGCGAAGGTTGGTATTATCGGTCATTCCCATCTTGATACCGCATGGCTCTGGAAAGCAACCGAAACAATCAAAAAGAGCGCCAGAACATATTCAAATCAGCTTTCACTTATGGAGCAGTACCCCGAGCATAAATTTGTGCAGAGTTCAGCTTGCCATTCAAATATGCTTCTCGAACATTATCCCGAACTTTTTGAACGTATTAAAGATAAGGTTGCCGAAGGCAGATATGAGCCCAACGGCGGTGTATGGGTTGAATGTGACTGCAACATCACTTCGGGTGAATCGATGATAAGACAGTTTCTCTGGGGTCAGAGATTTACAAGAAAGCATTTCGGATATACATCCGACAGTTTCTGGCTTCCCGATACTTTTGGCTACAGTGCGGCAATTCCGCAGATTATGAAGGGATGCTCCGTTGATTATTTCCTCACAACAAAAATCGACTGGAACGATGTCAATCACTTCCCTTATGATTCGTTCTGGTGGCAGGGTATTGACGGCACAAAGGTTTTCACACATTTCAATTCAACCGCTGCATGGCCCTCACCGCGTTGCTTCGATTATGCGGTAACCGGCGATTCAAAGCACTGTAAGAGCCTTAACGAAAGAAATGTCACCAACAAACGTATCGTTGCTTTCGGTCACGGTGACGGAGGCGGCGGACCTCAGTATGAAATGATTGAGGTTGCACGCAGAATAAAAGACCTCAACGGTTGCGCCAAGGCTGAATATATGACAGTCGGCGAGTTTATGAAAGATCTCGAAAAAACAGCGGTTAACCCCAACACCTATTCGGGTGAACTTTATCTTGAACTTCACAGAGGTACTCTCACAAACCAGCACAACATCAAGCATAACAACAGAAAAGCAGAGCTTGCTTTGCGTGATCTTGAATATTTAACCGTCAGCAACGCTGTCAGATCTGGCAATGTTGCAAGTGACGAAAAGATTCATCCGCTTTACAAAACACTTCTGCTTAATCAGTTCCACGATATTCTTCCCGGAACCTGTATTCCTTCGGCACACAAGCTTTCGCTTTCAGAAACAAACGCTCTTCTCAAAACCGCATATGAGCTTATTGAAGAAAATCTTACGGGCGAAGGTGAATGCATCAGCGTTACAAACACTCTTTCATTCGACAGAAATGACCCAATATTCCTCGAATGCGATGAAGGATATATCGCAGATTGCAACTGCAAACAGCAGACCTATAAAAACCTCGACGGCAAGAATATTCTTATTATCAGCGGTCTTACCGTGCCTGCGTTCTCAACCGTAAAAATCAATCTTATAAAGGGTACTGCAGACACTGCAAGCGAAATTTCAGTTGACGGCAACAAGCTTTCAACTCCCTTTGCAGATATTACATTTGATGAAAAGGGTTATATTGCTTCGCTTATCGATAAAAAAGCAAAAAGAGAAGTCAGAGGCGAAGGTTATCCGCTCAACACATTTATTATTGCCGAGGATCTTCCTCTTGCCTGGGATAACTGGGATATAGATGCCGACCTTGAATGCAAATTTGCGGATAATTCGGTTCTTCTCAGCAGAGAGATTGTTTCTCACGGTGCTGCAGCTTTGATAATCAGAAGCAAATACAGTATTTCGAAGAAATCAACAATTACTCAGGATGCAATTTATTTTGCCGATACGGCGGAAATCAGATTTGATACCGTTATGGATTGGCAGGATAATCACCGTTTCCTCAAAACAGCATTCGATACATCTGTTCAGAATAATTTTGCACGTTTCGAAATTCAGTACGGCAATGTTATGCGCCCCACAACGAGAAACGATTCCGTTGAAAAGGCAAAGTTTGAGGTTGTTAACCACAAATTCACCGACCTTTCCGAAACCCGATTCGGTGCAGCTGTTCTCAATGACAGCAAGTACGGTATCAGCGTTGAGGGCGGAAAAATGCGTCTTTCACTTCATAAGGGCGGTTTAAGACCCGACTTTGAGGGTGACAGAGGAATTCACAGAACGGTTTATTCGTTCCTGCCTCATAACGGCGGATTTACAACAGAAAATGTTGTCCGCCCCGCATATGAGCTTAATATTCCCGTGCTTAAGGGTAAGGGCGATTTTGAAGCGGTTGCGCTTGTTCTTCCCAAGGCAGAAAATGTTATTGTTGAATCAATCAAGCCTTGTGAGGATAACGAAAAAGCTTTTATCGCAAGACTTTATGAATCCGAAGGAACTTACACCAATTGCCCCGTTGAATTCTTTGACGGTGCAAAGAAGGTTGAAATTACCGATATGCTCGAAGAGGTCAAAGAAACCTTTGAAGGAAATGAGCTTTCGTTCCGTCCCTTTGAAATCAAAACTCTTAAAATAACATATTAATAACTGATAAAAAGCAGGTGTAAAAAATGAAAAGAATAATCGCAACAATACTCTCGGCAATGGTCGGACTTTTCGGCTACACAATCGTTGACACAGCGATTGAAACAAGGGTAACAACCGTTGAAAACGAACTTATCGCTCTCAAAAGCGAGGTTTCGATGCTCAGAGGCGAGATTTCGGAATACCACGCAGTAAAACCCACACCCCCGACAACCGAAATGCCCACAACAAAACCCGAACCCACAACTGTTATTCCTACAACAGTTATTCCGACCACAACCGAACCCGCAATAGTAACTCCCGTTACAAAACCGACTACAACCAAGCCTGTAATAACAAAAGCACCTACAACGTCACCTACAATTACCCAACCTACAACAGCAAAAACAATAACAACAACAAAACCCGCACCCACAACAACAAAGCCAACCACAACCAAGCCTGCGCCCACAACAGTGCCTACAACAATCCCCACAACCGTTCCGACAACAGCGGTATATGTTGTTGACAGCGGTTACTGCGGAGATTACACAACCTGGACATTATATTCCGACGGAAAACTCGTTATCTCGGGTAAGGGTGCAATTTATAACGCAATGCCTGCATGGAATGGTTATGATTCTCAAATAAAGTCAGTTATAATTGAAGACGGTGTTACAAGTATATCGAGTTCGGCATTCCACAATTGCGCAAATCTTGAAAGTGTAAAAATCCCCAACAGCGTAACAAGCATAGGTGATAATGCATTCCAATATTGCACAAATCTTGAAAGTGTGAAAATCTCTGACAGCGTAACAAGCATAGGTGGTGAGGCGTTTTCCGGTTGCACAAGCCTCACGAGTGTGACAATCCCCGATGGCGTGACAAGTATAGGCGGTTTTGCATTCCAAGGTTGCACAAGTCTCACAAGCATAACAATTCCCGACAGTGTAACAAGCAGCATAGGCTATTTTGCATTCTCCGGTTGCACAAGCCTTGAAAGTGTAACAATCGGCAACAGAGTAACAAGAATAGATGGCGATGCGTTCTCCGGTTGCACAAGTCTTGAAAGTATAACAATCCCTGACAGCGTGACAAGTATAGACTGGCATGCATTCGAAGGTTGCACAAGCCTTGAAAGCGTGATCATCGGCAACGGTGTGAAAGCAATAAACAAAGAAGCGTTCTATAACTGCACACACCTCAAAACCGTAACAATCGGCAAGAATGTGACAAAAATTTATGAAATGGCATTTGCAGGTTGCACAAGCATAACCGATGTCTACTATGCAGGCACAGAAGAAGAATGGAACGCAATCACAATCGGTGACAGTAACGCCCGTCTCACCGATGCAAAGATTCACTATAACCACACGGTATAATTACAGCACACAATATCGCCTTCCCCTTGAGGGGAAGGTGTCGCACTGCGACGGATGAGGTGATTGCCGACAGGCAATTATGAATTTTATATCTATTGATGCTTCGCCCTTTTCAAAGGAGCCGAAACAACAAAAAAAATCCTGCGGTTTTCACCGCAGGATTTTTTGCAATATGTAATTCTTTTAATTTTTTACCGTTGAAATACCGTCAGTCTTTCTGATATGCACCTCTTGCGTAAAGAATCCACTTTGAACGGTCAAGGGGATTAACACCTCTTCGGGGATTTATGTGTTCAAGTCCGTCACGGCATTCTCTGTAGCCGTAAAACGATTGATTCAGAACGGCTTTTCCCGATGATAAAACGGCAATTCTTGTAGGCAAATCCATTGAAGTTGCAACGGGAACAATCGCTTCAAGAGTAACGTTCTGACCGAGGGTCAGAGGTGAGTCGTATTCACCGCCAACCCTGACTATCTCCGAAAGAATCTTGCCCGAAAGCTCAGCAGGTGCCGTAATTCTTATTTTTAAAAGCGGTTCAAGAATTGTTGAACCGAGTTCGTTTAATCCGTTCATAAACGCCATCGGAGTGCATACGAAAAAGTCAAGCGGATGAGTGTGGATTGTGTGATGTTCGCCTCCGATGAGAGTGCATTTGAAATCTGTAACCTCCCAGCCGTAAAGACCTTGCTCAAGGCACGAGTTGAACGATGTGCGTATATGCGACTGATATCGGTAGAAACATTGATTTGACGGCAGTCTTCCGTGATATGAAACACCGTATCCTCTCGGCATCGGCTCAAACATAAACTCAACAACTGCCCAGCACGGTTTAGGCATTGTGTAGCTCGCCCTTGCAAGACCTTTGCAGGAAGGTGTTTCTTTATAAATAACCGTCGGGGGAGAGAATGAAGCCGAAAGATTATACCGTTCTTTTAAAAGTGTATCGATAACCTCGAGCTGGATTTTGCCCGTTGTGCTGATTGTTATTTCTTTTTGACCGTTTTCCCATTTTGCGTCTATGTAGGGTTCTTCGTCGGAAAGTTCACCGAGAGCCGCCGCAAGAGAGGGGAGCTTCAATGCATCGCCGTCTGACGGGGTAACTCTGACCCTCAGAAACGGATTTACAAGCTTTGTGGATTCGCTGATTGCAAGTGAGCCGATGAAATGACCCGTTTTTGCGCTCGGCAGACCGCAGACAGCAGCAATGTTACCGCCTTTTACGTTCCCTGAGTCAATATATTTTGCTCCTGAGAACAGTTTTATCTGAGAAATTTTTTCTTTTGGCGACGGTTTCTTTTCTATTTCAACAGCTGAATTTTCGCTGTCATTATCGTCTGCTTTGTTGTTCGGAGAAAGAATTTCAACCTCATCGCGGTTTGAAATCTCACCGCCGAAAAGTCTTATGTGAGAGATCTTTCCGAGCGTTTTATCGTGTTCGATTTTGAAAATAATTCCGCATAATTCATCGGTTGCCAGTCTGTCTGACGAGGGCATAAATTCCGTAAGTGCATCAGCGAAATCTTCAATGCCGAGCGAGAATTTGGCACTTCCGCAGAAAACTGGAGTCAGTTCGCAGGATGAGATTTTTTCTTTCACAAGTTCTTTTGCACGTTCTTCGGAAAGCGCTTTTTCTTCAAGAAAAGCATCTGCCGCTTCATCGCAGATATCAGCAAGCGATTCGGTTGCAGCCAAAGCAAATCGGATGTCCGAAACCCTTGATACACAAGGGCTTTCAAGCCCTTCGTTTTCAACGGAGGAAAGTCTGAGATATGTCTGTGACGAAACTTGTTTGAGTTCATTAATAACAGAATCAACGTCGGAACCTGACCTGTCGATTTTGTTGATGAAAATAATTCTCGGCAGCTTTGCAACGTCGAGCGATTTGAGAATATTTTCGGTGTGTGCACGCACTCCTTCAACAGCAGAAACAACAACCACCGCATAGTCAAGTGCCGTCAGAGCACGTTCAACTTCGCCTGCAAAATCAACGTGACCGGGAGTGTCGATGATATTGATTGTTACCCCTTTCCATTCTGTGCTTGCGGTTGCGGTGCGAACGGAAATGCCTCTTTGTTTTTCAATTGAAAGGCTGTCGGTTGCCGTTGTGCCGGCATCAACACTTCCTGCAGAGCGGATTGCACCCGTGAGAAAAAGAAGCTGCTCGGTAAGCGTTGTTTTTCCTGAGTCAACGTGAGCCAATATTCCGATGTTGTGGATTTTTTGCGGCATTTCTTATCCTCACTTTCGTTTTTTCGTCAAATATTATAAAACAAAAGCCTCTTTTTTTCAACATATATATAATGACAAACCTAAAAAAATGTAATATAATAAAACAGTATATTTTATTACATTAAATTGCCAAAGGAGAATTGTTATGAGTGAAAAAATAATTAAAGTCGGTGTTGTAGGTCTCGGAAGAGGTACAGCGGTTGCAAGATGCCTTGCAGGCGTTAAAAATGCAAAGCTTGTTTCTGTTTGTGACCACAATCCCGCTATTCTTAAATCAGGCTATGAAGAGCTTGCCGAAGCTGTCAATGACCCCAATCTTATTCAGTTCAGCGATTATGATGAATTTCTCAAATCCGATATCGATGCGGTTATCGTTGCAACCGAAGCTGTTTATCACGTGCCCATTGTTATCAAGGCTTTTGAAGCCGGCAAGCACGTTCTTTGTGAGATTCCTTCGGTGAATTCCGTTGAAGAAGCCAGAGAACTCAAAGCCGCTTGCGAGGCGCATCCCGACCTTACTTATATGGCAGCTGAAAGCTGCTGCTATTGGGCGTTTATTCAGACCTGGAAAAAGATGCACGAGGACGGACTTTTCGGTGAAATAGCATATGCGGAAGCTGAATATCTTCACGCACTCAATCCCGATGAATTTTCACCCACATATTATCCCGAAGGTCACTGGAGAACATATCAGCCCGCTATAAGATATCTTACTCACGAACTCGGTCCACTTCTTTATGTTATGAATGACCGTGTTGTCAGTGTTACCTGTCTGGAAGCAGATGTTCACTATGATCCCTATACTCCCGAACGAAAAGAAACGGGTGTTGCACTCTTCAAGACTGCAAAGGGTGCTGTTATCAGACTTCTTGTAAGCTTCGGTGCTTACACAAGCTATGACCACAACTACCGTATCTGTGGCACAAGAGGTACAATCGAAACAGACCGCACAAAGGTTGTTGACAATGCTCATTCTCTTGCAAGTCTTCACAGTGTGCCAGGCACATTCGGTGCAAACTCGAAGATCGATATTCCTGTTACCACTTGCTACGAAGGTGAAGATTCAAGCGGTCACGGCGGTGCAGACGGAAAAATGGTCAAGGATTTCATAAGCTGTCTTGTTGAAGGTAAAAAGCCTGAACTTGACGTTGAGTTTGCAATCAATATGTCACTTCCCGGTATTATCGCGCACGAATCTGCTGTTCAGGGCGGTGTTCCCCTTGAAATTCCCCAAATCTGATATAAGGGTGATGTTTAAATGAAAAAGATGTTCAAAAAAGGCTTGTCCCTGCTTCTTGCGGTGATGATGGTAATATCTGTGATACCCGCATCAACTCTGATAAGTGCAAGCGCAAGTGCAGCATCGCTTGGTTACGTTGTAGGTGATACCGTTGAATTCGGTTCGTATCCTCAAAGTAAGGTTACGGATTCTGCTCTTGTTGAGGAGCTTAATGCTCTGACTCTTGAGTGGAAATCTTTCGGCTTTATGAGCGGTGACGGCAACTTCGGTTCAATGACCGAAAGCGATTATATGAAGTATGCCGATGTTGAGTTGGCAGGCGAAAAGTACAGGGCGGTTACTTTTTCTCAGTACCGTCCTAACCTTGCATATATTGCTTCAACAGAGAAAAATTCACATCAGGACGATAACGGTTATTTCACCGATGCAGTTTATTGGTTTAAGTACGAACCGATAAAATGGAGCATTGTTGATGCTGAAAAAGGTCTGATTATGTCCGAGTCTCTGATCGATGCTCAGGGTTATTCCGAAACTGTTTATTGTTACGATAACGGCGGTTCAACCGAGGATAATTATTATCTTGATTCCGCGCACAGAACTTATGCCAACGATTATAAAGATTCTTCAATCAGAGAATGGCTCAATGATGATTTCTACAACACAGCGTTTTCGGGTGAAGAAAAATCAAAAGTTCTTACCGACAAGATAGATAATACCGCGGTTGTTTCCAAGTATGACAGTTCATCTGTAAGAGACAGGGTTTTCCTTCTTTCGAGCGATGATGTTAAAATTGCGGACATGGGCTTTGAATCCGATTCAGACCGTATTGCAGAGGGTACGGATTATGCAAAGGCTCTCGGTCTTTATGTTCCCGAATCGGGAGAAAGTTCTTTCTGGTGGCTTCGCACTCCCGGAAGCTACAGTTATTATGCCTGCCGTGTTGATAATTCGGGTAAAACCGATGAATACGGCAACACTGTTGATTTTACAAACTACGGTGTACGCCCCGTAATCCGTTACGATTTTGACGGCACGGGCGAAAGATACACCGCAACTTTCCTTGTTGACGGCGAGATTTATGCTCAGAATTCCTATGTTCCGGGTGAAGAGATTTTTGCTCCCGCAAGCCCCGAAAAGGAAGGTTTTGTTTTTGAAGGTTGGGATAAAGAAATACCCGATACAATGGAATATGAAAATCTGACTTTCAATGCAGTATGGAATTCGGTTTCTTACACAATTGTTTTTGATGCAAACGGCGGTGAGTTTTCAGATGGCTCGTCAGAATATATCATTAATGCCGAATATGACAGCGTACTTGAAATTCCTGATGACCCCGTGAGAGATGGCTATACATTCTGCGGTTGGGAACCGTATGTTTCCGAATTGGTTGAAGGTGATGCAACTTATGTTGCAACATGGGATGCAAACGAATACACTGTCGCTTACTATGTTGACGGTGAAATTTATGAAACTTTTTCAGTATTGTTCGGTGATGAAATCGATGTTCCTGCTGATCCGTATTATGAGGGCAGAGAGTTTCTTGGCTGGAGCGATACCGAAGGCGGAGAAATTGTTGAACTTCCCGCAACAATGCCCGCAGATGATTTGGATTTTTATGCGGTGTGGGAGCGTGGTATCGTTTCTGTTGAACCCGGTGAAGGAAGCGGAATTGTTATTGACAACGAAAAAATGCTTATAACCGGTGTTCCTGAAGGCGTTACGGAAGCAGAACTCCGAGAGATGCTTACTGTTATCGGTGACGGATATATTGAAATCGCTCTTACCGATAAAAATAAGATTGGTACAGGCTCTGTTGTAACTCTTTATGACAACTTATCCGATGAAAAGCTTTGCGAATACAGAATTGCTATTCTCGGCGACCTTGACGGTGACGGAATAAAAACCGGCAATGATGCGAAGATACTTTATGAAGAAATTGTGGATCCGGAATGGTCTTCAACCAGAGGCTCGTCCAGAATTGAATATCTTTGTGCCGCTGCAAATGCAAACGGAGACAGAAGAATCAGTATGGCAGATTTTGATGATCTCGGTTTTGCTACATATCATATTAATGTATATACAATGAATGCTGACGGTTCATATGATCTTGCCGAAAATTCGATTGGTTATGGACTTGTAGGTGAAACTGTTTCATATACACCTGACTCTGTCGAAGAAGGATTCTGTATTGACACGGAAAAGAGTGTGCTTGAAGGTGTTCTTCTTGAGAACGATCTTTTTGAGATTTCCGTTTACTATGCCCGTGGCAGGTACAGTGTTACATATATTGTTGACGGATATGAGTGGGTTCGTGACGATTATTTCTATGGCGATGCAATTTATCCTCCTGCAGACCCTGAAAAAGAAGGGCATGTATTTGTCGGCTGGACTCCTTATATACCTGAAACAATGCCTGCAACGGATTTGTATTTTGAAGCGATATACCAGGTTAAATCATATCATATTGAGTTTGATGCTGGAGAAGGCTGTTTTGCAGACGGAAGCAATTCAATTTCGATGGTTTTGGACTACGGCGAATATATCGATATGTTTGAACTTCCGACCAGAGACGGCTATATATTTGTGGGTTGGGATGATGGAAACGGCGGTGCTCTGCCGGTACAGATGCCTGCAGAAAATTTGTATTTAACTGCAGTGTGGGAACCGATTACCGATACCCCGTACACCATTGAAACTTATATTATGGATACTGCAGGTGAGTATAATCTTTATGGTATTACAACCTGCGCAGGAACAACCGGCACGGTGGCACTTATTGAAATTGGAGAGCTTGAAGGTTTTTATGTTGATGAAGAAAATTCCGTCACCTCGGGTATTATCGAAGCTGACGGCTCAACCGTTCTCAAGGTTTACTACGCACGAAACCTCCATACAGTAACCTTCAACGTTGACGGCATAGTATATGCTGAATCCGACTATTACTACGGCTCGATTCTTGTTGAACCCGTACAGCCGGAAAAAGATGGTTATTCATTTATAGGCTGGGCGGTTGAAGGTTCGGGAGAAATCGCCACTCTGCCGCAGACAGTTGAAGGTGATTTATCATTCGTTGCTGTTTTCAGTGAGGAATGCGAGTATACCGTTACTCTCGATGCCAACGGCGGACTTTTTGATGATGGTGAAACAGTCAAAACCCTTACGGCAAAAGCCGGCGAAACAGTTGAAATTGATGTTGAGCCGACAAGAGAGAGTTATATGTTTGCCGGTTGGGATAAAGAAATTCCTTTTACCATGCCCGACTGTGATGTGACTCTCGAGGCTGTATGGTATCAGGATTTGCATTATTGCCATGTTCTGGATGTTGAGCGTATAACAGAAAGTCACAAACAGCAGAATCTTCTTTATGAAATAGAAGTTTGCTTTGATCACCCCGAAAAGGTTGAGTTTCTTAAAGAAGAATCGGGAGATTATGTGAGCAAGGCTGTTTTTGACAGAAACGAAGCTTTTGTTTCGGGTGACCTTACCGAAACAGGTATTGTTTCAATCAGATATTTTGATTACGACACAGGCGAGGAAATTACAGATATATCCAACTTCTCCGGATATTACAACGAAGTCTGGACTGTTGTTGCATCGCTTCCCGAAGGTGAATACAAGGTAAGAACAAAGCTTGATTCATCTGATGACAGTTGGGAAGCAATTGATCTTTCATATGAATATGACCTTGAATATGATGACGTTTCTTTCGACCTGATTCTTGACGCAAACGGTGGTTGGTTTGCGAAGAATGATACAAATATTTTGTTCATCATGGAGATTTACGGTGAAAGCATAGCTGAGTATTACGAAGAACCCACAAAAGACGGCTACAAGTTTATGGGTTGGGAAGATGAGAACGGTAACGTTGTTGTGATTGACGGTACTATGCCTGATATCAACGGCACACTGTATGCAGTATGGGAAGAACTGTCATCGGCTTATGAGTTTGAAATTACCTTTGATGCTTGCGGCGGATATTTTGATGACGGAGAGTCAGTATATACCGTTTATGCGAATTATGATGATGTTCTCCAATATCCCCCTGAACCCTATATGGAAGGTTTTACCTTCTGCGGATGGGAGCCGTATGTTTCTGAAATAGTTGAAGTTGATGCAACCTACTACGCAACGTGGGAACCCAATGAATATATGGTGACCTATTACGTTGACGGTGAGGTTTATGAAGCTTATTCCGTATACTACGGTGACGAGCTTGATGTTCCCGCTGACCCGTATATCGAAGGATTTACCTTCATTGGTTGGAGCGCATCCGAAGGCGGCTACGCAATCAACCTCCCTGCAACAATGCCTGCAATGGATCTCGAATTTTTTGCAGTGTGGGAAGAAGAAACAACCACAGACTTGATAACTGGCACATGCGGAGAAAATCTTACCTGGTCGTTCGATGAATCAACCGGTGAACTCGTCATCAGTGGTGAGGGAGCAATGGGTGATTATGCAACGCCAGGGAGAGAATACGCTTCAATAATTAATACTGTTTATATAGATGATGGCGTAACAAGCATATGTGAATGGGCGTTCTCTGGTTTCGATAGCCTCACAAGCGTAAAAATCGGCAATAGCGTAACAAGCATAGGTTATTGGGCGTTCGCATATTGCCCCAGTCTCACAAGCGTTGCAATCGGTGACAGCGTAACAAGTATAGGGGATTTCGCATTCGAAGGTTGCACCAGCCTCTCAAGTATTACTGTTGGTTCAGCAAACACAGCATATTCAAACGATGAATACGGAGTTTTGTTGAATAAAGACAAAACAGAATTAATACAGTATCCTATAGGAAACACAAGAACAAGCTATGTGATCCCCGACAGCGTAACAATCATAGGCGATTATGCGTTCTCTTATTGCGACATCCTCACAAGCGTAACAATCCCCGACAGCGTAATAAGCATAGGTGGTTTTGCGTTCGAATATTGCGAAAGCCTTACAAGCGTATCAATCGGCAACGGCGTAACAAGCATAGGTGATCGTGCGTTCTATGATTGCGGCAGTCTTACAAGCGTATCAATCGGCAACAGCGTAACAAGTATAGGTGATTATGCGTTCTATGATTGCGGCAGTCTTACAAGCGTATCAATCGGCAACAGCGTAACAAGCATAGGTGATTCTGCGTTCCGTGATTGCACCATCCTCACAAGCGTAACAATCCCCGACAGCGTAACAAGCATAGGTGATTATGCGTTCTGTGATTGTACAAGCCTCTCAAGCATAACAATCGGCAACGGCGCAACATACATAGGTGATTCTGCGTTCTGGAGATGCACCAGCCTTTCTGATGTTTACTATACCGGCACGGAAAAAGATTGGAACGCAATAACGATAGGTTTAAGTAACGATCTTCTTACCGATGCAACCATTCACTTTGAATCAACCGGTCCCGCACCCCTCAATGTCGTCACCCCCGAAGCAAATCTTGCTTCAAGCGGTGCAAATGAAGTGAACGATTCGGATATTGTTACCGGTGAATATAAAAATATTACCTGGTCATTCGATAGAAATATGTACGAGCTTGTTATCAGCGGTGAAGGTGATATGCCTGATTTTGGTATGGGTTCTGCACCGTGGACTGATCATATCTGTGGCGGTGAAGGTATTTATTTGACGATTGAAAACGGAATAACATCCATAGGTGATTATGCTTTCTGTTACGGAATAGGTGTCACATATGTATCAATTCCTGAAAGCGTAACAAGTATCGGAAATAATCCGTTCTGTTATTGTGAAGGTATCAACTATATAATTGTAGATACCGATAACCCGTCATATTCGAGCGATAAAAACGGTGTGCTGTTCAATAAGGATAAAACCGAGTTGATTAAATACCCTGTAGACAACTCAGTTGTAAGTTATGAAATCCCAGGAACCGTGGAACATATAGGAGATTATGCATTCCAAACTGCTTTTGATCTTGAAGAGATTATAATTCCCGATAGTGTGAAAAGCATAGGTGATTATGCGTTCTCTTTGTCCGGTCTTACAAGTGTAACAATTCCGGACAGTGTAGAGAGTTTGGGAGCAGCTGCGTTTGAATCGTGTGGCAGTCTTACAAACGTTAAAATCGGTAATGGTTTAAAAAATATTGGTTACTCATTTGCTGATTGTGGAAATCTTATAAGCGTAACAATTGGCAACAGTGTAGAAACCATAGATGATATGGCGTTCTATGTTTGCTCGAGTCTTACAAGTATTACAATTCCTTTTGGCGTAACAAGCATAGGTGAGGAAGCTTTTTATGGTTGTTATGCTCTTGGAGAAATATATTACGAAGGTTCCGAAGAAGAATGGAACGCAATATCAATAGGTGAATGTAATGATGCTTTGTCATATGCAACAATCCATTTCAACTGGAATCCTACTGGCATCATCAACCTTTCCAATGCATCGGTAAATCTCGAATTCACCGAAGCATACTATCTCGGTGAAGCGGTTATTCCCGCTGTATATCTTCAGTACGGTGACGAGCTTTTTGATGCAAAGAAAGAACTTTCGATTACTTATTCCGACAACAACAAGGTTGGTAAGGCAAAAGCAATCCTTGAAGGTCTCAACCGTTTCAGCGGTTCGGCAGAGCTTGAATTCACCATTTCTTATGAAGAAATTCCCGAGCAGATAGTCAACGTCACCGCCCTCGGCGAAATTGAAAAAATCCTGCTTTCATGGGGCATTTCAAGCGAAGTCGGCACACAGTCCTATAATGTATACCGCCGTAACGAAGGTTCGGATGAATATACCCTCATCACAACCGTAAACGGCAGAGAAACCCTTTCATATACGGATACAGCTGTTGAGGAAGGAAAGACATACATTTATTATATTACAGGTGTCGGTACTTACGGTGCAGAAAGCCTTCCTTCGGCTGAGGTTTATGCAACCGTTCAGTCCGATAAGGAAATTCCGACTGTTTATAAACTCAAGCCTGCATCAGGTTCAGTTCTTTATGCTACCCAGACCCTCAGTATCAGCGCAGAGGATAACATCGGCATTGCAAAGGCTGTCTACAGCTGGTCAGAGGATGAAGGCGCAACCTGGAATGTTATCGGTGAAGCAACAGGTGAAGGTTTTGCCTGCAAGTTCGATACAACCGTTGTCAAAGGTTCTTCTGTCTCTGTAAAGGTTGTTGTTTACGATACCGTAGGCAATGCGAGCGAAGATGTTGTAAATACTTATAAGATTGATAACGTCGGTCCCGAAAAGGTTACGGGTCTTTCTGCAATCGTGCAGTCGTCAATCATCACTCTTTCGTGGAATAATGTTGCGGATGCCGATGCAAAGTATTTCATTCTTCAGCAGAAGACAGACGGTGTCTGGATTACCGTTCAGACAAATCTTATAACAAGAGGTGCAAATGTCGAAAATCTTCAGGCAGAAACAGACTATACCTTCCGTGTTGCCTGCGTTGACGTCAGAGGAAATGTTGGTCAGTATTCGGATGAATACACCGTCAGAACCGCTGTTGACACAATGATTCCCGCAATCACAGGTCAGTCTCCGAGTCCTGCAAGATACAGCAGCGCATTTACTTATACTGCAACTGCGCAGGATGAATGCGGTATCGCGTCAATCAAGATTCAGTATTCATACGACGAAGAAAGCTGGACAGATATCGGTTCAAAAACATTCTCTGATGCCGAAAGAATTCAGAAGTATTCGCTTACAATCAATACCGATGAATATAAAGAAGGTTATCTTTATATCAGAGCAATCGCAACAGACATATCGGGTAACGAAAGCGTTTCGGATAGCACGGCACCTTACAGAGGTTACTATATCGACAGAACGGCACCTGATGCGCCGACGGGCCTCAAGGCAATCAGTCAGGACGGATATATCAGCCTCGAATGGACTGTCGGTACGGAAAACGACCTCGGTGGTTATGCTGTTTACCGTGCAACAGAGGAAAACGGCGAATACAAAGTGATATCGTCAAATCTGGCTACCTATAATTATCACGACCAGACTGTTGAAAGAGGCAAGGAATACTATTACAAAATAAGAGTATCGGATACCTGCGGTAATATGAGCGGATATTCCGAGATTGTCAGCGCAAAAATGCTTGACGATACAATCAAACCTGTTGTAAGAGGTATCGGTTCAACTTATAACAATTCTCTCAGCAAGAGCTATAATTATTTCAATGTTGCCGCAAGCGACAACAATATGCTTTCATATATGGTTGTTGAATATTGCACAACCAAGAACATGACCTATGCCGAAGCTGCAAGAGCTGAAAGTATTGCGGATTCTTATAAGAACTTAAGCGTTAAGATTCCCATGGACGGTCTTGAAAGCGGAGATAAGGTTTATGTAAGAGCATATGCGGTTGACGTTATGGGTCTTAAGTCGGATTATGTCAATGCACAGTATACTGTTGATCTTACCGCACCTTCGGCAACCGATTTCAAGGCAACTATTGTGAATAATAAGGTAACTCTTACATGGAATGACTGCCGAGAAGCAGACCTTGCGGGATTCAAGGTTTATTATTCCGCAAACGGTAAGGATTACACAAGTGCAGGCGCAAGAGGTGTAAATGGCGAAGGAATATACACTCTTACACATTATATTACTTCACAGCAGAGTGGAACATACTATTATAAGCTTGTTTCTCTTGATAAACTTCAGAATGCTTCGGAGCTTATCACATCTGTTGAATATACTTATATCGAATCTCCCGGTGTAATCGTAAATGAAGCTCCCGTTGCATCGTTTATTTGCAAATCATTTATGATTCTCAATGTTGAGGATGAATTTGATGCATCTGCATCAACCGATGACAGCCAGATTACGGAATATATATGGGATTTTGGCGACGGAACATCTTCAACCGAAATCAGACCCGTTAAGAAGTACACATCAGTCGGTACATATGAAGTAACTCTTACCGTAAAGGATGCCGAAGGTCTTCAGCATTCGGTAACACAGACAGTTGAGGTCAAAGAGCGTGAAAAGCTCGGCACTCTCAAAGTCAGAGTTGTTGATGAAAACGGCAGTCCTGTTCCCTATGCCCCTGTCTATTTTGACCTTGGAAGCAATAATAATAAAAAGGTTGCTGCTGATTCATCCGGCGTAGCAATAATGCTTCTTCCCGACGGTACGCATACGGTAGGCGCATATAAAGACCACTATCTTCCCGCTAAGAAGGAAATCGTCGTTCTTGCAAACGCAACAAGAACCATTACTCTTACAATTGTCAAGGGCGATATCATCACGGGTGAGTTTGAAATTACAAGAATGACCTTTGATGAAATTATTGCGGCGGGTATCGATCCGTATGCACCCGATAACAGACAGGTCTATTCCGCAACGGCAAGATTTATTTATTCGGGAAGCGCAATTTCGCTTGATTATTACCGTAACGGTGCAGGTGGAATTCTCGGATACTCTGTCAGGGATGAAGAAGAAAAAGAACGCAAAACATTCATAGTAGGCGGCGAGGAAAGAAAAGTTACAGACGTAGTTTGGCTGGGCGGCGACGGAAATAAAGATATCGTTGGAATTCTTGACGTTCCTGCACAGGCATCTTATCTTAAGGAATTCTTTGATGTCAAGCTTCATATCATCAACAATGCAGCTTCGGATTTTGTTATTAAGGATAACGAAATAAAACTCAATGTTCCCGAGGGTATGACTCTTATGACTGGTCTTGACGGCGGATATCAGAATTCAGATACCGTTCATATTGACAGAATCAAAGGTCAGAATACCGTAACAATTTCTTGGTGCATCAGAGGTGACGTTGCAGGTGAATACAATCTCACTGCAGACTATACCGGTATTCTTGCTGAATTTGAAGAGCTTGTAACAACAACCTTCAAAACAGATGAACCCATCAAGGTTTACGGTCTTGAAGGCGTCAAGTTCAGAATTCTCGGTGCTGATGAAATCCATAACGATACCTTCTATTTCAACGTTGAACTTGAAAACGAAAGACCTGTTGATATTCTTCTGCCCGATATAAGTGTTATCAACAATAAGGTTACTAATGTTACAGACAGAGTGCTCGGTACGGATAATGCAGTTTTCGAATCAACCGCATATCTGCTGAATATCTACGTTCAGCTTGGTAACGGCAAGAAGCAGTATCTTCCGATTTCTTACAGCCGAACCGGAAATCTATCGGCAAATCTTGAGGTTCTCGCTCCGGGTCAGAAACTTGTTCACGAGTATGTTGCTTATAATGCAATTAATTATGACGGTATTGCCCATTTCAGGGATGCTGCGATAGTCGAGTTTGAAGGACTTTTAGAGAATATCGAAGTTGGCTCATTCCATAAAGAACGTTACAGCTTCATCGATTATTCTGAAAAGCTCGGAAACATTCTTTCGGGTGATGCTAAAGTCAGACATGCATTGAACTACATCAACAATGACGGTAACTATTATTATGTCGATGAAGCCAATACCGGTAAAGTAATGAAAATCCTCTATAATCTTGCTAATACGGTTATCAATGCAGATCCTTCGGGATTTGAAGACGACGAGATGAAGGATAAGGCAAAGGATATTCTTCTTTCTGTGCTTACGGATGCTGATATTCTTGGAAAGATTGATGAGCTTACAGGTCAGAAATATTATTATGCGATTAATGAGTATCTCAGCGATGTAAAGGCTGCGCTTGAAGGAAAGCACGATCAAACTGAAATTAACAAGGCTTTTGAGGAGCTCTTCGCAAAAGCTGATTGGCTGACCGAAAAATACGTTGTTGAAGGCTCAATAGAATTCTATGACAGTGTGACTTCGATTATCGATAATCACCTGACCTCAGCTTCGCTCGAGGTTCTTCAGTTCACTCCTTATAAATATTTTGGTAAGAATGTGGACACCGCCATCGCATGGACTGATACCATTTTTGATGCGCTCACGGGAGTTCAGCAGGATGTTTATGTTCAGGGCGTGCTCAAAT
Source organism: Clostridia bacterium (assembly GCA_017549105.1). GTDB lineage: Bacteria > Bacillota > Clostridia > Oscillospirales > Acutalibacteraceae > CAG-177. The sequence continues at coordinate 90,650 of JAFYVN010000012.1, forward strand.
TTGAAAGTAACGTAGAGTACAGCAATTTTATTCTTGATGCTATTCTTCAAGCTTCAAAGTCTGCGAATTCCGACATTTCTTCTGCTATGGTAAGTTTGGTTAAGGACTTCAAAAAAGAGCTTAATCAATCAGTCAAGCAATTCCAGAGCAAGGCTGCTGAAATTGTTCAGTATTCGGTAAAAGAGGTCACTTATCATCTTGTCGGAAAGGCTGTCAATGACTTTGTCACCAATTGTATCGGCTCGACTGTTATGTCAGTTGTTAAGGTTGTCTTCAACTTTGCAATGTGGGCGCTCGGCATTGATGACTATATGAAGCAGAAGGCGGTGCTTTCAGCATATGACCAGATAGGTGATGCGTTCCTTAGTGGCTTTATGAACGGTAGCTCTGTCACAAATTCTGTAAAGGATTTCTATTATCTTACTCTTCTCAGAGCAGGATGCGAAACAAGACTCGGTGGTGAAGCTACATATAAACAGTTTATTATTGATTATATTGGCGGAACAAATCTTGATGAAATTGAAGAAGCTGAAGCTCTTGATGCTATCAATGATGTTAAAAACACTTCGTATAGTTCTATCGATTCATGGTACGACGTTGTTCAGTACAATATCGTAAGTTCGCGTGATACACTCTTCAATATCGAATTCACCGAAACCAACATTCCTTCCGCACCTTCCGTAACTCTTGATTACGCTAACTGTCAGACCGTTCAGTCATTCGCTGAAGAATATGAGTACTGCTTCGGTGACGGTGTATGGAGAAAATGTAACGGCAAACCCATCGGATTTGAACTTAAGACTGTTCCTCAGACTCTCAGAGTGCGTGTTGCGGCAAGCAGCACAAATCTTGCCGGTGAAATCACAACCGTGAGAATCTATGCTCAGAAGGAACTCAGCAAACTTATCACAGTAAAATATGACGATGGAAAGTATATTTTCAGCAATCTTACTTCTCAGCGTTCATATGAAATGGTACTTCTGAATTCATCGCTTTCAACTCCCGATTGGAGCAGGAGAGTCTTTGTTAACGACAGCAAAGCGACCGGTGCTGAAAGTGATTATATCGCAATCAGAAGCCGTCTGAATTCCAACCTGCTTGAAACAAATTCTCTTCCCCTTGTGCTCAAGGTTCAGAAGAAGCAGGTCCTTGATCTTACAATCAAAGGTGACGGTACTGTTGAACAGAGCAATACTTCCGGTGAATACTTTGTGGGCGATACCGTTGACCTTATTGCAACTCCGCACGAAGGCTGTGAGTTCCTCGGCTGGTATGTTGACGGTGAACTTGTAAGCAAGGATGTTCACTATATCCTTGAATATTACGATGGCGTCAAAGTGAAAGCAGAGTTCACAGGTGTAACCGTCAAGAGCATTGAAATCGAAACAATGCCTTCAAAGCTTGTTTATACTGTAGGTGAAAAGCTTTCAACCGAAGGTATGACCCTCAGGGTCAGATACAGTGACCTTTCAACCAGGATTATCAGCAGCGGCTTTGTTTGCTCCGAATCTGTTTTTGCTAAGGATGGAGAAACAACCGTAACCGTTGCCTATGGCGGAGAAACTACTCAGTTTACCGTAAATGTATATAAGGAATATTATACCCTTACATTTGTTGTTGAAGGTGTAACAACCGTATATGAATTGAAGTTCGGCGAAACAATTGATTTTGATATCAATGTCGACAGAGTCGGATACAATTTCATCGGATGGACTCCCGAAGTTCCCGCAACAATGCCCGCACAGGATCTTATGCTTACAGCAACATATGAACCCGAAGTCTATGAGGTTGTTTTTGATGCAAACGGCGGTGTGTTTGCCGACGGCACAACCTATATGAATGTTTCTGTTGATTATGATACGGTGATTGCTGCTCCGACGGCACCCGAAAAACAGGGTTATCTGTTTGCAGGTTGGCTGTATAACGGAGAAAACCTCGGAGAAAATCTCGGAACGATGAATTCTGTTGAAGATATGGTGTTCACTGCTGAGTGGATTGCTTCAACAGATACCGTTTATACTGTTGAAACATATGTTATGGACACAACCGGTGAATATGTTCTTTCAACGCAGATTATGAGCGGAACAACCGGAGAAACCGTAACCGTGGAACCCGTTATTGATGAAGGTTTTGAACTTAACAGAGAAAAGAGTAGTCTCAGCGGTGTGATTTCGGGCGACAATTCACTTGTTCTGAGCGTTTATATCGACAGACTGATGTTTACTCTGACTGTTGATGACGGAACGGAAACGGTTTCAGAAACCTATTATTACGGAGCTATGATTGCTCCTGTTGAAACACCGTCAAAGACCGGTTATACCTTTGTGGGTTGGGATAATGAAATTCCCGCAACAATGCCCGCAATGGATTTGACGGTAACGGCAATGTTTGATGTGAACAGCTATAATGCTGTATTTATGAACGGAAGCGAAACGTTTGCAACGATATCTGTCAGGTACAGTGAAAAGATTGTTGCGCCCGAAACCGTTCCCGAAAAAGAAGGATTCAACTTTGTCGGCTGGTCGCTTGACAGCGTGATAATCCTTGCAGACCTCGGCACAATGGACGAAACCGGCAAGACCTTCTATGCCGTATGGCAGGCGAATGAACCCGAGCATGTTCACATTCCTCAGACAATTACTATTGATGCAACCTGTACCGTTAACGGTATAGAATACACAATCTGTATGGAATGCGGAGAAACAATCGGTGAATCAACAATTCTTCCCGCTCTCAACCACAGTAAAACACAGACTGTAACAATCGATGCAACCTGTACTGTTGCGGGTATGAAATATGAAATCTGTGAGTTCTGCGGAGAAACAATCGGCGATGCCGTTGTTCTTCCCGCTCTCGGTCATACCGCAGGTGAATGGGAAACAACCAAGAATCCCACCTGCACCGAAAAGGGTGAACAGATCAAGAAATGTACTGTTTGCGGTGTAACCGTTGAAACCAAGGAACTTGAAGTTCTCGGTCATACTGCAGGCGAATGGGAAACAACCAAGAATCCCACCTGCACCGAAAAGGGCGAACAGATCAAGAAATGTACTGTTTGCGGTGTGACTGTTGAAACCAAGGAACTTGAAGCTCTTGGTCATACACCCGCAAAAGAATGGACAGTCGTTCTTAAACCCACAACCGAAAAAGAGGGTAAGAGGGTTATCAAGTGTACAGTATGTAAGGCTGTTCTTGAAGAAGATGTGATAACCAAGCTTGAGGTTGCTCATCACGATGATACGGATATTACAATCGAATATCAGCCTGACGACTACGAAGGTGAGGTTTCAATCAATGTTGAAGAAACATTTGACGGCGGAGCTTTCAACATCGTAAATACTCAGACAGGTTCTGCAAAATCGCAGATTTTTGATATTACAATGACTGTTGACGGCAAAGAAACCCAGCCCGAAAGCAAGGTAACGATAAGAATTCCTCTTCCCGAGGGATATGATCCCAACCGCTCGTTTGTATATCACGTTGATTCAAAGACCGGTAAGGTTGAAAAGATGAATTCGAGATACGAAAACGGCTATCTTGTGTTTGAAACAGATCACTTCAGTTACTACGCTGTTGTTGATGAAAGCAAGGTGGGTGCGGAGGTTACTGCAACCGTTACAATTGCTCAGCCTTCAATAACCACCGTTAAATACGGAGATACTCTTATTCTTCACGCTGAAATCAAGGGAGATATTCCCGAAGGCGCAAAGCTTGAATGGAGCGTAGTCGGTGAAGGTATGACGATCGAACCTTCGGCAGACGGAAAGACCTGTGCGGTAACTTCAACTTCCAAGGGTGAAGTTACGGTGACAGTAAAGGTTGTTGACAAAAACGGCAATGCTGTTGTCAATTCCGAAGGAACCGAAATCGGTGCACAGCAGAAGCTGACATCGAAGGCAGGATTCTTCCAGAAACTTATTTCGTTCTTCAAGAATCTTTTCGGAATGAACAGAATTATTGCGCAGATTTTTAAACCCGCATTCTAAAAATATACCCGGGACCGTTTTCAGTCTCGGGTATATTCTTTTATGAAGCTCTTGAATATGATATGGTTTTACTGTATAATAAGTAAAAATAAGGAGTGATAAAAATGACTTCAGTGTTTTTGTTTATAAAAAACATTTTTCACGGGGCAGTTGCGGTTGTTATGCTGATCCCGATTTTGTTTACAATGGGTGATGCGGGCAATCCTGACATTCCTGTTGAAACCTACCCCGAATCAACGAATCCCTACATAACCGAATATCTTGATCCCGATATTTCCGCTCACCGTTCGGGCGGAGGAATTGCTCCTCAGAATACTTTGATGGCATTTGAAAATATTGTTGAGCAAGGCGAAGAACTTGGTGTCGATACACTTGAATTTGATGTTCAGATTACAAAAGACGGTGAGCTTGTTCTTCTTCATAATCTTACCTATGATGATACGTCAAATGCGGTTGAGGCTTTCGGCAGAAAGAATAACTATGTTTCTTCGCTTACTTTTGAGGAAGTTCAGGTGCTTAATCTCGGTGAAAACTTCAAGGGCAGCGGTGATTATCCTTACCGCGGTCTGAGGGGTGACGATATCCCTTATAATCTCAGAGTTGTGACTTGTGACAGTATAATTGATTATGTTGAATCCAACAGCAAAGGCAAAAAGTATAATTATGTTATCGAGATAAAAAGTATCGGTCTTAACAGCTATAAGGCGGTTGACAAGCTTTATTCCGTGATAACCGAAAGAAATCTTCAGAACAGAGTAATCTGGTCAACTTTTGCACCCGATACTTCTGCCTATATGAAAGCGAAATATCCCGGAATTTCAAGAACGGCTGATGCAATAGAGGCAATCCAGTTTTATTTTTATTGCAGAATGGGTTGGAATTTGCAGGATGTAAGTCCGTCATATGTTGCGTTGCAGATACCTTATGGCGAAAATGCGCTTGATAATCTTATTAATCTCGGCACAAGAGAGCTTCTCAACTATGCTCACAAAAATAATATTGCCGTTCAGTATTGGACGATAAATAATGAAGAAGATATTATTCATCTTACCAAAAACGGAGCAGACTGTATAATGACGGATTATCCGCAAAGAGCGGTTGAAGCTGTGCAGTCATGCAGATAAAGGAGAAAATTATGAAAAAATATTTATCGGCATCCCTTATGTGTGCAGATTTAATGAACCTCAGAAGCAGTATCAGTGAACTTGAAAAGGCTGGTATCGATTATCTGCATCTCGATATTATGGATGGCAGTTTTGTGCCGAATATCACGCTCGGTTTTGATCTTGTGAATGCGATAAAAGAAGTTACGGATATTCCTCTGGATGTTCATATGATGGTGAATAAACCTTCGCAGTTCATTGACAGAATGAAGCTTGACTCAAACGACATTCTTTGCGTTCATTATGAATCCGATATTCATATTCACCGTACGCTTGAACAAATAAAAAACAAAGGCATAAAGGCAGGTCTTGCGCTTAATCCTCAGACCCCGCCCGAAAGTCTGCAATACCTTACCGATTATATCGATATGGTGCTTGTTATGACTGTCAGCCCAGGATTTGCGGGTCAGAAGCTTTTTGCGGCAGCTGAAAGAAAAACTGCTGAAACACGCAGACTGCTCAATGAGTGGGGATGTAAAAATGTTCCCATTGAGGTTGACGGTAATATCAGTGTTGAAAACGGCATAAAACTCAGCAAAAGCGGAGCGGAAATCTTTGTTCTCGGAACAAGCAGTCTGTTCCTTAAGGATAAGAGCATAAGTCTTGCTGCCGATGATTTCAGAAAGGTGGTTGAAACCGATGTATTCTGAAATTAAAGCGGCAGTTGCAGGCAGCATCAATATGGATATGATTCTCAATATGCAGAAAGTTCCCGAGGTCGGTGAAAACCTTACGGGAACTTCCTACGGTTATGCCAATGGCGGAAAAGGCGCCAATCAGGCAACGGTCCTTTCTCGCCTCGGCGCGCAAACAAAGATGATAGGCAAGGTTGCCGATGACGAAAACGGCAGACAGCTTATTGAAAATCTTGTGAATAACGGTATTGATGTTTCGGGAGTGTCAATCCAAGGAACCCAGACCGGTCTTGCTGTTATTATTCTTGACGGTGAGGGCAGAAACCGCATTGTTGTTTACGAAGGGGCAAATGCTGAAATCGATGCCAATGAAGCTGCTGATTGCATAACAGATGAACTCGACCTTCTGCTTGTTCAGTTTGAAACTGAAGAAAATGTTGTTGCCGAATGCGTGAACAAAGCGGTGAAAAATAATGTTGTAACCGTTATCGACTGCGGTCCTGCTAAGAATTTTGCTCTTGAAAAAATGCAGGGTGCAACAATTATAACGCCCAACGAAAGCGAAACAAAAGCTTTGACGGGTATTTATCCCGAAAGTGAAGACGATATTCTTGAAGCATCAAAAATCCTTCTTGAAAGAAGCAGAGCGAAATATGCCGTGCTTAAACTCGGAGAAAGAGGATGCTCTGTCTGGGACGGTGATTCGCTCCGTTTAATGTCTTCGTATCCGAGCAAAGTTGTGGATACAACTGCGGCGGGTGATTGCTTTACAGCGGCAATGGCTCTTGAATATATCCGAAGCGGAGATGTTTATGCTGCCTGTGATATGGGCAATAAAGCGGGCAGTATAGCAGTCAGCCGAATGGGTGCAGATGCATCTGTACCGACTGTTGAAGAACTTAATAATTTTTAAAAAACAAAGGGGATGTTTCACCGAAGAAGTGAGACATCCCCATATTATTTTATTCTTCAATTACAACCATCTGATGAATGTTTACCTCAGGTACAGTGAATTTTACTTTACTGTCGGTGTATTCAAAATCAAGTTTTTCTTCCGACGGTGCAAGATAAACATTTGAGGGCTTTGAACCGGTTTTTGCGCTGCATTCAACGTTATAAAGAGGAACGGTATCTTCGATAACCTCGGTGTTTGTGCCTCTGACAGATGTGTGGGCAAAAAGCAGATGAAGAATATTTCTCTTTTCGCTTTCCTGCCTTGTGTATGTAACAACGGCTCTGTCGGGAATTGCAGCGGTAACCGTTGCATCGTCACCCATAAGAGTTTTTGCAACGTGTGTGAAAATTTCCTTGAAGCAGAGGTGACCGCCGGTTGCATATGCGGTAAAGATATCCCATCCGATGTATGCAACATTGCCTTTGATTGCAATTCCGGGGAAGCTTTCGTCGGGATTGTTGGGAGCGTGTATGTGAGAGCAGAAATGCTCGAGAGTTCTGTTGAAATAAGGGTTCTGCATATATGCCGCAACCTGACAGTCTTTTGCTTCAAATTTATAAGAATTGCAGCGCATAACGTATTCTGTTGTGCCGTTGACAGTATCGAAACAAGGAATGAAATAGGTCGGGCTGAATTCGTTTATGCCTTTGTACTCCGCACCGATATCAAGGAAGAAATTGCCGTCTTTTATAAGAGCTTCACCGCTTGCAATAATTTTTCCGCCGTTTTCGGCAAAGGTTTTGATTTTTTCAATTGTTTTATCCGAAAGTCCGCCTACATCGGGAAGAACAAGCATCTTATATTTTGAAAAATCCATTGCGCTGTCAATGAAATTATACAGATAATTATTCTCAAGCAGCATTCTGTTTGCACCGAAATCGGCTCTGTGGTCACGGTTGCCTGTGAGCGATTCTGCACTTAATACGGCAATATCTGCAACATTGACTGCACCGTTGAGCCACGGCTCTTTTTCTTCGATAAGAGAATAAGCCTTGCCTATGAGATTGTAGGTTGACATATTCATATCACCGAGCGGATGCATCTGATCTCCGATTGAGCAGCCCGCACCGTTTGCAACGCTCAGAGCAGTTTCGTAAATAAGAGCGTTAGGATGTTTGAAACCGCCGAATTCACCCCAGCTGTGGTGGAATTTACCGGTCATTCCGAGATAATCTGCGTCTTTGAGTGAGCGCACATAAGCTGCGGAAAGCGGAAAGTGGTCGTAACCCCAACCGCCTGTGGGAAGGCTTTCGAGTTCAAGATGACTGTTGCTTTCGATAAAATTATAATCACCCTTTGGAATGTGACCGCTGTTGTGGAAAACAGTTGCCGTGTCACTGTGTTTTCTGACAGCGGCATTTGTGGCTTCGATGTATTTGTAAAGAGTTTTAACTGCAAAATTCCAACGGTCGTCTTCATTGTTGATGTCCAGTCCGAGTTCCTTCATATCAGCTCTGCATTTGTCGCAGTAGCATTCTCTGGCTGCAATGATGTCGAGGAAGATTCCGCAGGGGTTATATTTGACCATAACCTCTTCAATCTGAGCGCAGAGAAAATCAAGATATCCCGTGTTGAAGCAAAGGTGATGAAAATGAACTTCGTTTTCGAATTCTTCTTGCTCTTTTTTGTCCGGTGAGCAAACATAACGCCATTCGGGGCGCTTGATGAATTCTTTTTCGTCGTATCCTGCCGAAATATATACGGGTGCATTAACGTCAATTTCCTTGCAGGCTTCAAGCTGTGCACCGAGAAGATCAAAATCAAGGCAAGGGTGCATTTCATTAACATCTGTGGGATGATACGACCATCCGTGATGGCATTTTGAGAAGACTGTTATTGAGTTGACGTGACCTGCTTTGAGTGCAGCCTGAAACTGCTCTTTGGAAAAGTTTGTTCCTACTGGTATTGTGCCGTTTGTATGAAAATCAAGATGAACCTGTCTTTTTCTGAGCATAGCTTGTTTCTCCTATATATTATTTATAGTTTATGCCTTTATTATATATGTACTTTCTTGAAATTTCAACATTGTTTTTTGGCGTGCAATGTGGTAAACTGAAAACCAATATGTTTTAATGGGGGAGTTCGGGTGCGTTTCGGTTTTACTTCAACAACACTAAGGCAAATCAGGAACATCGAAAAAATTGTTGAGATTGCAAAACGTGTTGGTGCGGAATGTATCGAATGGGGCGGAGATATTCACGTTACGGATATCGAAACTGCCAAAAGAGCAAAAATTCTCTGCGACAAAGCCGGTATACGTATTTGTTCCTACGGCAGTTATTACCGTGTCGGAAGCGGTAATGAAGCAGAGTGGAGAAAAATATGTGAAATTGCAAGTGCGATGAATGCGGAAACAGTTCGCGTATGGCTCGGAAAAGCCGACAGCGAAAAGACTGATGACGAAACATACACAAGGCTTGTTGCCGATGCAAAATCCATGTGCACCGTTGCTGCTGAATACGGCATAAATGTTTGCCCCGAATGCCACGGTAATACATACAACAACAATACCGACGCTTTTCTGAAAATCCGTCAGGATGTCGGTTTTGATAATTTTACAACCTATTTTCAGTCGCTTTACAGACGTAAGGAATACGACCTCGACCGCATAGAAAGAACTCTGCCGTATATCGGCTGTGTTCACGTATCATATTTTGAACAGTTCAGAGAGCAGTTTCCGAAACTTGATCCGTGCTATATGGATGAACTTCTCAAAAAACTTTCGGAATGCGGATATGACGGTGATGTGCTTGTGGAATTTGTATTTTTTTCATATCGGTACGGTATGCCGTCGGAACTGAAAAAAGAATTGAAAAAACTTAAAAATAATTGATACCGACTATTGTGTGAAAGGGGGAGTATCTGATGAGCCATAAGCTGAAAAAAGAGAAAGGTTCTTCTTTTAAAAATGTTATATATGCTCTCAAAACCGTGCATCAGTGTGCACCGCTTCTGACATCTTCGTTTGTTATTGTTCAGACGGCGCATTGGTTTTTTACAAGATTTATACAGGAAATTCTGTTTCTCAAACTTCTTCTCGGACTCATCGAAAACGGTGGCAGCTTCAAGGAGTTTGCTTTTCTTGTCTGCCTATTTGCAGGTGCCGGACTTCTTGCAAAAGGCACGGATTGCCTTACCGACTATTTTGTGTGCACAAGGTTGAAATATGTCTATAAAAATCTTAATGACCGCATTTTCAGAAAAGCGGTCAGAGTTGATATGGCTTGTTATGAAACTCCGGAATTTTATGATAAATATAAGCGTGCAACCGAGATAGTTTCTAATGACCACTTCCATGCATTCTGCTATAATTTTGCAAATGTTTTTGCGGGGACAGTTACCTCGGTATTCCTTGTTATCTATGTCGTTTCAATCGATTACAGATTGCTTTTTATCCTTCTTTTTGCAGTGGCGGTTGTTATTGCGGGTTCAATAAAGGGTAAACTCGAGGTAAAAAAAGACAGAGAGATGACATCTCACAAGCGATCAAAGGAATATGTAAAAAGAACTGTATTTTTGCGTGATTTTGCAAAGGATATCCGTACTTCGGGCATCTATGATGTTATGCATAACCGATTCAGAACCGCTGTTGAAAAAAACAGAGAAATTATCAAAAACTACGGTGTCAGAATGATGATTCTTGAGGTTATCGGCGGAATTTTCGGCAGGGCATTACCCGTTGTTTCAGCTTATTCTTATGCTGCTTACCGTTTTGTGTGGAAACGTAATCTTGCGATTTCGGATTTCTCGGTTATTGTAACTGCCGTAAGCAACCTCAAGGATGTGCTCAACAATCTCAGCGATGCAGTTGCAAAGCTCCGCCAGGAAGCCGAGTATTTTGCAAATCTGAAAGAGTTTATGGAATATGAGTCCAAGGTTGTCGGCAGTGATAAAAAAGCGGATGAGCTTGAAACTCTCGAATTCAAAGATGTTCATTTTACTTATCCGGGTGCAAAAAAAGCTTCCCTTAAAGGTTTGTCGTTTAAAATAAATAAAGGCGAAACAGTTGCGGTTGTCGGCAAAAACGGTGCCGGCAAAACAACGTTTGTAAAGCTTCTTCTGCGTTTTTATGACCCTGACAGCGGTGTTATTCTTTATAACGGAACCGATATACGTGATTACGATGTTCAGTCTCTTCGTGAACGGCTTGCAACTGTTTTTCAGGATTACAAGGTGTTTGCTCTTACGGTTAACGAAAATGTGCTTTGCCGTGAAATTCAGGAAGAATCAGATCGTATTGCCGTTGAATCTGCTTTAAGATCAGCAGGTATTTATGAACGTATATCGTCGCTCCCCGAGAAGAGCGAAACGGTGTTTACCCGTGAGTTTGACGAAAAAGGCACGGGTCTATCGGGCGGTGAGCAGCAGAAACTCTGCGCAGCAAGAATGTTTGCAAAAGATTTTGACCTTGCGATACTTGATGAACCGTCTTCTGCACTTGACCCGATTGCGGAATATAAAATGTACGAAAGTCTTATTGAGGCAACAAAAGATAAGACTGTTATATATATTTCCCACCGTCTTTCGAGTGCCGTTCTTTCGGACAGAGTTTGTGTGTTTGAAAACGGTAAGGTAAGCGAAAGCGGAACTCACGAAAAGCTTATGGAAGACGGTAAAGGTTATTTCGAAATGTTCACTCTTCAGGCATCGAGCTATAAAGACGGTGAAAGGAGTGTGGGCTGATATGAAAAAAGGAATAAAGCAGACGCACAGCACTGTCTCTAATATATTCTTTATGCTTAAACTGATGTTCAAGGTATCGCCGTGGCTTGTAATCGGTGAGATTTTTGAGCAGGTTATGGGTGCGCTGCCGAGTAAACTGATAGCGGTTATCGGTCTTAAATACATAATTGACGAAGTTCAGAACGGCGGAGAACCCAAGAGGATAATTTTCGGCATTGCCGCAATGCTTGCGGTTATTGTTGTGTGCGAAATATTTACCAATGTTTTTTATGAGCTTTTTGTTCATAGAGAACGTGAAAAAATGGATCTCGGAATACAATCCGTATTTTATGAGAAAGCGGCAAAGCTTGATATGTCAAAATACGATGATCCGGGATTTTACAGCGATTTTATTCTTTCGATTGAAAACACGGCAGATAACCTGAGGAATGTTCTTGATCTTGTCAGAGGGTATGTCGAGCAGCTTATTTCGTTTGTTGCGGTTGCTGCAATTATGTTTTCGATTGACCCTGCCTGCCTTGCTATTGTGCTTATTTCGGTTATTCTTTTTATTCCCCTCGGTAAATATACGGGCAGTCTTCAGACGGAGCGAAGAGAAGCCGTAACCGAAAAGCACCGCCGAGGCGATTATTTTGCAAGAATATTCTATCTTCCCGACTATGCGGGAGAAATAAGAACAAGCGGGATATATCCGCTTCTTCGTAAACGCTTCAATGAAAGTGCGGATGACGTCATAAAAACACAGAAAAGATATATCAGAAAGCTTGACGGTTTGTTCTTTATTCAGGAATTTTCGGTTCAGGTTATCGGATTTATGCTCATTCTCAGTCTTTATATCGGATATCAGACTATTGTTACGGAAAAAATGTCGGCGGGCGATTTTGTTGCAACTTTCAACGGTGCTGTTCAGATCGGCGCAAGTGTTCTTTATCTTACTGTTTACAGCCTCAGAAATTTCACCGAGCGATCAAAGATGATTGAAAAATGCCGTAACTTCCTTGCTGTTGAAAGCAAAATTATCGATGGAAAACACATTGCAAAGAACGGCAAACCCGAAACAATCAGTGTAGAAAATGTGTCGTTTGCTTATGAAGGTAACGATAGGGATTGTATAAACGGTATATCGTTTGAAATCAAGCCGGGCGAAAAAATCGCGCTTGTCGGTTATAACGGTGCAGGAAAGACCACGCTTACCAATCTTATCCTTCGTCTTTATGATGTAAAAGACGGTTCAATTAAAATAGGTGGCAGAGATATAAGAGAAGAAACCGTTATGAGTCACAGGGCAAGGTTTGCTGCCGTTTTTCAGGATTTCAGTCTTTTTGGCGCAACTGTCGGAGAGAATGTTGCAATGACAACTGAGCATGACAGCGACAGGGTGCTTGAAGCACTTAAACTTGCGGGGTTCAGCAAAGAGCTTCCCAACGGTGCGGATACCATATTGCTCAAGGAGTTTGATGATGACGGCCTTATGCTTTCGGGCGGTGAACAGCAGAAGCTCGCAATTGCAAGAGTTTTTTATAAGCAGTGTCCCTATATCATCCTCGATGAGCCTTCTGCCAATCTTGACCCCGTTTCGGAATATGAACTCAACAAAGCGATAAGCGACGGTTGTGAAGACAGAACGGTTATCTTTATTTCTCACAGGCTTTCAACAACCCGTCACGCAGACAGAATTATTATGCTCGAAAACGGCAGAATAGTTGAACTCGGCAGTCACGACGAGCTTATGAAAAAAGACGGCAAGTACGCATATATGTTCCGTCTGCAGGCTGAAAAGTATACGGTCTGAGTCGTAAATATGTAATATTTTTAAATGTCTATTGACAAAATTGGCAAAAGAGTGTATTATAGAAAACACTTTAATACACAAAAGCTTTAAAGCTTTAAAGGTCAAAACAGACACAGAGAACAGAGTGACGTGGCTTTTTGCTTCGCCACTCTGAATTGTGTTTTTTACATTAATTCACAAAACAATTTAAGGAATGATAAAATATGCCAATCACAGAATTTCTTGAACAAAATGCAAAACTTTATCCGAATGACGTTGCTCTTGTTGAAATCAATCCTGAGCTTCAGGAAAAGAGCCGTGTTACATGGCGTGAATATTCGCTTATCGAGCAAGGCGCAAACGGCGACGGCAGAAGCGAAATCACCTGGGAAGACTTTGATAAGAGAGCTAACAGATTTGCCAATCTTCTTCTTTCAAGAGGCATAAAGAAGGGCGACAGAGTTGCTATCCTTCTTATGAACTGCATCGAATATCTTCCCATTTACTTCGGTATTCTCAAAACAGGTGCGCTCGCAGTACCTCTCAACTACAGATATACTGCGGATGAAATCAAATATTGCCTTAAGCTTTCCGAAAGCGATGCAATTGTTTTCGGACCCGAATTTACAGGCCGTATGGAGCAGATTTGTGACCGCATTCCCGATGTAAGACTTAAATTCTATATCGGCGGAGACTGCCCCACTTTTGCAGAAAGCTACAATAAGCTTGTCACATATTGCACATCCAAAAAGCCTGATGTTGCGGTTACAGACAATGAATACGCAGCTATCTATTTCTCATCGGGTACAACCGGTTTCCCCAAGGCTATTCTTCATGCTCACAAGGCTCTTGTTCATTCATGCAAGGTTGAGCAGAATCATCATATGCAGACCAAAGACGATGTTTTTCTCTGCATTCCGCCTCTCTATCATACCGGTGCAAAAATGCATTGGTTTGGTTCACTTCTTGTGGGCGGTAAAGCAGTTCTTCTCAAGGGTGCAAAACCCGAATGGATTATCAAAGCTGTTTCAGAGGAGAAATGTTCAATCGTATGGCTTCTTGTGCCTTGGGCACAGGATATCCTCGATGCAATCGACAGAGGGGATATCGACATCGACAGATTCAATCTTTCTCAGTGGAGGCTTATGCATATCGGCGCACAGCCTGTTCCGCCCAGTCTTATCAAGAGATGGCTCGAGAAGTTCCCTCATCATAAATATGATACAAACTACGGTCTGAGCGAATCAATCGGACCCGGCTGTGTACACCTTGGTGTTGACAATGTTCATAAGGTCGGTGCAATCGGCAAGGCAGGTTATGGTTGGGAAACCAAGATTGTTGATGAAAACGGCAACGAAGTCGAAAAAGGCGAGGTAGGCGAACTTGCTGTCAAGGGGCCCGGCGTTATGCTTTGCTACTTTAACGATGAAAGAGCAACTAATGAAGTTCTTCATGGAGATTGGCTCTTTACCGGTGATATGGCTCAGGAGGATGAAGACGGATTTATCTTCCTCGTAGACCGCAAGAAGGATGTTATTATTTCGGGCGGTGAAAACCTTTATCCCGTTCAGATTGAAGATTTCCTTCGCAAGCACGATGCAATCAAGGACGTTGCTGTTATCGGTCTTCCTGATGCAAGACTCGGTGAAATTGCAGCTGCGATTATCGAACTTAAAGAAGGCTGCAAGGCTGATGAAGATGATATCAACGATTTCTGCCGCGATCTTCCCAGATACAAGCGTCCTCACAGACTGATTTTTGCCGAAGTTCCCAGAAATCCTACCGGCAAAATCGAAAAGCCGAAGCTTCGCAAGATTTATTGCGGTGAAAGTCTTGTCGCATCTCAGGTTGAGATGAAACTTGATAAATAAAAGTACCGTAAAGGTGATAATTTTATACTAATTTTCTATTGTAATTTACATTTTCAGCTATTATAATATAATTAAGAATATTATTTATATAGCTACAGTTGTTATATAGTCTTATAGGAGGAAACCCAGTTGAAACTTTTTTTAGGTAATGAGGCGGTTGCAAGAGGTCTTTATGAAGCAGGCTGCCGTGTAGTTTCAAGCTATCCCGGCACTCCCAGTACAGAAGTAACGGAGTTTGCCGCAACATATGATGAAATCTTTTCCGAATGGGCGCCCAATGAGAAGGTAGCTTGTGAAGTTGCTTTCGGTGCAAGCGTAGCGGGTGCACGTTCATTCTGTGCGATGAAGCACGTTGGTCTCAACGTAGCCGCAGACCCGCTTTTCACCGCATCATATACAGGTGTTAACGCAGGTATGGTTATCCTTGTTGCCGATGACCCCGGAATGCACTCATCTCAGAATGAGCAGGATTCAAGACATTATGCACTCGGCTCAAAAACAATGATGCTTGAGCCTTCAGATTCCGCAGAATGTCTTGATTTCACAAAGAGAGCATTTGACCTTTCAGAGAAATTCGATACTCCCGTTATCATCAGACTTACAACCAGAGTTGCTCACTCAAGAAGCGTTGCACCTGTTGCAGAAAGAGTTGATAACGGACTCAAAGAATATACAAAGAATCCTCAGAAGTATGTTATGGTTCCCGCTTTTGCAAAGGTGAAGCACGTTGCTGTTGAGCAGAGAGTTATTGATCAGACAGCTTACTGCGAAAAAGAAGCTGTTGAAAACGGACTCAACAAGGTTGAATATAACAGCAAAAAAATCGGTGTAATTACTTCTGGCATCTGTTATCAGTATGCAAAAGAAGCTCTTGGCGAAAACGCATCATATCTCAAGCTCGGTTGCGTATATCCGCTTCCCGTTCAGCTCATCAAAGATTTTGCAGCTGAATGCGAAAAGGTTTATGTTCTTGAAGAGCTTGATGACTATATCGAAACCCATTGCCGCAAAAACGGAATTGACGTTATCGGTAAGGAAGCATTCACACTTCAGGGTGAATATTCACAGAGCCTTATTTCAAAGGTTATTCTCGGTGAAGAGACCGAAAGCCTTAAGGCTGATGTTAACATCGTTCCCAGACCTCCCGTGCTTTGTGCAGGCTGTCCCCACAGAGGACTTTTCTACGCACTCAAGCAGCTTAACGTTACCGTAAGCGGTGATATCGGTTGCTACACTCTCGGTTCAGCTCAGCCTCTCGGTATGATTGATACCGTTCTTTGTATGGGTGCATCAGTTTCTGCTCTTCACGGCAGAAATGCCGCAAATCCCGAAAACGCAAAGAAGAGTGTTGCTGTTATCGGTGACTCAACCTTCATTCACTCGGGTGTAACCGGTCTTATTAACATAGCATATAATGCAACCGATTCGGTTGTTATTATCCTTGATAACTCAATCACCGGTATGACCGGACATCAGCAGAATCCCACAACCGGCAAGAATATCAAGGGTGAACCTGCAAACGCAGTAAGCCTTGAAAAGCTTGCAGAGGCTGTCGGAATTAAGAATATAATCGTTGTTGACCCCTATAACCTTGCAGAAACCAAAGACGGAATCAAGAAGGCACTTGAAGCGGACGGCCCCGCAGTTGTTATTTCAAGAAGACCTTGTGCTCTTCTTAAGACTGTCAAGCACAATCCGCCCCTTAAGGTTAACACTGAAAAGTGTAAGTCATGCAAGATGTGCATGAAAATCGGTTGCCCTGCAATCAGCATGAAAGACGGCAAGGCTCATATCGATTTCACACAGTGTCTCGGATGTAAGGTCTGCAGTCAGCTTTGCAAATTTGACGCAATTGAAGAATAAAAGAGAAGGAGAGATACTTATGAACAAATCAATTATGATAGTCGGTGTCGGCGGTCAGGGTACTCTGCTTGCAAGCCGTATTCTCGGTGCAGCTCTTCTTGATTGCGGATACGATGTAAAGGTTTCCGAAGTTCACGGAATGAGCCAGAGAGGCGGTTCTGTTGTAACATATGTACGCTACGGTAAAAACGTTGCATCACCCATCATCGAAAAGGGTGAAGCGGATATCGTTCTTGCTTTTGAACAGCTTGAAGCGGCAAGATGGATTGAATATCTCAAGCCCGACGGCAAGCTTATCGTAAACACTCAGCAGATCGATCCCATGCCCGTTGTTATGGGTGTTGCTGAATATCCCGAAGGCATTATTGCTTCTCTCAGAGCTGCCAGTGCAGATGTTGAAGAAATCGATGCTCTTCCCATGGCTGTTGAAGCCGGTACCGCAAAGGCAGTAAATGTTGTTCTTATCGGTGCAATGGCAAAGAATATGCAGTCAGTTTCCAAAGAAAAGTGGATTGAAGCTCTCAAAGCGAGCGTTCCTTCAAAATTCCTTGAACTCAATCTCAAGGCATTTGAAATGGGATATAACATTTGAAAAAAGAGAAAAGAAAAAAGGAAGTGTTACCAATGAGCAATTATTTCCAGCCTGAAATCGAAACCGCTTCGGTTGAAGACTTAAAAGCGATTCAGAGCGAAAAACTCGTAAAACAGGTTAAGCACGTTTACGAAAACGTTAAGTACTATCGCGATATGATGGATGAAAAGGGTGTTACACCTGATGATATCAAGTCCGTTGATGATTTGCACAAGCTTCCCTTTCTCACCAAAGCGGACCTCAGAGATGCATATCCCTATGGTCTTCTCGGCACAAATCTTAAGGATTGTGTAAGAATTCAGTCAACCAGCGGCACAACCGGCCGCCGTGTTGTTGCTTTCTATACTCAGAATGATATCAACCTCTGGGAAGATTGCTGTGCACGTGCAATCGTTGCTGCAGGCGGTACAGACGGTGATGTTTGCCAGGTTGCTTACGGTTACGGTCTTTTCACCGGCGGTGCAGGTCTTAACGGCGGTTCGCATAAGGTAGGCTGTCTGACTCTCCCCATGTCATCAGGCAACACCGAGCGTCAGATTCAGTTTATGCAGGATCTTCATTCAACAATTATCTGCTGCACACCCTCATATGCAGCATACATCGGTGAAACTCTTAAGGAAATGGGTCTTACCCCCGACGATATAGACCTTAAAGCAGGTATCTTTGGCGCAGAACCCTGGACCGAAGAAATGCGCCGCGATATCGAAAAATCACTTGGCATCAAAGCATATGATATCTACGGTCTTACCGAAACAAGCGGACCGGGTGTTGCTTTTGAATGCGAAGAGCAGAGCGGTATGCACATCAATGAGGACCATTTCCTTGCGGAAATCATTGACCCCGAAACAGGCGAAGTTCTTCCCGAAGGCTCAAAGGGTGAGCTCGTTTTCACAAGCCTCGATAAGGAAGCTTTCCCGCTTCTCAGATATCGCACAAGAGACATCTGTGTTCTTTCAAGAAAAAAATGTTCATGCGGACGTACATTTATTAAAATGACAAAGCCTATGGGCAGAAGCGATGATATGCTTATCATCCGCGGAGTCAATGTGTTCCCCTCGCAGATTGAAACCGTCCTTATTAAGGAAGGTTATACATCCAACTATCTTATCGAAGTTGACAGAGAGCGCAACACAGACACACTTGATGTTTATGTTGAGCTTACACCCGAGCAGTTCTCGGATACCGTTAAAGAAATTTCCGCAAGAGAAAAAACGCTTGCTAACGCTATGAAGATTATGCTCGGCATCAACCCGAAGGTTCATCTTGTTGCCCCCAAGACTATTACAAGAAGTGAAGGTAAGGCTGTAAGAGTTATTGATAAGAGAAAACTTCACGATTAATTTGAAAGGAGAATTTCAATGGCTGTAAAACAGATTTCTGTATTTATTCAGAATAAAAAAGGCAGACTTGCAAAGGTTTCCCGTCTTCTTGCGGATAACGATATTTATATCAGAGCGCTTTCAATTGCAGATACCCAGGATTTCGGCATTCTCCGACTTATTTGTGAAGATGTTGATAAGGTTAATTCCGTTCTTAAAGAGGAAGGATATCTTACAACCATCACAGACGTTCTTGTTGCAAAGGTCAAAGACGATGCAGGTGCTCTTGCAATAATCGCTGAAGCACTCCGTGATGCAGATATTTCCATTGAATATGTTTATGAGCTTGCAACTGTTGACAATATAGTTTATCTTGTTGTCCGTGTTGACGATAATAAGGCAGCTGCTGCCGCACTTGCAGGTGCAGGCATCAAAACTGCAACAGAAGAAGAAATTTTTAAGCTGTAATTCAATAATTATAAGCCAACCCCCTGTGCTTGAATTGCACAGGGGGTTATTTATGTTATGTATGTTTTATATGATTCTGAATGTTTTTACTTCGAAAGGCTTGATTGTGAATTCAAATTCGTTGCCGTCTGCAGCGATTTCTGCTTTGTCTTCTTCAATCATATTGCATTCGATAACCTTTTCAAATCCGAAGTTCCAGTTGAGAGTTATGTTGCCTCTCTTCTGCTCTTCTTCAACAACTCTTACGATATAACCTCTGCCGTCCTGAGCCTTTTTGATTGCATCGATAACAACATTCTTTTCGCTGAGCGTTACGAATGAACCGTCAGCGATTTTGCCTTCAACAGTTTCCGCATTGTAAACTGCAACGGGAGGCACGTTGAACGCGAGAGCCATCTGAACGGTATCGTTTCTCCAGTCCTCTGCGTGAGGATGGAAAGCATACTTGAATGTGTTGATGCCGTGGTCACCTGTTCTGTCGGGGCAGGTGGGAGCACGCATAAGAGTGATTCTCATATGGCTGTTGTGGATGTCATAACCGTATTTGCAGTCATTGATAATACTGCAACCGTAGCCGCCTTCGGAAAGGTCAGCCCACTTGTGAGCGGCAACTTCAAATCTTGTCAGGTCATAAAGAGTGTTCCAGTGAGTGGGTCTCTTTGTTGCACCGTGAGCGATGTCATAGGTTGCGTCGGTGTCGATAACAGCAACGTCGAAGCCTGCTTTGAGAACCTTGTCGCTCTCGTGCCAGTCAACGGTTGTATCAAATACAACGCTTTCACCGTTCTGATAAAGAATAACATCCTGAGTGATTGTTGATTTGTTGAACTTATAAACAACTCTGATAATGCCTCTTACTGCGTTGCACTCAACAACCTCGATGCTGTCTGCCTTGAGTTCCCACATCTTCTTCTGATAGTTGAGCTCAAGGTTCCAGGCCGTTTCGTGAACACACTTGTCAAGCGAGATGGTGAGAATATTACCTCTGCCGTCAAGGCTTTCACGCTCGTTGAGTTTATCGTAAATGCTTGTGATAACGCCGTTTTCATCGAGTTCAACACGAAGAACTGCATTTTCAAGAAGATTTGTTTCTGCCTCAACGGGTGAGTAGATGCATTCGCCTTCCTTAAGAACAAAGGTCTTGCAGCTCATTGCTTCAAGCTCGTCGGGAAGGAAGATGAACTTGCCGTCAACATAAGCACAGGGGAGAGAAAGTCCGTCTGCGGTTGCGATATACATACCTTCGGGTACACCTTCAACCTCTATGGGTTCGTAACTGTTGACGCTTGTAAGGTTCCATACGGTAACGCTGTTTTTATCAGCTGTAACTGCACCCGAAAGAGCTTTGAGAGCACCGTTATAGATATCTTCGCCGATTTTATTCATTACGGCATAATCCTTGCGGCAGTCCTCAAATACTTCGTGGATTGACGAACCGGGAAGAATGTCGTGGAACTGGTTGGTCATAAGGATTCTCCAGCCCTTTTCAATTTCATCCTTCGGATATTCCTTGCCGAGAAGCTTTTCGGCGAATACGCTGAGCATTTCGCCTCTTGTGAAGAGATACTCACCCTTGCGGTTGTTTTTCTTGACGAACGCCTGACTTGTGAACGTGCCTCTGTGGTTTTCATAGAACATTTCACCGTTCCATACGGGAAGTTCGTCTTCGTGACCTCTGAAGGTTTCGAAGAAATCGTCAACGTGACCGATTTCTGTCTTGGGTAGGCCGGGGAAGTTCTGAAGACGTCTTCCTCTTTCGAGCATTGCTCTTGTCGGTCCGCCACCGCCGTCACCGTAACCGTACATGCTCATTGCGGTGTTGAGTTCATTCTTGTTGTTGCATTCGTTGTCAACGGTCATAATTTCGTCAACATTATAATTGCAATTGTATGCAGGACGCATAAGGTGAGCATAAACTCTGTCGCCGTTGTTGCCCTGCCACATAAACATACTGTAGGGGAATTTTGTTGTGTCGTTATATGAAAGCTTCGAAGTGATGAAGTTTTCCATACCGCAGCCGTTGATAATCTGGGGAAGCGCCCAGGTGAATCCGAAGCAGTCGGGAAGCCAGTAGGTCTTTGAAACCTTGCCGAATTCCTTCTTGAAAAATTCTGTGCCGTAAAGCACCTGACGGATAAGAGCTTCGCCCGATGCGATGTTGGTATCAGCCTCAACCCAAACGTTACCGCAGATATCCCACTGACCTGCCGCAACCTTCTCCTTAATCTTTTCGTAGATTTCGGGATAGTGATCCTTCATCATCTGATAGAGCACAGCCTGACTCTGACCGAAGGTCATTTCGGGATAAACATCCATAAGCGATGTAACGTTCATAAATGTTCTTGCGCTCTTTCTGATGCTTTCCTGAATTCTCCATAGCCATGCAACGTCGATGTGGCTGTGACCTGTGAGAATAACTTTGCTCTGAGCAGACCAGTCGATAGAAGCGATTTTTGAAAGATAATATTTTCTTGCTTCAACGATTGATGCTCTTACTCTTGCTTCGTCAAAATCATAGTCAACCATATGCATACTGTCATCAACAGCGGAATATACCTTGGCTTTGATGTGTTCATCCTTTATATAGTTGAGTGCCTGGAATGCAACCTCAAGGTCGAGATAATAGCCTTCGCATTCGGTATCTGCAACATAAATGCAGGTTTCACCGAAACGGCATTCCTGATATTTTGCACCGTCCATAGCTTCGTCGCAGAAATACATTGAATCGAGAGTTGCCTCAATTTCAAAGTTGAGAACTTCACCTGCTTTGTGAACACCGAGAGCAACTTCTGTTCTGTCGGGGATGCTGTCTCTTGATGCGCAGCCCGAAATAAAGTGTCCGTTGCATTTTACAAGTGCTTCGCCGCCGACAGCGAATTTTGCTCTGAGCTCAAGACCGTCCATTTCTTCGGGAACGGTTATGCTTGCTTTGAAGAAATGAGCCGAATCATATGCGGCATACCAGATGTCACCGTTTTTGATTTCGCCTTTGAAATCTTCCATTTCATATCTGTCGCCAAGGAACATACCTCTTGTATATTCCCAGACGTCAATGTCTTTTTTGTAAAGAATGCAGTAATTCTTAAGCTGTTTATACATATCGTCCTTAAGAATCTGCGGTTTTATAGTGTGCATAGGCACCCTCCTTTAGCTGAATAAAGCGTTAAAAATATATTACCAAATAAAAATAAAAAAATCAATATTATACGGTTAAATTTTGTATCTTTCGATTGTAGAGGTAATCGTGTCAAGAAATGCGCTTTCGCCGAAGGTGTTGAATTTCAGAAACATACCCTGGCTGCCGCCCGAGGTAATAACCGTAACAAAAATTCTTTCGCCCGTCTTGAGAAGAGTGATGTTCATACTGACTCTGTTGCTGCCCGAATAGCTGTAACGCTCATAAACACGGACGGCACATACTGTGTCTGCGGTTCTGAAATCGCTCTTATCCTCAAGTGATGCCGATGCACTGTTGCTCATAACCGCATCATCGATTGCTTCGAGAATCTCGTTGAAATTTCCTCTGAGTTCAGCTTCATATTTTGCCATTTTCATCATCTCCTTAATTATAATATAACCTATTTATATGGGAATGTAAAGCAAAAAAACGGAACAGCCGAAACCGTTCCGATTTTATTTGCCGATTAAATCGATTATTATTGATACCGCCTTCTGCTTCTCAGGGGAGAGGCAGGTGATCTTGCTGAGCAGTTCTGCGTTCGCCTTTGAATCCGATTTATTTCCGAACATAAGCTCTTCTTCTGTGATTTCAAGTGAAGAGCAGATTTTTTCGATAAGCTGAATGCTTGGTCTGTATGCACCAGTTTCGATTCTACTCAGATGTTCAGTTGAAATCCCGAGCATTTCCGAGAAGCTTTCCTGAGTAAATCCTTTTTCACGTCTTGCAATTTTTACCCTTTGACCTATCATTTTGAAATTAAACATAAATCAAACCTCACAGAATATTTTGATTTATTTTATCAATATAAAGAAAAAATATTAATGATTACATATATCATTATTGACATATAACATCAACAATGATATAATTTGTTTACTTTAAAGGGCTTTGTTTCGCCCGAAATTGATAAAAGAAAGGGATTGTTTTATGAAAAAGCTTTCAAACAAAATTATCAGTATTGCAGTTGCGATGATTATAGTGTTTTCAGCATCGGTAATACCTATGACAAACTTTATTGCTTCTGCGGCAAATGACACGTTTGAGAATGCTATAAGTGTTGAATTGGAGCAAACTTATACGGGCAAAATTACGGAAAACGTTTCGCATAATTATTATAAAATCATACTTCCGGAGGCAGGCAAACTCAAAATTGATATGCTTGCATTTGCGAATGTCTATTATGATTTTTACGGTCAGAATAAAGAAGGAATCCTGACATATGGTTTTATTAGTATTTCAAATACTCCTGGTTTCAGTAATAAGGTAGTTGGTTTGTATCTTACGGCTGGAACTTATTATCTTGATTTACACAGGTGGAATATGAATGGAGAATGCAACGTCACATTTTATTTTGATTCTTCAAGTGAAACTATTCCCGAGTCGTACGGCGGTTCAAATGAATCGCTGAATGCTGCTTCTGAAATTGAGCTGAATAAAAAATATATAGGCGTAGTTGCTAAAAATGAATCATATGATTTTTATAAATTTACGCTTGATGAAAATAATAAAGTTAAAATAAAATTTCACACGGATATAGCTTCTTGGATTCAGTTCTATAATTCCAAAGGAGAAGAACTCTATGGTAATTCATATGTAAATAATGATTATGTTGCAACCGGCGAAGATATCAAAGAGTATAATCTTAAAAAAGGAACATACTACTTTGTTGTACGTTCAACAAATGGAATCTATAGTACATATTCATTGATGGTTGAGTGTGAAAAAGTGTTGCCCAAATCCCTCACCTCAATCTCCCTTGCAACCTTACCTTCAAAGACCGAATACCTTATCGGAGATACACTCAACGTAAACGGTCTGAGCGTTGAGGCGGAATATTCCGACGGCACAAAGAAAACCGTTGAAGGCTATTCAATTACAGGCTTCGATTCATCCTCGGCAGGCAAAAAGACTGTAACAATTACCTACACCGAAAACGGCGTTACCTGCACCAGCACATTCGACGTAACCGTCAGTGAACCTGCACCCGCAGTTGAACTTGCATCAATCGCATATGTTACTCTTCCCTCAAAAACAACCTACAAGGTAGGCGAAGGCTTTAATTACAACGGTCTTACCGTCAGCGCAAAGTATTCCGACGGCTCAACCAAGCTTATCAATAACTACACGCTTAGCGGATTCGATTCGTCAACAGCGGGTGTGAAAACCGTAACCGTATCGTATACCGAAAACGGTATCACAAAGACCTGCACATTCAGCGTTACCGTTCTTGCGGAAAAGAAGCTTATCGCAATTTCTATTGCATCAATGCCCTCCAAGACAACATATCAGATCGGTGAAGACTTTGAAGCATCGGGACTTATCGTGAACGCATTTTATGATGACGGCACAACAGCGTTTGTAACTGATTACACCGTAAGCGGCTTTGATTCCGAAACACCCGGCAAAAAAACAGTTGTTGTTGCGTATACCGATAAGGGTGTAACAAAGAACTGCACTTTCGAAGTAACGGTTGAAGAACCCGCACAGAGCGGCAGCTTCTTCACAAATCTTATTAATTCGATTGTAAACTTCTTTATGTCGATTATCGAATTCTTCACATCGCTTCTCGGCGGTTAATAGTTAATCAGGGAGCTGTCTTTATGGACGGCTCCCATTAATTTTAGATAATAGATATTTTCGTAGGGCGGCTTGACCCAAGCCGCCGTGGATCCCGATGAAATAATAACGGCGGGAAGAGTTCATCCTGCCCTACATTGAATTCTGAGTTGTTCCGAAAATATGCACAAAATTAATTGATAAACGTAGGGGCGACGTTTCGTCGCCCGCTAATTTTAAAATAAGATTAAAGAGTAAAGAATTTTTATGGTGAAAAATATAATGTAGGGGTTGGCGACTCGACAACCCGACAGACCGTCAGGTATGATTCAGCTATGCACCTTACGGTGCATTCGGGACGTCAGGGTCGCCGTCCCCTACGAAAACTATGATTTCTTCCTTGTTCAATGGTTTTGAATTCCGACTCCTCTTGAGGGTCTAAGCCTGATAAATCCAACAAAAAAATCACCGCCGTTACCTTTCGGCAGCGACGGTTTGCTGTGTTTGATATATTATTCTGTGGGAAGACCTTCCTTGTCGTACATACAAGCGGCTTCAATCATAATTTCGATACCTGCTTCGATTGCTTCGGGAACAAGGCAGCTTGCATCGTCAAGTCTTGTGTGATAGTAACGCGGAGGAGTGGGGTCCATAGCTGCAAAGCCTGTTGCGGGGATGCCCTTCTGTGTGAATGCGGCAGCATCGCAGGCGCCGATATAGATCGATTCAAACTTGAGGTCGTAGCCGCAGTTCTTACCTGCGTTCTGAACAAGATGCTTTGCGCCCCAATGATGTTTGAGAGTACCGCTGAGGTCTCTGTCGTAAACAGCCATTGTATCGAGATCGCGGAAGGTGTCTGCACCGATAACGCAGGTTTCTACTTCCTTGAGCTCTTTTTCGTGAGCTTCAACATATGCCTTTGCGCCTCTGAGACCTGATTCCTCTGAACCTGAGCAGATAACAACGAGTTCTGTGTTTTCAAATCTTGTGTCTGTTTCTGCCATAGCCTTTGCAACGCCCATTGCAACGTAGCAGCCTGTGAGATTGTCGTTTGCACCGGGAACGCTCTTGAACGGATTCTGGAAGAGAAGGAATGCAAGCTGGAAGGGGATGAAGATACAGCCGATAACAAAACCGAGAATCATAAGCCAGCGGGGTTCTGCAGCGTTGAGAGCACCGTCTGTACCTGCACAGATGATACCGATGATTGCAATGATGAGGTCGGCAACAAGACCTACAACAGCGGGGATGAGTACGCATTTCATACCAACGCCACCGAGGAGATAATTGAGAGTCCATTCAAACTGGCTATCTGCGTGACCGACGATAATAAAACGCTTTTTTGTTTCGCCTTTGGGAGCTCTTTTAGCAATAACGTTGTGGCTCGGATGACCTTTGAAAAGAGGGTCGATGAAGCGTTTGTACATAACAAACTCAAGAAGAAGAGGGATGAATCCGAGAACAACAAGAATAAGTGAAATTACGGGGTTTGCGAAAGCGTATGTAAATACGCTTGCGATTGCGCAGGCAACAGTGAAGGGGATAAATCCCATAAATGCCTGACGGTGAACCTTGAATTCTTCGATTGATACTTCGTCACAGTATTTTTCAAGGTCTTTTGCCATAAGCTTTTGTGCCTTGAGCTCTTCGGGTGAACCAGGCTTTCTGGGGCCGATTTCGTTGCAGATTCTTGTGATGTTTTTTACAGCGTATTTACCGAGCTTTTTTATGTCAAAGCCGTTGCTGTATTCAAGTGCGGTTTTCATTCTGAAATTCCTCCAACCATATATAATAAGAATAAAATAACACAAATTTACACAAAAATCAATACAGAAAAGATATATTTTTGTTGCAACTTGTAACAGTAAAAATAAAAAAGCAGGAAAATTCCTGCTTCGAATTATAAACTGTATACACCTGACTGCATTACCGCATATTCAACATCTTTAACCCTGAAATATTTGACTACGGGTTCGTTGAAAATACAGTAATCCGCAACATTGTAGCTGTCAAGGGAAATTGTACGTATTTTATATGAGTAAGCATTGCAGATGAAAAGCTTGTTGTCGTAAACCGCAACGTCTGTCGGATGGCAGAACGCTTTTTCTTTGGGACTGCCTATGCGAAACTCAATTCTGTTGTGCTTGACGGAATAGTTGATAATTGCGTTTGAATCGGGAACGACAAACCATAAATCCTGACCGTTTGCAGCAGGGGAGGATGCAGGATTTTCAAGATATTCAACCTTGTTTTCGGATATTGTTTCACCGTAGTTGCCGATGATTTTTAATGTTCCGTCTGAATAGCTGACGGCTTTTGTTCCGCTTGTGAGATTGATTATGTCACAAGTAACAAAATCACCGAGAGCTTTTGCAATTTCAGCTCCGTTTTCGCCGAATTTTGCATTTATGTAGGTGAGCACGGGGATTTTTTCAAATATGTCGATTTCTTGATTATAGATATAAAAAGCAACAGCTTCGCCGCCGTCAGGATGAGCTTCCTTACAAGCATAAACGAAACCTCGTTCAACAGGTATAATGTCAAGTAAATCTGCGTTAAAGAGTTTCTGCAATTTTAAAATCCTCCGAAAAGAAAAAATATCCCGCCAAGCCGTATGCAGCCAACTGTAACCTGCTCTTATAGCAGGTGGGTGCCGCCCGATGCTTTCACGCTCCCTTCGTCCAATCAGACTCGAGATCTGACCGGGAGGTCTGCAATCCGCCATCGGAGCAAGGCTCCCTATTAAAACGTGTTGGGTTACATTTAGACTGCAAGTAATCGCACAAGGCAGGATTTATTATGATATTATATTATTATTCTTCTTCAAAATCAAACATTTCAGAAAGTCTTTCTTCAAATGCCTGACCTACTTCGTTGAATTCCTCATCATCTTCGATGGGGCAAAGGAAAACTTCTCCGTTTTCTTCTTCAACCTTGAGGATGATAAGCTCGTTATCATCTTCTGTGATTTTGTCGGGAGTTTCGGGAAGGGGAAGAAGAGCAACGTATCTTCCGCTGTCGGTCTCGATTCTGTCGAGCTCCTCGAAAATGTGTTCTTTACCGTCTTCGTCAACGATGCTGACTATATCGGGAGTATATTCTTCATTGTTCATTATTATTACTGTCCTTTCATTTCACATCCATTATATTTTAACCTCAAACCAACGTTTAGTCAATAGAAAATATTACATTTGTCATCAAAACTTATTAAGTGCATACTGCATAATTGTTTTCAACTTTTTGTAAAAAACTATTGACAAATCACAAAAGATGTGCTATATTAAAGTCGAGGAAAGGAACAAAGGAAGCAAACAAAAATCAAAAATAAAATTATAAATCAAAAGCTTCCGAGTTAATCCCTCTTGACCATAGATTCATTCGTCACAGGTCAGATCAAGTGAATAACAGAAAGGCGGCGATACCCGATGTACAACGCAGAACATCAGCTCGCAGCCGCTGAAACCGACAGATAATTACTGCGGAATTAAAGGTGAAATCAGATTAATATTTTCAAATCTGCAATGAGCCGTTTAAACCGCAATCAGAACAGATTGATTGTTTAATGAGTCGGTGACGGTGGCTGTGAGCGGAACGAAAAACTGAATATTGAATTAACATAAATCAGACCGTGCATTGTTGCACGGTCTTTTGCGTTTTGTGTTAATTATAAAATTTGTTATTGGTGTTACGCCTTCTCCTTGAGGGGAAGGCGTAACTTACACGGCTGTTTTTAAAATTTGATTACCTGCCCGATGATTCGGTTGATGCCAAAAAGGTTCTTGAAAAACGAAACAATCTTCTGCCAAAGACTTGCGTTAGATTCGATTTCCTGCTTGGAAATATGTTCAACACCGTTTGCATCAATGTATTTTGCTGTGATTGTAACATCACCGGTTGCTGTTGAAGTTACCGCACAAGTTTTACCGTCAGCTGACGGTACGATTGTCACGCCATCACCCTCAACGCTCCACTCGATTTTTGCTCCGTCGGGGATATTCTCAAAATCAGCGTGAAGAATGAGTGTTTCGCCGTACTTGACCTCGGTTGTCGAAGGCTTTTTGATGATTTCTTCTTCAATAACTGGCTTGGTTGTAGGCACTGTTGTGGGAACTTCTGCCGGCTTTGTTGTTGGTTCAGTTACAATGGGTTTTGTGGTGGATTCTTCAACTGGTTTTGTTGTCGAAGGCTCTGTCACAACAGGCTGTGTGGTTGAGGGTTCTATTGTGGTAGGCTCTGTTGCAACAGGTGCCGTTGTTTCGGGATTTGTTGTGGCTTTTTCGGGTTGTGTGGTGAGTTCGGTTGTGGTTTCAACAACAGGTTTAGTTGTTGAAGGTTCGGTTACAACGGGTTTTGTGGTTGTAGGTGCTGTTGTGGTAAGTTCATTTGCATCACAATTATAATGAAACATCGCATTAATAAGAGGGGTATTACATAAACCAATTGATATTTCATTCCATTCAGCCTCTGTGTCTGTATAATATACATTAGTGAGTCTGTCGCAATAATAGAATGCATAATTGCCTATGCTTGTTACGCTGTTACAGATTGTTACGTTTATTAGACTTTCGCAAGAATAGAATGCATAGCTGCCTATGTTTGTTACGCTGTTCCCAATTGTTACGCTTGTGAGGTTGTCACAAGATTTGAAGGCAGAAATTCCTATATTTGTTACACTATTGGGGATTAGATAGCTTGTTCTTGTATTTCCAGCAGGGTATCGTATCAATTCTGTTTTGTCTTTGTTGAACAAAACTCCGTATTCATCGTTTGAATATGCTGTGTTTGACGAATCTACAACTATGTATGTGAGGTTATCGCATTCAGCGAACGCATTCTTTCCTATGGTTGTTACGCTATTGGGAATCACACAGCTTGTTCTTGTGTTTCCAGCAGGATACTGTATCAATTCTGTTTTGCTTTTATTGAATAAAACGCCATATTCATCACTTGAATATTTTGCATTTGATGAATCTACAATTATACTTGTGAGACCATTGCATTTGGCAAACGCACCCTCACCTATGCTTATTACGCTGTCAGGGATTTTTATACTTTTGAGCTTGTAGCAATATTCGAACGCATAATTGCCAATGTTTGTTACGCTGTTGCCGAATATTACGTTTGTGAGTCCGTCGCAATGCCAGAACGCATAATCACCAATGCTTGTTACTCTGTTACCGATTGTAACGCTTGTGAGTCTATCGCATTCCCAGAACACACTCTCACCTATGCTTATTACGCTGTCAGGGATTTTTATGCTTGTGAGGTTGTAGCAATCATTGAAAGCATAATCGCCAATACTTGTTACGCCGTTACCGATTATTACGTTTGTGAGTCTGTCGCAATTATGGAATGCATAATTACCTATGTTTGTTACGCTGTCGGGGATTTCTATGCTTGTGAGGTTGCTGCAACCTTCGAACGCGTGATCAGCGATAACTTTTGTACCGTCTTTTATCACATATGAATCGGTAGTAAACCCATCAGCATCTATCAGATAATTACCAATATATAAAACACCGTTTTCTCGGTTGATTGAGTTGTTATAATATGCGGTATTGTAGAACGCATAATCGCCTATACTTGTTACACTGTCAGGGATTATTATGTTTGAGAGACTGTTGCAAGAATAGAACGCAGAATTGCCAATGCTTGTTACGCGGTCGGGAATTGTTATACTTGTGAGACTGTTGCAAACATAGAATGCTTTATCGCCTATGCTTGTTACGCTGTTGCTGATTGTTACACTTATGAGGCTGTCGCAACGAGCAAACGCTATATTGCCTATGCTTGTTACGCTGTTGCCGATTGTTACGCTTTTAATGTTTGATCTAATATTGTACCAAGGGACATCTACACTGTTGGAAGAATAAGTGAAATCATACATATCTCCCGTGCCGCTGATAACAAGTTCACGGGTTGAGGTGTTTAATGACCAGGTCAGATTATCACCGCATTTACCGCTTGTTGCAGCCTCCGCTTTAATTGCAAAATCTGCCCAATCAACATCCGAAAAGCCGAATGCAAATGAGCCGAAGAGGAGTGTGAATGCGAGGAGAATTGACATCGATTTTTTGAGTGTTTTTTTCATTTGGCTTCCTCCCGAAAGATAGTCAACTGAAATTATAATACAATACGGAAAATTTTTCAATGGAAGATTTGTAGTTGACAAAATAAACTTGCAAATTAAAAAAACTAAAAACGGCTGTATATTTTTCTTGAAATATCTTTCCTATAATGTTATACTAATATGATATTGAAAGGAATGATTGCTTTTGAGACGTAAAAAGTGGGTAGTGACAAAAGGCAATAAGGATTTAGCCGCTCAGGTTGCACAGGAGCTGAGCGTAGACCCTTTTGCCGCATTGCTCGTCACCTCAAGAGGCTTTGAAAATACAGACGAAATTGCAGATTTTTTTGACCATGATGCACCTTTGTGTCTTTCACCGATGTCGATTGCCGATATGTCAAAGGCGGCGGAGAGAATCAACAGAGCTATCGATAATTTTGAGATGATATGCGTATTCGGCGATTACGATGCCGACGGTGTTACCGCAACCGCATTGCTTTATTCATATCTCGAAACAAGAGGCGCAAATGTTATCCGTTATATTCCCGACAGACTCAGCGAAGGCTACGGACTCAACATCGGTGCGATTGAGCAGCTTGGCGAAATGGGTGTAAAACTCATAGTAACCGTTGATAACGGTGTTTCTGCTATCGATGAAGCTGTCAGAGCGAAGGAACTCGGCATTGATCTGATTATTACCGACCATCATAAAGTGGGCGATGTGCTTCCCGATGCGGTTGCCGTTGTTGACCCTCACCGTGAGGATTGCCCCAGCAACTTCAAGGAGATGTCGGGTGTCGGAGTTGCGTTCAAGCTTGCGTGTGCGCTTGAAGGCGATGACGGAGATATACTTATCCAAGAATACGGCGACCTTGTTGCGCTTGGCACAATCGGTGATGTTGTTACCCTCACGGGTGAAAACAGAGTTATGGTGCGCAGAGGTCTCAGACTTATAAACGAATGTCCCAGACCCGGCATAAACGCTCTTATGGAGATTGCCGGAGTCAGCGAAAAGGTGTTTTCGGCATCAACAGCTGCTTTCACTGTTTGTCCCAGAATCAATGCGTCAGGCAGAATGGGTTCGGCAAACAAAGCGCTTGACCTTCTTCTGACAGAAGATGAAGATTCCGCAGAGCAGATTGCAGAGGTTATCCAGTCGATGAATTCCGACCGTCAGCAGACCGAAACATCAATTTTTTCAAGTGCAGTTTCTATGATCAGTTCGGAAACCGGAATTATAAACGACAAAATAATTGTTGTTGACGGCGAAGGCTGGCATCAGGGTGTTATCGGAATTGTTGCGGCAAGAATAACCGAAAGATACGGCAGACCGTGTATTGTTATTTCGCGTGAAGGCGAAACCGCAAGAGGTTCGTGCCGAAGCATAGAAGGGTTTTCGATTTACGATGCTATTGAAGCTGTGTCGGATTGCCTTGACCATTTCGGCGGTCATACTCTTGCTGCGGGACTCGGTCTTAAGTCGTCGAGAATTGAAGAGTTCAGACGCAGAATAAATGAATATGCGGCAGATATACCGATGCCCTTTGCTTTGCAGAAAATTGATTGCAAACTGCTTCCGACATCGATAAGTCTTGATATGCTTAAGGCGATAAGCCTTCTTGAACCCTTCGGAGCAGGCAATCCCCAGCCGTGTTTCGGACTTTTCGGAGTGAAAATAGAAGAAACCGCATCCGTTTCTGAAGGAAAGCATATGAGAATGGTTGTTTCCAAAAACGGAGCAAGAACGGGAGTTGTTTATTTCGGTATGCCCGAAAGAAGATTCCCTTACGAAAAAGGAGATACGGTTGACCTTGCAGTTAACCTTGACAAAAACATTTATAATGGCGAAACAAGGGTTTCTGTTATTGTCAGAGGTATAAAGCCGTCTTTCACCGACGAAGAAAAGGTACTCCGTGCAACGGAGCTTTACGATAAATTTTCAAGGCACGAAAAGCTCACATCAGCCGAAGCAGAGGCGATTTTGCCCGACAGGCAGATTCAGGTTGATGTTTTCAAAGCGATAAAATCAAAACCGCTTAAAGATAAAGAGTGCGAAGTCCTTTGCGTCAGACTCGGCGATGACGGTTCAAAGCTTGCAAAGGTCAATGCAGTTATCGACAGTATGCTTGAAATGGGTATTCTTGAAGAAACCCTGGAAAATATGATATACGTTCCCGAAAATCCTCCGAAGGTAAATCTTGAGGATTCGGAAATTATGAAAAGGATCAGAAATTTTCTTTGAATTGAGGAAGAAAAATGAAAGACTTCAAAAAAACAAGTGTATGCAACAGCACATCTCCTGAAGAGTGCATGAAGCTTCTTTTTGACCTTATCGGTGACGGCTGTACCGATAAAGAGAGGTGCGATATCGAAAAGGCCTATCGCATCGCCAACGAGGCTCACGAAGGTCAGAAGCGTCTTTCGGGCGAACCGTATATTATGCATCCGCTCAGCGTTGCGATAATTCTTGCAAGTCTCGGTATGGACGAGGCTTCGATTATTGCGGCAATTCTTCATGATACGGTTGAAGATACCAAGATGACGAATGCCGAGGTTAAGCGTGAATTCGGTGAAACGATTGCAGACCTTGTTGAGGGTGTAACAAAAATCGGTAAGGTTCCTCTTCAGACAAAGGAAGAACAGCAGGCGGAAAATATCCGCAAGATGCTTATGGCGATGTCAAGGGATATCCGTGTTATTATCATAAAACTTGCCGACAGGCTTCATAATATGAGAACTCTTATGTTCAAGCCTGAGCAAAGACGCAGGGAGATTGCTCTTGAAACAATCGAAATTTATGCTCCCATTGCGCACCGACTCGGTATCAGACCCATCAAAGAAGAACTTGAAGATCTTTCAATCAGCTATCTTGACCACGTTGCTTATCACGAGATTGAAGAGTCTCTTGAAAATCAGAGCAAAACACGTCACGAATTTCTTGAAGACACAAAAAACAAAATTGAAGAAAGAATAAAATCCGTTGTCAACGGTGCTCAGGTCAACGGAAGAATCAAATCTGTTCACGGCATATACCGTAAGATGTATATGCAGAATAAGAATTTTGACCAGATTTACGATATATACGCAGTCCGTATTATTGTTGACACAGTAATCGACTGTTATAACTGCCTTGGTGTTATTCACGATATGTTCAAACCCATTCCGGGCAGATTCAAGGATTATATTTCAACACCCAAACCCAATATGTATCAGTCGCTCCATACAACCGTTCTCGGCAAGGAAGGCATTCCCTTTGAAGTTCAGATAAGAACATGGGAAATGCACCACACTGCCGAATACGGTATTGCAGCGCACTGGAAATATAAACTCGGTATAAACGGCACAGCAAAGTTCGAAGAACGTCTTACCTGGATAAGACAGCTTCTCGAAAACCAGAGTGAAGACGAAAATGTTGAGGATATTGTTTCAACAATCAAGAGCGATCTTGTGCCCGAAGAAGTTTTTGTTTTTACTCCGAAGGGCGATGTTTTCAGCCTTCCGATGGGCGCAACCGTTGTTGACTTTGCTTATGCAATCCATTCTGCAGTCGGTAATAAAATGGTAGGCGCAAAGGTTGACGGCAGAATTGTTCCGCTTGATTACAAAGTCAAAACAGGTGAAATTATAGAGATTATGACTTCGTCTCAGCAGGGCAAGGGTCCCAGCAGAGACTGGCTCAATATAGTCAAAACAAGCCAGGCGAGAAGCAAAATCCGCCAGTGGTTCAAAAAAGAACGCAGAGACGAAAATATTGTTGAAGGCAAGGCTCAGCTTGAACGTGAATTCAAGCGCAACTTTATCCGCCTCAATGACGAAGAATACGAAGGGTTTGTTCTTAAGATTGCAGAAAGACAGCGTTGCAATTCGCTTGATGATTTTTATGCGGCAATCGGCTATGGCGGTGTTTCACTCATCCGTCTTATGCCGAGAATAAAAGAAGATTACGGAAAGCTCAAAAAGACTGACGAACCCGTAATCGTTGCCACTCCGCCCAAGAAAAAGACCAAGAGCAACGAAGGCGTTATTGTTGAAGGTATTGATAATTGCCTTGTCAAATTTTCGCGTTGCTGCAATCCTCTTCCCGGTGACGATATCATTGGATTTATAACAAGAGGTCACGGTGTTTCAATTCATACAAAGAAGTGCACCAATGTGCCCGAAGATATCAGCAAGGCAGGCGAACCCGAAAGATGGATTACCGCTTATTGGGACACTAATGTCAAAGAAGACTTCAAGTGTACCCTTCAGCTTTACTGTCTTAACAGAATCGGTCTTCTTGCAGATGTTTCGAGCCTTCTTGCAAATATGAGAATTATGATTAACGATATCAGCACCAGAAACACCACAGACGGCAGAGCAATTGTTATGGTTACCGTTTCTGTCAACGGTGTTGAGCATCTCAATTCACTTGTGTCAAAGATAGACAAAATCGACGGCGTGCTCAGTATCGAAAGAAGCGGTATATAAGGTGATAAAATGAAAGCAGTTATCCAGAGAGTAAATAAATCCTCCGTCAGCGTTGACGGTGAAATAAAAGGCTGTGTCGGGAAGGGATATAATATCCTTCTCGGCGTTATGGACGGTGATTCCGAAAGTCAGGCAGAGCTTCTTGCCTCAAAGGTTGCAAAGCTCCGCGTTTTTGAGGATGAAGCGGGCAAGATGAACAAAAGCATTACCGATATCGGCGGGGAAATACTCGTCGTTTCGCAGTTCACATTATGTGCGGATATCAGAAAAGGCAACCGCCCTTCGTTTACGGATTCCGCACCTCCCGCAGAAGCCAACAGACTTTATGAATACTTTTGTGCAAAGCTCATCGAAAACGGCATTGCCAAAGTTGAAACCGGTGTTTTTGGCGCAGAAATGAAAGTTGAAATCGAAAACGACGGTCCCGTAACGATTGTTATGGATACCGATATATGGGATAAAAGGTGATTCAATGAAAATAACTCAGCTCTATCTCGGTCACGAAATGTTTGCCAACTGTTATCTGCTTGTTGACGAAGCAAGCGGCGATGCGGCAGTGGTTGACCCTGCGTGGTATACGGATGAATTTAAAAATACGCTTGCCGAAAACGGCGCAGATCTGAAATATATTTTGCTTACTCACGGTCATTTTGACCATATTTTCGGTGTTCACGGACTTAAGGAAGCAACCGGTGCAAAGGTTGTTATTCACAAGAATGATGCGGGTCATCTTCTTGATGAAAGCAAAAGTCTCGCAAAGGGCAATATGCCCGAGCCGCAGAAACCCGTTGAAGCCGATATCCTTGTTGATGAGGGAGATATTATTTCTCTCGGTGAGAGTGAAATCAGGGTTATGCATACTCCCGGTCACACTATGGGCGGTGTTTGTTATATTCTTGAGGATGATAAGGTTATCATCAGCGGCGACACGCTTTTTTGTATGACTGCGGGAAGAACCGATTTTGCCGACGGAAGCGATGAGCTTATGATTCAGTCACTCAAAAGACTCATTGCTCTTGACGGTAACTACAGAGTTTTGCCCGGCCACAACAGAGAAACAACTCTTGAAAGAGAAAGAACACGCAATTGGTATATCAGAAGGATGGTAAAATAAGTGATATTAAGAATTTTCGGTCACGATTTCCACTATGAATGTGAAAGTCTGTGCAGGGTATATTTCCCTAACGAAAAAATTAATATAGTTTACGGTGATGATGGCGAGGATGAAAAAGCCATCATAACCCGTTATTCCGAAACCGAAGAAGGCAGCTGTATTGAAGTAGAGGCGGTTATCGGTGATGATAAAAAGTTTTTGACTGCGGAAGTTTTTGCCGATAAATCCGAAATCCGCGACAAAAGTGAGCTTCGGATGTGTCAGCTTATCTTTGAGGCTCTTTCGGGGATAACCGGCTACACTCCTCCCTGGGGAGTTCAGACAGGCGTACGCCCCTCAAAGCTGATGCTCCGTCTTATCGACGAAACCGGAGAAGAAGAAGCGCTGCGATATTTCAAAGAGGATTTGCTTGTCAGCGAAGAAAAAACCGCTCTTGCGTATACCGTTGCAAAAGCGGAAGAAAAAATAATCGGTCTTTCAAAGGATAATTCATTCAGCCTTTATGTTTCAATTCCTTTCTGCCCTTCAAGATGCAGTTACTGTTCTTTTGTTTCGCATTCGATTGATAATGCAAACGCAAAAAGAATTCTTCCCGAATATCTTGATAAGCTTGCGGAAGAAATTGAAATTACGGGTAAGATTGCAACAGAACTTGATTTAAGACTCGAAAGCATATATTTCGGCGGAGGAACACCCGGAGTGCTTGAAGCTCCGCAGATGGACAGACTTCTCGGTGCAATCGAAAAAAGCTTTGATTTATCCGCACTCAGGGAATACACAGTCGAGGTCGGCAGACCCGATACGGTAACTCCCGAAAAGCTGAGGATTCTGAAACTCCACAACGTCGGCAGAATCAGCATAAATCCCCAGACCTTCAATCAGTCAACGCTTGATGAAATAGGCAGAAAGCATTCTGTTGAACAGTCGGTAAAAGCGTATCAGCTTGCAAAGGCTTACGGATTCGACAGCGTCAATATGGACTTGATTGCAGGACTTCCGGGTGAAAGTTTCGAGGATTTCCGTTCAAGCGTTGATACGGCAATTTCACTTTCTCCCGAAAATATAACAGTACATACTCTTGCGCTCAAACGCTCATCAAATCTCGGTGCATCCGGTGCGGAGGTTTCGGGAGGCAACACAGCTAAAAAGATGCTTGAATATGCATCCGAAAGGCTCGGCAAAAGCAGGTATGCTCCGTATTATATGTACCGTCAGAGCAAGTGTGTAGGCAACCTCGAGAACGTCGGCTGGTGCAAAGAGGGCAAGGATTGCCTCTATAATGTTTTTATGATGGAAGAGTGCCATACCGTTCTTGCGGTAGGCGCGGGTGCGGTTACCAAACTTTGCGAGCCGGGCACGACCAACGTCGAACGTATTTTTAATTATAAATACCCTTATGAATATATTTCCGGTTTTGATAAAATCATTGAACGCAAAAACGGAATAAAGAGCTTTTATTTGTCATACTAAATTTTATAGGGTGATGACAAATGAATAAAAAGTATACTTACAGCGAAATCAACAGTCTTGCGTGTAACCCTGGATTGTTTGTTTCCGATTGCACGGAAGCATACAAAAACAGAATCGCAGAGGTTGCACAAGGGATTTTCAGCAATCATAACCGTAAAATTGTGATGCTTGCGGGTCCGAGTTCATCGGGTAAAACAACAACGGCAAAGCTTTTCTCCGAAGAAATAAACAAACTCGGAGGAAAAGCCTATACCGTTTCGCTTGATGATTTCTATTTGCCGAGAAGTGTTCAGTATCCGCTTGATGAAAACGGAAAACCCGATTTTGAATGCGTTGAAGCGCTTGACCTCGGTTTGCTTCATTCGTCGCTTCAAAGTCTTGCAGTCAGCGGTAAAGCGGATTTGCCCGTGTTTGATTTCAATACGGGTGAAAGAATCAACAATGCAAAAACAGTTGAACTCCGTGAGAATGATGTTATAATAGTTGAAGGTCTTCATGCACTCAATCCCGCCATAACAGAAACGCTTGACAGTTCAAAACTGTATAAAATCTATATCAGCGTTTCGTCAAGAGTTTATGACGCTAACGGAGATGTTCTTCTTTCAAAACGTGATTTAAGGCTTATAAGAAGAACCGTGCGTGACTATCTTTTTCGCTCGATGCCCGTTGAACGTACGCTTGAAATATGGGGCAGTGTTATGAGAGGGGAGGATAAATATCTTTTCCCGTTTGAAAATCTCGCAGATATCAAAATCAATTCGTTTCATCCGTGCGAACCGTGTGTTTTTTCCGAAAAGGCAGTAGGTTTGCTTCGCGATGTCGGCGAAGGTGAATTCAAAGAAAAAGCAGATTCGCTTATTGATAAGCTGAGTTTGTTTGAAAATATTGATTATTCGGTTCTTCCCGACGATTCTCTTTTGAGAGAATTCACGGGTTAATAAAATTCCGAATCAAAAAGGAGTGTGAGCCTTTTGGCTTCTGAAAAGAAACAGTCAGTCTTAAACGGCGCAATGATGCTTATGTTGGCGGTTGTGCTTGTAAAGCTCATAGGCGCATTGTTCAAAATTCCGCTGACGGATATGCTCGGTGCAACCGGCAGAGGATATTTCAGTGCGGCTTATGAAGTTTATACCCCCATTTTTGCAATTTCTATGGCGGGTTTGCCGGTTGCCGTTTCAAGAATGGTTGCGGAGAATGTTGCGCTTAATAAACACAGAGAAGCCAGAATGGTCTTCAGAGTTTCGCAGAGAATATTTACAATTGTCGGTGTTGTCGGAACTCTCGTTCTTCTTATTGCAGCTTATCCTTATACCGCTCTTGTTGCGGGCAGCAAGAGCCTTCCCGCAGTTTTGTGTGTTGCGCCGTCAATATTCTTCTGTTGCTTTATGTCGGCTTACAGAGGATATTACGAGGGTCTGCGCAATATGACCCCTACCGCAATATCGCAGGTTATTGAAGCTCTCGGCAAGCTGCTTGTCGGTCTTGCCCTTGCAAAGATTATTATTTCAATCGGTATGGGTCAGTACGAATCCGGTATGCTCGCTTCGGGCAATGTTTCTGCAGTTGTTTTCGGCAATCCCGTTACAAGCGATACCGAAGCAAACAGTGTGATTATTCCCTGGGCAGCTGCAGGTGCAGTTATGGGTGTAACAGTCGGTTCAATTGCAAGCAATGCATTCCTTATGATTTGCCACAAAATCAAGGGTGACGGATTTACCCGTGTTCAGCTTGTGAATTCGCCCAAGGCACGTCCTTCCGATGAAATCGCTAAGGAAATGATAAAAATTGCAATCCCCATGGTTATCAGCTCGCTTGTTCTCAACATAACAAATCTTGTTGATACAATGACTATTCAGTCAAGACTTATTACTGCTCTTAATGCGGATTTCAATGCGGTTATGCAGATGCATTCCGAGGCATTTAATGAGGCTGTAAGGCTTTCCAGACTTAACCTTAACGATATCAAAGAAGTGAAAAGCTATCTTTGGGGTGTTTACGGTACTGCTCTCGACTTCAAGAATCTTGTGCCGACCATAACTATTCAGCTCGGTGTAAGCGCACTTCCCGCACTTGCAGCCGCCTGGGCAGTCAAGGATAAATCATCAACAAAATCAACGGTCGAAACCGTTGTAAGAATCAGTATGCTCGTTGCACTTCCTGCCGGTATCGGTATGGCTGTGCTTTCGGAACCTCTTCTTAATATTATTTATGCAAGAGGTCTCAGTTCCGATGCTATTCCGAGCGTTGTTCCCATTCTTGCCGCATACGGACTTGCAACCCCGATTATGGCTATTTCAACTCCCACGATGAATATGCTTCAGGCAATCGGCAGAACGGATATCCCTGTTAAAAGTACGGTTGCGGGTGCGATAGTCAAGATTATCTGCAACTTTGTGCTTGTAGGCAATCCAAAAATAAATGTCTACGGTGCGGTTGTCGGCACGATACTTTTCTATGTGGTTGTTGTTGCGTGTAACCTTACATCGCTCATAAAGATTTCTCAGGTGAAGGTTAACTGGAAATCCGTTTTTGTAAAGCCTTTGATCTGCGCTGTTCTCTGCGGTGTAACCGCTTTTGCGGCAAACGGACTTCTGACTACGCTCTTCCCCTCAGTTCCGTCTGAAAGCATTCTCAATATGGGAACTGTTTCTGCGGTTATTTCAGTCGGTCTTGCGGTTGTTGTTTATGCAGTTTCTCTTCTTCTTATCAAAGGAATTGCCCGTGAAGATGTAGTTGTTTTGCCAAAAGGAGAAAAAATTGCAAAAACCCTTGAAAAATACGGACTTTTAGGTTAAAATAGACTTTGCTTTCATTTGGAGAATAAAAAATGGTTGACTTTAAGCAAAAAAACAGTTATGATATGTTGGATTTGATTGAAATAATGAGAATCCTCAGAGAACCCGGCGGATGTCCGTGGGATGCGGAACAGACTCACGAAAGTATAAAGAAAAACCTTATCGAAGAAACCTATGAGGTTATTGAAGCAATCAATAAAAACGATAAGGAACTTATGTGTGAAGAACTCGGCGATTTGCTTATGCAGGTTGTTTTTCATGCTCAGATGGAAAAGGAAGAAGGTTCGTTTGAGTTCAACGATATCACCGACGGTATCTGCAAAAAGCTCATCGAACGCCATCCTCACGTTTTCGGTGAGGTCAGCATTTCCGGTGTTGACGATGTTCTGACCAATTGGGATGCCATCAAAAGAAAATCCAAGGGTCAGAAAACAACCACTCAGTCGATGAACAGCGTTCCTAGGGAGCTTCCGGCACTTATGAGAGCAACCAAGCTTCAGAAAAAGGCAGCGGATGTCGGCTTTGATTGGAGCGAT
The DNA here is from genome assembly GCA_017549105.1 of Clostridia bacterium. GTDB lineage: Bacteria > Bacillota > Clostridia > Oscillospirales > Acutalibacteraceae > CAG-177. Next base: position 132,145 of record JAFYVN010000012.1, read on the forward strand.
GTTTCGGGTGCACTTGATAAGCTTGAAGAAGAGATTGCAGAGCTCAGGCAGGCAATCGGCAACAATGATTGTGAGAATATGACAGAAGAACTCGGCGATGTGCTTTTCTCGGCAGTCAATGTTTCAAGATTCATAAAGACTGATGCCGAAGAGGCGCTTACAGCGGCAAGCGATAAATTTCTTGCGAGATTTACAAAGGTTGAATCTCTTGCACAGGAAAGAAATATCGATATGAAATCTTCATCTCTTGAAGAACTCGACAAGCTCTGGGATGAAGCGAAGGCTTCAGAAAATTAATTTGAATATGAACGCTTAAGAGGTGTTTCATAAAATAGAAAAAGAAAAAAAGATTGGAGTAAGAAAAATGAATAAGACAGAACTCGTAAATGCTATTGCTAAGAATGAAGGAATCGAAAAGAAGTGTGCTGAAAAGGCACTCAACGCAGTTGTAGCAGCTATCTCAGACGCTCTTGCAGCAGGCGAGAAGGTTCAGCTTATCGGTTTCGGTACATTTGAGGTTCGTGAGCGCGCAGAAAAGGAAGCTCGTAACCCCAGAACAGGCGAAACAATCAAGGTTGCAGCAACAAAGGTTCCCGCTTTCAAGGCTGGTGCAGCTCTCAAGGCTAAGGTTGCTGAATAATTCAGGTTACAATAAAAGGGCTGCCTATCGGCAGCCTTTTTTACTGCACGCTTATCCATTTTTGTTAAAAGGAGGGAAATTGAATGAGACTCGATAAATATTTGAAGGTTTCCCGCATTATCAAAAGAAGAACTGTTGCAAACGATGCATGCGACGCAAAGCACGTAACCGTCAACGGTAAGGTTGCAAGAGCATCATATGATGTCAAGGTCGGAGATATAATTGAAATTACTTTCGGTTCAAATACAAGCCGTTTTGAGGTGCTTAATGTATCCGAACACGCAACCAAAGAAAGTGCTGCGCTGATGTTCAGGCAGCTATAATGAGTAATAAACAAACCTCCCGAAGCATATCATTGAATGAAATGCAGAAAGGGAGGTTTTTTTGTATGCAGGATGAGAAAAAAATGAACTCTGTGCCTCATAATCTCGTGCTTGAGGACAGGCGGATGCTGACAGTGTCGGGTGTTTCCGATGTTGACAGTTTTGACGAAGAAACGGTTGTTGTATTTACCGATTTGGGCGAGCTTACCGTAAGAGGGACAAATCTTCATATCAACCGTCTGAGTGTTGAAGTAGGGGAGTTAACAGTAGAAGGGAATATTTCAGCGCTTATTTATTCCGATGAAACGCCGAAAAACGGCGGATTTTTCAGCAAGGTGTTCCGATAAATGGAATATATTCAAGGTCTTGCTGATCAGACAGAAATATTTCTTTATGCGCTTGGATTCGGATTTCTGCTCGGAATCATTTACGGTGTTTTCAGAGCACTTCGCTTGATAATTTCAAACTCGGGCGGCTTTGTGTTTTTTATGGATTTTCTGTATTTTGCTGTCTGTACATTCCTGATATTTTGTTTTATTATGGTGACGGATAACGGCAGGATACGTCTTTATGTTGCGTTCGGAATAATTCTCGGCTGGACAGTTTGCTATTTTTCTTTCGGGGCGATTACAGTTCGGGTTTTCAATGCAATAATCAAAGGGTTGAAACGTGTGTTTTGTTTCTTGTTCAAACCTTTCAGACGCTTCGGCAAAGAAATTTACGGAAAAATGAGAAAAAATGCAGTTTTTCGCAAAAAAAATATAAGAAATTCCGATAAAAAAGTAAAATTTAACTTGCAAAAGTATAAAGGTATGGTGTATAATCTAATAGGTTGTACCGAAAAAAGAAATATTTCAAAGAAGGAAAATGACTGATGGCTGCAATAAAAATCAAAAACAGAAAACACAGTATCATACTCGGTGTGCTTTTTTGCGCTCTCGTATGTTATTTTGTTGCAACTTTAATCAGCCTTCAGACCAAGGTCAACGCAGAAGAAAGTGCGCTTGACAATTTAAAGGCATCTTATCAGCAGCAGCTTGACGAAAATGCCGAACTTGAAATGATAATCGAAAACGGCAACGAATCCGATTATATCGAAAAAGTTGCCCGAGAGCAGTACGGTTACGCCAAACCCGATGAAAGAGTTTATTACGATTCCTCTGCATCATAAGCTGATTAGCTCAGTTTAATTTTATAGATTATTTTAAATAACGGAAGGATCATTTTGTTTTATGCAGATTGAAGAAGGAACAATACTCAGCGGCAAAGTAACCGGTTTAACCGATTTTGGTGCTTTTGTGGAGCTTGAAGGCGGAAAGACCGGAATGGTACATATTTCTGAAGTAGCATCAAACTATGTTAAGGACATCAAAGAGCATCTTACCGTCGGTCAGGAAGTAAAAACAAAGGTTATCTCGGTATCTCCCGAAGGTAAAATCAGCCTTTCAATCAAAAGGCTTGAGGAACAGCCCAAAGAACAGCAGCGCCCTCAGCGTCCCCAGAAGCCCAGAGGCGAAAGACGACCCAATGTTTGGAATGGTCAGAAAAGCAGCGCTCCCGCCGAAGGTGAGAAGCAATCTTTTGAAGATATGATGGCAAGATTCAAGCAGGTCAGCGACGAAAAGATGACCGACCTCAAAAGAGCCAGCGATTCAAAAAGAGGCAGTGGCGGTTATTCCCGCAGAGGTGCAAAATAATTTGACTCAAACGGGGGCAGTGCCTCCGTTTTTTCTTAATGGAGAAGTCTTATGCGAGAGATAGATGTAAGCATTATTGAGCAGGCGGTTCGTGACCTTTGCATAGATGCAAACAAGCATTTGCCGAAGGATCTTGAAGAAAGACTCGGCTGCTGTGCAGAATGTGAGTGCGGAGAATTGCCCAAAAGCATAATGAAATCCTTGCAGGATAATATAGAAGCTGCAAGGGAACTTGATATTCCTGTTTGCCAGGATACCGGTATGGCTGTTGTTTTTGCAGAAATAGGTCAGGATGTTCACCTGACGGGCGGCAGTTTTGAGCAGGCAGTCAACAAAGGCGTTTCAAGAGGATATACAGAAGGCTATCTCAGATGCTCGGTTGTTGAAGATCCTCTCAGACGTGTCAATACCGGTGACAATACTCCCGCTGTTATTCATACGAGGATAGTTGACGGTGATAAGGTGAAGATAACTGTTGCTCCCAAAGGCTTCGGCAGCGAAAATATGAGTACGCTCAGAATGTTTACACCGTCTGCAACGAGAGAAGACATTATAAACTATGTTGTTGATTCTGTCAGAAAAGCCGGCAGTAATCCTTGTCCGCCTATGGTGCTCGGTGTTGGTATCGGCGGTACTTTTGAGCAGTGCGCCTTGCTTGCAAAAACAGCACTTTGCAGAAGCGTAAACCAAAAGAATCCCGATGAATATTATTCTTCAATGGAAGCGGAAATTCTTGAAAAAGTGAATTTGCTCGACATCGGTCCGCAGGGCTTTGGCGGTAAAACAACTGCGCTTAATGTTGCAATTGAAGCAAGACCCACCCATATTGCAGGTCTGCCGGTTGCGGTTAATGTAGGCTGTCATGTGACCCGTCATGCGGAAATAATTATATAATTTGTTAATCTTTATGTAATTTTTTATAAAAAATTCAAAAAACCCTTTATTTTTTTGTTTATATATGCTATACTTAAGACGAAGTAAAGAATACTTCAATAGCTAAATAAAGGGGATGACTGTATGAAAATCACAATCACAGGACGTAAGTGCTCACCCAGAGAATCCTTCAGGGAACACGCAGAAAAGAAGCTCGCCAAAATTGAGCGCTTTTTCGGCTCCGAGGTGGAGGCGAAAATTACGGTAACTGTTGAAAAGTCATCACAATCGGTTGAAATCACCGTAAATAATAACGGAATGATTTTCAGAGCTCAGGAGAGAGCAGAGAATATGAATGAAGCTCTCGACAAGTGTGTTGACACCCTTATCAGACAGATAAGAAAAAACAAGACCCGTATTGAAAAGAAAATGCGTGCGGGAAGCTTTGATGTTTTTGAGGACGAATCAGATGCCGTAATCGAAGAGGTTGAATATGACCTTGTGAGAAGAAAGTCGGTTAATCTTAAACCCCAGAGCGTTGAAGAAGCGATTCTCCAGATGAATCTTGTTGACCACAACTTCTATGTTTTTATTGAAGAAAGCATTGGTGAAGTTTGCGTTGTATACAAGAGAAATGACGGAGGCTACGGTCTCATCACACCTGAGATTGAATAATAATTTATTTGTCCGAATTTAGCAGCACTCTGAATATCGGCGGGAATCGAGCTACGGTTCCCGCTTGTTTTATAATAATAAATATTAAACGGGAGAAATTCAATGAACATTAATTTTGTGATACCCTGCCTGCTTGGTATGGAGTCTTTGATTGCAGGTGAATTAAAGGATATGGGCGCACGGGATGTTGTTGCCGAAAACGGAAGAGTTCTTTTCAGCGGTGACGAAAATATTCTTGCAAGAGTCAATATCTGCTCCCGTTTTTCAGAGAGAGTTCAGATTCTTGTAGGTTCGTTTGAAGCAAGAAGCTTTGAAGAACTTTTTCAGGGAACAAAATCACTTGAATGGGAAAAGTGGATAGGTTCGCTCGATGCGTTTCCCGTTAAAGGCTATTCCATAAATTCAGACCTTTTCAGCACCCGTGACTGTCAGGCAATTATAAAAAAGGCGGTTGTTGAAAGACTGAAGGCAAAATATAAAATCGAATGGTTTGAAGAAACCGGTCCGATTCATCAGATTCAGTTTTCGATTATGAAAAACAAGGTTTCGCTTCTTATTGATACATCGGGTTACGGACTTCACAAAAGAGGCTACAGACTCGATGCGAATGATGCACCGATTAAAGAAACTCTTGCAGCTGCGCTCTGCAGTCTGTCACACCTCAGACCTTACCATAAATTCTATGACCCGATGTGCGGTTCGGGAACAATTCTTATTGAAGGTGCAATGATGGCGGCGAATATCGCACCGGGCATAAACCGCAGATTTTCGGCCGAGAGATTCGGTTTCATTGACCGAAAAATCTGGGAAGAAGAAAGAGAAAGAGCGAGAAGCCTCGAGAGAGAACCCAATGATTTTGAAGCGTTTGGTTCGGATATAGATGCGAAGGCTATCGAAATTGCAAAGGTCAATGCACAGAGAGCCGGAGTGTACTCAAGAATCAGCTTCAAAGTCGGAGACGTTGCGTCTTTTGTGCCTGCAACCGATAGGGGAACGCTTATTTGTAATCCGCCTTACGGAGAAAGATTACTTGATATTTCCGAATGCGAAAAAATTTACAAAACGCTCGGCAATGTTTTTGTTCAGAAAAAAGGCTGGTCATACAGTATTATCAGCCCCGATGAGGAGTTTGAAAAGGCTTTCGGAAGAAAAGCCGATAAGAGAAGAAAGCTTTACAACGGTATGATTAAATGTCAGTTGTTTATGTATTTTAAATAATAAGGCAGAGAGGAAAAAATAAAATGAAACATATTTTTGTTATCAATCCTGCAGCCGGTCAGGGAAAGGCTCTTGATTTTATCAAGCCTAAAATCGAAGAGGTGTGTAAAAAGTACTCACTTGAATATGAACTTTACATCACAAAAGAAAAGAATGACGGACTTAATTATGTTAAAGAAAGATCGGCATCGGGCGAAGAACTTCGTTTCTACGCTTGCGGCGGTGACGGCACTCTTTACGAAGTAGTCAACGGTGCATACGGTTTCAAGAATGTTCAGGTTGCGGTTATTCCTCTCGGTTCTGGTAATGACTTCATCCGTCTTTTTGGAGCAAAAGAAGATTTTATGAATCTAGACGACGTTGTGAACGGTGTTCCCGTTGAACTTGACCTTATCAAGTGTGACGATGAAATTGCAATCAATCAGTGTTCGATGGGTATGGATGCTGAGGTGTGTGCAATGCAGGGGAAAATCAAAAAATTCCCTCTTGTTACAGGTGAAGGCGCTTACTACATAGGCTGTCTTTATGCTCTTATGCGTAAATTCAAGAATAAGTTTACTATAAAAATCGATGATGATGAGGAATACACCAAGGAGTGTCTTTTCTGTTTCTGCGGAAATTCAAGATGGTATGGCGGCGGATTTATGGCAGCTCCTCTTGCTCAGCCCGATGACCAGCTTCTCGATTTTGTTGTTGTTGAAGCAAGCGTAAGCAGAGCAAAACTCGCAACTCTTCTCAACAAGTATAAAAGAGGCGAGCATCTTGACTGGGATATAACCAGATTCAAGAGAGGCAAGAAGCTTGTTATTCACAGCGATGTGCCTGCGGCTGTCAATGTTGACGGCGAAACAAAGTTTGTAACCGATACTTCTTTTGAAATTATTGAAAAGGGTATGGTTTATGTTGTACCTGCCAAGTCAAAATTTCTTGAAGAAAGAAAAGAACGTCTGGTAAACCAATAAAAACCTACAGAGGTAAAGCTATGTTAAACACTAACGAAATCAGATTCAGACCCGACGGCAAACTTGTTGTTATGCAGGTCAGCGACCCTCAGGATATGAAGTATGTCCGCAAAGCGATGGTCAATATGCTCAATATGGCATACGATAAATTGAGACCTGACCTTGTGATTTTTACAGGCGATAATATTCTCGGCAATCATCTTCTTGATGCGCGCTTCGGATCAAGACAGATTGCAAGCGGCAAAGCGGCAACTCTTCAGATTATGAAGGATTCTATAAAGCATATCACAAAGCCGCTTGACGAAAGAAAAATTCCGTTTGCAATGATTTACGGCAACCACGACGATATGAATCTCGTTACCAAGGATGAGCAGGCGGATATCTACCGTCAGAGTCCGATGTGCCTTCCTATGAATACAAGAAACGGCAGGATTGACTGCGATACATATAATATTCCTGTTATGTCGTCTGACGGAAAAAAGATGCTTTTCAACTTCTGGATGCTCGACAGTGCGTGGTACGATAAAAAAGAGGATAAGTGCTATCAGGCAATTAAACCCGAAACCGTTGAGTGGTATAAAAAAACCTCTGCCGAACTTAAAGAAAAGAACGGTGGTGTTCCCGTACCTTCGCTTATGTTTGCTCACATTCCTCTGCCTCAGATTAACAACCTCATTGAGCAGTGCGGTCAGAATGATATCGGAGCGGTAAAAACTCACAAAGGCTGGTACAGACTCAGACCCGATATTGCAAGAGGCTCGATGGGTGAGCTTCCGTGTATTATTGAGGATGACGGCGGAATTTTTGATGCCGCACTTGAATGCGGAGATGTCAAGGGTATCGTTTCGGGTCACGACCACCGTAACTGCTTTGAAGGCAAATACAAGGGAATTGAGTTTATTCAGTCATCGTGTGCGTCCTTCCGTTGCTACGGTGATAAAACAAGAGGTGTAAGAATTTTTGAGTTCGACGAAAGAGCACCCGGAGAATATATGACCTATTTCTTCAATTACGATGAACTTTGCGGCAGAGGATTAGCGGCAAAGGCACGTTATTTCTGGGATGCTGATGAGCTTGAAAAGAAAAAATATACTGTCCTTGCAGGTGCGGCAACGGCTGTAACTGTTGCTGCGGGCGTAGCAAAGGCACTTGCAAAGAAAAAATAAAAGGTGATTATATGGCTAAAGAGAAAAGATTTGAAAAGGTTTATTCTCAAGGCGCACTTGAGACTTTTGAGATTCTGGTTGACAGAGAAACAGGCGTGAATTATCTGTTTCGTCAAAACGGTTACGCAGGCGGTCTGACACCGCTTCTCGACCGTGACGGCAAACCGGTTGTGACACCGATATATGATTAAAATTCGATTGGCGGGGGCAATGCTCCCGCCGTTTTTTGAGATTATTTGTAATAAATTGCAATGTTTTGTAATAATCTGTAATTGTTTGGTGATTATTTGTAACTTGAAATGAATCCGCTGTTATTCTACAATATAATTAGGATATGGAATTTATAAATCAAAGCGGAGGTATAAAGATGAGAAGATTTATTGCTGTTATGCTTGTTAACGCACTATTGCTTTCTGCGTTTTCGGGATGCGGAAAAGATGCCGAATTTGAATCATCTACATTTACGACTCAGTTGCAGACTGAAAAAGAAACAGAGAGTGTAACGGAGACAACAACTAAAGAAAAAACGGAACCGCCAAAAACAGAAGAGGAAACAACCGAAAAACCTATTGAGTATATTAAATGTGGTAAAATAAAGATCGATGATGGTAAATACAAATATACAATTGAAAAGAAAGCTTTTGAAGATAATTATTCGGAAGACTTTCTTATGGGTTTAATGCCGTTTTTGGAGATGGGTTTTGGGTACGCGGATTATGATAATTGGAACGGCGAAACAAACAGTGTTCTCAATGATTTGAAATTTGACGGAAACATATATTTTGATTCATTTGAGTATAATTCACCGGAATGGAAAAAAGCTGTTGCGGAGATGGATAAAAACCCTTATGACAAAGAACATGAATACGGATTTACAACTGTTGACAGAATTAATGAGGGCATAAAAGAACGGTTCGGACCGGGTTCGAGAGAATTCAAAGCTGAGGATTTCGATACATATAATGAGATAAAAACAAGCGATACATCTGTTTTTGAAAATTATGATTTGTTTTACAGATTTGCTTATCTTCCCGAAAGCGATTGTGTAGTATATTGGGTTAGAGAAGTCACAAGTTTTGTAAGTGTTTCTGTTTTTATTTGTAATGTGCAAACTGTTGGTAATTACCATGTTGTAGAGACCGTTGTGGGTTCGGAAGATTTCTATGAAAATGGGAGTACATTTGAAGGTCATCAGACCGATGCTTTGAAAATGTTTAACAGCTATACTTACGGACGACTGTTTAAAAACATTTTCACGATAGCTTTTGATAAAAATAATAATATGTATATGAAGAGTGTTGAGAAATCATATATAATTCCCGAAAATGTTACGCCAAATTACCGAGTTGTTCAAGATGATGTTGCTGTTGAAGCACAGAAATATTATTCATCGGAATGGGAAACTGTTGACACTTTGTCAAAAGGTGAAGAGATTTATTCGGGTACTATATACTGGCTTTACGAAGATTATGTCTGGGTCAGCACTGAAAAATACGAGGGCAGGGTAGAAAGAAAATATTTGGTCCCCATAGAATAATAACGGAGGTGTAAATATGAGAAGATTTATTGCTGTTACGGTTGTTGCTGCATTGTTGCTTTCTGCGGTTGCGGGATGCGGTAAAGAAGACGAAATAGAAACGACAACATCGGCATCCGTAACTCAGATTCAGACTGAAAAGGAAACGGAGACAATAATTGAAACGTCCATGATCACAGCGAAATCAACAGAAACAATGACGAAACAGGAAACCGATATTGAAATTCCGTTAGAAAACTTAAAGAGTTATATGAAAGACGGAATATTTGTTGTTAATAAGGGCGAATATAAGCTTGAATTCAAAAAGACAGAATATGAGAAAAATTTTTCACCGGAAGTCTTGAAAGAAATATATGAAATTAACCCTATGTGGTTTGGTTTGACTTTCGGATGTGATGATTATGATAATTGGAATGGAACTCCTAATGTTGTTTTGAATGATATATATCAGAGTATGGGCTGTTGGAGGCTTGATAGCTATGATTACGATACTGATGAAGTTAAAAGAGCGAATGAAGAATTGAATGCCAGTCCTTACGGTCACGAAAATTGTGAAGGCTTTTACACTTCCGTTGATAAAATAAACTCTTTTTTGAGAAATATTTACGGACCTGAATCAAGAGTTTTCAAAGCGGAAGATTTTGATACTTATGACGAAATCAAGACAAGCGAAGAATCTATTTTTGAAAATTATGATTATTCGTTCAGGTTTGCTTATTTGCCCGAAAGTGATATTGTTCGTTGCTTTGCGAGAGAAACCTGGGGTGGGGAAACAGAAGCTTCTTGCATCTGTGATATAAGGGTGTCGGATGGAGAATATATTGTAGAAGTTGTTTCAGATACTTATGCTGTTTATTGTATCAAATTTATTATGACAATGGGCTGTGAACCCAACGGGAATATATATGTAAAGAGCGTTGAAGATTTCTATGTTTTGCCCGACGGATTAGAAAACAACTTGAAAGTTATATCGGAAGATGTTGAGGTGAAATCTCAAAAATATAATTCAGGTGATTGGATTGTTGTTGATACTTTATCCGTCGGAGACGAGGTCTATTCGTCGGGAAACATAGACTCCGATAGAGAATATATGTGGATAGTCACAGATGAGTATGTAGGAAGAGTTGAAAAGAAGCATTTAGCCCCGATTGAATAACAACATAACCCCCGAAAAGGTTTTATCCTTCTCGGGGGTCGCTTTAAATAATATTACATTATATTAAAGAGTTGTGAGGGTTTCCATAACGTAGTTGCCGAAGTCCTCACAGGTTGCGCCGTCTGCTCTACCTGTAATCTTGAGCTTCTTTTCTTCGTACATACAGATGTCGAGCGCTCTTTCAAGCTTGTCTGCTTCAGCCTGCTTGCCGATGTGTGAAAGAAGCATAACTGCTGCACGGAGCATTGAGCAGGGGTCTGCATACTGTCCTCTGCCTTCTCTCATCATTCTGGGAGCAGAGCCGTGGATAGCTTCAAACATTGCATATTTCTTGCCGATGTTCGCGCTTCCTGCTGTGCCTACGCCGCCCTGGAATTCAGCTGCTTCGTCTGTGATGATATCGCCGTAAAGGTTGGGAAGAACGAAAACCTTGAAGTCAGTTCTTCTCTTCTTATCGATAAGCTTTGCGGTTGTGATATCGATATACCATTCATCGGTTGTGATTTCGGGATATTCCTTACCAACCTCTTTACAGAGGTTAAGGAACTTGCCGTCTGTTGTCTTGATAACGTTAGCCTTCTGAATAATTGAAACTCTTTCTTTCTTGTTTCTTCTTGCGTAGTCATAAGCAAGTCTTGCGATTCTCTGTGTGCCTTCTGTTGTTGTAACAACAAAGTCCATTGCAAGGTCATCGGTAACGTTGATACCCTTTGAGCCGACTGCGTATGCACCTTCTGTGTTCTCACGGAAGAATGTCCAGTCAATGCCTTCTTCGGGAACCTTAACGGGACGAAGGTTTGCAAAAAGGTCGAGTGCCTTTCTCATTGCAACGTTTGCGCTTTCGATGTTGGGCCAGGGATCGCCTGCCTGGGGAGTGGTTGTGGGACCCTTGAGGATAACGGGGCACTTCTTGAGTTCTTCAAGAACGTCGTCGGGGATAGCCTTGTTGACTGCAACACGGTTTTCAATGGTGAGGCCGTCGATGGTTTTGAACTCAATCTTGCCTGCTTCAACATCTTCTTTAAGAAGGAATTCGAGAACTCTTGCAGCTTCGTTTGTGATGATGGGGCCAATGCCGTCGCCGCCGCAAACGCCGATTGTGAGCTTGTCGAGAGTTGAATAGTCGATGAAATCGCCCTGCTGCTTGATCGCTTCGCTTCTTGCGTCCTGTTCTCTGATAAGAGCTTCAAACTTTTCAACAGCAGCTTTAATCTGTACTTCTGTCATTTTTATTTCTCCTTATTTGCCGATATTCTTTGTGTAGTTGAGCAGTCCGCCGTCAAGAATCATAGCGGTCTGTCTGTCTGAATAATCATATGCAAGCTCGTACTTTTCTCCCTTTGTAAGGTTTTCAAGAACAACCTTTGAGCCGTTCTTTATATTCTCACGGATACCGTTGAGTGCGAGCATATCATCGGTGTCAATCTTGTCGTAGTCGTCGGGATTTGCGAATGTGAAAGGCATGATACCTGCGTTGATGAGGTTAGCGCAATGGATTCTTGCGAATGACTTTGCGATAACAGCTTTGATACCGAGGTAAAGGGGAACAAGAGCTGCGTGTTCTCTTGATGAACCCTGACCGTAGTTTGCGCCGCCGATGATGAATCCCTTACCTGCTGCCTTGCAACGCTCTGCGAAGTGCTCGTCACACTGCTTGAAGCAGAAGTTTGAAAGGAAGGGGATGTTTGAACGGTAGGGGAGAATCTTTGCGCCTGCAGGCATGATGTGGTCGGTTGTGATGTTGTCACCAACTTTGAGGATTGCAGGAGCTTCGATATCTTCGGGAAGCTCAACGCTTGTGGGGAAAGGCTTGATGTTCGGTCCGTATTTGATTTCAACACTGTCAGCCTCTTCAACCGAAGCAGGCTTTTCAATCATATTATCATTGATAATGAAACGCTCGGGCATATTGATTTCGGGCATCTCGCCGAGTGTTCTCGGGTCTGTAAGATAGCCTGTGATTGCCGATGCTGCTGCAACTTCGGGGCTTACAAGATAAATACCTGCGTCTGCAGTACCCGAACGGCCTTCAAAGTTTCTGTTGAAGGTACGGAGCGAAACACCCTTTGACTGGGGTGACTGACCCATACCGATGCAGGGACCGCATGAACATTCAAGAAGTCTTGCGCCTGCGCAGAGGATATCTGAAAGTGCACCGTTGAGTGAAAGCATATTAAGAACCTGCATTGAACCCGGCGAAATTGTAAGGCTTACGTTGGGAGCAACCTTCTTGCCCTTGAGTATAGCCGCAACCTTGAGAAGGTCAAGGAGTGATGAGTTTGTGCAGGAACCGATGCAGACCTGGCTGATTTCGATATTGCCGATTTCTTCAACGGTCTTAACGTTGTCGGGCATATGAGGCATAGCAGCCATAGGAGCAAGCTTGCAAAGGTCGATATCGATGATTTCGTCGTATTTTGCATCTGCATCGGGGAGAAGCTCTGTCCAGTCCTCTTCTCTGCCCTGTGCCTTAAGGAATGCCTTTGTTGTTTCGTCTGAGGGGAATACGGATGTTGTTGCGCCGAGCTCAGCACCCATATTGGTGATAGTTGCTCTTTCGGGAACCGAAAGTGTCTTTACACCTTCGCCACCGTATTCGATGATTTTACCGACACCGCCCTTAACGCTCATAATTCTGAGAACTTCAAGGATGATGTCCTTTGCACCTACCCAGGGTGAAAGCTTGCCCGAAAGACGGACGAGTGTCATCTTGGGCATTGTTGTATAGTATGTGCCTCCGCCCATTGCAACAGCAACGTCAAGACCGCCCGCACCGATTGCAAGCATACCGATACCGCCGCCGGTGGGAGTGTGGCTGTCTGAACCGATTAATGTTTTACCGGGTTTACCGAAGCGTTCGAGGTGAAGCTGGTGGCAGATGCCGTTACCGGGTTTTGAGAAAAGAAGACCTCTTTTCTTTGCAACGCTCTGAATGAATCTGTGGTCATCCGCATTTTCAAAACCGTTCTGAAGTGTGTTGTGGTCAATATATGAAACCGAAAGCTCTGTGCGAACTCTTTCAACACCCATTGCCTCAAATTCAAGATAAGCCATTGTACCTGTAGCATCCTGGGTGAGAGTCTGGTCAATCTTAAGACCGATTTCGGTTCCGGGTATCATTTCACCGCTGACAAGATGGCTCTTTATCAGCTTCTGACCGATTGTCATTCCCATAATTATATCCTCCTGTGTAATTAAAACAATACAGATAAATTATATTGCAAACAACTCCCGTAAGTCAAGAGGAAAAGCGACATAATATAATGTTTTTTTATAATATTTATTAATTTACTATATAAAAAACACCCGCATCAAAACTGCAGATGTTTTTAATCGTCAATATATTCTATTATATCTTCAACACGGCAACGGAGAATCATGCAAAGGTCGTTCAGCTTTTGCGTGGTTATTCCGTTGCCTTTTCTTATTCTGTCGATTGTTGCGCTGCTGATACCGTGTTTGTTTATAAGAGTGTAGGTGCTTTCACCCCGCTCTTTGAGAGTCCTCCAGAAAGGATCGTATATAATCATTTTATCACCACTTTTAATGGTATGATATGATTATATTCTTGACAATAGTCATAAATATGACTACAATATAGTTAATACAATGATCGGAGGTATTCAAATGAAACAGACACTCAGAAAAACACTTTCCCTTTTGTTGGCTGTCACCTTTATTTTTGGTATGACAGCAGCTATGCACAATTTTACCAAGGCATCAGCAGCGACAATTACAACATACGAAATCGGTGACATTATCGAATTCGGTTGGTATCCGCAGAGTGAGGTTTACAATGAAGTCACGATATCTGCACTGAATTCAGCAGACGGAAAATGGAAATCGTATAATTATTACTGCGGCACAGGTGAATGGGCTGACGGTAAGATGACCGCAGGGAATTATATGCGGTATAAAGATGTTGTATATGGTCAAAACAAGTACAGAGGAGTTATTTTTGATTCTTACAGACCTACGCAAACGAGCAATAAACCCGGAATGTCCTCAAGTCAAGATAATAACGGATACAATATTAAAACGGTATACTGGTTTAAATATGAACCGATTGAATGGCGTGTTCTTAACCCGAATACAGGAATGGTAATGGCAGAAACAATACTTGATTCACAAGCGTACAACAACTATTTAATTTACGGTATAGAAAAGATAGGTGTGACTACGTATAACCAATATTGGGGAGTAAATAATAAAACATACTATGCAAATAATTACGAAAAAAGCAGTATAAGAAAATGGCTCAACAATGATTTTTATAATACAGCGTTTTCGGACGAGCAGAAGAATGCAATCGTAAAAACAAAGCTTGATAATACAGCATCTGATTCAAAATATGATTCGAATGCAACAACAGATAAAATATATCTGCTTACTAATGCTGATGTGGTGAACAAAAAGTACGGCTTCAGCACAACGAGCAGCTACTATGATCCCGCCCGTCAGGCTCAGGGCAGTGACTATGCAAAATGTCAGGGTCTTTCTGTGAATTCGGGAAATGACGGTTACTACGGGAACTCCGAATGGATTTTGCGTAAGGCAAAAACCTCTGGTCAATTCATATGGAGTGTAGAAAGCGATGGCAGTACTGGTGGATCAACTACTGATGATACAGGTTCAGGTATACGCCCTGCTTTAAACTTTTCAAAAACTGCTGAAATTTCTCAGCCCGATACTTATGTAACCACAACCGTGCCCACGACAACAACTACAACCGCTGTAGCAACTAAACCCGCAACAACAAAGCCTGTTGTAACCGAACCGGCAACGGTTAAACCTACACAAGCTCCTACAACAAAACCTGTTGTGACCGAGCCTGCAACGGTTAAACCTACACAAGCTCCTACAACGAAACCTGTAGTAACCAAACCCGCAACAACAAAGCCTGTTGTAACCGAACCGGCAACGGTTAAACCTACGGAAGCTCCTACAACAAAACCTGTAGTAACCAAACCTGCAACAACAAAGCCGGTTGTAACCGAATCGGCAACGGTTAAACCTACGGAAGCTCCTACAACAAAACCTGTAGTAACCAAACCTGCAACAACAAAGCCGGTTGTAACCGAGCCTGCAACAGTTAAACCTACGGAAGCTCCCATAACAAAACCTGTAGCAACTAAACCCGCAACAACAAAACCTATCGTAACCGAACCTTTAACCACTAAACCTGTTGTAACAAAGCCTTCAACAACAATACCGGGCACAATTGAAGAAAAATTCATCAAAAATCCTTCAACATCGACGATTAAATACGGCGACACATTGATTCTTTATGCGGATTATACAATTATTCCGGCTGATGCAATAATTGAGTGGAGCGTTGAGGGTAACGGCGTTACAATCAAGCCGTCCGCAGACGGCAAAACATGTGCCGTAACGTCAACATCAACGGGTGACGTTACAATAACAGCAAAATATACAGATGTAAACGGCGTTGAACATGTTTCCAAGCAGGAAATCGAATCCAACGCAAGCTTCTGGCAGAAAATCGTTTCATTCTTCAAAAACCTTTTCGGCCTCAACCGAATCATCGAACAAGTAATTAAATTTTAAATTACCGTAAGGCGGGAGCAATGCTCCCGCCGTTTTAATTTAAATGGAAGTTTTAATTTTTAGGGAATAAATGTAATATCGTAGGGGACGACCTCCGTGTCGTCCCGAAAATCAGATAAAAGAAAAAGC